>NZ_JBUQDQ010000046.1:0-347 GCF_055179755.1 Staphylococcus sp. TCBT05 | reverse complement strand
TGCGACCCCCTGGTCCCAAACCAGGTGCTCTACCAAGCTGAGCCACTTCCCGTTAATAAAAGCGCGCCCGAGAGGAGTCGAACCCCTAACCTCTTGATCCGTAGTCAAACGCTCTATCCAATTGAGCTACGGGCGCATATGGTGCCGAGGGCGGGGGTCGAACCCGCACGGTGGTCACCCACCGCAGGATTTTAAGTCCTGTGCGTCTGCCTGTTCCGCCACCCCGGCATGTCATATTGAAAATTGGAGCGGAAGACGGGATTCGAACCCGCGACCCCAACCTTGGCAAGGTTGTATTCTACCACTGAACTACTTCCGCAAGACATGTTTGAGATATTTTATTAAAA
>NZ_JBUQDQ010000045.1:0-8797 GCF_055179755.1 Staphylococcus sp. TCBT05 | reverse complement strand
AAAAACTTCAAAATTGGGTCTCTACGAAGCAAATTAAAGTATTAAAAATTTCTTGGAGGAAAACGTTTGGACACGCATTAGAAATACCAGAGAATATAAAACAGAGTGAAGTAAATGAGTTATTTAGTAAGATACATCGGAAGCAATGTAAGATACAAAGAGGAAATAGGGAGAATTTTGAGGAATAATATACTTATAAGAATATAGATACTTAGATAAAGCTCTTGCATATATAAAAGATTGGCGAAACAAATAGATAATATTAGGATTTAAAAAACGTTCATCCAAAAAGGGGGAGAGATTATGCCGAAAGCTTTCTATATGGATATTAAGTATTACGAGAGACCTGCAGATATATTGCGGATGCTTGGACATCCTATGCGTTTGATGATCGTTCGAGAATTAATTGCGAAAGGTCCATTAAATGTATCCGAGTTACAGAAGTTACTACGTGTTCCACAATCTACAATGTCACAGCAGTTAATAAAGTTAAAACAGTTTAAGATGGTTTCCTATGAGCGAAAAGGAAATGAGGTTTATTATATAGTGAGTGACGAAAAAGTGATTGAGGGTATGAAGGGAATAGAAGGTTTGCAACAGTGGACGTAAGAAGACCTGGAGAATATTTCTACAGATTGTGATAAACTTTTTATAGTATATATGGTTTTAAAATAATGTAAACGTTTACGCAATATGTGGAATATTCTATTTGTAAAAAAGGAGGGCATGCTTATGAAAGCAACAGGTATTGTAAGAAAAGTAGATAATTTGGGACGAATTGTAATACCAAAAGAAACAAGAAAAACTTTACAGGTGGAAACAAGCGATGCTTTAGAATTTTTTGTAGAAGAAGATGCGATTGTTCTACAAAAATATACACCTCATGGTACGTGTCCTATCACAGGAGAAATATCTTCAAGGAATGTAAAACTAATAGGTGGAAAGCTGACACTGAGTCCAGAGGGTGTAAAACAACTGTTAGCTGAACTAGAACAATACAAAGTAACTGTATGAGAAGAATAGGGGGAGAATTCATTGGAAACGAAATTACAATCATTTCAAAAGGATAGAGGTAAGAACATACTATTTTCACAGGAACACTTATTACAAGAAGCGTTTCAAAAGAAGAAGGATATCACGTTAATTCTGTTAAAAGGACTACATATAAAAGGAATAATAAGAGGATATGATATTTTTTCTATTTTAATAGAATTTGAAGAGAAACAACAGCTTGTATATAAACATGCCATCTCCACGATTCGATTCTAAAATAAAACAGTAGCATGAAATCCTTGGAAGTCATGCTACTGTTAAAGAAATATTATTTAGCTTTTACAGCCTCTTTTAATGCTTTCCCCGCTTTAAAGGCAGGTGTTTTTCCCGCAGGGATCGTAAGAGCTTCACCAGTATGTGGATTGCGTCCTTCACGGGCAGCACGTTCTCTTACTTCGAATGTGCCGAAGCCAAGTAGCTGTACATGTTCCCCATTTTGTAGTGCATGTTGAATAGATTCTAATACTGCATCTACAGCAAGACTTGCTTGTGGTTTTGTTAGTTCGGATTGTATTGCGACTTGTTTTATTAATTCTGATTTGTTCATAAGGCACCTCTTATTATAAATGTATACTTGTATTATTATAAAGATGTAAATGAAATGGCGCAAGATAGCTTATAAGATAGATATAGACAGAGCATTGATTGATGAAGTGTTTCTTCTATAAGTAATATTTCGTACTCACGCTATATAACAGGGAGCAAATTCCAGATTTACAGGTGTTACAAATTTTAAAGCAGTCCACTTTTGAAGAAATATAAGATATGAACAAAGTAGTCGATATGGTATAAGGAAAATGGTGAAGAATTGAAATATTTCGTAGTATATGAGGATTCCTCTTATTTGACGAATTATCTATAGTTCAAATAATTCACTACGTATGCATTATTTTCTTAAAATACAGGGTGTTGCAAAACTCATAAATATCCAAAAATGAATGCATTAAAAAACCCGTTTTTCTGGAAGAATGATAGTATCCCAAACTATCTCCAGAAAGGACGGATTTACTAGTATGAAAACCAAATTTGATCAGAATCAATCTATTTTACAAATTTTATTTGCATATGTAGACAGTTTAACTATTGGAGGCGTTCCGCCTATTACAGGTCGTCCACTCATCTGTAGAAAAGCTTTACTCAAATGTTTTTTTGTAAAAACGGTATTCCAAATCAATTCTTTACGTAAGTTAACACGTTTTTTGCATCAATATCCTTCATTTCGTGCATTTTGTGGTCTTTCTTTCGTTTCTCACATTTCTACTTTTTCGCGTGTAGGTACTTGGTTTCGTGAAAAGGGTATTCCAGTCATTCATGAAAAGGTTCTTCAGGAACTAAATTTAGAGCTGATTCCTTGTGTATTAATCGATAGTACTGCCTTACGGAGTAGTTTATATGATTCACAAGCGAAATGGGGAAAATCTACCCGTTATGGTTGGTATAAAGGATATAAGGCTCATGTTTGTTCAACACCAGAAGGTGTTGTGTTGTCTTACGCGTTTACAACAGCGAACGTCCATGATAGCAAAATGGCTCCTGTATTGCTTCAGGATATACAAAACCAAAATGTGCTATTTTCCGTTGCAGATACTGCTTATGATAGTCAACGCATTTATGAAATTGCGCGAACATGTAACGTCTTTGCCATGAATCCAATCAATCCGAGGAATGGTGAACAAAATAAGAGTACACATCGCCGTGTATTATCTCATTTTATAAAAACCATCCTTGGCAAACAATTGATGAAAGAACGTGGGAAAATTGAACAACAGTTTAGTAAACTCAAAGATAAAGGGCTGGAACAGCCACGTTGGTATGGTCAAAATCGTTATCTATTGCATGTTCAGCTAGTTTTTCTGATTCATAACATTGCATATTTATTTTAGTTTTGCAACACCCTCAAAATAGATAAAACAACTATTTTTTTGAGACAAATTCGAAAAACGGCCGTCCCTATTCCTTTCTAACGAAAGAAAATGAACAGGAGAATACATTTTCTATGTGAAAACCGTTAAACGCTACATAGCATTAAATAAAAACATTTGACGTAACATGTATGCAAAATTATATAAGTTTTTAGTTGATGTACACAGGTTGTAATCCACTAAAAACTTATATTATCAATATTAATAATTGCTTAAAGATCATTTTAACTATATATACGTATATTTTTAAAGAAAGGTTATGAGATACAGATGGACACAATTACTATAGAGGACATCTATCAGGAGATATTAGATGGAAAAAGAAATAGATTCCCACGAAATACTTGGAATTTAGATGAAAACAATGAAATGGCTAAAAGGGTAACAAGGTATTTAGTAACAAAAATTTTAAATTGGAACGAAGAAGAGATAAAACAAAATTGGAATAACGCAGTAATTGCGAAGTATCGATTACGTGGCGTATTGAAGCATAAATATGACAATAGTCCATATGCGATGATTAATGATCTATATCCGAATCAATTTAAAGAATGGGAATTTAGAATGACCCCGTTAAATTTTTGGACGAAAGAAAAGGCCTTACAATTATTAAAATGGATAATTGAAGAAGAGGAGAAATTATCACCCCATAAACTCTTGCGAATTTATGGGCAAAAATGGTTAAATGAGCGGCGACTAAGTGCACCTTTAAGGGTGCTCTGGGATGGAAGTCCGTATGCAATGATTAATGATTTATATCCAAATCGTTTTAAAGAATGGGAATTTACTAAGGCTCCTAATAAATTTTGGACGAAAGAAAAAGCGTTACAAGCACTGAAATGGACTATTGAAGAAAAAGAAAAATTAAATCCGGATCAGCTGAAGAATATATACGAAAATAAATGGCTAACTCAATTAGGATTGAGAGGAGCCTGTCAATTATATTGGAATGATAGTCCATATGCAATGATTAATGATTTATATCCGAGTCAATTTAAAGAATGGGAGTTTAAGATGACACCTAGTGGCTTTTGGACGAGAGAGAAAGCGCTAGATGCATTACAGTGGACAATTGAAGAAAAAGAAAAGCTGACAGATAATCAATTATTTCAGCAATACACAATGAAGTGGCTAAAAGGGCATAGACTATGGACACCAGTAGTAAGATACTGGAATGGAAGTCCATACGCAATGATTAATGATTTATATCCAAATAAATATTTGAAAAGTTCATTCAGAGGATATATAAATAAATCTTAATATTATTAAACATCATTTAATTGACATGAAAACTCGAATCATAAAGAATTTTGTTGTAAAGTTTTTTAAATGAAACTACATTCTAGAAAAAGGTGTACGGAAAGACATAAATGAGATATTTTAAAGGGAAACAGTTCAAGCAAGATATTATTTTAATAGGGGCATGTACACAGACCCAAAATCCAGTAACTTCATCTAAAAAGGAGCTCCTAGATTTATCTAGGAGCTCCTTTTTATGAAACATTACTTTTGATTTGTTTATGAACCACTCTATTATAGCAACCATGTTTTACTACTTGCCGAACATCATCTATTTCAACTCCCACTCCCATTATCTCTGTAATCTCTACAACAATTGTATTTTGTAGAACATTTACTACATATCCGGTTAATTGTAAATTAGGATTTTTGCGATATGAAAATTGAACGTAATCCCCAATTGTTACCTTTGTTTTATGCTCCATTTGGTACCCCCTAAATCATCATTAATTATTCGTTAGGTTTCCCTTTTTTTACTTCTTCATACTGTTTAATAAGTCTATAAAATGAAGAACGCTTAATATCATATTTCTTCATCACTTCTATATTTAAAATTTTTCACTCTAAATACAATAAGAAAAACAAAAAGAACTTGTAGGGATTCCTACAAGTTCTTTTTTAGATAATATATAAAAGGTGAATCAAACTATCTCATTACTCGTAACGGGGAAACCATCTTACATATGGCTCGATGGGAGCATGTGACAGTACTCCTATAAAAACTTATAACTTTCTACATGTTGTTTTTATAAAAAATATTAAATTTATCTTTAAGTATCTGATAATATTGTTTCTCTGTTATTTCTTTTTTAGATTTATTTCCATGTTGTGTTTCTGTAAAACTTTGCTTAGTAAGTGCAATATGACCATGTTCAATTAGCTTGCAAATAATAATCCCCTTATTTACTGGTGATTCTGGATGATTTATAACCATATTTTGTATATCATTTACTTTCTTTTCATCAATATTGTTTAGATAAAAAGCATAACCTATCGACCAGGTATCAGTAAGGTCTGAATCAAGAAAATGAGAAGTTTCTCCATTCTCTCCTTTTTTCATTTCAAATACATGGGTTCCTTTCTCTGTGTTTTTTTTACGAACACGATATTCTCCCGTCACAGAAGTTACACTGTCACCATGAAAAGGAACCGGATGTAAAGGAAGATAAGCTGCAAAACCAGCATCTATTACATAGTTTTCATCTTTGTACTGTAAAACGATGAGTACATGACCATCATCAGGGTTCCACTTTCTTGTTTTTGGATCATATAGAGTTCCAGCTACTCGATACACATTAAATCCACAATCACACAAAAAATAATATAATAATGAATTAATCTCATAGCATAATCCGCCACGATTTTTTAAAAGGAGTTTTTCTTCAATATTATCTCTAGAAAAATCTTGCATGTTTTCTTCCATAATATCTATATTTTCATACGGTAATAAGTACCCCATTTGTAAAAGAATTGCATGTAAATCTTCAAATTCTACATTATCTTTTGTCGAAATTTTTAATTTTGAGAAAAACTTTTTTTGCAATTCAGTTAACATTTTATATCCCCCTTCCATTCATAGAATTTACATAATTTCAACGATATACAAAGGATATATGATTCATGCAATATATAGATATAATAACAGATTTTAGGTGGCTGTGTACATCCCAAGGCTTCAAAGAGAGTATAAGTGAATGTGTTTTTAAAATTTCTAAAACTATATTGGGGCACCGTATCATTTCAGGAAAATTGTACGTTTAGATATATTTTTCACAAAAAATAACCGATTCCTTATACAATTAAGGAATCGGTTATTTATTTTATATCAGATGCTATTACCTATTGGGCTAATTTTTCAATTGTAGGCATAACAGCGATTGGTGGTAATGATGCAGTCCAACCAACTGCATATACGTTTAATTTTTCACCTAATGTGTAATTTTCCCCACCTGAAACAGGAACTCGTAAAATTTTATTCTGAGAGACTAGATCCCACCAATCATTTTGGTAAGCGAGCGCTTCGTCTTTTGTAGAAGTGGCAGCAACCACTAAGTAATTCTTATCTACTGAAATGACATATCCCGTAAAAGGCTCTTGCTCTTGGTTTTGAATAGAGTGAACAGGAGTATTATTTGCAGACATCTTAGTAGAATCTGCAAAGGCTGGTGTTAATCCGAAAGTAAATCCACATCCTAATGTTAAAGCTGTTACGGTTGTTATTAATTTTTGTTTTTTGTTAAACATAATATATATCCCCCTTATATTTTACTCCTACACTATGCACATTCCATTTGTATACATATAAAACCTTTTAATATTAAGATATTTAACAAAGTTGTAACAATACTTCCATTAATGGTAATATTAACTATTAATAGGGGTTGTTTTATGTTATAATTCACTATGTGAACTATTAGTGTTCCTTTCATCACTTGATGAATGTATGCCCTTCCTTAATTGTAAATATGTTTGATTTTATTGGTGGAGAGGGAGATATCCCTCTCCTTTTTTTGTTTTTTTATGAATAAATATATATATTCCTCTGTTATATATAATAGAGGGATTATTTTTCCACTTCTTTGGCTGTTTTCCTTCAATCGGCTCTGGTGCAAAAATAAAAGAGAATAAAGCACATATATTCCTAACGGAATCGTATGTTATGCTGCAAGTCCAAACAATTAATGAATTCTTTCTGATTTTGGACAGACTGGTCCCGTAAATCAATCTGTTCTTTTTTGATCATATGCATAGCTTCTACTACTAAAAAAATGGATGTAGCTTTGTCAAAAGACTTGAGCTCTCACATAGGAAGGACTCTCCTTTTAATGAGCCGATAATCCTGTTCCACAATGTTGTTAAGATATTTCATTTGTCTTATTTGGATGCCTTTTGGCATCTTTTTTTCTTCTTTTAACTCCTCAACTGCTACTGGATGAGATGGATTATTATCTACAGTAATGACACGAGGATTGGATACATACGAAAAAGCGCTTGGTTGATTTGGTACTTCTATTTTTACTTAATTAAAAATCAATGGTATTCCCTTTTGAATCGACCGCACCATACAAATACATCCATTCCTCTTTTACTTTTATGTATGTTTTATCTACTTTCCATGAGTCATTGCTCGGCTTGAGATAATGTCGAATTCTCTTATCTAACTCAGGACCATATTGATGGACCCAACGCATAATCGTGGTATGAGCTATCGATAGGCCTCGTTCTTCCATCATTTCCACCAAATTACGAAAGCTTAAGTTGTACCGTAAGTACCATCTCACTGTAAGAAGGATGATTTTAGGCTGATAATGTTTCAGATTAAACAAATTTTGGTTTCTCATACTGATAATGCCCTTTTTAGAGTAGTAATATCAGTATGTCTAAGTTTAAGAGATTTTTTGCACCATGACCGCGAAAAAAATGTCAAAGGGAATTGCATGATATTCCTGTTTTTTACGAGTTTAACATTTTATATGTTTTGTAAAACTAATTTATTAAATAAAAAAATCCCTTCACCATTTGTAAAGGGGTCAGTATACATTGAAAGGGTACTTCCATTTTAATATGTAAAAGAAAAAACTCGTATTGATAAAATTACTCTTTTTATTTTTTCCGTTCTTAATTCACTATAAAGAAACTGTAAGGATTTAATTCAACTTAGAAAATTATACCATTTAATTTTTCGAATATTATTAAATCTATAATTAAATTAAAGAAGGACGTTTTCTATCCGAATGTCTATTTAGTTCAAATTCACGTTTAATGTGTAATTTCTATACAACAAAGAAAAAAGCACCTAATTTTATAGATACTTTATTGTATCTGATTAATTATGTATCTAGTTGCAATTGCTATTGCTCCTATAAATAATATGCCAACTATTACTTCATCCGGTGTTGTCCAATTGAACATACTCTTCACCCCCTATTCTAATAATGGGCAGGAAAGATTACTATTATTTTAAAATCCTATTATAAAAATATTAATTTTTATTTACACTCGTTACAATGAAAAGAGAATCCAAATGGATTCTCTTTTCTTGGCATATTTACAACATGGAGAATATTTACATGAGACAACTCTTTCAAAACTTTATTAGGGGAAAGTTTTAAAAAATGTCCTTATAACAATATTTACACAAATGTAATATATAGTAAATTGATAGATTGCATACTGATTATTCTTAATTTTCAATAAATTAAGCTTTTGTCATACTAGAAGTCCCAGTATTTCAAAAAAACACGCTAAGTAAATTTAGACAAGAAACAGCAAGATTTTAATCTGTTCAGAATAAATCAGCTCTTTTATATACAAAGGAAGTTAGGATTATCACTCGGTTAAATGTAATCCCTCAACATTTTATTCCACAAAGAAATTGATGTGTTCCCAATGTAGAGAGCCTAGCCCTATTAAAAAAGAAAATCTCCATTCAACAATAGAGAAAGTAAACATCAGTTTGTAAAGGTATACCTTTACAAACGAAGGGTCCCTATCTATGAAACGTTGAAACATCAAGTTTACAA
>NZ_JBUQDQ010000044.1:0-643 GCF_055179755.1 Staphylococcus sp. TCBT05 | reverse complement strand
GTAACGGCTCACCAAGGCCACGATGCATAGCCGACCTGAGAGGGTGATCGGCCACATTGGGACTGAGACACGGCCCAAACTCCTACGGGAGGCAGCAGTAGGGAATCTTCGGCAATGGACGAAAGTCTGACCGAGCAACGCCGCGTGAGTGAAGAAGGTTTTCGGATCGTAAAACTCTGTTGTTAGAGAAGAACAAGGATGAGAGTAACTGTTCATCCCTTGACGGTATCTAACCAGAAAGCCACGGCTAACTACGTGCCAGCAGCCGCGGTAATACGTAGGTGGCAAGCGTTGTCCGGATTTATTGGGCGTAAAGCGAGCGCAGGCGGTTTCTTAAGTCTGATGTGAAAGCCCCCGGCTCAACCGGGGAGGGTCATTGGAAACTGGGAGACTTGAGTGCAGAAGAGGAGAGTGGAATTCCATGTGTAGCGGTGAAATGCGTAGATATATGGAGGAACACCAGTGGCGAAGGCGGCTCTCTGGTCTGTAACTGACGCTGAGGCTCGAAAGCGTGGGGAGCAAACAGGATTAGATACCCTGGTAGTCCACGCCGTAAACGATGAGTGCTAAGTGTTGGAGGGTTTCCGCCCTTCAGTGCTGCAGCTAACGCATTAAGCACTCCGCCTGGGGAGTACGACCGCAA
>NZ_JBUQDQ010000043.1:0-1762 GCF_055179755.1 Staphylococcus sp. TCBT05 | reverse complement strand
ACTTTACTGCATAGCCTATAAGTGTCCGATTTCCGTTATCATCTTCTCTAATTTCAATCTTCTGTGTTACTATTTCCCTTGTTTCCGTCTTGTCCATTGTCCCCACCTCCTCGTATGATTAAGTTAGGTTTTTAGGGACGGGATGTACCTATAAACCCAAGAGTATCTATTTTTATGAGATACTTATATTTGTAGATAGAGTGTTGCCGACCACCTCCTTGAATCTTTGTATTCGGTTGAAAGAATGGTACCTCTGTCTAATAAGTAGTTTACGAATGAGTTGGATGTTGATGACCATTGGTCATTCTTCGTATCTCTTACGAGGTAGTAGCGCTTATTAGTTCAGAGGAGGACAACACTATCTAACACTGATTAAAATAGGGGTGTAAGCTATGCTCTATTTAGGTATTGATATCGCTAAACATAAACATTATGCGTCCATTATCGATCAAACTGGAAAACCTATTACTAAGCCATTTCCCTTTCAGAATCACAAAGAAGGTGGACAAGCACTATTAAATTGGATGTACCAATACATTGAGTCTCCTACAGAAATACTGATTGGAATGGAGGCAACGGGACATTATTGGTTAGCCGTTTATTCTTTTCTACTGGATCAAGGCTTCTCAGTCGTTGTATTAAATCCAATTCAAACCAATGCCTGGCGAAAAGGAACAGAAATTAGAAAGCGAAAAACAGATGCCATTGATGCCACTATGATTGCCGATATCATTCGATTCGGCCGTTTTGTTGAAACCCCACTTGTGGATGAGAAAATGTTCGCTCTAAAACAAATGAGCCGCTTTCGTAATGCGCTTGTAAGTAATATGAGTGATTTAAAACGAAAAGCTCTTGTCGTATTAGATCAGACTTTCCCAGAGTACCAAAGCATCTTTTCAGATGTTTTTGGTAAAACTTCTTCGCAAATCTTACTTGAATATGCCTCTCCTAGTGACTATGAACAGATATCTATTGATGATTTAACACAAATAATTGAGCAAACCAGTCGTAACCGACTAGGGAAGAAAACAGCCAACAAGCTAATGGAATTAGCCTCTAATTCGTTTGGTGTTACCTTCTGTAAAGACGCTTTTTCCTTCCAGCTAAAAATGTTGATAGAGCAAATTCGTTTTATCGAAGATCAAATTAAAGAATGTGAAGAAGAAATGTCACAACTTTTAATTGATTTAGATACTCCTATCATGACAATACCTGGCGTTGGACCGATTTTAGGTGCCACTATACTAAGTGAAATTGGGGATATACACCGCTTTGACAAACCAGCTAAACTTGTCGCTTACGCAGGCATTGATGCCTCTGTGTCCCAATCTGGGCAATTTGAATCCTCAGGTACGTCTATATCCAAGCGTGGTTCTTCTCATTTGCGTAGAGCCTTATTCCAGGCGGCTATTACAGCTCATAAACATGACCCTGTATTAAAAGCCTTTTATGAAAAGAAACGAAAGCAAGGAAAGCACTACTATGTTTGTATAGGGGCCGTAGCTAGAAAGCTGTGTTACATTATCTACGCCATTCTTAAAAGCAATAAACCTTATGAAGTACCACCACACACAATAGAAACATGACCTTCTCATTTTTTTGAAAATCCTTAGGTTTATTTGGCGCGCCCTTTTTTAGAAAAACACCCCCTATTTATATAAAAAATCCTCCTTGACTTCTCATAGTTGGTCTTTAACAGTCGTATTTCCGTCTTTAACTAACGCTGTATCTAGTCTTCGAATTGGCTTGTCGCCACCTTCAA
>NZ_JBUQDQ010000042.1:0-2554 GCF_055179755.1 Staphylococcus sp. TCBT05 | reverse complement strand
CAGTCTGGACACTTTCCGAGAGATAGCTCATCTGTCGTTGGAAACTGGAATTGTACTTTGCCTTCCCGGAATACTAAGTACGCTGAAAACTCTTTCTCACCGGATTTAAAGCCTTTTAACAGATCCGTTTTCTTACTTTCAAATAGCTTTTTTATTTGTGCTTCAGGAATTGCTTTTTCTTTAATTTTCTTTGGCATACGGATCTCACACTCAGGATAGTTACTGCACCCATAGAAGTTTCCTTTATGAAGGATTTTCCCCTTTTTACACGGACAACGACATACTTCAATTTGTTGATTCCAATTCAAAATCATTTCATCCGCTACTTTTTCTTCTGTTTCTCCCAGCTTCGCAACCGTATCTTTCACAAAAGTATTTGTATTTTCCACAAACTCACCGTATGGCATTTCTTTCTTTTCGATCATATGAATCATCCCTTCCATTTCAGCCGTATAAGCTGGATTTTTGATTTCATCTATCGGAAATTTCTCTACAAATGCACGACCAATTTTCGTTGTACGAATCTGGCCATTGGTAACTGTGATGTAATTTCGTGCTGCAAGCTTAGGAATGAACGTCTCTTCTGTTGCGACTGTTCCAATCCGTTTTCCTTTCATTAACTCTTTTAAATGATCATCATCTAACTTGCGACCGGCGGTCTCCATAAACGTTAGGATGGAGTTTTCTGTATGGAATGCTGGTTTCTTTGTTTTTGACTGAATGAGGTCATGTTTTACGATTTGGAATGAGTCTCCTTCATATAAAAAAGGAATTTTGAAACTTTCCACTGACCCCTCTTCCATGTCCTCGTGAAATACGCTCAAAAACCCCTTTTCTTGAAGAACTTTCTCTTTTGTACTGTATATGTTTTCCTCTTGATCTATAAACTGTACCTCACGTACCAAATAAACAGCCGGTGGCATAAAGTTTCCAATAAATCTCTTTACAATGAGATCATATAATTGAATTTCTAATGGTTTTCTATTGGTCCCGTCATATGGTTTTGTTGTCGGGATGATGGCGAAGTGACTATCTACAAGTTCATCGTTAAATGTGGCATGTTTTTCTGTAATGGTATGCGTATCTACAAGTTGCACCAGATCCGCATAATTGGTAGACTGCAAGGCTTGGAATACTTCTTGTACTCTGCCTACCTTTTCCGTTGGCAAATGCCTGGATGATGAACGAGGATACGAAATCCAACCTTCTTCATATAAACTCTGAATATGTTTTTTTGCGGTCTCTGCACTCACTTTCAATTTCGAATGCGCCTCTTTATACAAATCCGTCAGGTTATATAACAATTTTGGTTTCTTTTTTCTGGTACTCTCTTTAAACTCCGTTACGATTAATGCTGTACCAACTAGTTTTGTCCCAAGCTTTTGCAAAGGAGCCGGATCTAATAATTGGTCTTCTGTCTTCATGATTGCCTCTAAGCCATTGTCTGTGATGAGCTTCAAATTATAGTAGATTTGTTCTCTATAATTCTCTATTGCTACTTCACGTTGCCAAATCTCATGTAACAGGCACATTTGTACACGCCCCGTCGCTAATAAGAATTGGTTTTTAGCAAGTTTCGTTGTACACCCTCTCGTCACATTCATTCCGAGAAGATAGTCCAGGTATTGCCTTGCTTTTGCGGAGTTTGCAAGTCCGTCATAGTGTTCCCCTGGCTCTAATCGATTCAAACCTGCCTCTAATTCTGCTGGTTCATAAGAAGAAAGCCAAAGACGCGATTGTCGTTTATTTACGCCCGCATACTCATACATTTCACGATAAATCAGCTCACCTTCACGGTCTCCATCACAAGCGTTGACCACATGATCTACATCTTGACGCTGTAATAACTCTACTAGCGTATTGATTTGTTCAACATAATCTGGTTTTACCTTATACTCTGGCTCTACTAATATAGGTAAATGTTCAAACTTAAAGTCTTTGTATTTTTCATCCATTTCTTCTGGATGCTTCAGCTCTAATAAATGACCCGAACACCAACTAATAATATAATCCTGATTTTCAAAGTATCCATAATACGGTTTACTACCCATATGTTTTTTGGCATTTCGAAAACGTGGTGATTTCAATAATTCGTATGCAACTTTCGGCTTTTCCGCAATAAATAATGTTTTTCCCACTATCCATTCCTCCTTATATATGTAAAATTATTAGTTTTAACGCTTCATTTTTCGTAGTTTGAATCGTTTTATCGCACATTGTCCCATCCATATACAAACGTTCATTATCACGACCACAAGCAACATGCAACCAGCAAATAACCAGGGATTCATGACATTTTTCTCCATTCCCAATCCTTCTGTAGAAAGACATACATTTGTTTTTTCTCTGATAACACCTCGCGTGCCATTTAGATTTTTTCTTTCGGCAAAAAAATGAAAATTAGTTCTTCTGCACCTATTGTTTCTGCCCATACGCCGGTATAATCGATGTCTACAATCTCAACGATATTTACCATTCTTTTCTCCCCTTTCATTGTTAAAAAGAAGAAGAGCACTGTTTAACAGTACTCTTCTTACAATTTATCTATTAGGAA
>NZ_JBUQDQ010000041.1:0-1796 GCF_055179755.1 Staphylococcus sp. TCBT05 | reverse complement strand
GAGTTGTTGCTGGTGGATACGCACTTGGAAAAGGGCTTAGTAAAGCAACAAGTAGTACGATGTCGAAAGTTGGTGGCATGATGAAAGGTGCAGGTAATGGTGCATTACAAGTGGGAGCAGGTGTCGCTGGCGTGGCAAGCGGATATAAAAATGCGGGGAAAGCAAGTGATAGCGGACAACAAGATCAGAAGCAAATAAAAGGACAGCAAAATAAAGAGAATGGAAAAGAAGGGAAAGAAAAGCAAAGCGGGGCAAATGGAACTGGTCATTCATCTATACAAAATGAAATGAGTGAATCAGGGGCTGGAACAGAAAAAAGTCAAGCGTCCCAAGGCGAGGCAGGCGGTGGCGCAATGTCTTTGCAAGATGAAATGAAATCATCTGGTTTTGATAAAGATGCGAAAAAAGAAGTGCAGGGAACGCAACCGAACCTTACTAAAAATACATCGGGTGGTAAGAATGGCGTTACACCGGGGACGCTACAACGGGGTAGTAACGGAGCATCAACAAGTGCACCAGGAACACCACAATCAGGTAATAGCGGAGCACCATCCGGTACACCAGGAACATCACAACCAAGTAGTAGTGGGACACCATCCGGTACACCAGGAACATCACAACCAAGTAGTAGTGGGACACCATCCGGTACACCAGGAACATCACAACCAAGTAGTAGTGGAGCACCATCCGGTACACCAGGAACATCACAACCAAGTAGTAGTGGAGCACCATCTGGTACACCAGGAACATCACAACCAAGTAGTAGCGGAGCACTATCTTGTACACCAGGAACATCACAACCAAGTAGTAGTGGGACACCATCTGGTACACCAGGAACATCACAACCAAGTAGTAGCGGAACACCATCAAGCGGTGAGAGTTCTTCAGGTTCATCTCGTCCAGTAGATACAGCGCCATCTTCTACAAATGATATCCCAGTACCGCAAAGAGAAAATCGTACAATTGGACAATATGCAAAGGATCGCCTTTCCAATGCTTTTCATAGTTCTCCAACGGTACAACAGACAAAACGTTCGTATCAACTTGGACAAAATACAGGGGAGAGTTTACGAAACAAAGGTCAAAATAAGGGCGTGAGTCAGAAGCCAAATGTAAATCAGAATTCAAGAAGAAATCCTAGAAAAGATGCATAGGGTAAAGCGCAGTAAGCATACAAGGAATGCTTATTTTTTTCGGCCTTAAAAGGAGGAAATGTAAATGGCAAGTTATAATATCCCGAAGGAAATACGAACAGAATTAAAGATTAACAAAGCATTATTTTTATTTGATTTACTCTTTATTATTGGGCTTGTGGTTTTCACCATGACAACGAAACCTTTGGTTCATCCCATGTTTCAAATTCCATATTATATTTTTATGTTGATAGTAGGAGTGATTTTGATTGTTCGTCCAAATACAAACCCACAAAAACGGATGTTTGAGGTATTGTTCATTGCGTTAGCTAGAAAGCGTTCTACGTATTGTGCAATTGACCAGGAACAAGACTGAAGGAGGAAATGGGATGGCATTATTCAATGAAAAAGAAATGAATAGACAGGTAGAAAAGAAGAGCGAAAGTAAACCTTCTCTCCAACCACAAAAACAAGAAAAGAAACCAGGCGAGGTAGTGAAAATAAAAGGATTTCAAGAAAAGAAAGAAATGGATCCTGTTGTTTCTCCTTTGAGAGAAGAAGTCGTGCCGGTGAAGAAAACAAAGAAGAATATGATGCAACATCTAGGTAATAAGAAGCAAGAGGCTGTACAAAAAACAGCGAAGATTGACGAGGCTTCGGGAA
>NZ_JBUQDQ010000040.1:0-93382 GCF_055179755.1 Staphylococcus sp. TCBT05 | reverse complement strand
TTAACACGTTTTTTTGAACCAACGATTATCGTTGTGTTCGGAATTAACGTTGACATATTGCAATTCAGTTTTCAATGTTCATTAATGTATATATGGAGCGGGTGATGGGAATCGAACCCACAACATCAGCTTGGAAGGCTGAGGTTTTGCCATTAAACTACACCCGCAAATTTATAGTGTTAATATATTATTAAGAAGTTATTTGATGCGGCCGAGAGGATTTGAACCTCCACGGGATTACTCCCACTAGGCCCTCAACCTAGCGCGTCTGCCATTCCGCCACGACCGCTTGGCAAAACGGTTCTCTTAAAGTTACAAATATTATTGTAATCTATTTGTAATGCTTTGTCAACAACTTTTTAAATTTGCTTTAACAATGTTTAAGATTTATTAATGTTGTTACTTATTATTTTCGCAACGTTTAATATCTTATAACATATACAAACTATCGTCAACATTTCCACCGAAGAAAATATTGAAATTTGACACTAACTCAAAATATTTTCTCTATTTATTACTATTATCTATAATAACTTGCCTAATAATACTAAAAAACACCATTATCGATATTCCGATAATGGTGTTCTTATAATACACTATTTGTTATTTAACATATTTCAATTAATTTTCCACTACAAACGCCACAAACCATCTTTTGAGTATTTACTTTGCGAATCCTTTTAAACTCTGTGCCGCAATGATTACATTGATAAACATGCTTTACACGATCTTCATAATTTGTAATTGCAGAACAATATCTTGGTGCGCCAGTTATCCTACTCAATTCTTTAAAATCTTTATCTCTGTGTTGATAACCTTTACCTTCAAGGTGCAAATGATAATGACATAATTCATGTTTGATAATATCAATCACTGCCTTAGTACCATACGTTTCAAATTGCTTATTATTGACTTCTATATTATGTGACTTAAGTAAATAACGACCGCCCGTTGTTCGCAATCGATTATTAAAATAGGCTTTATGCTTAAATTTTTTATTGAACAAATTCTCAGAAATGCTTTCAGTTAACCTTTGCAATTCTTTATTATTCAACTGGATCAATCATCGTTAATGAAACTTTTCCTTTCTTCTCATCAATATCTAATATCCATACATCTACAATATCACCAACACTCACTATATCCATTGGATTTTTAACAAATTTCTTCGATAGTTTAGATACATGTACTAAGCCATCTTGTTTGACTCCTATATCAACAAACGCCCCAAAGTCCACAACATTTCTCACTGTACCACTTAATTTCATATTTTTGGATAAGTCCTCGATAGAAAGCACATCAGATTTTAGAATTGGTGTTTCATAAGCATCACGTGGATCTCTGTTAGGTGCAATAAGTGATTTAGTTATGTCTTCTAATGTTGGTTCTCCAATGTTTAGCCGAGTAGCAATTTCTGCAATATCAATTTTATTTATTGCTTCTTTCAAATTATCTGTTCCTAAATCATCTGTTGATAAATTTAGTTCATTTAAAAGTTGATAAGTCACTTCATAACTCTCTGGATGTATAGATGTATTATCAAGTGGCTCTTGACCATCGACTATTCTTAAAAAACCAATACTTTGTTCAAATGTTTTAGCACCTAATCTTTTAACTTTAGCTATTTCTTTATTATGTTTGATAGCTCCATTTTCTTCGCGATAGTCTATAATATTTTGTGCGATTGAAGCAGACAATCCAGAAACATATTGTAATAATGATTTTGAAGCTGTATTAACATCAACCCCAACTTGGTTAACTGCTGTTTCTACTACAAATGTTAAAGCACCTTCTAATTGTTTTTGGTTTACATCATGTTGATATTGACCTACACCAATTGACTTTGGATCAATTTTAACTAATTCGCTTAATGGATCTTGCACACGTCTACCGATTGATACAGCACTTCTTTCTTCAACCTGAAAGTCAGGAAACTCAGATCTAGCAATTTCTGATGCTGAATATACTGATGCACCCGCTTCATTAACAATGATAAATTGTACATTTAAGTTGTGTGTTTGAATCATGTTGGCAACAAACTGTTCTGTTTCACGACTAGCTGTCCCATTACCAATTGCGATTAATTCTACATCATAGTCTTTTATATATTTTAAAAATGTTTTCTCTGCAGCTTCTACTTTATTTACTGGCGGATGAGGATACATTACGCCTTTAGCAATAAATGTTCCGAAAGGATTAATCACAGCAAGTTTACAACCTGTTCTAAATGCTGGATCTACACCAAGAATTTGCTTACCTTTCATCGGTGGTTGTAATAACAAGTTTCTTAAGTTTTCGCTGAAGACGTCTATTGCATGCGCTTCTGCTTTCTCTGTCAAATCACCTCTAATTTCTCTTTCAATTGAAGGCATTATCAATCTCTTCAAACTATCTTTAACAGCATCTACAATAAATTCTGTACCTTCATGCTCTGCTGTCACTTCATATTTACGGATATAGTTTTCAATTCCAGTTATATCCATTTCTAGTTTAACGGAAATTACTTTCTCTTTTTCTCCTCGATTAATTGCTAACACACGATGATTCGCTATTTTTTTAATCGGTTCTGAATAATCATAGTACATACTAAAAATTTCTTTTTCATCTTCAGCATTTTTCTTTTTCTGAGTTACCAATTGACCATACATATATGTATCTTTTAAGATTTTCTTTCTATATTTAGGTTCATCCGATATATGCTCAGCGATAATATCTTGAGCACCTTGTATCGCTGCGCTAGTATCTTTAACTTCCTCATTTATAAATTGTTGTGCTTTACTCTCAATCGATTCAGTCAATTTTGGTTGCTTTAACCAAATCGCTAATGGTTCTAAACCTTTTCTTTTAGCTTCAGTAGCTCTTGTTTTTTTCTTTTGTTTAAAAGGTCTATACAAATCTTCAACACGTTGTAATTTCGTTTGTTTTAAAATATCTTGCTTTAATTCGTTTGTAAGTAAACCTTGTTCATTAATATTATTAATTACTTCTTCTTTTCTTTTCTGAAGATTAACCATATATTGATATTCATCATCAATTTGTTTAATTTCTACTTCATCTAAACCGCCAGTTTGTTCTTTACGGTAACGTGCAATAAAAGGCACCGTATTTTTATCTTCTAATAATGACAACACCGCATTAATTTGTTGTGTTGTAAAATTATATTTTTCTCTAATAGATTGTATTAAGTTGCTATCCATAGTGTCCTCCAATTGTTACATTTTTACGCTTATCTTTATTTTAACACATACTGTATACTACTAAGTTTGTTAACTATAAACCAAAATACTTTAGATGTATTTTACATAAAAAAGAGACAGTGATTCCCTAGATAAAGGTTACTGTCTCTTTTAATTATCATTTATTTGCAGCATCTTGTAACTTTTTAATTGCTGTACGCTGTAGTCTAGAAACATGCATTTGGCTCAAACCAATTCTCTCACCTGTTTCCTTTTGACTCAGTCCTTCAATAAATGTACATTGAATGATTTGTCTTTCACGTTCAGAAAGAATAGGAAGTATTTTTTCTAATATCATGCGTTTTTCTGTTAGATCATAATTATCATCTTGTTGACCCATAATATCGAGTAATGTGACAGTAGAACCATCTTTGTCAGCTTCTATTGAATGGTCAACACTTAAAGCGTTATAGCTTTGTCCCATTTCCATAGCTTCCAATACTTCTTCTTCATTTACTTCCAATCGATCTGCTATTTCTTCAATTGAAGGTGAACGTTCTAACTCATTTGTTAGTTCATCGCTCACTTTTTTTATACGCGGCCCTATTTCTTTTATTCTTCTAGGCACATGTACACTCCATGTTTTATCACGTAAATAACGCTTGATCTCACCAATAACTGTCGGTACTAAAAAAGCTTCAAATTTCCTGTCAAATGACAGGTCAAATCGATTGATAGCTCCTATTAATCCAACCATACCAACCTGAACAAGGTCTTCGTGATGAGATTGACCTTTAGAATATTTATATGCCAATGATTCAATCAACTTTCTATAATGCTTGACTAATTTATCTTGCGCATCAGTGTGTTCATTATTTTGTTGTTCTTTAATCCATTGGTTTATTTGTTCAGGTGATACATCATTAACTGATTTCGACTCTTTCGCCATTATTTCGCACCTGCTCTTTTTTAATATACTTTATCATACTGATTGTTACACCTGATTGTTTATCGACTGTAACTTCATCCATTAAAGATTCAATTAAAAATAGACCCAGACCACCTTCTCTTAAGAAATCAATATTCTCATCTTCCTTATATGGTCCCAATTTTTCTTTTGTTTCTTCATAATCAAAGCTATCACCTTGATCAGATATAACAATTTTAATTTTGTCGTCAAAGATTTCAAAACATAGGTTAATCATGCCTACGTTATCTGGGTTGTCTTTATATGCATGTTTAACTGCATTAGTTACAGCTTCACTTACGGCAATTTTTGCATCTTCAATATCGTCATATGATGCGCCAGCTCTTGAAAACACTCCAGACAATGTTAGTCGAATTAAACTGACATACTCTGCAGATGCTGGCAAGCGCATTTCAATATAATCTTGTTTTTGTTGCACGTTATTCAACCTCCGTTCCTTCATTAACATGCATCAAATCTTTCAAACCAGTTATATCAAAAAGTCGACTTATACGATCTGAAACACCTAATATATATAGTTCTTTATCGTGTTGGTTTAACGCTTTTAGCGTTCCAACAAATAATCCTAATCCTGTTGAATCCATATAACTCACATTTTCTAAATTTACATGTATATCATGAGTTCCTTCTTGTCGCATCGGCACTAAGACTTCTTCTAATTCTGGAACAGTATAAACGTCTAGTTCTCCTCCAACTTTTACCTCATAATATGTATCATGAGTTACTGTTTCAATATTAAGATTCATAACATTACACTCCTAATTATAGTCTAATTCCTAATTTTTATACCCTTTAAACGCAAAACTAACCTAGTCTATTAAAAACTAATTCACTCTTTTTATAATTAATATCGTTAAATCGTCTCGCTTCTCTGGTTTTTGAACTTTTAAAATCGCTTCATATAATAACTGTACGATATCCTGTGGATGCATATGTTTGTATTTATGAATCATATTTAAAAGAATTTCTGTATCCACAAAATCTCCTGATTCATTTCGCACCTCGGTGACGCCATCGGTAAAGATGATTACAAGGTCATCCAAATAAATAGGTATTTCTTGTTGTTTATATCTCGTTTGTTGATTAACACCTAGCACGCGACCACGCACACTTATTTCTTCAAATTCTTCAGTTTCCGCTCGATATATGTAGCCAGGTTCATGTCCTGCCGAACTGCAATATAATAAATGATTTAATTCTTCATATAAGCCATAAAACATCGTCACAAACATATTTTGATTTACATTTTTTTCGACAACACGGTTCAATCTCTTTAAACCATCACTTGGTAATTGTGAATGACCATATGAGTCCATACCAAATTTAATCATACTCATCGCTAGCGCTGCAGGTATACCTTTACCGATAACATCGGCAACAGCAAAACTCATCGTACCATCTTTATGATCAATCAAGTTAAAATAATCGCCACTTACTTTTTGAGCAGCTACTGAAATGACCCCAATTTGTATGCTATCAAACTGAGGTATATCCGTCTTTAACATGGTTTGTTGAAGTCTTGAAGCTAAATCAATTTCTTTATCATGATATTGTAATCGATCAACGAGTCTTTGATAATCTCTATAATTATATCCGAAGCCTCTAACAACTTCTTTAAGCACATTGAATGTTTCTAAAATTTGAGTTTCACTTAATTCCAACTTTTTAACATAGTCTTTATGAATTTGTACGATGTCTTCAGGCAAAAGATCTTTTTTTATGATTTCATTTGTGAAGACTTCCGTCTTTTTTAGTAATTCAGTACTATCTGTTGTATGTAAACTCTCATCAATTAGCGCTTTATATTGATTTTTGAATTCTTCCACGTGGTAATTCCTCCTCAAAATGCAAATATAAATCGCATACATCGCCTTTTAACATATCTAAAAAGTAATTATGTATGTATAACTCTTAAATACATCGATATTTAATTATTTATTATAAATCATCCGAATATATTATCACAAACATATCAGTTTATTTTTTTAATATTTTATTTATAAATAAGTAATAAAAAAGCTTTAGGATAACCTAAAGCTTTTAAACTTTGACATCCTTTCATAAGTCATATCTACAATAATTTAAATATGCAATCTGAAAGATTACATTTATTCTTACAATTAAGTGTTTATTGCATTCTATAGAGACTAGATGTCTATACTTCATTATTTTGTTGACTTATTTAATAAACTTATTATAACTAAGGCTTGTGGTTTCTTACATTATGTAGGCCTAAGCTAATGTCAATGGCATAATTAACTTCTTTCATCTTCTCTTCAGATAGATATGTTAACTTTTCCTTTAACCTTTTCTTGTCTAAAGTTCTTATTTGCTCAAGCAAAATCACCGAATCTTTATCAAGTTTATATTTACTTTTTTCTATTTCTACATGTGTAGGTATTTTAGCTTTATTTATCCTACCTGTAATTGCCGCAACAATTACGGTAGGACTATATTTATTTCCAGTATCATTCTGTATGATAACTACAGGTCTAATTCCCCCTTGTTCAGACCCTTGAACTGGTGATAAATCAGCTAAATAGACGTCTCCTCTTCTCATCATTCATTGTTATTCTTAGAGCTGATATAAATTTCATTGCAATCACAAGCTTCACATTCAAATGGAAAAGCTTCTGCTGCAAGGGAGAGGTTTAAATCGGCCATCTGAGAATAACCTTCTTTTAGTAGTTGTTCTATGCTATTATGATTTCTGCTTTGCGTGATACTTACCATGAATAAAGACCTCCATGTGACTAAAAATAGAATATATTATGTTTACTTGTTAGATATATAATAACAAATTTTAAATACAGTGACTATACTATTTTAGTAATTCATTATTTATTTCTACGACTTCAGTCCCATGATATATTCGTGGCAATCTTCTATTTAAGTTACAAAGCACCTCATAATTAATTGTATGTTGTTGTCGTGCCAATGCTTCAGCTGATTGTGGTGTATCTACATGATGATCCATTAAAATCACCTTATCTCCTACTTTAATTTCGGCTGGCACTTTAATGATAATTTGATCCATGCAAACTTTTCCAATAACTTCACACTGATGACCATTTACATTGACATATGCCCCAGACATTAACCTTGGATAACCATCTGCATATCCTACAGGGATAATTCCAATTTCAGTAGGTTCTGTAGCAGTATATATACTGCCATAACTCACCGATTCTCCTGGTTGCAATACTTTTCGCTGTACTACCTCACTAATCCATTGCGCACTCGGTTTCAAATGTACTTTAACATTATCTTTGACATAATGAGATGGATAATAACCATATAGTGATATACCAATTCTAACCGCATTACAAAATTGGGTGTCTTTCATTAATGCACCTGCTGAATTTTGAGAGTGAATAAATTCTGGTTTACGGGCTTGGTTAACCATTTCCTCAAACAGATTTTGTTGTTGATTCATAGAGTCTCCTGGTTCATCTGCACAAGCAAAATGAGTAAATACCCCTTCAAAAATTAAGTGTTCATGGGCATCAATCGTTTCAATAATCTCCTTATATTCTGATACGTCTTTCACACCTAATCTGCCCATACCTGTATCAAGCTTAACATGGAACCATTGATCCTTTTCATTTTCTTCTGGAAGGTTTGTTATGACTTCATCTAGCCATGATTTTGAAGGCACTGTTACAGCAATTCGATGTTGTAATGCTTTATTAATATCCGCAGTCGGAATAACGCCAAGCACGAGTAATTTAGCATTGATACCATGCATACGTAATTCAATTGCTTCATCTAATGTAGCTACTGCAAAAAATTCCGCACCATTTTTCATTAGTTGACGTGCAATCGGTAAACTCCCTAATCCATAGCCATTTGCTTTAACTACTGGGATAACCGTTTTAGTTGGATGTAATTTTTGAAACACTTGAAAATTCGAAACAATTGCATTTAAATCAACATTCACATAGGTTGATCTATAATACTTATCGGACATAAAGCATTAACCTCCTGTTTTGATAAAATAAAATTTCCTACATATATTAAATCAATTTTATAACAAGCTTGATGAGATATCCAAATTAAAAATACTAACTTTTTATTTTTTTTCGAGTATCACTTGGCTCATAGCATAATGCTCTGTATGCGTTATACTAACATGAACATGAAAACCGTCATATGCAATGGTTGGTTTCCCAAATTCATCGTTAACACAGTCAATATCATTTAGAGCGATGGTTTTACCGAGTCCAGTACCCAACGCTTTACTAAAGGCTTCTTTACATGCAAACCGCCCTGCTAAAAACTCCATCTTTCTCGGTTCATGACTAAAACTATGAAACGTTGCTTGTTCATTTATAGTCAATACACGCTCAATAAGCTTCTTCTGATGGTGATAAAGTTGAGTGATTCTATCAATCTCAATCAAATCGACACCAATACCATATATCATTTTCACATCACCTATAATATTTTATTGTATTTCTGAATTCATGTTATGTTGTTGCTTTATCATTGCTTTAATTTTGTCTGCTTCTTGAATATCAATTAATTTAATTTCTTTATTTCCACCTGCAGTTGATAACGTTAACGTTGCTAAATTATATTTTCTCATAATCATACCTCTATGAGTATCTACGTTTTGTATTCTAAATAAAGGTATTGCATATCTTTTTTTAAACCATAACCCTTTTTTTATAGTTACTGTCTCATTATCGATTTTATATTCAAAAATTTTATAGTAAATCAATGGTAGAAACACCACACCATAAATGAAAAATAGAACAGATATAATTAACATGAACACTAAAATAATAATACTCACTTTGACTGTAACCCATGATAACCACCATTTATTTACAATAAAAAGTGCAATGGAAATAACAATAAATATACAAAACCATATACCAAAGTTCAAGCGAATCGCCTGTTTACTTGCTTCGGCCATATGTTTATATTGATTCATGCTCTTCCCTCCTTAAGTACCATTCTTTTAATGCCTCTACATGTCCTTGTTTATTATATTTCAAACCTATCTCCTGCTTACCGCTTGCTTTTGCAATAATAAAAACAAAATTCATCAATTGCTTCCTTGCTAGAAACGGATTACGCTTTAATTCCATACCCAATAATTTATCGTGCTTAAAGTAAGTTGTTTTAAAACCGAATAGCTTTGTATTTTTTATAACTAACTCATCTCCATCAAGCGTATAACCTGATTTTTTTATTACAATAATACTATGCAACGCCAATATAGCAATAATAAATAGTGCTAAATAAACTGGCCATACTTGCCAAAAATATGCCACAATTATACTACTGATTAATAGAATTAGAGATTGAATCCAGAAGTATCTATGATAACCACTCCACGGCATCCCTTGTTGAACAGACTGAAATTTCATATTAGGCATTAACGGCTTAATAATTTCATATGCTTTTTGTTGTTTTATAAAGGGTAACACTGTCACATTTCCATTTAATGTCACATCATCTTTATCAAAGTCATCCATATCGCTTGTAATCGTAAAATGTATAGAGGTATAGCCAAACATCTTTCTTAAAAATGATTGTTTTTCTACTACGGCTTGCACTCGATTAATTGGTACTGTAATGTTTTTAACATTAAATAAGCCATATGAAATGTTTAATTGTTGATCACTTTCCGTGACAGTGTAATTAAAGTTTTTAAATATCACAATTATAGTTCCTACTATGTAACTCAACAATAAAATAATACCAACAATAATTAAAACAATTACAAAGATAGCTTGGCTTATATGAGATAATTCACTGTTTAGCCATTCCCATGGTAATTTATCAGAAAGTGAGCCAATGATTGGAGATAATGTTGCAAATGCTACGCCAATTGCACCACTTGTCAGAGCCATTAACAGTAACTCTTTAAATGATAATTTATATAATTGTTGATGTGATGTTTGTTGCTTTGAATCAGAGACATGTTGTTGTGTCGGTTCATTTTGCTCTATTTCTTGATGATTTGCCAGTAAGTTTTGTTGTGCTTGTCGTAACTCACTTTGTATTAAAGTACTTTGTTGCTTCGACACTGTTTCTAAATCAATACCGTCACTTGGCGTTTTGATTTGAATTTTGACTCCGCCTACGATTTGATTAATCAAACTTTGGGATGTATCCATTGATTGGATTCTTCTGATATTTAATTCTTTTCTTTCCTTAGTAAACACGCCGGTATCCAATATAAAGTGATCGTCCTCGATCCAATATCGTGTGTTATATACCTTTACCGCACGAAATAAGAATGAAATTATAAATATAAGCGCAACAATACCTGGATATATGTATGACTTAAAATCCGTAAAATCAAAATTTTTCAAATTAAAAATTAAGAAAATAATGACTAAAATAATATTTTCTTTTATTGCCTGTATTACACCTGTTAAATAAGAAATGGGATGAAGTTTTTGCGGTTTATACATCTGAATCCACTCCTTCTAAATAATTCATAGCTAACGCTTCAAAAGCCAAAGCATCGCTGACGTTCATTAAAGGAAACACTATTTCATGACCAGCAGTTACTATTGTCAACTTAGCTATTCCCCAGCGCTTTAAAAGTGGGTTACTCGCAATTTCCAGAAATTGAATTCGCTCTAACTTAACATATTTAGCTGATTTAAAATAAAATGATTGATTAACTTGTACATAACATTCATTAATACTATAGAACATGTATTTATATTTTATCCAAGGTATAGTGAGCATATAAATAAAACTGATAACGATTAAACCAATAAATACATAAATTAAAAAATGCCACCAGTTAAAGTGTTGCCATAAATAAATCAACGCCAATATGACAACTAAACCTATAAGAAACGAGAGCCCTTCGCATATATATAAATATGTTTTTGCACGCTTAGGACTACGTACAAATTCAGATAACTCTGCCATTGTTACACTCCTTTATATTGTTTTCAATTTATTATAACATAGCAACTTTAATCATCTTAGTAAACAATCATTTTTTAAATTAATGCTAAAACAATTTAATAATATTGCTTATTAATAGCGAATTTACTTCATGTTTTTTAAGGTAAAAACAAAAAAATCATCCCATTATTAATGGGATGATTAAACCTAAAGTTCATATATGGTCATGTTCGTTTTATTTCTTGTGGTCAGCGAAAGTTCGACCTTTCATTGACTTTTTATTATTATTTCGGTCGTTTGAGCGATCGTTTTTCTTCTTATTATAACCGCCTTTTGAACGACGATTTTTGTTATCGAATTTATTACCGCGTTTATTGTTACCACGTTTTGGACCTTTACTTTGTCTGTTTTTACGAGAAAGTGGTTTTTCAAATGTTAATTGTACATCTACATCATCATTTGATTCCACTAATTCTTGTAATAACGCAGCTACTAAGTTAACGTCACTATATTCTTCAATTAATTCTGAAGCAATACGTTGTAATCGTGGTTCACTATCACGTGACATCCATTTTTGGACTTTACCTTTAATATCACTTTCACGCGCTTTTAATACTTCTTTACGATGTGGTGGTCTTAACGCTTGCATTTGACGTTTATTTGTTTGTTCAATTTGACGGATATAATCCATCTCAATTGGATTAACAAATGTAATCGCAATACCTTCTTTACCTGCACGACCAGTACGTCCTATTCTATGTGTATAACTTTCTGTATCTTGAGGAATATCAAAGTTATATACATGACTTACACCAGAAATATCTAATCCTCTTGCAGCTACATCTGTTGCAACTAAAATGTCTAATTGATCGTTTTTGAATTTTTTAAGTACTTCTAAACGTTTAGCTTGTGTAATATCACCATGTAATCCTTCAGCTTTATAACCTTTAGAAATCAATGCACTTGTCAATTCATCTACACGGCGTTTCGTACGGCCGAATACAATAGCAAGCTCTGGTTGATGGACATCTAAGAAATTCGTAAATGTATCAAATTTTTCTAATTCTTTTACAATAGTATAGAACTCTTCAATTTGAGGATTTGAATTTTCATTATTCATCGTTTTAACAATTGATGGTGATTTCATAAATTGTTGAACTAACGTTTGAATTGCTTTAGGCATCGTTGCTGAGAATAGCATTGTTTGACGTTGTGAAGCAGGAATCTTATCCATGATAAATTTCATATCATCGATAAAGCCCATGTTCATCATTTCATCTGCTTCATCTAAGATTAATGTGTGAATATCGTTTGTTTTTAATGTACGACGATTTAAATGGTCAATCACTCGTCCTGGTGTACCAACCACGATTTGAGGGCCTTTTTTAAGTGCTTTGATTTGACGGTCGATCGGCATACCACCAAATACAGTAACGACTTGAACGTTAAGTCCTTTACTAAATTCTTTAATTGATTCGGCTACTTGCATCGCTAACTCTCTTGTAGGAGCTAAGATTAAAGCTTGGACGCCTTCTTTACCCATTACTTTTTCGATTAATGGAATACCAAACGCACCAGTTTTCCCTGTACCTGTTTGTGCTTGGCCAAGAACGTCTTTACCTTCTAAGGCAAGAGGGATACTATCTTTTTGTATAGGTGTGGCCTCAGTAAACCCAATAGATTCTAGGGTTTCAACTACCTTATCCGAGATCCCTAATTCTTTAAAATTTTGCAATATAATTCTCCTTTATTTATCTGTATTTCAATACATATATGTTCACTTAAGTTTCTTCAACTTCTTAATAGTACCACCTCAAGTGTATAATCGCAATAAACCAAATTTCATAATAGAACGTAAATAACTCATAAAAATAAATAATACAATTTTAAAAATGTTGTAAGATATAGGTTGTAAGCGTTTGATTAATATTTTATCGAAGAAGATTATCTTTTGAAAAAAAGTTGTTACTAAAGATGATTTACCAAATAACTGCTACATACAATAGTTTTATTACCTCTATTTTTTAAAAGTCTAATAAGAATATCCTATTATCGAAGTATCACATACTATTTTTACAACAAAAAAGCTAACCGACTTTATACGTGTCGATTAGCTTATCATTATAAAATAGCAAGAAAGACTTAAATTGATATTAAATTAAAACTATTTTAAGGCTTCAACAACCTCTTCTAATTTCATTCCTCTTGAACCTTTGACTAAAATTTTATCTGCTGGTTCTTTATAAGCTTTAAGTTCATTAATCAACGCTTGCTTATCATCGAAGTGTTGTGCTTCTTGAACAAAGCCTTTACCACTATCATGAATATAATTGGCTTCTGTTCCAAATGTAAACAATGCAGTTATCCCTTTGTCAGCTAGATATTGTCCAACCGCTTCATGCATTAATTTACTGTCTGCACCTAACTCTAAGACATCTGCAAGAACAAGCATTTTTCTACCATCCATTCCAGACAACGTATCAATAGCTGCTTTCATACTTGTTGGACTAGCGTTATATGCATCATTGATTAACAATGTTCCATCTGTTAAATGATGTTGTTCCATTCTCATACCCGTTAATTGGACTGCCTTTAAATTATTATAGATTTGATCATAACTTAAATTCAAATGCTTACCAACTGCAATAGCTATGCTCGCATTTTTCATATTATGTTCACCTAAAATAGGTAACTCATAACTTTCAGAACCATTAATTTCAAAGGTAATACCACTATCTTTCACTTCTTTAATTTGGCAAGTTAATTTGTTGTCATTACCTTTACCAATACTGATTTGCTCACAATCAGTCAGTGTTTTCACATGAGGAACAAGTAGAGGTTCATCTCCATCATATATGAAGAGTCCTCCTGACTCTAAACCGATAGCTATTTCTGATTTAGCTTGCGCAATACCTTCGCGTGATCCTAAATCTTGCATGTGAGACTCACCAATATTAGTGATTATAGCAATATCTGGCGTTGCTAAAAGTGATAAGCTTTCAATTTCATGGAAACCTGACATGCCCATTTCTAAAATTGAAATTTCTGTATCAATATCTAATTCCAGTATCGTCAATGGCAAGCCAATTTCATTATTATAATTTCCTTGTGTTTTTTTTACTTTAAATTGAGGTTTTAATACACTTTCAATCATATCTTTAGTTGTCGTCTTACCATTAGATCCAGTTACTGCAATAACTTTTGGATTCACAAAATCCAAATACGCTTTTGCTAACTGTTGTAATGCAACTAATGTATCTTCAACCCAAATGATTGGACCATCAACATCATTATTGTCTAATGGTACACCCTTCTGATAAAAGGCAGCACCTGCACCATCCTTTAAGGCTTGCGGTACAAATTTATGACCATCTACATGTTCACCTTTAAAAGGAATAAATAAATTTTGTTCATTGATTATACGTGAATCAATACTAACACCACGAATCGTATAATCTAGGTATTCATTATCAATTTCACAAGGAATCCAATCTTGGACTTGTTCTAAAGTTACTTCAATCATGATTTATTCGCCTCAATCAATGTTATATTTATTTTGTTGTTTGTCTGCATGCTTTTCTTTAGCTAATTCTATCAATTTCTTAATTAAGTCAGAATATGACAGCCCCATATTTTCCCATAGACTTGGGTACATACTGTATGCTGTAAATCCTGGCATAGCATTCGTTTCATTTATAAAGATTTGGTTATCCTCTGTCACAAAGAAATCTGCACGTAATAACCCAGAACAGTCAGTTGCTTTAAAGGCTTCAACTGCCATGTTTCTCAATGTCATTTGAACTTCTTCATCTAAATCTGCAGGAATATCTAGTTTGATCTTACCATCTTTATATTTCGCTTTATAATCGTAAAATGCTACATCTTTAATTACTTCACCTGGCCATGTTGTTTCAGGGTAGTCATTACCTAATACTGCTACTTCGATTTCTCTAGCTTCGATACCTTGTTCAATCACCAATTTACGGTCAAATTGGAAGGCTTCTTCAATACCTTGCTTTAATTCAGCTTCATTATTACATTTACTGATACCTACACTTGATCCTAGGTTTGCTGGTTTAACAAACACTGGGAATTCTAATTTATCATGCACAAGTTTTAAAATATTGTGTTGATACTTATTATATTCACTTCTTAAAAAGCTCACATACGGTAATTGTGGTAAGCCTCTATGTTCGAATAACTGCTTCATTACAAGCTTATCCATTGAACTAGACGCTGCAAGTACACCATTTCCTACATATGGTAGGTCTAATACTTCAAATAAACCTTGTATCGTTCCATCTTCTCCATTTGGTCCATGTAATAATGGAAATACTGCGCTATATTTTTCTCCAGAACTTCCAACACCTAATAATTGAGAAATTTCGCCTGCAGATATATCAGATAAACGTAAAGTGTCTATGTCAGTAATTGAATCTACAATGTTTTCTTTCTTTTTCCAGTCACCATCATTAGTAATGTATATAATGTCTACTTGATACTGCTCTTTATCAATTGCGTTCAAGACATTTTGTGCTGTCAAAATTGAAACATCATGTTCTGCACTTTTCCCTCCGTATACGATACACACATTTTCCTTAGCCATAATTTTGCCTCCATATACAATTCTTAAACTACATCATATCACGACTTAATAGTCTTTTGCATTTGTTAAGTGGTATAACAATAGATTATTTTTCATTTTATTAAATAGAACTTCATTAAATGTATTGCTCACCATATTTTACCGTTTTATGTGGCTTAAATCTATAATAATTATATTTTGAGACCCCTACTTCTAGCAAAATATTTTAAAATTCGGTAAAATCGACATATGATACATAGATAGAGAAATTTAGCTTTTTAAAGGAGTAGGAAATGAGTAGTACTTCACGTCAATTAAAAAAGAATCATTGGATACGTCGTATAGACTGGAAACTCGTCGCAATTCTCGCTCTATTAGCAATCATAAGTGTATCAATCATACACTCTGCTATGGGCGGCGGGCAATATAGCGCCAATTTCAGTATCAGACAAATTTTGTATTACGTATTCGGTGGGATAATTGCTGGCTTAATTATGCTAATATCGCCTAAGAAGTTGATGAAATATACATACTTATTATATTTCATACTTTGTATTGGTCTATTTATTCTCATTATTATTCCAGAGACACCGTTTACCCCAATCATCAATGGTGCAAAAAGTTGGTATAAATTTGGACCAATCAGCATCCAACCTTCAGAATTTATGAAAGTCGTGTTGATATTAGTTTTAGCCAAATTAATTTCTAAACACAACCAATTTACATTTAATCGCACGATAGAAACAGACTTTAAATTATTATTTAAAATTATTGGTGTTTCTATTATTCCAATGGGCTTAATATTATTACAAAATGACTTAGGAACAACATTAGTCATTTGCGCCATAATTGTAGGTCTAATTATCGTAAGTGGTATTTCTTGGAGAATATTAGCACCCTTGTTTATAGCAATGTTTGTACTAGGCTCTTCGATAATACTTTCTATTATTTATAAACCTTCATTGATAGAAAATGTACTCGGCATTAAGACTTATCAATTGGGTAGAATTAGTTCATGGTTAGATCCTTACACTTATAGCAGTGGTGATGGCTATCATTTAACAGAGTCGTTGAAAGCTATTGGTTCGGGTCAACTTTTTGGAAAGGGCTTCAATCACGGCGAAGTATATATACCAGAGAACCATACAGACTTTATTTTTTCAGTTATTGGTGAAGAATTTGGCTTTATTGGTTCGGTGATATTATTGCTTGTATATTTAGCACTTATTTTCCACCTTATCCGATTAGCTAGTAAAATTGAAATGCCATTTAGTAAACTATTTATTATCGGATATGTAGCATTAATCTTATTCCATGTCTTACAAAATATAGGCATGACAATTCAATTATTACCAATTACTGGTATTCCTTTACCATTTATTAGTTACGGTGGTAGTTCATTATGGAGTCTCATGTGTGGCGTTGGTGTCTTGCTATCAATCACATATCATCAGCCAAAGCAATACGCACCAAGTACAAGTACTGAACAACAATCATTAGCGCGCACGTAAACAAACATGAAAATAGCCATGAGATAATGTATTGATTATCTCATGGCTATTTCTATAAAAAAAACGACGAGAGCGTTGCTCCAATCGTTTTAATAGGTGACTATTTCAATTCGTTAGCGGTTTTAACAGTAGCTGGTAAAGTATGCATCACTTCAAATCTTGATTTGGTCTTCTTAATGTTTACCCCTAATGATGATAATAGTTTAACTACATTTTGAATTTTTTGGTTATCCTTATTCATATCATCACCCCTAACTTTCAAGCTTCTACTTCATATTACCCGATTTATATAACAATTACCACATTATATTCAAATTTTTTTAATTAAATATTGTGATTAGTATAAAAATAGACATAATTAATTAGCTTTAAAGTTAAGTTGTAAAAAATAACCTCATAAACTTTATCCAAAACAATTTTATTATGATTGTTAACTACTATTTATTGTTAATAGTTTACAATACAGTATATCCTAAATCGTAAACTGCTTTTTCTAAATTATTTAAACTTGCAGGTGTTTCAAATTTTATTGTAATGACATGATCATCGGTATCCATTTGGACTGACTTGACACCATCAATTTCAGTCAAAGTCTGATTTAATAATTCTAATTTAGTTTGATCATTTAATTCACTAACTTGTATGGTTTGTGTTTGCACTGCTATTCCCTCTCTAATCTTTCATTAACTTTTGAAATGTAACTAATAATTCTTCCATCGCTTCTTCTTGTTGTCCATGATTGACCTTATCCATAATACAACTCTTCATATGATGGTCTAATAATTTCGTCGCGACACTATTTAAGGCAGAACGCGTTGCTCTAATCTGAGTTAATACATCATCACAATACACATCTTCATCAATCATTCTATTAATTGCGCGCACTTGTCCTTCAATTCGGTTTAATCGTGATTTCAAATTAGATTTTGTTTGCTCTGAATGATGCGCAGTTTCTGTCTCTTTCATAAATATACGCCTCCATTTTTCAATTCAAAAATATATTATACCCCTAATAGGTATAAGTCAAGTGATAAACCTAACTGAGCATGTTACAATAATTAAGACTTTTATAATTTTCAATAAATATTGAGTTAGTGTGGAGGTTTAATATGATAGATATATTTTCTTTAACTTTTTACCATACAAATGTAGTCATTAATGTTATTTTAATTAGTGCATTTATATTAAACCTTATCTTTGCTTTCACAATCATTTTTATGGAACGTCGCTCTGCAGGTTCCATATGGGCATGGATTTTAGTATTACTGCTCTTGCCTATACTCGGTTTCATTATTTATTTACTATTTGGACGTCAAATACAAAGAGAACGTATTTTCTCTTTAGATGAAGAAGACAAAGTCGGTATAGAAATGATTGTAAATGAACAATTAGAAGCTTTGAAAAATGATGAATTTTCAAAAGGTAATCATCAAATTGTTAAGTTTAAAGATATGGTACAAATGCTCCTCTATAACAATGCAGCCTTTTTGACGACTGACAATGATATTCAAGTATTTACTGATGGTAAAGAAAAATTTGATAGTTTAATTAACGATATATATAATGCGAAGGATTATATACATATCCAATATTACATCTTCAGAAATGACGACTTAGGAAAGCGTATACTGACAGCACTAGAGCATAAACTAGATGAAGGTCTTGAAGTGAAAATGCTATATGATGATATGGGATCTAGACGATTATCTATCAAAGACTTTAAAGCATTTCGCAAAAAAGGTGGCCATGTCGAAGCATTTTTCCCTTCAAAATTACCTTTAATTAATCTCCGAATGAATAATAGAAATCACCGTAAAATTGTAATAATTGATGGTCACATTGGCTATGTGGGAGGCTTTAATGTTGGTGATGAGTATCTTGGTTTAAAAAAGAAATTCGGTTATTGGAGAGACACACACTTAAAAATTGTTGGAGATGCAGTTAATGCATTGCAATTAAGATTTATGTTGGACTGGAACGCACAATCTACTAGGGATAATTTGAAGTATGCTGAGAAATATTTTCCAGATGTCGATTCTGGTGGTAGTAAAGGGATTCAAATAGCTTCTAGTGGCCCAGATGAGACATGGGAACAGATTAAATATGGCTATTTAAAAATGATTTCGTCAGCAAAAAAATCAATCTATATACAATCACCATACTTCATTCCCGATCAAGCATTCCTAGATGCTATCAAAATTGCATCTTTAGGTGGCGTTGATGTTAATGTAATGATACCGAATAAGCCAGATCATCCATTTGTCTATTGGGCAACTTATAATAATGTAGCATCTTTACTGGATGCTGGGGTAAATATTTATCAGTATCAACATGGTTTTTTACATTCTAAGACATTAATTATAGATGAAGAAGTAGCCAGTGTAGGTACAGCTAATATGGATCATCGTAGCTTCACTTTAAACTTTGAAGTAAATGCATTTATCTATGATACTGAAATTGCACAATTACTAAAAGATGCATTTGAACATGATTTAAAGGTATCTACCAAATTGACTCAATCTATTTATGATAAACGTGGATTATGGGTTAAATTTAAAGAGAGCATTTCTCAATTATTGTCCCCCATTTTATAGAAATCTGATAATCTAAAGTAGTGATTGAATCATTACTTTAGATTTATTATTTTAAGGAGTGCGTTTAAATGGATTATTTAGAACAAATCAAACATGCTAAAGCTTATATGTATCAGTTTCATAAAAATGATACCACTGGTCATGATGTAGCACATGTCGAACGTGTCTTACATTTAGCAAGGTATATTTCTGACTCGGAACAAATCGGAAGCAAAATCATTATCGAGTTAGCTAGCTTGTTACATGATACTGTAGATGACAAACTTACCAATCAATCTGAGGGGTTAGTAGCATTAACTAATTTTCTGCAACAATTACAACTCACTTCTCATCAACAACAACACATATTACATATCATCAAACATATAAGTTATAAAGATGGCAAAAATAATGCAGTTCAATTATCAATTGAAGGACAAATTGTCAGAGATGCTGATCGATTAGATGCTCTCGGCGCTATCGGTATCGCACGTACATTCCAATTTGCTGGACACTTTGGAGAACCTATGTGGCAAACATCCACAATAGACACAAATGTCGAAAAAGCACAGCAAATACCACATACCAATGATATTATGCATAGTCCTCCATCTGCTATTAAGCATTTTTATGACAAACTATTCAAATTAAAGGATTTAATGCATACGACGACCGCAAAGAAACTAGCAGAAGAAAGACATATTTATATGGAAAATTTTGTTAAACAATTTTTTCAAGAATGGTATTTCTAACTCATTTATAAATACATTCAAAATTAATATATACATCATGCTTCGACACACTTTTTTTATATAATTAAATATATGAAGTTACAAAATATTATATTGTAAAAAAATAAAAGCCAGTAAATGAATGGATACACTCATTTACTGGCTATATTTTAGGATTTATATCCTTGAATTTGTTAATTAATCAATAGATATAAATTTCTAATACTTCACATTTATTATATTTTATTTCTTTTTATTTTTCTTTGATACTACTTGTGTGTTCCCTGCTTTTTTACCAGAAGTTTCTTTGTTTTTACTCATTGCTTCAATCATTGGTGCAACTTCTTTTTTAGCGAGTTTAGAGTAGTACATATTAGCCAATTGTGTTTGTACAATTAAGAATGCCGCACTGACTGACCAATATAATCCTAATGCTGATGCTGAACTTAATGAAATCCAAACGATCATAATTGGTGAAATGATCATCATCATATAACCCATTTGTCTTTGTTCATTTGGCATACTCTTACTAGAAACAAATGCTTGTAAGAAGTATAATATTCCGGCAATTATCGTAATCCAAATATCTGGATGTGATAAGTTAAACCATAAGAAATTAGGATGCTCAGTAAATCCACCCTTAGAAGGATATTTTAATACGAAGAATAATCCCATGATGATAGGCATTTGAATTAACATCGGTAAACAACCTAACATACTCTTCATTGGATTCATATCATATTTCTTATAAACTTCCATCATTTCTTGGTTTGCTGCCATTTTTTCTTCTTGTGTGCGTGAGCGTTTAACTTTTTCTTGAATTGCGTCGATATCTGGCTTTGCAACTTTCATTTTTTCACGCATCATATGACTATTTTTATAGTTTGATAGCATGAATGGTAATAATACGACACGGATTGCTAATACAAGTACAATGATTGCTAGACCGTAGTCATTGTTAAAACTTGATCCTAGCCAATGAATAAGTTTATCCATTGGTTCTACAAATGTATTAAAGAAAAATCCGTCTCTGTTTTCAGGTTTTGAATAGTCACAGCCTGCTAAAAAGACCATTACACCTAAAAGCAAAGGTAGTAGTGCTTTCTTCTTCATTTTTCCACCTCTAATGATTTATTCACATAGAATTTATTTTATCATACTCAAAGAGAAGTAGAAATCAAAAACAGTGAATTTTATATATTATTCAACAGTTTGTAAAAATTGTCGAACAGTATTTGAAACTGAACTACTTTGAGCAATAGCAGAAATCACTGAAACGCCATCTGCGCCATGCTGCATAATTGTATTTGTATTATCTATTTGTATACCACCTATTGCCACAATTGGTAAATCTCCAACATGTGCACGTAAAGTTGGTATCATTGAAGGACCTACCGGTGCATTAGCATCCTTTTTAGATGAAGTTTGATACATCGGACCAACACCAATATAATCAACATGTGTAAGGTCAGATTGTTGATACTCATCTTCATCACTTATGCTCAAACCAATAATTTTATCTTGAAACTGAGTTGCAAATACATTAACTGACTGATCATCTTGTCCAACATGTACACCATCCGCATCGATTTTACGAGCTAGTTCAATATCATCATTAACTATAAATGGTACATTGTAAGCACGACATAATTCTAATAACTCTATTGCAAGTTTTTCTTTATCATTCCCTCTTAAAGCTGTAGCACCCTTTTCTCTAAATTGGAACATCGTTATACCGGCACTTAAAGCTTCTTTTAATACATGTTGAATCGTAGTTGCTTCCGGAATATCTTGTGTCCCACATATAAAATATAATTTTAATTGTTGTTTATCAAACATCCTTATACCTCTGTTCTACGATTTGATTTTAAATAATCATCATATGAAATATGATATAACGCGTCTAGTAATGCTGTCATAAATGATGCCGGTCCTTGATGACCTGCCAGTTGTTCCGCTGCTTCAGCTGCAATATTATAAATAGCAACCGCTTCTTCTAATTGCTGTATTTGTACCTTTCCCTTTTCAGTTAAAAAGGCCCCTACAATAGCACCTAATAAACAACCCGCACCAGTTATACGTGTCAGTAATGAAGAACCATTTGACAATTGAATCACTTTGTTATCCTGCGCTATAATATCTTCTTTACCTGTAATTACAATCGCTGTTTGTAATTGATCAAGTGCTTTACGTGCGATATCTATTGCATCTAAATTCACATCACTATCTGTACCTTTCATCGTTGTTTCATCATCGATTAGTGTTAGTACTTCAGAAGCATTACCTTTAATGACTGCGATATCAATTTCCTCTATAAATTGCTTACAGAACTGTTTTCTAAAATCAGATGCACCAACTGCAACTGGATCAAATATCACAGGTGTACCAACTTTATTTGCAATTTTAGCAATTTCTAACATATCTTTCGCTCTATCTTTAGTAATTGTGCCAATATTGATTAATAATGCTTGTGCAACGGATAACATTTCTGTCGCTTCTTCAGGTGCTTCACTCATTGCCGGACTTGCCCCTAAACTCAGTAAGCCATTTGCAGTAAAATGCTTAACAACGTCATTGGTATAACAAATAATTAATGGCTGCATGGTTTTTATCTTATCTAAATTATTCATCATCTAACCCCACTTCTTTCATATATGCAAAGTGATTTACTGGTCCTCTACCTTGTCCGATTTCTGGTGTATGTTTAATACTTAACGCTATAAAGTTTTTAGCTTTTTGCACAGCAGCATAAATTGATTTGCCTTTGGCTAATTCTGCTGTAATAACTGCTGAAAATGTACAACCTGTACCATGTGTATGCTTTGTTTCATAACGAGGTGAATCGAACGTAAAAACGTCTTCCGTGGTAAACAAGTAATCTTTAGCAGTCGTTAAATCTGTAGAATGTCCACCTTTTATCACAACACCTTTACTTCCAATTTCTTCGATAAATAACTTTCCTGCTTTATATATATCTGCTTCAGAATTAATCTTAAATCCAACAATTTCCTCTGCTTCCGGGATATTTGGCGTTGCAACAGTGGCATATGGTAATAAGATATTCTGTAAATCTGCTTTTGCTTCGTCATCCATTAAGGCATCTCCACTTTTTGCAAGCATCACTGGATCTATGACATATGGAATTTCTGGATATGCTTGTAAATATTGTGCAATTAACTCCATCATTTCTTTAGATGCAATCATCCCTGTCTTTATAGCTTGAGGCAATTCATCATCAAAGACACTTTCTAATTGTTCTTTTAACCATTCTGTTTCTAAATTATGAATATGTTGTACGCCCTTTGTATTTTGAGCAACAATACTTGTTATTGTCGCCATACCATAAACACCACATGCATGAAATGATTTCAAGTCAGCCATAACACCTGCTCCGCCTGTAGGATCAGTACCTGCTATTGTCAAAGCTATTTTAGGTTTATTCATCTTTATCTCCTCCAAATGACCATGCCTCTTGATTATAAGACATTGCAAAAAAGTTTTTTTCATGTATCGTACTTTGTAAAAATGATTCTTTAATTTCATTTCGTTCTTCTTTACTAACATGTGCTGTTAATTTATTCATTAAATCATCAAAGACTTTAACCAATTCATCCATTTCAGTACTGTAAAAGTCAAACCATTGTTTTAAAATTGAATCTGTATTTAATTCTGGATCTTGAAGTGCTCTATTAGCAATCACTTGATATACATATGGGCAAGGTGCCATAGCAGCTATTGTATATGCTGCATTTTCTTTAGCAAAGGCATAATAATACATATGTTTTATATAATGGTCTCCACTTGGGGGCCAAACCTTTTCTTTAACGATTTCATCATATGGAGCTTGCACATAATCCGCAAGAATTTCGTGTGCTTCAACTTCACCATCTACTATAAATTGAATTTGTTCAACTAAGAACTTAACATCTGTCAATTCAGGCATTTTTGGTATCAACAATGCATATATATTCGCAAATTCCTTCAAATAAGACGCATCTGCTCTTAAATAAAATTTTGTCGCCTCGTACGACAACTCTCCATGGAGCATGTCTTGGATAAATGGTTCATCATATATGTCATTTAAAATAGGTGCTGCTGCTTTTTTTAATTCTTCTGAAAATAACAAAATCAAAGTCCTCCTATAATAAAAAAAACTACATTCCAACAATAGGAATGTAGTAAATCTATAGAAGTCGTAACAAAACATGACCTACTATAAATTGCACTACTTTCCTACGTTGGTACTAACCAAATCAGGTTGTAAGGGTCTGAATTTATTCATCTCAGCCATTTGGCTCCCCTAGTAGTATTTTTTAATCTTTATATTTATTTAAACATAACAAAATGTTTATAACATTGCAATAAAGTCCAATTCACAAAATAAGCTCACCCCTAGTCTGGAGTGAGCTTAAAATAACTTATTTCATATATATTATGCAGTTACCCATTGTGAAGCACCAGCTGTATTATATAATTTAACTGCTGCTGCGTCTTGAACTGATTCTGGAGCTTCTGTTGGAGATACGCCTTTGTACTCATCAGGAGCTACTGAATCCCAAGTGCTTTGTAAGAATTGATATTTACCTGCTGCACCTGTTGAAGGATTAACAGCTTTTAAATCTCCGCCTGATTCACGTTGAGCGATTTGTTGTAAATGACTATTTACATTTACTGAAGAACCAGTTGATTCTTCACTACTTGAACTTTGTTGTGTTGAAGCTTGTTGTGTTGTTGCTTCTTGTTGTGGTTGTTGTGTTTGTTCAGTTTGTGGTGCTGCTTCTTGAGCTGGTTGTTCAGTTTGTGTAGTTGTTTGTTGTTGTGGTTGTTCAACTTCAGTTGAACCAGAATTATTATTTGAAGCGCCTTCGCCATAACTCCATGACCATGTTTCACCATTTGATTCAAAGTTATAGTTGACACCGTTTAAGTTAAAGTTATAGTTATATGAACCTTCATGTACTGGAGATTCATTTAATTGTTGTGGATTTGATTGAGCTAATTGCGCTAACTCAGCTTTATTAACTCCTTGTTCTGAAGCGTCTGCTGAATTTCCTGCTGCAACGCCTGTTACTCCTAAACCTACTGCTAATGTTGATGCAATTACTGTCTTTTTCATTTCTAAAAATTCCTCCTATAAGGTAATTAGTTTTATGATTAATTTGCTAAAGCAACTATAACATTCAAAACATACCTGTAGGTTACAGAGAAATAAAAAAACAACAGTCTTTTTTACATCCTAGTTACATCAAAAAAATTATATATTTTTTGAATTTAAACTGTTTTAGATTGCTATGAAAGCTTTTAAGCGTTTGTGATTGTTATTAACTGCGTAATATTATTGTAATTTATCTGACTATTCAGTCAATAAAAACTGTCACAACAGTGTTTTTTGGTGTGTTATTACACTCTATTTGAATGTGATTATCTTTATTTTCAACATGACAAAAGCTATCCTTCTCAATTTCAATCATTAGAGAAGAATAGCCTGAAAAGTATAATGAATAGTAGGATTAAATGTATATTAATTTGAATGGATTATAAAAGGGATTATTTGTTATAAAGTGGATGTATTAAACAATTTCAAATAATTTATTGTTTGCTATTTCAGATTGTTCGGTTAAATGTTGTTGCGCATCTAGTGGGATAGTTTCATAAAGTGATGTACTTTCTTTCGTAGCACGTTTAGACATGAACTTAATTGATTCGACAAATATTTCAGATACAAAATGTGTCTGACCTTCTTTCTCATATTTACTAGATTGTAACTTACCAGTAACGCCGACTAGTGAACCTTGGTTGATATAGTGTTCAATATTATGAGCTAGTTTACCGAATGCTTTACAATATAAATAATCACAAATGGTATTCTGATCTTTGTCTTTGTAACTCCGATTAACAGCTACACAGAACGTAGCTAATTTCTTTCCCTCCTTCTCATATATTTGTGGGTCCTTTGTCAGTCTACCGACAATGACAATGTTATTAATCATGTGTCACCTCCTTCATAGCCTTATCATATGCAAAGCTGTCTTTATAGTCAAAACACAATTATATAAATATATTAAGAGTAGATTCATCACATTTTTATAAATATTACCTTTCTCAATTAAAATTACGTTATAATACTACTATAAATAGAAATATCGTAGATTTTAAAAATTATAATTGGATGTGAAGACGATGAAGACCTTTAAAGCCGTTCGATTTCAAATTGTATCAGAAAATGGTGGTGTAACTGAATACGAATTAGATGATGGTGTCATTATCAATAAAGAGAGTAGTGGCACTGGCTGGTTGCTTGAAATCGTCATTTCAGATTTTCATTATGAAACAATGAAAAAATATATGGACGATGAAACACTACTAGATATCCGTGTAGTTATTACACGTCCAGCCAATGATCCTGCATTGTTTGATGCCACGATAAAACATATTAGTAAATTGGAACAAGCACAGTCGATTTCGGTAGTTTTTGAATGTCATATTTATACATTGAGACAAGTTTATGCTGAAAGCTTATTAGAACAATTAATCGATGAAGGATTATCTGGAGAAGAACTCAAGAAATCATTTAATAGAATGATGCAATCTAAACCTCGATTAAAAGATGAAAAGTTTGAAAAAGAATAAAAATAAAATAACCGTAAAAGTTATAGTATTTACATACATAAAACTTTTACGGTTATTTTTATTATTTACTATCTTGTAGGGCAAATGTTAGTTCACAGCTACATGCAACTTGTCCATCTACAGTTGCTTTAGCATTACCTTTACCAATTGGCCCTTTCATCTTCGTAATTTCCACTTCTAATCTTAAAGTGTCTCCAGGAGTTACTTGCTTTTTAAATCTGCATTTATCGATACCTGCAAACAAAGCTAACTTTCCTTTATTGGCTTCATTGTTTAACATTGCGACTGCACCTGTTTGAGCCAAAGCCTCAGTTATCAATACACCAGGCATTACCGCATATTCTGGAAAATGTCCTTGGAAAAATGGTTCGTTTCCTGAAACTTGCTTTATCGCTACGCAACGTTGCCCTTCTTCATATTCGACAACACGATCAATCAATAAAAATGGTTGTCTATGTGGGATGATTTCCTTAATTTGATTGTAATCAAAAATTGTTTCCATGACTTGTTTCCTCCAACTCAATATTCATTGCTGTTTCATATCGTACTATGATTAGTCTTGAGTACGTTTAATATCTGCACCTAATCCATTAAGTTTACCATGTAAATCAACATATCCTCTATCTAAGTGCTTTAATTCTGTAACTTGTGTTACACCATCTGCAACTAATCCAGCTAAGATAAGTGCTGCAGCTGCACGTAAGTCTGTTGCTTTAACTTGAGCACCTTGAAGTTGACTCTTACCTTCTATTTTAGCACTTCTACCTTCTACAGTAATACGTGCATTCATACGTTTAAATTCTGCAACATGCATAAATCTGTTTTCAAATACTGTTTCTGTAACTACTTTATGACCTTCAGCAGTCAACAGTAATGCCATCATTTGTGATTGCATATCAGTAGGGAATCCTGGATGCGGAAGTGTCTTAATATCTACAGGTTTTAACTCACCTTCTGCTTTAACATGTATAGAATCACCGTTGTATTCTAATTCCACACCCATTTCTTCTAACTTATATAGTAAGCTTGTCATATGTTCTTTAATTGCACCATGAACAATAATGTCACCACGTGTAATTGCACCAGCAATAATCAATGTACCTGCTTCGATTCTATCTGGAATAATTGAATGTTCTACTCCATGTAATTTCTCAACGCCGTGAATCGTAATCGTGTCAGTTCCTGCGCCAATTACATTTCCTCCCATTTCATTAATGTAATTAGCAAGATCGACGATTTCAGGTTCACGTGCAACATTTTCAAGCACAGTCTTACCTTCTGCAAGTGATGCAGCCATAATAATATTTTGAGTAGCACCTACACTAGGAAAATCTAAATGGATTGTTGTACCTTTCAAACCATCTTTAGTAGTCGCATAAATGAAACCACCATCCATATGAATTTCTGCACCTAGTTCTTCAAAGCCCTTGATATGTTGCTCAATAGGTCTTGAACCAATTGCACAGCCACCAGGAAGTGCTACTTTAGCATGTCCTAATCTCGCTAATAATGGTCCCATTACTAAGATGCTTGCACGCATCTTACTTACGTATTCATATGGCGCTTCTTCATTTAACTGTTTCGTTGCATCAACTGTTACAGCATCTTCTTCTTTATTATAAGATACTTCAGCATTTAATGTTGAAAGTACGTTATTAATTGTTTCAACGTCACTCAATGCTGGAACATTTAATAATTTACTTTCACCATCAGATGCTAGTAATGATGCAGTTAGTATAGGTAATACCGCGTTTTTTGCACCAGATACCTTAACTTCCCCTGTTAATCTATTTCCACCTTTAATTTCTATCTTATCCATCTTAAAATCCTCCACTTTACTACTTATAAATATTTTCATCTAATTTTATTTAATTCATGATTCTTCCAAATCATTATATCTAGTATTTTAAAAAAGGTACAAGCATTTGAACTATTGTGCCAAATATTTTATTTGTGTTGAAAATTGTAATAAATCTACAAGAAAATTACTTACAGCAGTACCTAATAAAATAGCTAAAAATATCATACAGATTTGAATTTGTAAGGGATACCCCTTTTTAAAAAACTGATCTAATCTCACTGCGTTTAAAGCCCAATAAGCAATACAAATACAAATAACATGCAAGATTAGGTGAACTATTGAAAATTGTGCCATGTATTCCATAATTTCTGCACCTCACTATTCAATTCACTATCTACTTATTTTACATGAAATAAGCTTGAAAAGATACTTAAGCAGTAAATTAGATACACGATTAAATTACACTATATTATTTTTCCCGAATTTAAAGTAGTTTACTCATTTTAAAATAGATTAACGTATACAATTTCACCAAAAAAAATGAAGCTCCTTAAAATTAAGGAACTTCAATTTCATAAATCTATTGTAAATTAGCAACACGAATACGGTTATTTGCGCGTTCTAGTGCACGTTTGGCTCTATTAATGTCACTATTACCATTGCTATCGTTTAAATGCGACTCTGCTTTAGATTTAGCTTGTTCAGCTCTTGATACATCTATATCATTTGCAGGTTCTGCAGTTTGAACAATAATAGATAACTTATCTTGTCTAACCTCGACAAAACCTTCACTCACTGCAATATATTCTGAACCGCCATCAAAGTTAATTTTGGCATAGCCAATTTCTAGCGCTGCAACTGTAGGTATATGTCCATACATAACCCCGATGTCACCAGCAGTTGTTTGCAAAACTGCTAGCGTTACATCGTCTCGGTCGTAAACAGAACCATTAGGAGTGACAATATTAAGGCTTAATGTATTACTCACTATCCATACCTCCTAATTTTTAAACTTCAACACCCATATCTTTTGCTTTTGCGATTACATCTTCCATGCCACCGACTAAACGGAACGCATCTTCAGGAATATGATCGTATTTACCATCAAGGATTGCTTTGAAGTCTTCTACAGTTTTCTTCACTGGTACATAAGATCCCTTTTGACCAGTAAATTGTTCAGCTACATGGAAGTTTTGTGATAAGAAGAATTGAATACGACGTGCGCGTTCAACTGTTTGTTTATCTTCTTCAGATAACTCATCCATACCTAAAATAGCTATGATATCTTGTAGCTCTCTATACTTTTGTAAAGTAGCTTGGACATTACGTGCAATTTCATAATGTTCTTGTCCAACAATTGTAGGCTCAAGTGCTCTTGAAGTTGAAGCCAGTGGGTCAACTGCTGGGTAAATACCCATTTCAGTTAACTTACGCTCTAAGTTTGTTGTAGCATCTAAGTGAGCAAATGCCGTTGCTGGTGCAGGGTCAGTATAGTCATCGGCAGGTACGAATACCGCTTGGATTGACGTTACAGAACCTTTATTCGTTGACGTAATACGTTCTTGTAATTGACCCATTTCAGTAGCAAGTGTAGGTTGGTAACCTACTGCTGAAGGCATACGGCCTAATAATGCTGAAACCTCAGAACCAGCTTGTGTGAATCTGAAGATATTATCGATAAATAGTAAAACATCTTGCCCTTCTTCATCACGGAAATACTCAGCCATAGTTAAACCAGAAAGTGCTACTCGCATACGAGCACCAGGTGGTTCGTTCATTTGACCAAAGACCATCGCTGTCTTCTTAATAACACCACTATCGCTCATCTCGAAGTATAAATCATTACCTTCACGTGTACGCTCTCCTACACCGGCAAAAACGGAAATACCACCGTGTTCTTGTGCGATATTGTTGATTAATTCTTGAATTAAAACGGTTTTACCTACACCGGCACCACCGAATAATCCGATTTTACCACCTTTAATATATGGTGCTAACAAATCAACAACTTTAATTCCTGTTTCTAAAATTTCAACTTTTGTTGATAATTGATCAAATGCAGGAGACTCTCTATGGATAGGGTCACGTCTGACAGAGTCATCAATTTTTTCTTCTAAATCAATTGTATCTCCAAGAACGTTAAACACTCTACCTAATGTTGCGTCACCTACAGGAACGCTAATACTTTTACCGGTATCTTTAACTTCTGTACCACGCTTTACGCCATCAGTCGAATCCATAGCGATCGTACGAACTACGTCATCACCAAGTTGTAATGCTACTTCTAATGTTAAAGAAACTGTTTCATCGTCTTTTACAACTTCAACTTCTAAAGCATTATTAATTTCCGGAACTTCATTGTGTTCAAAACGAACATCAATTACTGGACCCATAACTTGTGTTACACGGCCTAATCCCATGCTATTTTCCTCCTTTAATTATTATTCAAGTGCAGCTGAACCACCAACAATTTCAGTGATTTGCTGTGTAATTGCTGCTTGTCTCGCTCTGTTATATTCTAGTGATAAATCATCAATAAGTTCTGTCGCATTATCTGATGCATTTTTCATAGCTGTCATACGTGTTGCATGTTCACTCGCTTTTGCATCTAATATTGTTCCGTATATTAAACTCTCAACATATTGAGGTAGTATGACACTCAATATTGATTCTTTGTCTGGTTCAAATTCATAAGATGACATTTGACCATGACCTAAACTTGAATCTTCTGGAGATAATGGAAGTACGGTCTTCATTGATGGTTTATGTTCTAATACACTGACGAAATGACTGAAGTAAATTTTAACTTCATCTACTTCTTCATCGCTATATAAATCAATTGCTTTTTTAGCAATCGCTTGTATTTCTTTAAAAGAAGGTTGATCAGGAACATCAACTAATGATTCTTTGATGTCATATCCTTTATTCTTTAGAAAATCTACACCAACTTGGCCTAAGACCAAAATAGTATACTCATCTTTGCTGTTATGTTTCTGTTCGATATCTTTGAGTAGACGTTTTAACACGTTCGCATTATAAGCGCCAGCAAGACCTTTATCACTGGTAATTACTAAATATCCACTTTTCTTTACTTCACGTTGCTTTAACATAGGATGATGTGTATGTTTATTCGCACCAGCTACTGCTGTTATCGCATCTTGCATTTTTTCCATGTATGGTCTAAATTGTTTCGTGTTTTTCTCAGCACGACGCAATTTCGAACTCGATACCATGTTCATTGCCTTCGTAATTTGTTTCATCTTTTTTGTTGATTTTATACGTGTATCTATCTCTTTAAGAGAGGCCATTATCTCACCACCTTTATTTTACTTTACGATATTATGCTTCTGTTTTACTGAAACTCTTTTTAAAGTCTTGAATTGCAGTTTCAAAAGTTTCGTCGCTTGGTAAGCCACCTGAAGTTTTAATTTCATTTAATAACTCTGATGCATTTGATTTAGCCCATTGGTTGAATTCCTCTTCAAAACGAGTAATATCAACAACTGGAATATCGTCTAAGTATCCTTTAGTTAATGCATAAATGATTAACACTTGGTTCTCTACAGGTAGTGGTTTGTTTTGATCTTGTTTCAACACTTCAACAGTACGTTTACCACGTTCTAATTTTTGAGCTGTAAATTCATCTAAATCAGAACCAAATTGAGCAAATGATTCTAATTCACGATATGACGCTAAATCTAAACGTAACGTACCTGCTACCTTTTTCATAGCTTTAATTTGTGCAGAACCACCTACACGTGATACAGATTGTCCTGCATTAATCGCAGGGCGAACACCTGAGAAGAATAAATCAGATTGTAAGAAGATCTGACCATCTGTAATAGAAATTACGTTTGTAGGTACATAAGCTGAAATATCTCCAGCTTGTGTTTCGATGATTGGTAACGCAGTGATTGAACCGCCACCTAATTCATCATTTAACTTTGCAGCTCTTTCTAATAATCTACTATGTAAGTAGAAGACATCACCTGGGTATGCTTCACGACCTGGTGGTCTACGAAGTAATAATGAAAGTTCACGGTAAGCTGATGCTTGTTTTGTTAAATCATCATAAACAATTAGTACATCTTTACCAGCAAACATAAATTCTTCACCCATTGTCACACCAGCATAAGGTGCAATATACAACATTGGGGCTGGATCAGCTGCAGACGCTGAAACGATAATTGTATAATCTAACGCGCCTTCTTGTCGTAATTTTTCAACGTTAGCTCGAACTGTTGAATCCTTTTGACCAATGGCAACATAAATACAAATTGTATCTTGATCATGTTGATTAAGTATTGTATCTATAGCAACTGTTGTTTTACCAGTTTGACGGTCACCAATGATTAACTCACGTTGACCTCTACCGATAGGTACTAACGCATCGATGGCTTTAATACCTGTTTGTAATGGCTCGTCAACTGATTTACGATCCATAACTCCAGTTGCTTTCTTTTCGATTGGGCGTGTCTTTGTAGTATTGATTGGACCTTGTCCATCAATTGGTTGTCCTAGTGGATTCACTACGCGACCTACTAGCTCTTCACCAACAGGCACTTCCATAATACGTCCAGTACGTTTTACTTCGTCCCCTTCTTTGATGTCTGCGTATGGTCCTAAAATCACGACACCAACATTTGATTCTTCTAAGTTTTGAGCTAAACCTAGAACGCCGCTTTTAAATTCTACTAGCTCTCCAGCCATAACATCATTTAATCCGTGGATTAATGCAATACCATCACCGATTTGTAAGACCGTACCTACATCGGTAACAGAAGTTTCTGACTCATAGTTTTCTATTTGAGAGCGAAGTAATGCACTGATTTCTTCAGCTTTAATGGCCATCTATGTCACTCCTCCAATTTTTTATTTCACTCGTATAAATTGCTTTTCTAATTGAGCAAGGTCATTCTGAACGCTTGCATCCATTACTTTTGTACCAACTTTAATTCGAACGCCACCGATTAACTCTGGGTTAATATGATTCGTTAACATCACTTTTTCTAAGTTAGTACGCTTTTTGATAATTGTCTCGATTTGGGTTAAATCATCTTCAGATAAAGCATAAACAGATTCGACAACTGCAAAATCTTGCTTATGATGTAGATTATATAATGCTTCAAAAGCCTTAAATATTTCATGAATATACGAAAGATGGCGATTTTTAGCTAATATTTTCAACATATTAAGTAAATACTGATTCGTTTCGCCAAAGACTAACGTCACAAAACGGATGCGTTGTTCAGCATCCTTTTGTGGGTCCTCATCTAATTCTTTTAATTTTGTAGTTTCTGGTTCTACAGCGCTATCTATTGTTGAAAATGATTCATACATTGTCTCTAGTTCATTATGATCAACAGCGGTATCAAATAATGCTTTGGCATATTTTTTTGCTATCTTAGCCATTATTTATCGCCTGCCTCTTTTATGTACTTTTCAACTAATGCTTTTTGATCTTGCTCTGAAATTTCTTTTTGTAAGACTTTAGATGCGATTAATACTGAAAGCTCAGAAACTTGATTATTAATATCAGCGATAGCACGTTCTTTTTGACTATTGATTTCATTTTGTGCAGTTTCGATCATGCCGTTAGCTCTAATATTAGCTTCGTGAATAATTTCTTCATGTTGTTTGCGCGCTTGAATTTTAGATTCTTCTAGAATTTTATGAACCTCTTCTTGTGTTTCTTTTAGCGTTTGTTTGTTTTGTGCTTCTAATTTTTGTGCATTTAATTTTGCTTGTTCAGCATCGTCAATATCTTTATTAATATCACGTTCACGTTGATCCATAACTTCTTTTAAAGGACCCCATGCGAACTTTTTCAATAAAGCTAGTAAGACTAAAAATGTTATAGCTGTAACGATTATTGTTCCCCACTGAACGCCTGTAGCTTCGGTTGCACCAAGCACAAACATGTTTGTCGTAGCAGTCACTTACATAGACACTCCTTTCATTCAAATTAATCGTAATTCTTTAAGATAAAACGAACGGCGAAAGTCGGAATCGACTTCGCCTTTAACTAAAATTGTAATTACATGAACATTACGATGAATGAAATAACAAGACCAAGGATTGGTAATGCCTCAACTAAACCGATACCGATGAACATAATTGACATCAATTGTCCACGTGCTTCTGGTTGACGTGCTACACCTTCTACTGTTCTAGATACAATAAGACCGTTACCAATACCTGCACCAAGTGCTGATAAACCAATTGCGATTGCTGCTGCGATTAAATTCATTTATAAAATCCTCCTAATTTTTCTCTTTTTTTATTTTTTAAATTATATTATTAATGGCTGTCCGATACTTTGTGGGACATGTAAACCATTGATAACATGATGAAAATATATGCTTGGATTGCACCGATAAATATCGAGAATGCTTGCCAAACAATTAATCCTGGCACACCGATAATCCAACCCCATGCCAAGTGATTAACAACTAAACCTGAAAGTAATGTTAGTAATAATTCACCTGCATAGATATTACCATAAAGTCGAAGACCTAACGTTAACGTTGAAGTAAATTCTTCGAACAAATTAATTGGCATCAAGAAAATTGGTTTCGTGTAATTGCCAAAGTACTTCTTAGTACCACGCATCTTAATACCATAATAATGTGTTAGTAGAATAATTAACGTTGATAACGTTAAGGTTACAGTGGCATCAGCCGTTGGTGATTTCCACCATAGGGTATGCCCTGAAACAATTGAAAAAGGTAAACCTAGCATATTACTGACAAATAAAAACAATATCAATGTCACTGCAAGGAAATGGAATTGTCCACCCTTAGACCATGATAAGTTACTTTCAATAATGCCTCTTACAAAATCAAAAACCCATTCTATGAAGTTTTGCTTGCCGGAAGGACGTTTTTTGAGGTTTCGTGTACAAATAATAGCTATGACAAAAACAATAACCGCTGTAATAATCAACATCATAATAGATGAAAGATTAAACACGATGTCTATACCAAACAATTTCCAACCAACTAGAGGATCTTCATGTTGCATCTGTTCTCACCTCTTTCACGATTAATATTTAATTCTTTTGAATCAAAGGTTTTAAAATAATTAAAACATAAGAAACTGATAAACCAACAATGACACCAAAAATATTGATATATTCCTTATATAGAACCCAAATACAACAAGCTATAATCACAGTTAAATATCTCCAAACGTTGCCCGTTGAAATATGTATATTATCCTTATCTTTAGCTTTTGCAAGGTAATATTCAAATGTATATGTAATACATAAAGAACCTGTAAGTCCTAAAATAAGTCCTAATACAACTGGTGACCTTGTGAAAATAAACACAATAAAGAGCACAATTATACCATATAAATAGTATTGTAAGTACTGTTTAAAAATGATGCTGAAACGTTTCATTTTGTGCCTCATTTCATTTTGTAGTTCATTTATGAAAACCGTTCCATTCATATAGTTTTAATAATAATATAGGGCGGTTAACGTGTCAATTCTATTCAAATTGTAGTTAAAATTTTTACAAACTTGTCACATTTTCGACACATTAACCACCTTTATTTATTTAAATGATTCCGGTTTTTCAGAAATTAACTGAAAATAATATTTGATATTCTCGCAAATTCTTTTAGACGCTAAGCCATCACCATATGGATTGCGTGCATGACTCATCTGCTCATATAAAGTAGCATTATCTAATAGTTGTTGCGTCGCTTCAAAGATATTTTCTTCATTAGTGCCAACAATTCTTAATGTGCCAGCTTCGACACCTTCTGGTCGTTCTGTTGTATCTCGTAGCACTAATACTGGTTTTCCCAGTGAAGGTGCTTCTTCTTGTACACCACCAGAATCCGTTAATATTAAATACGCTTGATGAGCAAAATTATGAAAATCAACCACTTCTAACGGTTCAATTAATTCAATGCGTGAATGATCAGACAAATATTTGTCTGCAATTTCTCTAACCTTTGGGTTTTTATGTACAGGATAAACAACGACAACATCTTCATACCTATCAACTATATCTCGTACTGCCTTAAAGATATGTGTCATTGGTTCACCAATGTTTTCTCTTCTATGAGCAGTGAGTAAGATAATTCGTTTATCTTTATGTTTATTTATAATAGTTGATTCATATGATTCATGTATGGTCGTGTTCATTGCATCTATTGCTGTATTTCCTGTAACTACAATGGTTTCAGATGGTTTATTTTCATTTAATAAATTTGTTGCAGCATTATTGGTAGGAGCAAAGTGTAAATCTGCCATTACCCCTACCATCTGTCTATTCATTTCTTCTGGAAATGGAGCATATTTATCAAATGTTCTCAATCCTGCTTCTACATGACCGATAGGTATTTGATTATATAATGCCGCTAAACTACCAGCAAAGGTTGTCATGGTATCACCGTGAACAAGTATCATGTCTGGTCGTTCCTCTTTGATAACATCCTCTATTCTAGTAAGTATGCGTGAAGTAATGTCAGAAAGTGTTTGTCCTTGTTTCATGATATCCAAATCATAATCTGGTTTGATATCAAAACTAGCTAACACAGAATCTAACATTTCTCTATGTTGTGCCGTCACGACAACAATTGGTTGTAGATCAGGGTCTTCTTGCAATGCTAAAATAAGTGGTGCCATTTTCACTGCTTCCGGTCTTGTACCGAATACAGTCATTATTTTCTTCATACAACTCCACTCCTAGGAGAAACTATTTTGTACCAAACAGACGATCTCCAGCATCACCTAAGCCAGGTGTAATATATGCATGGTCGTCTAGCTTTTCATCTAATGCTGCGATAAAGATATCAACATCTTCATGCGCTTCTTGTAATTTTTCTACACCTTCTGGAGCAGCAATCAAGCACATAAAACGAATGTGTTTCGCGCCACGTTTTTTAAGTGAGTTAATTGCTTCAATTGCTGATGCACCAGTCGCTAACATTGGATCCACTACAACAATTTCACGTTCTTCAATATCTTGAGGTAATTTAACAAAATATTCTACCGCTTCTAATGTTTCTGGATCTCGATATAAACCAACATGACCAATTCTTGCTGCCGGTACCAGATTTAAAATACCTTGAGTCATGCCTAGTCCTGCACGTAAAATTGGTACGAAAGCTAATTTTTTACCTGTTAAACGTTTGGCAACCATTTTGGTTACAGGCGTTTCAATTTCAACATCCTGTAATTCTAAATCTCTCGTCACTTCGTATGCCATTAACATACCGACTTCATCTACTAATTCTCTAAATTCTTTTGTCCCTGTATGTACATCACGAATATAACTTAATTTGTGTTGAATAAGTGGGTGATCAAAAACATGTACTTTGCCCATAATTTACTTCCTCCAATTTTAATTATATAAAGGATGTTTTGTTGTTAATGCCTTAACTCTTTCTTTTCCTTCTTCTAATGCTTTTTCATCTTCTGGATTTTTTAATACTAAGCTAATAATTTTAGCAACTTCTTCAAATGCTGCTTCGTCAAAACCACGAGTTGTTGCTGCAGGCGTACCTAAACGCACACCACTTGTAACGAATGGTTTTTCTTGATCAAATGGGATTGTATTTTTATTACAAGTAATACCAATAGCATCTAACGTTTCTTCAGCAACTTTACCTGTAATACCTACTGAATCTTTAACATTTAAAGAAACAAGATGGTTATCTGTTCCACCTGATACCACTTTGAAACCTTCATTAATTAAAGTTTCTGCTAAAGTTTTAGCATTCTTAACAACTTGTTGTTGATAAGTCTTGAAATCATCTTGTAATGCTTCACCAAATGCAATTGCTTTTGCTGCAATCACATGCTCTAAAGGTCCACCTTGGATACCAGGGAAGATTGTTTTATCAATTTGCTTTTTGTATTCTTCTTTACATAAAATCATACCACCACGTGGTCCACGTAAAGTTTTGTGAGTTGTTGTAGTAACAAAGTCTGCATATTCAACTGGGTTAGGATGCAATCCAGCAGCAACTAATCCTGCGATATGAGCCATATCTACCATCAATTTCGCGCCGACTTCATCAGCAATTTCCTTGAAGCGTTTAAAATCAATTGTACGTGAATAAGCAGAAGCACCAGCTACAATTAATTTTGGTTGGTGTTCTTTTGCTGCTTTTAATACTTCGTCATAATTGATTTGTTCGTTTTCTTTATCAACTCCATACTCTACGAAGTTGTAAAATTGACCACTAAAGTTAACAGGTGCACCGTGTGTTAAATGCCCACCATGACTTAAGTTCATTCCTAATACAGTATCACCGTGCTCCAATGCTACGAGATAAACCGCCATATTGGCTTGTGAACCAGAGTGAGGTTGCACGTTTACATGTTCTGCACCAAAGATTTGTTTCGCGCGTTCAATCGCTAACGTTTCTGATACATCTACATATTCACAACCGCCATAATATCTTCTGTTTGGATAACCTTCAGCATATTTGTTAGTTAATACTGAACCTTGTGCTTCCATAACAGCTTCTGAAACAAAGTTTTCTGAAGCGATAAGTTCGATGTTATTGTTTTGACGATTGAACTCATTTTGAATCACTTCATAGATTTCTTTATCTTGCTCTTGAATAAATGACATGGATATATTCCTCTTTTCTGTATTAGTTATATTTTGCTCTTTCGCCACCAATTTTTTTTGGTCTTGAAGAAGCTATTGTAACAACCGCTTCACCAATTTGCTTTACACTTGTACGTTCTGGAATTGCAACATGCTTGATGTGCATGCCTATTAACGTTTGACCAATATCTATACCTTTTGGCACAGTAATGTGTTCAACGACCATTGGATCCTCCATATGCTGGTATGCATATGTGGCTAGACTACCACCAGCATGTACATCTGGAACTACAGTAACTTCTTCCATTGTTAAAGGGTTAAAATGAGAACGCTCGATTGTGACCGCTCGATTGATGTGTTCACAACCTTGGAAGACAAATGATACGCCTGTCTCACGTTCAATTTCCTTCAGTGCCGTGAATATTTCACGGGCGACGTCCATTGAACCTACAGAACCAATTCGTTCTCCAATAACTTCTGACGTAGAGCAGCCAATGATACATAATTCATCTGCCTTAAAGAATGACTTTGACTTTAATTCATCGAGTAATAACTTTAAACCTTCCATTTTCCCACCCCTTTTAACTAAATAAAAAAAGTAATATGCAAATCCTAATAAAAAAAACATACGAAAATGATTGATAGCAAATTTGCTACACGTAATCATTATAACTTATTTAGTAACTCACTTATACCAATTTCATAAATTTATTGCTTTAATATTTTATTTTTTAATCTGTCAATTAAACAATTTAATTCATTAAATATTTCTCTATAGTCTTCTATTGTGCCACCAAACGGGTCTGAAACTTCTCCAGTTGTCCCGACATACTCATTTATGGTAAATACATTTTCTGTATTATTATACATTTGACACAATGCCAATTTATGAGAATTTGACATAGTAAGTATTAAATCTGCTGATAGATCACTTGCAACAAATTTTGTCGAATGCGATGGCATTGCCAAACTTTCAGTTAAACCAATTTGATGTGAATTATTTGAAATAGGATGTCCATCCATTGCGTATATACCTCTTGATGCGAATTCAATATTTGGTATTTTCTGTTTAGCTATACCTTCAGCCAATGGACTTCTACAAGTATTGCCAGTACATACAAAGATTACTTTCATAGTGTTTCACCTTCAACAATAGTTTGATTTGCAGCTTTCATAATACGATTCATAATTGCTGTAGTCTGATCATTTATGTCAAAACCATATATATATGCATTCTGAATATCTTCATTTTTATCCAATTCATGCAATATTTGATATAAATTGTGATTTGCACCCTTTATATCGTTTTTATTATTACATAATGGAATGAATTTTGCTTGATTAGGCACACATGTTTCATGATCCTTCGGTAAAATAAAGGCTGTTCGAGTCCAATCTTTTTCAGTATTTGGTTGACGTTCTAAATGTCGAACTATGGTTAAAGGCGTGTCTGGTGAATAATGCTTATATTTCATTCCTGGTGCAATAGGCTTTTCAGTGTTCAATGCTTTATCTTCTATACTGCCTGGCAAAATTTGTTCAATCATTTGCTTAGTTACAGAGCCAGGTCGTGCAATTCTATAAGGATACTGTGTACAATCTAATACTGTACTTTCCAATCCTTCTTCACTTTGCTCGGCCTTGATGATCCCATCAATTCTGCCATTCAAATCATTGAAGACATGGTCAAATGTTGTGGGTGATGGTCTGCCACTCAAATTAGCACTTGGAGCAGCTATCGGTATATAGACCTGTTTAAGAATAGCTCGACCAACCGGATGACTTGGCATTCTGACGGCAATTGAACCTAAACCTCCACTCACTCTATCACATAAATAGCCTTCCTTTAATGGAAGAATAAATGAAATTGGACCAGGCCAAAAATGTTTCATTAATATTTTTACATTCTCCGTTAAGTTTGTAGTAAATTGTTTCATTTGATCCATATCATAAATATGTACGATTAACGGATTGTCAGATGGTCTGCCTTTTGCTTCATAAATTTTTTTTATTGCTACATCATTTCTAGCGTCTGCTCCCAACCCATATACAGTTTCTGTTGGTAAAGCAATTAATCCACCTTCATTATATATGGAAGCTATTTCGTTGATATGAGCTACATTTACATTGTTATTGATATCATTTTGATTACTAAAGTCCCATATTTTTGTGTCCACTTAAACACATCCTTTCCTGTACTTTTTTAATTTTAAAGCAAAATAAAAAGTTATGCACGCTCATGGTGAAACATGAGACATACATAACTTAGTCATGCCATTTAAAACTGATAATTCTATCATTATGGTTAATATCTTGAACAATCGATACCATTAGCTCTGGATACATTGTTTGAATTTTATCTTTTAACGTTGGTCCTTGGTTATAACCTATTTCAAAGACAACTTGCGCGCCAGGCAATAATACTTTTGGTAAATCAGCTAAAATATCATTATAAACACGATATCCTTGATCATTAGCAAATAGTGCTGAATGTGGTTCATATGATAAAACAGTATCCTCCATAAATGTTGCATCTGCTTGGTCTATATACGGTGGATTCGAAATCAGACCATTCACTTTAACGCCTTGTGCAATTAAAGGTTTCAATGCATCACCCTTTAGAAATTCTATATCGACTTGATGCTGTTGTGCGTTTTCTTTAGCTACTGTCAGTGCTTCTTCACTAATATCTGTCGCATACACAATCAATGAAGTGTCTATTTTCTTCAACATGATTGGAATATTTCCACTACCTGTACCAATATCGACGATCGTATCGCCATGCTTGAGGCTTTGAGAAAAATGCAACATAACTTCTTCTGTTTCTGGGCGTGGAATCAGGCAATGACGGTTAACTTTGAAATTTTCACCATAAAAGGATTGATAGCCGACAATATATTGAATAGGCTCACCTTTCAACATTCGCGCTTTGGCAATATCAAACCGTTGTAATTGTTCAGTAGTCATTTCATCATTCAAGTGTACGATCAACGCTGCTCTAGACCATTGAAACATATCCATCATTAACCATTCTACTCTCGTCGTTTCAATATTCTGTTCGCTACATTCTAACTTCGCACGATCAAGTACTGATTTAAAGCTCACCATTATTTAATTCTTTCAATTTCTCAGTTTGTTCTGATACTGTTAGTGCGTCAATCACTTCATCTAACTTACCTTCCATAATTTGATCTAACTTTTGTAAAGTTAATCCAATACGGTGATCGGTCACACGACTCTGCGGATAATTATATGTTCTAATACGTTCAGAACGATCTCCTGAACCAACAGCCGATTTACGTTGCGCTGCGTATTTTTGTTGTTCTTCTTGCAATTTCATATCAAACAAACGTGCTTTCAATACTTTCATTGCCTTTTCACGGTTTTGAATTTGGGATTTCTCTGAAGATGTTGCAATAATACCTGTTGGTAAATGGGTAATACGAACTGCAGAATCTGTCGTATTTACGTGTTGTCCACCTGCACCACTTGAACGATACGTATCGACTTTAATATCTTCATTTCTTATCTCTATTTCAACATCTTCTACTTCTGGCAATACTGCAACTGTTGCTGTAGAAGTGTGAATACGGCCACCCGATTCAGTTTCGGGTACACGTTGAACTCGGTGTGCACCATTTTCAAATTTCAATTTACTATAAGCATCTGCTCCAGAAACTGAGAAACTAATTTCTTTGTAACCACCATGATCACTTTCAGCAGCTTCTACTATATCTGTCTTATAATTATGTGCTTCCGCATATTTAGAATACATTCTAAATAAGTCACCAGCAAAAATTGCAGCTTCATCGCCACCTGCAGCCGCTCGAATTTCAACAATTACGTTTTTGTCATCATTAGGGTCCTTTGGAATTAATAATAATTTCAATGATTCTTCTAATTCTGGTACACGACTCGCTAAACCTTGGCTTTCTTCTTTTAGCATTTCGATTTCATCTTTATCTTTGGTATCATTCAACATTTCTTCGATTTCAGAAATATCCTCTTTAACCTGTTTATATTCGCGATAAACTTCAACAGTTTTTTGTAAATCTGCTTGCTCTTTTGAATACTTTCTTAAATTATCAGGATCATTTACAACGTCGGGATCACTTAATAGTTCATTTAATTGTTCATATCTTTCTTCTACAATATCTAATTGATCAAACACTACATTTCCTCCTTCTCATTATCACTAGGTGCAACAATATGATGCGCTCTACATCTAGGTTCATAACTTTCGTTTGCGCCCACCAATATAACTGGATCATCTACCTTAGCTGGTTTTCCATCAATCAATCTTTGGGTACGACTAGAAGAAGAACCACAGACAGCACATACTGCTTGTAATTTCGTTACATCTTCGCTAACTGCAAGTAAATGCGGTATTGGTTCAAAAGGCTCCCCTCTAAAATCCATATCTAATCCTGCAGTGATTACTCTATGGCCTCTTTCTGCTAATTGCTCAACTATATTTACAACTTTAGATTCAAAGAATTGTACTTCGTCAATGCCAATAACATCGACATCTGATAAATCGTGTTTAAGTATTTCAGCAGCAGTCGAAATATTAATCGCTTCGATTGCATTACCATTATGAGAAACAATCTTATCTTTATGATAGCGGTCATCGATAGCCGGTTTAAATACGACTACTTTTTGTTTAGCATAAAGACCACGTCTTAACCGACGTATTAATTCTTCCGATTTACCACTAAACATGCTTCCAGTAATACATTCAATCCACCCGGAATGATAAGTTTCATACATGATTCGTTCCACCTTTTTTCAAAACATAATCGTCTCATTATATCATATTTTTTTATTTGAAATGTGCAATTTTTGAAAGATATTTACTATTTTATGTATCAGCTTTATTCATCAATATACTTCTATTTAATAGCATATGACTATTTTAAACGAAAAAAGCATCCTCATAAAATGAGAATGCCTTAAACCAACGATTATTCGTTGCTTGATTTGTATCCGAATTTCTTGTTGAAACGTTCCACACGACCATCCGCAGCAGCGAATTTTTGGCGACCTGTGTAGAATGGATGTGAGTCAGATGAAATATCTAAACGAATAACTGGGTATTCATTTCCATCTTCCCATACCATTGTTTCAGATGATGATTTTGTTGAACCACTTAAGAATTTAAAATCTGTAGTTGTATCTAAAAAGATAACTTTGTGGTATTCAGGATGAATATTTTGTCTCATTACTTTCAGCTCCTTTGCCCTGAACCATCCGGAACAGAGTTGTTTGTGAGTTTTTTACCCAATACTACGTAATTATAATAGCTATACATGTAAAACGCAACCCTAAATCTAAGATTACAGCTTAAACAAATATGTTTCTTCTATTAAATAATTGGCTTTCCTGTCTTTGTGCTTTCTTCTGCAGCTTTTTGTAACTGTTCAAAGAATTCTTTATTATCAGTTGTACGTTTTAATTTACGTACAAAACGTTCTGTAAAATCGAGTGAATCTGTAAACATATTACGCAATTGCCATAAAGATTCTAATTCTTTTGGTGAAATTAGTAATTCTTCTTTACGTGTTGAACTTCTACCAATATCAATAGCAGGGAATACACGACGTTCTGCAAGTTTACGATCAAGATGTAATTCCATATTACCCGTACCTTTAAACTCCTCATAAATCATGTCATCCATACGTGATCCAGTATCAACTAAAGCAGTCGCTAAAATAGTCATACTTCCACCAGCTTCAATATTTCTTGCCGCACCAAAGAATGCTTTAGGTTTGTGTAATGATGCTGGGTCTAGACCACCTGATAATGTTCGACCACTAGGTGGGATTACTAAGTTGTATGCACGTGCCAGTCGTGTAATTGAATCCATTAAGATAATAACGTCCTTACCAATTTCCACGAGTCTCTTTGCACGTTCTAATAATAATTCTGCTACTTTTACATGGTGTTGAGGCGGTTCATCAAATGTAGAATGAACTACTTCTGCAGTTTCAACAGATCTTTCAATATCTGTAACCTCTTCCGGTCTTTCTCCAACAAGTAGGACAAATAATTCTGCTTCTGGTTTATTCGTAGCAATCGCATTGGCAATTTCCTTTAGTAATGAGGTCTTACCTGCTTTTGGTGGTGCAACGATAAGTCCACGTTGACCAAGTCCAATCGGCGTGATCAAATCCATAATTCGTGTAGAATAATTTTGCTGTGTTGTTTCTAACATTATGCGTTCTTCTGGATATAAAGGTGTCAACGCTTGGAAATGCGGTCGTTTCTTTACTTCCTCTGCATTCTCATCATTAACAAAGTCAACTTGTAATAAACCATAGTATTTTTCATTATCCTTAGGCTTTCTAACTTTACCAGTCACTTTATCGCCACGTTTAATTTCGAAACGACGTATTTGACTAGCTGAAATATAGATATCTTTTTCACCTTTTGAATAATTTACAGTTCGAAGGAAACCATAACCATCTTGTTGGATATCATCTAAGATACCTTCCATATAATAGTTTCCATCTTTTTCCATTTGTGCTTCCATAATTGCAAGCACCAATTCTTTTTTATTTAATTTACTATAATTTATCAATTTAAGAGATTTTGCTTTTTGAGTGAGATCTTTAGTAGTGTAATTTTTGTATAATTCGTGGAACGATTCATACTGAGGTGATGTACGTTCTTTTTCAGGCATTATCTTGCACCCATTTCATAAATAAGTTTTTAAACAACGTAATAAATACTACGCTATTTACTTTTTTAACTATAGCAAATTTTCTTTTTAATTACAAAATGTATTTCATTTTCTCAAATTTAAAAATGATTACATAACTTAAAAACCACCACACCATGCGTATACATTACTTCAATAAAAAAAGAAAGCGACAACTTCTATTTCATTACACAATAGAAGTTGTCGCTATTAAGGTCATCTAAGATTCAATTTAAGTCTCAGACATTGACATATTATAATATTATTTAAATTAATTGAAGTAACCAGCGATAGCTTTAACTTCTAAGAATTCTTCGATACCGAAGTCTCCCCATTCGCGACCAATTCCAGATTTTTTATAACCGCCAAATGGTAGGTCTGGACGACGTGGTGCTTCATTAATTTGTATTGTACCCGCTTCAACTGAACGAGCAACTTTTAATAATGTGTCCTTATCAGTACCAAATACATAACCTGCTAAGCCATATTCTGTATCATTTGCAATTTCAATTGCTTCATCTAAATCATTATACGTAATAATTGACATTACCGGCCCAAATATCTCTTCACGAGCAATAACCATGTCATTATTCACATTATTGAAAATAGTTGGTCTTGCAAAATATCCAGTCTCTAGGCCTTCAGGTTTGCCAGGGCCACCGAATAATAATTCAGCACCTTCTGCAATGCCTTTATCGATATAAGATTGAACTTGGTCAAATTGTTTTTTACTGATAATTGGTCCGACACGCGTGCCTTCTTCTCTTGGATTTCCAACCTTAACATTGCTAAATTCTTCTTTAACTGCAGTTAGGAATTCCTCTTTAATACTTGCTGGTACGAGTGTTCTTGTACCGGCAGCACAAACCTGACCAGTATTATGAACAACTTTATTCGTTGCTGCTTTAGCAGCTTCTTTGATATCAGCATCTTCTAATACGATAAATGGTGATTTACCACCTAATTCAAGTGATACTTTTTTGAAATCTTCAGCCGCTTCTTTCATAATGCTTGATCCAGTTGGACCTGAACCTGTGAATGACATCATTCTTACTTTTGGATGTGCACTTAATGGACGTCCGACACCTTGTCCGTCACCATTAACCAAGTTAAACACACCTTTTGGTAGGCCAGCTTTTTCAAAGATTTCAGCCAAAATAACTGCCGCAAATGGTGTTTCTTCAGATGGTTTAAGGACCACTGGGCTACCTGCCGCAAATGCTGCTGCTAATTTTAATGACGTTTGATTCATTGGGAAGTTCCATGGTGTTACTAGTCCTGCAACGCCAATCGCTTCTTTTACAACCAAGTTATCTCCACGTCGTTCTTCAAATTCAAAGTCATTTAATGCATCACGTGCTGCAGTGAAATGATCTAAGCCCATTTGATAATGAACACTTTCCGCTACTGATGCAGGTGAACCTAATTCATCGATGATAGTATCAACTATGTCATCTTTTCTATTTTCATATTCTTTAACGATATTATCTAATAATTGTTGTCTTTCTTTAACAGAAGTATGTCTAAATTTTAAATATACACTTTCTGCAGCATCAACTGCTTTATCCACATCTTCTTTGTTCCCTTTAGCTACAGTGCCAGCAACCTCTTCAGTTGCAGGATTGATTACTTCTATAGTCTCTCCACTAGCGCTTTCTACCCATTCTCCATTGATAAATTGTTTAGTGAAATTTCTCATTAATTATTCACTCCTTAAGTAAATTACTAATCATATTTTAACCTAGATATTTTAAAATTAAACTAAACTGCTCACAAAGATATATAATTTTATGAATAAAACGTTTTCGATTATAATTACACTTTGCATATGTGCACATTCTTTTATTCCCTGTGTTATGTTATTTAATACCAAATTTCAAACTATTATTGAAGGTTCATGAGAGTATGTATGAATTTGCAATAAAATAAAAACTGTAAACAACACAATAGTTGTTTACAGTTTAAATAGAAGTCGAATGCTATTTTATTTATTAAATACTTTTTTCAATACATTAACTTTCGAGCTCAATATATTCTTGGGCCCACTTTTCCATTGGTACTAATGCTGCCGCTAGTGCATTACCTTTATCTGTAAGTTGGTATATGATATTGACTGGGCTAGTAGAAACAACATTCTTTTCAACTAGTCCCCATTCCATTAAATCAGTTAATTTAATGCTTAGTGCACGTGGCGTGATTGTTTTCAAATCACGTTTCATATCTGAAAAATGTGCTGATTTTTCAGTACACCGAGACAAATAATTAATGATTAAACCATTCCAACTTCTACCTACTATTTTAAAGGTTTCTTCAAGATAAGGGCAAACCTCCATGGTCATCACCTCATATCACTTAATATTATAATTGAAGATTAAAGTTAGGATAGTGCGCTTCAATTATGTAGTATATTTATTATACCACAAATCCTAAACTTCTTCAGTCCAAATGTCTGCACCAAGTGATTTCAATGTATTCACAATATTTGTATAACCTCTATGAATATGTTTCACATTATAAATAGTTGTTACGCCTTCAGCAATTAATCCGGCAACAATTAGACTTGCACCCGCACGTAAATCACTCGCATAAACCTTAGCACCTTTTAATTTAGATGGTTTGATCGTTGCAGTACCATTGTCAGCTACAATATCCGCACCCATATTTTTCAATTCGTCTACATGCTTAAAGCGTGCTGGATAAATCGTCTCAGTTACAAATGATACACCATCAGCCATAAATAACAACGGTGTAATCGGTTGTTGTAAATCTGTTGCAAATCCTGGATAAACAAGCGTCTTAATATCAACACTAGTATATTTGTTTCCACGTTTAATCTGAGTATGATCTTCACCAACATTAATATCTAAACCTAATTCTTTTAATTTTACGATCAATGGTTCAACGTGTGTAGGTATAATGTTATTTATTTTTATTTCTTCACCACAAGCAGCTGCGATACACATATAAGTGCCAGCTTCTATTCTATCAGGAATAACTTGATGTTCTGAGCCATGTAAATGTTTTACACCATTAATCTTTAATGTACTTGTACCTGCACCTTTAATATCAGCACCTAAGCTAATTAAGAATCTTGCAACATCTACTACTTCTGGTTCCTTTGCTGCATTTTCAATTACAGTTTGACCCTCAGCACGAACTGCAGCGAGCATAATATTGATTGTTGCGCCCACACTTACGATATCTAAAAAGATATTGGCACCGACTAATTTATCCGCTTCAATTTTCATAGAAGTTTCACTAGATTCATCGATTGTCGCACCCAAAGCTTTAAAACCTTTAATATGTTGATCTATGGGTCTTGGTCCTAATGGACATCCTCCCGGTAAACCGATAACACATTTATTAAATCTTCCAAGCATTGCTCCCATCATATAGTAAGAAGCACGTAATGATTCTACCTTTTGATTTGGTAATGGGGCATTTATTATTTCTTCAGGATCCACTTCGAGTGTCGTACCTGTTAAATTTGTTTTAATATTCAAATCACCTAATAAGCTCACCAATGTTTCAACATCTGAAATTTGTGGCAAACCTTTAATTGTTACATTATCTTCGGCCAATATAGCTGCCGGAATAATAGCAACTGCACTATTTTTTGCACCATTGATATTTACTTCACCTTTAAGTGTTTGACCACCTCTAATTTTTATCACTTCTTGACCCATTTATCCGTTCTCCTTTACCATACTTTCAATCGTTCTTTTTCTTAACATCATTAGCATTATACTATGAAAACATTAGTGTTTGCAAAATACATTAATCTAACAAAACCTATTAAAAATGATATTAAGTACATATACAGTATGTAAAAATTAATTGTTATACCTTTTATTTCCCAATGTTTCACAACTCAAATCATAAACAAAGGTTTTTTCTTATAAATTTTATGTAAATTTTAATTCCATTAACTGTTTATTTTTAGTTTTATTTGATTTTGATGTTAAAAAAAATAACTATTATACCGAAGTATAATAGTTATTTTTACGATTAAAATTATTTAGCACGGTTTGAAGTACCAAATTCTTTAATTTTACCGATTACAGTTGCTTTGATTGCTTCGCGAGCTGGACCTAAATATTTACGTGGATCATAAACTTCTTGATCATTGTTTAATACGTCACGAACAGCTTGTGCTGATGCAATTTGGTTTTCAGTATTTACATTGATTTTAGCAGTTCCAAATGGGATTGCTTTTTGGATATCTTTAGTTGGGATACCAGTACCACCGTGTAATACTAATGGTAAACCAGTTGAAGCACCGATTTCTTCCATTTCTTTAAATCCTAATTTTGGTTCACCTTTATAAGGTCCGTGTACTGAACCTAATGCTGGTGCAAGTGTATCAATACCAGTTCTTTCAACTAGTTCTTGACACTCTTTAGGATCTGCATAGATAACACCTTCAGCAACAACGTCATCTTCTTGTCCACCAACAGTTCCTAATTCTGCTTCAACAGAAACACCGTGTTCGTGAGCATACTCAACTACTTTAGCAGTAGTTGCAACATTTTCTTCGAATGGGTCATGTGAAGCATCAATCATTACTGATGTGAAACCAGCGTCGATTGCTTCTTTACATTTTTCAAAGCTTGAACCGTGGTCTAAATGAATCGCTACTGGAATAGTGATTTCTTTATCGTGCATTAAACCTTCAACCATTTTAACGACTGTGTAGAAACCACCCATGTAACGAGCAGCACCTTCAGAAACACCTAAGATTACAGGTGCGTTCTCTTCTTGAGAAGCTTCTAAAATAGCTTGTGTAAATTCTAAGTTATTTAAGTTGTATTGACCAACCGCATAACCGTTTTCTTTTGCATCGATTAACATTTCTTTCATTGAAACTAAAGGCATGAAAGTTCCTCCTTGGTGCTTTAAGCACATATTTTTACAATCTAATTATATCAAAACCATAAACTTTTTGCATTATTCTATACAATTGTAAGCGTTTTTATTTAAACTTTTATTTTTAATTTCTGCAAACTTCGTATTTTTGCACCTATTTTTATAAAATTGCAATATCTTAAAAGCTTATTTACAATAGTTAAATGAGTAGAATGGAGGTACGTTGTATGTCAAAAATATTGAATACGCAACTTAACGGAATTTTTAATCGCATTGAAACCCAAGAACTTGATATACAAATGGCTAGCCAATGTTTGATTCAAGCAATTGGCGGTGAAGGTCATGTCTATATAAAGGGCTACGATGATTTAAAGTTTTATGAGTCATATATTTTAGAAAGTGAAGAGCGATTGAAATCAAGCAAACGTTTAACTGATTTATCATCTATCGATCAATTAGATACAACAGATAGAGTATGCTTGTTCGCTCCTAATTATACTTCTACAGTCGCAAAGGATGTAGATGCATTAATAGCTGCAGATGTAGACTTTGTGTTGATTTGTAATAAGCCAAAGGATGTAGATTTTTCTGATCATTTATTTCACTTTGTTAATTTAAGCACGCCTAGACCCATTGTCTATACAGAGGACTATGACAAAGTTGTCACGCCTCACCCTATCGCTTTTAATTACATCTATTATGATATTTATACACAAATGGTTGAAATGATAAATGATTTAGATTTATAAATTATGTTAAATTTAAATCAATACTTCAATATCAATCGCATTATTCTGGTTGGGACAAATTCCATGTTCCAACCTTTTTATATTTCTTACTTCATTTTTATAAAAAAACTGCCGACCGATACACGGTCGACAGTCAAAAGATATTCAACTATATATTATAGTTATTTGTTATTTTGATGTTTCAATGAAGCTTCAACAAATGCTCTGAAAATTTGTTGTGGACGGTTAGGTCTTGATAAAAACTCAGGATGGAACTGACAAGCCACAAAGAAATCATTTTCTGGTATTTCTACCATTTCGACTAATCGACCATCTGGACTAGTACCAGAGAAGACCATTCCATTTTCTTCTAATTGCTCTCTATATTCATTGTTAAATTCATAACGATGACGATGACGTTCTTCAATATTTTGTGCATCATAAATTTTATGTGCTAATGTACCTTCTTTAATCGTACAAGGATATAAACCTAAGCGTAATGTACCACCTAAATCTTCTATATCCTTTTGTTCTGGAAGTAAATCAATGATTGGATAAGGTGTATTTGGATCTAATTCTGCTGAATGTGCACCTTCTAAACCGATAACATTTCTTGCAAATTCTACAGTAGCTAATTGCATACCTAAGCAGATACCAAAGTATGGTACATTATTTTCACGAGCATATTTGATTGCTGAAATTTTTCCTTCACTTGCACGGAACCCAAAACCACCTGGTACAAGGATACCATCAACATCAGCTAAATATTGTGCAACATTGTCATCTGTCACTTCACTTGAGTCAATCCATTTTACCTCTACATCTTTCTTGAATGGATAACCTGCATGTTTCAAGGATTCAACTACTGATAAGTAAGCATCTTGCAAGCTTACATATTTACCTACTAAGCCAATAGTTACTTTGCCATCTAAGTTATTCACTGTATCTAACAAGTACTGCCATTCATCTAATTGTGTATCATATTTTGCATCTAACTCTAAACGATCAATTACGATGTCATCCATATTTTGTTTACTTAATTGTAAAGGAATTTCATATAAAGAATCTGCATCACGACATTCGATAACACTTGCTTTATTAATGTCACAGAATAATGCAATTTTATCTTTTAAGTCTTGTGTTAATTCATACTCAGTACGTACAACAATTAAATCTGGTTGAATACCTAAACCACGTAATTCTTTAACACTGTGTTGTGTTGGTTTTGTTTTCATTTCGCCTGCAGCTTTAATATACGGTAGTAATGTACAGTGTACATACATCACATTTTCTCTACCTAAATCACTTCTAATCTGACGAATTGCTTCAATAAATGGTAATGATTCAATATCACCAGTCGTTCCACCAATCTCAGTAATGACTACATCCGCATTGGTACTTTCGCCAGCTAATAATAAGCGTTCTTTAATTTCATTTGTGATATGTGGAATAACTTGGACTGTACCACCTAAATAATCACCACGGCGTTCTTTTTTCAATACGTGAGAATATACTTTACCAGCTGTAACATTTGAATATTTATTTAAGTTGATATCGATAAATCTTTCATAGTGTCCTAAATCTAAATCTGTTTCAGCACCGTCATCAGTTACAAATACTTCACCATGTTGATACGGACTCATTGTACCTGGGTCAACATTTAAATAAGGATCAAATTTTTGAATTGTAACCTTCAATCCTCTATCTTTTAACAATCTTCCTAAAGATGCTGCTGTAATACCTTTACCTAATGAAGAAACTACTCCACCAGTTACAAAAATAAATTTTGTCATGTTCTGCCTCCTATAAATATAATGGTATAGAAATTAATACCAGCAATTGACATGCTTAACTTCAATTGAATTGTTAAACTTTAATCTAATGTTTTACATTTTTAAATTATTTTTAATGGGAGATTGGTTTAGCGTTAACAATAGCGCCAATACACAAGTAACGATATTAAAAATAATAAGTTAACTAGTTTATAAAATAAAAAAATCGCTCCCTCTCACAAATTTGTAAGGGGGAGCGTATATGATTTATACACGTCGTCCTAATTAAAGGAGCCCGAATAAAATTTTATCATGTTCACGAAAAAAGTCAATTAAATATCGCAGAATTAATTTTCTGTGAATTCATCTTCCTCGTACTCATCTTCTTCTTCTTCGTCTTCTAAGTCTTCATCTTCTTCATCAATTACAATATCAGACTCTTCAATCTCTTCGTCCACTTCTTCATCTTCTGGATCTTCAGGATCGTTTAGTGTCTCTTGGTCATCCGTTACTGTAGGGATATCATCATCGTCATCCGCTTCATCTTCACCAAGTAATTTCAATGTTTTATCTTCTTCATCATCGTCATCTAAAATATCAAATTTTTGAATAGTTGGCGCAATTTTCTCTTCAATATCATCAACTGAATACCAGTCACGTAAGCCCCAAATATTTTCACCAATATTTAAGAAACGTCCATCAGTGTTTAAGTCTGTATAGAATTGCACAATTCTATCTTCAATTTCGTGATCTTCATAATGTCCAATCGCTTTAAATTCATCAATGATATCATACAGATTCATTGTATCGCCTTTTTCGTGTAATAACGTATAAGCCATGTCAATAAATGATTTCTCATCAACCATTTCTTTTGTATAATCTTGAATTCTCATATTATATATTCTTCCTTTCAAAGGCATTTATCCAAATCAGTACTATGTTTTCTTAAGTAATAATAACAAATGTAAATTATAAATGACAATGCTTGATTTCGCAATCGCTATTAATAATTTATATATTTTTCAAAAGTGATAAAATCATCAGCACTTTCAATTTCAACAAAATTACTATTTATACATAAAGGCTTTAATTCATTATGTTCCCCATATAAGGTGATTGTCAGCACAGCCACATCATTAAAATGCTTTCTAATATACGTTGATAATTGGCGTAATGCACTTTCAGCAATACCGTGATGTCTTTCATCTTCATTCACTTCAATAGATGAAATATTCATACGATTTTCATGCTTTTCAATCGCTATAAAGCCGACTTTCTGTCCATCTTTTAGTAAATCTATCATATGAATATTATATGGTGTTTCATCTGTACTCTTTTGTAATTTTAAAGATGAAACATATTTAGAGTCTAAATCTAAATAATACAATCTTTCTTTACCAATCGGACCTTCTTCTTTCGTTGCAGCATGCATAAATCCTGCGCGCTCGTACACATTCCAAGCACCTTTATTTTCTGCGTCAACCACTAAATACAAATGATTAAAGTTCGGAAATAAGATTTGCACATATTGCGGTAAATACATCATCATTTTAGTTCCGTACCCACAGCCTTGATATTTTTCATTAATGGATAATGAGCGAACATATACAACTTGATTCGGTGTATCGTAACCTTCATGTTGATAATATTGGTGTAGTACAAAGAAACCTACCACTTCTCCATCACTGTTTAATGCAATGTTCGCTATTCTATCATCATCCTCTAACGCTTCATCTAATACATCCTTTGGCAGAGATGAATAAATTTGCTGGCGCTCACTTAATTCAAAATCATAAAGTGCTTCTTTGTATTTATCTTCATACACCTGCACTGTAATATCTTCAAATTGTTCTTTTGTAAACATATTTAATCCCCTATTTAAACTGTTTTATATATCTATCAAAAACATACCACTTATATGAACTTACTAACCGTTTTTATGAAGTTAAAAAACAATTCATCAGCCAATTCACTTGGTATTTATCTTTGACTTGTCCATGCATGGCATTAAAGAAAGTTTTATCTAATGGCATATGCGGATCCCCTTCCACACTGAGTGCCTCGTAAACTTGACGTTGTTCTTCCAAACAATCGAAAGTCAAAATAATGTTGGTATTATCATTAGACGTTGGTCGACCATAACTGCTAGAAATATGTAATACTACATCATCACTTACATGTAATTCAGCATGTAATAAACGTCCATTCGTTTCATTTAATATCTTTATTTCTCCACTAAATGCCGTTTTATAGAAATCTAACGCTTCTTCTACATCATCAACAATAATGTAAGGACTTAATTGCATCATAAATCAATCGCTCCCTTTACTTTCATATTTGATTTTCTTATATTTTATTATACTATAAGTAAGAATGAAAATATTTGGGGGAATACCATTATGAAAATAGGCATTGATGCTGGGGGCACATTAATAAAAATAGTTCAAGACGAGAATGGCAAACGTTCATATAATACAAAGCTAACGACTGAGATTGATCAAGTTATAGAATGGTTAAATTCAATTGATGCAGAGCGTATCAGTTTAACTGGTGGTCAGGCTGCTACAATACAACAACAACTTAAATGCGAATCTAATATATTTGTTGAATTCGATGCTTCGGCTGTCGGATTAAATATATTATTAACTGAACAAGGCCATCAACTAGATGATTACATATTTGCTAACGTTGGGACTGGTACGTCAATTCATTATTATAACGGTAAAGCTCAAAAACGTGTTGGTGGTGTAGGTACTGGTGGCGGAATGATTCAAGGTTTAGGATATTTATTAACTGGCATTCAAGATTATCAGTTATTGACGGATACTGCTCAAGATGGCAATAGAGATATCATCGATTTAAAGGTAAAACATATCTATAAAAACACTCAACCTCCTATTCCAGGAGATTTAACGGCAGCTAATTTCGGTAATGTCTTACATAATTTGGATAAATCATTTACCGATGCCGATAAACTTTCTTCTGTAATTGGTGTAGTGGGTGAAGCAATTACAACGATGGCTATTACAGTAGCACGAGAACACAAAACCGAAAATGTCGCTTATATTGGCTCAACGTTTATCAATAATCAACTATTACGACACGTTATTGAAGATTATACTGTATTACGAGGATTCAAACCTTATTACATTGAACATGGTGCTTTTTCTGGTGCTCTTGGTGCACTTCATCTATAAAACGAAACAGGTCAACAAACGTATCTGAGACATTCCAGATACGTTTGTTGACCTTAATTTTTTATAAATAAATTATATAAGACATCATTCAAATCATCATATTTCAATTTCGTAATTACTCGTTCTATAGCGCAAGTTGATCAATCACTTTTTGCGCTGAAACAACGGTACCCACTACACCAGGTTTCAAATCAATAGCTACAGCTTTATCATCATCTCTTAACGTATCTAACCACTCATCAAAAACAGCGCCTTCAATCTCAACTAATTCAAGATTGTCAAAGTCTTCTCGACGGACTTTTTCCGCTCTACTTTTTATACTCCATACGGGCATAATATGTGGCCTTTGATGTTCATCGTCACTAATTAATGCAAATTGCTTTGCACCCTTTTCAGATAATCCAAAAACTGCATCCTCTTTTGCTACATCTTTAGCAAATTCCTTCAAACGTATACTATCTAAATCAAACATTAATTCATCACTAACTTTCACGACATCTACTAAATCACCATCTGATTTCGAAGTTGGATTGACCAACACTTGATCTCCTTCGTTAAATATATCATCTAATTCATAAGTAACAAATCGATCCACATCAATTTTCTTTACTTTATCAAACGCAATATCTTTAGCATCAAGGAATGGTTGAGCTAATGACTTGTCACTCCACAAACACACGCGTGACTCACCTAGTATTTCATAACTGACTAATTGCTTTGCTTCCGTTGCAACATAAAAGCACTCACTTACCAAAATATCTTGATAAAATGAATTTTCTTTATAGGACATCCTAACACCTTCATTTCATTTTATATTTTTAATCTAATCAAAATATAAATGACATATATAATACAGTCAAACACCTCAATTAGTATTTATAAACATGACATAGCAAATGTTTTGATTCACATTAAAATACATTATCTCATATTTATCCTTTTTTTAAATCTTCAAGGAACTGTAATTCTAATTTTTCTATTTGACTTTGTGATTCACCGTGCCAAATACAACCAAATCTTGAACTCACTTGCTCTTCTGTGTACCAATCACCATCATAGTATGATAACGGAAATAACACGCCTTTTTTAATATACTTTACAATCGTATTAAAAAATTGTTTATTATCCCCCGGTGAAATATAACTATAAAACTTATGGAATCCTTGGGTTAAAATCGGTTCGAGTAATAACATACTTGTAGAACCATTTTGTCTGAAATTCAAATCAATCGCAAAAATATCACCCTGTGCATCCTCTAATAAGTCAAAGCCTGCAACACCATAATATCCTTGAGCAACACCGATTTCCATAATTTCTTTACCAGCTTGTATCACTTTCTTTGGTACATCTTGAACATTCAAATTACCATTATAATGACCGTATTTGTCAGTCAGTTGTTGTGATGTTCCAATATATTGCACACCGAGTTTCGGTGTATATGCAAATTGCACACAATAGTTTGCAACTGCTTCAATTTTCTGTTCAATTATGATTGTGTCTGTTTCGCTTTTAGCCTTCTCGATTCGTTTGGATGCCTTATCTAAATCTGTTTGATTATAACAAATCATTACACCATAACCACCAGCTGTAGGTAGATCATCACCTGGTTTTAAAACAAATGGAAACTCCCAATGCTTGATTGCTTGTTCAAAGTCCTCTATATTCACTACTTCTCGTTTTGGCAAATATTTATTATTCGTCCACTCTGGTATACGAGATTTATTATTTAAAGCAACAAATATATCTTTATTCAATGCATAGTAGTGTTTTTTCAATATCGCTTCATCATGTATATATTGAAAATAAATTTTTTTATCAAGACTTTGCGCTAACGTAGCTAGTAATTGTTCATAACTAGATTTATCGTTAAATTTATAAATATTACTAGGCATATCTTGACCAATTAATTGAAATAATTGTGCTAAATTTTCTGTAACACTCGCTTCATGTACAATCACAGGCATTTGATTAGCAATCAATAATTCTCTACCAGTTAAAAAATTAGATTGGTGTTCTTCTGGCTCTAACCACGGATTTGAAATATATGATGGACGAGACGTATATACTATATTTGAATCATAAAGATCACTAAGTGTTATTTTAGGTCTTAGAGAACTTTGTTTTGTCATTTTTTGTGCTCCTTTATAAATTGATGTTGTTCAACAATTTCTTTAAATAGTGCGCTATCTTCTATTAATTCTAAGCCCATTAAGGATAATATTTTTGCGCCTCGAATTAATGCTTGATCACCGTGTGTACTACCTGCTGCTTCTCTAAAGCGGTGTGTGTGACCAACTAGATTTCGAGAACCTATTTTAATATGGGGATGAATCGTTGGTACAACATGACTCACATTTCCTGTATCTGTTGAACCATATCCGAAATCATCATCAATAACGGCTTCACCCATTTCAGTCGCATATTTTGCGAATAAATCGTCTAACTTTGAAGTTTTTACAAATTCATTCACACCATTTTGAATTGGGCCAAATTCATAGTCACAACCCGTTTGAATCGCTGCACCTCTCGCAATTTGACCAACTCTTTCAGTTAAGACGTCTAAATCTTTTCTAGTTGTTGCTCTAGTATAAAATCTTGCATGTGTGAAATCTGGAATAATATTTGCTGCCTTTCCTCCATCTAAAATTACTCCATGTACACGTTGACTCTTTTTAATGTGTTGTCTCAATTGCGCCACACCATTAAAATAAGAAATCATTGCATCTAAAGCATTTCTTGCTTCATGTGCATTTTCAGATGCATGTGTACTCTTACCATAGAACTTAATATCTAGCACATCTACTGCTAGAGTATTTATCGTACGATACGTTTCATTACCTGGATGCACCATTAATGCGATATCTAATTCATCAATAATGCCCTCCTTAACATATGATGCTTTGGCACTACCATTCTCTCCACCTTCTTCGGCAGGACAGCCCAAGACAATCACTTGTCCCCCAACTTTATCTATCACTTGCTTTAAGGCTATCCCAGCTAATACGCTTGCTGTTCCAATTATATTGTGTCCACATGCATGGCCTAGCCCCGGCAAAGCATCATATTCCGCTAGATAACCAATTGTCGGACCGGGTTTCGATGAATCATATTTAGCTATAAACCCTGTAGCATGACCTGCAATATCAGTCTCTACCTCAAAATTATGGCGATTTAATTGCTCAATTAATGTTCGAGATGCAAAAATTTCTTCATTACCAAGTTCTGGTCTTTGATGTATTTGATGGCTTAATTCTATATATTTATTCTTTTCATTTTCTATATAATCTAAAATATTTTGTTTATTTTCCATTGCTGAAACCCTACTTTCCACATTACTACGAGCTAGTTATTACTTAAATTTTAAGAAATTATATGCAATACCAATTCATTTAATAATCTAATCAAGTGTACAAAACACTTTTAATTATTACTTATTCTATCGGCTTTGTTGTATTCTGTCATTAATTTTCTGAAATTTAAAACATTTTTACTTTTGTATTAGTCTCTATACCACATTTAACAAATTGTAAAAGCAGGTTCATCTTGTTACAATAACTTTATTAAGATTTTAGGAGGAAGCATAATGCCAAAAATGAACGTTGAAAGTTTTAATTTAGATCATACAATTGTTGATGCGCCTTTTGTAAGACTTGCAGGAAAAATGGAAGGTGCCAATGGCGATGTCATTCATAAGTATGATATTCGTTTCAAACAACCAAACAAAGAGCATATGGAGATGCCTGGCCTTCACTCATTAGAACATCTAATGGCTGAAAATATTAGAAATCATTCTGATAAAGTTGTCGATCTAAGTCCAATGGGTTGTCAAACTGGATTTTATGTTTCATTCATTAACCATGATGATTATAATGATGTGTTAAATATCATCGAATTAACAATTAAAGATGTATTAGCAGCTACAGAAGTACCTGCTTGTAATGAGGTCCAATGTGGATGGGCAGCGAGTCATTCATTAGAAGGTGCCAAAGAAATAGCGCAAGCCTTTTTAGACAAACGTTCAGAATGGAACGATGTTTATGGTGAAAATAAATAATCATTTCACGCTATAAAGTATATAACTCCAAATAATTACCGAGTCATATACATCTTGATCGTGAGACTGCTCTAAGCATTACTAAGACCACCCTGGAACATAAATTCCAGAAAAATAGCACTCAGATAATTTAATTTATCTGAGTGCTTATTTTTATTCATCCTATTCGTATTGTTGGCTCGCTTTCCTAGGGGACAGTTTCAGCCTGTAGTCTTCAGCTCGTCCTATCCCCCACAGGAGTCTCGCCAAAATACATTGAAAACATTTGTGACTTTTAAATTACCATCACCTTAATAAACTCAACTACAAATTTTTTCTTATCATATACTTTCATCAATTATCTCGTCTTATTGTACATTAATGTCTCTATGCTGTTGAAATAAGTGACATAATCTCATTTCTACTCGTAAATTTTGATTATTTTAGAAAAACACAAAGAAAGGTATGCGTGACTTAATTAAGTCTTTGCATACCTTTCTTTATTATTTAATACATTCGTTTCTATAATTTACGAATTATGCCAATGAATAGAAACTGCATTGGTAAACGTAGATATAATGCCCAAGGCGAAAGCGTCTTATCCCCTAAAGGCAATTGTTTACGCGCCATATAAATATTTGCAGGGAATACTGCCAATAAGAATGCGGAAATTGCATTTTTCAAACGTGTAGTTGGTTGTTTAATCAATAATAATATACCAAAAATACACTCTATTATCCCTGTTACTATAACAGCTGTTCGTTTAAATGGTAAATATGCTGGTACAATTCGTGTGAAATTAGCCTCATTTTTAAAATGTAATACGCCTACAAATGAAAAAGCTAAACCGAACACGATACTTAAAAGTCGCTTCATTTTTCAACGCCCATTTCTTTTAAATAGCTTTTACCAAACTTAGGAAGTGCTACCCCAAAGTTATCAGCGATTGTCGCGCCTATTGAACTAAATGTATCGTCTACAGACAATTCATGACCTTGTTGGAATTTAGGACTATACATCAAGACTGGAATATATTCCCTTGTATGATCCGTACCATCCGCAGTCGGATCATTACCATGATCTGCTGTAATAATCACTAAATCATCTTCTCGTAAATATTTCATTAGTTCAGGTAAACGCTCATCGAAGTCTTTAATCGCTTGTGCATAGCCTGGCTTATCGCGTCTGTGGCCATACAGTGCATCAAAGTCTACTAAGTTTAAGAAACTCAATCCTGTAAAGTCTTTTTGAACTGTTTCAATTAATTTATCCATACCATCCATATTATCTTTAGTACGAACCGCTTCGGTCACACCTTCGCCGTCATAAATATCATTGATTTTACCCAGTGCAATAACATCATAACCACTATCACTTAATTCATTCATCACTGTACGACCGAATGGTTTTAAAGCATAATCATGTCGGTTTGATGTACGTTTAAACGCGCCTGGCTCTCCGACATATGGACGAGCAATAATTCTACCAATCAAATATTTAGGATCTTTAGTTAATTCACGCACTTTTTCACATATGTCATAAAGTTCTTCTAATGGAATAACTTCTTCATGAGCAGCGATTTGCAATACAGGGTCAGCTGAAGTATAAACGATTAAATCGCCTGTCTTCATTTGATGTTCTCCCCACTCATCAATGATTTGAGTACCTGAAGCTGGTTTATTCGCAACGACTTTACGTCCAGTTAACCGTTCAATTTCTGAAACGAGTTCCTCTGGAAAGCCTTCTGGATAAACTTTAAATGGTTGCATAATATTTAAGCCCATTATTTCCCAATGGCCTGTCATTGTATCCTTACCTACTGATGCTTCACTCATTTTTGTGTAAAAAGCTAGTGGTTTATCAACTTTGTCAACGACTGGCAAAGCTTCGATATTTCCTAATCCTAATTGTTGTAAATTAGGTAATGTTTGATCAAATCCTTCAAGTGTATGCTTTAAAGTATGGCTTCCCTCATCATTAAATGCTTTAGCATCCGGACCTTCGCCTATACCAACCGAATCCATAACTATTAAATGTACTCTGTTAAAAGGTGTCGTCATTGTGTTTCACTCCTATTCAGTAATTACTTTGTGAATTAATGTTGGTGCTTTACCGCTATCACTTATGGTAATGCTCGCGTTTAACTTCTCAATAACATCATCTACTTGTTCGCGATTACTGTGTATTGTTAATAATGATTCACCAGCTTTTACCTTATCTCCAACTTTTTTATTCAAGACAATGCCTACACTCAAATCAATATCGTCCTCTTTCGTTTGACGACCTGCTCCGAGCATCATTGATGCCACACCTACTTCGTTTGCTACAATTTCCGTTACGACCCCTGACTTTGTAGCTGGGTAGTCAATTTGATATTGTGCTTGCGGTAATTTTGATACATCATCTACTACTGATCCATCACCGTCTTGATTTTCAATAAATGTTTTAAAGCGTGCTAGTGCCGATCCGTCAGCAATTGCATTTTCAAGTAAAGTACGCGCTTCTGCTAAGTCTTGTGCTTTTCCTCCAACAACTACCATTTGCGAACCTAACGTTAATACTAAATCAGTTAGGTCTTTTGGTCCTTGACCTTGTAATGTTTCAATTGCTTCTTTGACTTCTAATGCATTGCCAATCGCATTACCTAGGGGTTGACCCATGTCTGATATAATGGCCATCGTATTTCTACCTACATTATTGCCAATATTCACCATCGCACGTGCTAAAGATTCTGCATCTTCTAATGTCTTCATAAATGCACCGTTACCTGTTTTGACATCGAGGACAATCGCGTCAGCACCGGCTGCTATTTTTTTACTCATGATAGATGATGCAATTAATGGTATAGAATTCACTGTACCTGTTACATCACGTAAGCCATACAATTTTTTATCAGCGGGTGTTAAGTTCCCAGTTTGACCAATTACTGCCACTTTATCTTCATTTACTAACTTTACAAATTTCTCTTCCGAAATTTCAACATGAAAGCCCTCAATTGACTCTAATTTATCAATGGTACCGCCTGTATGCCCTAATCCTCTACCACTCATTTTTGCAACTGGTACACCTACTGCAGCAACCAATGGTGCAAGTACAAGCGTAGTCGTATCACCGACACCACCAGTAGAATGTTTATCCACTTTCACACCATTAATATTGGATAAATCAATAACATCTCCTGAATTAACCATCGCCATTGTTAACGCTGCTCTTTCTGCTTCATTCATATCTTGAAAATACACTGCCATGGCTAAACTAGAAGCTTGATAATCTGGTATATCCCCTTTAGTATAACCTTCAATAAAGAAATTAATTTCTTCTTCTGTTAGCGCTTGGCCATCACGTTTCTTTTCAATTAAATCTACCATTCTCATATGTGTAGACCTCCCTTATTTCAACAATAAATTGAAAATATAATTAGTAATCAGAATCACTTTCTAGACCTTGGATGATTTGGATACCTGCGCTTGCACCAATGCGTGTCGCTCCAGCTTCAATCATTTTATTAAAGTCTTCAAGATTTCTAACGCCTCCTGATGCTTTAACTTCGAGTGCATCTCCAACAGTATCTTTCATTAATTTAACATCTTCAGGTGTAGCGCCTCCTCCTGCAAAACCAGTAGATGTCTTAACAAAATCAGCACCAGCTGCTTTACTTAATTCAGATGCTTTTACTTTTTCTTCATCAGTTAATAAACAAGTTTCAATAATCACTTTGACAGTTTTTCCGTTAGCAGCGCCTACTACGCCTTCAATATCCTTTTGAACTAAATCATAATTCCCATCTTTTAATGCGCCAATATTAATTACCATATCTACTTCAGAAGCACCTTTTTTGATGACATCTTCAGTTTCAAAGATTTTAGTTTCTGTTGTTGTTGCTCCTAATGGGAAACCAATTACAGTACAAACTAAGACATCACTGTCAGTTAATTGTTCTGCAGCATATTGCACATGTGTTGGATTGATACAAATTGATTTGAAATTATATTCTTTTGCTTCTGAAATTAATTTATCAATTTGATCCTTTGTCGCCTCAGGTTTTAATAATGTGTGGTCTATATATTTTGCGTAATTCATTTAGAATCCTCCTAAATTTTGTTTAAAGTAATATTTATCTTCACTTAAATTGTTAAAAGTAAATTTTCACTTGATTTATTGCCTTTCCCTTTACCTCTATACTACAAAAATTCGCAAAAATAATAAACAAATGTTATCTTTATTTTGATAAAGAATTTAAAGGAGAAGATGATTATGACAAAAGGTACACCTCATATTCAACCTAATGGGACTAAAATAGCTAAAACAGTATTAATGCCAGGGGATCCATTACGTGCAAAATACATTGCCGACAATTATTTAGAAAATGTAGAGCAATTCAACGAAGTAAGAAATATGTTTGGATACACAGGTACATATAAGGGTAAAGAAGTATCAGTTATGGGATCTGGAATGGGTATTCCTAGTATCGGTATCTATTCTTATGAATTATATAATTTCTTTGATGTAGACACGATTATTCGAATTGGTTCTTGTGGCGCATTACAAGAAAATGTCAATCTTTATGACATCATTATAGCTCAAGGTGCTTCAACAAACTCAAGCTATGTAGATCAATACAATATTCCTGGACATTATGCGCCATTAGCAGACTTTGATTTAATTTTAAAAGCAAAACAAAAAGCAGATGAAATTGGTGCAAAGTCACATGTAGGTAATATCTTATCTTCTGATACATTCTACAATGCAGATTCAACATTTAATGAAAGATGGCAACGTATGGGTATCTTAGGAATTGAAATGGAATCAGCTGCATTGTATCTAAATGCTACTTACGCTAACAAAAAAGCACTAGGCGTCTTTACAGTAAGTGATCATATATTAAGAGATGAAGCGACAACTGCCGAAGAACGTCAAAATTCATTTACTCAAATGATGGAAATTGCTTTAGAGATAGCTGAATAATTCGCATTCCAATCATTATGTGCTTAGGATATTAATACCTAACCATATTTAATAAACAGTTAAACTATGAAGAAATCTATACCGTTAGATTTCTTCATAGTTTTTTATTTGTAGAAAAAAGCCTTATGAATAGGCTAAATAGCACCATTCATAAGGCTTTTGCAATACATTATATAATATTCTATCTATTATTGACCTAGGTATGATTTTAACATCCAGTTATGTTTTTCAATGTTTGTTTGCATACCGATAAACATATCTTCAGTCACATCATCTTCTGCTTTAGACGCAACTTCAATTGCTTCTTCTAATTGTTTTGATACATTAGTAAAGTCTTTAGATAATTCTTCTACCATTTCTTCTGCTTTATAGCCTTTACCTGCTTCATCAATAATTGAAAGTTCTAAACTTTCTTTTAATGTTGCAACTGGATTTCCTCCAACAGCTAAAATACGTTCAGCTAAATCATCTACATATCCACTTGCTTCATCATATAACTCTTCAAATTTAGTGTGTAATGAAAAGAAGTTTGGTCCTTTAACATACCAATGGAAGTTGTGTAATTTAGTAAATGCTACAGTCCAGTTTGCCACTTGTTGATTTAATACTGTTACTACTTCTTGATTATTTGCCATTATATAACCTCTCCTTAATATTATTACTTTGCCTTTCTAATAGGCTTATCTCTCTATTGATTACATTAACTATTATATTATAATAATTATAATCTGTAAAGTGTTTGACCTACTTAAATTAGAATTATTATAATCTGAATGTGTGGTTGTCACACAATAGTCATTTACCCTAAAATTGAGTTGTTAATCTAAGTCTTTTCTGTATGGCATTGCACCTTGAGCACCCAAACCAGTCACTGAAAAACTGCCTGCTAAATTCGCAAAATCTACGGCTTTTTCTAATGTCTTATTATCATTTAGCGCAACTGCTAATGCACCATTAAATGTATCGCCTGCACCAGTTGTATCAATTACTTCTTTTTTGAATCCTGGTACTTTTTGTAAAGATCCATCAAAAAAGACGGCACCGTCAGCACCCTTTGTAACTATCAACTTCCTTGGATATGATTGCAAAGCACTGTCTACTTGATTATCAAACAGTAATTCACTCTCTGTTTCGTTCGGGGTTAACCAAGTCACCTTATCTAAAATGTCTTGCTGCAATTTACGATATGGTGCTGGATTAAGCATCACCTTTATTTGATGCTGTACTGCGTAATCTACGACCGCTTCGATTGTTTCCTCAGGTATCTCATGTTGCATGAGTATAATATCACCTGCTTGGAATTGTGCTAATTTTGGTAACACTCGCTCTGCAGTAACATATTGATTCGCCGCAGGTACGACAATAATTCTATTATCATTATCGTATAATGTGATATGTGCAGTACCAGAACTTTCATTATCTATGACGTCCATAAATTGTGTATCTACATTATTTTCTTTTAAGTTGCTTAGTATTTGTTGTCCATAGTCATCATCGCCTACTGCACCAATCATATAAACTTGATCGCTTAGACGAGCTGCTGCCACCGCTTGGTTCGCACCTTTCCCTCCTGGCGTTGTAAAAAATGATGACCCCATAACTGTCTCTCCAGCTTCTGGAATAATATCTGTCTTTACAACTAAATCAATCGATGCACTTCCTATTACAATTATATTTCCCATTTGTCTTTCCTCCGTTGTCATTACTCATTAGTCAATAAAAAATGATTGTTCATATTTATTTGGTTTATGCCAATGTGTCTTCCACATACGATTTCTATTGTTTGCAAACGTATTATAACCGAACTCTCTTAAAAATTTGGGTGTTAATCTGAGTAATATGCCCAACCATTTATATCCTGTCAGTGAAGTAATTAATGTTGCAATCGCATCTGATTTAAATTCAAATTGATCACCATTTTGCAAAATCACACTATTTTTCACATCAGCTTCTGGATAATTCTCAAATAAATGTTGCGCCGTTTCTCCTTGTAATTGCGCAAATTCATAGCGTTTCGACAGACCGTTTTGTATTAACCAAATCGCATAATTATAACAATATACACACGTTCCATCATAATAAATTATTGGCATCTATTTCACCCCTATTTGAAATTTGAAATTTCAATACCACTTGAATATTATTTCTTCATACCTCTATTATATCCTAAAACTATAATAATAAATCATAATATGATTTTCTAAGTGTTAATCTTTCATTTTGATTAGCTCCGACACAATAAAAAAACTTACCACGTCGCCATAATGTGATTAGCTCTATTTAAAACAAGCCAAATTAGGACAGTGGTAAGTTCAATTTAAATCATTCTATTTAATTTAATCGTCTTGCTTAACTTTTACAATCCTTGTATATTTCAAGAATTGCTCAGTATACTTATGTTTAATTTCGTTTAAGTCATCATATGTGATACCTACAATATGCCAATTCGGATTAAAGTGATAATATGAGTCTTTCTGTCTCGACCATTTAATCATATTACCTTCTTTATTATATCTAGGCATTGTCATTTCATAACCTTCTAACACATTAATGTATGTCTGAAAAATATCTGGATCCACACGATTAAAGTTATCAATCACTAAATAACTTTTATCTTTTCTCGGCATTAAATTAGTAATAAAGCCCTCACGATAATATAGTGCACCCGATTCATTAGGTAAATATTTACCATACAACATATCCTCTGAAAAGTCCGGATGTCCAGCAACCAATACCGGATTAGCATTTGTCTTTTGTAATAAATCTTCCGCTGCTTGTAAACCTTCCCCTTTATCGGCAACCAATAGTATAAATGGTTTCAAATCCTCACTTTGTGTATCAATAACCTGTTCATTTTTAACCATTTCAAATTGTGATTTTAAGCCGTCATTCTCACTCATTTCTATGATTGCTTCAAATTGTGTTTTTGACATACTGGCAATAGCTTGTTTGGCATTTTCTTGTAAGAAATATAGATTTTTTAATTTTGGATGTTTATTTAACGTGCCCAATGAAACAGGTTCAATTGCCTTGTCGAAATAAATTTCAATTGCCGTGCTATTCGTTCTACCCGGAATTGGCGGTTTTTCATGAATATGTCGACTTACTTCACCAACGCCTATTACAGATTGATCTTTTTTTCTATTATAAAAAACTAACTGATCTCCAATTTCTAATTGTGTGTAAAAATGATAGCCATTACGTTTAATGCCATTATATGTATGAGTGAAAATTGTGTGTGTAGACTCAGGTTCGTATTCTTCTTCTTCGGAAACAAAAAAGTATCTAGGCACTTTTGTTTCACCTTTTCCAAGACTAACAATCAAATCAAATTCATCTTTAGTAATTTGATTAAACAATGTTTCTTTCATATTGCTCATTCTAAATTCCAATTGCTCACTACGCTTTAAATAGTCTGCAGTCAATGGTTTAAGTTGCTCTTGTAATTGAAAATGCACTCTAATTTTGTTTTGCGCGCCAGTCTGCACACTAGTAATTTGACCAAAGCCTAATAAACCAGTATCCATCTGAACTTGATAAAATATAACATAGTCACCTATTTTTGCTTGTTTGAATGATCGGAAACCTTGTGAAGGACTAAATTGTGCACCTGATTCAAATAATGTGGTTTGCCCTACTAATGGTTCGTTATGATTCCAGCGATTGTATCCGCAATTCAACCAAAAATAACTCGTTTCCTCTGCCATTTAGATGCTCCTTATCTTAATTTATAAATTCTATCTTACCTATTATATGCAAAAACTGCTTATTGAACAAACATTACATTAAGTTAATTAGCTTCATTGTAATGATACTAGTTACTATGACAATGAGCCATGTAATTAAGCCTAACAAAATCGGTTTAATACCTGCTGATTTAAATTGTTTTAAGTTAACTGTTAAGCCGATTCCAGCCATAGCCATTGTTATTAAAAATACTGACAACTGTTGGAATATTTGAATCAATTGTGATGGAAAATGACATACAGTACTAATGATTGATGCGATAACAAACCAAAGGATAAACCATGGAAATATATTTTTTATGGCAACGTTTGTATGTTGCTCTTTTTCTTTTTTAATCGTGCGATAGGTAAAGTATAAAACGACCGGAATTATCATTAACGTTCGTGTAAGTTTTACTATAGCACCTGTTGCTAGTGCTTGATCACCATAACTCGAAGTTGCCGCTATAACGCTAGATGTATCATTAATTGCTGTACCTCCAAAATAACCAAACGTAACTTGATTCATCTGGAATATGTGGCCTAATGGAGGAAATATAAAGACAGCAATGATATTAAATAGAAAAATTGTCGTTATCGCAAATGCTACTTCACTCTCTTTCGCTTTGATAACAGGACTTGTTGCTGCAATTGCCGAACCACCACAAATAGATGTGCCAACACCTATTAATATACCTAAGTTTTCATTGATTTTGAATAATTTCATAAATAGAAATACAGTGAAAAAAGCTGCAAATAATGTGACAACTATAATTGGTAATGATTTCCAACCAACGCTACCTATTGACTGAAAACTAAGACTAAACCCTAATACTATAATGCTATAATGCAGTATTTTTTTACTACTAAATTGTATCCCTGCTCGATATTTTGGAGCAATCCAAAATATATTGTTAATTATTATACCAATAATAATTGCAAAAATTGCACTTCCTATAACAGGAAACTTACTACCTAATATCGTTGCTACCATCGCAATCACTAAGGTCATAATAATACCTCTAACCTTTTCCACTGTCACCATTCCTTCTAAAAACTTTTCAAAGCGATTATCACAGCATCAAAATTAATCATCATGTCTACTTCTATTATTTCAATTAAATAAATTTCAACGCAAAAAGTAATTAATGCTTTAGATTTTTAATATATTGAATAAATATTATACAGTTTCACAAAAAAAGTATCTCCTACATTAATAAATGCAAAGATACTTATCTATTAAACTATTGTGTCACTGTAAACGCACCTAACAATGGCATTAAATTAATTAAAATACCACCTAAACGCAACATGCTACTAACCTGTTTATCTCGAATTGTCACTATTGCAGCAATCATACCAATTAAACTGATAGCCATAGGAATGAAGAGACTAGGATATTGTGGTATTTTTAAGAAAATACCTGCACCAGAAATAATGCCACATATTAACGAAATATATAGATATTTATACATCACACATCTCTCCTTTCACAATAAAGTACTATAAGTAACTTATGATTAATTCAAAGTCTCCTTCAAATATTGTATCTAAGTCATCTGAAGTTAAAATGAAATTCTGACCTTGTGTCACATCAAAAACAGTTCCATCTACTATCACTTGTCCTTCGCCACCAATAACCGATACTAAGACAAATTCTCTTGGTTTCATATAATTTAAAGTTCCAGAAATTTCCCACTTAACCATAGTAAAGAAATCATTAGAAACCAACTGTGTACGTCTATGATTCTCTATTATTTCTGTATCTGTCGCAATATTGATATTTTCAGTCGATATCTCAATCACATCTTTTGCTTTGTCATGGTCTAATGTGCGTTTTGTGTCATTTTCTGTTCTATCATAATCATATATTCTATATGTAACATCCGAAGATTGCATTGTTTCATATACTAATACACCTGCACCAATGGAATGCACTGTCCCAGCTGGAATAAAATAAAATTCGCCAGGTTTAACCTTAACTTTGTTAAATGCTGAATCAAATGCAGCGTCATCAATCACATCAATCGCTTCTTCTTTATGATCAACATTTAATCCATATACAATTTCTGCGCCTTCTTCTGCAGCAATAATATACCAACATTCTGATTTACCGTATTGGCCTGCTTCCATCTCAAATGCATAAGCATCATCTGGATGTACATGAACCGATAACGATTCTGTAGCATCAACAATCTTGGTCATTAATGGAAAGTCTTTACTTGGAAAGTCTCCAAATAATTCTCTATGTTCATTCCACAGATTTGCTAATGTTTGGCCCTTGTATGGTCCATTTAAAATTTCACAGTTACCGTTGGGATGTGCAGCTATGCCCCAGGCTTCTCCTGTCTTATCACTTGGAATATCATATCCTAAGTCTCTTAATTTTGTGCCTCCCCATATTTTTTCATGGAAAATAGGCTTGAGAAATAATGCCATGACTTACACCTCCAAATTGTTCAATTTGTTTATTTATCTATCGAAATTTTTAAAATTATTTATCTATCTATGGATTAATAAAGCTTTCATTATATTGCTTACACGATTATTATTGTATCATAATTTTGCTCAAGTTATTAAAAACGTTTAATTTTTACTTCTATGTTTGTAGTCATTAATCTTTTAAATTTGAATTATCAAGTTAAATCATAACCCAAGCTTTGTTGTGACGTAACAACAGAAGAATTGCTATTTATTCAAACGGTTTCACACCACCGATTATATAATATATTAAATTTGTTAAAATTAAATTAATTTTACACTTGCTTTCTCAAACTTAGTGATAGTATAATAATCTTCGGGTTACAAAATGTATCCCATGCGCATTCTGCGTATAAGGTAGTTAAAGATTAATTATGCACTTGAATGGGTTTTAACCCCTTCAACAATATAAAATTTGCTAGGGAGTCCAAACATGGAAAGTTTGGGCTTCTTTTTTATGTAAAATTTTCAGTTTATATCCTATTAATAATGGTTAATCACATAAATGCAGCCAGTCTAAAAACTAGCTTTGAGTCACATATTGTCATCACAATCTTAAAAATCTATGAGCAACGTCTAACTTCGATACTCATAGATATAACTAATTAATATTGCTTAAAGTTTGTTAATATTGTATCCCTTACTTCTGTCAGGTGTGCCTCCATCGCCATGACTGCTTCACTGGAATCTTGTGATTTGATAGCATTGTATATGCGTACATGTTCTTCATGTAAACGATGCATTGTTTTTTGAGCACTATATATAAATATTTTACGTGTTTCTTCCATGGAATCTTGAATTAAACCTGAAATATTATTAAGTAACTCTACTAGCAAAGTATTTTTCGCAGCTTTAGCAATCGCCAAATGAAATTGAAGATCCGCTTTTTCTCCTGAAGTTCCATCTGTAACTGCCTTTCCCATGTCATCTAGTGATTGCTTTAACTGAGCCAAGTCACTGTCATTACGATTTAAAGCAGCCTTTTCCACTGTAGCACTCTCAACTATTTCTCTCAATTCTAATAGTTCTTTAATTTGCTCGATCGATGTAAACTTGTCACCTAATTCAAAAAATGTAGGCTTTACTTGCTTAATAAATGTCCCATAACCTTGTTTTAATTCGATTACACCAATTGTTCGTAAAGCATTTAAAGCTTCTCGTATAGACGCAACACTAACACCGTATATTTGAGCCAACTGTTGTATTGAGGGTAAACGATCTCCAACTTTATATTCACCTGATTTAATGCTTTCTAATATGATATCTGCAACTTGTTCGTATATTTTTGTGTTTGAAATCTTCATAATAACCTCCACACGATATGTATTATTGTATCAAATTTTAATACTTGTGAGCTCAAAATTGAATAACTTTCTCAATAAAAAAAGAGTTAATCCATAAACGGATTAACTCTCAAGAAGAACAGCTCATAATGCTAAACTCCTACTAACATATGATTTATTATGATATACACCAATATAATCACATTTGACTTAGCACTTTATGCGTTCAACCATTTGTTTATTTAACAAATTCAGCTAAAGCTGATTTAATATCTTTTTCACCACTAATGATTTGGAATTCAGTATTAATATAATCATCAGATGACACAACTTCTTTTAATACTGTTGCAACATCCTCACGTGGTATTGATCCACGTCCTTCAAAGAATGCGCCTACTTCTATTTTGTTATTACCTGCTTCGTCCAATAAACCACCAGGATGTACGATTGTATATGGCACTGAGGCTTGCTTTAAATATTCATCAGCATAATGCTTTGCAATCGTATATGGTTTCAAGCTACCACTTGCATCAAATGCCTCACGACGAGAATCATATGTTGATACCATTACATATTGTTTTACATTATTAGCTTCACTTGCTTTGATTGATTTAATTGCACCGTCTAAATCAACACTTATTGTTTTATCTGCACCAGTGCTTCCACCAGAACCAACAGAAAAAATAACTTTATCAAATCCTTTAATTTTTTCTTTGAGCGTATCAATATCATCTGCTTCTACATCGATTAATAAACTATCTACGCCTTCTGCTTTTAATGATTCTACCTGGTCTTCTTTTCTTACACCAGCTGTAAATGCTTCATCACTATCTTTAAATTGATTTACTAAGTGTTTACCTACGCCACCATTTGCTCCAATAAGTAAAATACTCATATATTCGTTACCTCCTTATTGATTTCATAATAAAAGTCTACCACTTTTATAAGAATTTAAAACTAAAACGACTCATCCCATCATTTTGACAAAAAGACAAATATATATTAATATATGAATAAATGTTCATATATTAATATGGTGAGGTGAAAGTATGACAGAATCATTTGATGAATCAACTTTAGAACATGTAACAGAAATATTTAAAGCTTTAAGTGATGCAAACCGAATTAGGATTATGCACTTATTATCTCAAGGTGATTGTAGTGTTGGCCATATCGCACACACTTTGAATTTAAGTCAATCTAATGTTTCACACCAATTACGCACATTAAAGCAAGCACATCTCGTTAAATCAAATCGTTCGGGTCAATCTATGATTTATGCCTTAGACGATACACATGTCACTACATTACTAGATCAAGCAATACATCACGCAACACATAAAGCATAGATGAAAGGTGGAAATCCAAATGTCAGATCATCATGGACATAATCATGCACACGGTCATGTACACACAAACAATAAAAAGGTCTTATTAATTAGTTTTATTATAATCGGTTTATTTATGATTATCGAAATTATAGGTGGCTTTTTCGCTAATAGTTTAGCACTCTTATCAGACGGACTACACATGTTAAGTGATTCAGTTTCACTAGGCGTCGCATTATTAGCCTTTATATATGCTGAAAAAAATGCTACCAAGTCCAAAACCTTTGGCTACAAACGGTTTGAAATTCTAGCTGCCCTATTTAATGGTGTGACATTATTTGTTATAGGGGTAGTCATTATTATTGAGGCCATTCGTAGATTCTTTGTACCAGAAAATGTCCAATCCACTGAAATGTTTATCATTAGCGTCATTGGTTTAATTGTAAATATCATCGTTGCCTCATTTATGTTTAAAGGTGGAGATACCCACGAGAATATAAATATGCGTGGTGCTTTCTTACATGTGCTAGGAGATTTATTAGGATCAGTTGGAGCAATTATTGCAGCTATATTAATATGGTCATTTGGTTGGTACGTAGCTGACCCAATAGCGAGTATTATTGTCTCACTACTCATAATTAAAAGTAGTTGGGGTATTACTAAATCTTCACTCAATATCTTGATGGAAGGTACGCCATCAAATGTAGATATCAATCAAGTGATTGCATCTATAAAAAGCGAGCCTGCTATACATGCCGTACATGATTGCCACATTTGGACTATTTCCAATGAAATGAATGCATTAAGTTGCCATGCCGTTGTTGATAATGAAATGTCCATTGCCGAAGGTGAGCAGTTATTACATCGTATTGAGCAGACACTCGAACATTTAAATATTCAGCATATGACGATTCAATTAGAAACAAGTGCACATAAACATGATGATAAAACATTATGTTCCGCAGTACTAAATACACACCATCACAGTCATCATTCACATGCGCATTAACGATATATTAATGTAACCCCATATCTTGCAATAAATTAATATTATATAAAAAAGCTGATCCAACATTTGGAGTGTATATCAAGTCACTTCAAATGGAACAGCTTTTTTAGTTTATTATCAACTTATTTAGCTTAGGACACTTACTTAGTCAATCAACTTTATAACTTTTACCGATTTGATGACAGTGTCATATCTCATTTATGTCTTTTCATTCTTTACTTTTTTAACAATTCCTTATTAAATAAATTTATCAAAAATTAAAGCTTTACCAGGTACTTGCTTTTCATCAAATCCTTTTAGAAACTCTTCGTTATCATATGGGACCTTTATTCTATCACAAGCTATTTCATTATCATCTATTGTGACAATACCATAAACTGCATATGCCCCATTATTTAGACCTACCGAACCAGGGTTAAAATAAATTGTCGACTTATCATCAAATAAATGAACTGTATGATTATGACCAAATGTAATAAGATCTGCATCTTTATCTTCAAATAACTGGGTGATATTATCCTCAGTCGGTTCAACAATTGGACTAAACGGTTGACCATCGATTGGTGTTTGTAATTTATCATTCTCAATTTCATAATGGATAAATAAAACATCCTTATGATTAATTTTTTTCTCTAAAACACGCGGCAAGTTATTCAATGCATCATAATAATCTTCATCTAGATGATTCTCAATCCATTGATGATGTTCATAAAACTTATCTTTTAAATCACTTGGATATGGCGTATCATTCACTAAAGACATGACCGCTTCATCATGATTACCAGCAATAATTTCCATGTCATCTCTTTCAAAAATAGCATCTAAAACTTTATTGGTTTCATGCCCTACACCTATATTGTCTCCTAAATTATAAATTTTAGTGATATCTCCTCGTCGATCAATATCATCTAAAACTGCTTCTAATGCATCAAAATTTCCATGAACATCAGTTATAATTGCAAATTTCATGATTTTGCCACCTTTCCTTCATACTCAATTGGATATTTTAACATTTTATTTCAATTTTGCTACCTATTAATTTTAAAATCTTCAAATTTTTGATATCGTATTCTTATCATCAAAAAGGAGTGCTTAAATTTTGTTTAAATTTCATAAACTAGCTTTACAAAATGCTAAACCACAAAATGCTAAAATTTTATTGTTTACATTAGTGAGTTTTGTAATTCTATTTGCATTGACTTATTTAACTTTGATTCCAATGCAAACATCAATATATAGCTTTGTAATGTCAATGGCAATGCAACAACCAATTGCTAAACCGTTGTTCTTGCTCATATTAACTATTTTAATTCCATTAATTGTCGTTATCTTTGTAGGTTACCCTATTATTGCTGGAACTATCTACACAATCGATAAAGCAATTAATAAAGATCAAGCTAAATTTAAAGATATCTTTGCCATGTTTAAAAAGGGTAAATACTTAAAATCAGTTAAATTATCTCTATTTACTTTATTAACTGTGGTAGTATTTATGGCTATTAATTTATTACTAGCTAAATTACTAAATTTAGGAATTGTAAGTCTATACACTGCATTACAAGGACCTATTAGTGGTGCAGACCATGCATTAGCAATTTCACTTACTTTCCAAATTATTGCAGCCACAATCGTTTTATTTATCCAATCATTTATCATTTGGTTTATGGCTATTGTTATTATCAATTTTACAGTTGCATTTATCAAGTCACCAGAAGATGGTGCATGGAAGGCAGTTAAACGTGGCTTTAAAGGTGTTAAAAACGGCCAAAAAACTTGGTTCAAATTCTTCCTTGGCATCTTACTATTAAACCTAATTGTAATTATCTTAGCAAATCCGGTTAGTCAATTAATTTCTATTGGTACAGGCGGTATTTCACAAAATATAGCTACAGTAATTGTTTATATCGTAACAATCGTTGTTATTTTAGTAAGATTGTTTATCTATTACATTAATATTTTAGCAACAATTCAATATTATAACCTTGACGGCAAAAATATTGATCCTGACGCTAAAAAGAAAGCTAAAGCGAATAAGAGCGTTACAAATGCTACAGAAAAAGCTAAATCAAGTGCCTCTGATAAAACAGATTCAGCACAAGATAAAGCTAAATCTAATGTTTCAGAACAAACAGAGTCTGTACAAGATAAAGCTAAATCAGAAGGCTCTAAACTAAAAGACAATTTTAATCAGTCAGAGAAATAACAACATGTTTTTATAACAATTTAAAACAAATCTGGATTTTTAATCCTAGAAAAGTAGCACTCAGATAATTGAATTCAATTTATCTGAGTGCTACTTTTTTTATATTTTGTATTATTGGCTCGCTTTCCTAGGGGACAGCTTCAGCCTGTAGTCTTCAGCTTGTCCTGCTCCCTCAGGAGTCTCGCCATAATACTTTTCAGTAAATATTGTTTTACATATTAATAATAAATTACATTACGAACTTCATTTTAAATTTGTGTCAGAATATATAAACTTAAATGCTAATCATTAAATGTCTAATCTTACATTTACTGACGATTTGATTTACAATATATTCGTAATATTAGCTCGCTTTCCTGGGGGACAGCTTCAGCCTGTAGTCTTCAGCTTGTCCTGTTTCCACAGGAGTCTCGCCAACATACTTTACAAAAACGTATGATTTTTACATTGAAATACTTTAGGTTGCCCGTATTAAATGTATCGTTTGTATAGGAATATAACTCAATTGGCATTACACATACTCAAATACCAAACAATCAAACATTCTAACCCTATGGTATTTACGCATCAAAACACAAAAAATAAGACACTTCGCACAATTTAATAGACATTATTAAAGTTAATCCACGAAGTGTCATATATAATATTTTCAGCATCCCTCAATAAAAAATATTTTTGTGATGCACTATAGCATTAACTTACTTATTAATAAATCATTACACATCTTTATTTTAAAAAGTGTTCTGCTAAATAGCGCGCTGCACCATTTTCCTCATTGGTATATGAAGTTACATCTTTTGTTAGAGACTGTATTTCAGGTCGCGCATTTTTCATTGCTACAGTATAATGACCAAACTCAAACATCGCTCTATCATTATCACTGTCACCAATGACTAGCGTTTCAGATTGCTCAATCCCAAAATGTTCTATCATTTCTTTGATACCTGTACCTTTATCAGTCTGATAAGCCATCGTTTCAGCATTAAAGCGAGAAGAATTTGATACACTAATTTGCAATGACACAGCATCTTTCTTTAATTGCTCTCTATAAGCAGTAATTTTATCAAAATCAGTTGAGAATAAATATATTTTAGAATAAGTAGTACTTGGTAATTCAGATGACCAATCTACCTTTTCAACTATAGATTCTTTACGTGATGTCCATTCACTTTCTCCAACCTTACCAGGTGGCGTTTCAGCATCAAATAATGATTTAGCCCAAGCCTCATCTTCTGCAAGCACAATTCTGTTACCTTCAAACGGAAATACCTCATAATAAATTGATTGCTGTTGTGCACGGCTAACAATTTCATTTACTGCATTAAACGACAAACTGTGTTTAAAGATAATTTCGTCATTTACCATGCCAAGCGTACCATTTGAACTTATAATACCATCAACTTCAAATGTTTCTGGGACTAAATAATGAATTTCATTATGCGCTCTACCAGTTGCTAAAAACACCTTAAACCCTTTACTTCTCAATTGTGCAATTACATCTGCTGTTTCAGAATCTACTCTATTATTTTTATGTAAAATAGTTCCATCCATATCTAAAAATATTGCTTTTACATTATCCATTATTTGTTTGCCTCCAACATTTAATATCGTCCTAAATTATGTCACTTTCTCTGATTTTCCGCAATCTTATCCTCATTTAAAAATAAAGAATAACGACGATTTTGTTTTATAATACTTACATTTCTATTAAAATAGTTCGATAATGTGTCACTGTTTAACACACTTTCTATGTCCCCTTGCATAAAGCGTTGACCATTCTTTAACAAGAAACCTTTTTGAATCCGTTCAGTTATTTCTTCAACGAAATGTGTGACATAAATCACTGCCAATTCTGGATGTTGTTCATAAAGTTCATCTAATGTTGATAACAAATCTTCTCTAGCTATAAAGTCTAATCCAGAAGCTGGCTCATCTAGAATTAACAATTGTGGTTCTCCCATCAATGCTCTTGCGATTAATACCTTTTGTCTTTCACCTGTAGAAAGATAACCATAATACTGATGTTCAAATTCAGTCATGCCAAGTTGTTGTAAGCTGCGTTTAGCTCTTTCAATATGTTCACTTGTCACTGATTGATAGACGCCTATAGATTTGAAAATACCACTAATCACAACGTCTAATACTATTTCGCCATCCTGGAAACGATCCATAAGACTATTTGATACAAATCCAATATTTTCACGAACAGCATCTGCAGAATAGCCTTGTTTACCAGGTTTCATATTAAATAAACTAATCTCACCTGATGTGATAGGTTCGTAGGCATTTAAAATATTTAATAGCGTTGTTTTACCCGCGCCATTCAAGCCATAGAGCATCCATTTTTCACCTTTTTGAATTTGCCAAGTTACATCTTGAATTATTTCTTTACCTTGCTTTCTTCTTGAGATTCCATTTAAGTCTATTAGCACGTTGATTAACCCCTTTTTTTAAAGTACATTGCTATAACAAACAAATTAACTATTCATCTTACTTTAATCGCTCTGTAATTTGTTCTATTGATTTCCCTTTTGCAAGTTCATCAATCAATTTATCTAAGTATCGAATTTCTTTCATTACAGATTCTTCCATATCCTCGACTTTCACTCCACAAATACGCCCAGTTATGTTACGTCTATCAGGATTTAACTCCGGTGCTTTTAAAATAAAATTTTCATAATCTGTACCGTCCTCAATAAGGTTGTCTAGATCTTGTTGACTATAACCTGTCATCCATTTTATAAGTTGATCTGCTTCACCTTTTGTTCGGCCCTTTTTTTCAACTTTATTGATTAAATGAGGATACACAAAACCAAATTCCATTGTATAAACTTTAGGTTTAGACATCATCAAATTCCTTTCACTAATCAATTATTTATTTCAATACACTAAGCATAATAAATGCACAACTTTTTAACAACGAATTGATTTCAAAAGTTGAAATAAAAGCATATAAAAAAACTGTCGATAAAGTGTAGACTCTACCGACAGTTTCTATTTACTATCATTATTCAACTGTAACTGATTTTGCTAAGTTACGTGGTTTATCAACATCTAAATCTCTGTGTAGTGCTGCATAATAAGAAATTAATTGTAATGCAACTACTGATACAAGTGGTGTCAATAATTCATGTACATGTGGGATAACATAAGTATCGCCTTCTTTATCTAAACCGTCCATTGAAATGATACAAGGATGTGCACCACGTGCTACAACTTCCTTAACATTACCACGGATTGAAAGGTTTACATTGTCTTGTGTAGCTAATGCAATGACTGGTGTTCCCTCTTCGATCAATGCAATAGTACCATGTTTTAACTCTCCACCTGCAAAGCCTTCAGCTTGAATATACGAAATTTCTTTCAATTTCAATGCGCCTTCAAGACTTACATTATAATCAATTGTACGACCAATAAAGAATGCATTTCTAGTTGTCGCTAAGAAATCTTTTGAAATTTGTTCCATAATATCTGCGTCATCAACGATTGCTTCAATTGAAGTTGTAACTTTAGCAAGTTCACGTAATAAATCAATCTCCGCTTCTCGTCCATGTTCTTTAGCTACAATTTGTGACAAGATAGATAATACAGCAATTTGAGCTGTGTATGCTTTAGTTGATGCTACTGCAATTTCAGGACCAGCATGTAACAATAATGTGTGGTTAGCTTCACGTGATAGTGTTGAGCCAACAACGTTAGTGATTGTTAATGATTTATGTCCTAATTTGTTAGTTTCAACAAGTACTGCTCTACTATCCGCAGTTTCACCTGATTGAGAGATATAGATAAATAATGGTTTTTCTGATAATAATGGCATGTTGTAAACAAACTCTGATGCTACATGCACTTCAGTAGGTACGCCTGCCCATTTTTCGATAAATTCTTTACCAACTAAACCAGCATGGTAACTTGTACCCGCAGCAATAATATAAATACGGTCTGCTTCTGCAACGTCTTTAATAATTTCTGCATCCATTTTCAAGTTTCCATCTTCATCTTGATATTCTTGAATAATACGACGCATAACTGCAGGTTGTTCGTGAATTTCCTTAAGCATATAGTGATCATATACACCCTTTTCAGCGTCAGATGCGTCAATTTGTGCTGTATATGCTTCTCTATCTTGGACATTACCTTGTTGATCTTTGATAACGACTTCATCTCGTTTAACAATTACAATTTCATGATCGTGAATCTCTTTATATTGATTTGTAACTTGTAACATAGCAATGGCATCAGATGCAATAACGTTAAAATCTTCACCTATTCCAACTAATAATGGAGATTTGTTTTTCGCAACAAAGATAGTCTCTTTATCTTCATTGTCAATTAAACCTAAAGCATATGAACCTTCTAATAATGAGATTACTTTAGAGAAAGCAGCTTCTGTTGTTAAGCCTTCATTTGAAAAATGTTCAACCAATTGCACAATCACTTCTGTATCAGTTTCAGATATAAATGATACATCTGCTAAATATTCGTTCTTTAATTCTTCATAGTTCTCGATTACACCATTATGAACCAATGTAAAACGGTTAGAACTTGAACGGTGTGGATGTGAATTTTCATAGTTAGGTACACCGTGTGTTGCCCAACGTGTATGTCCAATACCTACGTTTCCATCTGTGGATTCACTGTCAGCTACTTCTCTTAGGTCTGCTATTCTACCTTTTGATTTAAATACTGAAGTACCTTCGTCATTTGCAACAGCAACACCAGCTGAATCATAACCTCTATATTCTAATTTTTCTAATCCTTTTAATAATAATTCTTTAGCATTATCATGCCCGATATAACCTACGATTCCGCACATTTAATAATTCCTCCAATGATTAAGGCATTGGTATAAACGCTAAATATAAGTATGGTGCGTAATAAATAAATACAATTCTATAGACTAATTTTCATTAAATGGTTATAAATCACTCTAAAAAAGTACATACTTATCCCAATGACCTTTTTATAGTTTTTATTTAATTTGGCTAACTTATTAACTTTGTGCACTAGGTTACCCTAATGTTTTCCTTAATAAGTTCACGAATGAGCCACATCCGGGATAGCATCCGCCGATGGTTCGATAACTATCCTCCTCGTCTACAAGTTTCGATATCCTTATCTATTAAGATTTCTGATATAAATCTTAAATCTTCGATACAATACCTCATCACTTGCACAGGCGCTTTAAATTGATCAACTTACTTTCCTATCCTCCTTCCTTCAATACAACCTATTGTACAATGTTTAACTCATGCAATGCAAACATTAAATAAACTTTATAAATAGATTGGATTTAAATATCAAATTTTTATTATTTTAAATAAATAACCCGTAATAAATAATCATTTTCTTTGTACACATACATTTGTCACATGAGCTGTGACAAAGTTTAAATTACTTTCAGTTGTTTATATGACCTCCTCCCCCTACAATGAAGCTATACCAAATAGATAAAAAGGGGTGCAAAAATATGGCACAAGCTCAAACTGAGGAGAATAAAGGAATCGGTCGTAAGGTTCAAGCATTTGGATCATTTTTAAGTAGTATGATTATGCCGAATATCGGCGCCTTTATCGCATGGGGGTTTATTGCTGCAATATTCATTGATGGAGGCTGGTGGCCTAACAAAGATTTAAGCCAACTAGCAGGACCAATGATTACTTATTTAATTCCATTACTTATTGCTTATAGTGGTGGACGCTTGATTCACGAAATGCGTGGCGGCATTATCGCTGCTGTAGCAACGATGGGAGTAATCGTTGCACTACCAGATACGCCAATGTTATTAGGCGCTATGATAATGGGACCTTTAGTTGGTTGGTTAATGAAGAAGACAGACGAATTCATTCAGCCGAGAACACCACAAGGTTTCGAAATGTTATTTAACAACTTTTCTGCAGGTATTTTAGGCTTCATTATGACAATAATTGGCTTTAAAGTATTAGCACCAATTATGCAATTCATAATGCATATTCTTTCATTAGCTGTTGAAAGTTTAGTACATGCCCACTTATTACCTTTAGTAAGTATTATTGTCGAACCGGCTAAAATTGTATTTTTAAATAATGCAATAAATCATGGTGTGTTTACACCACTTGGTGCTGATCAAGCTGCATCAGCAGGTCAATCTATTCTATACACAATCGAATCAAATCCAGGGCCAGGTATAGGTATCCTAGTTGCTTATATGATTTTTGGTAAAGGAACTGCTAAAGCTACATCATACGGAGCTGGAATTATACATTTCTTAGGTGGTATTCATGAAATTTACTTCCCTTACGTATTGATGAGACCATTATTATTTATCGCAGTTATATTAGGCGGTATGACTGGTGTTGCAACATATTCTATGGTTGATTTCGGATTCAAGAGCCCTGCTTCACCAGGTTCATTTATTGTTTATATGTTAAATGCACCTAAAGGTGAATTCTTACAAATGGTACTTGGTGTATTATTAGCAGCACTTGTTTCATTTATCGTTGCTTCATTAATATTGAAATTCACTAAAGAACCAGAACAAGATTTAGAAGCTGCTACTGCTAAGATGGAAGCAAGTAAAGGTAAAAAATCAAGTGTAGCATCTAAATTATCAGGGAAAGAAGATAATAATACAACTGAAACTGCTACAACTTCTGCTACTGCAAGTGACAATGAACGTGAAGAATCGGAAGAGGATTTACTAGATAATTATGATACCGAAAATGTTGATGCTCATGATTATAGCAAAGTAAACCATGTCATCTTTGCTTGTGATGCTGGTATGGGTTCAAGTGCTATGGGTGCAAGTATGTTAAGAAATAAATTTAAAAAAGCAGGCATTCAAAACGTTGACGTAACCAATACTGCAATAAATCAATTACCAGGCGATGCACAACTTGTAATTACACAAAAGAAACTTACAGATAGAGCAATCAAACAAGTTCCAAGTGCAATTCATATTTCTGTAGACAACTTCTTGAATTCACCAAGATATGATGAATTATTAGAAAATTTAAAAGAAGAAGAAAAATAAATACCTTAATTGTTAAAGGCATTCAATGGAGGATATAGTTATGTTTTTAAGTACTCGTGAAAAAGAAATTATCGAAATGTTAATTAAATATCACGGTCAATATGTCAAAATTTATGACATTGCTCAACATCTAGCTGTATCCTCTCGTACTATTCATCGGGAATTAAAATCTATAGAAATATTTCTCGACACATTCGATATTAAACTTGAGCGTGTTAATAAAAAAGGTATTCAATTAGTTGCAAATCAGGAATTAATGACTCGCCTTAAAAACACTATTTTAAAACAAGACACTATTGACTTATCTCAAGAAGAACAGAAAGTAATTATTTTATATGGGCTTATTCAGGCAAAGGAACCTATTAAACAATATAGTCTGGCCCACGAAATTGGTGTATCTACTCAAACATTAGCTAAACTGTTAGATGAATTAGAACATGAATTAACACAATACCAGTTACAGTTAATTAAAAAACGTGGAGAAGGTATTCGTTTAGAAGGTCCTGAATCTAAAAAAAGAGAGTTATTAAGCCAATTAATGGTTAATAACTTAAACAGTACAAGTGTCTATTCTGTAATTGAAAATCACTTTGTTTATCAATCACTCAATGCTTCACAACTTTCTATGGTTGATATGGACAAAATTTTCCAAGTTGAACGTATTCTTATGGACCACTTGGGGCAACTTCCCTACGCATTAACTGAATCAAGTTACTTAACACTTACTGTACACGTTGTCTTAAGTATTGATCGTATGTTAAATGGAGAATATGTTGGTTTAAGTGATGATATTTACAACAATGTTAAAGATACCTTTGAACATGAAGTTGCTCAAGCATTGGCATTACACCTTGAACACATATATGGTGTTCAGTTTACCCAAGCAGAAATTACATTTATCACGATACATTTACGTGGCGCTAAACGAAAGGCATCTACTGAAGACCTCAATGATGTCAAAGATGAAACGGTTATATCCAATTTTGTAGACAGAGTTGCACTAGCATCAAAAGTAACATTTAAAGATGCTACAACTTTGACAGAAGGTTTGAAATTGCATATTATACCTGCAATAAATCGCCTTAAAGCAAATATTGAAACATATAATCCGTTAACTGAAATGATTAAACAGAAATATCCTGTGCTATTTAAAGGGGTTAGCACAGCATTACAACAAACCTGGCCTGAATTACAATTTCCAGACAGTGAAATTGCATTTATTGTATTACATTTTGGTGGTGCGATATACAGCCAACAAACAAATACACTATCTATATTAGTCGTTTGCAGTAGTGGCATTGGTACGAGTCGTTTATTAGCGACGAGACTACAACAAACATTTAGTGAAATCACCCAAACAAAACAGGCATCCGTCGGTGATTTAAGACACTTAAATACCAGTGATTTTGATGCTATTATCTCAACTGTAGATTTAGATATTACTGTACCTTATATTACAGTTAATCCATTATTACCGGATGCTGACATTAATCACGTTGCTGCATTTTTAAAATCAAATGCCAACACTAAACCAATGACTACAGAGCCCAGTTTAGTCAATGAAATTACCGATTCTACCTCAACATTGTCCTTTATAAGAAAAGGTTTAGAACTCATAGATTCAGTTTATATTGATAATAGTAACATTAACAACTGGATAAGCTATTTAAGAGAGCAAACTTTAAAACATCAAATAATTAATGATTCATCAGCATTCGTTAAGTTATTACAACAACGTAATGAAGAACAAAGTTTTGCGTTAGATCCTTATCCAATTGCAATACCACATTTAAAGAGTGATTTAATTCAAAAGCCATTTATTTTAATTTCAATATTAGAAAAACCACTATTATTTAAAAAAGATAATCATACTGTAATAGAAATTCGCTATTTAATTAATATGTTTTTACCTGCGGATGACACAGTATTATCTGAAATTATTAGTGATTTATCTAGTAAGTTAGTCGAACATTTAGACAGTTTAGACGAATTTATGCAAGAACCTGAACAAATAACTGAAATTATAAAGCAAAGCTACCTTTCAAAAATAAAAAATTTACTTAACTAGGAGAGATTAACTATGACAGAATTATTTAGTAATGAAAATATCTTTATTAACGCAACAGTAAGCAACCAAAATGAAGCAATTGAAAAAGCAGGACAAGCGTTAGTATCAAGCGGTGCTGTAACTGATGCATATATCCAAGCTATGAAAGACCGTGAACAAGTTGTTTCAACATTTATGGGTAATGGTTTAGCGATACCACATGGTACTGACGAAGCAAAGGCAAGCGTTTTACAATCAGGACTAACGCTATTACAAATTCCTGAAGGTATTGATTGGGACGGAGAAGAAGTTAAAGTAGTTGTAGGTATCGCTGGAAAAGACGGTGAGCATTTAGACTTACTTTCTAAAATTGCAATTACATTTAGTGAAGAAGAAAATGTAGAACGTATCGTGAACGCTAAGTCAGCTGAAGAAATTAAACAAGTATTCGAGGAGGCTGACGCATAATGAAAGCATTACACTTTGGCGCTGGCAATATAGGCAGAGGATTTATCGGATATATTTTAGCGGATAATAATATCAAAGTCACTTTCGCAGATGTAAATACAGAAATTATAGACGCCTTAGATAAAGCACATGCTTATGATGTTATCTTAGCAGATGAAGCACGAACAACAACACGCGTACACAATGTGGATGCAATTAATTCAGCATCCCCTAGTGATAAATTAAAACAAGCTGTATTAGAAGCAGATATTATTACTACAGCAGTTGGTGTAAATATTTTACCAATTATCGCTAAATCATTTGCTTCATTTTTAAAGGAAAAGGAAACACCAGTAAATATTGTTGCATGTGAAAATGCAATTATGGCAACAGACACTTTAAAAGAAGCAATCCTTGATATCACTGGCCCATTAGGTGACCACATTCATTTCTCAAATTCAGCCGTTGATCGAATCGTACCACTACAAAGCAATGACAACATTTTAGATGTTATGGTTGAACCATTTTACGAATGGGTTGTAGAAAAGGATACTTGGTTTGGTCCAGAATTAGAACACATCAAATATGTTGATAAACTAACACCATATATTGAAAGAAAATTATTGACTGTTAATACGGGTCATGCCTTCTTAGCTTATGCTGGTAAATATCACAACAAACCTACAGTTTTAGATGCAGTTAAAGACCAAGGTATCAAACATGATTTATATGGAACACTTGAAGAAACAAGCCAATATATCACACATCAATTTGATTTCACACCTGAAGCTCAGGCACAGTATGTTGAAAAAATTATTAAACGATTTGAAAACCCACACCTATCAGATGAAGTAACACGTGTAGGTCGCGGTACTTTAAGAAAAATAGGACCACAAGATCGTATAATTAAACCGTTAAACTATTTATATAAAAATCAATTAAAGCATGATCATTTAGTAAAAACTGCTGCGTTCTTATTGAAATATGATGATAGTAACGATAAAGAAACCGTAGAAAAAAATAACTATATTAAATCATATGGTGTTGAAGCATTTTTAAAAGAGTATGCTAAAACAGACGCTCAATTAACTGAAGAAATTGTTAAAGCATACGAATTACTTTAATAAGCAGCGTACTTATACCATCTCTTAACCAAAAAAGTACTACTAACCTGAGTAATCTATACTCATCGTTAATAGTACTTTTTTATAATTTAAAGTTTATTAATTTAATCTAAACCCATTTTCTCTTGTACAACGTCTGCAATTGTTTGTGCATAGCGTTGTGCATCTTCATCAGTGGCCGCTTCAACCATTACACGTACTAATGGCTCTGTACCAGAAGGTCTAACTAAAATTCGGCCATCGCCATTCATTTCTACTTCTACCTTAGTCATTGCTTCTTGTACATCAACATTCTCTTCAACACGATATTTATCTGTTACACGTACGTTAACTAAAGATTGTGGGTACTTTTTCATTTGCTTAGCTAATTGACTTAAGCTCTTACCAGTTAGTTTAATGACACTTGCTAATTGGACACCAGTTAACAAGCCATCACCCGTCGTATTATAATCCATCATGACGATATGTCCTGATTGTTCTCCGCCTAAATTATAATTGCCTCTTCGCATTTCTTCTACTACATAACGGTCTCCAACTTTAGTTTTATTTGATTGGATACCTTCGTTCTCTAATGCCTTGTAAAAACCTAGATTACTCATAACAGTTGAGACAATCATATTATCATTTAGTTCTTGGTTTTTCGCCATTTCTTGACCGATAATAAACATGATTTGATCGCCATCAACGATTTCGCCATTTTCATCAACAGCAATTAATCTGTCACCATCTCCATCAAAAGCTAATCCAAAGTCACACTCATCTTCTACTACTTTCTTAGCCAAGACTTCAGGGTGTGTAGAACCTACACCGTCATTAATATTATAACCGTTAGGGTTACAACCTACTGTTACAGTATCTGCTTCTAAATCTCCAAATAAATATGGCGCTAAAGAAGATGTCGAACCATTCGCACCATCAAGTGCAATCTTCATTCCATCAAAGTCTACATCTACTGTTGATTTGATATAGCTAATATACTTTTGTGCACCTTCAAAGTAATCTGAATAATGAACAATATCTTCACCAACTGGGCGAGGTAAATCCGGATTTTCTTGATCTAATAATACTTCAATTTCTTGTTCTTGATCATCAGATAATTTAAAACCGTCTGAACCGAAGAATTTAATACCATTATCTGCTACAGGATTATGAGAAGCTGATATCATAACACCTAATGCTGCTTCCATTTCACGTGTTAAATAAGCTACTCCAGGTGTTGAGATAACTCCTAAACGCATTACCTCTGCACCAATTGAAATCAAACCAGCAATAAGCGCTGACTCTAACATTTCACCTGAAACTCGAGTATCTCTACCAACTAGTACTTTAGGGTGTTTCTCTCCTTTGTTATGTGCTAATACATAGCCACCATAACGCCCTAATTTAAACGCAAGTTCTGGAGTTAATTCTTTATTTGCAACGCCCCTTACGCCGTCTGTACCAAAATATTTTGCCATCATTATATCTCCTTTATATTAGAAATCTATTTTACAGTAATATCAGCAGTTGTTTCTTGCGAACTAGCTTTAGTCACACTGTCCGGTATTTTTAATTTAATATTTTTCTTTGTAGACTCAGTAATATTATCTAAATTAATTTCTGCCTTTACAGAATTGATATCATCTAAGTCCTCTCTATTACCATATATTTCTATTTCTTTATCTTCTAAATCGATGTCATCTAACTTTAGATTATCTGGTAACTCACCAGTTGTTTGCGGTCTTACTTTAACCTTCTTGCTATAATCTGTTACCTTTACCGTTAGATTTACCTCTTTCGGTTCAATCGATACCTTTACTTTATTTAAATTTCTATCAAATGCAGTTATTGTCGCTGCATCTGTTAAATTTTTTGAAATTTTACTTTTGTTTTTATATGTTGCTTTTAAATATGCTATCTTATCGATCTGTTCTTGACCACCTGTAACCTTGACAGTATCAGGAGATACCTTTTGCGAGCTCACCTTATAATCTGAATCTAAATCACTATTACTCACATCTGGCTCAACCTTTAGGTTCTTGCTTACCTTTTTCTCAAGACTTACAGTTGCTTCCTTAGGTTTAACAGTATAATCGATATCCTCGCTTAAACCATTCACTTTAAATTGTGCAGTATGCTTCCCTGCCTTTTCACCAGTGAAATCTAGGACTGCACGAACATTCTCAGCATTCTCAGCCTTGAGCACTTGTGATTGAGGTCCTGAAATTTCAACATCAACCTTGTCAGGTACATCACTTGCATACAATGATTTATTATCATACTTAACCTGTACAGGTACCTCTTGTAGCGTATCATTTGATTTTTGTCCAAAATGATCCGCATCAAAAATATTACCGAACATGTTATTCGCAGATAAGAAAAAAACAACCGCTAAAACTAATGCAATTAATCTAAGCCCCCATTTACTTTCTAACATCTACTTCACACCTTTCTGTTGAAAGTGTGTGCCAAACCAATGTTCAGCCAATAGTTCTTCGAATGCTTCAGTCGAAATATCTTTACGCAATTTACCGTCGAAAGTAACAGATATCGAACCTGTTTCTTCAGATACAACAACAGTAAAAGCATCTGAAACCTCAGATATTCCTACAGCTGCTCTATGTCTGGTTCCTAAACTTTTCGCTATCTTTGCGCTATCAGAAAGTGGTAAATAACTTGCTGCACTTGCTATTTTATTTGCTTGTATAATCATAGCTCCATCATGTAATGGCGTATTAGGAATAAACACATTTGTGAGTAATTCCTGTGATATCTCAGAATTCATAGCAATACCTGTTTCAATATAATCTTGTAAACCTGTTTCCTTTTCAAAAACAATTAACGCCCCAATACGACGTTTAGCCATATATTGGACAGCTTTAGATACAGAGGAAATTAATTTACCTTCATCATTATTCAAGTTTGAAGAATAACGTTTGAACAAGCTTCCGCGTCCTAATTGTTCTAATGCACGTCTAATCTCTGGTTGGAATATAACAATTAGCGCTAAAACACCCCATTGAATTACTAAGTCAAACAAACGAGATGTCGCTGTTAAATTCAACATCTTACTCAACTGTTGGCCAATTACAATGACCACAATACCTTTCAATAATTGAATGGCTTTAGTACCTTTAAAAACTGTAATGAGAAGATAAAGTACATACCAAACGATGAGTAAGTCGAGTACGCCGGCTATAATTTTTACTGTACTCCAGTTATCAAAAAAATTGGAAAAATCCATAACATCTCCTCCGGTATTCTGTTCCCATGGTATTATTATACCAATCTATAGCTAACCTGTCATATGAAGTATATATTTTTTACAATTAAAAAAGCTGATATAGCTTTACACTTTATCAGCTTAAAATATATTTATAATAACGTTTCACCAAAGAAGCTACCAAGTAAACTCACTGCTTGTTCAGCTGTATGATTATTCTGATCTATCAGTGGATTAACTTCTACAACATCCATTGATGTAATTAATTTGGAATTATGTAATAATTCTAATGCAAAATGACTCTCTCTATAAGTTAAACCACCTAATACTCTTGTTCCAGTACCCGGTGTTTCAATTGGATCTAGGCCATCAACATCTAAAGATAAATGAATACCATCCGTTTTATCTTTTAAATAAGCAATAGATTCGTCAATTACTTGCTTAATACCAATACGATCAATATCAGCCATTGTATAGGTTTGGATATTGTTGTCTTTAATATATTGTCTTTCACCAATATCTAAATCCCTCATACCAATTAGCACAATATTTTCTGGTTTAACTTTAGGTTTATTTCCTCCAACTTCAACTAACGACTTATCACCATCACCCGCTAAAATACGTAATGGCATACCGTGTACATTACCAGACGGTGATTCATCAGGTACATTCAAATCACCATGTGCATCATACCAAATAACACCTAGATTATCATAATGCTGACTTACACCAGAAATTGAGCCAATTGCAATTGAATGGTCTCCTCCCAATATAAGTGGGAAATGGTTTTCACTAATACTATTAGAAACAGCATTACATAAATTTTGTGAAACAATTTCAATTTCTTCTAAATTACGCAATCCATTCTGTTCAGAATTGAATTTTTCCAAATTCAAAGCTGGAACAGTTATATTACCTCTGTCATTTACCGTTAGACCTATCGCTTTTATTCTTTCAACTAAACCAGCATAACGTATTGCATCAGGTCCAAAATCGACACCTAACTTTCTTTGTCCAAATGTAGATGGTGCTCCAATAATATCTATAACTTGATTTGTCATTAATAAAAACCCCTTTGTCATCGTGTGATACTAGAATAAGGTAAAGAGAATTAACTTTCAAGTCAATATAATAAAGGTTTTTTTATATAAATTAAGCATTTTACATATACAATCAAAAAAATGGTTTATCATACATTTTATAGTAATAAAACAGCCACTTTAAGGATTAAAAATCATAATTATAAATATTAGTTTTTTAAAAATAAATTTATTAGAACAAATAAAAAAGCACTTCTCCGAAGAGAAATGCTTATCTAAGTGAGCCATAGAGGATTCGAACCTCTGACCCTCTGATTAAAAGTCAGATGCTCTACCAACTGAGCTAATGGCTCTAATGGCTGGGCTAGCTGGATTCGAACCAGCGCGTGACGGAGTCAAAGTCCGTTGCCTTACCGCTTGGCTATAGCCCATTAATGGTGGAGGGGGGCAGATTCGAACTGCCGAACCCGAAGGAGCGGATTTACAGTCCGCCGCGTTTAGCCACTTCGCTACCCCTCCGCATATTCAATTAAATGGTGGAGGATGACGGGTTCGAACCGCCGACCCTCTGCTTGTAAGGCAGATGCTCTCCCAACTGAGCTAATCCTCCGTATGTAATGACCCCGACGGGACTCGAACCCGTGTTACCGCCGTGAAAGGGCGGTGTCTTAACCGCTTGACCACGGGGCCATATGGCTCCACAGGTAGGACTCGAACCTACGACCGATCGGTTAACAGCCGATAGCTCTACCACTGAGCTACTGTGGAA
>NZ_JBUQDQ010000039.1:0-4294 GCF_055179755.1 Staphylococcus sp. TCBT05 | reverse complement strand
ATAGTAAAAATAACTAGGAATATAATAATTAATAAGTTTTTATTCATAATTTTCTCCTGTAATTAATTTAATAAAATATTCTTCCAAAGATAAGTTTTGTGATAAAGCTTCTTTCATTTCTAAATTTGATGTAATAATTTCCCCATTGTTAATAACCATAATCTCATTACAGAAGGTTTGAGCTACTTCTAATTGATGCGTTGAAATTAATATTGTATTTCCCTTTTTTGCGTAATTAATAAGAAAATCTTTTATTGCCTTCATATTAATTGGATCGATTCCTGAAATGAATTCATCTAGTAATAATAACGTAGGTTTTTTAAAAACTATTCCCATCAAACTGAGTTTCTTTTTATTCCCTAGTGACATAGCAGAGATTTTCTTTTCCACTTCATTTTGCAGAGAAAAATCTAAAAGTAGTTGATTTAATTCGTCATCTGTTAATGTTATTGAAAATAAGTCTGTTAATAAACGGATATATTCATTACCAGTTAATTCCGGGAAAATGAGTGGGTAATCAGGTAAAAACATTGCATCCTCATTTAATTTTACGCAACCTTTATAATCACTTGTAATTTGTGCTGCAATTTTTAATAAGGTAGTTTTCCCAGCTCCATTAGGACCTAATAAACCAACAATTTTCCCTTTAGGTAAAGTAAATGTGATATCTTTTAAAATACATTTAGTATCAATTGTTTTAGATACATGTTCAAATTCAATTATATTTTCCAATTATTTCTCTCCTATTAATTAATTTAATATATCTTCTAATATTTGTTGTTTGGATACTTTATAACGAATACATAAAGTTAAGATAAAAGAAAACATACTATTAACAATTATACATAGAGTGAATTGCACAGTTATATATAGAGAATCACTAATATTATCTGTTAAATATAAAGCAGTAGGTAACATTAAAAATGGTATAAAGAAACCTGTCATGAAATAATATAAGCCTTGTTCAATAAATTGTTTATCAGGATACTCATTAATTTCTTCTACGTTTAAATAATTGAAATGTGGGCTTAATATGTTTGGGATTGTACATATTAATACAAATAAAACCATACTAGAAGCATGAACTCCAATTAAAAGGAATAATAATTTTATAGAAATGTTTCCTATGCAAAAAATCATTAGGTCCCCTATAAATATAAACGGGAAAATGATAAGGTTTGTAATTAATAATTTGATTCGAAATACAAGCCAGATATTCTTTCCAGAAATCAAAAATAATAAGAGTAAGTTTTTATCGCTTTCAAAGGATATCTTTCCCACAAATCCTTTAATAATATTATGCACATAAAAATAAATAGGGAAAAACATTAAAAATACTAAAGCCAGATAATGAATTTTCATATTATTAGTTGTTAGAGATAAGATTGAAGAGAAAAAACCTAACATAGCCCAGAAAAATAAATTCCCATACAAGTTTGGAAGCTTTCTTTTAACATATTTTGAAGTTAAAACTGTTTTAAAGATGGCATAATTTTTAGGATTTAAAACTAATAGTGCGACTCTATTTAACCCATTAAAGAAATACAATTTAATTCGATTTGAAATGCGATTGCTAGGAATATTTATTTTAATTAAAAGTATTACAGAATAACCTATTATTAAATATATAAAAATGCTAAAAAATAGTTTTTTATATTCAATAGAATCAATAATAAAACTAGCAAAAATATTATTAGGTAAATAAATGAAATGGAATAGTGAATTTACCCAATTTGAGAATACAGTTAATGAAAGGGTTTTTCCATTTTCTATCCATTTGTAAAATTCCTCTGGATTCACACCATTTCTTGTCAGTGGGAATTTTATAAACCACGGAGAAAATTTCAACCCTAATTGAAACATAAAATAGCAAATTAGAGTACGTAAGAAAACGGGCACAATGAAAATTGATAACCAATTCATATTTTTTTGTCGTTTAAAGCTGATATTATTATAGATATAAAAGCTAAATAAAGATATGAGCAGATAAGAAATAATGGATAGTACTAAAACTTTTAAATATACATATACACCTAATTCCAAAAAATTATTTATAGATAAAGAAATAGGTAAGAACCAAAATAAAATAGGGATAGATTTCCATATTAAATTTTCACCAAAAACCCATATATATTGATTTTTTTTAGGAATACCTAATATCGAAGATAACCATATATGGTCTTGGGTATTCATAAAATAATCGGATATTTTTTTCCCAATTACTATAGCATAAATAAGTACCATAAGAAAATATATAGACCAAATAAAGTAATTGAATGATATGTTGTTTAATAAAGAAATATTACCGAGTTTTTTTTGTGGGGTTATTAAAAAATAACTTAGCTTGCTAATAACAAAATAGGAAACAACATAAAAGAAAATTGAGTATAAAAAGCGATATAGTAGCAAAACTTTTAGAATTTGAAATCCTTTCATATTAAAATTAAGAAAGTTTAAATTTCCCCATTTATTTTTTGTTCTAATATATAGTCTCCACTTTAACCATTTTAAAAACATATTTACACCTTTTTCTAAAATTTTATATATCTTTCAATCTATTTAAGATTCATTGAAATAAATGATTCAATTAGTGCACTTATGATAAGTAAAATGCAGATTAAACCAAATAACTTGATTTTCTTTGTCCAATGCTTATTTTTGGTAAAATAAAAGGTTAGACCCATTAATCCTAAATATCCAGATAATAGTAAAGCTGGTATCTCAAAAATTCCATGCATCATCAATGTACCTAAAACTTTTGACATTGAATGATGTGTTGAAATTTGAACGCCCATAATAGATCCCAACCAAAATCCATTAAGAAGCAATATAATAATTGTTGGAATCCCTAATAAAAAGATGCCGGATGCAAGTCCAATGCAAACCATAGCATTTTTAGATAGGATGCTCAAGAACGTTTCCCAACTCGAATCATATTTGTAGTATTTTACAACTTCAGTTCCTTCAGGGTTTGCAGGAGTAATAAGACTAAATAATGCTAATCCTAAAATAACACTAATGAAAAATAAAGTAACTGTTATGGTTAGTAAAACTTTCCGATTGTTTAATAATTTCATAATTGTAAAACCACCCATTCTTATATTAATTTAAATAAAGACGCCCTTGTTAACAAGGGCGTCTTTATTTAAATTAATTAATATGCAATTGCTTTTTTAGTTGCCATTTTTCTAGCTGCAATTAGAATACCTGTAGTTAAACCGAAAGATGAAAAAGCACCCACGATTGCAAAAACAGTCATCCCAGCATTAATAGCATTTACTACGATAGTTGCATTTGCAGTAGAAATACCAGTAGCTGCTGCTACATCAGCGATCATTGTTAACATGTAATTGTCCCCCTATTTATGTTTGGAATTTGTTTGGCCTAAGAAGTCTCATCTTAAGCCAAATAAATTTAAAAATACGACGATACTAAAAAGGAAGAGATTAAGGCAAGAACAAGCCATGCTGCCCAAAATATAGTAGGTATTTTCTTAGAGCTATTTGACAAACAATAAATCCCCATAACTGTTAAAGCGAAACTTAGCATAGAAAATATTTCAAATCTAGATGATAAACTTAAGATAAATGTATTTTCTATACCTAAACTTTTTAAAGTATATCCTAAGCTTGTAATTGAAATATTGTTTTCAATTGATACCCCTTGTGCTAAAAAATTCACTAATTTACCTAAAATAACGGGTAATTGTGTTAAAAATGTAATGCTAAATATTTTGGAAAATGATACGTTTGCGCTCGTAATCATAACTAATAATTTATAAATTGCAGTCATGATTAATACACCAAATAAAAATTGAATAATAGATAACACCGACATAATTGCAGAAAATAAGGTTAACGTACTCTGCTTTTCTGAAAGCTCTTTAGGAAGTAAGGCCCCTATTTCACTTGTTCCAACTGCACTTTTTGAAATGATAAAGGTTATTAAAGTATTAATTAACAAGATAACAATAATATTTACTAACCCTAAACCGTTACCAGCCTTCATTTCATCAAAAACCTTTTTAGGTTTATAAAAGAGTTGTATTGCATATTTTAGTTTCTTTACAGAGAAAAACGATGATTTAATTGTAGTTTCCATTATGCGACCCCTTAATCAAGATAACTTTTTTTAATATCTTCATTAACAGATATAAATTTAACACAAAAAAGCAAGTTAAAAATATGTAAATTTGCATATTAGATATTTTTATTAAATAAATATGATAAAACTACTTTTTCACTGTTTAATTTGATAAGTGGTGCCTGTGAAGACATTGCGTAATAATGAATAA
>NZ_JBUQDQ010000038.1:0-1374888 GCF_055179755.1 Staphylococcus sp. TCBT05 | reverse complement strand
AGAGACCGTAAGGTCTCTTTTTTTTATATCCAAGGAGCTTAACTTCTGAATCACACTGACAAGTAGAAAGCGTTTGAAGCTGACGAATTGAGCGAACGACGACTTGAACTTATACGTGGTAAGTGAAAGAGGAGAAAGAGAAAATGAGGAAAGATGCGAGCGCTTGACTACATGTCAGAAAAGCTTCTTAGCGCCGATGGTAGCAGACTTACGTTCCGCAAGAGTAGGATAAGTGGAATATAAGAGCTAAAGCGCTTATATAAGTACCACTAAACTAAAAAGATAGAAAATAGAAATCTTAGTACATAGACTAATAGACATGATGTAATAAAAAGGCTGTAATAAGTGGTACTTTACAGGCAAGTAGAGACCGTCATGTCTCTTTTTTTATATCCTAAGCGCTTAACTTAAGTATTACTAACCTCAATTTATTTTATTATTTTAATCATTTCTTAATTAAAGTCTTAATTAAAGCTTGTGTATGAATTTCAAGTTTTGAAAATGGAATTCCACCGAATCCTAATATAAATTTTACATCTTGTAAGTTTTGATCATATTCATTAAATGGTATGATTTTTAGGTTATTTTGTTTTGCTCTCTTTAAGCACTCTTCTAATGTAAGACCATTTCTTACTGTTAAGGTGAAATGCATGCCAGCAAATGCACCGTTGACTTCTAATTGTTCTTGGTAAGGTGTGAGTGCATCAATTATGAATTTCAATTTAGCCTTATATACTTTCCTCATTTTATTTAAATGGCGTTCAAAACTACCTGATTCCATAAAGCTGGCTACCATTTTTTGCAAATGAGTTGGGACGGTATTACTTTCTTTATTGGAAAGTGTATCGTATCTTGAACAAAGATTTTTGGGGAGTACTAAATAAGCCATTCGACAACTTGGATAAAGAGATTTTGAAAAGGTACTGATATATATCACTTTGTCTTTAGTATCTAAACTTTGTAATGCAGGGATGGGTTTGCCGAAGTAACGAAATTCCGAGTCATAATCATCTTCAATTATATAACGCTGTTCACTTTGTTGTGCCCATTGAATGAGTTGGGTACGCTTTTTTAAATTCATTACATACCCAGTAGGGAATTGATGTGATGGAGTGACATATGCAACATTGTGATTGAATTTCTTAAATGCCTCTAAAGCAATACCAGTTTTTTCTACTGTAATTTGTTTATACTTGATTTGTTTTTTATCTAGTATTTTTTTAATTGGAGGATAACTCGGATTTTCAATATAAAATTGTGGTTTATTTAGAATGTCTGTCACTAAATTAATCAGTTGTTCAGTTGAAGAACCAATTATTATTTGTTCTGGATGACACGTTACCCCACGACTATTAAAAAGGTAATGTGCAATTTCTTGTCTCAATTGCCATTCTCCTTTTGGGTTTGTACGTTGTAATAGTGATAGTTGATCATCTTCGAAGGCGTCTCTAGCATATTTTCTAAATTGTTTCATTGGAAAATATTCTGCATCTATTTCTGATAAGTTAAACGCCAAAGTTTCATTGTTATTTTCATTATTACTAACTTCATTAGAGCTATATGCGATAGTTTGATTTGGTGATTCATTTAAATGTGTAGCATTGCGATTAACAATAGGTAAGGTTTCAATGTCGGACACGAAGTATCCTGATCGTGGCTTGGAATAAATATAGCCTTCATCTAAAAGTAGTTGATATGCATGTTCTATTGTTGTATGACTGATTGATAGATGCTGGCTCAAAGCTCTCTTAGATGGAAATTTATCATCAGATTGGTATTGGCCTTCGATGATTTGCTGTTTTAAATTTTCATATAAATTGAGATAAAGATGTTTATTAGGCATTTAACTGACCCCTTGAAATATTTTAAAATTGTACCTTTTTAAATACCAGTTTATCTTTTAAAATGAATTTAATCAACTAAGTAAAGGGGTAATTTATTCATGTCTAAAGTTACTGGATCAGAAAGAGTAAAAAGAGGAATGGCTGAAATGCAAAAAGGCGGCGTTATTATGGACGTTGTTAATGCAGAACAAGCTAAAATTGCAGAAGAAGCAGGTGCCGTTGCGGTAATGGCATTAGAACGTGTACCTTCTGATATAAGAGCTGCAGGTGGTGTAGCACGTATGGCTAATCCTAAAATTGTAGAGGAAGTTATGAATGCTGTTTCAATTCCTGTTATGGCAAAAGCACGTATCGGTCATATTACTGAAGCACGTGTATTAGAATCTATGGGTGTTGACTATATCGACGAATCTGAAGTTTTAACGCCAGCTGACGAAGAGTATCATTTACGTAAAGATGCTTTCACTGTACCATTTGTATGTGGTTGCCGTAATTTAGGAGAAGCTGCTAGAAGAATTGGTGAAGGTTCTGCGATGTTACGTACTAAAGGTGAGCCAGGTACAGGAAATATCGTTGAAGCAGTGAGACACATGCGTCAAGTAAATGCGGAAGTTAGTCGTTTAACTGTAATGAACGATGATGAAATTATGACTGAGGCTAAAAACATTGGAGCACCATATGATGTTTTAAAAGCAATTAAAGACAATGGTCGTTTACCAGTAGTTAACTTTGCTGCAGGTGGTGTAGCAACTCCTCAAGATGCTGCATTAATGATGGAATTAGGTGCGGATGGCGTGTTCGTTGGTTCTGGTATTTTCAAATCAGAAGATCCTGAAAAATTTGCAAAAGCAATTGTTCAAGCTACAACGCATTATCAAGATTATGAATTAATTGGTCGTCTAGCTAAAGAATTAGGCACAGCAATGAAAGGTTTAGACATCAATGAATTATCATTAGAAGAACGTATGCAAGAGCGTGGATGGTAATATGAAAATTGGTGTACTAGCATTGCAAGGTGCTGTGCGAGAGCATATCAGACATATTGAACTCAGTGGACATGAAGGTGTAGCTGTAAAGCGTGTAGAGCAATTAGCAGAAATTGACGGATTGATTTTACCAGGTGGCGAATCTACTACATTGCGTCGATTGATGAACTTATACGGTTTTAAAGAAGCGTTACAACAATCTACTTTACCTATGTTTGGCACATGTGCAGGTTTAATTGTGTTAGCACAAGATATTGTAGGCGAGGAAGGTTACCTAAATAAATTAGATATCACAGTTGAACGTAATTCATTTGGCAGACAAGTAGATAGCTTTGAAAGTGAGTTAGATGTAGCTGGGATTGCGAAAGATATTGAAGGTGTATTTATAAGAGCGCCTCATATTGTAGAAGCTCACGGTGAAACGAAAGTGTTAAGTGTTGTGGGTGAGAAGATTGTGGCAGTTCAAGAGGGACGTTATTTGGGTGTTTCATTCCATCCAGAATTAACTGATGATTATAGAGTCACGCAATATTTTATTGATCACATCGTAGCACCTACTACTGTTGAAAAAGTATAATAAAAAAAGCAGTTTGGTTAAATAACCAAACTGCTTTTTTGTTGTTTATTAAATGAAGAATCCTGCAATTGCTGCAGAAATAAATGATACTAATGTTGCACCGAAAAGTAATTTTAAGCCAAAACGTGCAACTACGTCACCTTTTTCACTGTTAAGTGATTTTATAGCTCCAGAAATAATTCCAATTGAACTGAAGTTAGCAAAAGAAACAACGAATACAGAGATTACACCTTTAGCGTGATCACTAATTTCCTTTGTCTTACTTAAGCTTTGCATTGCAACGAATTCATTTGATAATAATTTAGTTGCCATAATTGAACCAGCTTGTACAGCATCGTGCCAAGGTACGCCAATTAAGAATGCAAATGGTGCAAAAACAAACCCAATTAATGTTTGGAAATCCCATGTGATACTACCACCGCTAACTGCAGTGAAGATAGCACTAACAACGCCATTTAATAATGCAATGATAGCAATGTACCCAATTAACATTGCACCTACGATAATTGCGACTTTAAATCCATCAAGGATATATTCACCTAGCATCTCGAAGAAAGATTGTTTCCCAGCTTCACTTTCTTCTACGATTAATTTATCTTCCTTTGCATCAACTTTGTAAGGATTGATGATTGAAGCGATAATGAAACCACCAAATAAGTTTAATACAACAGCAGTAACGACATAGCGTGGTTCAATTAATGTGAAATATGCGCCGATGATTGAAGCAGAAACTGTCGACATTGCTGAAGCAGTCAATGTATATAAACGTTGACTTGGAATGTGTGCCAGTTCCTTTTTCAGTGAAATAAACACTTCTGATTGCCCAAGGATTGCTGCAGCTACTGCATTATAAGATTCTAAGCGTCCCATTCCATTAATCTTAGAAATAGCTAAGCCTAAAACATTAATAATCCAAGGTAAGATTCTCGTATATTGTAAGATACCGATTAGTGCCGAAATAAATACAATTGGTAATAACACGTTAAAGAAGAAAGGTGGGTTTTTAGGATCTACGAATTCAAATCCGCCAAAAACGAAATTAACCCCTTCTGCAGCTTTAGCTAATAGATAATTGAATCCATCAGATATAGCGCCGATAACTGTAATACCGAATTTAGTTTTAAGTAAAATAAACGCAAATACAAGTTGAATAACAAGTAACAGACCAACGTATTGCCAACGTACTTTCTTTTTGTCAGAACTAAAAAGGAAAGCTAGTCCTAAAAATACAGCAATTCCAATTAATCCAATGATAATGTGCATAATTTTTTCATCCCTTTTATTTTTTCTTAATACCTATAATACAATAAAATATCAGTCTCTGAACATCATTAATCAAAAATTTTTCAAACATATTGGTTGAAAAAGGTCAAAGTTGGTCATATAATATAGTCAAAGAAGGTCAAAAGAGGTGATAATCATGCACAACATGTCCGACATCATAGAACAGTACATTAAAAAATTATTTGAAGACGCCAATGAAGACGTGGTGGAAATCCAACGTGCAAATATTGCACAACGTTTCGACTGTGTGCCTTCGCAATTAAATTATGTAATCAAAACACGTTTTACTAATGAACATGGTTATGAAATTGAAAGTAAACGAGGTGGCGGTGGTTATATCCGAATCACTAAAATTGAAAACAAAGATGAAACTGGGTATATTAACCATCTACTTCAATTAATTGGACCTTCAATTTCACAACAACAAGCGTATTATATTATAGATGGTTTGTTAGACAAATCTTATATCAACGAGAGAGAAGCAAAAATGATTCAAGCAGTTATTGATAGGGAAACGTTGAAGATGGATGTAATTGCTAGAGATATTATCAGAGCAAATATTCTTAAACGTTTATTACCTGTGATTAATTATTATTAAAGTAAAGTGAGGTGTTTGGTCGTGCTATGTGAGAATTGTCATTTAAATGAAGCGGAAGTTAAGTTAGCAGTTAAAGGACAAGATGGCGTGAATGAGAAATGGGTTTGTTCAACTTGTGCTCAGGGAGGAAATCCATGGACGCAGAATCAACAACTTCAGTCTCAAGATGATATTGAAGGTGCATTTGTTGTTAAACAAATTTTACAGCATTTAGCAGCTAAACACGGAATTGAATTTGATGAAGTAGCTTTTAAAGAAGCAAAACGATGTCCAACTTGTCGCATGACACTTAAAGATATCGCACATGTCGGTAAATTTGGTTGTGCAGACTGCTATGCAACTTTCAAAGATGACATTGTTGATATAGTGCGACGAGTACAAGGTGGCCAATTTGAACACACTGGGAAAACACCTCGTTCATCATATAGAAAGTTAGCATTAAAGAAACAAATTGAGGAAAAGTCAGAACACCTCAATAAGTTAATCGAAGAGCAAAACTTTGAAGAAGCAGCTGTTGTTCGAGATGAGATCAAGGCACTAAAAGCGGACAGTGAGGTGAGCCGCGATGAGTAAAGATTATATTAGTCCTTATATGAGTGAATGGATGCGTGATAAAGAGGAAAGTCCAGTTGTCATGTCATCGAGGATTCGTTTGGCAAGAAATTTAGAGAATCATGTGCACCCACTTATGTTTCCATCAGAACAAGATGGATTTAGAGTGATAAATGAAGTACAAGATGCGCTTCCAGATTTGTCGATTCAACGTTTGGATACGATGGATCAACAGAGCAAGTATAAACTTGTTGCGAAACATCTTATAAGTCCAGAGTTAATAAGACAGCCAGCTTCAGCGGTATTACTCAATGATGATGAGTCACTTAGTGTAATGGTAAACGAAGAAGATCATATTCGTATACAAGCAATGGGTAATGATTTATCATTGAAATCACTTTTCGAGAAAGCATCTCATCTAGATGACGAACTTGATAAGGCAGTTGATATTAGCTTTGATGAACACCTAGGTTATCTCACAACTTGTCCTACAAATATCGGAACGGGTATGAGAGCAAGTGTGATGTTGCATTTACCAGGATTATCGATAATGAAACGAATGAATCGTATTGCTCAAACGATTAATAGATTTGGTTTTACGATTAGGGGTATATATGGGGAAGGCTCTCAAGTTTATGGTCATATATACCAAATTTCGAATCAATTGACATTAGGTAAAAATGAAGAAGCAATAATTGAGAGTTTAACTGAAGTGGTTCAACAAATTATAAATGAAGAATTACAGATTCGTGAACGATTAAATGAACATAATCATACGGAAACGTTAGATAGAGTTTATCGATCGTTAGGAATTTTGAAATATAGTAGACTCATATCAATGGAGGAAGCTTCGTTAAGATTAAGTGAAGTGAAACTTGGCATTGATTTAGGCTATATTGAATTGAAAGACTTCAAATTTAATGAGTTGATGATTGCGATACAATCACCATTCTTATTAGATGAAGAAGACGAGAGAACCGTGAATGAAAAAAGAGCGGATATATTGAGAGAACATATCGTTTAGGAGGTCATGTTATATGCTATTTGGTAGATTGACAGAGCGTGCGCAACGCGTATTAGCACACGCCCAAGAGGAAGCAATTCGATTAAATCATTCAAATATTGGAACAGAGCACTTACTTTTAGGTTTAATGAAAGAACCAGAAGGTATTGCTGCTAAAGTTTTAGAATCCTTTGATATTACTGAAGAAAAGGTAGTAGAAGAAGTTGAAAAGCTTATAGGTCAAGGACAAGAGCAAATGGGTGCGTTACATTACACACCAAGAGCAAAGAAAGTAATTGAATTATCAATGGATGAAGCTAGAAAGTTACATCATAACTTTGTTGGCACTGAACATATTTTACTTGGTTTAATTCGTGAAAATGAAGGTGTCGCTGCTCGCGTATTTGCAAACTTAGATTTAAATATTACAAAAGCACGCGCGCAAGTTGTGAAAGCTTTAGGTAGTCCAGAAATGAGTAATAAAAATGCACAAGCAAATAAATCAAATAACACACCAACACTCGATGGACTTGCACGTGACTTAACAGTAATTGCAAAGGATGGTACATTAGATCCTGTTATTGGTAGAGATAAAGAAATCACTAGAGTTATTGAAGTATTAAGTCGTCGTACAAAGAATAACCCAGTATTAATCGGGGAACCAGGTGTAGGTAAAACTGCAATTGCAGAAGGTTTAGCTCAAGCAATCGTTAACAATGAAGTACCTGAAACATTGAAAGGCAAACGTGTCATGTCACTAGATATGGGTACAGTTGTTGCCGGAACAAAATACCGTGGTGAATTTGAAGAGCGCTTGAAAAAAGTTATGGAAGAAATTCATCAAGCTGGTAATGTTATCTTATTCATCGATGAGTTGCATACACTAGTAGGTGCAGGTGGTGCAGAAGGTGCAATTGATGCATCAAACATCTTAAAACCAGCACTTGCACGTGGAGAACTACAATGTATCGGTGCGACAACATTAGACGAATATCGTAAGAACATTGAAAAGGATGCTGCGCTAGAACGTCGTTTCCAACCTGTGCAAGTTGATGAGCCAACAGTAGAAGATACAATTGAAATCTTAAAAGGTTTACGTGATCGCTATGAAGCGCATCACCGCATTACGATTTCAGATCAAGCACTTGTATCAGCTGCTAAATTAAGTGACCGTTATGTATCTGATCGTTTCTTACCAGATAAAGCAATTGACTTAATTGATGAAGCAAGTTCAAAAGTTAGACTTAAAAGTCATACAACACCACCTAACTTAAAAGAAATCGAGCAAGAAATTGAACAAGTGAAAAATGAAAAAGATGCAGCTGTTCATGCTCAAGAATTTGAAAATGCAGCTAATCTTCGCGATAAACAAACTAAATTAGAAAAACAATATGAAGATGCTAAGAATAAATGGAAAAACACACAAAACGGTGAAAATACTTCACTTTCAGAAGATGATATCGGTGAAGTTATCGCTGGTTGGACTGGTATTCCATTAACAAAAATTAACGAAACTGAATCTGATCGCCTATTAAACTTAGAAGGTACGCTTCATGAAAGAGTTATCGGTCAAAAAGACGCTGTTAATTCTATTAGTAAAGCTGTGAGACGTGCTCGTGCAGGATTGAAAGATCCTAAACGTCCAATTGGTAGCTTTATCTTCTTAGGACCAACGGGTGTAGGTAAGACAGAACTTGCTCGAGCATTGGCTGAGTCAATGTTTGGTGAAGATGACGCGATGATTCGTGTTGATATGAGTGAGTTCATGGAGAAACATGCTGTGAGTCGTTTAGTCGGAGCACCTCCAGGCTATGTAGGTCATGATGATGGTGGTCAATTAACAGAAAAAGTAAGACGTAAACCTTATTCAGTTATCTTATTCGATGAAATTGAAAAAGCACATCCTGATGTCTTCAATATCTTATTACAAGTATTAGATGATGGACATTTAACAGATACTAAAGGTCGTCGTGTTGACTTCCGAAATACGGTAATCATTATGACTTCAAACGTCGGTGCACAAGAATTACAAGATCAACGCTTTGCTGGTTTTGGTGGCGCATCAGAAGGTGAAGACTATGAAACAATTCGCAAGACGATGATGAAAGAATTAAAAAATGCTTTCCGTCCAGAATTCTTAAACCGTGTTGATGATATTATCGTATTCCATAAACTATCTAAAGACGAATTAAAAGAAATCGTTACAATGATGGTGAATAAATTGACAAATCGTTTGTCTGAACAAGATATCAATATTCACGTAACTGAAGCTGCGAAAGAAAAAATTGCTGAAGAAGGTTATGATCCAGAATATGGTGCAAGACCTCTAATTCGTGCAATTCAAAAAACAGTTGAAGATAATTTGAGTGAATTAATCTTAGACGGTAATCAAATTGAAGGTAAAAACGTAAATATTGATTACGATGGAAAAGAATATAAGTATGATATAACTGATAGAGTTCCAACAGAACAAGATAAAGAAACAACTGAATCGTAAAGCTTAATGTGCAGTACAATTATAGTGAATGACTATAATTTAGCTGTACGATATACTAAAGAAGTGACTAGCTAATTTCCTGTGATTATGAAATTGGTTAGTCACTTTTCTTTTTTTAAAATTTAAAATGCACAAAATGGTGAAAGATTTAAGTCATCGATGAAGCTTTGTCGATGTTGCCTTGACATGAAACTAGGCAATTAATATAGACTTATTATCAACATGAGTGAAATTAATTAATGCAAAGAACTTATATATAGTTGGCACAACACGCGATAACGTGGTAACTTATTAAAATAACTTTCTGCGAAAATGAATATCATAAATAGAAATACTATAAATAATATAGTAATTGTTCAAAAAATAAATGGAATGAGAATAAAGTTTGTCATTAAGCAAGTAGAGGTTTAAAATAGATTTGTTCATAGAAAGTTGGAGGTGCGAATTTGGCCAAAAAGAAAGTGATTTTTGAATGTATGGCATGTGGGTATCAGTCGCCTAAATGGATGGGGAAATGTCCGAATTGTGGTGGCTGGAATCAGATGGAGGAAATCGTTGAACAAAAGGCAGCGAGTCCTAAACATGGCGTGCGTAGCCGTGATAATGTTGCAAAGGTACAAAAATTAAATGATATTCAACACGAGAATACACCTAGAATTATCAGCAAATCAGCTGAATTTAACAGAGTGCTTGGTGGTGGAATCGTTAATGGTTCTTTAGTGCTCATCGGTGGGGATCCAGGTATTGGGAAGTCAACATTGTTACTACAAGTATGTGCGGCTTTATCGCAATCCTATAATGTACTCTATATAACAGGTGAGGAATCACTCAACCAAACTAAATTAAGAGCTGAAAGATTAGATGAAGATTCAAGCCAGCTCAATGTATTTGCTGAAACAGATTTAGAAGTCATTCACGAAACTGTTAAACAATTGAAACCGGATTTGCTCGTTGTGGATTCAATTCAAACAATATTCCATCCTGAAATTAATTCGGCACCAGGTTCGGTATCCCAAGTCAGAGAAAGTACACAAAGTTTGATGAATATCGCAAAGCAGATGAATATCGCGACTTTTATCGTTGGACATGTGACGAAGGAAGGGCAAATTGCTGGACCTCGTTTGCTAGAGCATATGGTGGATACGGTGCTTTATTTCGAAGGTGATGAACATCACGCGTACCGCATATTGCGAGCTGTGAAAAATAGATTCGGTTCGACAAATGAGATGGGTATTTTTGAAATGAAGCAAAGTGGGTTGAAAGGTGTTAAGAATCCTTCAGAAATGTTTTTAGAGGAACGTTCTACCAATGTTCCAGGTTCGACCATAGTTTCTACAATGGAAGGCACTAGACCATTATTAATTGAAGTGCAGGCGTTAGTGACGCCTACAACATTTAATAACCCTAGAAGAATGGCAACAGGGATAGACCATAATAGACTTAGCCTCCTTATGGCAGTGCTAGAAAAAAAGGAGAATTATCTTTTACAGCAACAAGATGCATATATTAAAGTTGCAGGCGGTGTTCGATTGACTGAACCTGCCGTCGATTTAGGGATAATCGTTGCAACAGCGTCGAGCTTTAAAGATTTGGCTGTTGATGGTTTAGATTGCTTTATAGGTGAAGTAGGTTTGACTGGCGAAGTGAGAAGAGTATCGCGTATAGAACAGCGTGTTCAAGAAGCGGCTAAACTCGGATTTAAAAGAGTTATTATTCCGGAAACGAATATTGGCGGTTGGCAATTCCCAGAAGGCATAAAGGTAATAGGTGTTAAAAGTGTACATGAAGCATTGAAGTATGCTATTAACAAACAGTAAATTTCTAAAACATACAGATAACCATTATTGGAATCTGTATGATTTTCTTGAGAGAGGAGAGTTAAACTTGAACGTGTTAAGACTCATTATTATCTTGTGCTACGTTATACTCGGTGCAAGTTTAGGTGTGTATCTCATACCAGAAATCATTGTTGATGCAGGTTTGAGTAAATTCACACTACTCACTAACAACTATTTTAATGGTTTGTTAGGGATAGTTATATTCTTTTTAATATTTGGATGGTTTATTGGTAAAGCAACACTAGCTATGAAAGAGCTTGAACAGGCTATTATGCGTAGAAGTGCCATTGAAATTCTATTTGCAACAATCGGATTAATTATCGGTTTATTAATTTCAGTAATGATTTCATTTATTTTCCAAATTATTGGAAATACAGTATTAAATCATTTTGTGCCTGTCATTGTGACAATTATTCTGGGTTATTTAGGATTTCAGTTTGGACTTAGAAAGCGTGATGAAATGCTATTGTTTTTACCGGAAAATATGGCGCGTTCAATGTCAATCAATGCACGCAATGCTGTACCTAAAGTGATTGATACAAGTGCAATCATCGATGGTAGAATACTAGATATTATTGAATGTGGTTTTATTGATGGGGAAATCTTAATTCCTCAAGGTGTGATTAATGAGTTGCAAGTAATTGCAGACGCAAACGATAGTGTGAAAAGGGAAAAAGGACAACGTGGTTTAGATATTTTAAATAGTTTGTATGATACTAAATATCCGACTCGAATCATTCACCCAACTAAATCTCACAGTGATATCGATGCTATGTTGATAAAGTTAGCACAACATTATAGAGCGCATATTATTACGACAGATTTCAATTTAAATAAAGTATGTCATGTCCATGGGATTCAAGCATTAAATGTCAATGACTTATCAGAAGCGATAAAACCTTCTGTACATCAGGGAGATCAATTCAGTTTGTTGTTAACCAAGATGGGAAAAGAAGCTGGACAAGCTGTAGGTTATTTAGATGATGGTACGATGGTTGTTGTTGATAATGCTAAAAAACATGTTGGTGAACATATAAATATAGAAGTCATTAGTTTATTGCAAACTTCTTCTGGAAGAATTATCTTTGCAAAAAAACTGGCTTAATTTTCTTGAAGGTTTGATGTGAAAGTGTAGCATAGGTTGTTACAATTTCACATCAAACCTTTTATTGTTATTGTGTCCTATTATTGCTACTTGTAAGAGGAATTACAAGGGAATTTAAGCAGAGTGATACCATAATAACCTTGAAAGTGCTACAATAGATAGCGAAATTGTATTGTTATGTATCGTAGTAGCGTTGTGTTTCTAAATTAGAACTTAGTATTAAGTGTATAGTGGCACTTTGAAATTCATCATGCTATGATAATTAAGCGAATGAATAAACAAATTGATAATGGTTGAACGTGTTGTAGAAGTAAATGTTACTAGTCTTCTGTTGCGTTTAACTATTTTTAATGTGTGTTCAGAATAAATTTTAGAATACAAGTGAGTATTAACAAATACTAAATTATTAAACAGGAGTGAACATAATGAGTGATCGTGTAAGAGTCAGATATGCACCAAGTCCGACAGGTTATTTGCATATTGGTAATGCAAGAACTGCATTATTTAACTATCTATTTGCTAAACATTATGATGGAGATTTTGTGATTCGAATTGAAGATACAGATAGTAAGCGTAACCTTACTGATGGTGAATCATCTCAATTTGAAAATTTAAAATGGTTAGGTATTGAATGGGATGAGTCTATAGATAAAGACAAAGGATATGGGCCATATCGCCAATCTGAGCGTGCTGAAATTTACAATCCACTTATTCAACAACTGTTAGATGAAGATAAGGCGTATAAATGTTACATGACGGAAGAAGAGTTAGAAGAAGAGCGTCAACAACAAATTGAACGTGGTGAAATGCCTCGTTACGGTGGTAAACATGCCCACTTAACTGAAGAAGAGCGCCAACAATTTGAAGCAGAAGGTCGTAAGCCATCAATTCGTTTCCGTGTACCAAAGGACACAACTTTCTCATTTGATGACATGGTTAAAGGTGAAATTTCATTTGATTCAAATAATATTGGAGATTGGGTTATCGTCAAAAAAGATGGCGTGCCAACATATAACTTTGCAGTTGCAGTAGACGACCACTATATGGAAATCTCTGACGTGATTCGTGGGGATGACCACATTTCAAATACACCAAAGCAATTGATGATTTATGAAACATTCGGTTGGGAAGCACCACGTTTTGCACATATGTCATTAATTGTAAATGAAGAGCGCAAAAAATTAAGTAAGAGAGACGGTCAAATCTTACAATTTATTGAGCAGTATCGTGATCTTGGATATTTACCAGAAGCGTTATTCAACTTTATTACATTATTAGGTTGGTCTCCAGAAGGTGAAGATGAAATTTATTCACCAGAAGAGTTTATTAAGATATTTGATGAAAAGCGTTTATCAAAATCTCCAGCATTTTTCGACAAACAGAAATTAGCATGGGTTAACAATCAATATATGAAACAAAAGGATACTAATACAGTATTCGAACTTGCTCTACCTCATTTGATTAAAGCAGAATTACTTCCTGAAAATCCAAGTGAGTCAGAATTAGCTTGGGGACGTAAATTAGTTGCACTTTATCAAAAAGAAATGAGCTACGCAGGTGAAATTGTACCATTATCTGAACTGTTCTTCCGTGATGAACAAGTATTAGGTGCAGATGAGCAAGAAGTTATCGATGGTGAACAAGTTCCTGAATTAATGTCGCACTTATACAGTAAACTTGAGGCGCTTGAGCCATTTGAAGCAGCAGAAATTAAACAAACAATCAAAGCTGTTCAAAAGGAAACAGGTATTAAAGGTAAGCAATTATTTATGCCAATCCGTGTTGCTGTTACTGGACAAATGCATGGACCTGAATTACCAAACACGATTGAAGTGCTAGGTAAAGACAAAGTGTTATCACGATTAAAGAAATACGTTTAAGTCAAAGCATTTTTTAGCTGTGTAAACATCGTATAGTAGTAAAATTTCACTTGAAAAATAACACTAAACGGCATATGATTAGAATTGAATTAGCGAAGGATTAGTAGATAACCATCAATGTACAGAGAGTGTGCGGTTGCTGTGAGCACATCATTGTAATTATTGAATGCACCTTTGTGTTTAGAATTGAATTAGCATTGACGAGAATATAAGTAGTCTATAATTATTGTAGTATTTACACAATATAAGGCGTTAGCTTATAGAAAATGAGAGTGGAACCGTGCAAAAGCGCCTCTAACAAATGTGTTAGAGGTGCTTTTTTGATAGGGAGGTAGCAATCTTGTTTAAGATTTTGAAACGGATAAAAGATGATATAAATATGGTGTTTGAACAAGATCCAGCAGCACGTAGTACATTAGAAGTTGTTACTTCTTATGCGGGCATACATGCAGTTTGGAGTCATTTAATCGCACATGAATTATATAAAAGGAAAAAATTTGTTACAGCGAGATTGATTTCACAAGTAGCACGATTTTTTACAGGGATAGAAATTCACCCAGGCGCACAAATAGGTAAACGATTATTTATCGACCACGGTATGGGGGTAGTCATTGGAGAGACTTGTCGTATTGGAGATAATGTTACTATATATCAAGGTGTGACATTAGGTGGTACGGGTAAAGAAAAAGGTAAGCGTCATCCAGACATTGGAGATAATGTATTAATTGCAGCTGGTGCTAAAGTGTTAGGTAATATCAAGATTGAATCTGACGTAAATATTGGTGCCAATTCAGTTGTGTTAGAATCTGTACCAAGCTATTCTACTGTAGTTGGTATACCAGGACATATTGTAAAGCAAGATGGTAAACGTATTGGTAAAACATTTGACCATAGAAATTTACCAGATCCAATTTACGAGCAATTAAAAGAATTAGAGAAACAACTTGAGAAAACGAGAAATGGAGAGATACAAGATGATTACATTATATAATACGCTCACACGTCAAAAAGAGACGTTTAAGCCTATTGAACCAGGTAAGGTTAAAATGTATGTTTGTGGACCTACTGTCTATAACTATATTCACATTGGGAATGCAAGACCAGCTATCAATTATGATGTAGTAAGAAGATACTTTGAATATCAAGGGTATGAAGTGATATATGTCTCAAACTTCACTGATGTTGATGATAAGTTAATCAAACGTTCGCAAGAATTAAACGAACCAGTACCAGATATTGCTGACCGTTATATCAAAGCATTCCATGAAGATGTAGGGGCATTAAATGTTAAACAAGCCACTTCTAATCCACGTGTAATGAATCACATGGACGATATTATTCAATTTATTAAAGAGTTAGTTGATGAAGGTTATGCATATGAAAGTGGAGGAGACGTTTACTTTAGAACAAGAAAGTTTGAAGGTTATGGTAAATTAAGTCATCAGTCATTAAATGATCTGAAAGTTGGCGCTCGTATTGAACAAGGTGAACAGAAAGAGGATGCCTTAGACTTTACGTTATGGAAGAAAGCGAAGCCAGGTGAAATCAGTTGGGATAGTCCGTTTGGTGAAGGAAGACCAGGATGGCATATTGAATGTTCAGTTATGGCTTATCACGAATTAGGTGCTACTATTGATATTCATGCTGGCGGTAGTGATTTACAATTCCCACACCATGAGAATGAAATAGCACAATCAGAAGCACACAACCATGCCCCATTTGCAACATATTGGATGCATAATGGCTTTATAAATATTGATAATGAGAAAATGAGTAAATCATTAGGTAATTTCGTGTTAGTACATGACATCATCAAACAAATTGATCCTGATGTGCTACGTTTCTTTATGATTAGTGTCCATTACAGAAGTCCAATTAATTATAATATGGAACTTGTAGAAGCAGCGAAAAGTGGTTTGGAACGTATCAGAAATAGCTATGAAGCTATAGTGGAAAGAGAAGCAATTGCAACAGATGTTATCGAGCAATCAGAATATAGCGAAGCAATCGATAAAGTGCTTGAACAATTTGAAACAGTTATGAATGATGATTTCAATACGGCTAATGCAATCACAGCATGGTATGATTTAGCAAAATTAGCAAACAAATATGTATTAGAAAACACTACTTCTACCACTGTATTAAATCGTTTTAAAGAAGTATACCAAATATTTAGTGATGTATTAGGTGTACCACTTAAAGGAAAAGAATCAGATGTATTATTAGATGCTGACATAGAAGCATTGATTGAAGAGCGTAATACTGCGAGAAAAAATAAAGACTTTGCACGTGCAGATGAAATTCGTGATGAATTAAAAGCGCAAAATATCATTTTAGAAGATACTGCACAAGGTGTGAGATTTAAGCGAGGCTAACATGGATAATAAATTATTAAATCCACTTACATTAGCATATATGGGTGACGCAGTGTTAGATCAGCATGTAAGAGAGTATATTGTATTGAAACTTAAAGCTAAACCCAATCGTTTACACCAAGAAGCAAAACGTTATGTTTCTGCTAAAAGTCAGGCGCAAACATTAGAACAACTGACTGAAGCTGACTGGTTTACTGACGTAGAGCTTGATGTTGTGCGCAGAGGTAGAAATGCTAAAAGTTATACCAAGGCTAAAAATACAGATATTCAAACATATAGAAAAAGTTCAGGTCTAGAAGCGGTCATTGGTTATTTGTATTTGGAAAAGGAACACGATAGATTACAAGCATTGTTGCAATATATTGTTCAATGTGTAGATGAAAGGAAGTGATACTGTGGAAGATATCGTAATAGTAGGACGCCATGCGGTAAAGGAAGCAATCGTATCTGGTCATACAATTAATAAAATATTAATACAAGATACGATTAAAAAAGGACAAATAAATGAGATTTTAAAACAAGCGAATAATAAGAAAATTATTGTCCAAAGTGTACCGAAGTCTAAAATTGACAACTTATCTGATGCACCTCACCAAGGTGTAGCAGCTTATATTGCACCATACGAGTATGCTGATTTTGATGCATTTTTATCAGAACAAAAGAACAAAGAAACATTATCTACAGTATTAATATTGGATGGTTTAGAAGATCCGCACAACTTAGGGTCTATTTTAAGAACGGCTGATGCCTCAGGTGTCGACGGTGTGATTATACCTAAAAGGCGTTCGGTAGCGTTAACTCAAACGGTAGCAAAGGCGTCAACAGGTGCCATTCAACATGTCCCGGTCATGAGGGTGACAAATTTAGCGCAGACGATTGAAACATTGAAGGAAAATGGTTATTGGGTCGTTGGTACAGAAGCGGAGAATGCTACAGATTATAGAGAGATGGATGCGGCAATGCCTTTAGCTATTGTGATTGGTAGTGAAGGACAAGGAATGAGTCGACTTGTAAAAGATAAATGCGATTTTTATATTAAAATTCCAATGGTAGGTCACGTCAATAGTTTGAATGCCTCAGTAGCCGCTAGCTTAATGATGTATGAGGTATATCGTAAGCGAAATCAGATTGGAGATCAGACATGAAGGATCGCTACTTGATTGTCGATGGTTACAATATGATTGGGCAGTCTCAAGAACTTAGCCGATTATCGAAAGAAAATTTAGAAGAAGCGCGAGAACAGTTGTTAACTGCAATTGCTAATTATAATGCGGTGATTGCTGACGAAGTAGTATGTGTCTTTGATGCTTATGAACAAGCAGGTGCACATTCTGAATATATGTATCATGGGGTTAAAGTGATTTTTACGAAGGAAAAGGAAACCGCAGATAGTTATATTGAGCGATATGTGTATGATTTATATGATAAACACACACGTCATATCACTGTTGTAACCAGTGATATGAGCGAACAACACGCTATATTTGGTACTGGTGCATACCGAATTTCTTCAAGAGAAATGTGGCGAGATTTAAAGGAAAACGAAATCACTGTCTCGAAGGAACTTGAAGGGTTCAATGAGCAAAAGCCACGAACTCGAATTGAACTTTCAAATGAAATATTAGAAGAATTTGAAAAACTAAGACGAGGCAATAATAATAAAGAATAATATGGCAAGTTGCTTTTTATTATTTGTCCGCTGTATCCTATGCTTAATCATTTAAGTTAAGAAAGGATACATGAATGCAAGAGAACACCAATGTTAATAAGTATGTACAATACGAAAATGTTAATTTAACTATCCATTCGGTGAATTGTATTTTGGAACAAACGAGAACGCATATTATTCAAAGAGTAAATCATTTTTCTATTCATCCAAACGATCGTGAAGATATATGCCAGGAAATACTTTTGAAAGTATTCCTTGCCCTGAATTGCTTTGATTTTGAACGTAATATACCACTAGAGCACTATATTAATCGTATAATAAAGCATGCTAAATGTGACTATATCCGAGACAAAGTGAAACGATTGAAACGACAAGAATCTCTTGTTCGAGAACACATCGTGAAGTATGGTACGCCCATAGCAAGTTCTAAACTAGAGTTGGATTTAATAACTAAAGATAGTATATGCATGCTACACAAACGTTTAGCTGATTGTACAACGCTAGAACGAAAAATTATGCAACTTGCATTTCGAGACCATAAGCCTAAAGAAATTGCTCACATTTTAAATATTGAAGTTAAAGTAGTTTACAATGCAATTCAACGTTGTAAAATGAAACTCAAGCCATATTTACAAGTTTGAATTTGCAAATATGTATCTATTTTAAAGGTGAAAATAGGCAATGAGTATGTGCTTGACCTATTGTGATGACAATTGACAATTGACTTGTATGTTATGTATAGTAGATTGGTATTATAATGAGTTGGGTGAGTAAAATGAAAAAAGTACCACTAAGTTGTGAAGTTTGTGGAAACAGAAATTATAATGTTCCAAAGCAGAGTAATCTTACATCTAGATTGGAATTGAAAAAGTATTGTCCAAGGTGTAATGCACATACCTTGCATAAGGAATCAAAGTAAAGTTAGCAATGTGATGAAAGTTAATCGAGTGAATAAATACCGACTAAGATAAGGTGTTATGTTTGCTTGGTTTTGTAGTAAGGAAATAAGCAAATAAGGAATAAAGAAATCACACGGAGGTCTTATAAATGGCTAAAAAAGAAAATTTCTTCCAAGGCGTTAAGTCAGAAATGGAAAAGACAAGTTGGCCAACCAAAGAAGAATTGTTTAAGTACACAGTCATTGTTGTAGCTACAGTAGTATTTTTCTTAGTGTTCTTCTATGCCTTAGACTTAGGAATTGGTAAAATTATAGAGTTAATCAAATAGATAGGAGTGACGACATGTCTGAAGAAGTTGGCGCAAAGCGTTGGTATGCTGTGCATACTTATTCTGGGTATGAAAATAAAGTTAAGCAAAATTTAGAAAAACGTGTTGAATCTATGAATATGACAGAGCAAATATTCAGAGTTGTGATACCGGAAGAAGAAGAAACACAAGTAAAAGAAGGTAAAGCAAAAACACTTACTAAAAAAACATTCCCTGGTTATGTATTAGTCGAACTTGTTATGACTGATGAATCATGGTATATCGTTAGAAATACGCCAGGTGTTACTGGCTTTGTCGGTTCGGCAGGTGCTGGTTCTAAGCCAAACCCACTGTTACCAGAGGAAGCGCGTTTCATCTTAAAACAAATGGGCATGAAAGAAAAAACTGTTGATGTACAAATTGATTTAGGTGAACAAGTGAGAATTAAATCAGGACCATTTGCGAACCAAGTCGGTGAAGTTCAAGAAATTGAAGTTGAAAAGTATAAATTAACAGTACTTGTAGACATGTTCGGTAGAGAAACACCAGTAGAAGTTGAATTTGATCAAATAGAAAAGCTATAAAATAGTTAAGGTAGAAAAAGGAATACAAGAGCAAGCTCATGCATAAGAACACCTAAGCCATAAAATGTCTAAGGTAGGAGAAGGAATACAAGAGCAAGCTCATGCATAAGAACACCTAAGCCATAAAATGTCTAAGGTGTTCTAAAAATTAACTATTGATTTAATATATAGTTTGATGTTATAATACTGTGGTCGCGCTTTTAGAGCGTTCATTTCGTCACGAAATGTAGAAGAGTGGGAGGGCAAAACTTAGTCCTGTGACCACATCACGATATCAAGGAGGTGCACATCGTGGCTAAAAAAGTAGAAAAAGTAGTTAAATTACAAATTCCTGCAGGTAAAGCAAATCCAGCACCACCAGTTGGTCCGGCATTAGGTCAAGCAGGTGTGAACATTATGGGATTCTGTAAGGAATTCAACGCACGTACGCAAGAGGATGCAGGTTTAATCATCCCAGTTGAAATCAGTGTATATGAAGATCGTTCATTTACATTCGTAACTAAAACACCACCAGCTCCAGTATTACTTAAAAAAGCAGCTGGTATTGAAAAAGGTTCTGGCGAACCAAACAAAAACAAAGTTGCTACAGTAACTAAAGATCAAGTACGTGAAATTGCTAACTCAAAAATGCAAGATTTAAATGCTGCTGACGAAGAAGCAGCTATGCGTATTATCGAAGGTACTGCACGCAGCATGGGTATCACAGTTCAATAATTAAAGTAATGATTTATAGATAGACGTATAGAAGCAGATGACAGATAATGACAAACATGATGACAGCGTTCAATATTGTCGTAATATGAGGTGAAATGTCATTTATTATGGAAGCAATTCCTACGATAAAATAACACTTTTAAACCTCACTGTTATCTGCTCTTAACTTGCAAAAGCAAGTAAACGTGGGAGGAAATTCCGCTAAAACCACTAAAGGAGGAACATGAAATGGCTAAAAAAAGCAAAAGATATCAAGAAGTAGCTAGCAAAATCGACCGCCAAAAACAATATTCTGTTGAAGAAGCTGTTGAACTAGCTAAAGAAACAAGTATCGCTAACTTTGATGCATCTGTTGAAGTTGCATTCCGTTTAGGTATCGATACTCGTAAAAATGATCAACAAATCCGTGGCGCAGTAGTATTACCAAATGGTACTGGTAAGTCACAAAGTGTATTAGTATTCGCAAAAGGTGATAAAGCATCTGAAGCTGAAGCTGCTGGTGCAGACTTCGTTGGCGAAGGTGAATACGTAGAAAAAATCCAACAAGGTTGGTTCGACTTTGACGTAGTAGTAGCTACACCAGATATGATGGGTGAAGTTGGTAAATTAGGTCGTGTATTAGGACCTAAAGGTTTAATGCCAAACCCTAAAACTGGAACAGTTACAATGGACGTTAAAAAAGCTGTTGAAGAAATCAAAGCTGGTAAAGTTGAATACCGCGCTGAAAAATCAGGTATTGTTCATGCATCAATTGGTAAAACATCATTTGATACTGACAAACTTGTTGAAAACTTGAAGACTTTACAAGATGTATTAGCTAAAGCTAAACCATCTTCTGCTAAAGGTACTTACTTCAAATCAATCACAGTTACTACAACAATGGGACCTGGAGTTAAAGTTGACGCTTCAACTTTCTAATATCCACCTCATGCTATAAAAATAAATTTCAAGACTAAGGCAATTTTGCAGTAGTCTTGAAATTTAATATTGACATAACACAATATAAGGTTTATATTGATGTATGTATTATTTTACCTAAGACAGTAGGAGTTAGTAATAACTTAAAACATGATCCTACCGAGGCTAAAATTGACTTGAACGTGATTATTTTAGAACTTTCAAGCACTTTTTGCCATGGGTAGAAAGTGCTTTTTTTATTGAGGGATAGACGAGATAATACATCTTAGTCGACTCAAGATTAAAAGCACCAAATAAAATTTATGGAGGTGTCTAAATGTCTGCTATCATCGAATCAAAAAAACAACAAGTTGATACAATTGCTGAACAACTTAAAAATTCAGTATCAACAGTAATCGTTGACTATCGTGGTCTTAGCGTTGCTGAAGTAACTGAATTACGTTCACAATTACGTGAAGCTGGTGTTGAATACAAAGTATTGAAAAACACTATGGTTCGTCGTGCAGCTGTACAAGCTGGTGTCGAAGGTTTAGATGAGCACTTAGTAGGTCCTACAGCGGTTGCTACTTCAACTGAAGATGTAGTTGCTCCAGCTAAAGTACTTGCTAAATTCGCAAAAGAACATGAAGCTTTAGAAATTAAAGTTGGTGTTATGGAAGGTGCAGTTATTTCAGCTGAAGAAGTTAACACAGTTGGTACATTACCATCACACGAAGGACTTGTTTCTATGCTATTATCTGTATTACAAGCTCCAGTCCGCAACTTCGCATATGCAGTTAAAGCTGTTGGAGAAAACAAAGAAAACGAAGAAAGCGCTGAATAATTGCGCATAATAATTAAAAAAACGGAGGAATATTAAAATGGCTAATCAAGAACAAATCATTGAAGCAATTAAAGAAATGTCAGTTTTAGAATTAAACGACTTAGTTAAAGCAATCGAAGAAGAATTTGGTGTAACTGCAGCAGCTCCAGTAGCAGCAGCAGGTGCAGCAGGCGGCGCAGACGCAGCAGCAGAGAAAACAGAATTCGACGTAGAATTAACTTCTGCTGGTTCATCTAAAATCAAAGTTGTTAAAGCTGTTAAAGAAGCAACTGGCTTAGGATTAAAAGACGCTAAAGAATTAGTTGACGGAGCTCCTAAAGTTGTTAAAGAAGGTTTAGCTAAAGAAGAAGCTGAAAAACTTAAAGAAGCTTTAGAAGAAGTTGGCGCTACAGTAGAATTAAAATAATTCTTGCTGGCTAACAGTTAATAATTATATATTGCAAGTTTATAATGTTGCTTAGTTTATCACTAACTAAAGTGACGAGATTTAAGTTACGTTGAAACTTGAAATCTTTGAGAAATGAAAACCCCGTTATTGTAATAACGGGGTTTTGTCTTATTTTGTCTATATCTATGATTTGAGGATAATTCAGTAATGACTTTTATACTCAGCGAAATGGGTATAGTATTAATCTAAGAATAAAAGATTAAATGAGGTGTAGTCATGAGTCATTATTATGATGAAAATCCTGAAGTAGAAAGTGATGAATCACTTTTTACATACTCCTACAACAACCATGACATTGAGCTAATTACAGATGCAGGTGTTTTTTCAAAAGGGAAAATCGACTTTGGATCTGACTTATTGGTAAGCACTTTTTTAAATGCACATCCCCCAGGACCTACAAAACATATATTAGATGTTGGTTGCGGTTATGGCCCAATTGGTTTAATGATTGCAAAGGTATCCCCGCATCATGAAATTACGATGGTAGATGTTAATCGACGTGCGCTAGCATTAGCGAAAAGAAATCAACAGAAAAATCATATTGATAATGTGGAGATAGCAGAAAGTGATGGGTTATCCCAAGTTGAAGATCAAGCATTCGACTTTATCTTAACGAATCCGCCGATAAGAGCTGGGAAATCAGTGGTCCATGGTATTTTAAATGACGCTTATAGTAAATTGAAACAAGATGGCGAGCTTTATGTAGTTATACAAAAAAAGCAAGGTATGCCATCAGCAAAAAAGAAAATGCAAGAAACATTCGATAATGTTGAAGTAGTAGAAAAAAGTAAAGGTTATTACATTTTAAGAAGTGTAAAAGGTTGATTAAAATGTCTGCTTCTGATATAGTTATAGAATGTAAAAATTTATGTTCAATAAGTGTGTACTTTTACGTTCAAAATAACATTGTATATAATATGAAATAGAAAATGGTGTCATCAGGAGTGCTACCGTTTTCTTTTTGTCTTATTATATTTGCTATTTTTCTAAAAGTAAACACACAATTTTTGAGGGGTGAATCTGTTTGGCAGGTCAATTTGTCCAATATGGAAGACATCGTAAACGTAGAAACTATGCGAGAATTTCAGAGGTATTAGAATTACCGAATTTAATTGAGATTCAAACTAAGTCTTACGATTGGTTCTTAGAAGAAGGTTTATTAGAAATGTTTAGAGACATTTCTCCAATTGAAGATTTCACAGGAAATCTATCATTAGAATTTGTAGATTATAGACTTGGTGAACCAAAATATGATTTAGAAGAATCTAAAAACCGTGATACAACGTATGCAGCACCTCTTCGTGTTAAAGTACGTCTAATCATTAAAGAAACTGGCGAAGTAAAAGAGCAAGAAGTGTTTATGGGCGATTTCCCATTAATGACAGATACAGGTACATTCGTAATCAACGGTGCTGAACGTGTAATCGTATCACAATTAGTTCGTTCACCATCCGTTTACTTCAATGAAAAGCTAGACAAAAACGGCAACACAAACTTTGACGCAACAATTATTCCTAACCGTGGTGCATGGTTAGAATATGAAACTGATGCCAAAGATGTTGTTTATGTACGTATTGACAGAACTAGAAAGTTACCATTAACAGTATTATTAAGAGCTTTAGGTTTCTCAACGGATCAAGAAATTGTTGATTTGTTTGGTGAAAGTGAATACTTGCGTAATACATTAGAAAAAGATGGAACTGAAAATACTGATCAAGCATTGCTTGAAATTTATGAGCGTCTACGTCCTGGTGAACCACCAACAGTAGAAAATGCTAAAAGTTTATTATATTCACGTTTCTTCGATCCAAAACGCTATGATTTAGCTAGTGTGGGTCGTTACAAAGCGAATAAGAAACTTCACTTAAAGCATCGCTTATTCAATCAAAAATTAGCTGAACCAATTGTTAATGCAGAAACTGGTGAAATTGTTGCTGAAGAAGGTACAGTACTTGATCGTCGTAATTTAGACGAAATCATGGATGTATTGGAATCAAATGCAAACAGCGAAGTGTTTGAATTAGAAGGAAGCATCATTGATGAGCCTGTAGAAATTCAATCAATCAAAGTTTACGTACCTAATGATGAAGAAGGTCGTACAACGACAGTGATTGGTAACGCGTTCCCAGATTCAGAAGTGAAATGTATTACACCTGCTGATATTATTGCATCTATGTCATACTTCTTTAACTTACTAAGTGGTATTGGCTTCACTGATGATATCGACCATTTAGGAAACCGTCGTCTACGTTCAGTAGGGGAATTATTACAAAACCAATTCCGTATCGGTTTATCAAGAATGGAACGTGTAGTACGTGAAAGAATGTCTATTCAAGACACAGATTCAATCACACCACAACAATTAATCAACATTCGCCCTGTAATTGCATCTATCAAAGAATTCTTTGGTAGTTCACAATTATCACAGTTCATGGACCAAGCAAACCCATTAGCTGAGTTGACGCATAAACGTCGTCTATCAGCATTAGGACCTGGTGGTTTAACTCGTGAACGTGCTCAAATGGAAGTACGTGACGTTCACTATTCTCACTATGGCCGTATGTGTCCAATCGAAACACCTGAGGGTCCAAACATCGGACTTATCAACTCATTATCAAGTTATGCGCGTGTAAATGAATTTGGTTTCATTGAAACACCATATCGTAAAGTTGATATTGAAACACAATCTATTACAGATCAAATTGACTACTTAACAGCTGATGAAGAAGACAGCTATGTAGTAGCACAAGCAAACTCTGTATTAGATGAAAATGGTCGTTTCGTAGAAGATGAAGTCGTTTGTCGTTTCCGTGGTAACAACACTGTAATGGCAAAAGAAAAAATGGACTACATGGATGTATCACCTAAACAGGTTGTATCTGCTGCGACAGCATGTATTCCTTTCTTAGAAAACGATGACTCTAACCGTGCATTGATGGGTGCGAACATGCAACGTCAAGCTGTACCTTTGATGAATCCTGAATCACCATTTGTTGGTACAGGTATGGAACACGTAGCTGCACGTGACTCTGGTGCTGCAGTTGTTGCTAAACGTAAAGGTCGCGTTGAGCATGTTGAATCTAATGAAATTCTTGTTCGTCAACTTATTGAAGAGGATGGCCAAGAATACGAAGGCGAATTAGATCGCTATCCATTAGCTAAATTCAAACGTTCAAACACAGGTACATGTTATAACCAACGTCCTATTGTTAGCTCAGGTGACGTTGTGACTAAAGGTGAAATCTTAGCTGATGGTCCTTCAATGGAATTAGGTGAGATGGCACTTGGTAGAAACGTAGTTGTAGGTTTCATGACTTGGGACGGTTATAACTATGAGGATGCTGTAATCATGAGTGAACGTCTTGTTAAGGATGACGTTTATACTTCAATTCATATTGAAGAGTATGAATCAGAAGCACGTGATACTAAATTAGGACCTGAAGAAATCACTCGTGATATTCCGAACGTTTCTGAAAGTGCACTTAAAAACTTAGATGACCGCGGTATTGTATACGTAGGTGCTGAAGTTAATGATGGTGATATCCTAGTAGGTAAAGTAACGCCTAAAGGTGTAACTGAATTAACTGCAGAAGAACGCTTATTACATGCAATCTTCGGTGAAAAAGCACGTGAAGTACGTGATACATCATTACGTGTGCCTCATGGTGCTGGTGGTATTGTTCTAGATGTTAAAGTCTTTAACCGTGAAGAAGGAGACGACACATTATCTCCTGGTGTAAACCAATTAGTACGTGTTTATATCGTTCAAAAACGTAAGATTCACGTTGGTGATAAGATGTGTGGACGTCACGGTAACAAAGGTGTTATTTCTAAGATTGTTCCAGAAGAAGACATGCCTTATTTACCAGACGGAACACCTATCGATATCATGTTAAACCCATTAGGTGTACCATCACGTATGAATATCGGACAAGTATTAGAGTTGCACTTAGGTATGGCTGCTAAAAACTTAGGTATTCATGTTGCGTCACCTGTATTCGATGGTGCCAATGATGAAGATGTTTGGTCTACAATTGAAGAGGCCGGTATGGCACGTGACGGTAAGACTGTACTTTATGATGGACGTACAGGTGAACCATTTGATAACCGTATTTCTGTCGGCGTAATGTACATGTTGAAACTTGCACACATGGTTGACGACAAATTACACGCACGTTCAACTGGACCATACTCACTTGTTACACAACAACCACTTGGTGGTAAAGCACAATTCGGTGGACAACGTTTCGGTGAGATGGAGGTATGGGCACTTGAAGCATACGGTGCTGCATATACACTTCAAGAAATCTTAACTTACAAATCAGATGACACAGTAGGTCGTGTTAAAACATACGAATCTATTGTTAAAGGTGAAAATATTTCTAAACCAAGTGTTCCTGAATCATTCCGAGTATTGATGAAAGAGTTACAAAGTTTAGGATTAGACGTTAAGATTATGGACGAGCATGACAATGAAATTGACATGCATGACACTGAAGATGAAGATGTTGTTGAGCGTAAAGTTGATCTTCAACAAAAAGATGCTCCAGAATCACAAAAAGAAATCACTGACTAATCGCATTTAAGTTTATAAAGGTATATTCCATATCGAGTAGCCAATTCGGCACTCGATAGTGGTCTTGCCATTTATCAATATAGAGCAATCAATCAATTTGCACAGCTAATCTAAATTGAAGGAGGTAGGCTCCTTGATTGATGTAAATAATTTCCATTATATGAAAATAGGACTTGCTTCACCTGAAAAAATCCGTTCATGGTCTTTTGGTGAGGTTAAAAAGCCAGAAACAATAAATTACCGTACTTTAAAACCAGAAAAAGATGGTCTTTTCTGTGAAAGAATATTCGGACCTACAAAAGATTGGGAATGTAGTTGTGGTAAATACAAACGCGTACGCTATAAAGGTATGGTTTGTGACAGATGTGGTGTAGAAGTAACAAAATCAAAAGTGCGCCGTGAAAGAATGGGTCACATTGAACTTGCTGCTCCTGTATCTCACATTTGGTACTTCAAAGGTATTCCAAGTCGTATGGGTCTATTATTAGACATGTCACCAAGAGCATTAGAAGAAGTAATTTACTTTGCATCTTATGTTGTTGTTAATCCAGGACCAACTGGTCTTGAGAAAAAGACATTACTATCTGAAGCTGAATTCAGAGAGTACTATGATAAATTCCCAGGACAATTCACTGCTAAGATGGGTGCCGAAGGAATCAAAGAACTACTTGAAGAAATCGATTTAGATTCTGAATTAAAATTATTACGTGATGAGTTAGAATCAGCTACTGGTCAAAGACTTACACGTGCTATTAAACGTTTGGAAGTTGTTGAATCATTTAGACATTCTGGTAACAACCCAGCGTGGATGATCTTAGACGTACTTCCAATTATCCCACCTGAAATCAGACCAATGGTTCAATTAGATGGTGGACGTTTTGCTACAAGTGATTTGAACGATTTATACCGTCGTGTTATTAACCGTAATAACCGTTTGAAACGTTTATTAGATTTAGGTGCGCCTGGTATCATCGTACAAAACGAAAAACGTATGTTACAAGAAGCTGTAGATGCGTTAATCGATAATGGTCGTCGTGGCCGTCCAGTTACTGGACCAGGTAACCGTCCATTAAAATCACTTTCTCATATGCTTAAAGGTAAGCAAGGTCGTTTCCGTCAGAACTTATTAGGTAAACGTGTTGACTATTCAGGTCGTTCAGTTATCGCAGTTGGACCAAGCTTGAAAATGTATCAATGTGGTCTACCGAAAGAAATGGCACTTGAATTGTTCAAGCCTTTCATTATGAAAGAATTAGTACAACGTGAGATTGCTACAAACATTAAAAATGCTAAGAGCAAGATTGAGCGCATGGATGACGAAGTATGGGATGTTTTAGAAGATGTAATTAAAGAACACCCAGTACTACTTAACCGTGCACCTACACTTCACAGACTAGGTATCCAAGCATTTGAACCAACATTAGTAGAAGGCCGTGCGATTCGTTTACATCCACTTGTAACGACAGCATATAACGCCGACTTTGATGGTGACCAAATGGCTGTTCACGTACCTTTATCTAAAGAAGCACAAGCAGAAGCACGTATGTTAATGCTTGCTGCACAAAATATCTTGAACCCTAAAGATGGTAAACCAGTTGTTACACCATCTCAAGATATGGTATTAGGTAACTATTACCTAACTTTAGAACGTAAAGATGCTGTGAATACAGGTACAATCTACAATGATACAAATGAAGTATTAAAAGCTTATGCTAATGGTTACGTACACCTACACACGCGTATTGGTGTTCACGCTAAATCATTTAACAATCCAACATTCACTGAAGAGCAAAATAATAAAATCTTAACAACTTCTGTTGGTAAGGTAATCTTCAATGAAATTATTCCGGATTCATTTGCTTACATCAATGAACCATCACAAGCCAATTTAGAAGGTGAAACACCTAATAAATATTTCGTGTCAGCAACTGAATTAGGTGAAGGTGGACTAAAAGCTTACTTTGAAAATGAAGAATTAATTGAACCTTTCAATAAAAAATTCTTAGGTAACATCATCGCAGAAGTGTTCAACCGTTTCAGCATTACAGACACATCTATGATGTTAGATAGAATGAAAGACTTAGGTTTCAAATTCTCTTCTAAAGCAGGTATCACAGTTGGTGTATCAGACATCGTGGTATTACCAGACAAGAAAGATATCTTAGATGAGCATGAAAAATTAGTTGAAAGAGTTACAAAACAATTCAACCGTGGTTTAATCACTGAATATGAACGTTATAATTCTGTCGTTGAAATTTGGACAGATGCTAAAGATCAAATTCAAGGTGAATTAATGCAATCACTTGATAAGACTAACCCAATCTTTATGATGAGTGACTCTGGTGCCCGTGGTAACGCGTCTAACTTTACACAGTTAGCCGGTATGCGTGGATTAATGGCCGCTCCATCAGGTAAGATTATCGAGTTACCGATCACATCTTCATTCCGTGAAGGTTTAACAGTATTAGAGTACTTTATCTCTACACACGGTGCGCGTAAAGGACTTGCCGATACAGCACTTAAGACTGCCGATTCAGGTTATCTTACTCGTCGTCTTGTTGACGTTGCACAAGATGTTATCGTTCGTGAAGAAGATTGTGGTACGGACAGAGGTTTACTTGTTTCTGATATTAAAGAAGGTACAGAAATGATTGAACCATTTATCGAGCGTATAGAAGGTCGTTATTCTAAAGAAACAGTTCGTCACCCAGAAACAGATGAGATTATTATCCGTCCAGACGAATTAATTACTGCAGATATCGCAAAACAAATCGTAGACGCTGGATTTGAAAAAATGTATATCCGTTCTGCATTTACTTGTAACACACGTCACGGTGTATGTGAAAAATGTTACGGTAAAAACCTTGCTACTGGTGAAAAAGTTGAAGTTGGTGAAGCAGTTGGTACAATTGCAGCCCAATCTATCGGTGAGCCAGGTACACAGCTTACAATGCGTACATTCCATACAGGTGGGGTAGCAGGTAGTGATATTACACAAGGTCTTCCTCGTATCCAAGAGATTTTCGAAGCGCGTAATCCAAAAGGACAAGCGATTATTACGGAAATCGAAGGTGTTGTGGATGACATCAAACTTGCGAAGGACCGTCAACAAGAAATCGTAATTAAAGGTGCAAATGAAACAAGATCTTATCTTGCATCAGGTACATCTAGATTGAAAGTTGAAATCGGTCAAAGCGTTGAACGCGGTGAAGTATTAACAGAAGGTTCTATCGAGCCTAAGAACTACTTATCAGTATCAGGTTTAAATGCAACTGAGAGCTACTTATTAAAAGAAGTTCAAAAAGTTTACCGTATGCAAGGTGTAGAAATTGATGATAAACACGTTGAGGTTATGGTAAGACAAATGTTGCGTAAAGTACGTATCATCGAAGCTGGAGATACTAAGTTATTACCAGGTTCATTAGTTGATATTCACAACTTTACTGATGCTAACCGTGACGCATTTAAAGAGCGTAAACGACCTGCAACAGCTAAACCAGTATTATTAGGTATCACTAAAGCGTCTCTTGAAACTGAAAGCTTCTTATCAGCAGCTTCATTCCAAGAAACAACTCGTGTACTTACAGATGCTGCAATTAAAGGTAAACGTGATAACTTACTTGGTCTTAAAGAGAATGTTATCATCGGTAAATTAATTCCAGCAGGTACTGGTATGAGACGTTATAGAGATGTTCAATATGACAAAGCTGTACCAGCACAAGAAGAAGTGGAAGAAGTTCAAACTACTGAAATTTAATTCACTGATTTAATATAAACAAGGTGATCGGAATGCTTTATTTCGGTCACTTGTTTTTTATTTATTTTTTTAATAAATTATGCGATAAAACGTTGACTGAATCACATAGGAGATGTTATTATTGTAAAGGTTGATGCAAGCAGAACTTTGGAGGATATCTAAATGTCTAATGAAAAAGTTGCACGCTTTAACAAACAACAATATGTTGTTGGTCTTAAACAAACGCTTAAAGCTTTGAATAAAGATCAAGTTACATCATTGATAATTGCTCAAGACGTAGAAGTTCATTTATTGACTCGCGTGTTAAGCCAAATCAATCACAAATCAATACCTGTCTCATTTTTCGAAGGCAAACGTGCTTTAGGAGAATATGTAGGTATCAGTGTGAGTGCAACGATTGTTGCATGTCTGAAATGAGATTAGTAAGATTTATCTTACTAAATTTTATTTACCCTTAAAATGAACCACCTGGATGTGTGGGATTATAAAACAGGAGAGGAGGAAACATTCAATGCCAACTATTAATCAATTGGTACGCAAACCAAGACAAAGTAAATCAAAGAAATCTGATTCACCAGCATTAAACAGAAACTTTAACAGTAAACAAAAGAAATTTACTGACTTAAATTCTCCACAAAAACGTGGCGTTTGTACTCGTGTAGGTACAATGACACCTAAAAAACCTAACTCAGCGTTACGTAAATATGCTCGTGTTCGTTTATCTAACAACATCGAAATCAATGCGTATATCCCTGGTATCGGACATAACTTACAAGAACACAGTGTAGTACTTGTACGTGGTGGACGAGTAAAAGACTTACCTGGTGTACGTTACCACATCGTTCGTGGTGCACTTGATACTTCAGGTGTTGATGGACGTAGACAAGGACGTTCATTATACGGAACTAAAAAACCTAAAAATTAATTTTAAGATTGCGTAAATTTTCGCAACACAATTTGAAAATATACTATAATAGGAAGGGAGGACTTACATTATGCCTCGTAAAGGATCAGTACCAAAAAGAGACGTATTACCAGATCCAATTCATAACTCAAAATTAGTTACAAAATTGATCAACAAAATCATGTTAGATGGTAAACGTGGAACAGCTCAAAGAATTCTTTATTCTGCTTTCGACCTAGTTCAAGAACGTAGTGGTCGTGAAGCTGTTGAAGTATTCGAAGAAGCTATCGACAACATCATGCCTGTATTAGAAGTTAAAGCTCGTCGTGTTGGTGGTTCTAACTATCAAGTACCAGTAGAAGTTCGTCCAGAACGTCGTACTACTTTAGGTTTACGTTGGTTAGTAAACTATGCACGTCTTCGTGGTGAAAAAACTATGGAAGAGCGTTTAGCTAACGAAATCTTAGATGCAGCTAACAACACAGGTGGCGCAGTTAAGAAACGTGAAGACACTCACAAAATGGCTGAAGCAAACAAAGCATTCGCTCACTATCGTTGGTAGGATAGAAGCTTTCTCCCTGAGTATGTTCCAAAAGGATGGTTTACCATCAGTGGTGCGTGCTTAGGGCATCGCCATATTTATAGTATTTATTCGCAGTAATACTGGAAGGAGAAAAATACATGGCTAGAGATTTTAGTTTAGAAAAAACTCGTAATATTGGTATCATGGCTCATATCGACGCTGGTAAAACAACTACGACTGAACGTATTCTTTACTATACTGGACGTATCCATAAAATTGGTGAAACTCACGAAGGTGCTTCACAAATGGACTGGATGGAACAAGAGCAAGATCGTGGTATCACAATTACATCAGCTGCAACAACAGCTCAATGGAATGACCACCGTGTTAACATTATCGATACACCAGGACACGTAGACTTCACAGTAGAAGTTGAACGTTCATTACGTGTACTTGACGGTGCGGTAACAGTACTTGATGCTCAATCAGGTGTTGAACCACAAACTGAAACAGTTTGGCGTCAAGCTACAACATATGGTGTTCCTCGTATTGTATTTGTAAACAAAATGGACAAATTAGGTGCTAACTTTGAATATTCAGTAAGTACTATTCATGACCGTTTACAAGCAAACGCGCAACCAATCCAATTACCAATTGGTGCAGAAGATGAATTTGAAGCAATCATTGACTTAGTTGAAATGAAATGTTTCAAATATACAAATGACTTAGGAACTGAAATTGAAGAAATTGAAATTCCTGCAGATCATCAAGAAAGAGCTGAAGAAGCTCGTTCAACATTAATCGAAGCTGTTGCTGAAACAAACGACGAATTAATGGAAAAATATCTTGGTGATGAAGAAATCAGTAACGACGAATTGAAAGCTGCAATCCGTCAAGCAACTACTGACGTAGAATTCTACCCAGTACTTGTTGGTACAGCATTCAAAAACAAAGGTGTTCAATTAATGCTTAACGCAGTAATTGACTACTTACCATCTCCATTAGATGTTAAACCTATTGTTGGTCACCGTGCTGACACACCAGACGAAGAAGTTATCGCAAAAGCTGATGACAATGCTGAGTTTGCTGCTTTAGCATTTAAAGTTATGACTGACCCTTATGTTGGTAAATTAACTTTCTTCCGTGTTTATTCTGGTACATTAACTTCAGGTTCTTACGTTAAGAACTCTACTAAAGGTAAGCGTGAACGTGTAGGTCGTTTACTACAAATGCACGCTAACTCTCGTGAAGAGCTTAACACTGTATACGCTGGAGATATCGCTGCAGCAGTTGGTCTTAAAGACACTGGTACAGGTGATACTCTATGTGGTGAGAAGAATGACATCATCTTGGAATCAATGGAATTCCCAGAACCAGTTATTCACTTATCAGTAGAACCTAAATCTAAAGCTGACCAAGATAAAATGACTACAGCTTTAGTTAAGTTACAAGAAGAAGACCCAACTTTCCATGCTTCTACTAACGAAGAAACTGGACAAGTTATCATCGGTGGTATGGGTGAACTTCACTTAGATATCCTTGTTGACCGTATGAAGAAAGAATTTAACGTTGAATGTAATGTTGGTGCACCAATGGTTTCTTATCGTGAAACTTTCAAAACATCAGCTCAAGTTCAAGGTAAATTTGCTCGTCAATCAGGTGGACGTGGACAATACGGTGACGTTAAGATTGAATTCTCACCAAACGAAACTGGTGCTGGATTCGAATTCGAAAACGCTATCGTTGGTGGTGTAGTTCCTCGTGAATACATTCCATCAGTAGAAGCTGGTCTTGTTGATGCAATGGATAACGGTGTATTAGCTGGTTACCCATTAATCGACGTTAAAGCGAAATTATTTGACGGTTCATACCATGATGTCGATTCATCTGAAATGGCCTTCAAAATCGCTGCATCTTTAGCACTTAAAGAAGCTGCTAAAAAATGTGATCCAGTTATCTTAGAACCAATGATGAAAGTAACAATCGAAATGCCTGAAGAATACATGGGTGACATCATGGGTGACGTAACATCTCGTCGTGGACGTGTTGATGGTATGGAACCTCGTGGTAATGCACAAGTTGTTAATGCTTATGTACCACTTTCAGAAATGTTCGGTTATGCAACATCATTACGTTCAAACACTCAAGGTCGCGGTACTTACACTATGTACTTCGATCACTATGCAGAAGTTCCTAAATCAATCGCTGAAGAAATCATCAAGAAAAACAGTGGTAACAACGCTGAATAATTGATTAGTTTATAAGTGTCTTTTATAGTCACTTTGACTAATTAGGGTGCAATTCGTACCCTATGGTTTTATCAATTGATTTTTTGGGAAAAATGCATTATAAAGGTACTATATGGATAGTACTTATCCCTAAAGGATAAATTGTCTTCTCATGATGGTGAGAAACTGTCATGAGAGATAAATTTTAATATTAATTTTCTAACAGAATAGGAGAGATTTTATAATGGCTAAAGAAAAATTTGATCGCTCAAAAGAACATGCCAATATTGGTACTATCGGTCACGTTGACCATGGTAAAACAACTTTAACAGCTGCTATCGCAACTGTATTAGCAAAAAATGGTGACACTATTGCACAATCATACGACATGATTGACAATGCTCCAGAAGAAAAAGAACGTGGTATTACAATCAATACTGCACACATCGAATACACTACTGAAAAACGTCACTATGCTCACGTTGACTGCCCAGGACACGCTGACTATGTTAAAAACATGATCACTGGTGCTGCACAAATGGACGGAGCTATCTTAGTAGTATCTGCTGCTGACGGTCCAATGCCACAAACTCGTGAACACATTCTTTTATCACGTAACGTTGGTGTTCCAGCATTAGTTGTATTCTTAAACAAAGTTGACATGGTTGACGATGAAGAATTATTAGAATTAGTTGAAATGGAAGTTCGTGACTTATTAAGCGAATACGACTTCCCTGGTGACGATGTACCAGTTATCTCTGGTTCAGCATTAAAAGCTTTAGAAGGCGACGCTGACTATGAGCAAAAAATCTTAGACCTAATGGAAGCTGTTGACACTTACATTCCAACTCCAGAACGTGATTCTGACAAACCATTCATGATGCCAGTTGAGGACGTATTCTCAATCACTGGTCGTGGTACTGTTGCTACAGGCCGTGTTGAACGTGGTCAAATCAAAGTCGGTGAAGAAATCGAAATCATCGGTATGCAAGAAGAATCAAGCAAAACAACTGTTACTGGTGTAGAAATGTTCCGTAAGTTATTAGACTACGCTGAAGCTGGTGACAACATTGGTGCATTATTACGTGGTGTTTCACGTGAAGATGTTCAACGTGGTCAAGTTTTAGCTGCTCCTGGTACTATTACACCACATACAAAATTCAAAGCGGAAGTTTACGTTTTATCTAAAGACGAAGGTGGACGTCATACTCCATTCTTCACTAACTACCGCCCACAATTCTATTTCCGTACTACTGACGTAACTGGTGTTGTTAACTTACCAGAAGGTACTGAAATGGTTATGCCTGGCGATAACGTTGAAATGATCGTTGAATTAATTTCTCCAATCGCTATCGAAGACGGTACTCGTTTCTCTATCCGTGAAGGTGGACGTACTGTAGGATCAGGCGTTGTTACTGAAATTAACGAATAATCATTATTTATTATGATTTGAGAGTCTCCTTAGGGAGGCTCTTTTTTTGTGGCATAATATATAGCTTTTTATAAAAAATAAATGCTATAAGTATTATTAGATGTAATAGCAAAAGAGACAATGGGGTATAAAAAAAGCGCTATTAATAGCGCTTTTTACATAAGATGATTTATAGTTGTTTAAATATATTTTCTAATTCTAGAATTTTTAAAAACTCACTTACTGCGTATTTCATGGCCTTTTCATCAATATTAAAATATGGGCTATGATGAGGGTAATCAGAGTTCTTTTCTGGGTTACCACATCCAGTTAAAAAGAAAGCGCCTGGACGTACTTTTAAATAGTGTGAAAAGTCCTCTCCGACCATCATTAAATCAGATTCATTGTATCTTAAATTAATATCATTAGCGGCCTGTTTAACAACTTCGTAGCAATTTGCATTATTATGAACAGGTAAGTATCCTTTAATATAATCTAATGAATATTCTATATCATTTGCAACAGCTAATCCCTGTAATAGTTTGTCCATTTTATTAATAACGTGATCTTGAATATCTGTATCAAATGTGCGAACGGTACCTCTGCAGTATGCTGAATCGGGTATGACATTATCGGCTGAGCCAGCTTGAATCATGCCAAAGCTAAGTACTGCTTGCTTTACAGGGTCAATTGTACGAGAGATTATTTTTTGTGAACTCATAATAAATTCAGCCATAATTACTACAGGATCAATTGTTTCATGTGGCTTGGCACCATGTCCGCCTCTACCATGAATTGTAATATTAAATTCATCAGGAGATGCCATCATAGCGCCTGGACGTGAATATATCGTACCTGTAGGATAACCACTCCAAAGATGGTTACCATAAATTCTATCGACACCTTGCAAGCATCCATCATCAATCATCTCTTGAGATCCACCCGGCATAATTTCTTCACCATATTGAAAAATTAAGACAACTGTACCATTTAATTGATTTAAATGACTCTCTAATATTTCAGCAACAGCCAGTAATATTGCTGTATGACCATCATGGCCACATGCATGCATTGCACCTGGATTCTTTGACTTATAATCGACATCCGTTAATTCATCAATCGGCAAAGCATCAAAGTCTGCTCTTAGAGCGATTGTAGGACCGTCACCATTTCCTTTAAAGCGAGCAACAATGCCATTGCGTCCTACAGGTGTTTGAATTTCACAAGATAATTGGCTTAATTGATTCATAATGAAATCATGCGTGTGATATTCCTCAAAAGATAATTCAGGGTACTGATGGAGATAGCGACGTACTTGAACCATTCTATTTTCTTTTTCATTTGCTAGTTGAAACCAATCAAACAACTTCAACCCTTCTTCCATAACTTTTTATCTAGTATACCATTTCAACACGATAATCAATAGGTACAATTAATTAATGCAAAGTATATTGCTTAAAACACAGTTGTCGTGGGCATTGTTCTACTTCCCTCAAACTTTAAAATAGGTTATGATTAACTTAACACAAAGACAATTCAAAGGGGGACTTGCAGTGGTACAGTCACTACATGGCTTTTTAGATGAAAATATTCAGTATTTGAAAGATAACGGTTTGTATAATGAAATTGATACAATTGAAGGTGCAAATGGACCTGAAATTAAGATCAACGGGAAATCATATATTAACTTGTCTTCAAATAACTATTTAGGACTAGCAACAGATGCAGATTTGAAACAAGCGGCAAAGGATGCAATTGATACACATGGTGTTGGTGCAGGTGCAGTGCGTTCAATCAACGGTACGTTAGATTTACATGATGAGCTAGAAACAACGTTAGCTAAGTTTAAAGGTACAGAAGCTGCAGTTGCGTACCAATCAGGATTTAACTGTAATATGGCAGCAATCTCTGCTGTTATGAATAAAAATGATGCGATTTTATCGGATGAATTAAACCATGCTTCTATTATTGATGGTTGTCGTTTATCTAAGGCAAAGATTATCCGCGTTAATCATTCAGATATGGATGATTTAAGAGCTAAAGCAAAAGAAGCAGTCGAATCTGGTCAATATAATAAAGTAATGTATATTACTGATGGTGTGTTTAGTATGGATGGCGATGTTGCAAAATTGCCAGAAATTGTGGAAATTGCTGAAGAATTCGGCTTGATTACTTATGTTGATGATGCACATGGTTCTGGTGTAATGGGTAACGGTGCTGGTACTGTGAAACACTTTGGTTTACAAGATAAGATTGACTTCCAAATTGGTACATTATCAAAGGCTATTGGTGTAGTCGGTGGTTATGTTGCTGGGACACAATCGCTTATTGATTGGTTGAAAGCTCAATCAAGACCATTCTTATTCTCAACATCATTAGCTCCTGGAGACACGAAAGCAATTACTGAAGCTGTGAAGAAGTTAATGGCGTCAACTGAATTACACGATAAACTTTGGGATAATGGAAATTATCTAAAAGCAGGATTGAAGGAATTAGGCTTTAATATCGGGGATTCTGAAACGCCTATTACACCTGTTATTATCGGTGATGAAAAGGAAACACAAGCATTCAGTAGTCGTTTGAAAGAAGAAGGCGTATATGTTAAATCAATTGTCTTCCCAACTGTTCCTAAAGGCACTGGACGTGTACGTAACATGCCAACAGCTGCCCATACAAAGGAAATGCTAGATGATGCATTAGCTGCATTTGAAAAGGTTGGCAAAGAAATCGGTATTATTAAATAATATAGTCAATTTACATTAAGATTGATTTAATATCATGTCTCAATGAAAGAAGCAACTTGTACATCACATTTTAGATGTTGCAAGTTGCTTTTTAGCTACTATTTATATTTATCATAGATCGCTTTGTTTTTTTCTAGTAATTCTTCACGGCGTTGCTTATTTTGTAAGAATGGGATAGCAAACCATAAAATATGCAACATACTGGCCAAAATAATTAAAATAATCGGTATAAATATTTCAATAATACTTATATCTACGATAAATGAAACAATTACAAATGCTGTAATAGATGGTAAAGCGGAAACAACAACTACAGTGAGTAGTACAAATTGTAATACTTGTGTAGCAGTCGTACTAAATATATCTAATATCAATATACCAATATAGAATAACGTAATAATGGCTAGTAGCGTAATAACCCATCCTGCTGAAATACCATTTTGATTTTCAATATATTTTTGATAAGGCGTCAACATAGGTAAAATAAATAAAAACATCGTAGATAACCAAGATAATATGCCGAAAAACACGAAAAATATTTTAGATGTATTACTGTTCATAAGTAACACCCTCCTTTATCTACCAACCACATGTATACAATTTAAGCGACAGTCGTTGTATGCTAAAGGGACATTTTTTGTGCAAATCATGTTAGCGTTTTCATTATATTATATACCCAAAATATAAAATTTTAACGCAGATAAAGTGCTTAGATAGCTTTATTTCTCTTTGCGTATCAGATGTATTATGATAGGTATAAAGTCATTATCATTAATTTGGATAATTGAACGTAATTACACTATAAAATTAGATAAAGGTTGTTAATCATTGAAACAAAATTTAAGGTTGCAATTCAGTACTCAACGGCTTATCATAAGACCGTTGGAAGAAAATGACTATGAAATTTGGCTTTCTGGATTTATAAATCGTAAACCATCACAACATCAATTTGATGAGGGACAAGTTGATATGTCTGATGCGACTCAACCCTGGTTTGCTGAGTTGGTTGAACGTCAACGCCAGGCGAGAAATGCTGATGATTTATATATTTTTGCAATTTTCGATAAGGTGAGTGCTGCTCATATTGGCATGCTAGATTTGAAGAATTTGAGTAGAGATGCATTTCAATGGGCAGAGATTGGTTATTTTATTCATAATCAATATTGGCGTCAAGGCTATGCCTTTGAAGCGATATCGGAATTAATTAAACAAGCTAAAGATAATTTTAAGTTTCACCGACTAGAGGCACATATTGATATTGGAAATAAACCATCGCAACATTTAATTGAAAAGTTAGGATTTCACTATGAATGTTTAAGAAAGGGATTTATTTTCCAAGATGGCGCATGGACGGATCAACTCGTTTATTATCAGAATTTACACGATGATCCAATAAATATTTAAGGAAATAGAAAGGAGCGTTGACATGATGGAATTTAGAGAGTTAACAATGAGTGATGAATCTTTGTATTGCGATTATATGAGTGAATGGATTGACCATGACGAACAAGTTGTGCCAGCAGCAACGAATATTGTTAAATATGATAACTTTGAGACATTAGTGCATGAGTTGGCAGATAATAAATCACGTAATTCAGAAATTGATAATACGACCTTATTTTTGATTGATGAAAATGAAATCATTGGAGCAGCAAATATTCGTCATGATTTAAACGATCACTTGAAGCGTGTTGGCGGTCATATTGGATATGGAGTACGTAAGAAACATCGCGGTAAAGGGTATGGAAATAAGATATTAAAGAAATCATTAGATTATTTGTCACGTATTGGTGTTCAAGAAGCATTAGTGACATGCGACGAATCCAATAAAGCGTCTGCTGCTGTGATAAAGCATAATGGTGGCGAAGAAATTGAACCTGCATTGTTAGATGATGGGACAGTCATACGTCGATTTCAAATTGAAATTAGTTAAGGTCATTTTTACTATATAAAATAATTTACTCAAGCCTTTTGGCATAAATACAAAACTGTGTTTATGTCGAAAGGCTTTTTTGCGCCTTTTTTTGTAGATGTATAGATATTAATTATATTTTAAGGTTTTGTAAAATTAGTTAAATAAAAATAATCAATGCACAACAGACTATTGTGCAAAACAGAAATGTTTGGTTTAATAGAATTAAATTTTGTTTTTTGGGAGGTTTATATGGAAAATACATTTGATTTATCTAAAATCACACGTATTATCAAAAAGAATTTAAAGTTACTTATCTTGTTACCATTAATTTGTTTAATAGTTAGTGCTATTATTACTTTCTTTTTTATGACGCCTAAATATCAAGCAACCACTCAGGTTCTTGTTAATGAAAAAAATAAAGATCAACAAATGATGGCTCAAGAAGTACAAAGTAACATAGAGCTTGTTAATACATATTCTGAAATCATCAAGAGTCCACGAATTATAGATAAGGTTTCTAAGTCTGTAAAACATCAATATTCATCAAGTGAAATTTCTAGTATGTTAACTGTTACAAATCAAGATCGATCTCAAATACTAGAAATAGGGGTTACAAGTAATAGCAGGAGAGATTCTGAAATTGTAGCTAATAAAATTGCAAAAGTATTTAGTAAAGAAGTACCAGATATTATGAGTGTCGATAATGTATCTATTTTATCTAGTGCAGATGGCACTGCATCAAAAGTTGAACCGAAGACAATCGTTAATTTAGGTCTTGGATTATTAGCAGGATTATTCATTGCATTTTTAATTATTATATTTAAAGAACTATTCGATAAACGTATTCGTACCGAAGAACAGGTGAAAGAAGAGTTTAATATTCCAGTATTAGGATCAATTCAAAAATTTGAATAAGAAAGGAATTTATTATGGCAAAGAAGAATAAGGGTGCATCAAAAATATCGCCACTTTTTACGTATGACAAACCAAAGTCCATTATAAGTGAGAAATTCAGAGGTATCCGTTCGAATATTATGTTTTCAAATGCAGATAAAGAAATCAGTAGCATATTGATTACTTCAGAAAAGGCTTCATCTGGTAAAAGTACCATTTCTGCAAATATTGCAATTACATATGCTCAAGCTGGTTATAGAACCTTAATTATTGACGGAGACATGCGTAGAGCAACTCAACATTATGTATTCAATTTAACTAACAATAGTGGTCTTTCAAATTTGATTATTGGTAAAACACTAGAAATAGATGCAGTTAAAGAGACACATATTGAAAACCTTGACGTATTAACTTCAGGACCGGTACCACCAAACCCGTCAGAATTGATAACAACTAGAAAGTTCCGTGAATTATATCAAAAATTAGCTACTGAATATGACTTTATCATTATTGATACACCACCAGTTAATACAGTGACTGATGCACAATTATATGCACAAATTGTGAGAGATTGCATTCTAGTTATTGATAGTGAAAAAAGTGATAAAAATGAAGTGAAAAAGGCAAAAGAACTCATTGAACAATCAAACGGCAAAGTTATTGGTGCAGTTTTAAACAAAGCAGCTAAAGATAATTCTTCAAGTTATTACAACTATTATGGGGATGGAAATGATGATTGATATACATAACCATATTTTATATGGCATCGATGATGGACCAAAATCACTTGAAGATGCCATTGAACTTATTAGACAGGCAATATCAGAGGGTGTAACAGGTATTGTGGCAACTCCACATCATTTACACCCTAACTTTTCAAATGATATCAATAGTATTCAAGAAAAGCTTATTGTATTGGATACTGCACTGAAACATCAAGAGTTGAATATTGATTTATATTATGGACAAGAAATTAGGATTACTGATCAAATTTTAACAGATATTGAAGCAGGAAAAATAACAGGAATAAATGGGTCAAATTATTTATTAATTGAGTTTCCTTCAAATGAAGTACCAGTTTATACGAATAAATTATTTTATGAAATTCAAACAATGGGATACATACCAATCATCGCGCATCCAGAGAGAAACAAAGCTATTGTACAAGATTTGGATGTGCTTTTTGAGTTGGTCGATGGTGGTGCTTTGGCGCAATTGACCTCTGGATCGTTAGCAGGCGATTCTGGAAAGAATATTAAAAAGACTTCGCTCAAAATGATTGAAAATGATTTAGTCCATTTTATAGCATCAGATGCGCATAGTGTTGACCAAAGGCCATTTTTAATGGATATATTATTGCAAGATAAAAGTTTGAAAAATTACAGAGATGAAATAGAAGGCTATTTTATCAATGCTGAAAAATTGATTAAGAATGAAAAGATTATAAAAGGACGTCCAACTAAAGATTATAAACAAAAGAAATGGTTTGGCATTTTTTAGAATAAATTATAGTGAATGAGGGGATTAGGTGACACATCTTTCTATCAGAGTGCGATTAATGTTGCTCATATTTATAGATTCATTAATCGTAACATTTTCAGTTTTTTTGGGCTATTTAATTTTAGAACCGTTTTTTTGAGAGTTATTCAATAAGAATTTTAATGATTTCAGCAATTAGTTTATTGATATTTCACCATCTCTTTGCAGCAATATTTAATTTATATCATCGTGCATGGGAATATGCGAGTGTCAGTGAATTGCTACTTGTTGTTCAATCTGTGACATGTTCTATATTAGCAACAATTGTTGTTGTACCACTAATTACATGGCAAGCACCATTCTTAAGATTATATTTTATTACGTGGATGATGCACATCATACTAATTGGGGGATCCAGAATATTTTGGAGAGTTTATAGAAAATATGTAGTAGGTAAAGCAGTTAAGAAAAAAACAACATTAATTGTTGGTGCAGGTCAGGGCGGTTCATTACTAATTAGACAAATGTTAAGAAGTCCAAATATGGGCATGGAACCTGTACTGGCAGTTGACGATGATATTAATAAGCAAAAAATTGTAATTACTGAAGGTGTGAAAGTTCAAGGATACATAAAGGACGTGCCACATTTAGTAAACAAGTATAAAATCAAAAAAATTATTATAGCAATACCTACTTTATCATCAGGTCGAATGAAGGAAATTAATGATATTTGTAATATTGAAGGCGTTGAAATCTTTAAAATGCCTAATATTGATGATGTACTTTCAGGTGCACTTGAAGTTAATCAATTAAAGAAAGTCAAAATTGAGGACTTACTTGGTAGAGAACCTGTAGAGCTGGATATGGCTATGATATCAAGACAATTGACGAATCAAACCATTTTAGTAACGGGCGCAGGTGGTTCCATTGGATCAGAAATTTGTCGACAGGTATGTAAGTTTAATCCAAAGCGCATTATATTATTAGGCCACGGTGAAAATAGTATTTACTTGATACATCAGGAATTAACAAAAAAATATAAAGATCAAATTGATATTGTACCAGTAATAGCAGATATTCAAAATAAGCAAAGAATGTTAGAAGTTATGCAAGAACATAAACCATATGCGGTATACCACGCGGCAGCGCATAAACATGTACCGTTGATGGAATATAATCCGAAAGAAGCTATTAGAAATAATATATTAGGAACAAAAAATACAGCAGAATCTGCAAGGGAAGCTAACGTAAATAAATTTGTAATGATTTCTACTGACAAAGCAGTTAACCCACCAAACGTAATGGGTGCTACTAAACGTGTAGCTGAGATGATTATTCAGAGTTTAAATGATGAATCAAGTAAGACAAGCTTTGTAGCAGTACGTTTTGGTAATGTACTGGGTTCAAGAGGATCAGTGATTCCATTGTTTAAGAAACAAATTGAAGCGGGAGGACCTGTTACTGTTACACATCCTGATATGACGCGTTACTTTATGACGATACCTGAAGCTTCTAGATTGGTATTACAAGCTGGTGCCTTAGCAAAAGGTGGAGAAATATTTGTATTAGACATGGGTGAACCAGTTAAAATTGTAGATTTAGCTAAAAATTTAATCCATCTAAGTGGTAAAAAAGAAGAAGATATTGGTATTGAATTCTCGGGAGTGAGACCAGGAGAGAAATTATTTGAAGAACTACTTAACGAAGATGAAATACATCCTGATCAAGTATATGAAAAAATTTATAGAGGTAAATCGAAAGTATATACCAATAGCGAGTTATTGCTAAAAGTCAATAGAATAACAAATGGAGAAATAGACGTTGTAGACTTTGTAAATCGGAGTGATAGTTACTTTGAAGCATAATTTTTTAGTATACCTTCTAGGGAATATTGTCTTCGGCTTTATGCAATGGATAGTTATTTTATTGATTTTAAAACTAGGTACACAAAATGATTTAGGTGCATACACATATGGTGTGGCATTAATTGCTCCATTAGTATTATTGCTATCTTTTGGATTTAATACATTGATAGTCACAACGGATGAATTCAAAAGAGAACGTTATTTTAAAGCAAGATTCATTATGTCTGTTCTTATTTTACTTATCTATATGATTATTATCATGCTTTTTACAAGCATAAATTCAAATCAGTACCTTTTACTATTTATGGTTGGATTAAGTAAAGTTGCTGAAAATTTATTAGATATTAATTTTGCTTATTATATAAAAGAACAAAAGCACAGATTTGTTGGATATTTCAAACTTGGATTATCTTTTTTACAAATGGGGTTAATTATAGCTTTATATTATACAATAGGAAATTTAGTTTTACCTTTTACTATATACAGTCTACTAACAATAGTTTGCTTCTTTATTATTAATAAACAGGCATTTGTTTTAGAAAAACTAAACATAAGTGAATATAAAAAGTTAATTTCATTGGGTATTCCATTATCCATTACATTATTTTTATCATCATTAAACACCAATATACCAAAGTATGTCTTAGAATATGCTTCAAGTATTGCAGCAGTTGGTATATTTAGTAGTATTTTAACAATTTATTCTGCGGGTAATACGTTCTTCTTTTCGATATACAACTACGTGTTACCCAAGACTGTTGAAAATAAATTTAATTTTAATTATTTGAAAAAATTGTTTGTTGGAATTATTATAGGTGGCATTTTTTCATACATTATTGTGATTATTGTCAGTTTTACTATTCTAGATAACATTATAGTTATTATGTTTAATCAAAAGTTTTTAGCTTATAAATCACAAATTTTAATTATTATTTTCAGTGCAATATTGGTTTATATGAGTATTCTATTTGACCTTTATATCAATGCGCATAATAAATATAAATATAACACTAGAATACAGGTGATAAGCGTAGTCATCGTCTTATTATCAAGTTTGATACTGATTAATTTATTTGGGATTTTAGGCGCCACATATACATTCACTATTTTTGCAATTTCCATATTTGTTATGAAATTGATCTTGAGTCTTAAAATAATCAAAGGAGTAAAAAATGAAATTTAAGAAAGAGCTCTTATTAATCATCCCCTTAATTTTATTATTTGCTTTAGCGCTTTGGTATGGGTGGTTTAACATATTTTTAATTGTGATTATAAATCTATTAATCTTAATGTATTTATTAATTAGTAAGTTAAATATAAAACTATTTTTATTAATAATAATTCAATGGTTGATTTATCTTACAGCATTAATTACTCATAAATATTTTATTGAACTGCCTGGTTCTGGTAACGATGATGTCAGATTTGAAAAATTGGCCATAGGCTATTATAACCATTTGGCATTAAACATGAATGTGAATGTATTTCAAAGCTCGACTGCCTACTCTAAATTGCTATCCTTTGTTTATTTTCTAGGCAAACCTTTTGAAATTTTGCCTGGATTAGTCAATATCACCGTACATACAATTTGTGTTATTTTGTTATACAAAATTGTTGTGAATGTATTTGGAAATCAAAAAGTAGCAATTATTAGTTCATATTTATTTGTTTTATATCCACTGACACTTATTAACACTGTTATTACTTTAAGAGAGATATATGTAATATTATTTGTCTTAATTTTTACTTTAGCAATTTTAAAATATCATGATAGCAAAAGGATTTTATATCTATTTATCAGTATATTGGCGATTGTTTTAGGTAGCGTTTTCCATGTGGGTATGGTAGGACTTCTAGCTGTACTAGGTGTTTATTTTTGTTTGTTTTCAAAACAGAATTTCTTGTTTAAGTCGTTTGTAGTTATTTTATCAATTTTGGCATTACTATTATTTATTACCAAAACTGACAATACTAAAATTCAAAATAGTATTGGTACAGGGGAGAATATGGAAGTAAATGAAATGACAAGTTCAAGAGCTGACTACATTAGTCCAACTGAAAGAGGCGGTTTGGGTACTAAAGTTAAACAGGAAGTATTCTTTGCTTTCAAACCATTCCCATGGGAAGTAAGAACGGTTTCCGATATGATTGGATTTTTTAATATTGTGTTAATCGTTATTGCATTTATTTTAGGTATGCGTATTTACAAGCAAACTAAGAATCAAAAAGTCTTAATCATCTTAATAATTGTGGCGTTATCATTTATGGTATTTGCGTTAGGTACATATAACTATGGTTCTGCACTAAGACATCGTGATAAAACGTCATTATTATTGATTATGTTTATCTGCCAATATTATTTTGGGAGGAAAAAATTAAATGAACAATAAAATTTATAGTTTAATGAAGCGTTTTAGCAAATTATTACGTTTTTTCCCATATAAATTAAGAACATCATTATATGAAATTAATACTGGTACTAATTTTAAAATTCAGCTTGCACTACGCTATATCATTTTGGCAAGTATGACAAATAAAATTGGTAATAATGTGTACATTGGTAAAAATGTAAGTCTTAAAAATATGAAAGATACAATTATTGGGGACAATGTGAGTATCCATGATATGTGTTATATAGATGGCTATGGAGGTTTGGAAATAGGTAATAATGTTTCGATAGCACATAGCTCTACATTAATTACTACGAATCATACATGGAAAGACACTACAATACCAATTAAATATAATGAGGTATCTAAAGGGAAAATTGTTATTAAAGATGATGTTTGGATTGGTTGTGGGGTCAGAGTTTTAAGTAATGTGACTATCAAACAAAGATCTGTTGTGGCAGCAGGTTCGATTGTTGTGAAAGATTTGGAATCTGGATGGTTAGGTGCAGGTGTACCAATGAAAAAGATTAAAAAATTGGAGGAATAATTTATGAAAATATTAATAACAGGTGCTGCTGGGTTTATAGGCTCTCATTTAGCTAAAAAGTTAATTGCACAACATCATGAAGTTATCGGTGTAGACAATATAAATGACTACTATTCTGTGTCGTTGAAAGAAGATAGATTAAAGTCAATAGGCGATAATAACTTTACATTTTTTAAATTGAACTTAGAAGATTATGAAGACTTGAAGGAAGTATTTATTAAAGAACAGCCAGAAGTCGTAGTTAATTTAGCTGCACAAGCAGGGGTTAGATATAGCTTAGAAAACCCAAGAGCATACATTGATGCAAATGTAGTAGGGTTTATGAATATACTTGAATGTTCAAGACACTTTGACGTGAAACATTTAATTTATGCATCTTCAAGTTCAGTATATGGTGCGAATACATCTAAACCATTTAGTACATCAGACAATATTGACCATCCATTAAGTTTATACGCTGCAACGAAGAAATCAAATGAACTTATGGCCCATACATATAGTCACTTGTATCAATTACCAACAACAGGATTAAGATTCTTTACAGTATACGGACCGTGGGGAAGACCAGATATGGCATTATTTAAATTTACTAAAGCGATTGTAAATGATGAAGCTATTGATGTGTATAATCATGGAAATATGATGCGTGATTTTACTTATGTGGACGATATTGTTGAAGCGATTAGTAGACTTATTAAGAAACCAGCTGAACCAAATCCTGAGTGGTCAGGTGCTAATCCGGATCCATCTTCATCTTACGCACCATACAAAGTATATAATATCGGAAATAATAGTCCGGTTAGATTAATGGAGTTTGTTGAAGCCATAGAAAATAAATTAGGTAAAACTGCTAAAAAGAATTATATGGATTTACAAGCAGGTGATGTACCTGAAACTTATGCTAATGTAGACGATTTATACAATAATATTGACTTTAAGCCAGAAACATCAATACAAGACGGCGTTAACAAATTTATTGATTGGTATTTAAATTATTACAAATAAAATAAGGGAGAAATCATTAATGGATAGAAATATAGCTGTTGTAGGTTTAGGATATGTTGGTTTACCAGTTGCTGTATCATTTGGGAATAAACACAAGGTTATCGGTTTTGATATTAATGAAAGTAGAATAAGCGAATTAAAAAATAATTATGATAGAACGAATGAGGTAACAACTGAAAAACTTGAAGCTTCAAATGTAGAATATACTTCAGATAGAGACAAATTAAGTGAGTCAGATTTTATTATTGTGGCTGTTCCAACACCAATTGATAAACATAATAAGCCAAACTTAACACCACTGATTAAAGCAAGTGAAACAGTTGGTAGTGCATTAAAAAAAGGCTCTATTATTGTTTATGAATCAACAGTTTATCCTGGGGCAACTGAAGAAGCGTGTGTCCCTGTCTTAGAGAAATTTTCAGGACTAGAATGTGGAAAGGATTTCTTTATTGGCTATTCACCTGAGCGAATTAATCCTGGTGATAAAGAACATACATTTGAAACAATTATAAAAGTTGTATCTGGTCAAACTCCAGAAGTCCTAGAAATTGTAGCTGAAGTATATGACTCAGTAGTTAAAGCGGGTGTTTACAAAGCTTCATCAATTAAAGTCGCAGAGGCTGCAAAGGTAATTGAAAATACACAGAGAGATGTAAATATTGCATTAATGAATGAATTAGCAATTATTTTTGATAAATTAAACATTGATACGAACGAAGTATTAAAAGCCTCAGGTACGAAATGGAACTTCTTAAACTTTAAGCCTGGATTAGTAGGTGGGCATTGTATAGGAGTTGATCCATATTATTTAACTCATAAGGCACAAGAGGTAGGACATCATCCAGAAGTAATACTCTCAGGTAGAAGAATTAATGATAATATGGCAAAGCATATAGCTTCTAATGTTATAAAAGAGATGTTAAAACATGGAATGGAAGTTCAAAATGCCAGTGTTAATGTTTTAGGATTAACATTTAAGGAAAACTGTCCTGACTTAAGAAATACAAAAGTGATTCATATTATTGAAGAATTAGCATCGTATGGTTTGGAAATTAAGGTTAACGATGTAGAAGCCGATAAAAAAGAAGCTAAAGATATCTTTGATATTGACCTTAAAGATAAGGAACAAATGTCAAAAGCAGATGTGTTAATTTTCGCAGTCTCGCATAAAGAATATTTGGAAAATAAGTCTGAGTATATAAATTTAGTACAAGAAAATGGTGTGATATTTGATATTAAAGGAGTAATATCTGATAAGGATATAAACGAAAGTCAAAGACTTTGGAGGCTATAGTGATGAAAATTGTCCAAATTGCAGCTATAGAAATGACACATTTGAAGTTATTAAAGGCACTGAATGAAACAAGCGTACGTGAAGGTCATGAAGTGCATTGCATTAGTACTATGGGGGAACAACAAGATGAACTCGAAAAGCAAGGTGTGCATGTTCATAATATAAATATTGATAGAAAAATCAGTCCTGTGAATAACTTGAAATCTATTTTAAAGATGGTCAAATTATTTAGACAAATTAAGCCTGATATTGTGCATGTTCACACACCTGTTGCAGCAGTGTTGGGTAGGATTGCAGCTAAATTAGCTCGTGTAAAAACAATAATATATACTGCACATGGTTTTTACTTCCATGATGAAATGAATACAGTCCAATATAAAGTGTATTTTAATATCGAAAAATGGATTGGCAAATTAGCGACAGATTATATTTTTACTCAAAGTGTTGAAGATTATGAAGTGGCTAAAAAGAATAATTTTTTACTTGAATCAAAACATAATAATTATTTGCACATCAGTAACGGTATAGATATCGATAATAAATTTAATTATGATGTTGTAACTTCAAAAGATTTATCACATTTAAGAAATAACTTAAATATTTCACATGAAGATATTGTGGTTTCATTTATTGGAAGGTTAGTTAAAGAAAAAGGTATTTTGGATTTATTAAATTCATATGAAAAACTGACTTCAAAAAATGTTAAATATATAATTATTGGTGACTTGCCTGATGGTGAAAGGGATACAGAGACAATTCATTTAATTGAAAAATTTAAACAAAATAAAAACATCACTTTTACTGGTCAAATATCAAATATAAATGAATATTTAGCAATTAGTGATATTTACTGTTTACCATCATATAGAGAAGGCATGCCACGATCAATTATTGAGGCTATGGCAATGAAAAATGCTGTGATTGCTACAAATATTAGAGGTTCTAGAGAAGAAGTGGTCGATGGAGAAACAGGTTATATCGTTCCCTTAAATGCACCAAAGTTTATTGCAAATAAAATTGATATTTTGGCAAATGATGCAGCAGAATTAAGCCGATTTAAAAATGCGGGATATCAACGCGCGAAAGATTTATATGATGAAAAAAATGTGGTGGAAAAACAATTATTCGTTTTTGATGCTAACAAATAGTTTGAGGGTGAGTGCATGTTAAAAAGATTGTTCGACTTTTCTGTAAGTTTATTTGGATTGATACTAAGTGCACCAATTTTAATTATTGCTTACTTTTTAATCGCGACAAAGCTAGGAAAGCCTGTGTTATTTAGACAAATTAGACCAGGTAAAAATGAAGTGCCATTTGAAATCTTTAAATTTCGTACAATGACGGATGAAAAGGATAGTAATGGTGAACTGTTGCCAGATGATCAAAGAATGACCAAATTAGGCGCTACTATTAGAAAAACAAGTGTTGATGAGTTACCACAATTATTTAATGTGTTAAAAGGTGACCTAAGTTTAGTAGGACCAAGACCGTTATTAATGGAATATTTACCCTTATATAATGAAGAACAGAAAAAACGTCATCAAGTTAAACCAGGCATAACAGGTTGGGCTCAAATCAATGGTCGTAACGCAATTACTTGGGAACAAAAATTCAAATTAGATGTTTGGTATGTAGAAAATCAGTCTTTCAAATTGGATATGTATATTCTTTATAAAACTGTTCAAAATGTTTTACAAAAGAAAGATATTAATGCTACGGATCATGTCACAACAGAGAAATTTAGAGGTAATTTATGATGAAAAAGGTTGTAATCATTGGTAATGGCGGTCATGCCAAAGTCATAAAGGATGTTATTAATGCACAGGGTGAATTTATCTTGGCTGGTTATTTAGACAATAACATTGATAATTATTATGAAGAAAGTGGATGCTTTTATGATAATTTATCACATTTAGAGCGCTATCGTAATGATTATTACTTTATTATTGCCATTGGTGATAATAAAGTAAGGGCACAAATTTTTGAGCAAAGTAATATAGCGATTAAGCAGTTCGCGAAAATGATTCATCCTACTGCAATCATCAGTCCTTATAGTGAGATAGGCTATGGAACAGTGGTAATGCCGAATGCTGTTGTTAACGCAGATACGGTTATAGGTGAACATGTCATTATAAATACGAGTGCTGTTGTAGAACATGATAATCGTATAGGAGATTATGTTCATATTTCACCTGGAGCAATGCTAGCTGGTGGTGTTTCAGTGGGGAGGCAAACACATGTAGCTATAGGCGCCAAAGTCATACCGCAAATTAATATAGGCCAAGATTGTGTCATCGGTGCAGGTGCTACTGTTATTAATGATATTGAATCGTATCAAACGGTTGTAGGGACACCTGCAATATCTAAGGAGTGAATATAATTGGAAAATGAAAGAGTATTCTTGTCTAGACCGCATATGGGCGGAGACGAACTAGATTTTATCAACCAAGCATTTGAACAAAACTGGATTGCTCCATTAGGAGAAAATGTTACTGGATTTGAAAATGATATAAAAGCATATGTTGGTGTGAATGAGGCTTTAGCAGTAAGTAGTGGAACAGCTGCGATTCATTTAGCTTTGATAGAAAGTGAAGTTGGTGTAGGAGATATTGTATTTTGTTCATCATTAACATTTTGTGCAACGTCTAATCCTATTTTATATCAAGGTGCAACACCCGTACTTATCGATTCTGAATTAGATTCTTGGAATATGTCTCCAAATGCACTTGAAAAAGCTTTTGAAAAATACGCAGCAAAAGGTCAATTGCCTAAAGCTGTGATTGTAGTTAATTTATATGGTCAATCTGCACAATTAGATAAAATAAAAGCACTTTGTGACCGATATAAGGTGATATTGATTGAAGATGCGGCTGAATCGTTAGGATCTGAGTATCAAGGGGCAATGAGTGGTAGCTTAGGAGATTATGGAATATTTTCATTTAATGGCAACAAGATCATCACAACAAGTGGTGGAGGAATGTTAGTAACTCACAGTAAATCTAATAGAGATCATGCATTGTTCTTATCTACACAAGCTCGAGATAAAGCGTTACATTATCAACACAGTGAGTTAGGTTATAACTATAGATTAAGTAACATTTCAGCGGGAATTGGTAGAGGACAAATGAAAGTATTAGATAAGCGAGTTGAAAGAAGAAGAGCAATCTTTGATAAATATCAACGTGAACTAAGTGATATCGAAGGGCTCGAATTCCAACCTGAACTAAAAGATTCCAAATCAAATCGATGGCTTACAGCGTTGACTATTGATGAAAGTAAGGCTGGTTTCTCTGCAAATGACATAATTCATAAATTAGATGAAGTAAATATTGAGGCGCGACCAGTATGGAAACCTATGCATTTACAACCACTATATAAAGATTATGATTTTATTTTTGATCATGACGATAATGCAAAATTCCTATTTGATCATGGTGTCTGTCTGCCATCTGGATCAGATATGACTGAAGCACAACAAGATAAAGTCGTTGCTATAATCAAAGAACTAAAATAATAAAATTAGTAATAACAATTTATACTGAATTAAGTATAGTTGTTGATGTTCTGTCATTTTATAATAGTGATTTATCACTGAATTTCGTAACAGGCTAAAACATTAAGTAACAATGTTTTAGCCTGTTTTTTCACCTTAAAAAGTCAAATTAATATCTTTAACTGTTGTTAAAGCAAACAATTAATAATTAGCGCAGTTACTGTGTGCAAAATGGCAGTGCAATATTTAACTAGAATACCATTTATGATTCCTTCTCAGTATACGAACTGCTATAAAAAGACTTTCAACTGAAGATAAAGTATAATAAATATTAGTACTAGGTGCTAAATAGCTAAATGAAATATGTAATTATCAACGATAGAAATGAGGGATATGATGTCTAAAGTAATTCAAAATTTAGAATCTGCATTTGAGGGCTTAACGGATGGCATGTCGATATTAGCAGGTGGATTTGGGTTATGTGGTATACCGGAGCATTCAATTGAAGCAATTCGTGCTAAGGGGACGAAGGGTTTAACAGTGGTGAGTAATAATTGTGGAGTAGATGATTTTGGTTTAGGTAGATTACTGGAAAATAAGCAAATTGATAAGATGGTTAGTTCTTATGTAGGTGAAAATAAAATCTTTGAGCAACAGTTAATTAATGGTGAATTGGATGTGGAATTAACGCCACAAGGTACATTAGCTGAGAAATTGCGTGCAGGTGGTGCTGGTATTCCAGCATTTTATACGAAGACGGGTGTCGGTACGCTTGTCGCTGAAGGTAAGGAAACGCGTGACTTTGATGGTGAAACATTTCTTATGGAGCGAGCAATAACAGGGGATTATGGCATTGTTAAGGCGAAAAAGGCGGATACTTTTGGTAATTTAGTCTTTGAGAAGACTGCGCGTAATTTTAATCCGCTATGTGCCATGGCTGCAACGACTACAGTTGTTGAGGTTGAGGAATTAGTAGAAATTGGTGAAATTAACCCAGATGAGGTACATTTGTCTGGTGTATATGTGGATTATATTTATTTAGGGAAGCATTTTGAAAAGAGAATAGAGAAACGCACTGTAAAGGAGGCTAATCATGAGTAAACAAATCCAAAGGCATAGGATTATTCAACGTGCAGCGAAAGAAATTGAAAGTAATATGGTTATTAATCTTGGTATCGGTATGCCGACATTAGTTGCCAATGAGCTTAATGATCATGTGCAGAATGTTTACTTCCAATCTGAAAATGGTTTATTAGGTATTGGACCTTATCCAACGGAGGATGAAGTAGATGCTGATTTAATCAATGCGGGTAAGGAGACGGTTACTGCTGCTAAAGGTGCATCATTCTTTGATAACGCAGAGTCCTTTGCCATGATTAGAGGTGGTCATATCGATTTGGCCATTCTAGGTGGTATGGAAGTTTCTGAGAAGGGTGATCTGGCAAATTATATGATTCCAGGGAAATTAGTCAAAGGTATGGGTGGCGCCATGGATTTAGTCGTTGGCGCAAAGAAAGTGGTTGTGATAATGGATCATATGAATAAGCATGGAGAGTCTAAAATTAAGGCACAGTGTGAGTTACCGTTAACTGGTGCGCAAGTGGTGGATACATTAATTACTGATTTGGCAGTATTTCAATTTGAACATGGAGTGATGCAGTTAATAGAACTACAAGAGGGTGCGACGTTAGAGCAAGTTGAAGCAAGTACTGACGCGTACTTTGAAAATCATTTAAAGTAGGTGTGAACAATGGTCAAAGATAAAGTGACGATAATTACGGGTGCGGCAAGTGGTATTGGTCTTGGCATTGCAAAGGTATTTCTTGAACATGGAGCAAAGGTCGTATTGGCTGATATGAATAAAGAGAAATTAACTAGTGAGGTAGAGCAGTTAATTGCATTGGGGTATGATTGTATGGCAATTCAAGTAGATGTCACAGATGAAATGGCTGTTCAACAAATGATAGACCAGACCGTAGAGCAATATGGTCGTTTGGATGTATTGTTTAATAATGCGGGCCTTCAGCATGTTGAAGCGATAGAGTCATTTCCAACAGATAAATTTAGACAAATGATTGATATTATGTTGACGGGAAGCTTTATTGGTACGAAATATGCTTTGCCAATTATGAAGGCGCAACAAAGTGGCAGAATCTTAAATATGGCTTCAATTAATGGTGTGATAGGATTTTCTGGAAAGGCAGCTTATAATAGTGCGAAACATGGCATTATTGGTTTGACGAAAGTAACAGCATTGGAAACGGCTACAGATGGTATTACTGTGAATGCGATTTGTCCTGGTTATATAGATACACCATTAGTTAGAAATCAGATGGCTGATTTAGCTAAGCATAGAGGTGTGAGTGTGGAAGCGGTACTTGAGGATGTATTATACCCATTGATTCCACAAAAGCGTTTGGTTGATATTGCTGATGTTGCGAATTATGCGTTGTTCTTATGCAGTGATGGTGGAAAAAGTGTGACAGGTCAATCTATATTAATTGATGGTGGTTATACTGCACAATAATTATTATAAATATGTGTGATTTAGAGTTGTCATGCTTTATGTTATGTTTGAAGAAATAGTATTCAGATAAGGTGTAATAAATATGAAGCGGTATGATGCGCAATTTTCAGAAATGCTTACTATATTAGTACCAGTTATTCTGGTCTTATTATCAAACTTTATAGATAAATCGTCATATCATTTAGTGTTAATGACACTATATTTAATTGTTTTAGGGTACGTAGTAATTAGAAAGTTAATTACTACGGTACAGGCTATTGATAATTATCGACATACAAGGCAACCGGTGTTTATAACGGTGAAGGCAGATTTGTGGTTGGCCTTTACTTTTTACATAATATTTATGATGTGTATTGTAGGTATAATTTATACGATTTTATTTTGGAAGTGGCCAGTAAATATTGTAGTTATAGCATGTATTGTGGGAGTGATTTTCCTGCTAATATTTATTACAAGTATCTTGGGTAAACGCTCATTTGTCTTTAGTGATAATCATGAACAGTAGGGGTGTTTTATGCTTTATATTAATGCAGAGGAACAAGAGAAATTGTTAAATATGGAAGAAGTCGTTGATGCGGTTGCACAATCATTGCGTGCTTATTCTGAAGGCAAGACGGATACGCCGTTGCGTTACGTATTACCATTTAATGAGGATAATCGCTATTTAGTAATGCCGGCATTATCAGATGAATTAAAAATAGTTGGCTTGAAAACGGTGACGGTTGCACCTAATAATTCAAAACAAGGTAAGAATACAATTGTTGGTTCGGTTATTTTATCAGACTATGAAACTGGTGAAACGTTGGCTGTTCTAGAAGGTTCTTATTTAACTAAAATTCGTACGGGTGCAATTTCTGGTGTAGCCACTCAGTATCTTGCGCGTAATGATGCATCGACTTTATGTGTTATTGGTACAGGTGACCAAGCTCAAGGACTCATTGAAGCGGTACTTGCAGTGAGAGATATTAAGCGAATTCAGTGCTTTAATCGTACATATGACAAAGCTGTGAAATTTGCTGAGATGGTACAGCAACAACATAAAGAACTAGAGGTTGAAGTATATGAACGAGTAGAGCATGCTATTGCTGGTGCTGATGTGATTGTTACTGCAACCAATGCTCAGACACCAGTGTTTGACCAAATGTTAGAGCCTGGGGTACATGTTAATGCGGTAGGCTCATTTAAACCAGACATGCAAGAGTTGCCATCTCAATTAATCGCGAACGCGGATAAGGTAGTTGTAGAAGCTGAATCTGCTGCTTTAGAAGAAACAGGCGATTTGCTTACACCTATATCAGAAGGTGAATTTACTGCTAATGATTTGCATGGCGAATTGGGACATATCGTGGCAAAACGCTTGGAAGGCAGAGTTTCAGATGACGAAATTACGGTATTTAAATCTGTAGGCGTTGCTATAGTAGATATTGTGGTTGCAAATTATTTTTATCGTAAAAAGTTAAATGCATAATAGTAATCTATCATAAGAGGTTGACCATTGGTGTGCTTTAGTTTGCGAATGCAATATTAAAAGTGTCATAACAGCGATGGGGCCTCTTTTTTTAATATATAAAAACTTTATTGTGTAACCAAATTAATGTTTAAAATTAATTTATAGCATAGTAAGATAGTGATAAGAAATATACATAATAATTAGGGGTGGCGTAATTGAATAAAATCGCAAAGTATTTAACAGTTTTTTCTTTAGCAAGTACTATGACTTTATCGACAACGGTGACTGCAGATGCAAACACTACTACAGCAACGAAACAATCGGAAGTAAAGCAACAAGCATCAACTGAGCAACAGGTTAATCTAGGTGCTGAGAATATCATGGCAGTTTCATGGTATCAAAATTCTGCTGAAGCTAAGGCTTTATATTTACAGGGGTATAACACAGCAAAGACGAATTTAGATCAAGAATTGAAAAAACATAAAAAGAATAATGGACATAAGAAATTAGCGATTGCATTAGATATTGATGAAACAGTATTGGATAATTCGCCTTATCAAGGTTATTCTGCATTACATAATAAATCATATCCAGAAGGTTGGCATGAATGGATTCAAGCAGCTAAAGCTAAACCAGTTTATGGTGCTAAAGATTTCTTGCAATATGCTGATAAAAAAGGTGTAGATATTTATTATATTTCTGATCGCGATAAGGACAAAGATTTTAAAGCAACTAAAGAAAATTTAATAGCGCAAGGATTACCACAAGCAACAGATCAACATATTATGTTAAAAGGTAAGAATGACAAAAACAAAGCAGAGCGTCGCGATAAAGTTAGAAAAAATCATAAACTAGTTATGTTATTTGGTGATAATTTATTGGACTTTGGTGATCCGCAACAACCGACACAAGCTTCACGTGAACAATTAGTAAATAAACACCAAAAAGATTTTGGTAAGAAGTATATTATTTTCCCTAATCCAATGTATGGTAGTTGGGAATCAGTGCTATATAATAATGACTTCAGTCAATCTGATGCTAAAAAGGATCAATTACGTAAGCAGTCTATCCAATATTTTGACCCTGAAACAAGTGCAATTAAGCAAGGTCAAACAACAAATAGCAATTAATAGTTGCAGGTAGAGCCACTAAAATGTGACAATAATCCAATATCATATGACTAGTAAATGGTGAATAGAAGTTAAATGCGTATAAGGGGGTTAAGAAAAATGAAATCAATATTATTAATTGGTCAATCTAATATGGCTGGACGTGGCTTTATAGATAGCGTATCTCCGATTATTGATGAGCGCATCAAAGTATTGAAAAATGGTCGTTGGCAAATGATGGCTGAACCTATTCATGGTGACAGATCTGTTGCGGGTATTGGTCCAGCAGCTTCATTTGCTAAAATGTGGGTTGATGCACATCCTGGTGAAACGCTTGGTTTAATTCCTTGTGCTGATGGAGGTACAGAGATTGATGAGTGGTCAAAGGATGGCGTGTTAACACGTCATGCATTAATGGAAACTCGCTTTGCGTTAGAAACGAGTGAATTAATCGGTATCTTATGGCATCAAGGTGAAAGTGATAGTTCTGGTGGGAAATATCGAACATACGCTTCTAAGTTACAACAATTGATTGAGGTATACCGCTCTGAATTAGCATTGCCGCAGTTACCATTTATTATAGGTGAGCTCGGAGATTATCTAGGAAAATCAGGATTTGGTTTAAGTGCTAATGAATATAGTCAAATCAATCAATGCTTAAGAGATGTGGCAAATGATGTAGAGCATTGCTATTACGTTACAGGTTCTGGATTGCAGGCTAACCCAGATGGCATTCACATTGATGCAGCATCACAACGTTTATTAGGAATGCGTTATTTTGCAGCATTTAATCAACGAACGCATATTCCTGAACCATTATTAGAGGAAGAACACGCAGACACGCTATTATATAAAACGGAATATACGAAAAATGAACAAATGTATCAGTTAGTTGAATCATTTTCAAAGAGTGAGATTAACTTTGAAACATTTGCTGCTGAAATGGCTAAATTGCAATCATAAAATAAAGGTGTCGTATGTACAGTATCGAATTGTACATATGACACCTTTTAAATATTGAAATTTAGAATAAATTGATAACTGCATTTAGTAGTAACACCATGACTAATCCACATAATCCGACTATGGATTGTACGATTGTAATAGTCTTAAAGGTTTCTCCCATGGACATCCCGAAAGATTCTTTAACTAACCAAAATCCACCATGGTTAACGTAATTAAAGAATAAAGAGCCTGATCCAATGGCAATCGTCAGCAACTCGACATTGATAGAGGAGTCGGCTTGAATTAATGGAAATAATAAATTTGTAGCTCCAACAATACCCACTGTTGCAGAACCAGTTGAAATAGAAAGCAGCGCTGCAACAATCCAGCCCATCAATAATGCAGAGAGTGAAAATTGATCAGCTAAATGTACAATTGAAGTACCTACACCAGAGTCTTCAAGTACTTGTCCGAATGCACCCCCACCTGCAATAATCAACATGATACCTGCAATTGGTTTTAAGCTGCTGCCTAATGCGTCTCTTAACTGTTGAGTGTCTTGTCCTCTAAGATAACCTAGGGTAAGCAATGCATAAAGTACACCGATGAACATTGCAATAATTGGACTGCCTAAAAATTCGAATACTTTGTATTGAAGTGATTGTTCTCTAAAACAAACACCGGCAATAGCATGTAAGAGCATCATTACAACAGGAACGAGTATAGTTGAAAAGGCAAGTGCTGTTGAGATGGGTTGACGTGTTGTAAGATTTGAGTCATTGGTATATTGTTGCAACAAATCGTTACTCGGTTTTACTGATAAACGAGGTGTAATAAATTTACCGTATAAAGGACCGGCAATGATGATGGTAGGGATGGCACAAATCATACCATAAATCATAGTCAAACCAATATTAGCACCAAATTGGTTCACAGAAATCAGTGGACCAGGGTGAGGTGGTACCATACCGTGCATCGTACATAATGCGGCAATTACAGGTACACCAATTGCTATGTATGCAGAGCCCTTTATAGTATTACTGTCTTCAAGTTTTCTAGCAATGGTAAATATGAGTGGTAAGAGCATGATGAGTCCTACTTCAAAGAACATTGGAATGCCGATGATAAATGCTGCAAGTGCCATGAGCCATGGTAAACGTTGAGGTGTCGCATTTTTTAATATAGCAGTTGCAATACGATCGCTTGCACCTGAATCAGAAAGTATCTTGCCTAACATTGCTCCGAGCGCAATGGTAACACCAGTTTCACCTAATGTTGAACCGGCCCCTGTTTCAATAGATTTAACGATTTTATCGATGTCTAATCCAGAAGTAAATCCAACAAAAATAGCAGTTAAGAGTAAAGCTAATAGTGGATGAAAGCGTAATTTGGAAGTTATTAAAAAGATTAATAATAGAATACTTACTACCGTAATGATTAATAATTGATAATCATGCGATGTCATAACAATGCCCCCTTTGTTTGAAGGTTGATGAATACAATTAATTAATTTTTTAAAGAATCAATACTATATACAACCATAAAAGATATTTTAATCCGAATATATAAATGTTTCAAGAAAACGTTTTCAAAAATTAAACATTGAAAGAAATTTTTATAAAAATAAAGTTAAAGTTTATTACTTGAATTTAGTTAAAATCGGAGTAAGATAAAAGGTGAATAATTACACTTTGGATTAGGGACTTAAAGAAGGAGTGAGTTTAAAGTTAGGTGAATCATTTCTATACTATGCCACTTTGATTTCAAGTATTGGATCTCCCGCATTGTTATAAGTTCGTTAACTTGCCACTCGTGTTGATTCGCTATCTTAAGACTTGGTGCTATGTGTTACATGTCACTTTCGCATGTAGGATATAGCTCAACATAATGACGTATCTATAATGCGAATAAAGTAGTTTTATATCTTGCCAATAGCGTAATTTTAATACGAGGAGTGTTTATTATGCGGAAAATAAATAAAATGTTATCTTCCACAGCAATCGTATCTGCATTGGTATTAGGGACGTCTACAGTATATCTAACGGCTAATGGACCTGAGATTCAAGCGAAGGCAAGTAAAGAAGCAACATGGGGTTATGGAACAAGTGGTGTGTCAGCTAAAGCAGAACTCCCATGGTATAAATATGAAGGTTATACATCATATGATGCAGATTTCACACAAGATTATAACTTTGTTAGAGCTTTAAAATATGACAACGTAACTATTAATGGTTATAAAGTAGATACAGATGCAAAGGCTGAATTTGATCATACTAAAAAACTTTATGATACATCGGTTGAATTTAATAGCGATGATGAAGTAGTTCAAATTACATTCTTTACCAAACCAGATGCTGTATCTAAAGCAACATTCAAAGATGCACACAGCTCAAATGAAATTGTAGATGAAGGAAAATTAGGTAATGGCGACGGTACATTTGTTAAATATGGAACAAATGACGGCTCATATACAGCATTCTTTGACCAAAATGATAAGTTAATGGAAATTACAATTGGACAATAAATTGAATTAAATATAAGGCTATATTGATTTGATAGGAGTAGCGAACCTCTATTGTAATTATTATAATAGGGGTTCTTTTTCATATAATGTATATCTTAAATCATTGTCTTATAATTTTTAGAGAATTATAATAAATATAATAGAACGATTTTGTATATAAATTGTATAAAAAAGGGGATAGTTATGAAACGAATTACTATTATGGTGTTAGTTGGATTGATAACGTTAGTTATAAAGGCACAAAGTGTGGATGCCAGCGAAAGTAAATCAATAAAAGATTTAGAAGCAACTTATGATACGACTATAGGTGTTTATGGGATAAATACGCAAGATGGTAAACAAATTGAGCATCGTGCGAATGAACGTTTTGCTTTTGCTTCGACTTACAAGGCTATTGCAAGTGGCATATTATTGAATCAACTTTCACCACAAGATTTGAATCAAAAGGTAACAATTAATAAATCAGATATTGTTACATACTCACCGGTTACAGAAAAATATATTGGTAAGACGATGACGCTTAGACAACTCATTGAAGCGTCGATGTTGAAAAGTGATAACACTGCAAATAATAAAGTAATTCAAGCAATAGGTGGTGTGAATGCATTTAAATCAGAATTACGTCAGCTAGGTGATTGTGTATCAGAACCGCAAAGGTTAGAGCCGGATTTGAATAATTATGATCCTAAGAAAATTGCTGATACGACAACACCGCGTGCTGCAGCTACGACACTTAATTACATTTTAACGCATTCTAATATGCATAAGGGCAATTTACAGTTCTTAAAAGAGCTAATGATTAAAAATGAAACAGGAGATAGCTTAATCAAAGCAGGTGCTGCTAAAGATGATATCGTTGGTGATAAGAGCGGACAAGGTATTACTTATGCAACGCGTAATGACTTAGCATTTATTTATCCAAAGGGGCAATCAAAACCAATTATATTAGCGATTTATACCAAGCAAAGTGATAAAAATGCGAAACCTAACGATGAAGTTATAGCAAAGACAGCTGAAATTGCGATTAAGTATTTGAAGCATTAAATTATTGTGAATCGTTCTTTAGTATAGATGGATTGAAGATGTGAGTATACTTCAATTCATCTCAATTTTAGAATATAGAATGAAAGTAAATTGGAATGAGATTAAGGAAGTGCGATATGGAAATTAAGCAGATGAAATACTTTGTTGAGGTAGTGAAACATGGTGGAATGACGCAAGCATCAGAACATTTATTTATTGCGCAGTCTACGATTAGTAAAAATATTAAGAGCTTGGAAAGCGAATTTAATATTCAATTATTTGATCGAACGAAAAAGCATATTGTCTTAACAGATGTGGGAGCCATTTTTTACGAAAAATGCATAGAGGCCTTGGCGGTCATAGACGATTTATCTTTACAAATGGGGGATGTTACCAATCTTGAACGCGGTCATATTCGAATTGGTATATCCGCTATTATGAATGTCAGATTATTTACAGAGAGTTTAAACAGATTCCATCAACAATTTCCAAATGTGACTTATGAGGTCATTGAAGGTGGGGGAAAGGCAGTTGAATTCTATTTAAATAATGATGATATTGATGTTGGTATTACAACCTTACCTGTAGATAATGATATTTATCATGCTGTACCTTTATATAAAGAGAAACTGTTGCTCGTTGTTGATAAACAATCCCCCTTTGCTACAGAAACTGTCGTGCATTTGGGTGATTTAAAACGAGAAAGCTTTATTATGTTCCACGATGATTATTATTTGAAAGATCAAATAATAGAGAGCTGTCGAAAGGTTGGCTTTCATCCCAAAACGGTAGCCAAAATGTCTCAAATTACCTTTATTGAAAATATGATACGTGATGGCATAGGAGTAAGTATTTTACCAGAAAGTATAGTTAATGTCCTAAGTAATGAAGTGGTTGGAATTGAGTTGGATGAGGCTGACGTTGCATGGAATTTAGGTATTGTATGGAAAAAAGACAGTTATATGAACTATGTTACAAATGAATGGATTAAGTTTATTTCAAATATTCAATAAACCATAAGAGGTAATAATGTGCTTAACAAGGTATACACACACTAGATGAGTCACTACTGTTATACTGGAAAATATAATGATGAATGGATTGCTTTGTACAAGTAGGTAGAGATAGCGCAAGATAACAAACGAATATGACACGTATAGAATGAGAAAAAGCGTGCCATTTTGTCTTAAGTATTCCTTTGAGGAATGGTTTGTATTCCAACTATGTATTTTAATCATGGTTCAACAGGTTATATAATAAGGGTGTAGAGGGTTGTGAGTAATGATAATTTATTCACGATGATTCATCAATAAGTCAGTTTCAAACTATTCAAAAGTTGATACACCTAAGTATTACGATGACTTATGTTAATTAGTCAGAACTCATAACTTAATTATGCTATGTTAAGCATCGCATTTTCGAAGGTATGATTTATAAAATGTAAGCGTAATCATTAGTATGGTGCTAAGTGAATGAGATTACGTGAGTCGAAGTATTTTGAGCCGTTACGTTCGATTGTTGTATCGTACCTTTGTTTCAATGTGTTGTTGTTAAGACATTAGTATTTAGCGATTCGTTGAAATAATGAAACTATTCTGACCCTCTAGATAACTATCTCTCTCAAGTAAAACGCCTAAAGTTACATCTGTCCAATGTACTTTAGGCGTTTTATTATTTGTATATGAATGTTACATATTATTTTGAAGTTCTGGATGTAAGTCATAGGATGCTTCTGTGTCTTCGCCGTTAATAATTTTGTTTAGTATTGCAACGATTTGTTCTGCGATTTGTGATGTTGGTACACCAATTGCGTTTACTGGATAATCTAATTTTTTTATTTGTGGAATGTTATCATATGAGTAAATAATAGGTTGCTGTGTTTCATCTAAAGCATTAATGGTGCCCACTGTTATATCATAACTACCACAAATTACGCCTGGCGCTAAGCTGTTTGTCTGTAGAAATTTCTTGATAGAAGTTTCTGTTTCAATGGAATTTAATCCTTTGGAATTGATAAGGCGATAGTCAATATTGTGCGCAGTGCAATATGTTTCAATGGCACGCTTTTTGGTGATTTGACGCACATCATTGGTGTCCGTATCACCGATATAATCAATGGATTCAATGCCCTTTTCTTGTAATGCTTGAATAGCCATAACCATTGCTTCTGCGTGATTGACATTAATAATTGGGTAAGGTGTATTTCTATCCGCACCATAAGCGACGACTGAAATATTATGATAAATCTCAGGTGGTAGATTAGTATGTTCACCTTCATCAAAGATAACGATACCATCGCATCCAAATTCAACAAACTTTTTGGACGCAGTAGAGACATCATCTATAGATACAAACATTGCATAACCATAAGATTTGATAGCGTGATTAATTTCAGAAATGAGGTGCGTTACAGCTATTCTGTCAACAGAAGGCCATATTAAACCAATTGTGCCACTCTTTTTTGAGACTAACGATCTGGCAGATTGGTTGGCTATGTAATTCATTTCAAGTGCTTTTTGTTGTATCATTTGCTTTGTTTTTGGCTTTACTAAATGTGAATTTTTCAATGCTTTACTTACTGTAGAATAACTGACGCCACAGGCTTCGGCGACATCTTTTAAAGTTACAGCCATAGAACGTCTCCTTGAAAGTATTTGATTTAAGATAGAATTAATTATAACATAGAGGTAAGCGTTACAATATTTTTTTGAACAAAAATAACAACGTTGTTATTTTTAAGTAAAGGATAAATTTCTCTGATAAGGGGCTGTAATTATGAATTCCGTCGAAATTTTAAAGGCAATAAATAAAGGTAAGCACATCGCTGTTATGCGAACGAATGAACCCAATACATTTATAGAAATCGCACAGACAATTATCGATAATGGATTAACGATTATAGAGGTCACATTAACAACGCCTCAAGCATTAAATATTATTAGTAAGTTATCTGAAAGAGATGATGCATTGATAGGTGCTGGAACAGTCCTTGATAGTGTGTCGGCTCGAAATGCCATATTAAATGGTGCCAAATTTATAGTCAGTCCTTCATTTGATGTGGAAACTGCAAAAGTAGCAAACCTTTACGATGTCCCTTATATTCCAGGCTGTATGACAGTGAAGGAAATGGTAGAGTCTTTAAAGTATGGCTGTAAATTATTGAAACTATTCCCGGCAACGCAATTTTCACCAAAGTCAATTAATGATTTTAAAGGGCCGTTACCACAAATAGAAATTGTACCAACTGGAGGTATCGGTAAAGCCAATCATAAAGCGTGGTTAAATGCTGGTAGCTTTGCTGTAGGCATTGGTAGTGAAATAACGAAAGTATATCAAGAGCAAGGTAGAGCAGCACTGGAACAATATATTGTTGATTTAAAAAGTGAGGTGTAATGAATGACTATCTATGGTTTAGGAGAGGTCATGTTACGGTATACGCCACCCGATTATAGTTTACTGAAAAATGCACATACATTTGATGTGCAAGTTGGAGGTGCTGAATTAAATACACTCATATCATTGTCAAGCTTTGATCATAATACCGAAATGATTACAGTGTTGCCTGAGCATGAATTAGCAAAAATTCCATTACAGAAAATGGCACAGACAAAGATCGGCACGCGCAATATTAAATATCGTGAAGGGCGCTTAGGTACTTATTACTTAGAAGAAAGTTTTGGTTTTCGTAGTAGCAAGGTTATTTACGATAGGCAACATTCAACATTTGCAGAATTTGAAGCAACATTGTTTGATATAGAACAAATGCAAGCTGGAGATTATTTTGTGATAACAGGTATTACTTTAGCAGTGAATTCAATGTTACGTAATAATATTATTTCATTGTTAACGCAGATCAAAGCACGTGGTGCACACATTGTATTTGATATTAATTATCGAAGTAATCTTTGGGATAAGGAAGTGGCAAAGGCAACTGTTGAATCGATACTCCCATTAGTTGATGTGTTGCTCTTTGGCAAGATGGATGCTACACATTTATTAAATTTAAATTCAGAAATTGATAGCATGGAAACATGCGCGCGAACAATTCAGGATCACTATCATATTCCAATGCTCGCTTCTAGTAATAGAGATATTGCGGCCAGTACTTTACAAGGGGTTATATTGCAAGGGGATACGTTTATAACAGGCGAGATATATCCTTACCAAGTATTAAATCGTATTGGTGCAGGTGATGCATTTATGTCAGGTATCATACACGGATTAATTGAGCAATATCCGATAGAAGATACACTGGATTTTGCTACAAAATGCGCCGTATTACAGCACACGACAAAGGAAGATGCATTGTCATGCCAAGTGGATGAAGTGCTCAATTTAGCACAATATGCAGGTTCGTTAAAACGTTAGTTAGAACTATGAAAAATTTTTAACAATATTTGTAAGCGGATACAGATAATTTTGTAACTGTAATCCTTGTTGTAAAGGTGACTTATTACAAATAGTTTGTAATGTACGATACAGAAAAGAGGTTAAAGTATGACATTAATTCATGACAATTTTTTATTGAACAACAAGACAGCGATTAAACTTTATCAGAAAGTAAAAGATTTACCAATTTATGACTTTCATTGCCATTTAGATCCTAAAGAAATATATGAAAATAATAAATATGAAACAATTACACAATTATGGTTGTCTGGAGATCACTATAAATGGCGCTTAATGCGTGCATTTGGTATTGATGAAGCCTATATCACAGGTGACGCAGATGATTTTGAAAAATTCCAAGCATTTATGGAGATGTTACCGTATGCTGCTATGAATCCGATGTATCACTGGTGTGCATTAGAACTCAACCGATACTTTAATGAGGACACTGATTTAGATAAGGTGAATATTAAAAAATTATATAAGACTTTAAATAAAAAATTAGCTAAATCAACACACACGCCTCAATCATTAATTAAAGCAAGCCAAGTTTCTGTGGTGTGTACAACAGATGATCCATGTGATGATTTAAAATATCATAAATTATTAAGTCAAGATGACAATGTAACATTTAAAGTATGTCCTACATTTAGACCAGATAGTTATGTGCTGTTAAATGAGCAGTCGTTCGAAGAGAAAGTAGAAAAACTAGATGCAGTTACTGATGGGACAATCACTGATTTAAATTCATATATTAATGCCTTGAAAGCACGTGTATATTATTTTGATCGCCAAGGAGCTAAAAGTTCGGATCAAAGCTTTGAAAAGGTGCCATTAATGACAGCAACAACTGAAGAAGCACAAGCCATTTATAACCAGTTAGTAGCAGGTCATGCTGTTTCTGAAACAGAACAGTACGAATTAGCAGGATATATTTTAACTGAAATTAGTAAAGTTTATCATTCTCTCGGATGGGTCGTACAATTCCACTTAGGTCCAATCAGAAATAATAATACGAAAATGCTAAACATTGCAGGCACAGATAGTGGATTTGATAGTGTGGGTAACCAGCTCAATGCAAAGACATTAAATGCAATGTTGAATCACTTAGAATTAAATGATGCATTATCTGATACGATTATTTATCCGAATAATGGTAATGATCATTTAATGGTACAAGCGACTGCAGGTAACTTTAGTAACAGTGCGCATAAAGTACAACTTGGAGCAGCATGGTGGTTTAATGATACAAAAGAAGGTATGGAACGTCACCTAGTAGACTACGCAACTGTTGGCTTATTATCTAAATTTGTCGGTATGTTAACAGACTCTAGAAGTATGATTTCATATACAAGACATGAATACTTTAGAAGAATTCTTTGTAACTTTATTGGTGAAAAGATAGAACGTGGTGAAATTGCATTATCTAATACAACGATTGAACAAATGTTAAAGGATATTTGTTATAACAATGCAGTTAAATTATTCAAAATAGAAGGAATTAAGGAGGTATAATGATGAAACTTTCATTTCGTTGGTATGGACAGGATGACCCTGTAACGTTGGATAATATTAGACAAATTCCCAATATGAAACATATTGTTTCTGCTATATATGATGTACCAGTTGGTGAAATTTGGGAGAAAGAACGTATTCAACAACTTAAAAACACAATTACCGAAGCAGGACTTAACTTTGAAGTGGTTGAAAGTTTACCAGTTAGTGAAGATATCAAGTTAGGAACTGAGAAACGTGATGCATTGATTGAAAATTATAAAACATCACTGAAAAATTTAGCTGAGTGTGGCATTAAGACAGTTACCTATAACTTTATGCCTGTATTTGATTGGACTAGATCACAATTAGACTATCAACTTGAGGATGGTTCTAATACGCTAATATATGATCACAAGCAAATTAAGGATATTGATCCGTTAACGACCGATTTAAACTTACCTGGTTGGGATGAAAGTTATACACGTGACGAAATGAATAAACTCATTTTGAAATATCGTGAAATGTCAGAGGATCAATTGTGGGATAATCTGCAATATTTCTTAGATGCTGTGCTTCCTACGGCTATAGAGCATGATGTAAACCTGGCTATTCATCCAGACGATCCACCTTGGTCTATTTTTGGTATACCTCGAATTATTAAAAATAAGGACAGTTACTTAAGATTAACTAAGATTAATTCAGCTTCAAATAACGGCATTTGTTTCTGTACAGGTTCGTTAGGTTCCTTAGCTGAAAATAACTTACCCGAGCTGATTAAAGAATTTGGCAAACATATCCATTTTGTACATATGCGTAATGTGAAAAGATTAGATGCGCAGTCATTTGTCGAAACGGGTCATTTGTCTGAAACAGGTTCTGTAGATATGAAGGCTGTAACACAAGCGTTGTTGGCTATTAACTATAAGGGAACAATCCGCCCTGATCATGGTCGTATGATATGGGGTGAAACTGGTAAAGCAGGTTATGGTCTGTTTGATAGAGCGCTTGGTGCAACATATATTAATGGTTTAATCGAAGGGGTGAGTGATTAATGGATGCTCAATTTAAAGGTGTAAATGTCATTATTACAGGTGCCACTGGTGTAATTGGTAGTACGTTTGTTAAAGGATTGGTTGCCAAAGGTGCGAATGTCGGTTTATTAGGTCGCTCAGAAGAAAAAATTACTGCATTGCAGAATGAATTAGGTGAAGCTAAAGCACAAACAGTGGATTTAGTAGCCGATGTATTAGATAAAGTAGAATTAGAACGAGCAAAACAAAGATTTAATGAAACATTTGGTACGATTGATATTCTGATTAATGGTGCAGGTGGCAATCATCCGAACGCAACTACCAGTGATGAATTTTATGATGCTCAAGGAACTAACACATTCTTTGATTTAACAGAACCTGGTGTTGATGCAGTATTTAAATTGAATTATGTTGGAACGTTTCTGCCATCACAAGTGTTTGCGCAAGATATTGTAACCTCAAAGCAAGGTTCGATTATTAATATTTCATCGATGAATGCTTTTACACCACTGACAAAGATTCCAGCATATAGTGGAGCTAAGGCGGCAGTGAGTAATTTCACTGAATGGTTAAGCACTTATTTCTCAGGTAAGGTTCGAGTTAATGCGATCGCTCCTGGATTCTTTGAAACCAATCAAAACAAAGGGCTATTAAGGAATGGCGATGGTTCCTATTCTGATAGAGCAAACAAAATATTATCTCAAACGCCAATGAATCGATTTGGTGAACCAGAAGAAATTCTAGGTACATTATATTGGTTGATGGATTATAACGCGAGTAGCTTTGTGACAGGAATCGTCGTACCTGTTGATGGAGGATTTAATTCGTATTCTGGCGTTTAATCCACAGTATTTGTACAGTATAATTGCAGTAAGTTAAAGTTTGAAACATTAAAAACCCACGATAAAGTCTGTTAAAGCACATGTACCAATCAATATTGGATTGTAGTCCAATGGTTATAGTACATACTTAACAATGGCTTAGTCGTGGGTTTTATTACTGGCTCTAATTATGATGTTTCAACTGTTATTAACATCGTTCAAATGTGTCTATGACATAGGCATTTATCACACATTTTCGACGATTTAATTCTTTTTCACAATAGGAATCCACATTTCTCCGTATACTAGATCCTCATTATTTCCTTTGATAACAGCAGTGTTTGGTCCGCCTACATAGGAAATATCAGAATTTGAAGGTAACACTTCACCAAAAGCGCGCCCAGTTAGTAAATCACTGAGTTCCTTTTCACTTTGAGCTTCTCCTTCAACGACTAGATACTCACTTGACGGAAATTCAATTTGACGCGTTGCTTCAGGAAGTGTCTCATTAGTCATTACGCCAACATAATGCATCATTTTACTATTTACTGCCTCATTAACGATAAAAAGATAATCATTTGTAGCTATAGATTTTAATTTATCTATAATACCTTTGTTAACCATATCATTCCAAAAGGCAGTCTTTTCATTATTAATACCAGCATAATCTGTATAATCACTTTTTAATTCTGTTCCAACACCTAACACTGTAAAATTTTCTTTTGTTTCAATTGAATAGTTTGTCATCATAAGTTCCTCCTTTAATATAAGTCATACCCATTTATCTTTTGCTAAATTTATATTAACATTTAATCATGTCAAAAAATGACTATGTTTAGGAGGTAACATGAAAAAAGTTGAACGTATAAATACAATGATGCGTTATATGAATAATAGATCATTTTTCACAATTACTGAAATAATGAAGGAATTCGACATTTCAAGGTCGACTGCCTTTCGAGATATAAAGGAAATAGAAAGTATGGGTATGCCACTCATATCAGAAGTAGGGCGAAGCGGTGGGTTCATCGTAATGAATAATTCAATGTTGCCACCTATTCAATTTACAGATGATGAGGTAAAAGCATTATTTATTGCTTTTATGGCATCGCGCAACCAACAGTTGCCATTTTTGGAAAGTAGACAATCAATAGCGGAAAAATTATTAGGTTTGATACCTGAGCATCAACAAGAAGTGCTTGTTTCATTAAACGATTTTCTTATTTTTGAGAGAACCAATGTACAGAATCCTGACTTATTGGAGTTATCGGATATTGCACATCCATTATTAGAGCAGCTGATACAAATATATTTATATAGTCAATTTATAAAAATTACGGTAATTAGTAATGGCGCAGAACAAAGTTATCCAGTATTTGTTCTACATTTATATAGAGAAAAGCATTTATGGATGGTAGAGGGGTTTGACTTAAACAATAAAGTGTTAATGGTATTTGCACTTGATAAAGTCACACATGTAGAAGCCTTTCAACCTTCAGCAAAATGGACGAAACCAAAAATATTAAAAATGATTGCACGCGCGCAACCAGAAACGAATGTTGAAATCATATTAGGTCCCGAAGGCATTGCACAATATCAAAAATATCATCCAATTAAGGTGTCAATTGCTTATATGGATCCCTTTCAAACAACAGGCGTCTTAAAAATGTCAGTCAATCTTCAAGATGATAAGACCTTAGATGAATTGGTAAACTGGATTTTATTTTTAGGACAAGATATAACCATAGTGGATTTGCCTGAACAAATAGCAAAAAAATTACGAAATAGAAGTCAATTGTATAATTAATATTATATAAATTGAACAACTGAACTATTTTCTTTAGACTGAAATTATCAACTTCAATTAAATATTTTATTATTTTATTGAAAATAAAAATTATTTAATACATAATGTAAGGGATTGATTAAGATAGATAGAGAAAATAGGTGAATTAGCGTGAGAGAATTCTTTAAATATTACAAACCTTATAAAGGATTGTTTTTCTTAGATTTTAGTTCTGCAATTTTTGTAGGATTATTAGAATTAATTTTTCCATTAATAACAAGTGTTTATATAGATAAATTATTACCAACAAATCATTGGAATTTAATTGTTTTGTTCGGATTGTTATTATTATTTGTTTTTGCAGTTGAAGCAGTACTCAAATTTATCGTCACATATTGGGGTCATAAATTAGGAACCAATATTGAACGAGATATGCGTAATGATTTATATGGGCATATTCAAAAATTGAATTTCAAATACTTTGATAATCAAAAGTCAGGCAAGTTAATTGGTAGATTAACTAATGATTTGATGGATATTGGTGAGGCGGCACATCATGGACCCGAGGATGTCTTTTTATCAATAATGACACTTATAGGTGCCTTTGTCATCATGCTAACTATTGATGTGAAATTAGCATTGATAACATTCTGTGTGGTGCCGATTGTCTTTGTGTTAGCTATTTTCTTTAGCCAAAAAATGTCACGCGCTTTTAAAAAATTATTCGCTAATGTATCTCGATTTAATGAGTTGATAGCCGATAATGTAGGTGGTATTCGTTTGGTTCAAGCATTTACTAATGAACGTTACGAGAATGATAAATTTCGTAATATTAACGATAACTTTAGAGCGACTAAGTTAAAGGCTTATAACTATATGTCTTGGAACATTACGATTAGTCATATTGCACAAAAAATTACCTTAATTGTTGTATTAATTGTCGGTAGTTACTTTGTGTTACATGGAGACTTATCTTATGGTGGTATCGTTGCATTTATTATGATTACAAATGTACTATTTAAGCCACTCGAACAAATCAATATGATTATTGAACTCTTTCCTAAGGCTATTGCTGGATTTAAGAATTTTAGAGAAATATTATTAGTTGATCCTGAAATTAAGGATGAACCAAATGCGGTAGAAATGCCCAAGGCGCTTCGAGAGATTGAATATCAAGATGTGACCTTTGGTTATGGAGAAGATAAGATTCTAAATGGACTAAATTTAAAGGTACAACATGGTGAGAAAATTGCACTCGTTGGACCTAGTGGTAGCGGTAAGACCACTATTAGTGCACTATTGCCAAGATTTTATGAGGTGGATAGTGGGGCTATCATGATTGATGGTGAAAATATAAAAAATATACAACTGCGTTCACTTCGTTCAGAAATTGGTGTTGTACAACAAGACGTCTTTTTATTTTCCGGCACATTACGAGAAAATATTATTTACGGTAATTTAGATACAAGTGAAGAATTGTTGTTTAAAGCAATTAGACAGGCACAGCTAGAAGAATTTGTAATGAGTTTACCTGAAGGATTAAGTACGATGGTAGGAGAAAGAGGTACTAAATTATCCGGTGGACAGAAGCAACGTATCGCGATTGCACGTATGTTCTTAAAGGATCCATCAATCATTATATTAGATGAAGCCACTAGCGCACTTGATATTGAGACTGAAAACAAAATTCAAGCTGCCTTTAAAAAATTGTCTGAAAATCGTACATCACTCATCATTGCACACCGTTTATCAACAATTAAGGATGTAGATCGCATTGTCTTTGTAAAGGATGGGCAAATATTAGAAGAAGGTAGTCATGAGGTATTGATGCAACATGATGGTCCTTATAAACAGCTTTATTTATCCCAATTTCATGAGATAGATACCTTTTAAATTTAAAACGCAATATATTGAAGTAACTAAACAAGTGTTTGTCTCGTTACGCTATTTACGTATTGGCTACGCAAGCGTGACGAATAGGCGACTAATCATACGGAAAAAACCCCTCACTACTCGTAATAGTGAGGGGATTGGTGTATCTATGCTAGTCCCTTGTTAAATGACTTATAACATTATAGTCGGTAGGAATGCAAAAAGATCACTTTCAAAAAATCTTTACGAGGAACACGAATATTTATTTAATGTTGAAATATGAATGATAGTACATACATGAAATTAATCAACTTTATTTTTGTAAGTTTAGATTGGATTTGCTATTAAAATGATATTTTTAACATAATCCAACTTATCGGAAGTGCATACGCTTCAAAAGATACAGATGGTATAATAATGGGGTCGCCTATCTCTCAGGCGTCAATTTAGACGCAGAGAGGAGGTGCATATCAGATGGTCGAAGCTCTTGTTCACATCACGACCACAGTCATCAGTGGTTGTATTGTTGCGTTATTTACGCATTGGCTACGTACACGTAACAATAAGAAAAAATAGGCGATATTAGCCAGCACCTAAAAAATCCCCTCACTATTGCGAGTAGTGAGGGGATTGGTGCATATAATGCACGAAGCTCTTGTTATCTAAATTATAACACTGATTAGTAGAAGAATGCAAAATTATAATTGTATATATAAACTACTACTTTATTAATTTTTTTAGTTTTTTTGTGAACTTTTCCAAATCATCAATATATTCTTTCAATTGTTCGGGGCTCGGTGTTTCTTCACCTAGGGCAGATGACCTATCATGAACCCATTTTGAAGATTCTGTCATACCTTTTTCAACTTCTTCATATAATTCTCTATTAAATGGAGCTTTTTTTAGTCTAGACGTTTGAATTGCTGGATTAAATCTTTCGATAGATCCATTTAATAATAATTCTTCTATACTTTTTTCCCAAGTTTCCCTTAATTCTTCACACCACATTTTTGCCTTATGACTATATTCTAACTGTTCTTCCGGAGCATCAGAAGAGATATTGTTATAATAAGTTGTGATATTTTGAAGTTGTTCTCTTAGATAACCAATTCTTTTTCTAACAGTCATACTTATCCAAGGATGTGAGTTTGTAGAAATACCTGTTTCATTTTTAATTTTTCTAAGTGTATTATGACAACAATCAAGTTGTTTTTCTGAAGATTTATTTTGCATTAATAGTAAAAAAGGTAGGTCATGAGTGAAAATTACTACTTGCTTTTGTTGTGCTTCACCAATTAATCGATCAGCAATTATTTCTTTTCTTTTGTGATCAAGAGATGAAACAGGGTCGTCAAATACAATACAAACATTATTTTTGTTCATTGAGGTTTCAGACAAAAAATTTGCTAAAGCAATAGCCCGTTGTTCTCCCTCACTCAATATATCTATTGGTTTCTTTTCTTGTATAGTTAATTTATTTAAGGTTGTACCTTTTCTCCCCCTTTGTTTGATTTCAGCTGAAAAGTTAGCATTTAATTTTTGACATTCATTATTGAATGTCTCAATATATGTATCAGTTACATATTTAGAAAATAAACTGTTTTGTTTTGAAGTGATAGAACGTGTGTTAATTTTTATTTTGTTAGCATTATCTACCCACTCTTTGTTGTTTATAAAATCTTCTATTTTAGGAAGTAATTTTTCCACTTTTAATTTATCATTAAAGTCATTCTCTTTAATTTGTAGTTCTTCAATTTCCTTTTTTACACTGTCTTCATCAAGATTTTCAATTAAATCATTTAAATTGTTTATAACTTTTTCAATTTCATTATAATCAAAATTATAACCTTTAATTTGTGAATCCCATTGTAAATTATTGAGAGCTTTAAGGACCTTATCTTTGAGGTTTTCAAAATTATTTGAAGCTTGATTAATAGAATTAAATAAATCTATATTGTTATCTTTTAGAGAGTAACTTAATATAGAATCTTTATTTAAAATAGTTGTATTTATAAGTTTAAAGCGTCTTTCTTCGTCCTTGATAGAATTATTTTTAACGACTAATATTTTTTCGGACTCGTTTTTTAGATATTTCCAATATTTATCTATTAGTTTTATATTACTAATATCTTGGTGACAAAAAATACAGTAATTAACACTATGATTTATAGTTGTATAATATTTATAGGCTGATTCTATAAAATCTTTCCATTCTTTTGATCCTAATTTTTCTATGTTTTCATCTTTAAATTGAGTTATCCCTTCAGCTAAAGATACGTCTTTGTAATGATTTCTCTCTTCTATCAAACCTTTAACTTCACTTAAATAAGCAGAACTAAAAAGTTGGTTGAGTTTTTTTATTGTTTTTTTAACATCTTCAAGAATTGATATTAAATTTTGGTACTCTTGTTTTTTATCAAATATTTGCATTGATTGTAATTCTGATATTCGCTTATTATTATTAGCATGATTTTCCATATCATTTTCAGTTAATTTTACTTTTATTTTTAATTTATCAAAATCATCCTTTGTATTTAAATTTAGTAACAATCGTTTGATAGAAGTTTCTTTATCAAAATGGTTTATAAATGTATTGTCTAAGGTTTTATCATTGATTTTAGCTTCAAATTTTTCTTTTAATTTTTGAACAATTTCTAATAATTTATCAAAAAATTTAAATTCTGTTGGTGAAAATGATAGTTCAGATTCTTGGGTTAAATCGTGTAAAGCACTATGTGAATCAAATACCGATACATGGTCTGTATAAGGATGGTTTGTATCTTCTGGATAATATAGTTTATCTATATTACCATCATTAGTTTCAAAGTTAATATTAGCTGAAGGAGGCGACGGATTATCATTGAATATATTGGAAAGTAATCTAGTATCTCCTCTTGAAATAAAAATATTATTAAGTAAACGAGTAAACCCTGATTTACCACTACCATTTTCACCATAGATTAGTGTTAATTGAGGCCCAATAACTAAATTAGCATTATCTTTAATGGCATTTACACCAATAACATTATCTAAACCTTTCCAATTTGCTATTTTATGTTCATCAGTAGTATTAGTAATATTTCGGAATTCTATTTTTTCTCTATTAAGATTTCCATGTTCAAGCTTGTTATATTTCATAAATATAGAAAAAAAATCCTCTATATCTTCATCATAAATGTGACTCTTATCTAGTATTTTTTTAGCTATAACTTGTTGCCAGTAAGGTTGCTCTTCGATCCATTTTACTATATCATCAATAATCACTTTTCATTCTCCTTTTATAAAAATATAGATTGCAACTTTATTATACTAATTTTTTAAAAGTAGAAGATATATTTTTATTATTTTATTGTGTATATATTATCAAAAAATTAGGCTGATAAAGGTACACCTTAACCATACAAACTGAAGTATCGAAAATGATGCATTCTCATCGTGCAGTTAGGGTGTGTATAAATTGTGGTGTGAAAATAAAACGACAATATATTTTATTAAACCAACGAAAAGGTCAAATATATGTTGAATCATAATAATAGAATCCAGTAAATGATTATCAATAATCATTTACTGGATTTTTTAGTGTTTACGTCTTAACTAGTTAATTTATCAAGAGAATTAACTAGTTATTAGAAGTATCGTAAGTGACGTGATTTCTATTCAATACTTCTTCTAGTTTTTCTAAATGTTTAAGGGATGTTTCGGAGGTTCTTTTTCCTAATTCTAATACGATGGCATCAATTAAGGCGATGATTGGCAAAATAGAAAAATGATCCTTTCTTACAGATAGTTTTAATGTAACATTGCTAAATTCAATTAATGGTGATGTGTCATGATCGGTAATTAAGATGATGTCGTTTCCCTGTTGTTTGGTTTCTTTGACAGCGTTTATTACTGAATAAGTATAAGGTTCGAATGAAAATGCAATAAGCAAGTCACTGTTAGTCATTTTTTTAGTTTTATCAAATATGGCATCTGTATCATAGCTCAGTTGCTGGATACTTAAATTAAATTCATTTAATAAATGTTCTAAGTAGAGTGCTGTTGTTTTATAAGGTCGTGTACCTAATACATAAATATTGTTTGCTTGTTCAATTAAATTGATTGCTTGGTTAAATGATGAAATTAAATCAGGTTTCAGTGATTGATTTAGCAACGAAACACTTTTATCCCATACGTGTGTCAATGTATGGGATTTTACTTTGCCACTTTCGATAAATGCATTTTTAAGAGAAAATTTGGAATCATTTGGCATTGCGCTATTGTAGATATCTCTGCGAAAGTCATTGAAATTGTCATAATCTAAAGCGTGTATGGTACGCATAACTGTGGAAATACCGACTTCAGCATCTTTTGCTAATTCTTTGATAGTCACTAATCCTAAATCTTCAAAGTGTTTCAAAATGTAATCGCATAGCTTTTGCTGTTTTTTTGGAAGTGTTTTTTTGGTACTTACAATTTTAGCTTTTAAATCAAAAGTTTGATTCATAACTTTCGTTTGCCCCTTTACTCGTCATCAACATTATTTTCTATATCATATCAAAGAACTAGAAAGAATAAAAATTCTGAAAATGAACATAAATAATCCTTTTTAAATTAAAATGATTTACATTTGTTCATTTAGGTGGTAATATGCCATTAAATACTCAAAAGGGGGCAGGAAGTGTTGAATGTAAAAAGAAATGAATTGAAACAGGAAGTTCTAGAGTTTTTAGAAAATGAAATTCCATTGTATATTAATGGCGAATTTCAAGCATCAAGCAAAAATGAAGTATTTGAAGTAGTAGACCCTTCAGATGAATCATTAATAGCTAAGGTCCATGAAGCGAATGAAGAAGATGTAGATAAAGCGGTAAATGCTGCAAGAGAAGCATTTGATAATGGTTTATGGACAAAAATGGAAGCGCATACAAGAGCGAATATTATTTATGAATTTGCTAGATTACTTAAAGAGAATAGGGAAGCATTAGCTCAGTTAGAATCCATAGATAGTGGAAAACCTTATGAAGTTGCATTAGCTGATGATATTGATGGAACAATTCAACAATTTGAATATTATGCTGGTTTTGCTACAAAGATAAATGGTAAAACAACGCAAATTTCTAATGATTTGGTTAGTTATACAGTGCATGAACCTATAGGTGTAGTAGGACAAATTATCCCTTGGAACTTCCCATTATTAATGGCGGCATGGAAATTAGGAGCGGCTTTAGCGGTAGGTTGTACGATTGTGATTAAGCCTGCAACGGAAACGCCGTTATCGTTATTATATGCTGCGAAATTATTTAAAGAAGCTGGCTTCCCTGATGGTGTTGTGAATATAATCCCAGGACCTGGGCGCACAGTTGGAGAATCAATTGTAGCTCACGACAAGATAGATAAGGTTGCGTTCACTGGTTCTACTGGTGTAGGAAAATCAGTAATGAAAGGTGCAGCTGATCAGATTAAGAATGTCACACTTGAATTAGGTGGTAAATCTCCAGCGATTATTTTAAAAGATGCTGATTTAAATGAAGCAATTGAGGGTGCATTTAATGGAACCATGTATAACCATGGTCAAAACTGTAGTGCTTGTACAAGAGTCTATGTACAAAGAGCCATTTATGACGATGTAATTGCTGGATTAAAGCAACGTGCTGAAGAAGTGACAATTGGACCAAGTTTAGATGAAACAACGGATATGGGGCCATTAATTTCGAAACGTCAGCAAGAGAAGGTATTAGAATATATCAGTAAAGGTAAAGATGAAGGCGCACGTTTGATTGTGGGAGGCAATCGCAAGTTTGATAAGGGCTATTATGTAGAGCCTACAATATTTGCTGATGTCCAAGATGATATGACGATTGCACGTGAAGAAATCTTTGGTCCGGTAATGTCAGTATTTGTATTTGATGATATTGATGAAGTCATTACGAGAGCTAACGATAGTGATTATGGTTTGGCATCAAGTGTTTGGACTCAAAATATTAAGCATGGTCATTATATTTCTAAAAAGTTAAAGGCAGGTACGGTTTGGATTAATACAGTTGGACTTGAATTGGAAACAATGCCTTTTGGTGGTTACAAGCAGTCTGGTATTGGTCGTGAAATGGGTGGCGAATACGGTATTCAAAGCTACACAGAAGTTAAGAGCGTAATGATAAATATTAATTAATGGAGGTAATTATATGTATAAACCATACGGAATGATATCAGCATTACCAACACCAATGTTAGAGAGTGGTGAAATAGACTATGAATCATATAGCAAATTGATTGAACATGTGATAAGTGGTGGTATTCATGGTGTATTAGTTGGAGGTAGCACTGGCGAATATTCGTTAATGACGTTTGAAGAGCGTAAGGAAATTATTAAATTCGTTACAGAAACTGTAAATAAGCGTGTTCAAGTGATGGCTGGTACTGGATGTCATAGAACTAAGGATACGATTGAGTTAACGCAATATGCTGAAAGTGTAGGCGTAGATAGCGCTTTAGTTATCAATCCTTATTATATGGTGACAAGTGATGAAGGTATCATTGAACATTACCAACAAGTTGCTAATAATACGAATGTTGGAATTGTAATTTATCATTACCCAGATGCGACAGGAGTTGAATTGGCACCTGAGTTAATTCATGAGATTAGTAAAATAGAAGGAATCATTGGTATTAAAAATACTGCAGACGGCATTCATACATCTAAATTATTCGCACTTGTAAAGGACGACCCAGATTTTGCATTGTTAACAGGGTTTGAGGATTTATTCTTACCAACTTTAGCGTTAGGGGGCGCAGGTGCAATTGGTCTAGTGCATAATTTGGTACCAGACAAAATTGCAAAGCTCTATGAGTTAATTCAAGAAGATAAAATTCAAGAAGCAGCAGCATTGAATCAAACATTGTTACCACTATATCAATTGTTAGAAGAAGAAACTGTTCCTGGTACTGTGAAAGCTGGTCTTAAGGCTTTAGGCATTGCAAACACAACATGTAGATCACCATTGAAGCCGGCCTCATCTGAATTTGAAGCTAAGATTAAAGCATACCTAAATTAAGTTAAATTAAAATGTGAGAAGGTGCTTACTATGAAAGATGTAATTATTATAGGCGGTGGATTGGCTGGTTTATCAGCTGCATGGAGATTAAAGAATCATGACATCTTATTACTAGAGTCTGAAAATAGAGTCGGTGGACGTGTAATGTCTGAAAGAAGAGGTAACTATTGGATGAACTGGGGAGGTCATGTGTATGCAGGTAAAGGTTCTGCTACTGATGAATTACTGAAGTCTGTAGGTGTAAAAGCATTACCGGTTCCTGGAAAGTTATCGGCAATGCATTTAAATGGAAAACTATTATTAAACGGTAGGGTTGAATTATATCCATTTAGAGTACCAATGTCGTGGAAGTCTAGATTGTCGTTACTTAAAGCAGGAGCTAAGGTAAGAGCTGCAGTGATTAAATATGGCAAAGTTGCAAAGCAACTCGAGCATGAAGATTACAGTGTTAGACAACAGCGAATATTAGACTTTATGAATAATAAGACGTTTACCGACTTTACTGGAGCATTACCAGTTGATGCAGACGCTATATTTAGACCGACAGTTAGTCGTTCAACTGGTGAACCAGAACAGATTTCAGCAGGAGCTGGTATTGGCTATTTCCATATGATTTGGAATAAAGAAGGAGGGCTATCTCAAAATATTATGGGAGGTCCATCAACATTGACCAATACTATTGCTTGTCGTTTAAAAGAGCAGATTAAATTAAATGCACAGGTTTCTGAAGTTATCAAAAATAATGACTTTGTTACTGTCAGATATAAGATAGGAGATACGGAATATACTGAAACGGCCAAATATGTCATTTTAGCTACACCAGCCCCAATAACACAAAAAATCACTAAAAATTTAAGTCCAAAATTAGAACATGCATTAAAGCAAGTTAAATATGGTCCGCACGTAAGTGCATCATTTTTAACAAATGAAACGAGTGAACAAGTTTGGGATGACGTATATGCATTTGCAACACCTAAAAAATCATTTGATATATTAATACACAATTCAAATGTAGTACATGCCATGCATAATAAAAGAGAGCAAGGGAGTAGTTTTATGACTTTTTCTCCTGCAAATAGAGGAAAAGCATTGATAGATAAAAGTGAAGCAGAAATCTTAGAAATTTATTTAACTGATTTAGAAGAGATGTTTCCAGGATTTAGAAATTTAGTAGTCGAAGCAAAAGTTAATAAATTTCCTTATGGCTCTGCATATGTTTATCCAGGACGTGGTCAAATTCAAGCTACATTAACTGAGCCAGATGGTCGTTTATTCCTTGCTGGCGATTATTTAGGTACATTTTATACAGAAACTGCAATTCAAACAGGTTTTACAGCAGCACAAAATATTAACAGCCTATTAGGTTTTAATAAAATGGAAGAAATGCAAAATATTTTGTAAGCGTTTACAATAAAGAGCGGAGGCTTTTGCCATGAAAAAGAGAGAAATGGAAGATATGCCCCTTTGTAAATTTCACATGAAAATTTTCGCTTATGCAAGCGGAAGTTCATTTGTAGATGGCTACAGTTTAGGAATTATTGCTATTGCTTTGTCAGTGATGCAAAGTGATTTCGACATGTCCGTAACCATGATTGGTCTATTAGGTATGGGAACTTTAGGTGGCATGGTCATTGGTGGTTTAGTCGGAGGTTACTTCACCGATATATTAGGCAGAAAGAAAATGTTTATCATCGATATGCTGTTATTAGGCATATTTACTACATTGCAATTTTTTGTGACAGACCCAACACAATTAGTTGTATTAAGGTTTTTAATAGGCATTGCATTAGGGACAGATTATCCGATTGCAGGTTCGTTAATGAGTGAATTTGCTCCTAGTAAGCATAGAGGTGCGTTACTAGGGGGAATTAATGCATTTTGGTTTATTGGCTATGCGATTTCCTATTTAATTGGTTATTTTTTATTGCCATTAGGTCAAGGCAGTTGGAGATGGATGTTGATTAGTGGTGCATTACCAATTGTTCTGTTATTATTAGCGCGTCTAAACATGCCTGAATCGCCACATTGGTTGATTAAACAAGGTAGACATAAAGAAGCTAATACAATAGTTGAAAAGGTCTTTGGTCAAGGTGTGGTAGTATCTCATGAGGAGCAGGAAGCTAAAAAGACCAGTTTAGTTGATATTTTTAAAAATGGTTATGGTAAAAGAACATTTTTTGTATCTACATTTTGGTCCTTACAAGTAATGACTACATTTGCTATAGGTACATACATCCCTGAAATACTAGGTCAGTTTGGTTTTCAAGATGGTTCTCAAAAGTATTTAGGATCAGCAATTATCAATTTATTTTATTTAATAGGTATTTTTCCTGCGCTTTATTTAGTTGAAAAATATGGTCGTCGTCCAACATTAATTTGGCCTTTCCTAATTACAGCTATTGCATTGTTTAGTTTGGGCGTATTGTCTGCAGGCTCGACACCATTTATATTTATTATCTTAATATTTATTATATATGGCATTTTTAATACAGGTATGGGAAGTCATCAATGGATTTATCCATATGAATTATTTCCGACCCATGTAAGAGGGACTGGTGGTGGATTTACGACAACGATTAGTCGTATTGCTTCAGCGATTAGCACTTTCTTCTTCCCAGTTATCTTAGATAATTTTGGTGTTAGTATAACGATGTATATTGCTGCATTCTTATTAATGATTGGCTTCGTAATATCGGCTTTTATGGCACCAGAAACAAAAAGTATGAATTTAAAGGAAGCGGGATCGATTTAAAATATTGTTAAGTATTATAAAGTTTAGACATGAGACCGAGTATTTGTATTAATATGATTTACTATTCATTCATCGTAATAGTTGTAATTTAGAAAGATTGACATAAATATTATAGAGCCAAAAAACGCCATTAAATGAATTTTCCAATTCATTTAATGGCGTTGCTCGTTAAAATTAGGTGCTGATAAATATTAGATATGCAACGAAATAGCAGAATAAGTTAAATTACATTTTGAACTATAACTTTATATTAACGTTGTATAAAGCTATTAATTGCATCAATAAGACTGTATACACCTAAGAATGTCACGACGATTACGACGATACCACCGATGATATTAAGCCACACAGTATTGACATAGTTGCCCATTAAATTCCTTTTATTAATTACAATAAATATCAGAATCGCCACTGTTGGTAAGATGATACCGTTTAGTGCTTGTGCAACAAGTAATACTTGCAATGGTTCGAATCCTAATGCGGATGTAATAATACCAATAATAATGATACATGTGAATACAAATTTGTATTTTTTACTTTCCATGCCACCTTGCCAACCGAGTAAACTACTGATGGTAGCAGCTGCACCAGTTGGTGAGGCAATTGCTGAAGATAATCCAGCTGCAAATAAACCAATACTTATAGCAAATGGTGCGGCATTGCCTAATACGGGTTCTAATGGACCTGCGAGTTGGATGATACTAGTAACTTCTTTACCTTTGATTAAAGTGGCTGCTGCGATAAGAATAGCAGCTGAAATAATACCACCTATAGAAATTGATATAATTGTATCCCAACGTGCAAATTTTAATTCTTTGATATTACCAAAGCGTTCATGTACTGCAGTAGAATGGATAAAGAAATTATAAGGAACGACTGTGGTACCAATTAATGCGATAATAGTTATAATTGAGCCGTTAGGAATAGTCGGCACAAAGATACCCTTTAAGATTCCAATAATATCCGGTTTGATGACAATCATTGTTGTAATAAATATAATGCCCATGATTACCATTAGGAATATCATGATTTTCTCTAAAAAACGATAGTTACCAAACAGACCAATTAATAAAATAATTACACCAATGACAGGTGCTACTGCATTTTCAGGCAAATGTAATAAATAAGCAGCACCCAGTGAAGTACCAATTAAATCACCACTTATATATGCGGCACACCCCAGTGTTACGGCAATTAATGTAAACCAAACGATGATTAATTTACCTATCTTATTGGCGAATAAATCTTGAATCGCTTCGCCTAAACCTTCTCGTGTAACAAGGCTTAAACGAATAATCATTTCTTGTAAAACAATTGTTGCTACAATTGAAAAGACAACCGCCCATAATAAACTATAACCAAATCCTGCGCCACCTTGGGTCATTGTTGTGACAGTACCAGGACCGATAAATGAGGCTGTGATTATCATTCCAGGACCAATAGACTTAAATAGTTTCTTTGCATCCTTAAACATCTACACCACTCCTCAGTTATTTAGTTTTATTTAAATAGGCAACGTGTCCAGCAAGTACATACAGTACGGCAGTAGATACAAAATGAGCTGAATTTTGGTTCGGATCATTCATTGGATAAACCTCAACATAATCCATACCACATAATCCGAGTGTGCCGAATTCGTATATCATCGTTAGTAATTCATATGAGGTCATGCCATTACCATCAACTGGTCCACCAGGATTAAAGGCAAAGTCTAAAACATCACTACAAATAGTTAAGTACACGACATCGACATCTTTGCTTGCTTGCTTATATATGTCTCTTGCGAATTGTTTTAAGTTAGTTGCAGCACGAATATCGTTTATAGTAATTGTAACTGCGCCAGCTTCATTTGCGTATTTTCCGGTTTCAGGTTTATTTCTAGGGCCATGAATACCGGTATGAATAATACTTTCATTTCTGATACCATCAGTATGATATAAGTGCATAAATGGTGTGTTACGCGCGTAAATTTCACCCTCATAATCTGGCATATTATCGTAATGTGCATCTAAATGTATAATACCAACTTTTTTTCCTGTAGTTTCTGTTAAGGATTTTAAAATTGGATATGTAACACCATGCTCACCGCCAAAGCCGACAAGAAATTTGCCACTTTCCCATAAAGGCTTTACAAAGTCTTCAATATTTTCATAACTTTGCTTATTGTCATGGGCTACAAATGGGACATCGCCTACATCACCCAGTGATAAATGATTACTAATATTGATGTGATTCAATTCCGGTAAATACTGACTATAACGTGCTGAACTAGATCTAATTTGTTTAGGTCCTAATTCGACACCTGTATAATCTCCCCAAGTACTTTCACCTTCAAATGGTGCACCATAAATGATGACATCCGTATCTAATGTTTGTGACTTAGTTAGGTTCTTACTATTTAAAAAACAAGGTATATTGCCATATATATTATTTTTCATAATGTAATTCCTCCCCTTTGTTGTAAATAATTATATAAATTATTGTTTTGTATTTCAAATGAATGTAAATACTCGATTACTTATATAATTTATATTACCTGGGAAAGTTAGAAACTCAGCTTAGTTTAAAGGCGAATAGGGAACGTAATTTTGCGAAGATTTAAGCATTGTACCGCAGTGATGTAATAGCGAAGTGTTATGGAACGTGAAGTAGTATCAAAAGGTTGTATTATGCCCAACCACGGAAACGAGATGCTTCAGCAGTGCGTTTGATACCTAATACATAAGCTGCCAAACGCATATCCATTTTTCTATCTTCAGCTAAATCATAAATTGTGTTGAATGCTTCGACCATTTTGTCACGTAGCTTTGATTCTACTTCATCTTCAGACCAATAATAACCTTGCTTATTTTGTACCCATTCAAAATAAGATACAGTTACGCCACCTGCACTAGCAAGAACGTCGGGAATTAATAGTACACCACGTTGGTTTAATATTGCAGTTGCTTCTTGTGTTGTTGGACCATTAGCAGCTTCTGCAATAATGGTTGCCTTAATATTTGGTGCATTGTCAGCTGTAATTTGATTAGATAGTGCGGCAGGTACTAGAATGTCACAATCTAACTCAAGTAAATCTGAATTTGGAATCACATCGTCAAATAAATGTGTTACGCGACCGTGTTGTTCCTTTAATTCCACTAAATGTTCAATGTCTAACCCATCTGGATTATACAGGGCACCATAGCTTTCTGAAATTGCAACAATTTTTGCTCCCATTTCATGTAAAATTTTAGCAATAAAGCTACCAGCATTCCCGAAACCTTGAATTGCAACACGTGATTCTGAGATATTAATATTTTTACGTTTTGTAGCTTCTTCAATAGTTATTACAGCACCTAATGCAGTAGCACGATTTCTGCCTAATGAGCCTCCGAGTGCCAATGGTTTACCAGTTATAAACGCAAAAGCATTAGAACGGTTGATCTTACTGTATTCATCCATCATCCACGACATAATCTGTGGGTTTGTATATACATCTGGTGCAGGAATATCACTAGAAGGGCCAACGAACTGTGACACTGCTCTTACATATCCACGAGATAAGCGTTCTAATTCTTGTTGACTCAATTGTCTTGGGTCACAAATGATACCGCCTTTACCACCGCCATATGGTAAATTGGTAATACCACATTTCAATGTCATCCACATTGATAGTGCCTTTACTTCATCTTTATTAACATCCGGATGGAAACGAATACCACCCTTAGTTGGACCAACTGCATCGTTATGTTGCGCACGGTATCCGGTAAATGTCTTCATTGTTCCGTCATCCATACGAATAGGGATACGTACTTCGAGAAATCGTAATGGTTCCTTGATTAATTCGTACATCCCCTCATCAAAACCTAATTTATGTAAAGCAGCTTTAGTTACTTGTTGCGTTGATAACACTAAATTACTTTCTTCCGTCATAATATAACCCCTTTATTAAATATCTTCTATATTTATACATACTTGAAATACAAATATTAGCCTTATTGAGAATTAAAATCAATAAAATTTTATATATTTATCGAAAAATTCAGAAAATATTTTTGGAAAATTTATGAAGATCGCGTCATGACAGTATTTGTAATTCATATTAGAAAATGATAATATGAAACATATTAAATAGAAATAATATGAGGTGGAGATTTGGATTTTATAACAATTGAGGAGAGGGCAGATTTTGTTCATGGTTTATCCAATCCTATACGTCTACAAATATTAGAATTGATCAAAGATTGTGAATGTACTGTAAATCAAATTGTGTCAGCAACTCGAATTAGTCAATCTAGCGTGTCGCAACATTTAGCTTGCCTCAAAGGCTGTGGTTTAGTTACTTCTAGACAAGCAGGTAAGTATGTGTATTATAAGCTCACAACGAATAGTGTGAAAACATTGTTAACACTTATTGATACAGTGATTATAGAAACGCAAGATGATACAAAAAAATGTCAGCATCATATTAAATAATTAGTATTAGTAAAGAAAGAAGTTGATATGAGTGAGTCGTCAACAGTATAGAGGCAACAATTTACAAGGGCATCATGATAAGGCAGTAGAAGCGCACGATAATCATTGTTGCACAATAAATTCACATGAAGTGAATGATCATAGTAATAACAGTGAAACTGACTCTCAAACAGTTAAACAATCAGCAGAAACTTATTATATTCTTAAAATAACAGGTATGGATTGTAATAATTGCGCTAAGACCATTGAACAATCAGTACTAAAGTTAAATGTTGTTCAAGATGCGCGTATTAGTTTTGCAACTGGAAAATTACATTTGAATGTTAATTGCAAGGAAGATATACAGCAAGTCATACAAACGATTGAACAGTTAGGCTATGGTGTGAGTGTGCTTAGTAATGCTGGTACTGAAACAGTATTTAAGATTCAGGGTATGGATTGTAGTGATTGTGCCAAAACGATAGAACAGCATATGACTCAATTAGATTATGTAGATCGAGCGAGCGTTAATTTTGCAACTGGAAAGTTAGCTTTACAATATAATGGACAGCCCAAACAGGTTATTAAAGAAGTAGCTAAGTTGGGATATAGTGCGACGCTATCAAATGAACAAACCCAACAACAGTCGATACTGACTTTATTTAAATTGCCATTGATATCGTTAATATTACTGTTGTGTGCTTGGTTATTCACTTACTTTAGTATGTCAAATATTTTAGTTAATACATTGCTACTAACTGCAATTATCATTTGCGCATTTAAAACGGTAAAAAGTGGCATTTTTGCCTTGAAGGCTAAACGATTAGATATGAATGTATTGATGTCAGTTGCTATTATAGGTGCTGTGTTACTTGGAGAATACTTTGAAGCGACAATGGTTATCTTATTATTTGTAATAGGCACAAGTTTACAACAAGCTTCCATAGAAAAGACCCGGGCGACTATCCAATCACTTATGAATCTAACACCACAAGTAGCACGAGTTAAACAAGAAGATGGTTGGTCAGAACAAAGCGTTGCCAGTATTGCTGTTGGAAACATAATTCAAATTAGACCGGGTGATCGTGTGCCATTAGATGGTGTGATAATAGAAGGTACATCAGCGATAAACCAAGCTCCGATAACAGGTGAGTCTATTCCTGTAAATAAAAGTATGGGTGATGAGGTCTATGCTGGTACTATTAATGAGGATAATACATTAGTAATTGAAGTGACTAAAACAGAACAACAAACCATGCTGGCACACATTATTGATTTAGTTGAAACTGCACAAGAACAACAGGCACCAACACAGAGTTTTATTGATAGGTTTGCAGAAATATATACACCTGTAGTGTTTGTATTGGCTCTACTTGTTATGATAGTGCCTCCACTATTTGCCTTTGGTACATGGGGGAGCTGGATTTATAAAGGATTGGAATTACTGGTTATCGCATGCCCATGTGCGTTAGTGATTTCAACACCTGTCGCAATTGTGACTGCTATAGGTAATGCTGCTAAAAACGGGATTCTAATTAAAGGGGGCAGTTATCTAGAACAGCTTAGCTCACTTAATGTTCTGGCGTTCGACAAGACAGGTACATTGACTACAGGGGAGCCAACGGTTCGATCAGTTGTAGAAATTGATAGTGACAAACAGCAGTTGATTGCAATAGCACAAGTCCTTGAATCGCAATCATCTCATCCGATTGGACAAGCAATATTAAATTATACTGATCCGCAGAATAATTTAACTTCAATGCAACCTGAAACATTTGAGAATATACCTGGCAAAGGTATTAGTGCTGTTATAAAGGGTGAAAGATATTTCGCAGGTAATATGTCATTTGTAGCTAGCATAAATGACAAAGTTACTCAATATCAGCATGCTATTTTAAATCATATGACTCAAGGCGAAACCGTAGTCGTTATTGCTAATCAATCACAATTACTTGGCTATATTACTTTGAGTGATAAAGTACGTGAAGGAACACAGGAAACTATGCTGAAGTTAAAACGTTGTGGTATTGAAGAAACGATAATGTTAACAGGGGATAATAAAGGTTCCGCGAAAAATATTGCGCGAAGTTCTGGCATAAAATCATACTATGCTGAGTTATTACCAGAAGATAAATTGCGCCAAATAGAAATGATTCAACAGCAAGGTAAAGTTGTCGGTATGATAGGAGATGGCATAAATGACGCGCCTGCATTAGCAACGAGTAATATTGGTATTGCTATGGGTGGTATCGGTACAGATACAGCAATGGAAACTGCAGATGTAGTGTTAATGACAGATAAATTGGAGTATGTTCATTACGCGATACAATTAAGTAAACGAACGACTGCAATTATCAAACAAAACATTTATTTTTCTATTATTATAAAATTAATTGCTTTTATGCTTGTCTTTCCTGGATGGCTCACGCTGTGGTTAGCCATTTTAAGTGATACAGGGGCTGCAGTATTAGTTGTCTTGAATGCATTGAGGTTATTGAAAGGAATCAAGATATGATGGCTTAATATATAATGAAATTATTAAAAAATGAATTTCATATGAATGTCTTGTTGTGAAAAAACGATAAATGTACCTTAAAATTGTTTGTTACACATAATTGATGTAATTATGCCTCTTTTAAAATCAGTTATAGCCTTTATCATTGAGGTAAGTAAGCGAATAGAGTTAATTTAAATCGTGTTATAAATTAAATTGAAGCAGGAGTTCAACTATCATGAAAATACTTAAAGTAATTGCCCTTATTATATTAACGACAACATTATTAACCGCATGTGATAGTGATGGGAACTTTACACAATCAGATTTTGATAAGGTAGAGCAAGGATTAGAAACCTTAACTAAGCATTTACAACAAGACTCAGACGATACATCCAAGCCTGAGGTTACAAAGGCAGATATTGATCTGATTAACGCTAATACTAATAGTGAAAATTATGCCTATATTAATGATAATAAAACAAATTTAACAACAGCAGATAATAAGTTACTTGATAAATATAGTCGTGAAAAGTTCTGGGTAATTTATCCGAAATTAGATCAATATGGTAGGGCTGGAACTGTTACTGCATTAGTAACGCAGCAGTCTGTGGAAAGTCATTCTTCAAAGGTTAGAAAGCGACCAGCGTTTGATTATGGTGTGCATATAGCTGGTGAATATAAAGACGGTGTATACAATCCTGAAAAGCAAGCGTGGAAGGGAGAAGAATCTAATAACGAAATTTTGCAGTTAAATGGCTATCGAGGCTATATTTATAATAAATCACATTCATTAGCTTGGTCACTTGGAGGAGATATGGAAACACATAATCTTACCTTAGGTACACGCGCACAAAATGTTGGTACTAATCGAGACCGTAATGGTGGAGGAATGGGTTATGCTGAAACACAAATTCGTAATGCGATTCACGAACATCCACAAACTAAAGTGTATTATAAAGTGACACCAGTTTATCAAGGCAGTGAGTTACTTCCTAGGGGTTCACACGTAAGAGCTTATTCTGTTAATGACGAAGGCCAAACAGTAAATATAAATGTATGGGTGTCTAATACACAAAAAGGTGTAAAAATTAATTATCAAAATGGCACGCATAATGGCTAAAGCCTATGCTACAAAATAGCAATTAACAATAGATGTAACCAAAAATAAACTCAAAACCTTTCGATGAAATTATTTCATTGAAAGGTTTTTTGATGTGTCCGTTTATTAAGTGATGATGTTCTTGGATATAAGTCAGTACCTAGATTTAATTTACATCGTTATAGCGTTAAATAAAAGTATAGTTTAGCTGTTGAATGATATAGGCATTTTAAGCGGTAAACAAAATTGCCGTTAATAGTGGAAAAAGTAATCATTAATATGTAAGCGTATACATTGTATGATGGGTTCAACATAAAGAAAGGGATGATGAATGATGAAAAAAATATTACTATCCTGTTCGGCAGGTATGTCTACAAGCTTGTTAGTTTCAAAAATGAAAGAGGTAGCAGAAGAGCAAAGTTTATCAGTTCAAATTGATGCGGTGTCTAGTGACAATGCTTTCTCAATGTTAAATAGTTATGACGTCTTATTAATTGGTCCACAAATGCGATTTATGAAGAGAAAATTTGAAAAACATGTCAAAGAACAAAATATTAGTATTCCTATTGATGTTATAGATACGGTTGCTTATGGACGCATTGATGGTGCTGGAGTGCTAAAACAAGCACTGAATTTAATTGAGTAATAAGGGGATGAAAGTATGGAAAGTAAATTTATGGAAAAATTGGAAGATATTTTATTACCAATAGCCGATAAATTAAATAATAATAAGTACCTTTCAAGTTTACGTGATGGTTTTATGGTGGCTTTACCATTAATCATATTTGGATCAATTTTCATTGTAATTTCAAATTTTCCATTTTTAGATAAAATTTTATCCAAACAGCAATTTGCTACATGGCAACAACTCGTAGGTCCAGCATCAGAATCAACATTATCAATAATGGGACTATTTGTCATTATCGGTATTGGATATAAATTAACCGAAAAAAATGGGTTTGAAGGAATATATGGAGCAGTCACTGCTTTAAGTAGTGTGCTGATTTTGACGCCACAAATTGTAGGGAAAACACAGGGTGTGATACCTGTTGAAATTCTAGGTGCAAAGGGAATGTTCTTAGGATTAATCGTATCGATGTTGAGTTGTGAAATATATAGCTACTTATGTAAAAAAGAAATTACGATTAAAATGCCAAATGGTGTACCGGAGCAAGTATCAAAGTCATTTAGTGCATTGATACCTATTTCTGCTACTTTAACAATAGTGTTATTGATTAGAATTATAGTTTCATTTACACCATTTGAAACTTTACAAAATCTTATATATACAGTATTACAGCAGCCATTGACAGCATTAGGTAGTGGATTACCTGCAACAATTGTTGCAGTGTTATTGATACAAGTATTTTGGTTTTTCGGGTTACATGGTCAAATCATTGTCAATACTGTTTTCGATCCGATTTGGTACTCCTTAAATAATGAGAATTTAGAAGCATTTAAAGCACATCAAGAACTGCCAAATATTATAACAAAGCAATTTATTGATACATTTTTAGTAGGTATGGGTGGTACTGGTGGCACAATGGCAGTAATTTTATTAATTTATATTATTGCACGTAGTCAACAAAATAAAGAAATAGGTAAGCTTGGTGCACCTTCTTCTATATTTAATGTAAACGAACCGATATTGTTTGGACTACCTATCATAATGAATCCAATCATAGTTATACCATGGGTTATTGCACCCATTGTTGTAACTTTAATCACCTATTTTTCAATGCAATTAGGGCTAGTACCTAAACCTTCTGGAGTTATAGTTCCGTGGACGACACCAATATTTATAAGCGGTTATTTAGCAACAGGAAATGCATGGCAAGGTGCTGTATTACAATTAGTCAATTTATTAGTTACTTTTATCATTTGGTTACCATTCTTTAAGGTACTAGATAATGGTTACTTTAAACAAGAGCAGAAAAATAAACAGAATGAGGAGTAATGCTTTATGGAGAATAATACAGAAATGGCTTTTCAAATCATCTTGCTTGCGGGAAATGGTAGATCAAGCGCTATGGAAGCAATACAATTTGCAAAGGACAATGACTTCAATGCTGCACAAGAAAAATTAGCAGAAGCAGCATCAGAAATAAATAAGGCCCATAACTTCCAAACCAAACTATTACAAGCAGAAGCACAAGGAAAGAACTATGAACTTAATTTAATCTTGATTCATTCACAAGATCACTTAATGAATGCAATAACGATTAAAGACATGGCCAATGAATTTATCGATTTGTACCAATATATTAATGAAAAGGGATAGGTGATAGGATGAATATTTCATTTCCAAAACATTTTTGGTGGGGAAGTGCAGCTAGTGCAACACAAACTGAAGGGACACAAAGTATAGATGATCAAACAAATTGGGATTATTGGTATCAACAAGAACCAAATCGCTTTTTTGATCAGGTCGGTCCGGATGTAGCATCTAATTTTTATTATACCTATAAAGATGATATTCAATTGATGAAAGCGACTGGCCATAATTCATTTAGGTTATCAATTTCATGGACTAGATTGATTAATCAAGAGACAGGTGATGTAAACGAAGCGGCAGTAGATTTTTATAATAAAGTAATTGACGAATTAATTAGTAATGATATTGAACCATTTGTTAATTTATATCACTTTGATATGCCATTGAAACAGCAAGAACAAGGTGGATTTGAATCCAAAGTCGTGGTGAAACATTACCTAGATTATGCACAAACATGCTTTGAATTGTTTGGAGATAGAGTAACGAAATGGTTTACGTTTAACGAACCAATCGTTCCAGTAGAAGGTGGTTATTTTTATAATTTTCACTATCCAGACGTGAACGACGCTAAAAGAGGTATTCAATTTGCGTTTCATACCATTTTAGCAAATGCTAAAGTAATTGAGCTGTTTAAATCACGAGGTTATCAAGGTGAAATAGGCATTATATTAAATTTGACACCTTCATATCCAAGAAGTAATAACCATGCTGATGTTAGAGCTGCCGAAATTGCAGATTTATTTTTTAATAGAAGCTTTTTAGATCCTGTTACAAAAGGAGAATTCCCTAGTGGCTTAATAGAAATATTAGAACAGCATGATTTGTTACCTGAGTATGAAGCGAAAGACTTACAGGTGATAAAGCAAAATACGATTGATTTACTAGGCGTAAATTATTATCAACCAAGAAGAATCAAAGCAAAAGATAATTTACCAAACCCGAATGCACCTTTTAAACCGGAATATTATTTTGATAATTATGAAATGCCTGGTCGAAAGATGAACCCATATCGAGGTTGGGAAATTTATCCTAAAGGTATATACGATATAATGATTAACTTGAAACAAAATTATAGTAATATCAAATCATTTATTTCTGAAAATGGTATGGGAGTAGAAAATGAACAGCGCTTTTTAAAAGATGGGCGTATTGAAGATGATTATCGTATGCGTTTTTTACAGGATCATTTATATTGGTTACATCGAGCACTTGATGAAGGCGCTAATTGTCATGGTTATCACATGTGGACATTTATGGATAATTGGTCATGGATGAATGCTTATAAAAATAGATATGGGTTTATTTCAGTAGATTTAGAAAATCAAAAAAGAACAATTAAGAAAAGTGGTTATTGGTTTAAAGATTTAGCTGAAACGAACCAATTTGATTATCAAGTATAGTCCCTTTAAAACGATAAAGATAATGGAAGTGAGCGCATGAATAAAAGGGCATTAGAAACTATCAGACTATTATATAACCACACAAATTGTTATGTTTCAGGAGCATTTATAGCTAAAAGTTTAAGCGTTTCACCAAGGACAATTAGAAATGATATAAAAATGATCAACGGCATCGCAGCAACGCATGGTTTTTATATTGAATCAAAAAAATCCGCTGGTTACAAAATCGATATAAAGGATAAAAGCAAATTCAATTTATTCATTAATAATCAATATCTTAAAGATGAGTTGTTGAATTTTAATAATCAGGAAAGCAGAGTGCATTTTATATTGAGTAAATTACTCATATTAGATAATTACGTCAAAATAGAACGTTTGAGTGAACGTATGTATGTCAGTGACACGACAGTGAAAAAGGACTTAAAGGTTATTAGGAACGAACTTGATAAATATGAATTACAACTGATATCTAGTCCGTACTATGGTTTGAAAATAGAAGGTTCTGAATTTCAAAAAAGATATGCCATTGCAAATATGTTGCTCGATAAACCTTATCACAATCACACATTTGATACAGATAAAATCAATGATTTAAAAGAACAACTGATTAAGTTAATCAATCAATTTCAAAATACAATTCCAGACGTTAAACTTGAAAATTTGGTGATTCATATTTATATTGCCATGTTCAGAGTTGAAAATAAATTTATGATAGCCGATAAAGATAATATATTTCAGAATTTTGAATATTACGATGCTGAATTGAAACATTTCTTTCAAGCAATTGTAGGTCTGCTCGAACAACGTTATGATGTTATATTGCCAATTGAAGAAAAACAATATATTAAAGCACATATTGCGGCATCTGGAATAGTTTCAAAAAAATATGAACTCATAGATCGTAAAGAAATTAACGATTTAATTCATCAAATGTTTAATAAAATTCAGGATGTTTTTCAAATTAATTTGGATAATGAATTGGAATTAAAGAAAAATTTGGCATTACACTTATCTACTTCAATCAATCGTTATAAGTATAAGATGAATATTAGAAACCCTATTTTAACTGAGATAAAGAAGAATTATCCCTATGCATTTGATATTGCTTTAGTTGGAGGAAAGGTTATTGAAGAAGCATTTAAGATAAAAATTTCAGAGAGCGAGATTGGGTTTTTAGCATTACATTTTCAATTAGTATTACAAAAAGCGCAATCAGTAACAGAAAAAATCAGAGCGACTATCGTCTGTGCTTCTGGCATGGCAAGTTCAGAATTAATAAAGTATAAATTACTTGAGAATTTTGGAAATGCATTAACTATGACAGATTCTCAACAAATGTATGAATTGAGTAAAGAAACACTTAAAAATACAGATTTAATCATTGCTACAGTACCACTATCAAGGGAATATGATGTGCCAGTTATCACTGTTAATACAATTTTAACTCAAGAGGATATTTTGCAATTAAATCATTTTATAAACAATTACGATAAAAATGAGAATGAGCAACTGATAGAAATATTTGATTTGAAAAATGGTATCAATTCTAAAGAAACATTATTAACCGCAATAGAAAGTGATTTAAAGCAATTAGATTACATCGAACCCAATTTTTTGAAACAGGTGTATGAAAGAGAGGCAGTAGCAACAACAGCATATGGAAATTTAATTGCAGTGCCACATCCAGTCACACCTCAAGCTAAACAGTCATTTATATATGTAATTAAACTGGATAAACCGATAAAGTGGGAGACTAAGGAAGTGCAACTTATATTTTGTCTTGGATTGAAACAACATACTACTGTTGATATGAAACCTATATTTAAAAAATTGAGTTATATTATTAATGACTTTAATGTTGTGTTGAATTTAATAAGTCAACAAAATAATGCTGACTTAAGGTTGGCTTATAAAACGATAAGCAATGAAACAAAATTAAATTAAGGTGTTAATGGACACCTATAAATAATAGTTATGAAAGATAAATAGCAATAATTTATTATTTTATATTTTAAGCGTCTAGTATATTAATCCTGAAAAAATAACCCTAAGATGAATAATTCATTTATCTTAGGGTTTCTTCTTATTAAATATTTTAGTATTGTTGTCTCGCTTTCCTAGGGGACAGCTTCAGCCTGTAGTCTTCAGCTTGTCCTGTTCCCTCAGGAGTCTCGCCAAAATACGAAGCATTCATTTCGTGTTTTTTTACAGAAACATACATTAAAATACTCGTATTAAATTTGAGTTGTTTATGTTGAAATAAATCATTAATTGCAGAATACTTCATCAACATACTTTTTATTAAATATTTTAGTATTGTTGTCTCGCTTTCCTAGGGGACAGCTTCAGCCTGTAGTCTTCAGCTTGTCCTGTTCCCTCAGGAGTCTCGCCAAAATACGATATTTAGTGATATTTGTGTAATTGATCGATGCAATTATACAAATTGATGTGGGTTATTAAATATATATAAAATAAGTGTTTGATAGGCGTTATAACTTAAATAGTAAAAATTTAACATCAATTTAGTATTTTTACTTTTATTCCTGAGTAATCTTATTGATTTGCCATTGACTAAATTTTCAGACATTAATAAAATGTTTAATTATACATAAAAGGATAGTGCACAAAATTACATAGAGATCAGGTGAAAGTATGGAACAAGTGAGATTCAAACGAGCGATGAAGCAACGGCATTTAATGTTACTTAGTTTTGGAGGCGTCATTGGTACTGGGTTGTTTTTAAGTTCTGGTTATACATTGCAGCAAGCGGGACCATTAGGAACTGTATTGTCTTATGTAATTGGTTCGTTATTAGTATATTTAGTGATGTTATGTTTGGGGCAACTTGCGATGAAACATCCTGAAACGGGAGGTTTTCATATTTATGCAAATAAATATATTCATCCAGCAATTGGTTATATTGTAGCTTGGTTCTATTGGTTAACATGGACAGTAGCTTTAGGTTCTGAATTTACTGCTGTTGGATTATTAATGCAAAAATGGTTCCCGCATATTCCAGTTTATGTATTCGCTACGTTAGCAATCCTGTTAATTCTAGTGTTTAATATTGTATCAACACGTTTTTATGCAGAGGTTGAGTTTTACTTTTCATTAATCAAAGTTGTGACGATATTTGTGTTTATAGCGTTGGGAGCTTTAGTTATTGTTGGTTTACTACATTATAATGGTTATCAAGGTATTGAGACGATTAATCATCGTTATACAGATCCAACATTCCCACATGGTTTAGGTTCAGTATTCTTAACAATGTTGGCAGTGAATTACGCATTCAGTGGTACAGAATTAATAGGTATTGCTGCAGGTGAAACTAAAAATCCTGAACAAGTTATTCCTAAGGCAATCAAAGCAACACTTTGGCGTCTAGTTATTTTCTTTATTGGAACGATGGTTATTATCTCTATATTAATTCCAAGTTACCAAGGTAAGTCATTAGAGAGTCCTTTTGTAGTTATATTTCAAAGAATGGGTATTCCATATGCGGGCGACTTAATGAACCTTGTAATTATAACAGCATTGCTTTCAGCGGCAAATTCTGGATTGTATGCAGCTAGTAGAATGATTTGGAGTTTATCAAATGAAGGGCTATTCCCAGTATGGTTTGGTAAGTTAAATAAATTTAAAATGCCTGTTCGTGCAACATTATTTAGTATGTTGGGTGGTCTGTTGGCATTGCTATCAAGTGTTTATGCTGCAGATTCATTATATGTTGTGTTGGTATCAATAGCAGGGTTAGCAGTTGTAATTGTGTGGATGAGTATTTGTCTAGCATATTTTAATGCTAAGCGTCGCGATAAATCGTTAAAGATACAACAATGGGTACCAGTAACAGGATTTTGTTTATGTTTTGTATCGTGTGTTGGGATGATATTTGATCCTAATCAAGCGCCAGCACTATATTTTGGAGTGCCATTTGCGCTGATTGCACTCATTTATTATTTTATTAAATACAATAAAAAAGGGGCAATTTAAATGCGACTATTAGAAAAAATCAAACACACAGATTCAAAGGCAATTGTGTTAGATGGTGGTTTAGCTACTACTTTAGAGCAAGCAGGGTGCAATTTAAATTCAACGCTATGGTCTAGTGAAGTGTTGAGACAACAGCCCGAAGAGATTTATAAAGCACATCAAGCATTTGTAGATGCTGGAGCTGAAATTATATTAACTAGTACCTATCAAGCAAGTACAGCGACCTTTTTAGATATTGGCTTAACAATTGAAGATATTGACCATATTTATAATACTGCGACAGAAACGGTTTATCATGCAACTACAACGCAACAAGTGATAGTGGGTAGTCTGGGGCCGTATGGTTCGTATTTAAGTGATGGTTCAGAATATACAGGTGATTATAATTTAAGTAATATAGATTATTATCAATTTCATCAAACACGTATTGATCGTCTAGTCGAAAAAGGAATCGTAGATTTTGTATTTGAAACAGTGCCTAATTTTAATGAAATCAAGGCATTGGTGGAATTTATCATACCGAAGTATCCAACATGTACATTTTGGATATCGGTGACGGTCAATGCAGAAGGTGATTTGTCCGATGGCACACCTTTTGATAAAGTTTGTGAATATATTGCGTTGCATCATAATGAAGTACCGGTTTTTGGTATCAATTGTTCTCATGTTAGTGCTGTAAATAAAGCAATGGACAAAGGTTTACAGGATTTACCACAAACGCTTGCTTTGTATCCTAATGGTGGTGCAATCTATGATGCCAATGAGAAAATATGGCAAGATGAAGGTGATACAAGCGCAATATTAGAAAGTATACCAACTTGGATTAGCAAAGGGGTAACAATTATTGGGGGTTGTTGTCAAACAACACCTGAAGATATTAAACAAATAGCTAAGTTAATTAATGAATAATAAAGGATTGGAAAGACTTGCTTTGAAGAAATCAGCGACGATAATTTTTTACTAAGTGCATTAGTCTTAATTTATATAGTTTAATGATTGAAGTGAGATAGCAAAGGTAACAAGTTGAGTCATTGAGACTGAGCATCGACATATATTCAATTGTAAAGAGAATTTGATTAAGTTGAAGGACTTGTATAAAGATAGCCTCCCAAAAGATAACTTTTATCTTTTGGGAGGCTTATTCAAATGTTACTGTACTACAGACATTTATTATATTTTCTTAGATTATGCCATCTTATAACGTAGTGAAAATTCTTTAAATGTGATGAAACATTTTTTCTGTTCATCATATAATTTGAATTTTAACGATGACAAACTTTCTATCAAGGTAATAGATGTTGCATGATGTAACGGTTTTACATTTTTATGGGTCGCTTCTAAGGCGTAATTTGGGATTCTGGGATTGAGATGGTGTACATGATGATAACCAATATTTCCAGTAATCCAATGGATTAATTTAGGTAATTTATAATACGAGCTACCTTCAATTGCTGCCTTTACATAATCCCACTCAGATGGTTCTTCAAAATATGAATCTTCAAAGGTATGTTGTATATAAAATAACCAAATGCCGATCATACCAGCAATAAAGACCATTGGTGCGAAAATTGCGAAAAATTGTCCTGCACCTAATAAGTAGATAAGACTGCCATATAATATGATAAGGACAATATTGTTCAACCAAGTATTTCTTTTTTCGCCTAATTTTGCATCCTTTGCGTTAAATCTATTAGATATAAGTACCAAGAAAAAAGGCCCCAAGACAAACATGACAAAAGGATTACGATAGATTTTATAGAGACAGCGCTTTGTTGTTGATGCGCATTTATATTCAGTTACTGTCATAACCCAAATATCACCAATTCCACGCTTTTCAAGATTTCCACTACCTGCATGATGGATTAAATGTTCTCTTCGCCATTTTCTATAAGGGAAAAATGTTAAGAATCCAGTGACATTGCCTAATAAATCGTTATGCTTTTGTTTCTTGAGATAAGATCCATGACAAGCATCATGAAAGATTATAAATGTACGAATTAAAAATATTGCTGCAACAGCACTACATAAAATGGCTAATGACCAATGAAGTTGATATAGTAATCCACTTGCTATTAATAGTGCCAACAATGGTAATAATGTATTTATAATTTGAATCGTACTTTTCGTATAACTTGTCTTCTCGAAAGGTTTAACCATCTTGCGTAATAATTTCTTTTTTTCTGCTTCCATATTCACCATACTTTCTGTGCTAAGTAATATAAATTAATATGTTTAATTACAAAGCAATGAATCAATTGTATATAAAAGTGGTTACTATTACAAAAGTTAGTTGAAGAATAGTGTAAATTAACTGATTTAATTGCAAAATAACGCTATTTCAAGTGGAAAACAAATATTGTATCCAAATATAAAATACATTTATATTACAAATTATGCATATTTAATTATTCTAGTGTATTTTTTCTTATATAATTAATTTATTGCGTTAAAATGGCAATTAATTAAAGAGTGCAATATTATTTAAATTTTTTTGCATAATTAGTTGTAATTTTCTGATAAAAGGAATATTATACAACCAAGCATTATCAAGATTTAATTTAGATAGCAATATAATGATCATTTAAAGACTTGAGAAAGGCGTGGTTGAGCTGTTTTTAACATAATTAAGTAAAGTGGAATATGCGTGAGTGCAACCATAAATATTGCTCGTCACTATACTTGAAAATTACATTTTTATCTAAATTTATTGATTTTTACATAAAAACAAAGGGGTATGTGAATCAATTTTTTATGTTGATTATGCTTTAAACCAAATGAATGGGAGCAAATTGTTATGTCGAATTCATTAAGCAGAGAGTTGAGTAATAGACATATTCAACTTATTGCGATTGGTGGAGCTATAGGGACTGGCTTATTTTTAGGGGCTGGCCAGTCTATTAGTTTAACGGGTCCATCGATTCTACTCACTTATATTATTGTAGGTTTCGTATTATTTATGTTTATGCGTGCGATGGGAGAGTTATTATTAGCTAATACAGAGTATAAAACTTTTGCTGATATTGCACATGACCAAATCAGTCCATTGGCAGGATTTATGACCGGTTGGACATATTGGTTAACTTGGATAACATCTGGTATGGCAGAAATAACAGCTGTAGCAAAGTATGTGGAATATTGGGTGCCTGATTTACCCAATTGGATTACGTCGCTAGCTTGTATCTTACTCTTGATGGCATTTAATTTAACAAGTACAAAAATGTTTGGAGAATTGGAATTCTGGTTTGCGATTATTAAAGTATTAACGATAGTTGCTCTAATTGTAGTTGGTATTGTAATGATTGTATTTGCAGTGAAGACACCTTTTGGACATACTGGACTTGGCAATATGGTAACCAAAGAAGGTTTCTTCCCTAATGGTGCTAATGGATTTTTAATGTCGTTCCAGATGGTTGTATTTTCATTTACTGGCATTGAAATATTAGGTATTACAGCAGGTGAAACCAAGAATCCTGAAAAGACAATTCCAAAGGCGATTAATAGTGTACCAATTAGAATTTTGCTCTTTTATGTTGGAGCATTAGTTGTAATGATGTCCATTATTCCATGGCAAAATATCAAAGCGGATGATAGTCCATTTGTGAGCTTATTTGCATTGATAGGTGTACCGTTTGCCGCTGGATTAATAAACTTTGTATTATTAACTGCAGCTTCTTCGGCATGTAATAGTGGTATATTTGCTAATAGTAGAATTCTTTTTGGCTTATCTGAAAAGGAACAAACGCATCCGTTGATGATGAAGACTAATAAACGCGGTGTACCATATATAGCGATTATTGTAACTTGCATCTTATTGTCGGTTACGGTAATTATGAACTATTTTATTCCTAATGCGACACAAGTATTTTTCTATGTGACTGCAATATCGACAATTCTATTAATAATTGTTTGGATGTTTATTATGCATGCTTATGCAATGTACACTAAAAGGAATCCAAATGCACATAAAGAAAGTATTTATAAATTACCAGGTGGCTTGCATGCTGCAAGACTAGTGCAACTATTCTTTGTATTTGTCCTTGTTGTACTATTCATTATGCCAGACACACGTATGGGTGTCGTATTATCACCTATTTGGTTTATCATTTTAGGTATATTATATTGGCGTTTGCAAAAATCAAATGAAAGTAGAGCTTCAAAACAGAATATTCAGCTACCTAATAAAGAAAACGGGTAGAGTATAAATACATGAGCCAGAAATAGCGTTTAAAGTGTCTTGAGATACTATCTTACTGCTATTTCTGGTTTGTTTATATTGAGGAGGGTATTGCTATGGAAGTCAATTATATTAAGAATGATAAAGGTGTTTATCAAACAATAGATGTTTTAATTAATGAAAAATCGAGTATTATTTTTAATTATTTATCTACGACAGAGGGTATTCAACAATGGTTTCCTCAATTATATGTTGAGGAAAGAAGTGAACACGGAAACTTATATTTCCATATTGAAGATGATGAAGATTTAAGAATGGAAATTTTACAATTTGATGAACCGAATACCTTTGAATTCACTTGGGATATTGGTACCGTGAAATTTCAGTTAAGCGAGCAACAAGGTCAAACATTGTTGACACTAAAAGAATATTTGCCGTATGAATTTCCACACATTACGCTTGATTTTTCTGGTTGGCAATATCAAATGCACAGTTTGAAAAACTTAATCGAGCAAGGTGAAATTTTAGCACAGTCAGACTTTGATTTTGAAACAAACCAACAAGAAATTGCACAAAAATTACGTTTATAGATAGAAGCATTTTCCCTTGGGAAAGCGAGCCAAAAATATGAATTATGAATAAACAAAGCACTCAGATAAATTGAATTCAATCATCTGAGTGCTTTGTTCTGGAATTTATAATTCAGATACAATATTTTTCATTCTAATTAAATGCCAATCATACTAAACGTTGTGCTAACTTTAAGTTTATTTATGGTTGATAAGGTGATTGGCTGTTTATCATTTCTATCTATTGAGATGTTTGTGATTTCTGAGGATGTGACTTTCTACCGTGTAAACCATAATAAAGTACGACAGAAGCTAGAACAACAAGAGCCATAATAAGATATAAATTACTGTATCCGACATAAGGAATTATAACGCCTAAAATAAATGGACCAATTCCGGCACCGAAATCTGCAAACATAAAGAATGTCGAAGTAGCTAGACCTACTTTATCTTTAGGTGATTGTTGCACTGCAATTGCTTGAGCGCTAGGAATGATGGTGCCATAGCCAATGCCAATAAAGACAGCGGATATGAGCAACATTATACCGGTTGTAGTACCACCTAATAATAGTAAACCGATCATAAAACTGATTAGCACTGGGTACATCACTTTATTTTCACCAAAATGATCATATATTTTCCCAGTAAAAGGTCTAGTAACAAAGGTACTCAATGCATAAACGACAAAGAAGAAACTGGAGACGTTTGCTAGATTCAACTGTTCTGTATAGACAGATAAGAAAGATAATACACTAGAATATGCAATGCCTACAAAAACGACAAAAATTGAAATAGGTAATGCTTCTATTTGTAAATAGGCCGAAATGCCTTTTGTTTCTTGGTTATAAGAATTTTGATTTTCTGATTTACTTAAACTTTTTATAAAAATTGTAGCAATTAAAGCAAGTAAAATAGCAATAAGGCTTACATTGAAGATAGATTCAAAACCAAATTGCTGATTAAGGACAATACCACAAAATGGACCGATTGCAGATGCTAACGTTACACTTAATGCATAGTAACCAATACCTTCACCTTTTCTATCGTCTGGAATAATTCTTGAAGAAATAGTGCCTGTAGCAGTTGAGGCGATACCAAAAGCAATACCATGTACAAGTCGAATTATCATTAATAGTGATAAACTTTGAATTGTATAGTAAAGACCGACTGCGATAATTGATAAAATAATACCACCAAATAGAATGCGTTTCGGCGGCAAATTATCTATGATTCTTCCAGAAAACAATCGTCCGAACAACATACCTATAATAAAAATACCCGCAGCTAAACCTCCCATGCTTTCAGAGGCATGGTATTGATTAATTGCGAATTTTGTCACAGTCACAATGAGAGTATAATGAATCAAATACATTAAAAAGTTTACAATTGTTATAAGGATGAAATCTTTTGACCATAGTTTGTTATACATAGAAAGACCTTCCTTTTATTTGTATTAAATTTTTCCTACATCTATAATTATATGAATCACAATAACTAATGTATAATTAGAATTTGTGATATTTATATAAGTTCCGCTTATATTGAGGTGATGAAATGAACTTTGAACAGTTGGTATACGTAAAGAAAATTTATGAAGTCGAATCTATTATTCATGCAGCTCAAGCATTGCATATTAGTCAATCGGCAATGAGCCAATCTATTGCAAATTTGGAAATAGAGCTAGGTTATAAATTATTTGAACGTTCTAGAAAGGGAACATTTCCCACGGAGGTTGGAAAACGATTAATTCCATTTATTATAGATATTCTAGATGCGCGGGATGATTTAGAGGGTGAGATTGATGCATTGAATAGTAAATTAACCGGCTCTTTGAAAATTGCTACAATACCTACACTTTTTAATAAAATAATTCCAAAAGCGCTCTCGGCGTTTAAAAATGATTACCCACATATAGAGATTGAAGTCATAGAAAGTGACAGAGCTAATATTATTACTATGGTAAATAATAATGAGGTCGATATAGGACTAGTTGGAAAGAGAGAGAATGAGACATTTAACAAAGGGTTAAAAATATACCCCCTTAATTTATCAACTGATTTTAGACTCATTGTACCTAAAAAATCAAAATTATCGTTGAAAGACAATATTGATTTGACAGTTTTACAACAATATCCTTTTGTACTTTATGATCGTAATTTTTATCACGATAACTTAAAGGAATTTGAAGAGGAAAACGGTCCTTTAAAAATTGTTTTTAGGACCAATAATCCTAGTGTTTTAATTAAAACAGTGTCAGAAGGCTTAGGTATTAGTATCGTTTCTAGCTTAATGTTAGAAGATGATCCATACATTGAGCATGAATTAATTGAACAGTTACCAATGGGTTCACCGTTTGATTATTTTATCTATTTTGTAGCGTTGTCTAATAAAGAGAATAATCATAAAAAAACGATTCAAACATTTATTGAATATTTAAAGTATTGATAGGTCGAAATTAAATTATTTAGTTAACAAAGTACTTTTAAAAGCAATATGAACAGATTTGTCGTTTAACAAACTGTTGGCGTTTGTAGGTGCATGGCCATCCTGATTTCAAGAAAGTATAATTTTGAAAAATAAAACGTTCTAACTTAACTTAAAGTCAAGAAATGATAAGCTATAGCTAGATATAAGAATTTTGAAACCGTCAAAATCCATTTGCTTTGAATGGCTGTTGACGGTTTCTTTATGGTGAAAATTAGGTTCAAAAAATAGAAAAGTGGTAATTTAAGTAATGAGTAATATTCCACTAAAATCCATAACTTTTGTACACTCATAGTATACAAAATCATTCATATATACTATAATGAGGTTAATAATAACTGTTTTGTACACATGGAGAATACATTACAATTTCTGTAATATACAAGGGAGATAATTACTATGAAAAAAATTATGATTACTGGGGCTTTAGGTCAGATAGGGACGGAACTTGTTGTGAAATGTAGAGCGTTATATGGAAACGATAATGTATTGGCAACTGATATCAGAGAACCAGAAGCTGGCTCACCAATTATGGATGGACCATTCGAAATTTTAGATGTTACAGATAAAACGCGTATGTATCAATTAGTGGAGTCTTTTCAACCTGATACGTTCATGCATATGGCGGCATTACTTTCTGCGACTGCAGAGCAAAATCCATTATTTGCGTGGGAACTTAATATGGGTGGTTTAATGAATGCATTAGAAGCGGCTCGTGAATATCAATTACAATTCTTTACACCTAGTTCTATTGGAGCGTTTGGACCATCGACTCCAAAGGTAAATACACCACAAGTTACTATTCAACGTCCAACTTCAATGTATGGTGTGAATAAAGTTGCAGGTGAATTGTTATGTCAGTATTACTTTGATAAATTTAATGTTGATACACGTAGTGTTAGATTCCCAGGGCTAATTTCACATATTAAAGAACCTGGTGGCGGTACGACTGACTACGCGGTTGATATTTATTTTAAAGCTGTGCGTGAAGGACACTACACTAGTTATATTGCGAAAGACACATATATGGATATGATGTTTATGGACGATGCCATTGATGCAATTATTCAGTTGATGGAAGCTGATGGTGTGAAATTAATCAACCGTAATGCTTATAATTTAAGCGCGATGAGTATTGAACCAGAAATGGTTAAAGCAGCTATTCAAGAATATAAACCTGAATTCACATTAGATTATGATGTGGACCCTGTGCGTCAAAGTATTGCTGATAGTTGGCCAAACAGTATAGATGTAAGTTGTGCACGTGCTGAGTGGGGGTTCAATCCTAAGCATGATTTACAAAAAATGACTGAGATTATGTTAGAAGCGATTGAGAAAAAAGAAAAAGTAAGTCAATAAGGTTTATTAACTTTAAATAATAATGTACAACTTTAAAATAGTATTAAAGTCAGATGATATCACTGCGTATATAAGGTTATGAATACGTAGAAAGTATGAGGGACATTGTGTCTCAAATTAGCGAATGAACGTCAATTTCTATTCTAGTTATAGAGATTGACGTTTTTGTATTTTATTCTTGTTGTAATGAATAGAGGTACGATTTGAATATTATCAATTTCTTTTATATGTAACATATCTCATATGAGTTATTTTTCGAATCCTTTTAAATAAGTGCTGTATAGTGTAATAAAATACAAAATTCATAGCATAATCAAAGTCACTTTAATTGACCTAGAGTTCACTCCAGGACATATCATAGTAAATGAAGAATATGATTGAGATATTCTATTGTTTAAGCACTGGAGGAATTAAAATATGATAAATGCTAAAGCAAGAGCGGTAAGTGGTCCGGATTCTAATTTTTACGCAACTGAAATTGAAAGAAGAGACCTTGATACACATGATGTATTAATAGAAATAAAATATGCTGGTATATGTCATTCTGACATTCATACTGCACACGGAGAATGGGGACCTGTACATTATCCGCTAGTGCCTGGTCATGAAATCGCAGGTATTGTTAAAGCAGTAGGTACTGAAGTAAGTAAATATCAAGTTGATGACCGTGTGGGTGTAGGTTGTATGGTAGATTCCTGTGGCGAATGTGAACATTGTCGAAATGGTGAAGAACAATACTGCTTAAAAGGTAATGTTGGCACATACGCGGGAACAGATAGATATGGAGAACCTACTCAAGGTGGTTATTCAACTCATATCGTAGTCCATGAAGACTTTGTCTTGAGAATACCAGATAATATTGGTCTGGATGTTGCAGCGCCATTATTATGTGCAGGTATTACAACGTATTCACCACTAAATCATTGGAATGCAAATTCAGATAAAAAGGTAGCAGTAATTGGTATGGGTGGTCTTGGTCATATGGCTGTTCAAATTGCACATGCAATGGGGGCAGAAGTGACTGTTTTATCTCAAACCTTAAATAAAAAAGAGGATGGCTTGAAATTAGGTGCTACACACTACTATGCGACAAATGATACAGCGACCTTTGAGAAACTTGCAAGTTCATTTGATTTAATTATTAATACAGTTAGTGCAAATTTAAATTTAGATGAATATCTACGTTTATTAGCATTGGACGGTACTATTGTTAATGTTGGTGCGCCTGCTGAACCAATTTCATTACGTGTTGCTAACTTAATTGGTCATCGCCGATCATTTGCTGGTTCAGCAATTGGTGGTATTAGAGAAACACAAGAAATGCTTGATTTTTGTGCACAACATCAAATAGAACCACAAATTGAGTTAATTACAGCGGATGATATTGATAACGCATATGAAAGAGTATTGGCATCAGATGTTAAGTATCGCTTCGTAATAGATACAAGTACGATGTAATGGATATTTCAGTTACTTAGTAAATTGGACACAGGTTGAGACATTTTTAATGTTTCAGCCTGTTCTTTTTCTTTTAATAAAAATTGTTATATCTTGCTTTGATATATTAAAATTGCTACATACAATTGAATTGATTTTTATTTATTAATAATTGATATATTTTAAATTTTTTGAAAATTATTGAACAGCGTATCTGCTATTGGTATAATTTAGTATAAATACTTTAAATGAGCATTGGGAGGAAAGAATCATGTCAGAAAAAATTAAATTTGTACAACGTGAAAACTTAAAAGAAAAACCGGATCCTAGTGATTTAGGTTTTGGGAAATACTTCACTGATTATATGTTAAGTTTCGACTATGATATTGATCAAGGATGGCATGATTTACAGATTGTGCCTTATGGGCCAATAGAAATTTCACCAGCAGCACAAGTGCTTCATTATGGACAAGCAGTGTTTGAAGGATTAAAAGCCTATAAGCATGAGGGAGAGGTAGATTTATTCCGACCTTCAGAGAACTTTAAGCGTATCAATCATTCATTAGCTCGTTTAGATATGCCTGAAATTGATGAAGCATTATTACTTGAAGGATTAAAGCAATTGGTAGACGTAGAAAGAGACTGGGTACCAGAAGGTGAAGGACAATCATTATATATTCGTCCATTTGTATTTGCAACAGAGGGTATCTTAGGCGTACGTCCTTCTTACTCTTATAAATTATTAATCTTATTATCTCCATCAGGTTCATATTATGGTGGCGCTTCATTACAACCAACTAAGATTTATGTTGAAGATGAATATGTGCGTGCCGTAAGAGGTGGCGTCGGACATGCCAAAGTGGCTGGTAACTATGCAGCGAGTTTACTCGCACAAACAAATGCTGCAGATCAAGGTTATGACCAAGTACTTTGGTTGGATGGTGTTGAACAGAAATATGTTGAAGAAGTTGGAAGTATGAACATTTTCTTTGTTGAGAATGGTAAGTTAGTTACGCCAGAATTAAATGGTAGTATCTTACCTGGTATTACACGTAAGACAATTATCGAATTGGCTAAAAAGTTAGGCTATGAAGTTGAAGAGCGTCGTGTATCAATTGACGAACTTATTGAAGCCCATAATAGTGGTGCTTTAACAGAAGTATTTGGTACAGGTACAGCAGCTGTAATCTCACCAGTAGGTAAATTAAAGTATGAAGATACTGAAATTGTGATTAATAATAATGAGACTGGTGAAATTACGCAAAAATTATATGAAAACTATATTGGTATCCAAAGTGGTAAATTAGATGATCCAGAAGGTTGGAGAGTTGTAGTTCCAAGATATTAATATGAATTATAATATGAAGGCTTGCTCGGGTGTGTATGACTCGAGCAAGTCTTTTTTATAACAAAGTATAGAATTAGCTGCAATTATTTTATTATTTCAAATTCAACATTTGTTTCATTAGTGAAAAATATATTAAAATAGTAAGCGTTGGTATTAAGAGTTAAAAATACAGGAGCTGTTAACGAGATGGAATGGATATTATTCGATAAAGATGGTACTTTGATATATTTTGATAAAAGTTGGATGAAAATCGGTTTACAATTAGTCGATGATTTTTTGACAACATATAAAGCTGATATTACTGATGTTGATACAGCTTACGAATCATTAGGTGTTATTGATGGTGAGATACAACCTGGAACTGTTATGGCATCAGGCGCTTTGGATGAAATGATTGATGCATTCTGCGAAATCGCTGGCCAAGATGTATCAACATGGGCGCAACAACGCAGCCAAACATTGGTGGATCAACGTGTGCCAGAAAATGAATTAGTTGAAGGGATCGAACAGACACTTGAGACGCTAAAGCAACGTGGATATAAGTTAGGTATTGTCACAAGTGATTCGAAGATTGGTGTTGATCAATTTTTAGAAGTAACAAAATTTGATCGCTTTTTCGATTTGATTATTTCAACGGAAGCAGATGCAGTTGAAAAACCAAATCCTGAAGTACTAAACCCTTTATTCTATAGATATGATGTAAAGCCAGAAAATGTTGCGATTGTTGGAGATAATGCGAATGATATTCAAACTGGTATTAATGCGAAGCTAGGATTGAAAGTTGCAGTATTGACAGGTGTTGGTTTGAAAGAAGAATTAACACAAGCGGATTATATCGTAGATAATGCTAATGAAATTATAAACTTAATAAATCGATAGGCGCTGTACTTAAATTATGTCATAATATACTCAACGTATATTATGGCTTTTTTATTTAAAGCATATTTGAATAATAGGGGTGGTAGGATGATAGATGGTAAGTATGCTGACTACAAAGGCGAGACATATAAAGTTGTAGAAATTATCAGTCAAGAAGTCGTACTAGTAACAGAAGATAATCATGCAGTAGAGCATGGTTTTGAAGCACAAACTACGCATCACTCAAATCATACATTGTACTTTAAACAAGTGCCGAGAACAGACTTGGATGAATTATATGAGTTATTTCAAGAAGCACGTTATGAGGGCTCAGTATTTGATCTCTATCAAGATACAGAGGGCGATTATTATATCGGCACAGAAGATGAAGATAAAGCAAGTACATTTGGTTTAACTAAAACGGATACGGATTATTTTAGTAAATATGTAACAGAAGAAGAAATCGAGAAAATTATTTACCGTAGTCATATTGAATAATAAAAAAATCGAAGCATGACGACATCATATCACTTGCCGTATGCTTCGATATATTTTTCTAAATGATATTTAACGTTGGTCAACTTTGCGATAAGCTTCGATTGCATTGCGTATCTTATCAATAATTGGATCTAACGTATCAGGTGACTCGTGCAAATCGTATTCATTGATATTTACACGCACAACAGGGCATGCATTGAACTCATTAATCCAGTCGTCATAACGTTTAAAGAGCTTTTGCCAATAGGCATGATCCGTCTCAATCTCCATTTGACGACCACGACGTTCAATTCGTTCGATGACCTCGTCGTAATCACATTCTAAGTAAATGAGCACGTCTGGTTTTGGAAAGTATGGTGTCATAACCATAGCATTAAATAATTCTGAGTAGGTATTGAAATCTTCCGGACTCATCGTACCTTGTTCTTCGTGCATTTTTGCGAAAATATCTACATCTTCATATATGGAACGGTCTTGTATAAATCCGCCACCATATTCAAACATGCGCTTTTGTTCTTTAAAGCGTTCTGCTAAAAAGTAAATTTGTAAATGGAAACTCCAGCGTTCAAAATCGTTGTAAAATTTATCTAAGTATGGATTTTGATCTACATTTTCAAATGATGTTCTAAAGTTGAGACGTTCAGCTAATGCTGTTGTTAAAGTAGATTTACCCACACCAACTGTACCTGCAATTGTGATGACGGCATCTTGAGGGATTCCGTAATTATTCATTATTTGCTCCTCCAATCAATGGTTCAATCATTTCTAATATATATTGATAGTGCTCATTGTAATTAACAAAATCCAAATCAGTAGTGTCGATGCGAATTACACGTTGACCTTCAGCTTTCAACGATTCGTAATAATCTTGGTAATCACGCTTTAAGTTAATTAAATAATTATCTTCTATTTGATGTTCAAAGCTTCTGTTACGATGAGCGATGCGCGATTTTAATGTTTCTAATTTAGCATCTAAAAAGATAATGACGTTTGGCATCTCCAAATCTTCAGTTAATATATCATAGATACGAGAAAACTTTTCAAACTCTTTTGTTGTTAGTGTATTGCTCGCAAATATTTTATTTTTGTGAATGTGATAATCGCTAACGATACCGGAATGCATTTTGGCAATATCCTGAAATTGTTTGTAGCGATTACATAGAAAGAACATTTCAGTTTGGAAACTCCATTTTGAGATATCTTCATAAAAATCAGAAAGAAACGGGTTTTCAGAAATGATTTCTTTTTCTTCGTAATAATTAAGTGACTGACTAAGTTTGTGTGCTAATGATGATTTGCCAACACCGATTGGCCCTTCAATAGCTATAAAAGGTTTTTTCATATTTACCGCTCCAATGTTAAAATAGACAATAAGTATTGTACCATATATAAGGTGTGTGACACATGACAACTGATGAATATTATATGAATTTCGCAATTACAGAGGCTGAAAAAGCGGGGGCAATGGGAGAAGTACCCATAGGAGCAATTATTGTTTATAATGATGAAATTATTGCGCGTGCCCATAATTTAAGAGAGCAAGCACAAATGCCGACTGCTCATGCTGAACACATAGCTATAGAACAAGCGGCTGCCCAAATAGGAAGTTGGAGATTAGAAGATTGTACATTGTATGTAACTTTGGAACCATGCGTGATGTGTTCTGGAGCAATCGTAATGAGCCGAATTCCTCGCGTAGTATATGGAGCAAGTGATCCTAAAGGAGGGTGTGCTGGCAGTTTGATGGATTTATTACAAGAAGCGCGATTTAATCACAGAGCGAGCGTTACTGCTGGTATTTTAGAGGAGCAATGTGGCACGTTATTGAAGCAATTTTTCAAGCAATTAAGAAATAAGAAAAAAATAGACCAATCGGCGGATAATACAAATAGTTAAACTTTTGTTAGAATATAATTATGTTACAAAATTATGTCTAAAAAATTGAGTGTGTAGTTAAATTTGTAGTAATGATAATAGAGGGAAATGAGGAAAACGAATGATAAATCTAATTGCAACAGATATGGATGGTACATTATTAAATGCGGCACATGAAATTTCAGAGGAAAATATTCAAGCCATTAAATACGCACAATCGTTAGGTATTACAGTTGTTATAGCGACTGGTAGAGCGTTTTATGAAGCGAATACGCCTGTGAACCAGACGGATTTAAAGGTGCCATATATTTGTTTGAATGGCGCGGAAGTTAGAGACGAATCATTTAATATAATGAGTACATCTAATTTAAACCGTGAATTGATAAACAGAATTACTGAAGAATTAAATCATGAGGATGTTTATTATCAAGTTTACACGAACTTGGGTATTTATACTGAAAATCCCCAAAAAGATTTAGATATATATATTGATATTGCAGAGCGAGCTGGTCAAACTGCTGATGTTGAAAAGATTAAGCAAGGCATACAAAAACGTATTGATAACGGTACGTTAAAGGTAGTAGAGAATTATGACAAGATTGAAAAAACACCGGGTGAAATTGTCATGAAAATATTAGCGTTCGATAGTGATTTATCAAAAATTGAACGTGTCAGTCGTAAATTAGCTGAATCAGGTAGTTTGGCTGTTTCTTCATCTTCAAGAGGCAATATTGAAATTACACACTCTGATGCACAAAAAGGAATTGCTTTGGAGACTATTGCAGAGCGTCTCAACATCGATATGCAGAATGTAATGGCTATTGGTGACAATTTAAATGATGTGTCAATGTTAGAACGTGTTGGCTATCCAGTAGCTATGGATAATGCAACAGAAGAAGTTAAACAAGTGGCTAAATATGTAACAGAAACAAATGAACAAAGTGGTGTAGGTAAAGCCATTATGAAATTAATACAAGAAAATAACGAGAAATAATATAGAGGTGAATGAATCAATGAAAGGTTTAATTATTGTAGGAAGTGCAAAAATAGGTTCTCATACTACAGCTTTAGCTCATTTTTTAAAGGGACATTTCGAAGAACATGATTTTGAAGCAGAAATATTCGATTTAGCTGAGCGTCCAATCCATCAATTAGACGTATCAGGTGCATCAAACCCAAGTGAAGACTATAAACAGAATTTACAAGACTTACAAAGTAAGGCAAGAGAAGCAGACTTTTTCGTCTTAGGTACTCCGAACTATCATGGTTCATATTCAGGTATCTTAAAGAATGCATTAGATCATTTAACTATGGATGACTTTAAGATGAAACCTGTTGGATTAATTGGTAATAGTGGCGGTATCGTAAGTTCTGAACCATTGTCACATTTAAGATTAATCGTTCGTACATTATTGGGAATTGCAGTACCTACTCAAATTGCAACGCATGATACAGATTATAATAAATTAGATAATGGTACACTTTATTTAGATAATAGTGAATTCCAATTAAGATCTAAATTATTCGTTGATCAAATTATTTCATTTGTTAAAAATAGTCCATACGAACATTTAAAATAAATCATACAAACTGATGACTTATTTAATGTGTTAATAGATGACGAGCAAGCATAAATTTGCTAAGTGACACGTATTAACGAAAATAATTAAAAGCACTTCCGTTAAATACATTTTAAGACAATGTATCAAAACGGAAGTGTTTTTTTTGATGTAAATAATTGTATTTTAAAATTATAGTTATCAAGATGATGAGTATGTTTAGTAATGATGTTTGTACATCGTTGATTTTTAATTATCTGCAAGTATAGACTGCACGATATAGTGGTATTGTTCGAGTGTCTGTTTAATTTTAGTTAAATTAATATCATTTAATATAATAAGTCGCTCATCTGAATCATTACGGACTTTTGTTAAATATCCAGAGTTGATTAAATGATTCAATTGTACTGAGAAGGGCATATTACGATTGAATAAGATTTGCTTTAATTCTGTGGAATCTAGTTGTGTTTTATTTAACTGATATAACTTGTCTAGAATAATGATATCTGCGAATGTAAGTTGAAGATTTTGTTTAATAATTTTTTTGATAAGTTTTCTTCTTTCTTCGTAATTAATGAAATTCATATTCAACACCTCAATATTAAAATAGTTATATTGCTATGTATGATGCAATGAAGTTATATTTATCTATCAGTTACAGGGCGAACAATTTCATGAGGGGGACAGTGATGAAATCTTTGGAAATGAGCAATGTAATCTTGATGTGATTTGAAATTATACTTTTCCCAAAGTTGTTCTGAAGGGCGTCCTCTAGATAATTCGCATGTCGAGGCATGTATTTTACAGCCTAAAATATACTCAGATAGTGGGCAGGACATAAATGTTGAAAATTCACGCGATAGGTAACTATAGTTTAAGTAATAGCGTTGTGCAAACCAAAGACAACTATGTTTATCAGTTGAACATTGATTAATGTGCTTGACGATTGCTTCAATAATAGCACTATTTGAAGTTGTAACATCGGCAGCTTTATGATGTACATCTACATGGAAAATATACTGAATCAATTGGTTCAAAGCAGTTTGAATCATCGTTGAATGATGTGCAATTTCAGCAGTTACAACTGTATTGAATTGTTGCTCAATTGTATTAGGTGACGGTGGAGGTTGCTTGACGATTTGTTCTAAGTTCAAATTACGAGTTACTTCATGATAATAGAAATTGTTAAAAGTCAAACGCACTAATGTGCCAGTAAAGTCAATTAACTTAAAATTGTCGTAATCATGGACCCAAAATAATTCCTTCTCCTGATATTTTATTAAACAAGTGTCGTTTAAAATAGTTAAATTGCCATCTAATAAATAATAAATATTTACAAAATATAGTGTACGCAAATCTTTACTTGGTAGTTCTTTGTTATTGAAATAATGTATTTGAAAGTCAATGTCTGAAATCTTTTACTCACTCCTATTTATAAATATTCCGGAATTAGATTAGTTAAATTTTAATATGGAAGAGGTATATTGAACATCGAAAAAATTTAAAAAGTGACACATGTTTTTTTAATATTTAATGTTAATATGCTACGGTTTGTAGCAATATTTAAACAGGATTTGTAAAAAAATTGACTTATTAAGCAATAAGGGGGAGTGGATTCTTAAAAAACGAGGTGCTGTTTATTCAAAGTTAATGGTTTTTATTAATTATAGTCGGTATCGGTGTGGATTGAATAAATGTTAACAATTCTAAATAGAGGTAGTTGAAGCGGTATGGTTTGCATAAATAATTCGTTTATATATATTGTGTATGTTGATTGATGTCATATCTCTTAAATTAAAGGAATAAAAAAACACTTCCGTATACATGCTCAGTTAATGAGTGTAACGAAAGTGTTGCTTTATATTTGGCCTGTAAACTGCGTCGATTATTTAACGAGTTAATATAGTTATTATCTGTCATTTATTTATGACACATATTAATTAAAGCGTGATAACAGATTACTTTCTATATTTAAGCTTTGCAAATGCATCGTGTTGATGAATTGATTCTTCATTACGACATTCAATATCAAAGCCATCTAACCAATCAAAACCAACTAAATCTGCTGCGATAAGACGAATTAAATCTTCTACAAAGCGAGGATTTTCATAAGCGCGTTCGGTAACGCTTTTTTCGTCAGGACGTTTCAAGATTGGATAGAGAATTGAACTCGCATTTGCTTCCATTGCATCTAAGATTACATCTTTGAAATCGTCATTTAATATGACATCTTTATTTAGATACGCTTTTACAGTAACAATACCTCTTTGGTTGTGAGCTGAGTATTCACTGATTTCCTTTGAGCAAGGGCAAAGTGTTGTTACTGCAGCTTCAATCGTAATTTCTTTACGTGTAACGTCCTTTTCATCAATAGCGATACCATACGTTACATCAGCATGACCTACAGCTTTAATTTGTGTAACTGGGCTATAACGGTCGAAGAACCATTTTGCAGAAACATCTAATCCGGCTGAAGATTGATTCATGCTTTCTTGTAAGCTACGTAATACATGATATAAAGTATCAAAATTCAACTCAATACCATTGTGATAATGCTTTTCCACACTTTCCAATATACGGCTCATGTTAATGCCTTTTTCATCTTGGTTTAAGCTTGTTGAAAAGCTGAAGTTTCCAGCAGTTTGGAAACGGTCCACGTGAACGGGATAAACTAAATTCTTAATGCCTACTTCTTCTATTTCAAACAAGAAATCTTTATGCGTACTTTGTAAGTCTTTCATTTTTTCTTTAACGGTTGGTTTAGTACCTTCGACAGGATCGACAGAACCAAAGTGTTTCCATCGACCCTCTCTCGTTGATAAGTCAAATTCAGTCATGCTATTTCCTCCACTTAAGATTCAAAGTTATAAGTCCAATAAGGTTCTACTTCTAAGAAGCTCTTTACTTGTCCAGATACATCAGGTGTTGCAAGTTGCTCTAAGAATGGACCTGTTTGTGATGCGTGTGCTTCAAATGCGCGTAGTTTTACCTCTTTATAATCACTGATCTCATTTAGAATGTCAGGTTCACCAAGTTTTTCTTTTGCGTCATTGCTAAATGCTACGAGTTGTAAGCGTGGTCGATCTTCTTTTGCCATACGTCCTACAGTTCTAACTACCGCTTCTGCAGTAGCTTCATGATCTGGATGCACAGCAAATTTAGGATAGAATGAGATAATTACGGATGGTTGTAATTCATCTATTAAAGATTTTACCATGGTATCCATCTCATCGTGTGGTTCGAATTCCACTGTTTTATCGCGTAATCCCATTTTTCGTAAATCGGTAATCCCAATTGCTGCCATTGCATTTTCTAATTCTTTTTCCCTAATATGTGGTAATGATTCTCGTGTTGCAAAAGGTGGATTCCCTAAGTTACGCCCCATTTGTCCTAATGTCAAGCATGCGTAAGTAACTGGGATGCCATTGTCTATATAACGTGCTAGTGTCCCAGCAGATGAGAACGATTCATCATCTGGATGTGGGAAGATTACTAATACGTGGCTTTCCTCTGTCATGATTCGCCCTCCTTAAACTTCAAATGGTTGTGTACTAATTTCTAATGCAGCAGCGAGTTGCCCTTCATAGTTAAAGCCTGCTAATAGAAATTCACCATTGTCATTTACTTCATAATGCGTTAATCCTTGAACATAAACCCAACCGTTGTTAACGAGCTTTAATCCAACTCTGTATGGATCCTTTTCTCCGCCTTTAAGTTGTGCATGTTCATAAGTCACTTGTATATTACGTAAAAATGTTCCTGCGTTAAATACACGTTGATCGAAATGTGCAGCATAAGCACCGTTCGTCGTTTCTACATGTATATATACTGGTTTATTTTCATATGATGAAAGTAGCGTCTGTACTTGTTCAACATTAATTTGTTCCAAAATTTTGCCTCCTTGCCATTAGAAACGGACATTACAAAATTCAATTATAGTCATTGCGTATTGCAAAATAATTTAGAATATAGAAGTATATCTTCTAGTGTAAACGGACTTGTATACATTTTCTACTAGTAATGTGAATTTTATCTCTAACAATCCTACTTTATTAATGATTATCTTCCTATTTTACTAAAAACAGTAACAGAAATGTAACTCTCTGCTCAATTATTCGCAAAGAATTTTAAGTTTTTAATGATAATCTGTGAAAAAGTGCTTATTCTGTTAAAAATCAACAATATTCTATAGTATAGGAATCGACAAGTGCTTCTTAATTTGTTGCAGAATGATATAGCATTTTAATGGAGGGAATTGGTATGAAAATTACAAATTTAGGTACGCGTTCATATGCATCATTTTACGTAGCGTGTGAATTATATAAACAAATGAGTCAACATCCCCACAGTAAACTTGGTTTAGCAACGGGAGGGACAATGGTTCAAATTTATCAATATTTAGTCGATTTATTACACAAGAATCAGTTAGACGTTTCACAGATTGAAACATTTAATTTGGATGAATATGTCGGACTAGATGCTAAACATAAAGAAAGTTATCACACATACATGAGGGAGCAATTATTTAGTCGATATCCTCACTTCGATGCATCATTGATCCATATTCCACAAGGAGATGCATCCGATTTAACAATAGAAGCAACTAGGTATGAAAATTTGATAAATCAACAAGGACCAATTGATATTCAAATACTAGGCATAGGAGAGAATGGTCATATTGGATTTAATGAACCTGGAACAGATATTAATAGTCCAACACATATCGTCAATCTAACAGAAAGCACCATACAAGCTAATAGTAGATACTTTGCTGATGAGAATGAAGTACCTAAACAAGCAATTTCGATGGGTTTAGCAACGATTCTCAAGGCTAAGAGAATTATTTTAATTGCTTTTGGTGAGAAAAAAAGGGCAGCCATTGAGGCATTAACTAACAATGAAGTAGACCCAGAGGTACCAGCAACTATCTTACATGCACATCCTAATGTAGAAATATATGTAGATGATGATTCAGCACCGAGAATTGAACCAGTCGTTTAATAGAAATAACTAAGGGTAAACAGATGATGTGTAAAGTTAGATAATTAATGTTTAAATGTAATGTGTAAGTAGATAAACACATTTATTACAATAGAAGGGATGATTATATTGGAATTACAACTAGCAATTGATTTATTAAATAAAGAGGATGCTGCAGAATTAGCAAATAAAGTTAAAGATCATGTGGATATCGTAGAAATTGGTACACCTATTGTAATTAATGAAGGTTTACCAGCTGTAAAACATTTAAGCGATAATATTGATGGTGTGAAAGTTCTAGCTGACTTAAAAATTATGGATGCTGCAGATTATGAAGTGAGCCAAGCGGTTAAATATGGTGCAGATGTAGTTACAATTCTTGGTGTAGCTGAAGACGCTTCAATCAAAGCAGCTGTTGAGGAAGCACACAAACATGGTAAACAATTATTAGTAGATATGATTGCGGTACAAGATTTACAAAAACGTGCGAAAGAACTTGATGCACTAGGTGCAGATTATATCGCTGTCCATACTGGTTATGATTTACAAGCAGAAGGTGTTTCTCCGTTAGATAGTTTACGTCAAGTTAAATCAGTAATTAGCAATTCAAAAGTAGCTGTAGCAGGTGGAATTAAGCCAGAAACAATTAAAGATATCGTGGCTGAAGATCCTGACCTAATTATTGTTGGTGGCGGCATTGCAAATGCTGATGACCCTGTTGAAGCTGCAAAACAATGTAAAGCGGCTATTGAAGGAAAATAATAATGACTGAAATTACAAACTACCGTTTAATACTTGATGAACTTGATAACACATTATCGCATGTGAAAGATAGTGAAGCGGAGACATTTTTAAAGCAAATCATTAAAGCAGAACAGGTATTTGTATCTGGAAAAGGTCGTTCAGGGTTTGTAGCGAATAGCTTTGCAATGAGATTAAATCAATTGGGTAAGGTAGCACATGTTGTTGGTGAGTCAACGACACCTTCTATTACTGACAAAGATATATTTGTTATTATTTCGGGTTCTGGTTCTACAGAACATTTAAGATTATTAGCAGATAAAGCGAAATCTGTCGGTGCAGAAGTTGTATTATTAACAACAAAACCATCATCTCCAATTGGTGACTTAGCAAATGCGATTATTGAACTTCCAGCAGGTACAAAGTATGATGCAGAAGGTTCAGCACAACCTTTAGGAAGTTTATTTGAACAAGCGGCACAAATTTTCTTAGACAGTATTGTCTTAGACTTAATGAGTGCATTGAAAGTTGACGAAGAAACAATGCAACAAAATCATGCAAACTTAGAATAAGTTACAAATGTAAAATTGTATTGTAGTAATGACTTATATGTTATTTAAATAAGAAGAAATAGGTGACGCTAAATCATCGACGATTAAGTTGGTGGTTTAGCGTTATTTTTTTATGCAAGGTGTATTTACTCGACAAAAATGGGAAACTATACCACTTTTATAGCAAAATCCTTGAATATATTGTTGTTTCAATAATGAATTGCTAGTGTTGAGTCTGAAAATAGGGATTAATATGTCATCGGTCACCCTATTTGTATTTTTTTCAAAAGCATAAAGTGACTATAAAATGTTAATATATAAAATATAAAAGTTTACAAAGAGAGTGGATATGATGCAACTACTAAATAAGATAGCAAAATATGCTGAACAACAAGGATCGCAGATTGCCCTTGATTTTGATGGAAAGCAATTAACATATGCACAATTACAAGCTGAAATTAATCGAGCAAGACAGCCAATTTCAAAGTTGGAGTCAAATAATATTGTGGCATTAACGATGCAACAACCTCTATTACTGATTGTTAACTATCTAGCTGTTTTAAGTGAAGGTAATATACCATGCGTATGTGATTTTCGATGGACGAATAAACAACGTAAGCAGATATTAGCTCATTATCAAATTCCATATGTTATGGATGATAAATTAACTGTTATTACTACGGGTTATTCACAACAAGATACATATGATAATACTGAGTTACAGTTATTACATATTGGTTTTACATCTGGTACGACAGGTTTACCAAAGGCATATTATAGAGATGAACCATCTTGGATAAATTCTTATGTAGAAAATGAAAAACTACTGACAACAACAATATCGACAATACTAGCGCCTGGTCCCTTATCTCACTCATTATCGCTATATGCATGTATTTATGCATTATATAGCGGGAGAACATTTATAGGACAGCAAACATTTAGTGCAGCATTATTTATAGATCAAATTACAGCAGTACAACAGCAAGTTGCTCTATTTTTAGTGCCTACGATGTTAATTGCATGCCTCACAGGTTATCAGCAACTAAATGGGCAACATTTTATATTTAGTAGTGGAGATAAATTAGCACCACACATTAGGGAAAAAGTGTCACTCATGTTTCCTAAGGCAATTGTTGTAGAATTTTTCGGAACATCTGAAGCGAGTTTTATTAGTTACAATTACAATAATCAGGCGCCTACTAACTCGGTAGGTAAATTATTTGATAATGTATTTGTTCGTTTCGATAACCAAGATCATAATCAGATTGGCACACTTAATATTAATAGTAATATGGTGTTTAGTGGATACGTAGATCAAGGATTTCAACAAGATGAATGGATTCGCACTGGAGACTTTGCATCTATGGATGATGCGGGCTATCTCTATTTACATGGTCGAGAACATGACCGTTTGATTATTGGTGGTAGGAATGTCTATCCATCTGAAGTTGAGGAAGCAATTAAAGGTACGGGATGGTTTGATGAAGTGTTAGTTATTGGACAAGCACATCCTAAATTTGGAGAGATAGCTATTCTATTGTACAAAGCCCCAACATCAATAGACTACATTGACTTAAAGTGCTACTTATCACAGCAAATTCCAAGATATCAGATTCCATCAAAATTAATCAGAGTTGAACAATTTGAATATACTGTAAGTGGGAAAATAGCACGTCATAAGATGAAACAATGGTATAGAGAGAGTGGGGATAAGGGATGAGAGAACCAGTTATTGTCGCAGCTAAACGAACAGCATTTGGAAAGTACGGGGGGCAATTACGCCATTTGGAACCAGAGCAGTTGTTAGCCCCTTTATTCAATTATTTTAAACAAACTTACCCATTTATTATGGGGAAAATAGATGATGTAGTGCTAGGTAATGTTGTTGGAAATGGCGGTAATATTGCACGTAAGGCTTTGTTAGAAGCTCATTTAAGTGATGAAATTCCTGGACTTACAATCGATAGACAATGTGGCTCAGGATTAGAGTCTGTCATTCATGCTTGTCGAATGATTCAAGCGGGTGCAGGTGATATCTATATTGCCGGAGGGGTGGAAAGCGTTAGCCGCTCGCCATGGAAGATTAAACGTCCTCAGTCAGTCTATGATACACAGCTTCCGGAATTTTTTGAGCGCGCATCATTTGCTCCTGAGCATATCGATCCATCGATGATTGAAGCGGCAGAAAATGTTGCCAAATTATATGCAGTGTCTCGCGAGCAACAGGATACATTTGCATGGCAAAGTCATCAAAAAGTAATACAAGCTTACACTGATGGCATTATACCAAATGAAATAATTCCTTTGAAAATTAGAGGTCAACAATTTGATGAGGATGAAAGTATCAAGCCTAACTTAACAGTACATACTTTAAATCGTTTTAAGCCATTATTAGAACAAGGAACAGTTACAGTTGGAAATAGTTGTATGAAAAATGATGGAGCAGTATTACTTATAGTTATGGAACGTAAATTAGCAAAACATCATGGATTTGATCAAGGTTTGCTATTTAAACATAGCAAGACTAAGGGTGTTTCACCTGAAGTTTTGGGCATAGGTCCAGTACCGGCTGTTACAAGTTTATTAACTGATGCAGAATTCACAATGGCTGATATTGATGCTGTAGAGTTAAATGAAGCCTTTGCCTCTCAAGTTATCGCCAGTCAACACGCTCTAAAAATACCAGATGATAAATTAAATATATATGGAGGTGCGCTAGCAATGGGGCATCCCTATGGTGCGAGTGGCGCAGCATTAGTTACACGTTTATTTTATATGAATAACAAACAACGAACGATTGCGACAATGGGCATTGGAGGTGGAATGGGGAATGCAGTCTTATTTGAACGATGGAGAGGAAACGTTAGAGATTAACTTTTCTCAAGAGGAAGTTGCTCAATATTATAGCTTTTTCAAACAACCCATAAACAATATAGTGCCACCTTTGCAATGTGCACGAATTTGGCCAAAGTTTAAAATGTTTCATAAATTTGAGCAAGAAACTTTGTTATTACAAGAAACAATAATTGAACAATTTGAAGATATCTATGTTGGAAATCAATATACAGCAAAATTAACAATGATAAAGCAAAGAAAAATCAAACAATTCATCCAATATAGCTACAAGTTAGAAATGAATAAAAATTCTGAAAAGTGTATTAATATCACTCAAGTGTTTTTGAGAAAGGTGACGTAATGATTCGAATAGCAAAAAATGAAGTGTTAGATTATTTGCAACTTGTTCATGATAAAAACCCAATCCATCAACAACTTGTGCCAGGTCAGTTGGTTGTAGAAATAGCGAAATTAAGCCTTAATATTTCATGGACAAATTATAAAATTAAATATGTTGAACCTGTTGAAATAAATGAATTCATCCAGTTTGAACTTGCTGAAGTAGGTCATATCATTGTTTCAAATTCGGATAAAAGGGTAAAAATCCACATCCTTAAAATTTAAAGGTATGTATATAAATTGTATGTAGTTAAAAAAGTGGTTTTCAAAAATTGTAAAATTCTTCTGTCTTGTTTTTTTGATTTATTGCAAAATGAATAAAAATAAAAAATAGGAAATTAGAGAATTGTATTCAATTTGACAAAATAGATTAACTACGTATAATAATATAACATGTTAAGGGGAGTGACATGTTCATGGATTATGATAAGGATTTTGATAAAAGTAACATAAATAAGGTAGATCCTAAAGCAGCTAAAAAAACGGTATTTGCCACTGGTATTGGTAATGCGATGGAGTGGTTTGACTTTGGTTTATATTCTTATTTAGCAGTTATAATCGGACAAAACTTTTTCAGTTCGGTAGAAAATGATCAACTCAAAACTATTTTTACCTTTGCAACGTTTGCAATTGCATTTTTACTTAGACCTGTTGGTGGTATCATCTTTGGTATTATCGGGGATAAGTATGGTAGAAAGGTAGTATTAACAACCACGATTATCATGATGGCATTTTCAACATTGTTAATCGGATTATTACCTACATATGATCAAATTGGTGTTTGGGCACCTATACTACTGCTATTTGGTAGGGTGTTACAAGGATTTTCAACTGGTGGAGAATATGCAGGTGCGATGGTGTACGTAGCGGAATCTTCACCTGATAATAAAAGAAATACACTTGGTTGTGGACTAGAAATTGGTACTTTATCTGGTTACATAGCAGCTTCGGTTTTAAGTGGTTTATTATTCTTCTTCTTAGATGATCAACAAATGGCATCTTGGGGTTGGAGAATTCCATTTATACTTGGACTATTCTTAGGTATCTTTGGTTTCTATTTAAGAAGACGATTAGAAGAGTCGCCGGTATATGAAAATGATGTTGCGACACAACCGAAAAGAGACAACATTCGTTTCTTTACAATCTTAAGATATTACTATAAAGATATTCTTGTTTGTTTTGTAGCAGTTGCATTCTTCAACTGTACTAACTATATGGTAACTTCATATATGCCTTCATATTTACAAGAAATAATTAAACTTGATAGCACAACTGTTTCATTTTTAATTACGATTGTAATGGCGATTATGATCCCATTAGCGTTAATGTTTGGTAGAGTTGCCGACAAGATTGGTGAAAAGAAAGTATTCTTAATTGGATTAATCGGAACAGCATTGTTTAGTGTTGTATCGTTCTCATTCTTCCAATCTAAATCATTAGTATTGATTATCATCGGTATCTTTATTCTAGGTTTCTTCTTATCTACGTATGAAGCGACGATGCCTGGTTCTTTACCAACAATGTTCTATACACATATTAGATATAGAACTTTAGCTGTAACGTTTAACGTATCTGTATCATTATTTGGTGGTACAACGCCATTAATCGCTTCTTCATTAGTAGCGAAAACGGGAGACCCATTATCTCCAGCTTATTATTTAGCAGCAATGAGTGTCGTTGGAATAATTGTAATTTCATTATTACATGTAAGTACGGCAGGTAAATCATTAAAAGGTTCTTATCCAAACGTACAAAATGATAAAGAATATGAATATTATGCCAACAACCCAGAAAAAGCATTGTGGTGGGCCAAAGACAAACGTGTTTAATTAATAGAAAAAATAGTATTGGAATAATAAATACTGTTAATTGTTTCATGTCTAGGACATTGCAATATTTAGAATGAAAAATAAGTGCATGGAATATCGCACTATATTGAATAAAAGAGATTCTGGATTGTAAATTTCAGAACTATAGCACTCAGATGAATTCATCCAATTTATCTGAGTGTTTTTCTATGCTGTACTATGTTTTATGAGCTTGGTTTCTTAGAAACGGTTTTCTAATTTAAGTAGATATGTGTGGTATAGATGTCAGACCGAAAGGAATAGAATAACCGATTCTCTTTCGATTGTAAGTTGAAATGTGTATGATAGATACTTTGGTAAATCGAGTTATTTGAAGTATAAGGTGTCGAACGTAACGAATATTTATTTAAATTAACTAAAGAGCAAAAAACAAGGAGGCTGTCATATGACAACCTCCTTGTTCTATTGGCATAACACGTGTTAACGACAATACTTCGAGTTGCTCTCCAAGTGACAAAGGGGACAATCTTTGGTCGAATGGGCGTTATGCCAATTAGGGTGAGTGTTTTTAGGAATGTTTTATGCAAAGTAGACTAAAGGGGACAACTTTAATCATACTTTTGAGTTTTAACTTCATATTTTTTTGGGGTAGTTATTTATGTTCTTCTGAATTTGTTCATCGAGCTTTATCTGTTTAGTCTTTGATGTTCGTTCAATCATGTGATTAATAGCTTAATTTCATACTATCAACATCACCTTCAAGTAGAGAGAGTAACTTATATAATTCGTTTTTACTAAAGTTCTCATCAAATTTAACAGTTATCGATTTAAAGGTCTTGGTGATAATTTCATAAATTGGGTTTCCATTTTCGATTGTCTGTTTGTAGATAATCATGTTGTAATTCCCTCCTTTGTCTCTCTACACTTAATATAGTAATATAATACGTTATATTTATCATGAGTCTGTAGTATCAACTTTAATTCAGACTATTGTCGTACTAGAATGTTAAGCTCATGTTAACTATATTTAAGGTATGTCAGACACTAACATTGATCGCATTTAAGCAAGAATTTAAAACAACAAATTTAGTGTCTATGAGAAATAATTAGAATGAATTCCTTCTATATAATAATGGAGCCATGAGTTGGAAGGAATATGGACACAAACAAAAAAGGTAGTTGCATAGCGAGTATGCGACTACCTTTGAGAGTTTGTATATCGTTCTAAAGCGACTTTAAACTTCAGTTACATCGATATCAATATGTTCGATACGGTTATAAGCACCATGATCTACAGGTCCGACGAATTCATTCATCTTCCAACCATGTTTAATTGCAGATGCTACAAATGCTTTAGCAGCGATAACTGCTTCACGAGGTGATTTGCCATTTGCTAAATAAGCAGTTGTTGCTGCAGCAAAAGTACAACCAGCCCCATGATTGTAACTTTGTTGGAACATATCTGTAGATAATTGATAGAATTTATCGCCATCAAAGTATAAATCATAAGATTTATCTTGATCTAAAGCCTTACCACCTTTGATGATAACGTGTTGTGCTCCGTGGTCATGAATAATTTTAGCTGCTTCTTTCATGTCCTCGATCGAAGTCAATGTACCTAAGTTGGCTAATTGACCCGCTTCAAATAAGTTTGGTGTCACTACAGTTGCCTTTGGTAACAAGTACTTAATCATTGCATCTGTATTCCCAGGATTTAGTACTTCATTTTCCCCTTTACAAACCATAACTGGATCTACGACAAAATAGTCAGCACCTGATTCAACAAATGCTTCACCGGCACGTTTGATAATTTCTTCAGTTCCTAACATCCCTGTTTTGACTGCATCAGGTCCAATAGAGATAGCAGTTGCAAGTTGCTTTTCAAATACATCAAATGGCAATGGTGTAACATCATGAGACCATGTTTTTGTATCCATAGTCACGATAGAAGTCAACGCCACCATGCCATAAGTATCTAACTCTTGAAATGTTTTCAAGTCTGCTTGCATACCTGCACCAGCGCTTGTATCAGAACCAGCAATTGTTAGTGTTTTCTTTAAAGCCATTGAAGTTCACTCCCTATATTTTTATATGATAATATCATACCACGATTGTCGACTATTCTAAATAATGAGAATTTATATAATCTATGGATTGTTTAAATGAGTTTAATAGATGTAGTAGTAACGTAGAAGTTTGCTATATGTTAATATATACAATGAGGTGATTCACTATATGGAATGGTCCGATATATTTCATGAAATTACGACAAAACACGACTTTCAAGCGATGCATGATTTTTTGGAAAATGAATATACGACACAAATCGTTTATCCAGATAGAAAAGACATATACCAAGCCTTTGATTTAACACCTTTTGAGCGAGTAAAGGTAGTTATTTTAGGTCAAGATCCTTATCATGGACCAAATCAAGCACACGGGTTAGCTTTTTCAGTACAACCCAATGCTAAATTTCCACCATCGTTGAGAAATATGTATAAAGAATTAGAAGATGATATTGGCTGTCACAGAAACTCTCCGCACTTACAAGATTGGGCGAGAGAGGGTGTATTATTATTAAATACGGTATTAACAGTTCGCCAAGGCGAAGCGCATTCACATAAAGATATTGGTTGGGAAGTATTTACGGATGAAGTAATAGCGGCAGTATCTCACTATTTATCGAACGTAGTATTCGTATTGTGGGGGAAACCTGCACAACAAAAGATCAAACTAATTGATACAGAGAATCATCATGTAATCACAGCGCCCCATCCGAGTCCATTATCAGCATATAGAGGATTCTTTGGCTCGAAACCATATTCACAAGTGAACGCATACCTTGAGTCACATGGAATTAGTCCAGTTAACTGGTGTGAAGGTGAGGAATAATATATGGAAAAGGAAAAAGTAATTCAACTTATTGAACAAGAGCTTGTGCAAGCTGATGAAGCGAGTAGTAAAGTTGAATTTGAAAAACATATCTATGCAATACGTACATTGACAGAACTTGTAACAAGTGATTCGAACAATGTATCATTCTATGAGCAACGACAGGTATTATCTAAATCTGCACATTCACAAGGATTATCACAATCAAATACATCGGTAACAACGAATCAACCGAAGAGCGATGAAATATCAATGGCTGAGTTGAAGGCGATGGGTGGTCATGTACCATCAAAGCAACAAACGACGACAAGTGATAACGCTGTGTCAGGAAATCGAATGGTTACTGATGATGAATTAGGTAATGGCGAATCTATTTTTGACTTTTAATATAGAAGGGATATAGCAAACATGATGAAATTATTTATTATATTAGGTGCTTTAAATGCGATGATGGCAGTTGGTACGGGGGCATTTGGAGCCCATGGATTGGAAAACAAATTGTCAGCTAAATATATGTCAGTTTGGGAGAAGGCTACAACGTATCAAATGTATCACGGTTTAGGATTATTAGCGATTGGTATTATAAGTGGTACGACTTCAATTAACGTTAATTGGGCTGGTTGGTTGATGTTCTTCGGTATTGTATTTTTCAGTGGCTCATTATATATATTAGCATTGACGCAAATACGTATATTAGGTGCAATTACTCCAATTGGTGGCGTATTGTTTATAGTAGGTTGGTTAATGTTAATTATTGCAACAGTTAAATTATAATTGTTTAAGAATTCATCTTGTGGTTAAATACATTCCATGAGGTGAATTTTATTTATGGATAAAAAAGATGTGCAAGTAGATAGAGGGGACTTAAAGCAGAACTTGTCTGAAAAATTTGTTTGGGCAATTGCTTACGGTTCTTGTATAGGTTGGGGTGCATTTATCCTACCAGGAGATTGGATTGCTAAATCTGGTCCTATGTCTAGTGCGATTGGTTTAATCATTGGTGCATTACTGATGATACTTATTGCAGTTAGTTATGGTGCTTTAGTAGAACGATTTCCTGTTTCTGGGGGTGCATTTGCCTTTAGTTTTTTAGGATTTGGTAGATATGTTAGTTTCTTCTCATCATGGTTCTTAACCTTTGGTTATATCTGTGTTGTTGCCTTAAATGCGACAGCCTTTAGCTTATTAATTAAGTTCCTATTGCCTGATGTATTGAAAACGGGCAAGCTTTATACGGTAGCTGGATGGGATGTTTACATAACTGAAATTATTATCGCATCACTATTATTAATTGTGTTTATGTTTATAGCTATTGTAGGTGCTAGCGTATCAGGATCGCTACAATATTATTTCTGTGTTGCAATGGTTATCACAATTTTATTATTATTCTTCGGCTCTTTCTTTGGCAGTAACTTTTCATTAGAGAATTTACAGCCACTTACTAACGAGCATTCAGGGTGGTTAACATCGATTGTTGCAATCGTAGCAGTTGCGCCATGGGCATATGTAGGATTTGACAACATACCACAGACGGCTGAAGAATTTAATTTCTCTCCAAACAAGACATTTAAATTAATTGTCTACAGCTTGTTAGCTGCTGCAATCACTTATGTTGTAATGATTTTCTTTACTGGATGGTTAAGTACATCAAGTAAAAGTTTAAACGGTAATTTATGGTTAACAGGCGCAGTAACACAAGAGGCCTTTGGTTATATTGGCTTAGCAGTACTTGCAATCGCCATTATAATGGGGATCTTTACAGGACTTAATGGATTCTTAATGAGTTCAAGTCGATTGCTCTTCTCAATGGGACGTGCAGGTATCATGCCAACTGTGTTTAGTAAACTGCATCCACGTTTTAAAACACCATATGTAGCAATTATCTTTTTAGTAACAATTACTTTAATTGCACCATGGTTGGGTAGAACAGCTTTAACATGGATTGTAGATATGTCTTCAACAGGTGTTTCTATAGCATATTTTATAACTTGTTTATCAGCTGCTAAGTTATTTAGCTATAACAAGGCGAGCAACACTTATGGGCCGGTTTACAAGACCTTTGCTATTTTAGGAACGATTGTTTCATTTATATTCTTATGTTTATTATTGATTCCAGGCTCACCGGCATCATTATCGATACCTTCATATATTGCTTTAGCCGGTTGGTTGGTCATTGGTTTGATTTTCTTCTTTGTTCGTTATCCTAAATTGAAACAGATGGATAATGACAAATTGAGTCAACTTATTTTGAATCGAACTGAAGACGAGTTGGTAGATTTAATTAATGAAAATAAGTCAACTAAAGCAAATCAATAATATTTTTTAGTTATAATAAATGCAAATTACATTATTTTATTTGTCTATTTGGCGAATCATAAAAATCCTTACATCAATCAAAGTGATGTGAGGATTTTTATGTTTGAGGTATATGATATGATATATTGTGAGTAAGCTAGTGGTCAGCGTTTATGTAGAGTAGAAAAGGAGTGATATCATGGATAAGTCAGAACAGTTATTAAATGATATCAAGGAAGTATATGATAAGATTGTGTGGCTTAATAAACCTGTTATGGAAGAACATTTAAAGGGTTATACACCAACTGAAGTGCATTGTATTGATGCGATTGATAAGTTGAATAAGCCTAATGTAAGTAAATTATCGAAAAAGCTTTTTATGACACGTGGAGCGATTAGTAAATTGACTAAAAAATTAATCGACAAAGGTGCTATAGAAAGTTTTAGAGAAACACAGAATAAAAAAGAAATTTATTTTCAATTAACTGATAAAGGACAAGAAGTGGCTGTGCTTCATGCATCATTACATAATAAATTTAGAGAACGTGATAAACCAGTATTTGATACCGTAACTGATGAAGCGTATGATGTAATGTTAGATTTTTTAAGTAAATATAATGCGCATTTAACGAAAGAAATAAACAACAGAAATTAATAAATTAAGGTTAGGAACTCAATTGAACAATGATTGAGTTCATTTTATCTACACTTATTGTTGACTAGGAAACAAAATCGAGGTATATTGTTTCCTGAGAAACAATAAGGAGGTTGCAGGATGACGCAATCATTAAATAAGATACCACGACATATGATGTTAATGGCTTGGTTGATCGTATTAGGTGCCATTGCACCAATGCTTGATGCTACTATGATAAACATTGCTATTTCAGACTTAACACACGACTTTAATGCAACGCTCAAGACTATACAATGGGGGATTACTGGCTATACACTCGCAATTGGAATAGCAGTACCTATTGCAGGATGGTTAATGAATCAATTTAATAGTAAGTGGATTTATATATATGCATTAATTGTATTTGCTGTGATGTCATTATGTGTGGCATTAAGTGGGACGGTTCAACTATTTATTCTATTTAGAGTATTCCAAGGATTAAGCGGAGGCATTATTTCTACCTTAATGATGACACTTTTAGTGAAAGTTACTGATCAATCCTATTTAAACAGAATCATTGCAATAGTAACGACACCAATGATTTTAGGTCCTATGCTAGGTCCAATATTAGGAGGTATGATTGTTGAATATGCAAACTGGCAGTGGATTTTTTATATTAATGTATATATTATGGTCGTCATTGTGCCCATTTTAATTTATTTTTTGCCTAACTTTGAACCTTTTAATAAAGAAAAAGGGTTTGATAAGATAGGCATATTATTATTAACATTGATTTGTTTGTCTACTATGTTATGTATAACACAAGCAACAAACCAGCATAGTTTAATCAACCGAGTGACTATTATATTTGCACTAATAACTATCATACTGATATGGAGTTATGGTTATTACAATAAAGTTAGAAATTATCAGACCATTTTACCTACAACTTTGTTTAAAAAACGTAATTTTTTAAGCTCGACAATGGGGCTATTTATTGCTAATTGTGCCATTTTAGGTCCGATGATTATATTTCCATTATTTATTGCCAATTTAAATGATTACAATACAGTTGGTATTTCTATTGCATTGATTCCACAAGGATTAGGTATGTTAATTGCTAGACCGTTTATTGGTATCTTAGCTGATAAATATGGAGTTAAAGTAATTTTAATGATTAGCCTGGTTTGTTCTATTGTGTCTACGATTCCGTTTGTTGTTATGTCTGTAAACACACCGATGATTTATTTTGAAGTGGCATTATTTATTCGCGGATTATGTGTAGGCGGTATTATGTTGCCATTTACAACAAATGCTTACCAAGGTTTGGAGGATCACCAGTTATCTGAAGCAGGTGTAGGTATTAGTATGATTGAGAATGTGGGCGCGAGCTTCGGAGCTGCCATCTTATCAACATTAGTAAGTAGTATGTCTCAACTATTGCAAAATCAATTACAAGCATTTCATGTTGCTTTCTTCGTAACATTTGTACTATTCCTATTGCTCTTTATACCGACATGGATGATTGAAGGTGTAAAAGAGAACAGCAACACATAATGTGAAAACATATACTGTAAATAAATCTTGAAAAATAACCCATAAATGAAAATAAACGCATTTATGGGTCATAGAATAGATAATATTTTTATAGTTGGTTTGCTTTATTGATAAGGCGTTGAACCTTTGCTATTTGACTAGTATTTTTATCGTAGCTGTCTTGCCAAAATAGCTATTGAAAAATTATGATTTTATATAAAAAGAGAATTATTCCAACAAGACATAGTTTTCTATTTTTGAAATTGGAAATTATAGTTCAAACATTTATAGGTTAATAACTATTATATAATCTGGCACATGTGAGCGATGAACGCTATTTAGAAAGAGAGTATAAGTATTAAGGTTTACGATGGCGACTGAGTTTGTATTTGTCAGATAATATCAGTTTAAAGAAATGATCTGCAAATAATAAACCAAGTGCAATGGCACCAGCGATTAACGTAACTTCTAACATCGTATTGATGGCTTTACTAAATTCTAATAAGACAAGGTTTTTCGTTGCATCGAATGCCAAGCCTCCTGGAACGAGAGGGATGATACCAGGAATCATAAAGAGAATCACTGGTTCCTTCTTAACTCGTGCCATAATATGACTGAGAATTCCTAAGACTAAGCTGCCGAAGAAACTAGAATAAATAGTATGTAATTCAAAGGTTTCATAGAATAATGTGTAAATCATCCAACCACTTGCACCAACGAAGCCGACCGTGTTATACAAGCGCTTCGGCACATCGAAAATGACTCCAAAAAACAATGAAGCAGTATAGCTAAATACTAAGTTTAATATCCAAAACATAGACATTACTCCTAAAAAATTATGAGAATCGTACCAACACCCGCGCCGATACCAAATGCAGTGACCAGTGCTTCAAGTGATTTGGTCGTAAACATTAACATATGTCCACCAAATAAATCTTGAATTGCATTGGTTATCAATACACCTGGAACGATTGGCATCACAGCAGCAATTATGATTGTTGCACCGGAACCACCGGGGAATAATTCACGTCCTATAACGGTTATTAATCCAATAACCATAGCACCAGCAAATTCTGGAATAAATTGTGCCTGTAATTTACGATCTAACACTTCAACCACTAAATAGCCAAAAGCACCTGCAACCAGCGCTGTAATTACATCGACAAAGTGGCCTCCTTGTAAATATAAGAAACTTACCGATATGATTGCGGCAGCGATAAATTTGAAAAGCAAATCATGGTTAATGCTTTGTGATGTACGAATTTTACCTAGTGCTTGATAAGCATCTTCAGCTGATATATCGCCACTGGCTAAACGTCTAGAAATTCTATTGGTTTCAGATATTCTATGTAAATTTGTATCTCTTGTTTTTATCCTGAAAATTCTTGGATAGGTTTCATCATGTAGCATAAAGTTTATAACAGTATTTGTGACGAAACTATTACTTTCGGTATAACCAAGTGTATGAGCAATATAGGTCATTGTATCTTCGACACGAGATCCCTCAGCGCCAGATTCAAGCAATATTCTACCAGCCAAGACGATAATATCTTTGGCCAGCTTTTCATCATAACTGTCAATAGTTTGAGAATAATTTGTCATTAGATCACCAGTAAGTAAGATTTTGTAATTGCGCGATGTTTAATTCCTAAATAGCTTGGAAATAGAAATTACTAAGATTACGTTTATTCTAACACGATATCTATGATAAATAAGCATAAATTTATGCTTGTTTTGTTTATAAAATTTAGAGCTATTATATTTAGTGCAACTCTAGAAAGTCAAATATGTTTCAATTATTGCAAATAGGTTAATATAATATTAGTTAACTGTTACAACTTGATATTGAGTAGCGACAATCTCACAGTTTGTTTAGCAGTTAATAATTAAATTAAGTAGTGATTAAAGTTCTCCCAAACACACTACACAAAACAGGCTAGGGTGAGTATCCTAGTAAAAAGAGAGCCCATTGAACTGAATGTTTCAACGGGCCCTCTTTTTTTGTAGCTATTGTATGTCAGTTAGTGCTTATCTATCGTTAGAACTTATAATTACAAATTGAAATGAATGGGTTGGCATTTAAGAAACTTTAGTTAATACAATAGAAGACAACAAAAAAGACGACCTCATCATTTGAGGGCGTCTTTGGCTATCATAAATTACGATTCGAAGTAGTTTATACGTTGAATAAATCTTGTAATTCGTCTTTTGTAACTACATGACCTACATAGAAACTACCAAAATCACCATACCGTGCTGTTGTTTCATCGAAGCGCATTTCGTATACTATTTTCTTGAATTGTAATGGGTCGTCAGCAAAAAGTGTTACACCCCATTCATAGTCATCGAAACCAACAGAACCAGTGATAAATTGTTTGATTTTTCCTGCATATTTGCGACCAATCTTACCATGGTTATACATAAGTTCTTGTCTTTCTTCTAGAGGTAACATATACCAGTTATAAGTTTCATTACGTCGTTTATCCATTGGATAGAAACAGATATATTCTGATCTTGGTAATTCAGGGAATAAACGTGGTTTAATATGTGGATTCTCATATGGATCTTCATCGGATTTCCCTGCAAGATAATTTCCTAATTCAATGATAGAAACAAATGAATAAGTTGGAATTAAATAATCCGTAATCTTTAATTTGTTAAATTCATTTTCAAAGGCATTTAAATCTTTCATTTCTGGACGTAGTGCCCATAATAAAATGTCCGCCTTTTGACCGGTAATATTATAAAATGCATGATCACCAGTATTGTTTGTACGTGCTGATTCATGCTTGTTTAAAAATGATTGTAATTCTTCAACAAGCGCTTGTCGCTCTTCATTTGGAACTAAACGTAAACCTGTCCAATCAATAGCATATAATAAATGTAAACTATACCATCCATCTAACGTTTCTGGTGCTTGTGGCATCTTAATCGCTCCTTTATAAATTCTTGTCTACACTTAAAAATTTTACCATAAAGGTAGTGGTATAACATAAGTAAATGATTACAAATTAGTGACATGGAATTCTATAAAAAAATGGCGTATAATGATTGTGAAAAGTGAATATAAAAAACTCGAGGAGGCCATTATGTCTTTATTAGATGTATTACAAGAAAAACTTTCAGGAAAAAATGTTAAAATCGTATTGCCTGAGGGAGAAGATGAACGTGTATTAACAGCAGCAACACAACTACAAGCTACAGATTATGTAACACCTGTATTATTAGGTAACAAAGCAAATGTTGAAGCTTTAGCTACTGAAAAAGGTTTAGACCTTTCAAATTTAGAAATTATCGACCCTGAAACGAGTGAATTAAAAGCTGAACTCGTTGAAGCTTTCGTGGAACGTCGTAAAGGTAAAGCTACACAAGAACAAGCTGAACAAATGTTGAAAGATGTCAACTACTTTGGAACAATGCTTGTTTACACAGGTAAAGCGGAAGGCCTAGTAAGTGGAGCAGCGCATTCAACTGGAGATACAGTGCGTCCTGCATTACAAATCATCAAAACAAAACCAGGCGTATCAAAAACATCAGGTATCTTCTTTATGATTAAAGATGATCAACAATATATCTTTGGAGACTGTGCGATTAATCCAACACTTGAAGCACAAGATTTAGCAGAGATTGCTATCGAAAGTGCAAAATCTGCACAAAGCTTTGGCATGTCACCACGTGTTGCAATGTTGAGCTTCTCTACTAAAGGTTCAGCAAAATCAGATGACGTTGAAAAAGTTTCGAATGCTGTAAGTTTAGCTCAAGAAAAGATTAAAGCTGATAATTTAGAAGATATCGTTGTAGACGGTGAATTCCAATTTGACGCTGCAATTGTACCTGAAGTTGCTGCCAAAAAAGCACCAGGAGCTCAAATTCAAGGTGATGCAAATGTATTCGTATTCCCAAGCTTAGAAGCAGGTAATATTGGTTATAAGATTGCACAACGTCTAGGAGGATTTGACGCAGTAGGTCCAGTATTACAAGGACTAAATTCACCAGTGAACGATTTATCAAGAGGTTGTTCTACTGAAGATGTTTATAACTTATCAATCATCACTGCTGCTCAAACATTACAATAATGGATTTAACAAGCAAATATTTTAATGGTATTGATTGGCGCTATATTGATCATTCATCTGGTTTAGAACCGATGCAGTCCTTTGCGTTTGATGATACGTTTTCAGAAAGTGTAGGTAATGGTGCATCAAGTAATGTGGTGCGAACTTGGATTCATCAGCATACTGTGATTCTGGGGATTCATGATTCTAGATTGCCATTTTTACATGAAGGCATTCGTTACTTGACTGATGTGCGTGGATATAATGCTATCGTTAGAAATTCTGGTGGACTTGGTGTGGTATTGGACCAAGGTATTCTGAATATTTCCTTGATTTTTAAAGGGAAAAATGAAGTGACGATTGATGAGGCATTTACGGTGATGTATTTATTGATTGCCAAGATGTTTGAAGATGAAGATGTAGAAATTGAAACTCATGAGATAGAACAATCATATTGTCCAGGAAAATTTGACTTAAGTATTAACGGGAAAAAGTTTGCAGGTATTTCACAACGTCGTGTACGAGGTGGCATAGCAGTACAAGTGTATTTATGTGTCGAAGGTGATGGTAGTGAACGTGCGAGCATGATGAAGGACTTTTATGCGCATGCCTTAAATGGAGCTGCAACTAAATTTAAATATCCGGATATTGACCCACAGTGTATGGCATCACTAGAAACATTGCTTGGTAGAGAAATTACTGTGCAAGACGTAATGTTTCAATTATTATATGCGCTGAAGGATTTGGGTAGCCGTCTTAATATGGAACCAATTACCGACGAAGAATATACACGTTATGATGGTTATTTTGATAAAATGATTGAGCGTAACGCTAAAATTAATCAAAAAATGAATTAGTTCAAGCGTAAGTTGAAAATATAATTTGAGAAGTGTATGAAGCACAAAGTACCAATTTTGGTCTTATTAAATGCGGTTATAACCTTGCATTTAGTTATGCTTTGTCTCATACGCTTCTTTTTTATGTGCTTTTTTATTATGTTATTCTATTTAAAGTGGTTATATTGTGGTAAATAGAATAAATGAAAGTATAGCTTATTACATTCAATATAAAAGTAATGTTCAAATTAAATAACAATGACAAGTGATATTTTATTTGAAGAGATTAAAGCATTCTATATGATTTAATAACACAAAAAATATAAAAACAAGCGACTACAATTTTCTAATTGTTGAATTATGTAAGCTAAAAAAGTAATATAGTAAAAGTGAAGATGTATAGCGGTTTATATTTTGAATATGCTGGTGAACGATTTATAATAATAGCGTATTGTATATAATTAGTAGCAGGTAATAAGTTTTTTATGAACTGTGAATGAATAACGTTATATTTCATAAGTATGACTATAGTTGTATATCATAATTTATAAACTGTGAGATAATAAATAGAAATGTGATTAAGCAAATACTAAAACGATAGTAGCAAAATGTTAATAATCGTAATGTGATTTGAAATGACTTGCCCAAAATAATTTAACTTAAATTTCCTGGGAAATTTTGTATAATATTTTAGGTTAGTATGAGGAACTGTGTAATTATTTTGTCTATAGTAAGATTGAGAACTTAAATCATAAAATTAAAGAATAGCTAAAGGTGATTGAAAATATGGCACAACATGGATACGGGGAAGCAAATGGGAAAGTAATCTTAATAGGTGAACATGCGGTTACGTTCGGTGAGCCAGCAATAGCCATTCCATTTACTACCGGCAAAGTTAGAGCAACAATTGAGGCATTAAGTGACACAGAGACCTCATATATAAAAAGTGATGTTTATGATGGCGCGTTAATATACGCACCCGAACACTTAAAAGCAGTAATTAGACGCTTTATAGACTTATATCAAATTGATAATCCAATTAAAGTAACGATCGATACAAACTTACCTGCTTCTCGTGGACTTGGTTCTAGTGCAGCTATGGCGGTTGCTTTTGTACGTGCGAGTTTCGATTATTTAAATAAACCATTATCAGATGAACAACTTATCGAAGAAGCGAATTGGGCTGAACGTATTGCACACGGTAAACCAAGTGGTATTGATACACAAACCATTGTTTCGAATAAGCCGGTTTGGTTTCAAAAGGGAGAAGTTCAGAATTTAAAGCCCTTAGAACTAAAGGGCTATATGGTTGTCATTGATACAGGTGTACGAGGTTCAACGAAACAAGCTGTAGAGGATGTCCATAATTTGTGCAAAGAAGATGCGGCTTATCTACAATATGTTGAGCATATTGGCCAATTAGTATTTGAAGCAAGTGATGCCATAAATCATCGTAATTTTGAACAGTTAGCCTCGATTTTTAATTTATGCCAAGAAAATTTAAGAACATTAACGGTAAGTCACGACAAAATTGAAGCACTATTAGAAGCAAGTAAAAATGAAGGTGCAATCGCTGGTAAATTAACTGGTGGCGGTCGTGGTGGTAGTATGATTGTCCTTGCAACTACTATTGAAATAGCAGAGCGTATAGCTAAAACTGCTGAAGCACTAGGTGCACATCATACATGGATAGAATATTTAGGAGGTTAAGCGTTTTGGTTAAAAGTGGCAAAGCACGTGCACACACAAATATTGCACTCATAAAATATTGGGGGAAAGCAGATGAAGCATTAATTATTCCGATGAATAATAGCTTATCTGTAACGTTAGATCGTTTTTACACTGAGACTAAAGTTACATTTGACACACAGTATAGTAAAGATACCCTAATGTTAAATGGTAAAGAAGTAGACGCTAAAGAAACAGTGAAGATACAGCGCTTTATGGATGTTGTACGTGAAATAAGTGGCACAACAGCTCATGCATATATTGAAAGTGATAACTTTGTTCCCACTGCAGCGGGCCTTGCTTCGTCTGCAAGTGCATATGCAGCACTAGCAGCGGCATGTAATGAGGCATTAGGACTAGAATTATCGGGTAAAGATTTATCTAGATTAGCTCGAAGAGGTTCAGGTTCTGCGTCAAGAAGTATATACGGTGGTTTCGTTGAATGGGAAAAAGGGCATGATGATAGTACATCTTATAGCCATCCAATTGAAGCGAATGATTGGGAATCTGATTTAGCTATGATTTTCGTAGTTATCAATAATCAATCGAAAAAAGTTTCAAGTCGTGCCGGTATGTCTCATACACGTGATACGTCTCGTTTTTATCAATATTGGCTAGATCACGTAGATGAAGACATAGCGGAAGTTAAACATGCCATAAATAACCAAGATTTTAAACATTTGGGTGAGGTTTTTGAAGCAAATGGATTGCGTATGCATGCGACGAACTTAGGTGCACAACCGCCGTTTACATATATGGTCGATGAAAGTTATCGCGTTATGGAAATTGTTCATGAATGTCGTGAAGCAGGCTATCCATGTTACTTTACGATGGATGCTGGCCCAAATGTGAAGATTTTAGTAGAACAGAAGAATAAAGCTGCAGTCGTGGATGCACTGCGTAAATCATTTGATGAAACACAAGTGATTATGAGTGATATTACAAATAAAGGCGTCGAAATTATTAAATAAGGAAGAGATAACATGATTCAAGTTAAAGCACCCGGAAAACTCTATATAGCTGGTGAATATGCGGTTACTGAGCCTGGGTATAAATCTGTACTAATAGCAGTAGATCGATTTGTAACAGCTACGATTGAAGAATCTAATGCTGTAGAAGGTACGATCCATTCTAAGACATTACATCATGAACCAGTCACATTTCAAAGAAATCAAGACGAAATTGTAGTCTCTGATGTACATGCTGCCAAACAATTAAAATATGTTATTACAGCCATAGAGGTATTTGAACAATATGCCCGTACGAACAATACGAAATTAAAGCATTTTCATTTGACGATAGATAGTAATTTAGATGATGCAAATGGACATAAATATGGTCTTGGCTCTAGTGCAGCAGTATTAGTTTCTGTGGTAAAAGCTTTAAATGAATTTTACAATATGCATTTATCAAACTTATTTATATACAAATTGGCAGTTATAGCCAATATGAAATTACAAAATTTAAGTTCATGTGGTGATATTGCGGTAAGTGTTTATACAGGTTGGTTAGCGTATAGTACATTTGATCATGAATGGGTGTCTCAACAAATCGAAGATACCTCTGTAAATGATGTATTAAAGAAAAACTGGCCAGGTCTACATATTGAACCATTACAAGCTCCTGAAAACATGGAAGTATTAATTGGTTGGACAGGCTCGCCAGCTTCGTCACCACATTTAGTCAGTGAAGTTAAAAGATTGAAATCAGATCCAACATTCTACGGTAAATTTTTAGAGCGTTCGCATTTATGTGTAGAAAAATTAATTCATGCCTTTAAGACCAATCATATTAAAGGTGTTCAACAAATGATTCGTTTAAATCGTGAAATTATTCAATCTATGGATAAAGAAGCAACGATAGACATTGAAACAGCACATTTAAAGATATTGTGCTCTATTGCTGAAAAGCATGGCGGCGCAGCTAAAACATCAGGTGCTGGTGGTGGAGATTGTGGTATTACAATTATTAAAAATGATATCAATAAACAAGCTATATACAAAGAATGGCTCGAAAATGATGTGAAACCGTTAGAATTTAATATTTATAATGGTCAATAATAAATGAAGACAGCCCATGCTCAAAATTAAGCGTGGTGTTGTCTTATTTTTATGTGTTATAGCGACTGTTAGTTTATGTGCCTGAAATAAATATTCAAGACTCTGGAAAATTTACCTCAAAATGAAAACACAACCTTTGCTTGCTATCTATTATCTAAATATCTAAATAGGCTTGTATCGTGGAAGATAAAGGTCTATCATCACCTTTAAGCAAAAGAAAGCGCTTACATATAATTAGGAGAGTGATGGCTATGAAATTTGGGCAAAATTTTGGAAATGCAATTCGTCGGTTTGGCGGCGCCATGATTGTACCTGTATTATTATTTCCTTTTTTCGGAATTATTATAGGTATTGCCACGCTATTTAAGAATGAAGCCATTATGGGGCATATGGCAAAGCCTGATAGTCTGTGGTTCCAAATTTGGACATTGATTGAAAATGGTGGGTGGACAGTATTTGAAAATATTGAATTGATTTTTGTCATTGGTTTACCTATTTCATTGGCAAAAAAGTCAGCTGGACATGCCGTAATGTCTTCTGTTGTAACTTATATGATGTTTAATTATTTTATCAACAGTATTTTATCGATGTGGGGTAAATCGTTTGGTGTGAATTTTGATGAAAAAGCAGGTGCCGGAACAGGTTTGACTGAATTAGTTGGCATCAAGACATTAGATACAAATATTATCGGTGCTTTAATCATCTCAGGTATCGCAATTTGGTTACACAATCGTTATTATGACAAGAAATTACCCGAGTCTATTGGCATATTCCAAGGCTCACCTTTCGTGATTATGAGTGCCTTTTTTGTCATGATACCTCTAGCATTTTTAACAAGTTGGGGTTGGCCAATAGTTCAAGGTTGGATTGCTTCTTTGCAAGTATTCTTAGCATCATCAGGTTATGTCGGTGTTTGGTTGTTCCATTTTTTAGAGCGCATTTTAATACCAACTGGTCTCCATCACTTTATTTACACACCGTTTGAATATGGTCCTGCAGTAGTAAATGGTGGAATCAAATCATACTGGATTTCTCATTTGAATGATTATTCTAATACGACGCAATCATTGAAAGATATATACCCAGGAGGTGGATTCCTTTTACAAGGCAACATTAAAATGTTTGGCTCCATCGGTATTGCTCTGGCGATTTATTCAACAGCAAAGCCTGAGAAGAAAAAAGAAGTTGGAGCATTGTTAATTGCAGCAACATTGACAGCGGTGTTTGCAGGTATTACAGAACCTTTAGAGTTTACGTTTATATTTATTGCACCATTTTTATTCTTAATTCATGCGCTATTAGGTGCCACAATGGTAACGATTATGCACGTCTTTGGACTTGTCGGTAATTTAGGTGGGGGATTAATCGAAATTGCAGCTACAAATTGGGTGCCATTATTTGGTAATCATTGGAGTATCTATATTGCCCAATTTATCATTGGTTTTATCTTTATTTTTATATACTATTTCTTATTCAGATTTATCATACTGAAATTTGATATACCTATGCCAGGTAGAGAAAGTGAAGCATCTACAAATACTAAATTGTACACTAAAAAAGATTACCAAGCGTCCAAACAAGATAAAGCGATGCAAGGGACAATGACTACAGAATACGAAGAAAAAGCAGCTGCGTATTTACAAGGTTTAGGTGGTGTAGATAATATCATTGATGTCACAAATTGTGCTACCAGATTAAGGGTGACCGTGCAAGAACCTAATAAGGTTGAGTCGGTGGATTATTTTAAAGCAAATGGAGGCGCACATGGCTTAGTTAAAAGTGGCGGCAATGTACAAGTGATAGTTGGCTTGTCAGTACCTCAAGTGCGAGAAGCTGTTGAGCAAATAATTCATAGACAAACACAATCGACTGAACCACAATAGTTTAGCACAGTCGATGTAAATTACATTTAATAATAATTATGAAGCGAACGAATGATTTGGATCAATTACCTTGTGTCTGATTTATGTTGAGCGACTTTGTAATTATGGTAAGTTCTAGCAATAAAGTCAAAAACAACATAATATGGCGTGAAACTATAGTACTCAGTATTATTAAAGAACTGAATAGGCGCACTGTTGACGTAAATATTAAAGGCAGCATTTTTAGCTATATAATTATCGTGTAGTGTGGTAATGGAGACGTATTTGTAATTTCGAGATTTCAATAGCTGAATAGGCGCCTTTAAATTTTCAGTTTCGCCAGATAATGAGATGATAAATAGTAAATCATCTTGTGTCATTTGTTGAATGGCTAAGCGAAATTCACTTTCGTCATTGAGTACAATGCCTTTCTTAGAAATTGAGAGCATATGACGTTGTGCTTCTCGAGCAACATTTTGTTGTGCCATGCCTGTACCATAAATATAAATAAATGAAGCGGCATCAATAAATTCGTTTAATGGCTGATAATCAAACATTTGCAAGTGCTCAACAGTACGTTGGATATCTTCTACTATTGGTGTTGTATTGATAGTATTAGTAGGCGTACTATGATTTTCCATTTTTAAATAAAATTTAAAATCACTATAGCCTTCAAAACCTAATTTCTTTACGAGTCTATGAATCGTTGAAATAGATGTATGAGTCAGTAGACTTAAATCGTGAATTTTCATAGATGTCATTTCATCGATATGCTGATGAATAATACTCATTATATGTAAATCATTTTCAGTTAATTGTTCAAAGTTTTCATTAATCAGATGATCAAGAACCATAGATACGATGCCACCTATTCGTTGGAAAAATTTCCGGAATTTGAAAATATATTCTAATGTTAATATATAAATTCTAAATACGTCAAACTTATTGGTGAGTTTAAGGTAATAATTTAATATGAAATAAAAGAACCTTTATTTAGTAAACAATTTTAAATTACACGCAATATTTTGTAAGCGTTTACTTTATATAAAAGGAATAATGATAAGGGGATGAGTGTATGAAGTTGAACATAGGAATCATTGGTTGTGGTGGTATAGCTAATGGCAAACATTTACCTAGTTTAGAGAAGATTTCAGAAGCTTCTTTAGTAGCGTTTTGTGATATTGATAAAGCAAAAGCGCAGTTAGCTGCCGAAACATATGGAAGTGATGATTCAAAGGTATATGAAGACTATCGTGATTTATTGGCGGATAAGACGATAGATATAGTTCATATTTGTACGCCAAATAATACGCATAAATCCATCACAGTGGATGCTTTAGATGCTGGAAGGCATGTCATGTGTGAAAAACCAATGGCCAAGACTACAGATGAAGCACGTGAAATGATAAACGCAGCAAAACGTAATAAGAAAAAATTAACAATTGGTTATCAAAATAGATTTCGTGGTGATAGTCAATATTTACGTAAAGTTACTCAACGAGGTGACCTAGGTGAAATTTACTTCAGTAAAGCACATGCAATACGTAGACGTGCTGTACCAACATGGGGAGTATTCCTTGATGAAGAGAAACAAGGTGGAGGTCCATTAATTGATATCGGAACACATGCCTTAGATTTAACACTATGGATGATGGATAATTATGAGCCAGAATCTGTCATGGGTTCTACGTTTCATAAGTTAGGACAACAAGAAAATGCTGCTAATGCATGGGGATCATGGGATCCAAAACAGTTTAATGTTGAAGATTCTGCATTTGGATTTATAAAAATGAAAAATGGCGCGACAATCATTTTAGAATCTAGTTGGGCGCTTAACTCTCTTGAAGTAGATGAAGCGAAATGTTCATTATCAGGTACTCAAGGTGGTGCCGATATGAAAGATGGGCTACGTATTCATGGTGAAGACTTAGGCACACTCTATACATCTCAAATTGAAATTGATAATCCTGGGGTGGATTTCTTTGATAGTGAGTCAATTGACGAAGCTGAAGAAGAGGCGCGAGCATGGGTGCAGTGTATTATCGATGATACAGAACCTATTGTTAAACCTGAAGAAGCGTTGGTAGTGACGCAAATATTAGAAGCAATTTATCACTCTGCAAAGACTGGCAAGGCGGTATATCTTAATCAAGATAAATAGGGGGTATTAATTTATGAATATTACAATTTGGAATGAATATAGACATGAACAAGAGAATGAAACAATTAAGCAAATCTATCCAGATGGTATTCATCAAGTGATTGCTGATTGCCTAAGTTCAGAACACAATGTGTCAACTGCTACGTTAGACGAACCCGAACATGGTTTAACGGATGAGCGTCTCAATAAGACTGATGTCCTTATTTGGTGGGGACATAAAGCCCATGATGAAGTCAATGATGAAGTAGTAGAAAAGGTTAGACAACGTGTGTTACAAGGTATGGGGCTTATTGTATTGCATTCTGGACATTTTTCTAAAATTTTCAAATCATTGATGGGCACGTCTTGTGATTTAAAGTGGCGCGAAAGTGATGATAAAGAACGCTTATGGGTAGTAGATCCAACACATCCAATTACGGAATCATTACCGAGTTATATTGAATTAATACAAGAAGAAATGTATGGTGAGCATTTTGATATTCCAACACCTGATGAGACGATATTTATTAGCTGGTTTGAAGGTGGGGAAGTATTCAGAAGTGGTGTGACCTATAAGAGAGGTAAAGGTAAAGTCTTTTACTTTAGACCTGGTCATGAAAGTTATCCAACGTATTATCACCCACAAATTCAACAAGTCATAAAAAATGGAGTGAACTGGGCGCGTCCAATTGAAACACCTACACCTGAATATGGTAATGCACGACCATTAGAGACAATCAAGAAAAAATAATGTAATGAGAGGAGCGTCCCTATGTCTAAATTAACGATAGGTGTGATTGGTTGTGGTGGAATTGCGCGAGACAGGCATTTGCCGACACTAAAAGCACTGAGTGATGATGTTACAATTACCGCTGTACAGGACATCAATATGGAGGTGGCGAAAGCTGTAGCTGATGAATTTGAAATCAAACATATTGTAACAGATTATCAGGCACTGTTTCCCTTGGTTGATGCAATCATGATATGTACACCCAATAAGTTTCATGCGGAAATTGCTATAGCGGCTTTAGATGCAGGTGTTCATGTCTTTTGTGAAAAACCTATGGCGATGAATCAACATGAATGTCAACAAATGATTGATGCAAAAAATCGTTCTGGTAAATGTTTAGCTATTGGTTATCACTATCGTTTTACGGATGCTGCACAAACAGCTAAACAAGCAATTGAGGAGGGTGTAGTAGGAGATCCATTGGTAACGAGAGTTCAGGCGTTGAGACGTAGAAAGGTACCTGGATGGGGAGTCTTCACCAATAAAGCACTACAAGGTGGTGGTAGCTTGATTGACTATGGCTGTCATTTATTAGACTTGTCACTTTGGTTATTAAACGACATAGCGCCTGTAGAAGTAATCGGTAAAACATATAATCGTTTAAGTCAAAATCCATCCCAAATTAATGATTGGGGACCGTTTGACTATGAACAATTTGAAGTTGACGACCATGTTACAAGTTACATCACATTTGAAGATGGTTCATCAATGCAATTTGAATGTTCTTGGTCTGCTAATATCAAAGAAGATACGAGAATGTTAAGTATTTCTGGAGCTAACGGTGGGATTAACTTATATCCATTTGAAATTTATCAACCGCGCTTTGGTACATTCTTTGTAGAACAAGCCACAGCTGAGCATGATGAACAAATAGCGGCACAACGGCAGACACGTAATTTCATACGTAGTTGTTTGGGCCAAGAAACGTTAGTTGTTCAACCTGAGCAAGCTCAAATGATTAACAAATTGATTGATGCGATTTATCGCAGTGACGCAGAAGGAAAGAGTATACGACTAAATTAATTAGGGTGGAGTGATTATAATGAAAGTAGGTATTTTTTCAGTTCTATTTCAAGATAAATCATTTGAAGAAATGTTGGACTATGTAGCTAATGCAGGTGTCGAAATGATTGAGATTGGGACAGGTGGTAATCCGGGCAACCAATTTTGCCCACTTGATGAATTGTTAAATGATGAACAGGCAAGAAAGGCATATTTAAATAAAATAACAAGTCGTGGTTTGGAGATTAGTGCGTTAAGTTGTCATAATAATCCGATTTCCCCAAACCAACAAGAAGCGGATACCGCGCATGATACGTTATATAAAACAATCAAATTAGCCGCACTGTTAGATGTTCCGGTGGTGAATACATTCTCAGGGATTGCTGGTGCTGATGATGAAGCGAAACATCCTAATTGGCCTGTAACACCATGGCCAACAGTATATTCTGAAATTTATGACTGGCAATGGCATAAAAAACTCATTCCATATTGGAAAGAAGTTGCAAATTATGCAGCATCGCAAAATGTGAAGATAGGTATAGAATTACATGCTGGATTCTTAGTACATACACCTTATACTTTACTGAAACTAAGAGAGGCAACTGGGGACGCGATAGGTGCGAATTTAGATCCTAGTCATCTATGGTGGCAAGGTATTGATCCTATAGCAGCCATTAAAATCCTTGGACAAGCAAATGCGATACATCACTTTCATGCTAAAGATACGTATATTGATCAAGATAATGTCAATATGTACGGATTAACAGATATGCAGCCATACGCTAATGTGAAGACCAGAGCTTGGACTTTCCGAACTGTCGGTTATGGTCACAATCCACATGAATGGGGAGAAATGATTAGTGCATTACGTATGAATGGTTACGATTATGTGATGAGTATAGAACACGAAGATCCAATTATGTCGATAGAAGAAGGTTTTAATAAAGCTGTTCAAAATTTAAAATCAGTCAATATTACACAACCAGCACCAGATTTATGGTGGACGTAAAATGTATTATTGCTCAAGCTGTCAATCTATTAATTAAATTATCATAAAAGCAATCGGTAATAAGAAAATATCGATTGCTTTTATGCGTATTGCAACGCATAGTATGTAAATAAGGCGTACAACTTATGAATTATTAAGTGATGATAGTACAACTAGAAGTATAAAACGTTAAAGATTAATAATGTAATTATGACATCATAGAATTAAAGCTTGAATTTTTCACCAAAAAGAGTAAAATAATTAGAGTTGTAAATAGCGTGTATGATTGTTGAGCGTATGCTACGTTTAACGGTAAAATAAATAATAACTAGCAATTGTTGTAAAGTTACATCAAAGTAAATCTTAGGAGAAAGGTGAGGGCGGAAATGCAAAATAAATTTTTAATTTGTGATGATTGCCAAGGTGTTAATTGTAAATCATTAGAAAAAAAATTAACTAAGTTAGATCCAGACGCTGAAATTGAAATAGGTTGTCAGTCCTATTGTGGTCCGGGTAGAAGAAAGACGTTTGCCTTTGTAAACAACCGACCTTTAGCAGCCTTAACCGAAGATGAACTTATGGAAAAGGTTACGAAACAATTGCAAAAGCCAAGGGATCCTGAAGAAGAAGAACGTTTGAGATTGCGCAATGAAGAGCGTAAACGCCGTAAAGAAGAACAAGACCGAAAATTAAAGGAAAAATTGGCTCAACGCAAAGCGAAAAGTAAGCAATAGCAGTACGATGCTGAAAAGTAATTTGAGTCAAATTGTTATTGCAGAATATAAAATGTTCAAGAACTACGTTAAAATTGAACTTTTCATAAAAATAACTGAATAACCTAATTCGTAACTATATAGTTTCTAAATTAGACAGAGATTCACTGTGAATCGGTGTTACTAAACTACCGTATTTTATTGTTGGATCATGCTAATTAGAAACTATTTTTTTAGGGACATGGTATAAAATTTCAGTGCCTCATAATATTTGCATACATTATAAATAACATATAAAACATGTCAGCTTTGTAAGCAGTTTATTTTAATATTGGTCATTATTCATGCTAAGTTTTAACTAGCGTATATATTTAACATGCCTTTTACTAATAATGTGATTGAGAAAAGGATGTTTAGAAATATGAGAATCAGTGAATGTATACCGCAACAAATTGTAATGACATTTAAGATGAGGAGTGGGTAACATATGACTGAAAAAGTACAATTAGGTAAATCAGATGTTAAAGTAAATCCAATTGCGTTAGGGACTAATGCAGTAGGTGGACATAACTTATATAACAACCTAGATGAAGAACAAGGTAAAGAAGTGGTTCGAACAGCTATAAGAAATGGCATTAACTTGTTAGATACTGCGTATATCTATGGACCTGAACGTTCTGAAGAATTGGTAGGAGAAACGGTGAAAGAATTTTCTCGTGATGAATATGCTATTGCTACAAAAGGTTCACATTACTTTGATGAAGAAGGTAACGTACAACAAAGTAATGACCCAGAATTTTTAAAAGAACAAGTTGAAAAAAGTTTAGAGCGCTTGCAATTAGATTATATTGATTTATATTATATTCATTTCCCTGATGAAAACACACCTAAAGATAAAGCGGTGGCAGCATTGAAAGAATTGAAAGATGCTGGAAAGATAAAAGCGATTGGTGTTTCTAACTTTAGTTTAGAACAATTGAAAGAAGCGAATAAAGATGGATATGTTGATGTTGTTCAAATGGAATATAATTTACTAAATAGAGAAAATGAAGCAATATTCGATTATACTGCGGAAAATAATATTACCTTTATTCCATATTTCCCACTAGTGTCTGGTATCTTAGCAGGTAAGTATAATGAAAATAGTACATTTGATGATTTACGCTCTGAAAATCCAGAGTTCCAAGGTGAAAAATTTAAAGAAAACCTTAAAAAAGTAGATGAATTGAGAGGAATTGCAAATAATCATGGTGTCGATGTGGCACATGTGGTCTTAGCATTTTATTTAACGAGACCTTCACTAGATGTGGTTATTCCAGGTGCCAAACGTGCTGATCAAGTAGTAGATAACTTACAAACATTAGATGTGACATTAACTGATGAAGAGATTAAGCATATTGAGTCGATTTTTCCTGTTGAAAAATAATGCATAGCCATTTTGAATAAACGTGAAATAGGAAGCAGGCAGTTTCAAATGCATAATTTGAAACTGCCTGCTTGTTTTGTTTTAGTATATTCACCAAAGAAACACACAATTATAGAAATAAATTTTGCTCAGGTTGTATTATAAAATTTACATGCGCTTTAAGTTGTGTAACAACACGATAAATAAATGGATGTTATTCAATTTATTTAAGTTCTTAAAATCGTAACAATTTAAATATTTAAAAATGAAAAATTAGGGAATATACATTTTAATATATAAAAAATTTGATGATTTATGAGCAAATAACTTAATATATTAATGTATTTTAATTAAACTGTTTAATAACTGAGCAATTTAGTGTAGGATTATTAATTAAGTTTGGTGCATTGATATGCAATGTATATTGATAATTTTTAATGTGTAAATCATTAAAGATAGTAGAAGGAGTTTATTATGATTACAGTTTTATTCGGAGGAAGTCGCCCAGAGGGTAACACAGCTTATTTAACTAAGATGGCCGTTGAAGGATATGACTATGAGTGGATTGACTTAACAAAATACCAATTAAACCCAGTTCGAGATGTAAGACATGACAATACGACTATTGAAACTTATGATGATGACTATAAACAGATTATTGATAAAGTATTAGCGAGTGACACGGTAATCATCGCTTCACCAATTTATTGGTATAGCTTATCTGCGTCAATGAAAGCATTTTTTGATCATTGGTCAGAAACACTTGTGGACCCTAATTATAAAGATTTTAAAGCTAAGATGGCAGAGAAAGATTTCCGCTTGATTATCGTTGGTGGTGACTGCCCTAAAGTAAAGGCGAAACCATGTATCACACAAGTGAAATATAGTTTAGAATTTTTAGGTGCTAGCTTATCTGGTTACATTATTGGAACGGCTGAAAGACCTGGTGATATTGAAAAAGATGTCTACGCATTAAATAGAGCAGAAGAATGGCAAGAAACATTAAGTGCTAATAAATAAATAGCTAAACTTTAGTTTGAATGATGTACGCATCGTTCAAACTATTTTTATCTTTAAGGATAAGTATTTTGACTATTGGAAATATGGTATAATTAGACTGTTAAGACCGATTAGAAATAAGGGGAGTGCAACATGCATAAAGTAAGAAAAGCAACGGCAGATGATGTTGTAGGTATCAGAGATGTCGCAACAAAAGCTTGGTATAATACGTATTTAAATATTTATGCAGCAAAGACGGTAAATGAACTGTTGGCTGCTTCTTATAATGAACAACATTTATTAAAGCGATTAGATGAGCAACTCTTTTTAGTCGTTGAAGAAGACAATGAAATTATTGGTTTTGCTAATTTTATTAGTGGAACAGAATTATATTTATCTGCACATTATGTGCGACCTTCTTGGAAACATCATGGTTATGGTTCAGAGTTATTGAAAGAAGGTTTGGGTTACTTTGATAATTATGAGGCAATTTATCTTGAAGTAGATAATAAAAATGATGATGCGGTATCATTTTATAATAAAAAAGGTTTCGAAATAGTACGCTCATATAAACATGTAATGTATGGGGAAGAAATGGACTTAGCTTTAATGAAAAAAACCTTAAAATAATTTCAATAAAGGATTAGTGAATGGAGAGGAGGACTAAATTGACATTTACAACATATGCTACTCAGAAATTACCCGAAGAAAAAGTGTTTAAGGATCCGATTCATAGATATATTCACGTTAAAGACCAAGTGATTTGGGATTTGATAAAGACAAAGGAATTCCAGCGTTTGAGAAGAATTAAGCAGGTAGGTACTTTATATTTATCATTTCATACGGCGGAACATAGTAGGTTTGGACACTCATTAGGTGTTTACGAGATAGTACGCCGAATTATAGATGATTCATTTAATGGTCGTGAAGCATGGAATAATGATGATAGACCGCTCGCGCTATGTGCTGCTTTGTTACATGATTTGGGGCATGGTCCATTTTCACATAGCTTTGAAAAGATTTTTAATACAGATCATGAAGCTTTTACACAAGCGATTATTACTGGACCAACTGAAGTGAACGAAGTTTTAAGTCGTGTATCAGATGACTTTCCACAACAAGTTGCTGATGTAATCAACAAAACACATAAAAATAAACTCGTTATTTCTATGATTTCGTCGCAAATTGATGCGGACAGAATGGATTACTTACAGCGTGATGCCTACTTTACTGGTGTCTCATATGGTCAGTTCGATATGGAAAGAATCTTAAGATTAATGAGACCCTCTAAAGATGAAGTATTGATTAAAGAGAGCGGCATGCACGCCGTAGAGAACTTTATCATGAGCCGTTATCAAATGTATTGGCAGATTTATTTTCACCCAGTAAGTCGTGGTGGAGAGGTATTACTCAATAATTGTTTAAAGCGTGCAAAGCAATTATACGATGAAGGTTATCATTTTAAGATGGAACCGACAGATTTTATACCTTTCTTTGAAGGCACTATGACAATTGAGCAATACATTGAATTAGATGAAGCGGTTGTAGTCTACTATTTGAAGGCATGGGTTCGAGAAGATGATGAAATACTGAGTGATTTATCACGTCGTTTTATAAATAGAGATTTATTTAAACATATGCCATTTGATGGTTCGATTATTACGATAACAGAGTTGACGGATTTATTTATTCAAGCTGATATCGATCCTAATTATTATTTTGTAAGTGAGTCATTTTCAGATTTACCATATGATTATGATCGTCCGGGTTCAAATAGGCAGCCAATTCATTTATTAAGACGGAATGGCAAGATAAAGGAAATAAGCAGTCAGTCATTAGTCATTTCAAGTATCACAGGTATAAATAGAGAAGACTATAAATTATATTACCCTAAAGAACTCATCACAGAAATTGAAGACGATGATGTAAGAAATGCGATTATTGGTATTTTAAATGAATTGAACTAATGTGTGAATATTGCTGCTGCTTTGGTTGAGAAGTAGGTCTTCGAGGTAGTAGAATACACTTGTAGAAATTACTTATGTATAATAAATAATTTGAATAATAGTAATGATGGATAGGAGGTACTTTCTGGTGGCAGATAAAAAGGGCTTTAAATTTAACATTGTTAAGAATGATCCACTAGACGGTCATAAAGGTACGAATATTGGGTCCATTAGTTTAGATAATATAGCGCCAGTCTTTATTGATGTTGAGAATAAAGATGCTTTTATAGATATTGGCGGCATGCATGCACGAGCAAGTGTTGAAAAGGGTGTAAAATGGATTGATGATAAAGCTGCTGTAGAAGGTGATGAAGCGAAAGAATATTGGCTTTGTTGGGTAACTACAGAACGAGGAGAAAACGGCCCCTATTATGCAGGCTTGACGGCTTGTTATCTCTTAGTTAATAAATCAATTCGTCGAGGTTATAAAAGTATGCCAGAGCATGTCAATATGATGGATAAGTCAATGAAACGTCAAATCGAAATTGACCATATTGGTGAGGAAAATAAAGCGGTGCTTAAAGCATTTTTAATGGAACATGATCAGGATATGTGGAATAATTCAGATAAAGCGTTACATGAGGCTTTACAATAACATATTTAAATTTATCAGGAATCAAACTTTATATCGTTTGATTCCTTTTTTATATAGGTAACCATATACATCATAGTGGTAAAGGATAATTGACGTTGATAAAATGTCATACGAACTGTAACCGACAAATTAAATATGCTATAATAGTGTGTATTATTTTAAAAAGTAGGGTGAATCATCCGTTGGAAAACAATGTGAATATCCAGACGAAACAAGTCGTTAAACAACACGGGAACAAAGAAAAATTTTCCCATTCTACTCAAGGTTCATGGCAAAAAAGGAATGCAGAATTTATACGTTATAATGAACAAATTGATGAGGCACAAGTACAAGTCACAGTTAAGATAGAAGATAGTGGTGTTAAGATTATTCGCAAAGGTGATATCAAGATGAATCTCCATTTTGTTGAAGGTGAAGACACGATAACACTCTATGAAATCACTGGTGGTCGAATTCCACTAACTGTAAGAACGCATTCAATTATACAGTTTGTCACAGCAGATGGTGGTAAATTGAAGGTACATTATGATTTAATACAAGATGAAGAAAAAATGGGAACGTATCAATATGAAATAATATACAAGGAGATAGCGAAATGAATATCATTGAACAAGTGAAACAGACATTAATCGATGAAATTAATAATAGTATTCAAAAAGCGCAATTGGCGGACGCAGAGCAAATTCCAGAAATTAAAATAGAAATTCCTAAAGATAATAAAAATGGAGATTACTCATCGAATATCGCGATGGTACTGACTAAAATTGCGAAACGTAATCCTCGAGAAATTGCTCAAGCAATCGTAGATAATTTAGATACGACAGCAGCTAATGTTGAAAAGGTCGACATTGCAGGTCCTGGTTTTATTAACTTTTACTTAGATAATGCATATCTAACTGAAATTATTGTACAAGCCATCCAAAAAGGTGATGAATTTGGTTATACTGATACACCAAACGGTAAAAATGTCTTGTTAGAATATGTTTCTGCAAATCCTACAGGTGATTTACATATCGGACATGCACGTAATGCTGCTGTAGGTGATACATTAGCAAATATCTTAACTGCAGCTGGCTTTAATGTGACACGTGAATATTATATTAATGACGCAGGTAATCAAATTACAAATTTAGCGCGCTCAATTGAAGCACGTTACTTTGAAGCGTTAGGTGACAACACAGTCTCAATGCCTGAAGATGGTTACCATGGTAAAGATATCATCAATATTGGTAAAGATTTAGCTGAAAAGCAACCAGAACTTAAAGACTTGTCCCAAGATGAACGTATTAAGACCTTTAGACAATTAGGTGTAGATTATGAAATGACGAAGTTACGTAAGGATTTAGCAGACTTCAATACGCATTATGACAATTGGTTTAGTGAGACTTCACTTTATGAAAAAGGTGAAATCGATGCAGTGTTAGAGAAAATGACGGAACTTGGTTATACGTATGAAGAAGACGGTGCTACGTGGTTGCGTACAACAGATTTTAAAGATGATAAAGATCGTGTGTTAATTAAAAAAGATGGCAATTATACTTATTTCTTACCAGATATTGCTTATCATTTTGACAAGATTGAGCGTGGAAATGATATTTTAATTAACTTATTCGGTGCTGATCACCATGGTTATATTAATCGTTTGAAAGCATCACTAGAAACATTTGGTGTTGATAGTAACCGATTAGAAATTCAAATTATGCAAATGGTTCGTTTAATGCAAGATGGTGAAGAAGTTAAGATGAGTAAACGTACAGGTAATGCAATTACTTTACGTGAAATTATGGATGAAGTCGGAGTCGATGCTGCGAGATACTTCTTAACAATGCGTAGTCCAGATACTCATTTCGACTTTGATATGGAATTAGCAAAGCAAGAATCCCAAGATAATCCAGTTTATTATGCACAATACGCTCATGCTAGAATTTGTTCAATATTGAAACAAGCAGCAGAAAGAGGCATTACGCCATCGACAGATGTGAACTTCAAATTGATCAATAATGAAAAGGCATTTGAACTATTGAAGAAAGTAGCTGAATTTGAATCAGCAATTCAAAGTGCAGCAGAGCAACGCGCGCCACATCGTATTACAAATTATATTCAAGATTTGGCAGCGCATTTCCATAGATTCTATAACGCTGAAAAGGTATTAACTGACGATACTGAAAAGACAAAAGCGCATATAGCACTTATTGATGCAGTTAAGATAACATTGCATAATGCATTGAACTTAGTTGGTGTTACTGCACCTGAATCAATGTAATGAAATTATAAATCAATTCTTTTAATGAAGAGCACAGAGTGCGCGAAACTTTGGTTCATCAATGGATATGAGTATCTATTGAGTGAACTTCAAATGAGTTCGTGGCACTCTTTTTGTTTGGAGGGAAAATCATTGCTAGAGGTTAATCAGTTATATCGAATATTGTTACAACATATGGGTCCTCAAAATTGGTGGCCAGCAGATTCGAAAATCGAAATCATCTTAGGTGCAATTTTAGTACAAAATACGAATTGGAGAAATGCGGCTTATGCACTAGAAAGTTTAACTGAAAATACGGAATTGGAACCCCATCAGATATTAAATACCAATTTAGAAGACTTGCAATTATTGATTAAATCGAGCGGCTTTTATAAGGCTAAGGCACAAACAATTTTAACAATATTGACTTGGTTAAATCGCTTTGACTTTGATTATGCAGGCATTCAAGCACATTATGGTAAACAACTGAGAAAGTCTCTACTTGAATTGAAAGGTATAGGTGAAGAAACAGCTGATGTACTAATGGTGTATGTCTTTGATGGTATTGAGTTTATACCAGATAGTTATACACGTAGAATATTTAGCAAGTTGGGTTATAGTGGAACAGAACGATATCACAAATTAAAACAGAAAATAGATTTACCTCAGGACTTTACGAACCAAGATGCCAATGAATTACACGCACTATTAGATAATTTTGGTAAAGCATATTTCAATAGTAAAAATAATGGCGATTTTCAATTTTTAGAAAAATATTTTGTCAAATAATATTATAAAATAGTGATATTTTTGATAAAATTAAAGCAAAATATTAATTAGGAGCACAATCATGAACAAGTCTATTAAATTTATTTCTCTTGTTGCTATATTTGTTGTCTTGTTAACGGCTTGTAGTACAGGTCGAAATGAAACAGAACATGCAGAAAAAGCAAAATATAACAGAATTATTTCTTTGATGCCAAGTAATACTGAAACGCTTTACGAACTTGGTTTAGGTAAAAAGGTTATCGGTGTATCTACTGTAGATGACTACCCAAAGGCAGTAAAAGATAAAAAACAATTCGACGCTATGAAGTTAAACAAAGAGGCGTTATTAAAGGCTAACCCTGACTTGATTCTAGCGCATGAATCACAGAAATCTACTGCTGGTGATGTATTGAAATCACTGTCAAAGAGCGGTGTTAAAGTTGTTTATGTTAAAGACGCACAATCAATATCTGAAATGTATGATACCTTCAAACAAATCGGGAAAGTAACCGGAAAAGAGAAGCAAGCAAATGCATTGGTAAAGGAAACGAAGCAAAATATTAAAAAGATTAAAGATTCTGTACCAAAGGATGCTAAATCACAAAAAGTCTTTATGGAAGTTTCGTCAGAACCTGAGATTTATACATCAGGAAATCATACGTTCTTCAATGATATGCTAAAAACACTACATGCGAAAAATAGTTTTGAGGATGTAAATGGTTGGCAAAAGGTTAGTAAAGAAGACATAATTAAAAAGAATCCAGATATAATGATTTCAACAATGGGAGAAACAGAAAAAACTTATGCCAAAAAGGTAAAACAAAGAGGCGGTTTTGATAAGATTAACGCAGTGAAAAACGATAAATTAAAGGCGGTCAATGGAGACGAAATTTCTAGACCGGGGCCACGTTTAGACGATGGTTTAAAGGAATTGAAAGAAGCAATCTACAATAAATAATATATTTGATACAGTAGTTTCTGAGTTGTAATTTGGAAACTGCTGTATTTTTTATAATTCATCAATTGAACATTATTATAGATATTAAGCGTGTGCTTTATCTATTTATCAACATCATAGAAACGATTATTTATAGTCTTGGTGTACTGAAAATGGATCTTGTGGTTGCAATCAAAAAATGATATTTATAATTAATCATAGAGATAAATAACAACAGATGATAAGGTTAATTTGATAAAACAAACTGAAAGCGTGGCAACAATTATGAAATATTATAAAATTGTGATGATATGGATGTTTATGTTATGTCTCACTATCACACTGAGTTTGTTGTGGGGCTTAACCTCGATTAACCATAGTCTTACACAAACGATTTTATTAGAAGTTCGGATACCTAGAATGTTAGAAGCTGTTCTTGCAGGTATAGGCTTAACAATCGCAGGACATATGTTCCAAACGTTATTAAATAACCCACTTGCGGATAGTTATACGTTAGGTTTAGCAAGTGGTGCAACATTGGGGTCAGGTTTCGCAGTGGCGTTAGGAATGTCATTGATTTGGATACCTTTAATGTCAATAATCAGTAGTTTAATAACATTAGCAATCGTACTTAGCTTAACGGCCGTAATGTCGCGAGGATATCCGGTACGCACATTAATATTATCGGGTATTATGATTGGAGCATTGTTTAATGCATTACTGTATTTATTAATTGAATTTAACCCTAAAAAGTTAAATAGCATTGTCAATTATATGTTCGGTGGCTTTGCATCAGCAGAATATTATAAAGTAATCTATATTGCTATTGTTTTGGTGATAGCTATTAGTATATTATTAAGTATGATTTCAAGTATAAAAATATTACAACTAGGAGAGTTGAGGGCGCAATCACTTGGTTTACATGTACGTTTAGTAACATATAGTGTATTGATTCTCGCTTCAATTGTGACTGCCGTTATTGTGGCATATGTTGGTGTGATAGGCTTTATTGGTATGGTCATTCCCCAACTAGTGCGTCGCCATTATAAACAGTTTAATTTAGGACAACATTTTATGTTAAACATGCTAATTGGTGGCACGGTTATGGTTATTGCCGATTGGCTAGGGAGTATTGTTATTAATCCTTATCAAATACCAGCTAGTATTGTCCTTGCATTACTTGGTATTCCAGTGTTGTTTTACATTATGGTAACTGAGCCACGCTTGAACGAGTAATTATGTGAAAATGGGGTACTTGGCAAACAAAAAGATAATTAATTAAATGAATGATCAATTTTATGAAATGTTTGAATTAAAGAGGGTATGAAAATGGACTTAACAGAAATAAAAGCAATCGTATTTGATTTGGAAGGGACACTCTTAGATAGAAAAAAATCAAGAGATAAATTTATAGAAGAACAATATGAACGATTTCATGATTATCTCGTACGCATTCAACTTGCCGATTTTCGTAAAAAATTTATCGAACTGGATGATGACGAAGACCATGATAAGCCAGAGCTTTATAAGGCATTAATTAAAGACTTTCATGTCGACCGACTCACTTGGAAAGATTTGTTTAATGACTTTGAAATGCACTTCTATCGTTATGTATTTCCATATTATGATACGTTGTATACGTTAGAAAAATTATCGAATTATGGTTATTTAACTGGAGTCATTGCAAATGGAAAGTCAAAAATTAAACAATTTAGACTCCATGCCTTAGGTATTGAGGATGCGATAAACTATTTGACGACCTCAGAGACAGTAGGTTATAGAAAGCCACATCCTAAAATTTTTGAAAGTATATTAGAACAGTTAGGTACAAAGCCTGAAGAAACCATGTATGTAGGCGATGATCCTTTAAATGATGTTGCACCAGCACGTGCTATGGGTATGGTCAGTGTATGGTTTAAAGAAGAAGATGCAGAGTTAGAACCATTACCTGAAGAAGTTGACTATACAATTACGACATTAGAAGAATTATTGTCTATTTTGCCTATTGGAAAGAAGGGGAATTAGAAAATGAAATTATTTAAAACAAATGATGGCGTAGCATTAAACTATAGTTCTAGTGGTGAAGGTAAAGTCATTGTGATGTTGCATACATCATTTGATAATTTATCTGTGTTTCATCCGATTGAAGATAAATTTAATTCAGATTATCAAGTCATTTTAGTAGATTTACGTGGTCATGGTTATTCAGATAAACCATTAGACATTGCTTTTACAGATTATATTGAAGATATTAAAGCATTATTAGATTATTTATATGTGGATCAATGCGCGTTGATAGGACACGAGATGGGAGCGTCGATTGCGGTTGGGTTTGCAGCCGAGCATCCAGAAATGGTTAGTGCATTAACTTTAGTTAATCCAACATTACTCAATGATATGGATCCATCAGAACGTTTATTTAAAAAATACGCCTATAAGATTCGCAGTTGGGATAAAGATGAACAACAAAAATTCTTTGCAAAGCATTTATATCATTCAAAATTTAAAGTTAAAAAGTTTTTAAAGCAAGTTGAAAATACCAATGATATGGCTACAAAAACAGAATTATCAGCAGTACGACGTTCATTTAATGATAATAATATTATGTATTATTTAGATAAAATGGATGTCCCGACACAAATAATAGTCGGCAAACACGGTGAAAGAACGACGGTACTCGAAGCTAAAGAGGTTAGTGACATGATTGCAGGTTCTCTGTTTGAAGTATTTGCTGAATCAGGTCTTTATCCATTCATTGAGGAGAAAGCTAAATTTATAGCTGAGGTAAAATCATTTGTAAAAAAGAATTACCATTGTGTGAGATAAATGATACGATAGGTGTAGAATGTAGTGTTTTCTAGTGCTTCCGAATTACAAAAATAATTTCTCTGTAATAATATTGTAACATTACTGTTAATTTAGTAATGTTTATAGTACAATAAAAATACGGAAAACGTAATAAAGGAGAGAAATGCTATGAAAAAGATATTAGTAGCGGCATTAGTTTCAGGTTTGGCGTTTTCTGGGGTAAGTGCAGGAAGTGCGTCAGCAGCTTCTGGTAACACTATCCAAAATGTTAAACAATTACAACAAGGAGATACAACTTTAGAAGGTGCTAAACTAGGTGACTCAATTCAAACTGTATTAAAGAACAATAGCAAACCGATTTATTCACATAGTACTGACAATAAAGAACATTATTACGAGTTCAAACTTGATGATGGTGTATTAGTTGTAACAGCAAATGGTAAGAAGAATCAAGGTGAAATCACACGTATTTCAATGAGTTATAACGATACTTCTGGTCCAACATATAAAGCTGTAAAGAACGAAGTAAGTAGTAGTGCCATTACGCGTGAACATTACAATAATGTAACTGGTAACTTTGGATACGTTCAAGATAATGACGTATCTTACCAATTCAGTTCTTCATCTCCAAGTGATAAGAACATTAAATTATATCGAATTGATATTAGTGAATAATATGTTTTAATGTTTAAAGTTATAGAATAACCGGCAAGTGTGTATTTAATGCTTGTCGGTTATTTAATTGTTAAAATGTATTAATATGAGAGATAATATATTAAAAGTGTATTAGAATAAACAAGCGTCATAGAAATATGAACTGTTAAGCAACTGTTAAAATTTACTAAAGGAGTATTTCATGCGAGTTAATGACAAAGTATTATTAGAAAACATAAATGATTACTTCACTCATAAAGGTCTATCTCCAAATCTCATTGACGATATCAAAGATAAATTAAAAAGGGATTTTCATAAATCAGAAGCTCAAGATCAAGATTATATTGAGTATAGAAGTAAGTCGCCAGCAGAAATTATCTTAACAATCCAACGAAATTTATTTACATTACAGTTAAATCCAATCGTATTTTTTATTGTGAATTTTATTTTACTTTCATACTTATATGATAAACATTATGTGACTTTCCAAGCTGCTTCAGGTTTATCCATCTTTTACTGTCTAGTCATCTTACCAATATCTATCTTTATTTATTTAAGAATTGGTTGGAAGAACTATCTATATAGCAATAAATTTGAACGGATAATAGGAATTGGTATAGCAGGTATTTCATTTTTCTTAGTTATTGTACATGCACTAGATTTAAACTTAGGTATTGTGGCAGTATCAATGTATGCCCACCAATTTATGTTTTTTGTAGGAATCATATTTAGTATTTGTGGTATATATTTTAGACGATTAGAATTTACTGGCATAGGCTTATTATTTTGTCAAAAAACCATTGATGCAATGATAAGTAGTGCAAGCATTGCACAAATAGCTTCAATAGTTATCTGGGTATTATTACTAATAGTAATTATTTATTATACGATACGTATATCATCTAGAAATTGAATTATCGTAAAGGTAAAGAAAGGCCTCTTTAAGGTGTCAGTGTATAAAGACACAAATAGCTTAAAGAGGCTTTTTTATGCACTTTAATAACTATCGAATTGTAGAAAAATACAATATTATTAATTGGAAATGTAGCGTAGAGCACAGCAAATTCGGGTATATTACATTTGTAAAGGGAGGTGACCCATGATGAAAAAAATAGAGACGAGTTTTAACACCGAGATTGCATACATCCGTGAGGGTCGTGGTTTTCCTGTTATCTTAATTCATGGACTAGATAGTAATATGGCATCATTGTATAGTCTGAAAGATGAATTGAAAGATAAATATGATGTCATTATTTATGATGTGAGAGGTCATGGCAAATCATCTAAACCAACTTCATTTTACTTAGATGATCATGTTGAGGATTTAAAATGTTTGATGGACAAGCTAGAAATAAATTCAGCGCATCTCATAGGGCATGATATGGGAGGCGTGATCGCCAAACAATTTACTAATAAATATGAATGCAAAGTTAGATCTTTGACATTAATAGCGTCTAATTTAATACAAAGTGTACATGGATTAAACAAATTAATGGTCGAACATCAAGACGAAATAGAAGGTTTTGATAAGTCAGAGGCTTTGATCATCTTATTCCCGTATTTATACAAAAAGCAAGAAAAAGCGAAAAAATGGTTTCAAAATCAATTGATTTATAGCAGGCAATCACCTGAAGCAAGTGCTATAGCTACAAGAGCTTTATTGAACTTCCCAGTACTAAATGAAGAAATTATTATTCAAAAAGTAAATGTACCAACTTTAATTGTTAATGGTATATATGATCCTTTAGTAGAAATGGAAAATTTTGAACAATATCGTGGGGCATTTAAATCATTAAAAACTTTCAAATTTGAACAATCTGGACATGCGCCGCACATAGAGGAACCTAACCATTTTCTAAATGTTTATTTAAATTTTGTTGGCTCGCTAGAATTTCAAAAATAAAGTCTTATTAACTTAATAATAGAAATAGTACTTACTTTTTAAAGTAAAAGTAAGAATGAATAATTAAAATAATTTGGTGTTAAATATAAAGAGGGCTAAACCATGTTGAATGGATTGGCCCTCTTTTAAATTTTGCGAAATATTTTGAGGGCATTCCTAAGGAATTCAAGATATCAATTGAAGCGCAAGATTGAATTAGTGTACTAGAGAAGTAAGGTAGTATTATAAATAAAAAACCAGTAAATGACTATAAAATCATTTACTGGTTTTTAGGGTTTAAGTCTGTAGCGATTTATACTTCGTTATCGTCGTTAGCTTCTTTAATACGTTGGTTTACACGTGATAATAATTCATTAATTTTTTTACGTTGTTTAGTGTTAACTAAAATTAAAACAGTTCTTTCATCGTGTTCGTTACGCTTTTTATCAAAATAATCTTCTTGTGATAAGTTTTTAACTGCTTTAACAACTTGTGGTTGTTTATAGTTTAAGTGATTGATAATATCTTTTAAATAATATTCTTCACTTTCATGCTCACTAATATATGTTAATACAGCGAATTCCTCGAAACTTACTGAGAATTCCTTCTTGATAATACCTTTTAATTTATCAGCATATGTTACCATTGCCAATAATTCAAAACAATCATTGATTTTTGTGATAGCCATCCTAATTTCCTCCCTAGTTTTAAATGCCCAATTTAGTATACATATTAAATTTGTTTTTGTATAATTATCTGTCTTAATTCAAAGTTAAATTCAAAGGGTTATCATAATTTATTGCTTTATTATATTTGGATAATATATAATAAACCCTCTTTTATTTAGTTTATTATAACTAAATAAAAATAGAAAGTAAACAAAAATCTGTTTAAGCGTTACATTAATGTTTTCTGTTATTAATACAATTATTTCCAAACCATTAGTGTAAATTAAATTTATTCTGTTATATTTCAATTTATCGTCATTTGATAAATTTGAAACAAAAATAATTTAAATTTTATAATGCTAATCAATTATAATGTACACATCTGAAATTTAGACCGCATTGTGCCAATAATTCAAAAGAAAAACCAATGAATTTACTATTGAAAAAGTTTATACATAATTTTTATTACCCATATTTCCTTAAATAATAACCCGTTTAATAAATTTTTTAATTCTTCGATTTATAACAAGTTGCTCATTACATATTGTTATTTTTTAAATTTTAATTATTATAATTAAGAAAATACCCTTTAATATGCTAACGCAAAGGAGGAGTTTTGGGAAGTAAATATATACTAAATTCCTAAAAATTTTATGTAATATAACCCTAAAAATATAAAAGTACAATTAATTTTGTGGAGGCTATTTCGATACCAAATAAGTGGTTTATAAATTGTGAACATATTTGATAAATATTTAGTTTATAAATATGTTCTGTTGCTATGTATATGTGGTTTAGTTCAAATGCCACAACTGAAGGTTAGTGGATATTAGACAAAATAAAGCAGCCTACAACACGATAATTTAATATGTGTTGTAGGCTGCTAGTTGTTTACATATGAGTAAGTATTAGAAAAGACGTAACAATATAATACCTATCATAATTGAGACAATACCAATAACTTTGCGAGGTGTTATTCTATTTTTATTTGTCCCAAGTAAGCCAAAGTGATCGATAATAATACCCATTAACATTTGACCGAGCATACCAATAATTGTAGTTAATGCTGCACCTAAATGGGGCATAAGTATGATATTCGTTGTTACAAAGATGACACCTAATGTACCGCCAATAAAATATAATGGTTTCAATTTACCTTGTTTATTGTCATATGTAGTTAATTTTAAGCTTCGATTAAAGATTAGTGTAAGAATGAACAGTACAATAGTTCCAACTGTAAATGATACAAGGGCTGCCATTACTGAAGAGTGAATTTGTTGTCCTAGTGCGCTGTTAATTGCAGTTTGTATTGGGGGACAAAATCCAAAAATAAAGCCAACGATAATCCAAATATAAAATGTAGGATGTGTTTTACTTGTATTATTGGTATTCCGAACGTAGTTCATTAAAATAATTCCGAATATCAATAATATTACACCTAATACTTTAAATAGTGTGAAAGGTTCATGTTCTGCACCAAACCAACCAAATGTATCGATAAGGACACCCATTATGATTTGTCCTGCTACAGTCATCACAACAGTTAATGAAGCGCCTAACCGTGGTAATAAAACTAAGTTTCCAGTGAGGAAGATGACCCCTAACATACCACCCACATACCAAACATAACTTAGAGATTGATTATCGTAAAAAGCTAAAGTGAAAACGTGTGGATTCACAATAAGGTTGATAATAATTAAAAAGATTGTGCCAGTACCAAAAGAGATAGTAGATGCATAAAATGAAGATTTCGTGTAAATGCTGAGTCTTGAGTTAATAGAAGTTTGAAATGGGACCACCATTCCAGCTATAATTCCGACGATATATAAAAGAAACATAAAATCACTCTTTCTTATAAAGTTATCTTTATCATTATATAGCAAAGTAGTTAGATTTCATATCTTTATATTTCAGATAAGAATTATATAATTTATCACTACATTCATGTACACAATACAAAAAATGTTATAGAATGGCGTTAGTTATTTTTTATGTTTTAAACAACTGATAAATGTAAAGTTATCAATTAGTAAAGTAATGTAACCAAAAACTTCATATATTTATCATGATTGAGATTAGTGGAATTGGTGGAAAATTATATTGAAACAATTATCAATTATTCGTCTGTTAGACGAAGAAACATTTTTTGTTGATGCTGGTATTAATGACGGGATTAAGCAGCAACAATTTATAGAAGTACTAAATCCCAAACGCTCATATAAAAACTTAGCTCAAGTTATTGATGTTTTTGATCAGTATACGCTTTGTAAAAAACTAGGAAAGAAAAAAATCTTTTTTGGTGATACTGTTAGACTGAGACCTATAAATAATAATAGTGAAGCACCTGTAGATGAAAGTTTATAAAAATATAAATATGAATAGTTAAAAAAATATAGCGTAGTAAAAATTGCCGCATATGCATTAATATAGCACTGTTATATTTTTAGAATAAATAAGCCACTTTGATATGGAGGATACATTAAATATTCCTTTAGTCAAAGTGGTTTTTTATGGTTATAGCAAGGAAAGGTACCGATGAAAGAATCAATGGTGTTATGTTTTTATATAATTGAAGAACTAGGTACTTTATAGTTAAGTTATATAGCGTTCGGTAGCTGCTTTGTTAATAAAAAATGGCTAAGTAGTTTATCTTGTTCGTTCATTAATATATAACATCATATATTTCAATTTCTACTATATTAAATGTTGGGTTGATTATTAACAAGATTATGCATCCTACTTAGCCACTCACTACCTATAATATGCTATAACTTATTATATTTTTGTGTAGTATTGATAACGATTAATTATCAAAAATAACTTTAGTTGTTTTGTCGATGATATGTGCTGAAGCCACTTTAGTTGGGATACCTGCCTTAGGACGAAGTAAGTCCAAATCGAGTATCTTTTTCATGCCTTCTTTAACTGCAGATTCGTTAACAAAACGTTCGATATTAGGTAATTGAATCTTTATCGCTTTATTTACAGCGTCGTTAAATACCAATTCTAATGTTTGTGTCATTGCTTGTAACCTCCTTATTTAATTGCTTCTGTTTTAATAACTTCGAGTGAATCGAAACGTTCCCCAGTGATTTGTTCGATAATCGTTTTAAAGGCTAATAATTGTTCGTTCGTTGCAGCAGTATTTAAATTTGAAAAGTGCCGTTTAACAATCTTAGCTTTGCCATCTTTATCGTACAAAGTGCGTGCCATGTCTAGAGCTAATTGGTTTATATTGTTCATGGTTGTGAACCTCCTTTCACTCTATATATCGAACTGTCACAGGGAATTGGTCAAAATTTTTTTAAAAAATTAAGTAAAAAAACTTTAATGTTACTTAAATATCATATATCATTAAATATGAAACATTTATTAGTGATAGAGGTGGCTATATGAATCAAGTTGATCCGATAAGGGATATTAAAGAGATAAAGGCAATGTATGAAGTGTTAAAGCGCAAATCAGATAGAGATTACTTACTATTTAAATTTGCAATCCATACAGGAATTAAACTATCGGCATTGTTAAATCTGAGTGTGGCAGATGTAAGAAGTGAGCAGGAGGATATAAAAATGTATTGGTTAGAAGACCATGCACCAAATATCCATATCCGTTTACCTGAAGTGCTTAGACGAGAATTATCGCACTATATTGAAACACATAATATACAAGATGATGAATTATTATTTCAATCTAATAGAACACTGAAAGGTTTATCGAGACAACAGGCGTATCGAATTATTCATGCAGCAGCAGATGAGTTGGGCATGTTGCATATTGGATTGACAACGCTACGAAAGACATTTGCTTATCATGCTTATCAATCAGGTATTTCTATTTCAATTATTCAAAAATATTTAGGTCATCAAACGACCTTTGAGACAATGAAATTTATCGGTATATCGACTAAGAAAAGCAATACCACGATCGCATTAACTTTATAAATAGAGATGAAGGAGGGACCGTATGAGTTTAGTTATTCTATTCAGTGTATTAATTGTGCTGATGATATTGTTGTTATTTACATACACGCACCAGAAGTTACAAAATGTATCTGGCACAATTGTAATGATAGCACCGATTGTTTCAGCATTATATTTTTTATGGCAAATTCCGAGTGTATTTGCTGGGCATTATGTAGCGATTAGGTTACCATGGTTGCCATCTTTAGATATCAATATTGACTTTAGATTAGATGGCTTAAGTCTATTCTTCAGTTTGTTAATATCACTAATTGGAGTGGCAGTATTTTATTATGCTACACGCTATATGTCTAAAGATCATGATGATTTACCCCGTTTTTATATATATTTATTATTATTCATGATTAGTATGTTGGGTGTAGTTACTGCAAATAATACTATTTTACTGTATGTATTTTGGGAATTAACAAGTGTTTCTTCATTCTTGCTTATCGCATATTGGTATGGTAACCGAGATAGTCAATTTGGCGCACTACAATCATTTATGATTACGGTGCTCGGTGGTTTGGCAATGCTGACAGGTTTCATAATGATATATACCGTTACGGGTTCAAATACCATTACTGACATAATTAATGATAGTCATAGCATTGCAAATAGTCCGTTATTTATACCGATTATTATTATGTTATTGATTGGGGCTTTTACAAAATCTGCGCAGTTTCCATTTCATATTTGGCTACCTAAAGCTATGGTAGCACCAACACCGGTGAGTGCATATCTACATTCTGCCACAATGGTTAAAGCAGGTATTTTCTTGCTATTTAGATTTACGCCTATTTTAGGATTAAGTGATTTTTATATTTATTGTGTAACATTTGTAGGATTAATCACCATGATTTTTGGTGCGATTAATGCTATACGTCAGTTCGACTTAAAGGGTATCTTGGCATATTCTACAATTAGTCAACTCGGTATGATTGTTTCAATGGTAGGTATTGGTGGGGGTGTTGTTCAACAGCCGACTGGCGAAATGGCAAAGGTATATAGTTTAGTGTTATTTGGCGCGTTATTTCACTTGATGAATCACGCATTGTACAAAGGCGCATTGTTTATGGGTGTAGGTATTATTGATCATGAGACAGGTACGCGTGATATACGAAAGCTTTCAGGTTTGCGTAAGGTATTACCAATTACACACGTAGTGATGTTAGTTTCGGCTTTAGCAATGGGAGGGATACCATTTTTAAATGGTTTCCTCAGTAAGGAAATGTTTTTTGAAGGGTTAGTTAGCGCACACGAATTAACTCAATTTAATATATGGCTCACATTATTGTTAGATGCAGTTGGTGTTGTGGCAAGTATATTTACTTTGATTTATGCGGTTTACATGATTAAAGAAGTGTTCTGGGGAGATTACTCCAAGGCTCAGTTACCTAAACAACATGTTCATGAGCCATTCTTATTTACAGTACCCTCATTAATTATGATGCTCTTATTGCCTATTATCTTTTTCGTACCAAATCTATTTGCGCACTACATTATATTACCTGCATTTAGAAATATTTCAATTGGTAGTAAAGCAGATCAATTGGCGCCACATATTTCTCAATGGCATGGTGTGAATTTGCCTTTAATTTTAAGCGTAATTGTATTTATAGTAGGTATTACAGCAGCATTGAAGATTGATTGGAAAAAGCACACACAGCAAATTAAAGCAACATCTATATCTGACATGTACCTAGGTACATATAAACAATTTGAATATTATTCAGGATATAGTATTCGCTCGTTGATGAACAATAGATTAAATCACTATATCACAATTACATTAATTATCTTTATTATGATTGTTACGTATGGCATTATTCAGGCAGGATTTCCTAAGGTACATCAAATTCATGTCAGTGAGTTTGGTCCATTAGAGGTTATTACACTTATCGTAGTTTTTGTACTAGGTATTGCTTTGACATTTATCAGGCAGCGACTAACGATGGTTATCCTAAATGGTATTATTGGTTATTGTGTAACGATATTCTTTATCTTAATGAAGGCACCAGATTTAGCGTTGACACAATTAGTGGTTGAGACGATTACTACAATTCTATTTATTGTGAGCTTTTCAAGGTTGCCTAACGTACCTAGAACGAAAGTTCATAAGAAGCGTGAAGCTGTCAAAATCGTCGTATCATTATTAATGGCGATTATTGTAGTTACATTAGTGTTTATTGCACAACAAAGTAACGCGATGCCTACGATTTCAACATTTTATCATGATGCGTATAAACTGACAGGTGGCAAAAATATTGTTAATGCTATACTTGGAGACTTTAGAGCGCTGGATACATTATTTGAAGGTCTCGTATTAATTATCGCTGGTTTAGGCATTTATACATTACTTAACTTTAAAGATCGGAGGGGACAAGATGAAAGAGAATGATGTGGTATTACGTACAGTCACGAAAATTGTAGTCTTTATCTTATTAACATTTGGGTTTTATCTGTTTTTAGCAGGTCATAATAATCCAGGTGGTGGCTTTATTGGTGGCTTGATTTTTAGTTCGGCATTCTTATTGATGTTCCTAGCGTTCGATGTTAAGCAAGTATTAGTATCATTGCCGATAGATTTTAGAATATTGATGATAATTGGTTCATTAGTGTCATTTACGATGGCGATTATACCCATGTTTTTTGGTAAACCGTTCCTTTACCAAGCTGAGGCATACGTGACGTTACCTATTTTAGGAGAGGTACATCTAACGACAATTACTGTATTTGAAGCGGGGATTGTGTTAGCAGTAGTCGGTGTTGTGGTCACTGTTATGTTATCTATTAGTGGTGGTCGCTCATGAATCTTATCTTACTATTAGTTATTGGCTTTTTAATATTTATTGGAACGTATATGATATTATCAGTCAATTTAATCAGAATTGTAATCGGAATTTCAATCTACACACATGCTGGTAACTTAATCATTATGAGTATGGGTAAATATGGCAAAGATATGGTAGAGCCGTTAATCGGTGATGGTAGTAAAGCGTTCGTCGATCCATTATTGCAAGCTATTGTGTTAACTGCCATAGTTATTGGCTTCGCGATGACAGCCTTTCTCTTAGTACTCGTGTATAGAACATATCGTGTAACGAAAGAAGATGAAATAGATGTACTGAGAGGAGATGATGACAACGATGAGTAATTTACTAATATTCCCATTATTGTTACCAGCTGTATGTGCATTATTACTGGTATTTATACGCACACAAAGTAGATTGTCACGCATCTTCTCAATTGGAACGATGGCATTAACGACAATTATTTCATTGATGTTGTTAATTTCAGTAATGGTACATGGCCCAATTAAATTAGATTTTGGTGGTTGGCAGGCCCCATTTGGTATTCAATTTGTTGGCGATTCATTAAGCTTATTAATGGTTACTGTTTCGAGCTTTGTTGTAACGCTTATTATGGCTTATGGATTTGGTAGAGCAGAAAAAAGAGCAATTCGTTATTACTTACCTAGTTTTATTTTATTTTTAACTGTTGGCGTTATCGGTTCTTTTTTAACTGCTGATTTATTTAATGTTTATGTGATGTTTGAAGTTATGCTGTTAGCATCCTTTGTATTGATAACACTTGGACAATCGGTTGAGCAATTACGTGCAGCAATTATATATGTCGTATTGAATATTATTGGCTCTTGGTTACTCTTAATTGGTATTGGTATGCTTTATAAGTTAACGGGGACATTAAATTTTGCGCTTGTTGCATCAAGATTGGAAACGATGAAAGATGAAAGTTCAATCGTTATTATTTCAATGGTATTTTTAGTTGCATTTGGTGCTAAGGCAGCTTTGGTATTATTTATGTGGTTACCTAAGGCTTATGCAGTATTAAATACGGAACTTGCAGCATTGTTTGCTTCACTAATGACTAAGGTTGGGGCGTATGCGTTAATTCGTTTCTTTACGTTAATCTTCGATGAACATGAGTCGATTACGCATCCATTATTCGTATTTTTAGCGTGCATTACGATGATTATTGGTGCATTCGGTGTGTTGGCTTATAGAGATATTAAAAAGATAGCAGCATATCAAGTTATCTTATCAATTGGATTTATTATTTTTGGTTTAGGTACGCAGACCTTTGCAGGAGTGAATGGTGCAATATTTTATCTCGCAAATGATATTGTAGTTAAAACATTACTCTTCTTTATTATAGGTAGTCTTGTTTATATTACAGGTTATCGTCACTATAAATATTTAACAGGTTTAGCGAAGAAACAGCCATTCTTTGGTGTCGCGTTTATTGTTATGATATTAGCAATTGGTGGTGTGCCACCGTTTAGTGGTTTTCCAGGTAAATTGTTTATTTTTAAAGGTGCAATAGAAAATGGGAATTACATTGGTTTAACATTGATGATATTAACGAGTCTCATAGCTATGTTTAGCTTATTTAGAGTATTTTTTACAATGTATCTCGGTAACGATAAAACAGGTGAAGAAGTGGAATTTAAAGAGATTCCTGGTTATAGAAAGGGATTGATTGGCATATTAGTGGCCGTAGTGTTAGCTATGGGTATCGCGGCACCTGTGATTTTCCAAGTCACAGAAAATGCTACACATTTAAACATGGACGATGGTCATTACGAAAAATCAGTTAACCCTAACCTTAAAAAGGAGGTTGAAAAATGAGACAAGTCGTACTAAATATTGTTATCGCCTTTTTATGGGTACTATTTCAAGACGAAGAATCATTTAAGATTTCAACTTTCTTTGCAGGTTATCTCATTGGATTAATCGTTATATATATTTTACATCGCTTTTTCGGACAACAATTCTACTTGAGAAAAGTATGGGTTGCTATTAAATTTTTAGCAGTGTATTTATATCAATTAATCACATCGAGTATGACAACAATTAACTATATATTATTTAAAACAAAAGAAATGAATCCAGGTTTAGTTACGTACGAAACAAAGTTAGCTAGTGATTGGGAAGTTTCCTTCTTAACAATTCTAATTATCATTACACCTGGTTCCACGGTGATTAGAATTTCTAAGAAGAAACAAAAGTTCTTTATTCATGCGATAGATGTTTCTGAAAAAGAAAAGAAAAAATTATTAAAAAGTATCCAGCAGTACGAGGGGCTTATCTTGGAGGTGACAGAATGATCAATACACTTATAAACTTTTTTATTACGAGTTCACTTATTATATTTGGTATTGCACTGTTACTTACCTTATTCAGAATTATTAAGGGACCAACCACTGCAGATAGAGTTGTGGCATTTGATACGGCTAGTGCCATCTTGATGTCTGTAGTTGGTGTACTGAGTATTATATTTGGAACGTTTTCATTCTTAGATTCGATTTTACTTATAGCTATTATTTCATTTGTAAGCTCAGTCTCTATTTCTAGATTTATAGAAGGGGGTCATGTGTTTAATGCAAATAACAAGCGAAATTATTAACTTAATTGCCGCCTTTATGATGTTTCTAGGAAGTATTATCGCACTTATCAGTGCAATAGGTTTAATTAAGTTCCAAGATGTATTCTTACGTAGTCATGCTTCAACTAAAAGTTCAACATTGTCTGTACTCTTAACACTTGTTGGAGTCATTATATATTTTATCTCGTCACAAGGTTATCTCAGTGTTAGGATGATACTTGCACTTGTATTTATTAATTTGACTGCGCCAGTAGGTGGTCACTTAATCTCACGTGCGGCATATCGTACTGGAGCTTATATGTATAGGAAAAGCGATGCACCTAGACAGTCGAGTATATTATTAAGTGGTAGTGAGAATAATACCTTTGAACAACTAAAAAAACGTGCAGAAGCACGAGAAGCAAAAAGACGTAAAACTTATGAACAGGAACATGATTTTTAATCATATAATGTGTGATTCACGAGAGACAGGGCTAAGCCATGATATTGGGCTAGCTCTGTTTTTTTACGTCTATATTTATATGAAATGGTCAATTTGAAATTTAGATACGGGTATTGAGCGCATTGTGTTTATTAACTGTGGATTATATTTAGGGTAAAATGTTTAACAATATATTGATCGATACGCAGTTTATTTTATATATAGTTAAATAGTATTGTCATATATCTGAGTAAGTAGACTAATTTTAAAAGATTAAATCGCTTTGTAAAGGAAATATTACAAAATGAGTGCAATACATTTAAGCAATGAGCAAAAAAATGATAAAATAATATATATTTGTAATTGTGTTAATTTTGAAAATATTAATCACAAGGTGAATCAAGAAGCGCTTATTCATCGGTTATTAACTATGAATAATACATGTAATTAATTCACGGGAAAATTGATTTTATGTTTCAACCTCAACAATTATGAACAGTAAATCTCAAATAGAAAAGAGGTGAAACCTTGCAAATATTTGAAACGATACTTATCTTTTTAGCACTTGTTATCGCTAGTTCATTTGTACATACATTTCTTCCAAAGGTACCACTTGCCTTCATTCAAATCATTTTGGGAATGCTTTTATATGTCACACCGATACCAGTAGAATTTCAATTTGACACGGAACTGTTTATGGTTGCATTAATTGCACCATTGCTATTTGTGGAAGGGGTTAAGGTTTCAAGGGTGCACTTGAGACGTTATATTAAACCCGTACTGATGATGGCATTAGGTTTAGTAGTTACAACGGTAATCGTAGTAGGTTTATTTATCCACTGGATTTGGCCGGATCTACCTATGGCGGCAGCATTCGCACTAGCAGCCATCTTATGTCCTACTGATGCCGTAGCTGTACAAGCTATTACAAATGGGAAAGTCTTACCGAAGGGGTCTATGACAATTTTAGAAGGTGAATCTTTGTTAAATGATGCAGCGGGTATCATATCTTTTAAAATTGCTGTAGCAGCACTGGTTACGGGTGCATTTTCTGTTACTAATGCAATTGCTCAATTTTTAATTTCTTCCATTGGTGGATTTATTGTCGGAATCATTATCGGTGTTGCATTAGTACGATTTAGAGTTACACTTACACGACGTGGTATTGAAAATATTAACATGTTTACATTTATTCAACTCGTCACACCATTTGTAACTTATTTGGTTGCCGAAATGTTCCACGCTTCAGGCATTATTGCAGCAGTTGTAGCAGGTCTCGTTCATGGGTTTGAAAGAGATAGAATTGCACAAGCACGTACGCGTTTGCAAATGAGTTATAACCATACATGGAATATCCTAGGTTATGCATTAAATGGATTTGTGTTTACTATCTTAGGATTTTTAGTACCAGAAGTTGTCGGAAGAATTATAGAAAATGAACCGCATAACTTGGTATTTTTAATCGTGGTGACGTTCTTAGTCGCATTAGCGATTTATCTGTTTAGATTTTTATGGGTGTTCGTGTTATATCCTTATTTTTATTTACCAGTTAGTCCCTTCCAAAAAATGATTTCCTATAATCAAGATGAAGAAAAATCTACAGAAGCACCGCCTAAGCGTAGTATGTATGCCTTTATTATGACGTTATGTGGTGTACATGGAACAATTTCATTAGCAATCGCACTGACATTACCGTACATGTTGGCGAATCACCATTCATTTGCGTTTAGAGATGATTTATTATTTGTAGCATCTGGAATGGTCTTAATTAGTTTAATTGTGGCCCAATTGATATTGCCATTTGCAACGCCAAATGCGGAATCGCCGAAGATTAAAGGAATGAACTTTAAGCAGGCCCGTGTATTTATTTTAGAAAAGGTAATAGATAGTTTAAATCAAATGTCTACGGTGGATTCAAGCTTCCAGTATGGTAATGTAATCAAGGATTATCACGATAAACTTGCCTTTATTAGAACGGTAGAAAATGAAGATGAAAATACAAAAGAACTACAAAGATTACAAAAAATTGCATTCGACGTAGAGAATGAAACATTGAATGGGTTAGTAGAAAATGGAGACATCACTACCAATGTTTTAGACAATTATATGCGCTACTCCGAACGTACACAAGTTTATAAACAAGCTTCATTAATACAACGTATTAAAGTGGAGTTGAGAGCGATGATTTTAAAACGTCGAATCAAAAACAAAGTTAAAACGAATGCTGCATCATCACTATCAGTTGTAGACAATTTAAGAGAAATTTCTAATGTAATGAGAACAGTACATTATAGAGTCGTTAGTAGATTAGCAAAGGAAACGACAGAGGATAATAAATTAGAAGTAGGTATGGTATGTGATAGTTATTTACTACGAACTGATAACTTAACACCATCGAACTTCTTTAATCCTAAAAATGAAAACTCAATAACTAAAATTAAGTTAGTCGCTTTAAAGGAACAACGCCGAATTCTAAATCAATTGATTGAAGAAGAAGAAGTAAGTGAAGCGACAGCTTTAAAAATTAGGGAAGCGATAAACTATGACGAAATGATCATCGTAGATAGTTTAACAGATTAATAATAAAAAGAGACACGATTGACGCTTGTATAATGGTACGCACTTAGCTATCTATACATGACTACAATCCTGTCTCTTTTATTTTTATATTTAAAATACATAAAAAAATGAAGCCTATCTACTCAATTAAATGAGATAGGCTTCAAGTGGTTTTTTTCTAGGTGTATAACCTAGCTGCTACATGTCATAAATGGGGGGAGGAGCCTACCATTTATGATTTTTGGGAGATTATTTAAGGCTTGAATACCACCATACCGTACGTTTTTAGGAGGGTAACGTACGGTATGGGACTATTCACCTCAATGAGGTTAATAGCCCAAATCTATGATTACTTCATGCTACCATGGATTGTTTCGATATTTTCTTTCATCATATTATAATAAGAATCACCTTTAGATCCTTTTTTACCGATAGAATCTGTGAATACTTCACCGTAGATATCGCGGCCAGTTTCTTCACTTAAGCTTTCCATACTCTTATGATCTACACTAGTTTCAACTAGTAAATGTTTAAGGTTATTCTTTCTTACGAAATCAATTGCTTGTTTCATTTGTTCAGGAGTACCTTGTTTCTCAGTGTTGATTTCCCAAATATAACCAGGTTTTATGTCATATTGTTGTGAGAAGTAATTGAATGCCCCTTCACTAGTAATCATATTTCTTTCTGCTTTAGGAATATCATTGAACTTTTCTTGGCTAGAATTTTTTAGTTCTGTAAGTTTATCGATATAGGCTTTACTATTTTTGCTGATTTCATCTTTGTGACCTTTATCGCGTTCTAACAATGTGTCTCTAATTGTTTCAACGTATTTGATACCGTTAGATAAGCTTAACCATGCATGAGGGTCTTGCTTTGATTCGTCTCCTTCTTTAGCGCCATGAAGATAGTTTGGTTTTACATTTTTTGATACTTTAATTACTTTGTCGTCGTCTAATGATTTATTAGCTTGTGAAAGTGCTTTTTTAAACCATCCATTACCAGTTTCTAAGTTCAAACCATTATAGAACACGACATCTGCATCTGTAAGTGCTTTAATGTCTTTAGGCTTTACTTCGTATTCATGAGGGTCTTGACCTACAGGTACAATACTATGTATTTCGACATCTTTACTTGCTGTATTTTTAACCATGTCATATAAAATTGAGTTAGTTGTTACGATTTTTAATTTTTCATTTGAACTTGTACCGCTTTTTCCATTGCCACACGCGGCTAGGAATAATAAGAAAATAAGAGCGATTGAAATTATTTTTTTCATACAGTTGTTCCTTCCCTTTTAAAGAAATTAAGTTTACTACCAATAAACACTAAAATATAAATAAAGAATGCACATAAAACAATCATTGCACCACTTGGCAAGTTATATACATAGCTGAAGTATAGTCCAACAATTGAACTGATTGTGCTGATACAGCTAGAAATAATCATCATAGTACGCAATTTTTTCGCTATTAAAAATGCTGCAGAGGCAGGAGTGATTAATAGTGCAACAACTAAGATAATACCAACTGTTTGAATGCTAGCAACTGTAACAAGAGACAGTAATAGCATTACAAAATAATGAATTAGTGTCGTATTTAACCCGCTCATTCTACTGAATGTAGGATCAAATGTAGAAACCATCAATGGTCGATAGAATGCAATGATGAGAATCATTACGATAATGCCGACGATGATAGTTGACCAGAACGTAGCATGTGTTACGGCAAGTATGTTACCAAATAAGATATGGTACAAATCTGTCGTACTATTGATGACGCTGATCAAAATGATACCTGTTGCTAGAAATGCAGTGAAACTTATACCGATTGCAGCATCAGGTTTAGTCTTACTACTCTTAGTGATGAATCCAATAAAGATACTGGCAATCATACCTGTGACTAAGGCACCTATAAACATAGGAATTTGGAAGAAGAATGATAGTGCTACGCCAGGTAGAACTGCGTGACTCATTGCATCACCCATAAGTGATAGGCCTCTTAAAACGATTAAACATCCCACAGTACCACAGACGATACCTACGACAATGGAAATGATTAAGGCATTTCTAAGGAACAAATAGTCAAATAAATGTTGAATAAAATCCATATCAGTTACGTCCTTTCTACTGTGTTACTTCGCTATCATTTTCAGCAGTAGCACTAAGGAATGTACGATTTAAATAATCGGGTTGCATTGCTGTGCTGCTATCTCCAAAATAGCGAAGTGTTTTATTTAATAGAATTACACGATCAAAGTATTCTTCAGCCTTAGATAGATCATGATGGACGATAAGTAACAACTTGCCTTCATCTTTCAACTGGCGTAATTGTGTCATAATGATTTGCTCACTATGAAAATCAATCCCAACAAATGGTTCGTCGAGTAAGTATAATTTACTTTCAGTCATCAGTGCACGGGCTACAAGTACACGTTGTAATTGACCACCACTTAAAGCAGAAATTTGACGATGTCGCAATTCCTGTAGTTCCAAAGTTTGCAACAATTGGTTTAGTCTCAAGCGCGTATCGCCGTTGACCCATTTAAACCAACCGATGTCTTTATAAGCTCCAGATAAGATAACATCTTCAACTTTGATTGGAAAATCTAAATCAATATGCGCTTTTTGAGGAATGTACGTAATGTCTTTAAGCGCACTTTGGACAGGACGTTCTTCTAAATTGGCTACACCAGTCGATTTGAATTCACCAATAATCGACTTCAATAACGATGATTTCCCTGCACCGTTTGGTCCCATAATGCCAATTATTTCCCCGGAGATAGGTATGTCTAAATCTATATTTTTTAGCACACTTTTATTCCCTAAAGTAAGATTTAAATTTTGAATTTTTAACACGTTAGCCCTCCTTAAATAAAATTTTAGGTTAACCTAATTTATATTATAATATACTACGAACTTTTAGCGTGTCAAGTAGATTCGTGGTACAATAAAGTGAATGATTTGAGAGGTGAGAGAATGCTAACTGAAGAAAAAGAGGATTACTTAAAAGCAATTTTAACGCATGACGGCGACCGTTCATTCGTTTCAAATAAGACTTTGTCACAGTATTTAAACATTAAGCCACCTTCAGTCAGTGAGATGGTTAGCCGACTCGAAAAATCTGGTTATGTTACTACTAAACCATATAAAGGCGTCCAACTTTCTGAACAAGGTTTAACATATACTTTAGATATAATTAAAAGGCACCGATTACTAGAATTATTTTTAATTAAAGTGTTGCAGTATAATTGGGAAGAAGTGCACCAAGAAGCTGAGGTATTGGAGCATCGAGTATCACATTTATTTGTCGAACGATTAGACAAATTATTAGAATATCCGATTACTTGCCCACATGGCGGTGTCATTCCGAGAAATAATCAATATAAAGAACTATATACAAATAATTTGTTATCATTTGAGGCAGGGGACAAGGTAACGATTAAGCGTGTGAGAGATAGAACAGAACTTTTAGTATATCTAACGAGCAAAGATATACTGATCGATGAAGAGGTTTCAATAGTTAATAAAGATGATACGAATAAAGTAATTATTGTGCAGAAAGAAGATAATATTACGATATTGAGCTATGATAATGCCGAGCATATTTATGCTGAGAAATAAAGGATAGACTGTGAGGATATTACAAGCTGAGACGCTAGGTAAGTGGAGCAGATATTGTAGTGTTTATAGCTACATAATAATATAGATACGGATAGATTACAGATTACTGTACGACGAGATGCAAGTCATGCAGTGGTCTGTTTTTTAGTTTATAAAAAATGGGAATGCCAGTATGACTATAGGCAATAAAGACTCGATTGATGCAGTGTTTAAAAGGCATCGATCGAGTCTTTAAAGTGTCTATATGATATTAAAATGCTACCCATTAAATAAATAGTTTGTGATGAAAAGATAGACGACAAAAAGATTGATACCAATCCAAATCAAACTAAATATTACTGTTGGAATATGGGTTAAGTCTTTCAATGTACTACCATCCCAAGTTACGGAATGTCCAGAAAAAGTCAATCGAGCAATCGTCCATGATGATTGTAAGACTTCGCCTAATAAGACGGCGATAATAAAGTGATACGTAAAAGTAACGACATATGTCATCATGAGTTGATTATCACTATGAAATAAGCAATATAATACAATGATGAGCACTAAGATGATGAGTGTCGGTAATAATTTTCTAGATGTTAAAATAACAAAATAAATGAATATGACTAGATAAGCTGCTATAAATAAACTAGGGTAAGTCGATTTAATTGCTGCAAACCCGATAAGTAGCATTAAAGGAGGCATAATATAGCCACCGAATGTAGTGATTGCTTGACCAATACGACTTGTCGATTGAGTGATAGCATAACCTTGTTGCGAAGTTTCAGCGCGCTCTCTAGGTGAGGCGACGATGACTAAATCTTTAGCCTTACCATTACTCAATTTATTAAAAAGTATATGTCCAAATTCATGAGTTAGAACAGGGATATAATTTAAATATATATCTAAAAAGCGATTAAATGGTTTATGGCGATAGTTGTGTATGACAATATAAAGTAAAGCAACAACGATGACCGAAAATATATTCAATTGTATGGTGGAGCTGAAAAAATCATGTATATAAGTCATTAATACTACCTCGATTTTAAATTTCATTGGTGCTATAAGTACCATAAAACTATGAATCAAAAACTATCACGTCTTTGATGGGATGACATAGATGAAATGGATAATTTATGTAAATGATTTATAGTTTAGAGTAACTATAAGATAAATTATATAGGATATCACAGGATAAAGGATACGGACTTTTGATGTATCTTTAACAATGGACGTATTATATTATAATATGTTGACTATAATGATTGTGTTAATATGACAGTAAAATAAGCATAAAGTAGAATGGAATCATGGAGATAGGAGAATTGAATAAATGAATGAAACTAAGCAAGTACGACGTATAAATGTATTGTCAGTATTTTTTGATAATGTAACTTTAGCTGATATGAAACAAAACATTATATATTTTTTCGAAAAACAAACACAACACAATTTATTTATCGTTACAGCCAATCCTGAAATCGTAGATTATGCCCAACAAGACACTGAATATAGAGCATTGGTAAATTCTGCTGACTATGTTGTTGCGGATGGTACAGGTGTTGTTATGGCATCTAAATTATTACAAACCCCGTTAAAAGAAAGAGTCCCGGGTATTGAATTAATGGAAGTTTGTCTGAATATAGCAAATGAGCAACATCAGAAAGTATTTTTATTAGGTGCAGAAAATGAGGTTGTAAAAGCAGCATATGCAAGATTGAAAGCTCAGTTTCCTAACGTTAAATTTGATTTTCACCATGGATTCTTTGAACTGTCAGATAATAAGGTGGTAAAGCAAATTAAAGCATTTAATCCAGATTATATATTTGTTGGGATGGGATATCCACGTCAAGAGTCTTGGATTGAACAGCATGCTAATCAATTTGAACAGACTTTGCTTATGGGCGTAGGTGGATCGATTGAAGTATTTAGTGGTACTAAGAAACGTGCTCCGAAACTATTTAGAAAGTTAAATTTAGAGTGGGTTTATCGTGTGATTATAGATTGGAAGCGCATAGGCAGAACGAAAGCAATACCGAAATTTATTGTAAATGTTTTGAAAATGAAGTTTAAGCGTAAAAATGTTTAAAATAGATGTTATTTAGAAGGTGAATATTTAATATTATCAAGAGTTATGTATTGTTGGTTCGCTTTCCTAGGGGACAGCTTCAGCCTGTAGTCTTCAGCTTGTCCTGTTCCCTCAGGAGTCTCACCAAAATACGTCCAAAAAATTGTGATGCTACATAAAAAACACACTACGGACTTCTTTTTAAATTTGTGTCGAAATATAACATCAATTATGAATTTAAGAATTGCTTAATACTTTATAAACTGGCTTTTTATTTAAAATTTGGTACTGTTGGTTCGCTTTCCTAGGGGACAGCTTCAGCCTGTAGTCTTCAGCTTGTCCTGTTCCCTCAGGAGTCTCACCAAAATACGTCCAAAAAATTGTGATGCTACATAAAAAAACAGACATAAAATAACGTGTATGATATTTGTGGAAAGAGCTAATCCATCAAGGAATAGCTCTTTTATTTTGACGATTGGAATGTATTTCCGATACACATAAATTCATGAGTTTACTGTTGAATCGAAAACGACAGTTATGACGCTCAAAAATAAGACGCAACAATGCGCTTTAATTTAACAGCTTGTTACGTCTTATTTTTGTATTATTAAATTTTATTAGTTATTTTACTTCGAATCTTGATGCATCTAATTCTTCTCTGAATTGTTTTTGTTCTTTTTTAGAACGTTTTTTAAATCCACTTAAGAACTTTTCGTATTTCGGTAATACTTCATCGAGTTCACCATATTCTTTTAATTTTCCGCCTTCAATCCAAGCGATTTTAGTACAAAATTCACGTACTTGTTTCATATTGTGGCTGACAAAGAAAATTGTTTTGCCTTGTGCTTTATATTCATAAATTTTATCGAGACATTTTTGAGCGAATGTTTGGTCACCAACTGATAATGCTTCGTCAATAACTAAAATGTCCGGATTGGTTGTAATATTGATAGAAAAACCAAGTTTAGCTCTCATACCACTAGAATATTTTTTAACAGGTTGATAGATAAATTCGCCTAATTCACTAAATTCAATGACTTGTGGCGTCAGTGCTTTAATTTCTTTACGTGTGAAACCCATGCATAGCATTTTAAATTCAATGTTTTCAATGCCTGTTAATTGACCATTTAATCCTGCACTTATCGCAATAACACTGACATCGCCATTGCGCTCGATATGTCCTTCGGTAGGAGATAATGAACCACCAATCATATTGCTTAATGTAGACTTACCCGATCCATTTATGCCAACAAGTCCGATGACATCACCTTCATAAGCAGTGATAGATAAATCGTTAAGTGCGTAGAAAGTTTTATTTTTGTGAAAAGGTATGATAACATCCTTTAACCGTTCTTTATTGTTGCGATAAATACGGTACTCTTTAGTTACATTTTCAATGCTAACTGATACATTCATATTTTTACCTTCCTTATTTACAGTTACTTCAAGTATATTATATATTATATTGGTTGTTAAATTTATTAACCTATTGTAAAGTAAGTGAGTACTATTTTACTATTATTAGACTTATACAGTTGTTAAAGTTTACTTAATAATTGGCATAAAATCAACTATTAAGAAAAAAGAAATTAATGTTTTTTTGTTTGTTTTAAAAATTACAATTGTATTTGTTATGAAGTTACTGCTGATTTGGCTAGCGTATAAAAAATTATACTATTAAAACTTAGCAAAGAAATTGTTATGATATTTATAAAAGTTTCGCAGTATATTGTTTAACCAAAGTGAAAAAGAAATACAATATTGTCAAATCGATTGAAAGTGTGGTTTATTTAAATGAATGCTGTGTGGGTTGTATTTAAAGAACATATTAAGAATTTTTATCTAATTCAAAGATTAGCCCAATTCCAATTGAAAATTTCAAACACGAATAATTATCTAGGTATGGCTTGGGAGTTAATCAACCCAGCTTTACAAATCATGGTTTATTGGTTTGTATTTGGTCTGGGTATCAGAAGTAATAGTGATGTTGATGGTGTGCCATTTATTTATTGGTTGCTTGTCGGTATTAGTATGTGGTTCTTTGTTAACCAAGGTGTGTTAGAAGGAACTAAAGCCATTGCTACAAAGTATAATCATGTTGCGAAGATGAATTTTCCGTTATCCATTATTCCGTCTTACATTGTTATGAGTAGATTTTATGGGCACCTTGCCTTATTGGTTGTAGTGATATTATTGTGTACGATATCTGGTTTTTATCCTACTATTTATACATTGCAATTATTATTATATGTGCCTTTTGCATTGATATTAACGACAACAATAGCACTTTTCACTTCAACGTTAGGTGTGTTAGTAAAGGATACACAACAAGCGATTCAAGCACTGATGCGAATGGTATTCTTTGCATCTTCAATTCTTATTGTGCCGCCTGAAGGTATTGTTAAACAGGTAATGCAATTGAATCCGATTTACTATCTTGCAGAAGCATATCGTTCTGCAGTGTTGCATAAAGAATGGTACTTTATTACGCACTGGGAATTAACGTTATATAATTTATTTATTATACTGTTCTTATTTATGATTGGTTCTATTTTGCATATGCGTTATAGAGATCACTTTGCAGACTTTATGTAAAATGACAAATAGACAATAAAAGTTGAATATAGTGAGTTCAATGGTCCTTTGATGGCAAGTAATGTCGTCAAAGGATTTTTCTATAAATTTTACTTTAAGATAGATATAATAAAAGGACTGATGAAATATAATCCATTTGGCGGTGAATAATTTGAGGCAAGTGATAAAAGCACTATATATATTTATGACAAAATTTTTAAATATACTTTTCAGTAAGAAAAAGGTGAAACAACAAAGTATTGTTATTTTGATGACATTTCCAGAGGATATGTTACCCATTATTGAAGGGCTCAATCGAAAAGGGGATTATCAAATTACAGTAATTGGTAAGGATGTGCATAGAAAATATACCCAGCATTTGGAACATGTAACTTATGTGTTGGCAGGCAATAAACAGCTTTATAGACATTTGAAATATTTGAGTACAGCAAAGGTTATTATTATCGACACATACTATTTACTCATGGGTGGCTTTCTCAAGAAAGAGGGGCAAACAGTTATTCAAACTTGGCATGCTGCAGGAGCTTTAAAAAATTTCGGATTAACAGATCACCAAGTTGATTTGAATAATAACAAAATGGTTGAACAATATCGACAAGTTTATAATGCGACAGATAAATACATTGTTGGTGGTGAACCAATGGTAACATGCTTTAAAGAATCATTTGGAGCAACAGATGCACAGATGCTTAGAACAGGTTTGCCAAGATTAGTACCGTATCGTACGGTTGATATTACACAACGACAACGAGAATTAAAAAAACAATATGGTATTAAAGGTAAAATTGCACTATACGTGCCGACTTATCGAGAACATCACCAAGCGAATAGAACGATAGATAAACATAAATTTGAAACTGCATTACCGAACTATACTTTATTTAGTAAATTGCACCCATCTATAGTCAATGAACAACATACAGAAATCAATTTACAATCTTTAATGATTATGGCTGATATCATTATTAGTGATTATAGCTCATTGGCAATTGAGGCAAGTTTATTGAATAAACCGACTTTACTTTATGTTTATGATGAACAACAATATGAAACTGAGCGAGGGTTGAATACTTTTTATTATGAGATTCCCGACATGTATAAGGTATATAATGAAGGTGAATTGATTCAAAATATCAAAAAGTATGAAAGTGACTTACAACCGTTGTTTAAATCTTGGCATGAGTATAATGTGACACAAAGTTTAACGAAAGTTATAGAAACTATAGAAGAAATGGTGAAAGTATGAAAATTTCAATAATTATTCCAGTTTATAATGCAGCAAGTACAATTAGGCGTACAATTGCATCTATAGATACTAAACATGATTTTGAAGTGATTTGTGTTAATGATGGATCTACAGATGATACACAAGACGTACTGAAGCAATTGCAAAAGGAATATAAGCATATACAAGTGATTAATCAAGAGAATAAGGGTGCGGCTGCCAGTAGAAATGTCGGATTAACTAATATAAGTGGCGATGTATTTATGTTTATAGATGCGGATGATATATTCTTGCCAGGTAGAATAGATTTGATGGCTAACTGTTATCAGAAGGATAGCAATGTTGAAATTGTCATTGGTCAAATAGGACGAGGTGTATCTGGAGAGTGGAAGCCAGTACCGACGCATGAAGCGATGTGCAAGGATATGAAAGTAAGTTTAGCTCAAAGTCCTGAAATTATGCAATCAATCGGACCAGGAGCAAAATTATTTAGTGCAGACTTTAAATCATTGCGCTTTGATGAGGATATTGTATTTTGTGAGGAGCATTCCTTTATTATTCAAGCCTATCGTAAGGCTAAGGATATTCAAGTGCTATCAGAAATTGTCTATGGTTATCATGAAGTCGAAGGATCGGTTACGCAACGTAGAGCAACAGAATTTCTTGCCTATATGTCTGATGCTAGGGAAGCTAGAGCTAGAGTAATGCCCTTGTTACCGTTGAGAAACCAACGTATCTATTATAGCTATCGAATGGACGAGTTAATTGTCAGTTATTTAATACAAGCATATCTAACTCAGAATAGTGAACTTAATCAAAGCTTATTAGATGTTGTAATCAATTATCTTGATGATATGCAAAGGACTGATTATTCTGGTGAAGCATTATTTAGAATTGTCAACGTAGTTGAACAGGGTAGTACAAAGTGGAATAAAGCATTGTATGAGCAGTGGAGATCAGCATTATTAAGATGTGGCATTGGTCGCCCAAATTATTTGAGATTTAAAGTTGAAGTATTACCGAAGCGTACAACATTTAGAGGAAAGCAAAAATTGAAACAATACCTAAATCGCTAAATTCTTCGAATATTCGTAAACTTAAGTTTGTTATGCTATAATTCTTAAAAATGTAAATTTTAATTTAATTTTATGTTAAGGAGATTAAGCGAATGAAACGTGTAATTACTTATGGAACATATGATTTGTTACATTACGGACATATAGAACTATTAAGAAGAGCGAGAGAAATGGGCGATTATCTAGTCGTGGCATTATCAACTGACGAATTTAACCGTGTGAAAAACAAGAAATCATATTATAATTTTGAACAACGAAAAATGATGTTAGAATCTATTCGTTATGTGGACCTTGTTATTCCTGAAAGTGGATGGGGTCAAAAGGAAATCGATGTTGACCGTTATGAAATTGATAAATTTGTAATGGGCCATGATTGGGAAGGCGAGTTTGACTTCTTGAAAGATAAATGTGAAGTGATTTATTTAAATCGTACTGAAGGTATTTCAACGACTAAAATTAAGAAAGAATTATATGGTGATTCAGCTAAATAATTTAAGCGAGATGTATATTAATGATACATGTGCTTGCTTTGATTCGTGCTGTTAATGTTGATTACTGAGTGTATCGATATTTTTTAATATTTGTCATAACATTCATTTAATGCTAACAAGTTAAAATACTTGTTGGCATATTTTTATGCACACTTTCTGTTGGTGGAGCTTTATCCAGTAGTCTACGGCTTGTACTATTCCTACAGAAGTCGACGTATAAAATAGCATAAAGATTAGGCAACTCATAAACTTACAGAACGATATGGATTAAATTAGGTGATCGTAATTTCTCTGCTTGAAGCATTGTGTGTGATAGCTATATAGGGATAGGAAGATTTCAAGGCTAAGGAGCAACGCATACACTATGAAAGCGAGTAATACTTATAAAAATATGAAAAGCCACTGCAAAAGATGCATTTAATCTTCTACAGTGGCTTTACTATATGGCCAAGACTATTTTTCGATTGTAGTGATAGATTGTGCTGTAATGCATAAATTATTAGTATGCTACAACAAGTTACAGCATTGTAGTTTAACTAAAGCAAAGATTATTTTTTAGATGATTTCTTTCGAATTGCTTCAATGATGAGATAAATCACAATTGCAATGGCTGCAATAATCAATAACATACCTAATAAAGTTAGAATTGGATGGTCATCCCATGTAGATTTAACAACAGTCGTAGCTTTGTGCACGAGTGGTTTGTTCACTTCTACAGAAGGTGGACCATATTTACTAGAAATAAATTCACGATCATATTCGATGTGTACCTTATCGTCCTTTACGACTATTTTATAATCATCTTTATCAAAATCTTTTGGTAAAACATCATAGAGGTCCTTTTCTACATAATATGTATGACCGTTAATTTTATGTTCGCCTTTAGATAGAATTTTTTCGTATTTGTACTGGTCAAACGACATGTTCATTAATGCATTACCCATCATATTACGTTGCTTTTCGCCACCTAATGATTTGTAATTACCAGCACCCATGATTGTTTGTACAATTCTAAAACCATTACGTTTCGTTGTTATAGTATGATTGTAGTCAGCTTGGTCACTTGAACCAGTCTTCAATCCATCGGTACCTTTTAAGCTCATATCAGCACCTTCAAGTGAATGGTTAAATGTATAATAGGTTACACCATGTTGGGTTGGTGCTAACTGTTTTGTAAAGTATAAAATTTTAGGTGTATCTTGAATCACACGTTGGGATAGAATGTCGTAGTCTTTTGCAGTCGAAGTAGAATTATCCTCATTTTTATACTTTTTAGGAGCAAAGTCTTTTAATTGTTTGTTTTCGGCACCAGTTGGGTTTACGAAATGTGTATCTTTCATGCCAATTTCTTTTGCTTTTTCATTCATTTTATCGGTGAAGTCTGAAGTGTTGTCAGAGACTTCATTAGCTAAAATAAGTGCAGCAGCATTACTTGAGTTTGAAACAGTAATTTGTAGTAATTCTTTGATTGTGTATGTTTCACCAGGATAAAGTTTAGTGTTACTCAACTCTGGAAGTGTAGACATACGATAGTGATCTTGCGTAATTTTCACTTTGTCCTTTAAAGAGAGATCACCTTTTTTTACTGCTTCAAGTGTTAGGTACATAGTCATCAGTTTAGTCATTGATGCTGGGTACCATTTCTGGTTTGCATTGTATTGATATAAAATTTGTCCAGATTGAGCGATATTCATAGCACCTTCTGGCTGATAAGCGTCGGATACATTATAACCATATTGATTTGCCGCTTGAGTAGGTGTTACTGTTTCCGCATCGGCAAAAGGTGTTATAATTACGTTGACGCAAAATAAAGCGATAATTGTCAAAATTAATCTTTTAAACATAACATACCCTCTAACATATTCAGTTTTTTTAATAATAGACCTAGTTTAGCATATTGTATGTTGTTAGCAAAACTATTGCATTGCTAAAAATGGGGCGGAATATTGTTTTGCGCATGTTTTTATTAGAAAATTAATATCAATAAACACATATAATTTATCGCATGTATTTTTGCACTTTTAAAAATATATACATAACAAAATTTCAGAAGAGGTAGGAAAAATGAAACAAGAGAATCCATTGTTCTATTTATTCAAAAAGTTAACATGGCCTGTTGGATTAATTGTTATTGCCGTGTGTATATCATCTTTAGGGAGTATCACAGGACTTGTTGTTCCATTCTTTACAGGTAAACTTGTTGATAAGTTTTCATTTACAAACTTCAACTGGAACTTCCTAATTGCATTCGTCGGCATATTTATCTTGAACGCTCTGCTTAGTGGCATTGGGCTTTATTTACTAAGTAAGATAGGTGAGAAGATTATTTATGCGATACGCTCGCTATTGTGGCGTCATATTATTCATTTGAAAATGCCATTCTTTGACCAAAATGAAAGTGGTCAATTGATGAGTCGTTTAACAGATGATACGAAGGTAATTAATGAATTTATCTCGCAAAAGTTACCTAATTTATTACCATCCGTATTAACTATTATCGGTTCTTTAATCATGCTTTTTATTATGGATTGGAAAATGACGCTATTAACATTTATTACGATTCCTATTTTTGTAGCAATCATGATACCACTTGGTAAAATAATGCAAACTATTTCTAAGAAAACTCAGTCAGAAATTGCCAATTTTAGTGGTTTATTAGGTCGTGTATTAACAGAAATGAGATTGGTCAAGGTATCTAATACTGAGCGTGAAGAGTTAGATAACGCACATAAAAATCTAAAAGAAATATATTTTTTAGGTTTAAAGCAAGCGAAAATTACAGCAATTATTCAACCGATTACGGGTGTAATCATGTTATTAACGATTGCAGTTATCCTAGGCTTTGGTGCGATACGCATATCTACAGGAGCGATTACTGCAGGTACGTTGATTGCGATGATATTTTACGTGATTCAATTATCAACGCCATTGGTTAATTTATCTACGTTAGTAACCGATTATAAAAAGGCAATTGGTGCAAGTAGCAGAATTCATGAAATTATGGAAGAACCAATTGAAACAATTGAATTTAATGATCAATTGACGATTCCGGATGGTAACTTAACATTTGCGGATGTGAATTTTAAATATGGTGTAAAGCCCATCTTAAAGGATGTGTCATTTGAAATTCCATATAGTAAAGTGACAGCATTTGTTGGACCCTCAGGTTCAGGTAAAAGTACAATATTTAATATTATTGAGCGTATGTATGATATCGAACAAGGCGAAATTACTTATGGAAGTACATCTATTTATGATTTATCATTGGCAGATTGGAGAGCAAAAATCGGTTATGTCATGCAGTCTAATTCTTTAATGAGTGGCACGATTAGAGATAATATCCTTTATGGTATAAATCGACAGGTGACTGACGAAGAATTGATACATTATGCGAAAATGGCAAATTGTCATGAGTTTATAGAACAGTTTGAAGATGGTTATGATACTTTGGTTGGTGAAAGAGGTTTGAAATTGTCTGGTGGTCAACGACAACGTATTGATATCGCAAGAAGCTTTGTGAAAAATCCTGACATATTACTATTAGATGAAGCAACTGCAAATTTAGACAGTGAAAGTGAAAGAAAGATACAAGAAGCATTAGAAGTATTGATGGAAAATAGAACAACCGTTGTGATTGCCCATAGATTATCGACAATCAAAAAAGCAGAACAAATCATCTTTTTAGATGGAGGAGTAGTTACGGGCAAAGGCACACATCAAGAACTTATGGCGACGCATGAGAAATATCAAGCATTTGTAAATACACAAAATTTAGCAGATTAAAATGAGAGAAAATACAAAATACAAAATATCCCACTAATATGAATACGTTTTCATCACGTAAACCGAATATTAATGGGTGTTAGTAGTTGAATAGCACCAATAAATCGAACTTTAAAATTCTTATTTTCTATAAAGTACATACATGCTATAATTGTTTTGAATTATAAGGATGCAATGTAAATTAAAATGGCATTTATAATAAGTTATAGAGAGAATAAGATAATAAATGAGGTTAATGAAGGTGAACACACATAGTTACTGTACAAGATATGACTTCGTTCTTATCAAACTTATAGCTATAGGTGTTTACCTTTTATTTGTTTTACATAGCATGTGGTTTAAGGATTTATATCGTATCTTTATATAAAATTGAAATGGTAGGTGTATTATGTTTTTAGTTATTAACATAATTGGATTGTTCGTTTTCTTAGGCATAGCAGTCTTATTTTCTAGAAATAGAAAAAACATACAATGGACATCAATTGGGATATTAGTACTATTAAATTTAGTGTTAGCATGGTTCTTTATTTATTTCCCTTGGGGAAGAGCAGGGGTTCAAGGATTAGCGAATGGTATTGCTTGGATGATTAATTCCGCGCATGCAGGGACTGGATTTGCCTTTGCAAGTTGGGTAAAACCTGGTGCGATGGATATGGCAGTGAGCGCACTGTTTCCAATTTTACTTGTAGTACCGTTATTTGATATTTTAATGTATTTAAATGTTTTGCCAAAGCTTATTGGAGCAATTGGTTGGGTTTTAGCGAAAATTACACGTCAACCTAAGTTTGAATCATTCTTTGGTATTGAGATGATGTTTTTAGGAAATACTGAAGCTTTAGCTGTATCAAATGAACAGTTAAAAAGAATGAATGAGACACGCGTATTAACAATTGCGATGATGTCTATGAGTTCTGTATCAGGAGCAATTGTTGGTGCTTATGTAACTATGGTACCGGGTGAATTAGTACTTACAGCCATTCCGTTAAATATTATTAATGCAATTATTGTAGCCTGTATTTTAAATCCGGTAAGTGTTGAAGAAAAAGAAGACATCATTTACAGCATTAAGAATAATGAAGTTGAACGACAACCATTCTTCTCATTCTTAGGTGATTCCGTTTTGAATGCTGGAAAGTTAGTTCTAATCATTATTGCGTTTGTCATCAGTTTTGTAGCATTATCAGATTTATTAGATAGATTAATTAATTTATTCACTGGAATTATTGGTGGATGGATTGGTGTGAAGGGTAGTTTTGGCTTAGACCAAATGCTTGGTACTGTAATGTATCCATTTGCCTTATTATTAGGTCTACCATTTGATGAAGCTTGGGTAGTTGCCCAACAAATGGCTAAGAAGATTGTGACAAATGAATTTGTAGTGATGGGTCAAATTAAAGATGTCGTTGCGTCATACTCTCCACATAGAAGAGCAGTTATTACGACGTTCTTAATTTCATTTGCCAACTTCTCAACAATCGGTATGATTGTTGGTACGTTAAAAGGAATAGTTGATCAAAAAACGTCTGACTTTGTTTCTAAATACGTGCCGATGATGTTATTAGCAGGTATCTTAGTATCATTAATGACTGCAGGATTTGTAGGTCTATTTGCGTGGTAATGAATTAAATATTACATTTCTTAGACTAGGTGAAGTTATATTTCGCCTAGTCTATTTTTTTACAGTATAAAATTGATAATAAGATTAGAATGTTCTGATATATATTGGGATAAAAAAATAAAGCCAAGTGAATGAAGTGAGGAGACACATTCATCATTACTTGGCTTTTACGGGAAATGAATTAATTGTATATCAATAGTAAGGACTAGGTACTATTAATACACTCGAGCAAAAATTTGTTTTGTTTGTTACTATAAACAACACAAAGGAGATGGCTTCTTATTGGCTATCAATAAGAAGATAGATATTATTATAGCAAACAGAAGTGCATAAGTAAATCGAAAATTCAGAATTTTTAAAATTATAAATAAATAATTTTTGCAAGTGCCGTCATTATGGCATTTTTTAGATGTTAATTTTAATAACTTTTTTTGGAGATAGTGTTGTGATGTGAAAGAATATTTGCTAACATTCAATTGATTGAACTAAATAAGAGGGGGTTATGTGGATGAATAAAACAGTACGTGATTTAATATTAATCGTTATCGGTTCGTTTATTTTTGCTGCTGGCGTCAATACCTTTATAATATCTGCGGATTTAGGTGAGGGAGGCGTAACCGGTTTAGCGATCGTACTCTATTATGCCTTTCACATCTCGCCTGGTATTACAAACTTTGTCTTGAATGCGATTCTTATAGCGATTGGTTATAAATTTTTAAGTAAACGTAGCATGTATTTAACAATAGTGGCAACAGTGCTTATATCATTATTCTTGGAAGTAACGAAAAGTTGGGAAATTGAAACAGGCAATATCTTAGTCAATGCAGTATTTGGTGGAACGTGTGTTGGGCTTGGTATTGGTGTGATTGTACTTGCTGGTGGAACTACTGCAGGAACAACGATTCTTGCGCGTATTGCAAACAAGTATCTCGATGTCAGTACGCCATATGCGCTATTATTCTTTGACTTGATTGTTGTGGCGATTTCATTGTCTGTTATTCCGGTTGCGAGTGCATTAGTAACTGTAATTTCTTTATATATCGGTACTAAAGTAATGGATTACGTAATAGAAGGTTTAAATACGAAAAAAGCAATGACTATTATTTCTAGTAAACCAGATGAAATTGCTAAAGTGATTGATGAACAAGTAGGTCGTGGGCTAACTATTTTAAATGGTAGAGGTTATTTCTCTAGAGAAGATAAAGACGTTTTGTATGTAGTTATTACTAAGACGCAAGTGACGAAGGCAAAGCGATTAATTAAGAAGATTGATGATAATGCATTTTTAGTTATTCACGATGTACGTGATGTTTATGGTAATGGCTTTTTGATTGATGAACATTAATCGTTTTAAAGTAGTGTTTTAAAAATGAGACTTGTCTATGGATGGAAACAGCATCTAGCGACAAGTCTTTTTTTATTCTACTATGAAGTTTGATGATGATTGTCGGTAAAGATTTGACGACTGAACTTATCATGTAATGCTATTTAATTCATCTCGGTATCTACAAGCAATGGTAAAATTTCATAGTCAATAGAATTCAAAGATGATATAATATCACTTATGATAATGATTATCATTAACGTGATAATCGACAAAATTTGATAAATTACTGGTTAATATAAATAGAGACTTAAGCTTATTTTATAGGAAGAAGGGAACTTATGACTCGCTTAAATGGAGAACAAGTAACAATCGGTTATGGAGATAATGTTATCGTTAATAGTTTAGACGTGCAAATTCCAGATGGGAAGATTACATCGATTATTGGACCAAATGGTTGTGGGAAATCAACCTTACTAAAGGCACTATCTAGATTGTTACCTATTAAAGATGGTGAAATCAAGTTAGATGGGGAAAGCTTGCATGCACAATCAACCAAAGAGGTAGCTAAGAAGATTGCAATTTTACCTCAGTCACCGGAAGTCGCAGATGGTTTAACTGTTGGCGAATTAGTTTCTTATGGTCGTTTTCCACACCAAAAGGGCTTCGGACGTTTATCTGCAGAAGATAAAAAGGAAATCGATTGGGCAATGACGGTAACGGGAACGTATGACTTTAAACATCGTTCAATTAACGATTTAAGTGGTGGACAAAGACAACGTGTATGGATTGCTATGGCCTTAGCACAAAGAACAGATATTATATTTTTAGATGAACCTACAACTTACTTAGATATTTCACATCAATTAGAAATATTAGAGTTGATAACACGTTTGAATCAAGAACAAGGTTGTACAATTATTATGGTGTTACATGATATTAACCAAGCAGTTCGTTTTTCCGATCATTTAATTACAATGAAAGATGGAAATATTATTGCAGATGGCGACACAGAAAGTGTGTTGACGAAGGATATATTAGAACGCGTATTCAATATTGATGTTGAAATCAGCACAGATCCACGTACAGGTAAACCAATGCTTGTAACTTATGATTTGTGTAAGAAGAGCTATTCGCAAGTGTAGGAGTTAAATTATGTCGACAAATAGAAAAGGCAAGATGAACTTTCCGACAGTGCTGATTATCAGTATCTGTTTATTGGTGGCTGCATTGCTAGTCTCCATATTATTAGGTGATGCAAAGATTCACCTTTCAACGATAATTGATGCAATTTTCAACTATGATAAACATAATCAACAACATAACATTATTAGTGAAATTAGAATACCAAGAGATGTAGGAGCAATGCTGGTTGGTGTGGCATTAGCAACTTCAGGGGCAGTGATACAGGGTGTGACTAAAAACGGTTTAGCAGATCCAAGTTTAATTGGATTAAACTCAGGTGCTTCCTTTATGTTAGCGATGACGTTTGCATTTTATCCTTCAGCGCCCTTTTTAGTAATGATGTTTGCTGGTTTCCTTGGTGCATTAATGGGCGGATTTATAGTCTTAATGATCGGGAGATCGAGAAGTGATGGATTTAATCCAATGCGTATCATATTAGCTGGTGCAGCAGTAAGTGCTTTATTGACTGCATTAAGCCAAGGTGTAGCGCTATTGTTCCGTCTGAATCAGAGTTTGACATTTTGGAGTGCTGGTGGTGTTTCTGGAACGACTTGGCATCAACTTGTTTGGGCAGCGCCATTTATTATTATTGCTTTAACGATTATTATTGCAATGAGTAAACAGTTAACGATTCTTAATTTAGGTGAAACCTTGGCTAAAGGACTTGGACAAAATGTAAGTATGACACGTGGTATATCATTAGTATTATCGATGGTGTTAGCCGGTATTGCAGTTGCAATGGTGGGTCAAATTGCATTTGTTGGTTTAATGGTACCTCATATTGTTCGTTATTTGGTTGGTACTGACTATGCACGCGTGATACCATTAACGGCAATTGTTGGTGGCTTGCTCATGTTGGTCGCTGATACAGTAGCACGTATGTTAGGTGAGGCACCAGTTGGCGCTATTATTTCATTTATCGGCGTACCTTACTTTTTATATTTAGTTAAAAGAGGGGGCCGATTCTCATGATTGATCCAAAACTGAGATATAAACAGTGGGTTACAATGATTGTCTTGATCGTCTTGATACTATTAGCATGTGCTTGGAGTATGACATCTGGTGAATATAAGATGTCTGTAGGCACATTCTTTAAGACTTTGTTTGGACAAGGTGAGTATACAGACACCTTAATATTAATGGAATTTAGGTTGCCACGTATGCTTATCACTATTCTTGCTGGAGCAGCCTTAGCTATGAGCGGTGCTATCTTGCAAAGTGTTACACGCAATCCATTAGCAGAACCAGGGATACTGGGTATCAATGCAGGTAGTGGTTTTGTCATTGCCTTATTTATTGTAATTGGTCAGGTGAATGCTGAAAACTTTGTCTATGTGTTGCCAATTATTAGTATGATAGGCGGTATATTAACAGCAATTATTATATTTTCATTTAGTTATAACAGAGGTGAAGGTATTTCTCCGGCGAGCATGGTATTAGTTGGTGTCGGTATGGCAGCAGCTTTAAGTGGTGGTTCGTTAACATTGATGTCTACATTTGATAAAGATCAGTCTGAGTTTATGGCATCATGGTTTGCTGGTAATATTTGGGGCGATGAATGGACCTTTGTTATTGCTTTCTTACCATGGGTGATTATTCTGGTGCCATATCTATTATTTAAATCGAATGTCTTAAATTTATTAAATACACATCAACATATTGCGCAAGGTGTCGGAGTGAAAATAGGCAAAGAGCGTATTGTCCTACTGCTAGTGGCGGTTATATTGTCCTCTGCGGCAGTGTCTGTAGCTGGTGCTATTGGCTTTATTGGACTAATGGGTCCTCATATCGCCAAATCAATCGTCGGTCCTAGACATCAATTATTCTTGCCAATCTCCATATTGATTGGTGCTTTACTACTTGTTGTTTCGGATACGTTAGGTAAGGTGATACTACAGCCTTCAGGTATTCCAGCAGGTATTGTTGTAGCAATTATTGGGGCACCATATTTCTTATATTTAATGTATAAAACTAAATCAGTTTAAAGATGTGAATATTTAAGTGCATCATAGATGTTTTCCTACCACAACTTAGCAACACGCTAGGTTGTGGTATTTTTTTTATTAAAATTAAAACTAAATCATTGTTAAGCAATTAGAATAGAAAAATAGCCTGATGAATTATGTTAGCGTTTACAATTATGTGTGATGTATACTGTAAATGGATATATGGATATTATGAACAGGAGGCCACAAAAATGAAAAAACTAATTAAAGATAAAACTCAGTTCTTATCTGATATGCTTGACGGCATGTTAGAAGTAAATAAAAATATTGAGCTCATTGCCGATTCAGTCATTGTGAGAAAAGACAAGAAACAAGAAGGTGTTGCTATTGTTTCAGGCGGTGGCAGTGGACATGAACCTGCACATGCAGGATATGTGGCACAAGGTATGTTAGACGCTGCAGTGTGTGGTGAAGTCTTTACCTCTCCAACTCCAGATAAAATATTAAGTGCGATTAAAGCGGTTGATAATGGAGATGGCGTATTATTAGTAATTAAAAACTATGCCGGAGATGTCATGAACTTTGAAATGGCTCAAGAAATGGCCGAAATGGAAGATATCAAAGTTGCATCTATTGTAGTGAAAGATGATATTGCAGTTAGTGATGAGGATAAACAAAGAGGCGTTGCAGGTACCGTATTAGTTCATAAGTATGCAGGGTACCTTGCTGAACAAGGAGTCAAATTAGATGACATTAAAGCACGTTTGGACCAAGTATTACCAACTATTAAATCAATAGGCATGGCTGTTACAGCGCCAATGGTACCGACTACTGGGCAATATGGTTTCGATATCGCTGATGATGAAATAGAGATTGGCGTTGGGATTCATGGGGAAAAAGGATTGTCCAGGGAAAAAATGACCACAGTCGACCAAATCGTTGCTCGCCTTAGTGATGAATTGTTAAAGCAAGTAGACGCAAACCATTTAATCGTGATGGTAAATGGTATGGGTGGCACACCTTTATCTGAATTAAATATTGTAGCGAAGTATTTAGCTGAATATTTAAAAGGTAAAAATATCACAGTAGCACACTGGCTAGTTGGTGACTATATGACTGCATTAGATATGCAAGGTGTATCGTTGACCTTTGTACCTGTTAATGACGAATTATCGCAAGCTATTGTTGCAGAAACAAGTAGTAGTTATTTTAATTTGGTATAGATTAACTAAAGGAGTGTAATAATAATGGATGTCAAAGCGATGAAAGATAGATTACTTGAGTTAGTGTCTGTATTTGAGGACAAGGAAAGTGAACTTACTGAATTAGACAGAGCCATTGGTGATGGTGATCATGGTGTGAACATGGTTAGAGGATTCAAAGCTTTACCTGATCATATCGATGATAGTTCCATGCAAAATTTATTTAAATCTACGGGTATGACATTAATGTCAAATATAGGTGGTGCATCTGGACCGTTGTATGGATTTAGCTTTGTTAAAATGTCACAAGTAGTTGGAGATGACATAGATAATGAAAATGTTAAAGCGTTACTGCAGGCCTTTTCTGAAGCGATAGCCCAAAGAGGGAAAGTGAGTTTAAATGAGAAAACTATGTATGACGTGATAGAACGTGCTAATGAAGCGGTTCGAAATGGTGAAAAGGTTGATATGGAGAAATTACAATCCTTCGCAAATGCGACAAAGGATATTGAAGCAACAAAAGGGAGAGCGTCTTATTTCAAAGCTGACTCGGTTGGCTTTGTTGATCCAGGGGCACAAAGTAGCGTATATATATTGAATGCATTGATTGGAGAGGATTAATATGACATCAATAGTGATAGTGAGCCATAGTGAGGATATTGCAAATGGAACACAAGCCTTATTAGAGCAAATGGCTGGTGATGTTAATGTGATTGCACAAGGTGGCGCAGAAGGACGTATTGGTACATCTTATGACCAAATTCAAGAGATGATCAATGAATTATCGGATGATGCAATATGTTTTTATGATATTGGGTCAGCTGAAATGAATTTAGATTTGGCTATAGAAATGTATACAGGCGATTACCGTATTGAAAAGGTGGATGCGCCAATTGTAGAGGGTAGCTTTACTGCTGCCGTTAAATTGTCTGTGGGTGGATCCTATGATGAAACGCTTAATGAAATTAAACAGAACTTTTAATTTAAGAATATAAATGAAAAAGCGATTGATACAAGTGTTTAATAACAGTATAATGACGTTTTTAGAATAAATAGTCCTAAACAGTTTATTTTTATATGAATTAATTTTTGAAATATGATAAAATAAAAGCTAACTATAATTAGGAATCTGGATACTAGGAGGACATTGCCATGAAAGATTTAATCCAAAAGCATGTCTTAAACGGTGAGTTCGAGTCAGTCAAGCGATTAATGTCCCAGTCAGATTTTATGGAATTTGAAGAAGCTTATATTTCAAGTGCCCACGAAGTGGAAAGCGTCATGTTTTATACTTGTATCTTAGACATGATGAAAGAGGAAGAAACTGCTGAATTGCACGACTTAGCCTTTTTACTACTTGTTTATCCATTAAGTGAACTAGAAGGTGCACTTGACTCTGCCTTTTATCATGCGCAAACTTCCATAAAGCTCACTGAAGGCAAAGAAGTAAAGAGTTTATTGCAAATGTTATTATTACATGCAGTGCCTGAACCAGTCATTTCTGATAAGAAAGCTTTCGATGTAGCGCGTCAAATTCTTAAGTTAGATCCAGCTAATAGCGTTGCGCGTAATGTGCTAAAGGAAACTGCAAAACGTATGGATAACGTTATTGTAGATTTCAATGAATTAAATCGATTTAAGGATGCTCATTAGAAACTAACAGATAAGAACGTCTGTTTTTTAAGCTATTATTAGATTTGAATAATAATTAAACCGAAATACTCATTTTATGATAGTGAGAATTTCGGTTTTTTTGTTGTTTAATCGGGAAAATAATTGATATGTAATTTTATTCTATATAAATGGTTATTAGAATACTTTGAACTTTAAATTATATTACTGTAAATAAAAAATGAATTGATTAACATTTTAAGAAAGTTTTTTTGTGTGTTGCAAAATATAGTTGATAAGGTATAATATCTCAATGTGTAAACAATTAGGAGGTTGTAATATACATGGGGTTGAATAAAGAAGCTGTAAAAATTGGTTTTGCTTATGTCGGAATCGTGGTAGGTGCTGGATTCTCGACTGGACAAGAAGTTATGCAATTCTTTACATCTTATGGTCTATGGTCGTATATTGGTGTCATCCTATCAGGTTTAATATTAGGTTTTATAGGCAGACAAGTAGCTAAAATAGGTAGTGCCTTTGATGCACAGAACCATGAATCGACGTTAGACTATTTATTTAGTGATATTTTTAGCAAGATTATCGATTATTTATTAATATTTTTCTTATTCGGTATATCTGTAACAATGATTGCAGGAGCCGGATCAACATTCCAAGAAAGTTTTGGGGTTCCAACATGGCTTGGTGCTTTAATTATGGTCATTGCGATTTATATAACACTACTAATGGATTTTAATAAAATTGTAAGAGCTTTAGGGGTTGTTACACCATTCTTAATTGTCTTTGTAGTTATAATCGCAATTTATTATTTATTTAATGGTAGTGTTGCACTTAATGAAGTAAATAGTACAGTACCAAAAACAAGTTTATGGAAAGCAATCATTTTCGGGATTAATTATGGTGGACTTGCTTTTGCAGTTGGATTTAGTACGATTGTGGCAATTGGTGGCGATGCATCGAAAAGGAAGGTAGCCGGTTCTGGTGCATTATTTGGTGGTGTGATTTATACAGTGTTATTAGCATTGATAAACTTTGCACTACAAGCAGAATATCCAAAAATCAAAAGTGCCTCAATTCCAACATTAACATTGGCAAACGATATTCATCCATGGATTGGTTTTGCTTTATCAATTATTATGTTAGCGGTAATGTATAATACAATTCTTGGGTTAATGTATTCATTTGCAGCTCGATTTACTGAACCATATAGTAAGAAATATCATATCTTTATTGTATTAATGGTACTTATTGCATTTGCTTTAAGTTTTGTAGGATTTACAAGTTTAATCAATTTCTTATATCCAGTAATGGGTATTATCGGACTTATAGTCGTTGTAGCTGTTTTGATTAAATACTATTTACGTAAAAATCAAAACAAAAAGCATATCGCTTAATTTAGTAAAAAATAATTATAAGTATTTAAAGAAATCTCAGCTTTTCAGTTTTGTGAAGGCTGAGGTTTTATCTTTTATCATTTTTCATATCATTTGCAATTACTATTGTCAAAATAACAATTATGATACAATGCTTCCGAAAGGAACGGTAACTATGAAGAAAAAACATAAATGGACTTTAATAACAATCATTGTGTTCATAGTGGTTGCGATCATTACTGGATTATTGCTTAAGCAACATTTTGACCGTCAACACACGAAAGAAGTTAAAGAAAAAGTACAAATCAACAATAAAAATGTCAATGCATTTACGAATATTACCTATAGTAAAGGGATTCCTAATAGTCGTCTAGATATACTGACGCCAACTGAATTAGATAGTGACAACAAATTACCGGTCATATTTTGGATGCATGGTGGAGGTTACATTGCAGGTGATAAGCAATACAAGAACCCGTTACTCTCTAAAATTGCAGAACAAGGATATATTGTAGTAAATATTAACTATGCATTAGCGCCAGACTCAAAATATCCAACACAATTGAAACAAATTGATCGAGCAGTTAGGTTTATTAAACATAATCAACATGAACTGCCAATTAATTTCGATCAAGTTGTATTTGGTGGTGATTCTGCTGGTGCACAGCTTTCTAGTCAATATACAGCAATACAAACGAATAAATCTTTAAGAGAAGATATGCATTTCAAACAACAGTTCAAACCTGATCAAATCAAAGCTGCAATCTTTTTCGGAGGCTTTTATGATATGAAGACGGTGCGACAAACTGAATTCCCAAGAATCCAACTATTTATGGAAAGTTACACAGGAAAGCGTAATTGGGAGCAACAGTTTAAATATATTAGTGAAATGTCGACAATTAACCAAGTGACCAAAGAATATCCGCCAACTTTTTTATCAGTAGGTGATGCGGACCCGTTCTATAGTCAAAATATTTCATTTTATAAAAAACTTAAATCTAAAGATGTCCCAGTAGATAAACTATTCTATGATGGTTCTCATCATTTGAGACATCAATACCAATTCCATTTAGATAAACCTGAATCTCAACAAAATATGAAAGATGTCTTAAGATTCTTAAGTAGAAATACTAATTCTTCAGGTGTCGAAGCAAAATTAAATCCAGAAGATTCAAATCCAAATGGTGTTGAACTAAATCCCTATTAAATGAGCTGAAGAGTCCCATTGCAGTGGTATCTAGTATGGATAAGGCATATTAATAGGTTGATGTAGTAATAACATATAAGAACTGCGTATTGTTTGCGACACACCTGAGGGAGTAGAATGAGTATCGAGACCGAGACTCGAAACTGCCCACTTAGGTATGCGAGTAATTACAATACGCAGTATTGATATCAATAACAAGCCCATCAAAGATCAAAAATCTTTGATGGGCTTAATGCTGTGTATTTATGTCCCAGACTGTTTCCTACGATGAGTCAAGGTATCATATTTAAAATAATTATTTTTGCTCATTGTTATATGTAAAGATACATATGTTTTGACCGAAATTAAATAACATTTATAATAGTTTATTCTTTAGTGATAGAGGTAGATTATAGTAATAGCTTTGCCAAGATATATTTATTGTAATAACGACCATCGATATAGAGTTTATCACGTAACTCACCTTCGATTTGATAATTGGCAGCTTTGAATAATGAAACTGCTGTTTCATTTTCGGGAACGACTAATACTTCAATACGTCTGATATCATGGTTTAAAGACCAAGCTTCTACAGCGTTTATGAGTGATTGACCTAACCCCTTTTCACGGTAATGTCTAATTACGCCCATTGAGAATTTAGCTTCGTGGCGTGCACGCTCATAATCTTCTGTTGTCACAGTAGCAAAGCCGACGAGTTCACCATTGTTTTCGGCTACAAATATTGCGTTAGAGGGTGATGTGATAAAATGTTCTAAATTAGAAATAGCATCTGTAGTAGAAGGTGCATATTCGCCTGGGTTATAGATGAGGTAGTCTGACTCATCATAAATCGTGGTTAATAGTTTAATAAATGGGTCGATATCTTTTATACTAATTTCTCGGATTTGATGAACCATTCATTTCCACTCCTTGTTTGAATTTTACATATATTTAATCATAATATAATTTAACATCAAAATCATTATTTTACTAGACAATATTAATTTTTAATAAATCATTATAAAGGAAGTATGTTTTATGAAGCCTAATATATTACTAGCTGGTGCAACAGGTTATATAGGAAAGAACTTGGTGCCTCAAATAAAAAATGTAGCGCATTTATATACATTATCAAAGTATCCTAAGGAACAGGATTTACGAGATGTGCAGTGGTTAAAGAAAGATATTTTTAATTATAGAGATGTTGTAGACGCAATGGAAGGTATGGATATTGCTATCTTTTACTTAGATCCTACCAAACATTCTGCAAAGCTTACGAAGGCTAGTGCACGCGATATGAATTTATTGGCTGCAGATAATTTTGGCAGAGCGGCAGCAAAACAAAATATAAGCAAGATTATATATATTAGTGGGGGACGTTTTGACAATGAATCTATAGCAAGATTGAAAGCTTATGGTACGCCTGTTGAACAGACAGATAATATTGTGCCGAGACCTCATGTAGCAGTTGAACTACAAGTTTCGAAATATGATGATGTGCGCAGTGCCTTAAGTATGCAACAACCATTGAAGTTGACACTTGAACAACTTGTAAACTATTATTTTAATTGGTTGAATGAAACTAATGGAACATTGCTACACACAAAAATGGATCAAGATTACTATATTATATATATTAAAGATGCCAATAAGCCGTTGTTAGTCTTGAAGAAAGAACTGACAGATGATGATTTGATTACGTTATTTATTGTTGGTGGAAGATTGATGAATAAGAAGGTACAGAAACAAGGTAAACTTGAGTTTAGAAAATTAGCAGGTACTCAGACGGTAATGGTGCATTTATATGATTATATACCAAAATTAGTGTGGCCGATTTATTATATGGTTCAATCTCCATTTCAAAGTTTGATGATGAGAGGATTTGAAATAGAGTGCCGTATTCGACATTTTAATCGTCGTATTCAATCAGGAGAAGATATTAAATATACCAAATAAGTTGGGAGATTATAATGTGGAAATATTATTAGTAGAAGATGATATGACATTATTTAATGAATTGAGTACAGAGCTGGAGCAGTGGGATTTTATAGTTAAGGGTGTCGATGATTTTGGCGATGTGTTGAGTTTATTTGAACAGATTAACCCTGCAATCGTGATTATGGATGTTAAGCTACCTAAATATGATGGTTTTTATTGGACGCGAAAGATTAGAGAAGTGTCTAATACACCAATATTGTTCTTGTCCTCTAGGGATAATCCTATGGATCAAGTGATGAGCATGGAATTAGGAGCAGATGATTTTGTACAAAAACCCTTTAATACCAGTATATTAATAGCTAAAATTCAAGCTATTTATCGACGTGTATATGAATTTAGTAAAGATGAGAAAAGAGTTATTCAATGGCAAAAGGCGACACTTGATTTAGCAAAGGATAGTATCAATAAGGATGATACAATTATTTATTTATCTAAAACTGAAATGATTATTTTAGAAATGCTAGTGAAAAAACAAGACCAAATCGTCAATAGAGATACAATTATCACAGCGCTCTGGGATGATGAAGCGTTTGTAAGTGATAATACTCTGACAGTTAATGTGAACCGTTTACGTAAAAAATTAGCCGAGATTGATATGAAAGATGCGATTGAGACAAAAATTGGTAAAGGTTACATGGCACATGGAGCATCTTAAATGGTTTTTCTTATTTTTAAGAACACGTATTAGTTGGATTTTATGGATAATGTTGTTGCATCTAATTTTTCTAGGTATTGCGTATATTGACTATGATATAAGTGTGGGAAGCATTTATTATATTATTATTTTAAATTTAGGTTTAACTTCATTGTTCTTAGTATTTACATATGTGAAGGAAATTAAGTTTTTTATACATTTAAACGATAATATAGAGCCTGAAGAATTAAAGCATAAAGGCCTTGCTGATACACCGTTCCAACAAAAAATGGTCGAATACTTATATAATCAAATTACAAGTCAAAAGTTAATTGTGACCAAGCAAAGAATGAAAATTCAATCTACAGAAGCTTCGTTGACAGATTTTGTTCATGATATTAAGACACCAGTTACAGCTATGAAATTGATGATTGAAAAAGAAGCGGACATGGATAAAAAACGTGCATTGTTGTTCGAATGGACTCGTATCAATGATATGTTAGACAAGCAATTGTATTTAACACGTATAGAATCACAAAATAATGATATGTATTTTGAATATGTCCCTTTGAAAAGACTGATTATAGAAGAGATTCAACTGACTCGTTATCTTAGCCAAGCTAAAGGTATTGGTTATGAATTAGATTTAGATGAAAGTCATCATGTTTATACTGATTCAAAATGGTGTAGAATGATGATTCGACAAATATTCTCAAATGCAATTAAGTATAGTGAAAATGGGACGATTTATGTAAAATCATCACTTATCAATGAACAAGTCCAAGTTCAAATTAAGGATGAAGGCCGTGGTATTAGTAAAAAGGATTTACCGCGAATTTTTGATAAAGGTTTCACCTCGACGAATTATAGAAATGAAACGACTTCCTCAGGTATTGGATTATATTTAGTGAATACAGTAAAACAAAATTTAGGTATTCAAGTTGAAGTGGTTTCTGATGAAGGTCATGGGACAGAAGTTACCTTTATTTTCCCAACACAAAATGAGTTAGTGAAAAGAATATCGGAATAATGATAAAGTTGAAGTAACGCCATATCGGTCACTTCAACTTTTATTTTTTTTGACACTAAATAATAATGACTGAATTAAGTTGAACGTTATGAGTTGAAAAAATGAAATAATTATGAAAATATAAGCGTGAAAGATGTTTTTTGATTAGATTACTTTAATAATCTAAAAATTAAAAATCTTGAAACGTCTTGTCAGTGTAGATGTGAACAACTTTATTAATTTTATGAAAATGTAATGTTAAGAATTTGTAAATCTAATTGTAGGATTGTAAATTTTATGCTATTTTCAATAAAGGACAAATAGAGAATTGTGAGATTTTTTAAAACGATTAGAGCAAAAATTCATTTACACTATTTTTACAAAACTGTTTGAAAAGTCAAAAAAATGAGTTTATTGTAAATCTGCGCATGCTCAGTTTGTCAGGAAGTAATTATTAATTTTTTAAATTTATTGAAGGTGATTGGTGACAGTCGCTGTAAATGGAGGATTTTTTGGATGTTAAACAAGAAAAAAGATAAGTTCATGGTGCAACTAGAGGAAATGGTATTCAACTTAGACCGAGCAGCAATTGAATTTGGGAAGATGGATTTTAATACACATTTAGACCTTAAAGCTTATTCAGATAATATTAAAACCTACGAATCTCATGGTGATGAGTTGATGCACCAAGTGATTTCAGATTTAAACCAAACTTTTATTACACCAATTGAACGTGAGGATATCCTCTCTTTATGTAACGCAATTGATGATGTATTAGATGCAATGGAAGAAACTTCAGCAATGTTTGAAATGTATTCAATCGAATACACAGATGAATATATGGCTGAATTTGTAGATAATATACAGAAGGCTGTTGCAGAAATGAAATTAGCAGTGGGCTTACTTGTTGATAAGAAATTATCACATATGCGTATACACTCTATTAACATTAAAGAATTTGAAACAAATTGTGATGGTATATTACGTCAATCAATTAAACACATATTTAATAGTGAAACAGATCCAATCACATTAATTAAAGTAAAAGATATATATGAAAGCATGGAAGAAATTGCTGATAAATGTCAGGCAGTAGCGAATAATTTTGAAACTATAATTATGAAAAATAGCTAAGGAGTCTTAATTTTATGGAATACATTATGATTATCACAGTAGCTATCGTTATTTTTTCACTTGCATTTGACTTTATCAATGGTTTCCATGATACAGCCAATGCTGTTGCTACTGCTGTTTCAACGCGTGCATTAACTCCTAGAACTGCGATTCTATTAGCAGCTGTTATGAACTTTATTGGTGCATTAACATTTACTGGAGTAGCGGGCACAATTACAAAAGATATTGTCGATCCATTTAAATTAGAAAATGGACTTGTCGTAGTTTTAGCGGCGATTATTTCTGCGATTCTTTGGAACTTGATTACTTGGTATTATGGAATTCCTAGTTCATCATCACATGCATTAATCGGTTCTATTGCAGGTGCAGCGATTGCATCTCAAGGTTCATTTGCCGTATTGCATTATCAAGGATTTACAAAAATAATCATCGTATTACTATTATCACCTGTAATTGCTTTTGCAGTAGGGTTTATTATTTATTCGATTGTTAAAGTCGTATTTAAAAATGCTAATCTTACAAAAGCAAATAGAAACTTTAGATTTTTCCAAATTTTCACAGCGTCATTACAATCATTTTCACATGGTACAAACGATGCGCAAAAATCAATGGGTATTATCACTTTAGCACTTATCGTAGCTAATGTTCAGCAAGGTACTAGTGTTGAGCCACAATTATGGGTAAAAGTTGCCTGTGCGACAGCGATGGGTCTTGGTACTGCAGTTGGTGGTTGGAAAATCATCAAAACAGTTGGTGGTAACATTATGAAAATTCGCCCAGCTAATGGGGCAGCAGCTGACTTATCATCAGCACTAACAATCTTTGTAGCATCATCACTACATTTCCCATTATCTACAACACATGTTGTATCATCATCTATTCTTGGTGTTGGTTCAGCAAACCGTATTAAAGGTGTTAAATGGAACACTGCGCAACGTATGATTATCACTTGGGTAATCACATTACCAATTTCAGCGCTTGTAGCAGCAATTATTTATTATATCATTAATATTTTCTTGTAAATGGTTGAATGATAGTTTAAGACTATGAAATAGCCTATACTTAAAGAAGCAATCTGTGCTTATATCGCATAGATTGCTTCTTTTTTTGAAATTATATTCATGTTGGAAATGGTTATTAATCGTTCAACCTATAAATATAGACAATGCTTGTTCTCGACGATTATTCGTCTGAGTAGTTGTCTTACAAACACATGCAGCATTTTGTAGTTTAAATTATGACTATAGAACTATGAAATCTAAAGCGGTTCAATACATTTAATGAGGGAAGGCAACTATAGTCATATGATATCTATGGTCATTGTCGTATACTGTCAGAAATACGCTATATCTATATTCATTAGATGTAAGATTAAATCCATTCATAATGCATCATATAATAAATAAAAAACCGATATGCCTTTGGTGAGATTACCAAATGGCGTATCGGTTACTTTATTTAATCAATTAATGAATGTAATTGTAGCTTGATACTTCTGAAGCTGGGATAGTACGATAGTCAACTGTACCTGGAGGTGTATTATAATTCATTTCTGAAATTAAGATACTACCATCAGGGTTAACACGTTCAACATATGCTACGTGTCCTACAGCACCTGCATATGTTTGTAAAATAGAACCAGCACTTGGTGTATTGTTTACTGTATAACCATCAGCTGCGGCATTGTTTGCCCAGTGATCAGCGTTCCACCAGTATGTACTGATAGGTTGTCCAGTTTCAGCTCTGCGATTAAATACGTGCCAAGTACATTGTCCCCAGTCGTATAAGTTAGCATCGCTTGCTGTTGAACCTGTATTTGAAGTTGTAGTTGATCCCGTAGCTGTACCACCTGAACCGCCTACTCCTGTTCCTCCAGGAATTGTTAATGTTTGATTTGGTTGTATAATATAACTATTTAAGTTGTTTGCAGACATGATGTCTTCTACAGAAACACCATATTTACTTGCAATAATGTCTAATGACTCACCAGATTGTACTGTGTGTGTATTGCCACCTGCTGATTGTTGAGAAGTGTTAGAGTTACTGCTTTGACTTTGTGATCCACTTCCACCAATTTCAATAACTTGTCCCGGAAATACCATATTGTTATTGATATTATTATTTTGCTTAATTTCCTCTACAGAAACACCATATTGTTGTGAAATAGTCCAAAGTGACTCACCCGACTGTACTGTATGTTGTGTCGATGCTTCAGCGTCATGATTAGCTAAAAATGCTGCTGCTCCAGAAGCAGCGGTTACTGCAAATGCTAATTTTTTCAAAAGAACTCCTCCTCTGATACCTTATATATGTCCCGAAGTTATAAGAGCATATAGTTTATAGTAATAATCTAAATACAATTTCCATATTAACAAAAATCACAACCTTTGTGTCCGTTGTTATAAAGTTGTAATATTATTAACATTTTAAGGCAAATAATCCTATGCACGTTGAATACCCTTACAGCCGTATTTAAAACTAATAATATTGATTTAATGTAATAGTTAATTTTCACATTTGTAATATTAATTTATAAATCAATATGTAACAATAGGATTAACTGAAAGCAATTTTAATTATTAAAAAATAAGGTCAAAATTCATATACTTTATATGGTTTGCTGTTTAAAGATGTTATATTGATGTTTGTAGTGACTCATTTTAGTGAAAATGTATGTGAAGTAATATTTTTATCACAAGAATAAACAGTGAGATATCACGCATCAGTGAACCACGCAACTGAGTAGTTGTTAATTAGAGGAGTGAACAATATGGCTGAAACAGCACATAGCACAAAGAAGCAACACCGCCAATCTAATAACAAGTCACAAGCCCGAACATATGGCAAAGTATGGTTATTCTTTGTATATTATTGGATTATTTTTGGCATAGGTTGTTATTTTGGACAATATCTACCTTTAGAATGGCGTCGGCCATTATCTATTGTGTTACTTGTCTTAGTACTGATTACAGTTCTGTTTAACCGTGCGAGACGTTATGGTATCGTCATTTCTCATATATATGCAATTGTCGTAGGACTATTATCATACGCTACCTTTACTGCTTATTTACAAAATTTAGGACCAGAAGTTTTTTATAAAAATGTGATTCTTGCAATTGCAGCATTTATTGTATTTGGATTGATAGGATACTTCCTCATCGGCAATGCTGCGAGTATGGGTAAATATTTATTTGTCACTTTAATTGCATTAATTGTTGCTAGTTTAATAGGTATGTTTATACACAATCCTATATTTCACACAGTGATAACGGTAGTAGGTTTGTTATTGTTCCTATTATATACGTTGTATGACTTTAACCGTATGAAACGCGGACAGTTCTCACCGCGAGAAATGGGCTTTAATTTGTTTATCAATTTATTACACATTATTAAATATGTATTGAACTTAGCTAATAGATTTAAACGCTAAATGTCATAATTAAATAGGGCAACTTTGCCAAGCTAAACACACACTTGATTAATAAAATATTAAGTGTGTGTTTGTTTGTAACGAGGCGTAAATAGATTAACTATGCGTGCATCTATGTTATAAATAGAAAATATTGTATAATATATCATGGTAGTTAAAGTATTTATCGAGAAAGTGAGATGACAGTATGGGACGTAAATGGAATAACATTAAAGAGAAAAAGGCCCAAAAAGATAAAAATACAAGTCGAATTTATGCGAAATTTGGTAAGGAAATCTATGTTGCAGCTAAATCTGGTGAACCAAATCCAGAGTCTAACCAAGCGTTACGTTTAACGTTAGAACGAGCTAAAACATATTCAGTACCTAATCATATTATTGATAGAGCAATTGAGAAAGCAAAGGGCGCTGGCGATGAAAACTTTGATGAATTGAGATATGAAGGTTTCGGTCCTAGTGGTTCAATGATTATTGTCGACGCGTTGACAAATAATGTAAATAGAACAGCATCAGATGTACGTTCTGCATTTGGTAAAAATGGCGGCAATATGGGTGTTTCTGGTTCAGTAGCTTACATGTTTGATCATACTGCTGTGTTTGGTATTGAAGGTAAATCTGTCGACGATACATTAGAATCATTAATGGAACAAGATGTTGATGTACGAGATGTGATTGATGAAGATGGTCTGACAATTGTTTATGCAGAACCTGATCAATTTGCTCAAGTACAAGATGCATTAAAAGCATTTGGTGTGGAAGAATTTAAAGTAGCTGAATTTGAAATGTTACCTCAAACAGATATTGAATTATCTGCAGAAGATCAAGCTACGTTTGAAGGTTTAATTGATGCGTTAGAAGACTTAGAAGACGTACAAAATGTTTTCCACAACGTGGATTTGAAATAATATGAAACATATAGTGAATAACTGGGTAAAACAACTAGAATTAACACCACATCCAGAGGGTGGTTATTATAAAGAAATAATTAAAGGAGAATGGGACGAAACAACATCTCGTGCAAGTTATTCGAGTATCTATTTCTTGTTAACCCATGATAATATTTCCCACTTTCATCGCATTGATGTAGATGAAATTTGGTATTACCATGCTGGAGATTCTTTGACTGTACACATGATTCAGCCAGACGGTACATATAAATATGTCACTATTGGTAATAACATTGATAAAGGTGATGTCTTACAGTATGTTGTACCGAAAGGAACGATATTTGCATCGTCAATTGAAGGTGGACAAGGTTATGCTTTAGTAGGTTGTATGTGTCAGCCAGCCTTTGAATTTAATCACTTTGAAATGTTGAGTGTTGAAAGGCTTAATAAGGATTATCCACACTTAACTGAAATTAATAAAAGATATGCATTATCAGAATCTGAGATTAATCAATCATATTAACACATAAAAAAAGAATGTTATCACATGCGAATTGCGTGGTGTGATAACATTCTTTTTTATTATTTAGCTGTTCCAAATACTTCTTTGGCAATTTCTACTACATAAGCTAGCTTTTGCCATTGTTGTTCTTCAGTTAAGTTATTTCCTTCTTCTGTAGAAGCAAAGCCACATTGTGGACTTAAACAAATTTGATCTAAATCTATATAAGCCTGTGCTTCTTCGATGCGTTTTAGTACGGTTGCTTTATCTTCTAAGTCACCTTTTTTCGAAGTGAACAATCCAAGTACAGCAGCCGATTGCTCTTTAGGGAAGAATCTTAATGGCTCAAAATCACCTGAACGTTCGTCATCATATTCTAGGAAGAAACCACCTAAGTTTTCCTTGAATAAATAAGGTGCGACGGGTTCATAACCACCAGAAATAGCCCATGTTGATTTATAATTACCGCGGCAAATGTGAGTAGTAATTAATAAATCTTCTGGTAAATCTTGTACAGCATCATTGACGACACGGTAAGCCAATTGTCTTGCTACTTCTTTTTCTTCTTCTGAACGATCTCTACCACGTGTCTTTTGAGTACCAGATGTTAAATTTGCCCAGTAAACATCATCCAATTGTATATAACGAGCACCCAATTCATAAAATTTAAGTAAACTATCATGATATGCTTTAGATACATCTTTTGCAAAATCTTCAATATCTGGGTATATATCTTCGTTTAAAATATTTGGATGGAAGAGTTGATTAGGACTTGGGATGGAAACTTTTGCTGTTGCGCGGCCATTTACTTTATCATGTAAAAATTTAAAATGTTCAAAATGAGGATGTTCAGCATTGAATGCTACTTTGTCTACTACTTTGACATTATGATTACGCGTTTCTACACCTTCGAAAGATAAACCTTTTTCAGAAGTATAACCTTCAACACCTGCTAAATTTTCTAAGAAGTCAAAATGCCACCAACTTCTGCGAAATTCGCCATCTGTGATACTATGTAAACCTACTTCTAATTGCTTTTCGATAATATGTTCAATTTCTTCATCTTCGATTTGCTTTAATTTATTAGCATCGATGACGTTATTTTGATAATCAGCGCGGGCGTCTTTTAAACGTTGAGGGCGTAACAAACTGCCGACATGATCCGCTCTGAAAGGTCTATGTGTTATTGCCATGTCTCTATCTCCTTTTATTAAGAATTTTCAGAAAAATATAAATAAAATTTAACAGAATTCAAAAGTAATGTCAATTTCGCTTTTGGGCTATGAAATATAGTACAATAGTACTAAATAAATTGTGCAAAGTTATTTTGGACGTTGAAATGGCATAACAACAGATGACACATAGAAGTCAGTTATATATAATAATGACAAGGAGTTGATGGCAGTGAAAGTAAAATATATTGATAAGCGTCACTGGCGTCGCATCATTGATAGAGAGTATACAGAAGTTAAGGTGAATAATAATAAATACAAAGGGATTATCGGCTTAGTAACGATGAAGAAAGTACGTGAACCATTAGAGGTGAGCGTCGTTGGACAAAATATCGTCGTAGCTGATGATAATTATCAGTGGCTACAAATTTTACCTGAAAAGAAACGTTATAGTATCACAGTGATGTTAGATGACAAGGGCAATCCATTAGAGTATTACTTCGATATAAATATAAAAAATGTAACACAAAAAGGAAATGCTCGTACGATTGATTTATGTTTAGATGTGTTGGTGTTACCGAATGGTAAGTATGAATTGGTGGACGAAGATGATTTGCAACGTGCATTAGATCAAGGGCAAATTACTAGAAAGCAGTACCATGAAGCATATGTTATTGCACATCAACTCATGATTAAGATAGATGAAGATTTCAAGACAATGCAAGATAAGATTATGTATTGCTATCATAAGATAAAGCATAAACCTAAAGCGAAAAAGCCATATAAACATCCCAAACATAAAAAGAATGAGCGTAACCACCATGGGCATAAACCAAAGCATACAAAACATAAGCAACATCCTAATTATGTTTCAAACACACAAAATAAACAAATTGACTCAAAAGAGCAGAATTAAAGTTATTTACCCATTATAGCGGTATAGATTTAGAGATAATCACATTTAAATGCCTGTTGTATCAATAGCTAAGAATCTATCAAAAAGGATATGAATCATTATATCGGTATAGGTATAATCATGTTATAGTAATTATTATGGTTAACAAACAAATAAGAGTATCAGAGACTCAAGTTAAACCATCGACACATTGCATATATAGTTAAATTAATGATAAATGCATTGATTATTAAATGAACAATAGAATGTCAGTTTTTTTGAGCATATAGGGGGATAATATGAAGATTGATGATTATCGCTTGTTAACTACTTTAGACGAAACGAAAACACTACGAAAAGCTGCTGAAATACTCTATATATCACAACCAGCGGTAACACAACGTTTGAAAACCATTGAAAATGCTTTTGGTGTGGAAATCTTTATACGTACGAAAAAGCAACTGATTACGACAACTGAAGGAACTATGATTATAGAACATGCTAGAGATATGTTAAATAGAGAAAGACTATTCCTCGATAAAATGCAAGCGCATATAGGCGAAGTGAATGGGACAATTTCAATAGGTTGTTCGTCGTTAATTGGTCAAACATTGTTACCAGAGGTATTAAATTTATATACAAGACAATTTCCAAATGTAGAAATTCAAGTTCAAGTAGGATCAAGTGAACAAATAAAGGCGAATCATAGAGACTACCATGTAATCATTATTCGTGGTAACAAAATTATGAATTTAAGTAACACACATCTTTTTAACGATGAACATTACTTTATTCATCCAAAAAATCGCTTTGATGAAGTTGATAAATTACCATTTATTGAATTTCAGGCAGATCCGATTTATATTAATCAAATCAAAGAATGGTATAGTAGCCAAATTGGACAAGATTATCGTGCGATGATAACAGTGGATCAAGTCGCAACATGTAAAGAAATGCTACTCAACGGTGTAGGGGTAACGATTTTACCAGAGATTATGATGCGTCATTTAGACGAAGAGCAGTTTGAATTTAAACGCGTTAACATCGATGAGAAACCACTTATTAGATCGACTTATATGAGTTATGATGCAAGTATGTTGCAATTGCCTCAAGTGGATTCATTTATTAATTTAATGATGGAATATGTCGAATCATAAATAAAAAATAAGGCATGTAAATTCAAGCATTCATGTGAATATAATTGGATGGATGTATTCAAACCTATTTTACAAAGAATTGAGGTTAAATCGATGTTTGGAGCATTACTACATATTAAAAATTATAAATTATTTGTGGTGAATATGATGTTGTTAGGTATGGGCATTGCAATAACAGTACCATACCTCATTTTATTTGCTACAAATGAATTAGGCATGACATCGTCACAGTATGGTTTATTATTGGCTTTAGCTGCGATAAGTCAATTTATAATGAATACGATTGTAGCGCGTTTTTCAGATACACATGATATTAACAGAAAATTAATTATAGTCTGTGCGCTATTTATGGGAGCAGTAAGTTTTTCTATTTATTTCTACATCCATGAAATCTGGTTGTTTATCGCTATTTATGCAATATTCCAAGGTTGCTTTGCACCTGCAATGCCACAAATGTATGCATCAGCACGTGAATCTATTAATGCTTCTGCCTCTAGAGATAGAGCAAAGTTTGCTAATGCAGTATTACGTTCAATGTTTTCATTTGGATTTTTATTTGGGCCATTGATTGGAGCTTTATTATTGCAAATGAATGGTTATTCAGGCTTATTTGCAGGAACTATTTCGATTATTTTGTTCACACTCATATTGCAAGTATTTTTCTTTAAAGATATTAAAACCAAGAAAAGTGTTTCTGATGTTACACATGTGGAAGCGGAAGCGCCTAACATGTTACGTGATAAACGTTTATTCGTGCCATTTGCTGCCTTTATTTTATTACATATTGGACAGTGGATGTATACACTCAACATGCCATTATTTGTTACAAAGTATTTAAAGGAACCAGAAGGCTATGTAGGTGGACTTGCCAGCCTTTGTGCAGGATTAGAAGTACCATTTATGGTGTTGTTAGGTGTGTTGTCGGCAAAGTTAGCAACTAGAACATTATTGATGTTAGGTGGTTTGTTTGGAGGATTATTCTACTTTAGCATTGGTGTGTTTGATAGTTTAGTTATGATGTTTGTTGGTCAGGTATTCTTAGCAATCTTCTTAGCAATTTTATTGGGATTAGGTATTAGCTACTTCCAAGATATTTTACCTGACTTTCCGGGATATGCTTCCACGCTTTTTGCTAATGCCATGGTTATCGGGCAGTTGTGTGGTAATTTGCTCGGAGGTATTATGAGTCAATGGGTTGGCTTAGGAAATGTTTTCTTTGTATCAGCATTGTCTATATTTATTGGTATGGTACTCATTTTCTTTACTAAAGATCAAAAATTCACAGAAGAAAGTACGGTGAACTAGATTGTCTCTAATCTTATGGATACTAATTATTTTAGCATTTGTGGTGGCTTTTATTGGTTTGATTAAACCGATTATCCCATCAGTATTAGTTTTATGGATAGGGTTTTTAATTTATCAATTTGGTTTTCATAATCATCATTTAACATGGGTGTTCTATGTTTCAATGATATTATTTACGGTATTTATTTTATTGGCAGATTTCTTAATGAATAAATATTTTGTTAATAAATTTGGAGGTTCAAAGTTAAGTGAATATGCAGCTCTAGTTGGTGTAATTATTGGGTGCTTTGTATTTCCTCCATTTGGTATTATTATCATTCCTTTTGTAGCAGTATTAATAGTAGAATTAATTCAAGAACCTAACCTTTCACAAGCATTGAAGGCAAGCTTCGGCTCAGTTATTGCTTTCTTAGCAAGTTCAGTTGCGCAAGCAATTGTAATGCTTATCATGGTAATTTGGTTCTTTGTTGATGCTTTATTAATTAATTAAATCATTAGTGAGTAATCGAATGAGTTAACAGAATGTAGTGTCGATATTTCAAATAATATTGGTGCTGCATGTGTTAACTCTATTTTATTTTTATTAACTTTAATCATTCAATATATATAGTTATGTCAAATTGTGTAATTAAAAATTTAATGAAAGCGTATTATTTATAAAAATTAATTAAATTTAAGCAACCCTCTTGTTTTCACTAAGCAATTTTTAGTATAATCACAAACATGTTTGAAAAAAATTGAAAACGGAGGGAACCACATATGAAATATCCAGTAGCTATATGGATGCTTGCGATTGGTGCATTTGCGATAGGGATGTCAGAATTTGTAATTATGGGTTTGTTACCAAATATTGCACGTGATTTTGATGTAACAGTCAGTCAAGCAGGACAACTGATTACCGGCTATGCATTAGGTGTAGCGATTGGTGGTCCTATACTAGTAATGTTAACAATCAAATGGAATAGAAAGTATCTACTGCTCGTACTAATGGGAATATTTATTTTGGGAAATATTGCCGTTTCACTAAGTCCTAATTATGGCTTAATGATGACAAGTAGAATTATTACTTCTTTAGCACATGGTTCTTTCTTTGGGATTGGTTCTATTCTTGCAGCAAGTATGGTTAATCCTGAAAAACGTGCAAGTGCAATGGCACTTATGTTTATGGGATTGAGTTTAAGTAATATCTTAGGCGTGCCATTCGGTACATTAGTAGGACAAAATTTTGGTTGGCAAATGACCTTTATCATTATTTCAATTATTGGTGTACTTGCGTTAATAGGAATTATTATATTTGTTCCTATGCGTCGTGAAACTGTGAAATCATCAGTACTCAAAGAATTAAAGATATTAAAAGAAAAGCGTTTGTGGTTAACGTTAGCAGTAACATTGTTTGGTTTTAGTAGCGTTTTTGCTTACTTCACATACATTTCTTCGACGTTAACAGATGTTTCACATGTACCGGAAAACTTGATTTCTTATTTATTAATCATTTTCGGGGTGGGTGTGACATTAGGTAATATTGTAGGTGGTAAACTTGCAGACTGGAATCTAAATAAAGCACTTAAAATTATCTTTGTTGTGTTTATTTTGTATTTCATTTTATTATATTTTGTACAGACAAGCGGTATTCTTATGGTAGCAGGTATTTTCTTCTTTGGTTTAATCGGCTTTAGTATGAGTCCATCTTTACAATTTAAGAGTACGTTAATTTCTAAAGATGCACCAACTTTAGCAAGTACTTTAAATCAATCTGCATTTAATTTAGGTAATGCATTAGGTGCCTTTATTGGTGGTGTTGTGGTTACAAACTTACCACTTGCATCATTAAGTTTAATTGCACCTATTTTAACTGTTATCGGTTTAATATTCTTATTTATCAGTATAGCTGTTGAACGTAAGGAAGATACACTAGTATCTCATTCATAGTTAAACGTTATTGTTTCATGTGTTTGATGTAGTATATGCCATATAAATAATGAATTTACTACTTGTGTTTAAAATAAAGTGTCTCAAGGACATACAATAAAGCACACAGATAAATTATCAATTTATCTGTGTGCTTTTTTAATATTTAAATATTACGTATTGTTGTCTCGCTTTCCTAGGGGACAGCTTCAGCCTGTAGTCTTCAGCTTGTCCTGTTCCCACAGGAGTCTCGCCAAAATACGTTTAAAGAATTATGATTTTACATTGAAATACTTTAAGGTACGTTAATTAAATATCTTTTGTTTATGTTTAAATCATAAAACACACAGTACTTCATTTATTATTTGTTGTCTCGCTTTCCTATTTGCCTTCTCGTTTTTGGTCTTCAACTGTCATTGCTTCTTTGGAGTCTCACCTATATACAATGTGTCTATGTGTAAAGTCAGATTAGTATACTATTGAAAGAAAAAGTTAAGATCCTCTCATTTAATAACCACTTATAAAATAAAATACTGAAATATTTTAAGTATAAAGACTGTAACATGACTCAGCTAGACTACCAAAGGTAACTTCAGTACGTATGTGATCAAATGTTATATCGCGTTAAGTTAATGAAATCGTTGAAATAAGGCCTGGAAATAAATTTGATGAATTCAAATGTTAGCATAGTTGTAAAACATATCACTCCAAATAATATTGAAATAGGCAATTTCTATATTATTTCAATAGAAATTGCCTGTTTATACAGATCCAAAACTTTATGTTTCAGACTCGTTATTTTATAAAAATGTGTTTTATAAGGAAGTAGTTGTTTCCTTTTTAATGAATTTGTGATCTATATACAAGGCAATGGGTAACACGATGAATGAGATAATGATAAATGTCCAATTACCAACAAAGATATAGGGTCCAAAATCTAAGCTAGATTGTGGAATAAAAAATACATAAAATATTGCTGATAATAGGAGCAATATTACTATATATGTAATTATCCAAGTCCAATGTGATTTTGTAAAGCACTGCATCTGTACTGTTTTAAAAGCCATCCAAATAAACAAAAAGATGATGAAAATGCCAATGAGTATCATGATTGGGAATGTATATAAATATAGACGATTCGCGCCAATGAAGAAACCTATAAAGCCCTTTAAAAAACAAAAGATACCAAAAAATAATAATAGATGTTGAACGATGTATTTAAAAATATTGTACAGTGTTTCATTAGGCAATTTTTTTAACTCTTTTTTGGCATGTGCTTTTGGATCATGGTCAAAGAAATCCATAGCTAAAGTGCCATTACTTTCAGCTTTAAAAAGTTGATTTAAAATGCGATTCAACATTTTTTCAGAATCATGAGGATTCACACTTAAATCAGCACGTACATATGTCATATAATTTTCGAAAATTTCTCTATCCGTATTATTTAGGCGTAAAGATTTAACATTATTTTCGCGCATCAATTTTTCAGTAGATTTCATTTGAATTTCGCATTCCTTTTTATAAAATATTAATGATAGGCTTATTATGACGAATATAATAAGAGAAATCAATATAACTTTTTTATAGGGGGCTACATGCGATATATAACATACGAAGATAAGCATATTATTTCACAAATAGCACAGCTTCATGAAAGTGAACTTGAAAGGCAGAATCAAGATTATCAACAGACAACTTTGTCGGTCGCGTTACGCGAAGAGATGCTCTTAAATGGGTTATACCACGGAACGGATGTCCTAATTACACATATTGTAGATGATACATTAATAGGAGTAATTTGGGGACGCTATTTAAAGCATGAACAGAAGGTCATCATTGAATTTCTATATGTCGCTTTGAGGTATAGACAACAAGGTATAGCATCCAAGTTGAAAGATGAAATAGAGCAATGGGCGATAGAACAGGGAGCTGAGGAAATACAAGGCACAGTTGATGCTCATAATATAATGATGCAACAGTTGAATCAACAAAAAGGTTACCAAGTGAGTAAAGTAATAATGACCAAAAAATTACCGTTAAATAATGAACACAACAAGGATAAATGATAAGATAATTGTGATAAAGTATGAAAAAGGAGCTCCCAAATGAAAAAATGTTTAGCTTTAATATTAGCGTCTACTTTGGCGCTGACTGCATGTGGAAAAAGCGATGAGAAAGCAGCATTAGAGAAAGATGTTAAAAAGCTTGAAAAAGATAATAAATCTTTAAAAGAACAAAAAGAAAAATTACAAAAGCAACATGATAAACTAAAAGACAAGTCAAAAGATTTAGAAAAAGAAATTAACGCAGATACGTAACAAGCATAAGAAAAATATTAGAAATATAGTGAGAGTAATTGTTTAAGAAAATTTCTAAAATCGAACGAAATGACTGCTCAGTATATAAATGATTCGTAAATCAAGCATATGCGGTTTAATTAAATATACTATTATTTTGTCGTTTATTTCCTAGGAAATTATTGTAATATGGTTTTGCTACTTGTTATAATGGGTATCATTAATGATAAATGCAGTTTAGTATATGTGTATTAATTGAAAATATAAAAAAAGAATTGGCTTACTGGATAGTTATGTTGTTTTACATTTGTTTTATAGGGACATTTAAACTAAGGTTAAAACAAATGAATGATTATCCTATATAAGGAGAGAGGTAATTATTATGCATGAACAAGATTTTAATTTATTAGAAGGTCGATCAATAACGCTACCTGAATTAGGTAGAGAAATAGAAAATATTACTGGTAGACAAATAAAAGATTCTACAGGAGAAATCAAACGTGTTATCGCACATTTACCGAATTTTGAATCAGATACGGATACATTCGTAGCTACTTATCAATTGAATCATCAAAATGATTTCATTGATGCAACATTTACTGCTCCGAAAAGTGAGCGTAATCGTTTGAAAGAAATACCGGTTCACGTAGAATTAATTAGTTATATTTCAAGAGCTTAGTGAATTTTGATGTTAGGTGAGTAGCGCGCTATGATTAGTCATAACGCGTTACTTTTGTATAGGGAGTAATTAACCAGTATCGAGGTGTAACAAATGACAGTTTATATTGAAACTGAACGTTTAAGGTTACGTGACTGGGAGGAAAATGATCTACTGCTATTTCAACAAATGAATGCCAATCCGCAAGTTCGAAGATATTTTCCAAGTTTATTAAGTTACCAACGTTCAAAAAGCGATATGAATAAAATGAATAAAGCAATTAATCAAGAAGGTATTGGGCTATTTGCAGTGGAACTAAAGGAGACAAATGGCTGGCTTGGTTTTATTGGTGTAAATTACATAACAAGTGATAGTAAATATAAATTTGATGAATTGCCATTTTATGAAATTGGTTGGCGTTTAATACCTGAAGTGTGGGGCAATGGATTTGCTACAGAAGGTGCAGAAGCAGTATTACAATACGCTAAACAAAAAGGGATATCTGAAGTATATGCATTTTCAACTGAAAATAATATACCATCACGTAAAGTTATGGAAAAGATTGGAATGACCTTTTATGATCATTTTGAGTATCCAGAATTGAGCCCTTATCATGAATTGAAATCGTGTGTACGATATCATATTAAGCTTACTTAATTTTATATATTATTGTCGTTGGGAGATTCGACTATGGGCGCAACAATAATATATACACATATACTTTAAAGAAGTATCAATACAGTGGAAATAATTTTAAATCAAATGTTTTTAATAAGTTATTAATGAATAAATAATGCAACAGGCTGAGATATGTTTAGTTTAATATCTCAGCCTGTTATTTTGATGTTTATTGCGCTGTTAAACAAAGGATAGGAGTAAGAAACGAATGAATAAGTTTGTTACTGTAATTGAATAATCAATTGACTTAGTTGTTTTAATGCGTTGTCTATGTCTGATACATCTATATAGGAATATGAGAATCTGATAGCGCGATTGGCTTGTTCACTATAGATTTCACCTGGGTTGATCAATATGTGATGACTGATGGCTAAATCGAAAAGTGCTTTCATATCAATCGGATGATAGAGCTCAAACCAAATGTAAAACGAACCTTCAGGAATATGCCATGTTCCTAAATTTGAAAAATAACTTGTTAATGATTGTAAGAATTGGTCTCTTTTTATTAATAATTCATGCTTTAATTTTTGAATATGCCATTGGTGATACTGTGGATTTGTAAGCCATTGTGTAGCAATAAATTGAGAAATTGAGCTTGCTCCATAATCATTTTGCATTTTTAAATCTGCTAAGTGTGAAACTACAGTTGATTTACCAATAATCCAACCTATTCTTAGTCCAGGGCTTACAGATTTTGATAGACTACCTAAATAAAGAATGTTGTCGTTATGATCTAGTGACTTTAATGGGCGTGGTCTAGGACTATTAAAGTAGAGCTCGCCATATACGTCATCTTCAACAATTGGAATACCATGTAGTTGGCATTGGTGAACGATTTTTTTGCGTTCTTCTATACTATAGCTATGTTGTGTCGGATTATGACAGGTTGGGATAGTATAGAATAGACTATGTCTAAAACGTTGTGAATGATTAAATATATGATTGATATTACGTTTGATTGTTGAAATTGGTAGTGACTTTAATTCAGCATGTATATTGTGCCATGTTCGAATGGAATGAATATATGAAGGCGATTCAATAATGATATGTGATTGTGGTACCAGTAAACCATCAGCAATTAATTTCAATCCTTGTAATGCCCCTGAAGTAATGCATATTTGATCTACCGTGCAGTCAATTCCCCATTGTTTCACATGCTCGACAATAGCGCTTCTTAAACTCAAACTCCCTAACGGGTATTCATAATTTGATGTTAACGGAATATCATTACTCTGTGCTAGTATTTCTTTGAATTGTTGGTTAGGGATTAAACTTGGACTTAACTCTCCGGTACTGAGCCTATATAAATCTGAACGAAATTCTAATTCATTGATTCGTTGTATAAAATACTGATTATTTTTAGAAGTACTGTGACTCATATAAGTTTGCCATTGAATATTATCTTTGATATAAGTATTCCATTTGTTATCGGCAATAAATAATCCGTTTCTTGGTTTACTTTCAATAGTGCCATAGCTTTGTAATATATCCAAAGCTTGTATCACAGTTGAGCGATTCACTTGATACATTGTGGCTAGTTCACGTTGAGTTGGTAATTTCATACCAGCTTCAAGTGAGCCATTTTGAATTTGGAGAAGGATATCATCGATAATTTGTTGGTATTTTGCTTTTCCCATTAGCAAACGACTCCTCATGATTGGTTGGGTTATAAATTATGTCGTGGTTGGTCAAAATATTTGAATTTTATTATAGCATAATGATTATAGATTTATATAAATTCTTACGATTATGGGTTGTGCCATAGCATGTTAAGAGAAGCTAATTTGGAGGGACGTTCGTTGATAGAAGCTATTATACATGGATTTATTTTAGCACTAGGCTTAATCCTACCATTAGGAGCACAGAATATTTTTATTTTTAACCAGGGTGCCAACTATAATGGTTTGAAAAGTGTCGCGCCAGTTATTATTGCGGCAGGGTGTTGTGATACGTTTCTTATACTATTAGCAGTATTAGGTGTGTCGCTAATCTTTTATTCGCTACCAATGTTACAAGTAATCATATATGTAATTGGGTTAGTATTTTTACTATATATGGCTTGGACATTATGGAATGAACAAGTTGGAAAGGTGTCTCAACAGTCGGCATTGTCAGTCAAAAAACAAATTACTTTTGCAATGTCAGTTTCTCTATTAAATCCACACGCTGTTATGGACACAGTAGGTGTAATAGGGACCAATGCAACACTGTATCATGGTGAGGATAAGGTGGCATTTACTATTGCTACTATATTGGTTTCATGGATATGGTTTGTCTTGCTTGCAATATTGGGAAAAACTTTACATCACATAGATAAGAGAGGCAAATGGATTGTATTACTTAATAAAATATCAAGTATTATTATCTTAGTTGTGGTATTTATTATTATTAAACAACTTATCCAATTATTTAAATAAGCGGGTAATGTTTGACGTGAAACTTTAATAATAAGGTTTAAAAGGCAAAACATTCACCAGACGGTGATTTGAAAATATGTAATAAAAAATGCTATTCCTCTCATAACGTAGAGAAGAATAGCATTTTTATTGTATATGAAAACTATTACTTTAGGATGGAACAGAGTGCTTTGGTAAGCAACTAACAAAGATGAAAGTAAATCTAATACGTTTTAATGATAGTGACGATTAGTCATATGTTCTAATACCTAATGGTTGGTAGGTATTAATTGTTTCAAATAGCTGTTCGGGCGTTTCGCACAATGGGGCCAGTGATTTATATTTATCATCGATAAAACCTTCCTCAATCATATGATGAATCATAGTATTTAATGGGTCATAGAAATGATTGATATTATAAATTGCGATTGGTTTTTCATGAATACCTATTTGTGCCCAACTATACATTTCGAAAAACTCTTCTAATGATCCAGCACCACCTGGAGCCATAACGAAGGCATCTGCAAGCTCTGCCATTTTATACTTTCGTTCATGCATTGAATCAACTAGTATAAGTTCTGTTAGTTTTTGACTAGTGATTTCGCGTTCATTTAACATGTTAGGCATAACACCGATGGCGCGTCCACCATGGTCTAACACACCATCTTGAATTGCGCCCATAATACCAACAGAACCAGCGCCAAACACAAGTTCATAGCCTTGTTCTGCCATACTTTTACCTAATTGATATGCTTCTTTCATATATGTTTCATTGTTTCCTTTACTTGCACCACAATAAACAGCAATGCGTTTCATATTCATATCCTCCTTTGTTTATAACAATTCTTGAATTAACGTTATAAATTTTGACTCAAAAACTTTAATATCTTGATTTGTAAAGGGAGCAGGTCCTTTTGTCCGACCGCCACTTTTTCGAAACTGTGCGCTGACATGGCGCTGTTCTAATAATGTATTAATATTTTGTGTATCATAATGAAATCCTTTGTGGTGGAGTACAGTATGTACCTTGTTGATTAGTAAACTGGCTAAACCATAGTCTTGTGTAATCACAATGTCATTTGATTTGGCGAGTTGCACAATACGATAATCAACGGCGTCTGGTCCATCATCAACATATTTAGTATCTACATGAGCAGGCTGTATTACAGTAGAAAAGTGACTAAAACTACGTACTATTATAACAAAAATGCCTGTCCCTTTGGTCAATTCAATAACTGAATTGGTTACAGGACAAGCATCTCCATCTATTATGACTCGTGTCATGAAATTATTTGCCTTTTTCTTCGTTGTTTTGTTTTACGACACTTTTTGCAACGTAGTTTTTATATTTTTTAAATTCAGCTAATCTAGCTTTTTTATTCTGCTCTTGTTCTTTTTCTTCTTGTTTATGGCGTTTATCAATATTTTTTTGTAGAATTTTATCTAATTTATTGATATCTTTACGGTTATCTTTTTCTAACTTCTCGCCTTTTTTCTCTATAGTAGCGTCAAGCTTTCCAGGTGTAAGACCAACTTTTTCCATATGTTTGTTGGCTTTTTTCATGTCTTTAATACGTTGCTTTTTGTTTTCTTCGCGTAATTTATCTTCTTGTTTATGACGCTTTTCGATGTTTTTTTGTAAAATTTTATCCATTTTACTAGCTTCTTTACGATTTTCTTTAGCTAATTTCTCGCCTTTTTTCTCGATATAAGCAGGGTCATGTTCTTTAGCAATACGCTTTAATTCACGTTTTTGATCTCTGTCATGTTTTTTCTCTACGACATAGTCTTTTGCAGTAGATGATTTATCAACAACTGCATCTTTAAATTGAACTGATTTACCTGCTACTGTTTTTGAAGCACTTACAGTTTTATCTGTAGCCTTTTTAACATCTGGATGATCTTTTATTTTTTTTCGCTCAACAATTAGAGGTACTAAAAACACAGGAGCTACTGTGATGATTGTTTTGATTAATTGTTTTTTGTCCATACTCGTTGCCTCCATTTAATTTATACTATCTTCATATTACCCTATGATACATGAAAATAAACTGTAATTACAGTTTTATAAAAGGCTTATTAAAAATAAATAAATAGCGCGCTACGCATTTAAATCCTCGAGATATATGCTCTTGGTGCAAAAAAAGATTGGGCACATGCGACGCATGTGTCCAATCTTAAAGTATGTTGTAATTATGCATTTGTGATGCCTTGTCCAATACCAAAACCAAAGTAAAGAATTGCAATGATAATAACTAAAATAATTCGGTAAATTGCAAATGGAATCAGCTTTACTTTACTGATTAAGAATAGGAACGTCTTAATTGCGATTAAACCAACTATAAATGCAGCTAAGAAACCTAAAATATAGAATCCGATATCACTGATGTGAATATATTCCATATTTTTGACTAAAGATAGTGCACTTGCTGCTAGCATAACTGGGACAGCCATAATAAATGTAAAATCAGAGGCTGCTTTATGGTTCATCTTCATTAATACCCCAGTTGAAATTGTTGACCCTGATCTACTGAAACCTGGCCACATCGCTACAGCTTGTGATAAGCCAATGACAAAGGCTTGGAAGTAGTTGATTTGGTCTACAGTTTTAGGGTTAGTAACTTTTTTGCTATAGATGTCTGCAACTATCATGTAAATTGCACCTATAAACAACCCAATCATAACTGTTGGAACACTAAATAAATATTTTTCAATTACGTCATCAAATAATACGCCTAAAATACCTGCAGGAATCATACCTACTAAGATATGTAATAAATTCAAACGTTTAGGCTTTTGGCCAATACCGTCGATGGGTTCTGATTTATATTTACCAATGTGTAACATTTCAAAATAACGTTCTCTGAATACCCATGCACCGGCAAAAACAGAGCCGAGTTGAATTACAATTTTAAAAGTGAAAGCGGACTGAGAGCCGAGGAACTCACTTGATTTCAACCACATGTCATCAATTAATATCATATGACCTGTAGATGAAACAGGGGCAAATTCAGTTAAGCCTTCTACAATACCTAAGATAATACCTTTTATTAATTCAAGTATTAACATATTTTACCTACTTTCTGTCTTTTTGTTCAATAATATGGTGCTGTTCATTTTTTAATCATAGCATAACAAAAATATGATTTACCACATATATCTGTGAATTTAAGAGGAAGATTAAATTGTAGTAATATTCTATATATTGATGGGTATTTTAACTATTAATATTAAAAAATATAAATATGACAGAAATATGAAACCACCATAAATTTTCCACTAAAATTTAATGCGAATTAATTCAACTTTCATAGAATAAGTTTATAATATGTGACAGGTGATATTTTGTGAAAAGATTAACAAATATGGTTTTACAATATAAAATTTATCCAATACTAATGTTTATATTTAGTATTTTATTAGCAATTACGGTTGTAATACAGAATGTTTCAATCGCAGAAATATTGAATAGGTTACTGCTAAAAACAAATCAAGATGTCGTCGTCATAATCACGATTACATTATTTATATTATTAGCTAGAGCGACCTTCAATACATTAAATCAACTCATGGGTGATAGATTAGCTCAGGTTGTTAAATATGATCTGCGACAACAATTAATATCAAAACAATCTGTAGCACCAATTGGCGCACAATTAAATACATTAACTCAAAATATCGACGGAATAACATCGTTTTTTAATGGTTATTTGCCACAAGTATTTAAATCTATGATGATTCCAATCTTTATTATTGTGGCGATGTGCTTTATCCATTTAAATACTGCATTAATAATGATTGTTACCGCACCATTTATTCCTTTGTTTTACATCATTTTCGGTTTAAAAACGCGGGATGAATCTAAAGATAAAATGATGTATCTAAATCAATTTAGCCAACAATTTTTGAATAAGGTGAAGGGATTAATTACATTAAAACTGTTTAATAAAACATCAGTAACTGAACAAGAATTATATAATGAGAGTACAACTTTCAGAGATCTAACTATGAAAATATTAAAAAGTGCTTTTTTATCAGGTTTAATGTTGGAATTTATTAGTATGTTAGGTATCGGCTTAGTTGCATTAGAGGCTGGTTTAGGACTTATTCTATTTCATAATATTGATTTTAAGACAGCAGCGATAGCAATAATCTTAGCTCCTGAATTTTATAATGCAATCAAAGATTTAGGTCAATCCTTCCATACAGGAAAGCAGAGTGAAGGTGCCAGTGACGCAGTGTTTGAATTACTTGATCAATCTACTGTACCAGAGGAAAGACAATATAACGTCAATATCAATCAAATCCCACTTGTACAATTACGTAATGTTACTTATCGATACAAAGATGCGACACAAAATGCATTAAATAACATTAATCTTGATATCAATGAAGGTGATAATATTGCTTTAGTTGGGTCAAGCGGTGCAGGTAAATCAACATTAGCACAAGTTATCGCTCAACGATTTCGACCAATAGAGGGTAGTGTCTCCTTTAAATATAAAGATTTAAAGATTGGCTTTCTAAGTCAATCACCCTATATATTTAGTAGCTCAATTAAAGAAAATATTGCTATGTTTGATGATGTACCGGATGAGACAATTATTAAAGTGCTAGATGATGTAGGACTTAAGCAACAGGTTCTAGCATTGAAAAATGGTATTCATGCGGTGATAGGTGAAGGTGGAGAAATGTTATCAGGTGGACAAATGAGACGTATTGAACTTGCACGAATCTTATTACTGAGACCTGATTTATTGATCTTTGATGAGCCAGCGACGGGGCTTGATGTTAAGACAGAACATATTATTCAAGAGGTCTTGCTCACATCATTCCGGAAAACAACAATGATTACTATTGCACATCGTGCCCATACGATTAAAAATGCGAATAAATGTATTGAGATGAACAATGGTTGTGTGCAATCACAACGCACAACGCAACCTGTTCAATCATACAAGGATGGTGAAAGACGATGAAACCCCATATTAAATTTAAAGCAGATAGAGACTTAATACTTTCAATCGTCGTAGGTGTGGTAGGTAGTCTTGTAGCGCTAGGAATGTTCTTTTTAAGTGGATATATGGTTACCCAAAGTGCACTGGGGGCACCGTTATTTGCATTAATGGTACTCATTGTATCGGTGAAAATGTTTGGATTTTTACGTGCCATTGCGCGTTATATTGAACGTTTATTGTCACACCGGACTACATTTACAATGTTACGTAATGTAAGAGTTCAATTTTTTAAAAAATTGATTCCAGTGGTGCCAGATATTTATCGGAAATATAATTCAAGTGATTTAATTTCAAAAATGGTAGATCGGGTAGAAGCATTACAAAATATCTATCTAAGAGTGTATTATCCGCCTATTGTAATAGGTATAACAGCAATAGTTGCTGGAATTGTAATGATTTATTTTTCGTATATACATGCAATAATCATATGTTTAAGTATGCTATTAACATTACTAGTTATTCCATGGTTAAGTGGTAAACGTGCCCGTCAGTTGAAAATAAAGGTGGATCGTGAACAAAGTGCCTTACTCAGTACATTTTATGATTATAAAGAAGGTTATGAAGAACTCGTGCGATTCAACCAAGTAGACCAATTTAAAACGGGATTACTACAAAAGTTAACTACATTTAAACAGGCTCAGGCGAGAGAGCAAAATTTCTTGACGCTATATGAGTATAGTTTGAATATTGTCTCCATGATCGCATTATTTGGAACTTTAGCTTTAGGGGCCTTTCAAGTTCAGCACCACGAATTAGATGTCGTGTATTTGACGAGTATTGTTTTAATGATGTTAACGTTATTTGAACAAGCGATACCAATGAGTAATGTTGCCTACTATAAAGCAGATACGGATGAATCACTAGCGAGTTTAAATGAAGTGATTGCACACCCAGTTAAGCAAGGTACACATGCGTTAGACCAGTCTGAGCAACAACCTTTGCTTGAACTTGAAAATGTAGCCTTTAAATATTGGAATCAATCACAAAACGTGCTGGAAAATATAAATTTAACAATCCATGAAGGTGAACAAATAGCGGTAATAGGACCGTCTGGTTCTGGTAAGAGTACGCTACTACAATTGATGCTAGGACTTTATCAAAGTGAGACTGGACAACTGAAGCTAAAGGGACAAGACATAATTGAGGTCGAAGATCAGTCCAAATATCAATATATAAATGCATTATTACAAGCTCAACAATTATTTGACGGTACTGTCAGAGAAAATTTGTTTACGGACAAAGATGATAAGTCAATTCGACAAGTATTTAATGATTTAGGATTACAACATATTGAATTAGATAGAGAAATAACATTAAGTGGAAACACTTTATCTGGAGGAGAAATACAGAGATTAGGCTTAGCAAGATTATTGTTGAAACAGGCTCCGTTATGGATATTAGATGAACCAACGACTGCATTAGATATTACGCATACAGATGCAATCATGGAAAAGATTCATACAGTGGCAGAAACATTAATCGTGGCTACGCATGATTTAAGATTGTTACCACACTTCGATAAAATTATTGTTATGATAGAAGGTCATATTGTAGAATCTGGAGATTATCATACACTGATAGCTAATAAAGGTTACTTATATCAAATGTTACAAATCAATAGAAGTGAATAAAAAAAGAGGGCTCAAATACGTTTGTGTTTGAGCTCTCAATATTACAAAATTTATAATTTGATTGTTTGACTTTAACTTAAGAAAAAATTATTTTGCTTTTTCTTCAGTAAAAGCATTAATTACTTTACTTAATAGGCGATTTAATTCATCTGACTCATCTGAGCTTAATGACGATGCCACAGCGACGTCTTGGCATGCAGTGTCTAACTCAGGACGAATTTCTTCGCTCTTCTCAGTTAAGTGAATAAATACTTCTCTTTGGTCTACTTCAGAACGTTCACGCTTAATTAAATCAACCTGTTCCATTCTTTTAAGTAGTGGTGATACAGTACCTGTATCAAGTGCCAACTCTGTTACGACCTTTTTAACATTTACGGGTGACTCAGACCATAAAATTGTTAAAACTAAAAATTGTGGGTAAGTAAGTTTGTATTTCTTAAAGACATTGTTTGAGTAGTAGCGATTTACTTGTCTTTGAGCATTATACAAACTGAAACAAAGTTGTTCCTTTAAATTAAGTTCTTCAGGCATAAAGTTCTCCTCCAGACATTCTATCCGTTTTGTTCTCTCTGTATCGGACTGAATCCGTCTAATGTTGTGCGATACTACCTCCTGAATACTTTTGTGCTTTGCCATGCTAAAATAAAACCTGTACAAAAATTCGGAAGTCTTTTAATATTGTATCAAATAAAGACCTAATTATATAAGTATTTAAACTCTTATGCAAACATTTATTGGAAATGAGTGATAATTTTGAAAAATATTAAAAATCGAAAAATTTCTATCACAATCTTAACGGGGTTTCTAGGTAGTGGGAAAACTACATTTTTAAATAAATATGTAAGTTACCTATTAAACAACCAAGAAAAGCCACAAGTTATTGTTAATGAATACGGGAATTTAGATGTTGATAGCTATGCGCTCGGTAATCAAGTAGAGGTCGCATCTATATTAAATGGTTGCGTATGCTATGATTCGCAACTAGATTTAATAAAACAATTAAAACATTTTATTAACGAAAGTGCAATGCACCATATAATAATTGAAGCAACTGGCATTGCCCATCCCATAGAAATTATAGCTGCATGTCAAGATCCAGAAATTGCTGAATATACTGATGTGCCTACTGTTATCGGCTTAGTTGATGGGCCACAATTTTTAAAAAGAAAGTTGTATACAAATAATACAAAAGATTTAATGGAAGAACAGTTAAAAGTGTGTCACGCAATTATTGTTAACAAAATGGATTTAATTGACAATGAAGCAAAAGAAAATTTGAAAGTATTAAAAGAGTTAAATCCTCATGCTGCAATTACATACACAACATATACAGAATGTGATATTGAGGAACTACTTAATGAGGCAAATATTGCCACACCATCAATGACTGGAGTTAAATATGGACATCATCATGGTATTAATAGTTTAGTTTATACCTTTACTAGTCCGATTGATAGACAACTATTTTATCAATTTATTTTACGGTTGCCTGATAATGTTCTAAGATTAAAGGGATATGTTAAGTTTCGAGATGCACCGATGGATACTTATGAATTTCAATATGCAAATGGATTGCCAGATTACCATGTTATTGATGAGGCAATGGAATTAAAGATTGTATTAATTGGCGAACAACTTGACATCAATCGATTACGCAATAAATTAGACGGATTACAATTCACATAATTAAAAAGGTAGAGGTGTGGTGCAATTATGGAAAAAGTTAAAATTAATCAACACGTATCTTTCTCTAAACTCATACAAGGATTTTGGAGGGCGAAAGACTGGAATTGGACGGCGCAAGAATTAAATAGATATATCAACGAATTACATGATAGAGGAATCACTACAATGGATCATGCCGATATTTATGGCAATTATAGTTGTGAAGGTATCTTTGGAGAGGCGTTAAAGTTATCACCGCAATTGCGTGAACAGTTAGAAATAGTGTCGAAATGTGGCATTGTTTTGCCGACAGACCGCATACCAAATGCAGATGGTCATCGCTATGATCACAGTAGTCAACATATTAAACGTTCAGTTGAACGCTCTCTTCAAGAGTTGAACGTGGAATATTTAGATTCACTACTCATCCATAGGCCATCACCATTAATGGATCCTGAAGAAATTACAGACGCGTTAAAGGTGTTGGTTACGGAAGGTAAGGTCAAGTCCTTTGGTGTGTCGAACTTTAACAAATCTCAATATGATTTAATAAATCGTAGTTTGGTTTGCGACAAACTACATATTACTGTCAATCAATTGGAGGTTTCACCATATACCTTAGATGCGCTTGATGATGGTATTATCAACCATATGTTTAAAGATGATGTTAAAATAATGGCATGGAGTCCTATGGCTGGTGGTAAATTGTTTGATCCGAAAGACGAAAGGTCACAACGCATCATGACTGTAATAACACCATTAACAGAAAAATATAATGTATCTACAAATAGTATTATTGTGGCTTGGTTAAATAAGCATCCTGCATCTATTATGCCAGTATTAGGTACACATAATATTAATAGAATAGATGAAGCAATAGATGGCTTTGGATTAACATTGACGGATCAAGAATGGTTTGATATTTATACGGCATCTTTAGGACATGACATAGCGTAATTTATTTGTAAGAGGAGTAAAAGTAATGAATAACCAAAATGAAACACATCGTAGAAAGCAACTTAAATTTGAACGTAACTTTATTAATATTCCATTTTTAGCATTTGCATTAATTATTGCGATATTAAATCTAAGCTTTCCGGATATAAATATAATGATGACATTATTTGGATTATTTTTCTTATATAATGGCGGCATTTTGTTCGTATCATTTATAAAACATTATAAACGAACTACAATTTTGTCATTAATATTAACCATCTTATCATTAACATTATTCGGTTTATCACTTTATTTATACGCAGCAGCAAACAATTTAATATAATATTTTCTATTTTAGCTAGGCTAAGAATTGGGAATTATAATCATAAAATAGATAATACGATTATAGGGGGAAATGAATGGAAGTCTGGATTACACACTTTATGGAGAAATTTGGTTATTGGGGAATCGCGTTTCTAATCTTTTTAGAAAATGTGTTTCCACCAATTCCTTCAGAAATTATATTAACCTTTGGTGGATTTATGACTACGAAATCTGATTTGAGTTTTCTTGGCGTTACTATCACATCAACGATTGGCTCAGTGTTAGGTGCTATTGTATTATATGGTATCGGCGCTTGGATAGGTGAACGAAATCTATATCGTTTTGTTAATCGCTATGGGAAAATATTACGTGTAAAGACCCAAGATTTAGATAAAACAATTGGTTGGTTTGAAAAGTATGGCTATTGGACGATATTTTTCTGTCGTTTTGTACCATTATTAAGAAGTTTGATTTCAATTCCAGCAGGCTTAACAAGAATGAACATGCCATTATTTATTATTTTTACCACGATAGGTACTCTGATTTGGAATATTGTATTAATTTATTTAGGGCAAGCTGTCGGTGGTAATTGGCATACGATTGTACATTATATGGATATATATTCACGTATTATCTATATCATTTTAGCTATTCTAATCATTTTCGTTATTTGGAAATGGTTAAAACGTTCTAAAAAGAATAAGTAAAGCTGATAAACCTAGTTAACTAAAATGAATCACTATTTTATTTGTGCTGAGACAATATATTTATTTCTGATGTTATAATAAAGATAATAAATTAATGATTGAAGGGATATTATGGCAAATAGAAAGGTTTCAATTATAGGAGCAGGTAATACAGGAGCAACATTGGCGTTCATTATCGCACAGCAAGAACTTGCAGATGTTGTAATGATTGACCGACCACACAACGAAGGTCAAGTTAAAGGTAAAGCTTTAGACATTTTAGAAAGTAGTCCTGTTTATGGCTTTGATGTTGATGTGAAAGGCTCTATCGATTATGCAGATACTGCAGATTCTGACATCGTGGTAATTACTGCAGGGGTTCCACGAAAGCCTGGAATGAGTAGAGATGACTTAGTTCAAGTAAATGAATCCGTCATGCATGATGTTACAACAAATATTGTTAAATATTCACCTGATTGTACAATCATTGTCTTGACTAATCCGGTTGATGCGATGACATATTCAGTAATAAAGGCATCTGGGTTCCCTAAATCACGAGTGATTGGTCAATCTGGAATCTTAGATACAGCAAGATATCAGACATTTATTGCGGAGGCACTTAATGTATCTGTAAAGGATATTAGAGGATTGGTCTTAGGTGGTCATGGTGACACAATGGTACCTTTAGTAGATTCAACAAATGTCAACGGCATACCTTTAAGTAAGATGTTGGATAGTGATACAATTAAAAAAATTGTTGAACGTACTAGAAAGGGAGGAGCAGAAATTGTTGAATTATTAGGCAATGGTTCAGCATATTATGCACCTGCTTCAGCAATTTATAGTATGATTGCGGCAATTTTAAAGGATCAAAAGAGATTATTACCAAGTATTGCACTATTAGAAGGTGAATATGGTTTTACTGATATTTGTTTAGGCGTTCCAACTATTTTAGGAGCAAATGGAATTGAACAAGTTGTCGAGTTACAATTATCAGAAGATGAACAACAACAATTGCAAATTTCAGCTGATTCGGTGACTGAAGTAAAACAATCATTAACAAATAAATAAAAGACTACTATTAATAATAGTTATTTATAAAGCGTTTGGAACATAAACACCCAGCATTAAGCCCATCAAAGAACAAAAATCTTTGATGGGCTTGTTATTTATATCAATATTCCGTATTGTTATTGCTTGTTTATCTTGGGGGGGGGCGAGCCTTGCTCTCGACATTCACCTTACGCCCTTAGGTGTCTCGCAAGCAATACGAAGTTCATATATGTTATTACATTTTAAATAAACAGATATAGACTGCTACATATTCGAAAAAGGTTAAGATATACATATATTTTAGTCTTAACTTGGCTTGTATTGGAACATCCCATTTATGATATCGGCGTTCATAGTAGAAGAGTTGTAAATAAAATAGACCAATACCAAGGGGAAAGCACATTAAGATAATACTTTTTTTGTAACTAAAGCCAATATCATGTAACAAATGACCAATGATAAGTTGAGCGATAATTAATACAATCACTAGGAGTATAATATTAAACGTCATTTGATAGCTCGCACTCCTTTCGCGAATGAAAATAATAAGACTTGTAGCACGACTAATAATAGAATAAAACCAAATGCATTTATATCAGTGCGTAATACGACCTCTTTAAATATTCGCATCGGTTCATTAATCAGATACACGGAATGTAATCTTAAAAAGCGACCGATAAATATCCCGAATCCATTTAAGAACATCATTATGACAATCAACACATAATTTAACCATTTGTAATGTGTGAATCGTTCCATTTCTAAAAACATAATAGTTAAGAGGTATAGCGCAAATATGACTGCTGATACAAGAAAAGTAAAATACGCCCATTCAATTAGTATCAAGCCCTGATAAAAATTAAATGAAAATTGATTTAAATGTATTAGATCTGTAACCATGTACAATGTGTTCGGGACCATCAATAAGAAAATAAGTGAAAAAATAATAAAAAGTGGCCATTCAAATTTAAATTTGGGTTTGAATAAATTGAGTAACAAACAAAGCTCAAATGGTACATAGGCTAGAAATAAGTTGAGTGTCATAAATTTATAAAAACTATTAAAGAATATAGATACAATCATTAAAATAAGAAAGACAGTTCTAGCAATATAACGTGCGCGCATATTCACACCTACCTTTTAATTATATTAAATAATAAACCTTAAAATATTTAACCTCGGGAGTATTGCACATAATTCCCAAAGATAATAAAAAAATGTAGTTCCACATTTTTGAAATACAAATATACATAATACAAGTTGTAAAAATAAAAATCAATAATTGCTAATTTTTTGCAGTAGTAATGTTGAAATATAATTAAGGTTAATGTGCAATCGATTGTGTGATATTAATACGTGGTATAAGTGGTGTAAGTGTATAAAGCACTAAATATCAAAAATCTCATGTAAAGAAGAAAGAGCCTAGGACAATGGTATTGAATGTATTCAGAAAATCGTGTGCAGTAATTAATCTGTATATAGTTCTGCTAAACTCCAAGTTAAATAGCAACATAATTACTGTCGATGATCAAGTACATAACAATACACTTTGTCATAAGCTCTTGAGTTAATCGATATATGATTTTTTCTATAAATTGAGTAGGTTAAGACCTATTTCATCATTGAACTTTCGGTTAATATCTAAATTTGTCATTGTGATAACAATTTCTGCTGTAGCAGAAACAGTTGCTTTCGATAAGTGACCACTATAAGTTTCATATTTGTTCGTGCCAAACGTCGCATGTAGATGTGCAAACGGTTGATCATCAATATGTGAAATGTTACCTAATAAGCTTGTTAATTCTAAAGGCTCTTGTATCAGTTTTTTCTCATAAGTTTTAGTTTCTAGATTATAGAAGTTTAATTCGACTTCAGAACAAGCGCCAATACCGCTCACAGTTCCAAATTTTCCATTTTTGTCACGAGCGATATCCGTTACTGCTTCTACGATATCTTCTCCTTGTTCTAACACTAGTACGATTGTATTATTATCTTCTTGATATACCATTCTCAATCACCGTCCTATCACTCTTTACCCATTATTATATACTGTAATAACGCATATTTCATAATTTACAGTAAAAAATAAAATTCTTCTATTGTGTTTTATAGTCTATATGTTATAGAATGTTCTAATATTATGTTTGCGACAATTATATAGGGAATAGGGTATAAGGTATTTATAGTTTAAAAAATGTGAGTTAATAAAATTTTATCTTAATTAAAAATTATAGTCTTTATTTGTTAAATAGGTTAAACATCTGTGAACTTCAATTTGAAAATGTAAATCGTACTTACTCTATCCAAAGCAATAGAATGGAGGGAGCCATGTGAATAAGCAATTTGTAATTTTATATTTTAATATTTTTCTAGTCTTTTTAGGTATTGGCTTAATTGTACCGGTACTACCAGTTTATCTTAAAGACTTAGGGCTTAATGGTAGTGATCTTGGAGTGCTAGTAGCAGCATTTGCACTTGCTCAAATGGTCATATCGCCTTTTGGAGGGACGTTAGCAGATAAACTTGGTAAAAAGTTAATCATTTGTATTGGATTGGCACTATTTGCGATATCTGAATTTTTATTTGCGGTAAGTCATTCATTTAGTTTGCTAATTATTTCAAGAATATTAGGTGGATTTAGTGCAGGGATGGTTATGCCTGGTGTAACAGGTATGATTGCCGACATTTCACCAGGAAAAGACAAAGCCAAAAATTTTGGCTATATGTCTGCAATTATTAACTCTGGCTTTATTTTAGGACCTGGGCTAGGTGGATTTTTAGCAGAATTCTCACATAGATTACCATTCTTTGTTGCAGGTGGTAGTGGCTGTTTAGCCTTGGTATTATCTGTGATATTAATTAAAAATCCTAAGAATGAAACGCAAGATGGTTTTACAAAATATCAGCCAGAATTATTGTCTAAAATTAATTGGAAAGTGTTTATAACACCTATTGTTCTAACTTTGGTATTAGCATTTGGTCTATCAGCATTTGAGACATTGTTCCCGTTATATACTGCTGATAAAGCACATTATTCACCATTAGATATTTCATTTGCAATTACAGGTGGAGGCATCTTTGGTGCTATCTTCCAAGTATTTTTCTTCGATAAATTCATGAAATACTTTAAAGAATTGACATTTATCACATATGCACTGATATATTCAGCGTTAATTTTACTTGGATTGACTCTAGTGCATAGCTATTGGTCAATTATGATTATCAGTTTTGTTGTATTTATTGGTTTTGACATGATACGTCCAGCAATTACAAATTATTTTTCAAATATTGCAGCAGATCGTCAAGGATTTGCTGGTGGACTCAACTCAACGTTTACAAGTATGGGGAACTTTATTGGTCCACTTGTAGCTGGAGGACTATATGATGTAAACTATGAATTTCCATTATATATGGCAGTATTGGTTATGCTATTAGGTATTTTTGTGATTTTTGTAGAAAAGTCTATCAGAAAGAAGTTTAATAAGGCTTAAAACTAAAAATGAACAATTAAACAATATGCTATTTAAATTATAGGCAGAGAATGATTAGGATAACTCAATTCTAATCATTCTCTTTTTTATTAGTTCAATTAGTCAATGAGTTCATAACGGTTTAAACACTGTTTTTATATGGGAGTAAAATGAGAAACAATTGCAGATATAGTAGAGATCAATAGCTGAATATTGGATTTAGTGGAGTGAAGTAAACATGACAATTGTATTAAATTGAATCATATTGCGTAATACTATTGTTACAGATATTACATTTGTTTTAAATTGTGGTCTATATAAGTTTTTTGTTAATTTTATGTGCTAATATGTAGAGAAATGTTAAAAGAAATGTGGGTATCTATATAAATGAGTATGAAAAATATAACTTTGGCTTTGTCAGCGATGGTATTAGCTAGTTGCTTAGTCTTGTTGTTATTTTTAGCAACACATCAAAATGCATTAGTTAAAGTGCATGAAAAGATTTCAAGTTATTCAGGTGTTGAAAGTGTGGTTGAAGCTAAAGATAAATCAAAGCAAGCACATAAACAAGATAAAGCGCAGAACGATAAGCATGAGGGAATTATTGAAGCATCAATGAAAAAGGATGAAAACGAAAAGCCGCATAACGCCAAGAATTTTGTTCCGATTGCACAGAATTCTACACATAACTTAGAAAATAATGCAGTTGGCAAAGCTAATTTACCTGAATTTAGTAAAGCCTTAGCTATTGCACAAAAAAAGGTGAATAACGATAATCATAGTAATAACCAATATAATGATTATGGTATAGATAGCACGTGTCAAGGTGTATACTATTATATTTTCACCTTTAAAAATGACAAGAATCCAGGATCTTATTATAGAGTCACTGTTAATACCCACAGTAATGCAGAAATCTTTGATAAATCATACCGAGTAACAGATAACCCATCTCAAAATGCACCATGTATATCACCACAAGAATCTGAAGTCATAGCCCAAAAGTATGCAGCAGATCATTTAGGTGCGAATGCGAGCCTTAAACAAGTTAAGGAAGCTAAAGAGGGCATGTATTATACATTCATAGACTCTAAAACAGAAAATGAATGCAGAGTAGTTATTACTAAGGCGGGAGATGTTATTCAACAACCTGCACTAAAATAAACATCGAAACTGACTATACTACAGTCGCGTATGAATTGATTGTAGTCTAATAGTCAGTTATTTTTTTAGCGTTATTGATTTTTGAAATAAATTATAATAGGTAAAGCAAGCGATTAGCTAGTTTAATCATAATAAGAGGCGTACAATTGATTTAAAGAGAAGTAGATGAGGTGTATTTAACGTGAAATCCAAAAAAACAAATGCAATGCGGATGCTTGATCGTAATCATATAGACTATAAAGTTAACAACTATCCTGTTACTGAAGCACATATGGACGGTACTCGTGTAGCGCAACTCGTCGGAGTGAGTGTAGATGAGGTATTTAAGACCTTAGTATTAGAAAATGCACAACACGAGCATTTTGTATTTATCATTCCTGTTAATGCAACTTTAAATATGAAACTAGCAGCAAAGTCAGTAAAGGAAAAGAAACTTCATTTAATGCCACTTGATGATTTGAAGCGGGTGACTGGTTATGTGCGAGGTGGTTGTTCGCCAATAGGAATGAAAAAACTTTTCCCAACAGTCATAGATAGTCAGTCTGAACGATTAGACGCTGTTTATGTAAGTGGTGGTGAGAGAGGTACCCAAATTCAGATTAAAGTAACAGATTTAATAACACAAACTAAAGCACAAGTTACCTCAATTATTGAAAGTTAGCTGATTAACATTATATACAATGAAGTTACAGAGATGTATAAACGAGTAAAGTATTTGATCGTTTGTGCATCTTTTTTTGTTGTTTTCGAAATGAATGGGCAAAAAGTGACAAAAAGTTGAAAAATTTCAGAAATAATGATTGTTTTTGATTGTTTTTGATAAAATGTGATTGAAAAAAGAAAGCGGAAACATTATAATATCTTTGAGATGAGGTGAAATGATGATTACGGAAAAACGCCATGAGTTAATTTTGACTGAACTGTCAAAAAAAGACTTTCTAACGTTACAGGAATTGATTGATAGAACTGAATGTAGTGCTTCAACAATTAGAAGAGATTTATCTAAACTTCAGCAACTAGGTAAACTGAAAAGAGTTCATGGTGGCGCAACACTCAACCAATCATCTCTATTAGAACCTAATTTAGCAGATAAGCGCAGTACTAACCATAGAGAAAAGCAAGAAATAGGAAGATTAGCAGCACAGCAAATTGAAGATAATGATTGTATCTATTTAGATGCTGGTTCGACAACACTGGAAATGATTCCGTATATACAAGCGCAAGATATTATTGTTGTGACAAATGGTTTAACCCATGTTGAAGAGCTGTTAAAGCAAGGTATACGTACATTGATTATTGGTGGAGAAGTGAAATCTACGACATTTGCAACTGTCGGAGTTAGCGCGGTTGAAACACTGGATCGTTATCGCTTTGATAAGGCATTTCTCGGTATGAATGGTATTGATTTGAAATATGGATTGACGACTCCAGATGACCAAGAAGCCATTATTAAGAATAAAGCGATGGGCTTAGCAACACGAAATTTTGTGTTAGTAGACCATTCAAAATTTAACAAAGTGTATTTTGCACATGTGCCACTCTCTGATGAAGTGACATTAGTTACATCTAAGAAAGCAATAGAAGGTACGACGTTTCAATATTTTTCAGAAAAATACAATTTTATCGGGGGAACATTATGATTTACACAGTAACTTTTAACCCTTCTATCGATTATATAATGTTTGCACAAGGTTTCGAACTAGATGGTTTAAACCGTGCTACAGAAACATATAAATTTGCAGGAGGAAAGGGAATTAATGTATCAAGAGTATTAAAGACTTTAGACGTTTCGTCAACTGCATTAGGCTTTGCAGGAGGATTTCCTGGACAGTTTATCGAAGATACATTAGAGCAAGCAGATATTGCAACTCATTTTGTAAAGGTAGACGAGGATACCAGAATCAATGTGAAATTAAAGACTGGGAAAGAAACAGAAATTAATGCACCAGGACCTACTATTTCAGAGACTCAATTTTCAGATTTATTACAGCAAATAGAATCAACGACTCCCCAAGACACAGTTATCGTTGCGGGTAGCATTCCAAAAAGTGTACCAGCGGATGCTTATGAACAAATTGCAAAGATTACTAGTGAAACAGGTGCAAAGCTTGTAGTAGATGCTGAGAAAGATTTAGTAGAAAGTGTGTTGAAGTATAATCCGCTATTTATCAAGCCGAACAAAGATGAATTAGAGGTTATGTTTAATACAGAGATTACAACTGATAAACAAGTGATTAAGTATGCACATGAAATTTTAAATAAGGGTGCAGTGTCAGTCATTATTTCACTTGGTGGAGATGGAGCGATTTATGTTGATCGCAAACAAAGCTTTAAAGCTATTGTCCCAAATGGCCAAGTTATTAATACTGTTGGTTCAGGTGATAGCACAGTGGCAGGTATGGTTGCCGGTTTAGAAAATGGATTATCTGTGGGAGAAGCATTTAAACAAGCAGTATCAGCAGGGACTGCAACAGCGTTTAGCGAAGATTTAGCGACGCGTGATGCTATATCAGACATCCAGTCACAAGTTGAAATTAAGACACTAGATGGGAGTGTATAACTATGAGAATTACTGAGTTATTAACAAAAGACACGATAGCGATGGACCTTTCTTCAAACGATAAAAATGGAGTAATTGATGAATTAGTTAATCAATTAAACAAAGCTGGTAAATTAAATGATGTTACAGCCTTTAAAGAAGCAATTCATAATAGAGAATCACAAAGCACGACGGGAATTGGGGAAGGAATAGCAATACCGCACGCTAAGGTTGCAGCAGTGGACACACCAGCAATTGCGTTTGGGAAATCTAAAGCAGGTGTCGATTATCAAAGTTTAGATATGCAACCAGCGCATTTATTCTTTATGATTGCAGCACCGGAAGGCGGCGCACAAACGCATTTAGATGCATTAGCAAAATTATCAGGTATCTTAATGGATGAAGATGTTCGAAAGGATTTATTAAACGCATCATCTGAAAAAGAAGTATTGAATATTATTGATAGAGCTGATGATGAGGCAACCGAAGAAGAGGAAGCTTCAGAAGCAGCTGCAGCATCAGCAACAACATCTGCTGATAGCAATGAACCATATGTATTAGCTGTTACAGCATGTCCGACAGGTATCGCACATACGTATATGGCACGTGATGCATTGAAGAAACAAGCGGAAAAAATGGGCGTCAATATTAAAGTTGAAACAAATGGTTCAGGCGGAATTAAAAACCATCTAACAGCAGAAGATATTGAACGTGCTCAAGGAATTATCGTTGCGGCTGATGTTCATGTTGAAACGGATCGCTTCGATGGTAAAAATGTAATTGAAGTACCAGTTGCTGATGGTATCAAGCGACCTAAAGAGTTAATTGATATGGCTCAAGATACTTCAAGAACGCCATTTGTAGCAAGAGGAAATAGTAGTAAATCAGAAAGTTCGAATGAGAAACAAAGTGTCGGTAAGACAATTTATAAACACTTAATGAACGGTGTTTCTAATATGTTACCACTTGTTATTGCTGGTGGTATCTTGATGGCAATCGTCTTTTTATTTGGACCAAACTCATTTGATCCAAAAAGTTCAGAACATAATGCCTTTGCAGAGCAATTATGGAATATCGGTAAGAATAGTGCCTTTGCTTTAATTATTCCGATATTAGCTGGATATATCGCACGTAGTATTGCAGATAAACCAGGTTTCGCAGCAGGTTTAGTCGGTGGTATGCTAGCAGTTTCTGGTGATTCAGGATTTATTGGCGGTATTTTAGCAGGTTTCTTAGCAGGTTACTTAACACAAGGTATTAAAAAGGTGGTCAGTGGTTTACCACAAGCACTTGAAGGTTTAAAACCAACATTGATTTATCCAGTATTCTCTGTAGCAATTACTGGTTTACTAATGATCTATGTATTAAATCCACCAGCATCTTGGTTGAATAATTTATTACTTAATGGTTTACAAAGTTTATCAGGCACAAATATTATGTTACTAGGATTAGTTATTGGTGCAATGATGGCGATTGACATGGGTGGTCCTTTCAATAAGGCAGCATATGTATTCGCAACAGCGGCACTAACTGAAGGTAATGCGGCTCCAATTACAGCAGCAATGATTGGTGGTATGGTTCCTCCAATTGCTATTGCTACAGCAATGTTAATCTTTAAGAAGAAATTTACTAAAGAACAACGAGGTTCTATAGTACCAAACTATGTAATGGGTCTATCATTTATTACAGAGGGCGCGATTCCATTCGCAGCAGCTGACCCTATACGTGTTATTCCATCTATGATGGTTGGTTCAGGTGTTGCAGGTGCGATTGCACTTGGTTTAGGTTCTTCAATTCAAGCGCCACATGGTGGTATCTTCGTTATCGTTGGTACAGACTTTGGTCACGTATTACAATCGTTAATAGCAATTGTTATTGGTTCAATCGTTGCAGCGATTTTATATGGTATCTTGAAGCCTAAACTTGGAAAAGAAGAAATCCGTGCTTCAGAAGCAATGAATGAATAAGATGTGATATATTAAATTAATTCAGTAGAAAGGCGTTGCTAACGTATTTCTACTGAATTTTTTATTTTATATGAAATAAACTTAAGATTATAATATGGTAAATAATTTTGGTAAAATGGGAGAAAAGCGTCAGTGTGTGAAATGAGTAAAATAACGTAAAGAAGGTAGATAGGCATGGCAGAGTATGTAATTGAAAATGGTCGAATTTATACAGAGTATGAAACAATAGAAAAGGGTTATTTAATCATCAAAGCTGGTAAGATTGCCGGTGTAGGTAAAGGAAAATATGAAGGTGAACTGACTACATATGACGCACAAGGTCATCACGTATTACCAGGTTTTATTGATATTCATATTCACGGAGGATATGGTGAAGATGCAATGGATGCATCTGAAGACGGATTACAACATCTTGCAAAATCGTTATTATCTGAAGGAACAACGAGCTTTTTAGCAACGACAATGACACAATCAGATGATAATATTACGAAAGCTTTGAAAACAATTGTGAGCTATCAAAGTAAACATGATAAATACCAAGCAGCAGACATAGTTGGAATCCATCTAGAAGGGCCATTTATTTCTGAACATAAAGTAGGCGCACAGAATCCAGAATTTGTTCAACGACCTTCGATTGAAAAAGTACGACAATTTCAAAGCATTGCGAATGGTCAAATTAAAGTGATAACCTTTGCTCCTGAAGTGACTGGAGCCGAAGAAACATTAAATGCATTCCATGACAAAATTAAATTCTCAATAGGTCATACTGTTGCAACGTATGATGAGGTAAATAAAGCCGTATCACAAGGTGCTAAACATGTAACGCACTTATATAATGCTGGCACTGCATTTGAACATAGAGAGCCTGGTGTGTTTGGCGCTGCATGGACGAATGACGCATTGAGTACTGAACTGATTGTTGATGGTATTCATTCGCATCCTGCTGCTGTAAAGATTGCCTTTAAACAAAAAGGTAATGAGCAATTTTTCTTAATTACTGATGCTATGAGAGCTAAAGGTATGCCAGATGGTGAATATGATTTAGGTGGTCAAAATGTGCATGTACAAGGTGCTGAGGCAAGATTAGCTTCAGGAGCTTTAGCTGGCAGTATTTTAAAAATGAATGAAGGCCTAAATAATTTATTGAAATATACAGGCGAACCACTTGAGAAAGTTTGGCGTGTCACAAGTCTCAATCAAGCAATAGCATTAAATATTGATCATCAAAAAGGTAGCTTATCTGTGGGGAAAGATGCAGATATAGTTATTTTAGATGACGATCAACAAGTTTGTGCAACGATTAAAGAAGGTGAAATACACCAATTTGTTAAAAGATTATTTTAAAAGATAAAATAAAAAGAAAAATTAGAAAGTTGACTCAAACAAATTTTTGCGTTTAAATGTCTAGTTGAACAAATAAAATTTTGTAGTATAAATTAGATTGCAAGATTACATTATGATAAAATAAAGGAAATGCGTATTTTTAGGGAGGTGTTACAATGGGAAGGATTTAGTAATTAATTTAATAGTAGTACCAGATAAACAATTTTATGAACGGTCACCTATTGTGACACGAAATTTTGGAGGTGAATCCCTAGAAATAGGGAACTAATTGGAAACTGTGACCATAATGAACTTAGTTATATTTTTTCTTTTAATAGCATTGACGACGGTATTCGTCGGATCGGAGTTTGCACTTGTTAAAGTAAGAACGACAAGAATAGAACAACTTGCGTCAGAGGGCAATGGTAGCGCTCGAGTCGTGAAGAAGATGATTAAGAATTTAGACTATTATTTATCAGCATGTCAGTTAGGTATAACTGTTACATCTTTAGGACTTGGGTGGCTTGGTGAGCCGACATTTGATAAATTATTGCATCCATTGTTTGAATTGATTCACTTACCAGAGGCTTTGACTACAACCATTTCATTTATCGTAGCATTTATTGTAGTGACATATTTACATGTGGTACTTGGTGAATTGGCGCCTAAGACTTTGGCCATTCAATATACGGAGAAACTAGCTTTAATCTATGCTAGACCATTGTATTACTTTGGAACAGTAATGAAACCATTAATTTGGTTAATGAATGGATCAGCGAGAATGATTATTCGATTGTTTGGAGTTGATCCAGACGCTAATAACGATGCAATGTCTGAAGAAGAAATTAAAATCATAATAAACAACAGTTATAATGGCGGAGAAATTAATCAAACTGAGTTAGCTTATATGCAAAATATCTTCTCATTTGATGAACGCCACGCAAAGGATATCATGGTACCACGTACACAAATGATAACGTTAAATGAACCGTTTAATGTCGATGAATTATTAGAGACGATTAAAGAACATCAATTTACACGTTATCCTATTACTGAAGATGGTGATAAAGACCATGTGAAAGGCTTCGTAAATGTTAAAGAATTTTTAACAGAATATGCATCTGGTAAGCCAATTAAAGTAAGTAATTATATCCATGATTTACCAATGATTTCTGAAACAACACGTATCAGTGATGCTTTAATTCGTATGCAACGTGAGCATGTACATATGAGTCTTATTATTGATGAATATGGTGGTACAGCAGGTATTTTAACAATGGAAGATATATTAGAAGAAATTGTTGGTGAGATCCGAGACGAATTTGATGATGATGAAGTGAACGATGTAGTTAAATTAGCTGACAATAAATATCAAATTAATGGTCGAGTATTACTTGATGATTTAAATGATCAATTTGGTATTGAATTTGTTGATTCGGATGATATTGATACAATTGGTGGATGGTTACAAGCACACAATACCAATTTACAACAGAATGATTATGTCGATACTGAATACGATCGTTGGGTTATTTCAGAAATTGATAATCATCAAATCATTAGTGTTATATTAAAATATGAATTTAATGAAACACGTCCAACACCAGAGGATGAAGAAGACGAAGAAGAAAAAGATTAATTTTTGATTCTGAACTTGTCATAATTAATTAACCAGTTGAGCCTATGTAAAGGCTTAGCTGGTTTTTTTATGAGTTGATATTAGGATGAAAATCAATTATAAGCGCTGTTAGTATATTTTTATGGCAGTGTATATTAAAATGTAATGAACAATGATTTAAGTTATTGAAAGGGGATTTGCATCATGATTGAAGACGTTTATTATTTAAATAATAGTTACCCAATGCCTAAGGTTGGTCTCGGTGTATATAAAATTACAGAAGAAGAAATGGAGACATCTATTGAAGCGGCATTAGCAGCTGGTTATAGAGCATTTGATACTGCATATTTTTATAAAAATGAAATTGCACTTGGTAATGCACTCAAACATTCAGATATACCTCGCGAAGATTTATTTATTACTTCAAAATTATGGAATGATTATCAAGGTTATGATAAAACAATCGAATATTTTACCAAGTCTATTGAAAACCTTGGCACAGATTACTTAGATTTATTCCTTATTCATTGGCCATGTGAAGAAAATGATTTATTTATTGAAAGCTATAAAGCAATGGAAAAATTGTATGAAGAAGGTTGGGTACGTGCGATTGGTGTTTGCAACTTCAAACAACACCATTTGGAAAGGTTGATGGAAGAGACAGATGTGGTACCAGCAGTTAATCAAATTGAAGTACATCCTTACTTTAACCAACAAGAGTTGCAAGATTTTTGCGACAAGCATGATATAGCAGTAACCGCATGGATGCCGTTGATGAGAAATCAAGGACTACTAGATAATCCAATAATTACTGATATTGCGAAACGATATGATAAGACACCAGCACAAATTGTGTTACGTTGGCACCTTGCACATAATAGACTCATTATTCCTAAATCTAAAACACCAGACCGCATTAGAGAAAATATTGATATTTTTGATTTCAATTTGGAATTAACAGATATTGCTCAAATTGATAATTTAAATGTGAATGAAAGACAAGGTAAAGATCCTGATAAAGTAGCGATAGGCACTTTAAAATAACAGATTGGCAAATATAAGATATAACAAATGGAGTAGGGGCTAAATCTCCATTCGCAAAATAAGAGAGTTATTCCGTAAAGGATTAACTCTCTTTTATATTTAAACGCTATAATTATGAACGTATATCTTTGTCATAGCTTAAGATAAATAGATTTGAGTTTATAATTTCAAACGCATCATTTTTACCTATTGTGTCATTTTGTGTATGAATCGTTACAAATGACTGATTATTATAGAAAAAATAAGCATTATCTTGTAATAAAAGACTTTCAAATTAAGTTTAATACTAAGTCATCAATGTCTAAAACTAATGTGGAACTATAATACATTGCTTAGTATTCAGGCGAGACTCCTGAGGGAACAGGACAAGCTGAAGACAACAGGCTGAAGCTGTCCCCTAGGAAAGCGAGCCAATAATACGGAATACTGTAAATAATAAAATGAGTTAATGAGCGATTAGAATAAGTGCTTTTATGTATTAAATATAAAGTGAATTTGTTTTTATTATTAAAAAAGGGGAATAATTTAAAGACTTGAAACTAATTATAATTTTTATGCGTATTAGTTTTAGACTATTATATTATTGAATATATCAAACAAATGACGTCCATCCGTTATTAGATTTATAATGAAATCTAATCAAAAAAGCAATTATAATTTTAAAAAGATTAAGTTTTACACATGAATATTAACAGAGTATAAAGATTGTGTAAATTCAAAGGGTTAAGTTAGCATAAAGATGATTAATATTGATAAAGTAGGAATAGAAGTAACTGAAATGAAGGTGTTAAGGTATGCAAATAAGAGTAATTGTGCCTTGCTTTAATGAAGGTGAAGTAATATTAAAAACTTATCAACGTTTATCGGAGATATTATCAAAAGATAGTGCGCATCATCAATATGAATATGATTTATTATTTGTTGATGATGGAAGTAAAGATAAAACAATTAACTATATTCAAGAAGCAGCTACTAAAGATCAACACGTAAAATTCATCTCATTTAGTAGAAACTTCGGTAAAGAATCAGCTATGATAGCTGGTTATCAGCATAGTAAAGACTGTGATGCAGTAATTATGATAGATGCTGACTTGCAACATCCACCAGAATTAATCCCTAAAATGATTGAAGGCTACATGGATGGTTATGATCAAGTTGTAGCAAAAAGAGATAGAACAGGTGAAAAACAATCACGTAAAATTATGACACGCATTTATTACAAAGTAATCAATCGCTTTGTCGAAGACATTGAATTGGAAGATGGCGTTGGTGATTTTAGATTGTTAAGTCAACGTGCAGTTAATTCACTTACAGAGTTGGAGGAATGCAATCGTTTCTCTAAAGGTTTATACGAGTGGATTGGTTATAATACTAAAGTGTTTACCTATGAAAATGTTGAAAGAGAAGATGGCGAGTCCAAATGGTCATTTGGTAAATTGTTAAATTATGGTATTGATGGATTGTTATCATTTAATACAAAGCCACTGCGTGCAATGATTTATCTTGGATTATTTGTATTCTTTGTTAGTATACTTTACATTACATTTATTTTCGCAGGTATTATATTAAATGGAGTTAATACGCCAGGATACTTTTCAACTATAGCAGCTATATTACTACTTGGTGGTATTCAACTCATTTCTATAGGTGTTGTCGGTGAATATATTGGACGTATCTATTATGAAGTTAAAGCGCGACCTAAATATATAGTGCAAGCTTCTAATTTAAGTAATGATAAAGTGAAGTCGAATTTAAGTCATGATTTAGATTCAAATGTGACTACAGAGGATTTGAATAGCAATCATTTCAAATATAAGAGACACTATAGAAAAGATAAAGAGTTAGTTAATCATCGTTAATTTATAAAAAATTCAAAGTAAATAGTTCCACAATGATTATCCAGAGATAGTGATAATTATACTAAGTTGATTGCTTTGAATCATTTCAATAAAAGCTTCGTAATGTGCAGTAAATATACTGAGATTACGAAGCTTTTTATTATAAAAAAGCAGTCAAAATGTTTCATTTGATAACATTTTGACTGCAAACAATTTTAATTGGTTATATTATTTTGAATTTTTCTTACGTAGTCTACCTACTACAAATGATACAACTGCAACTAATATAATTGTACCGATTAACGCAGGGAAAATGGCGATGCCACCTAAATGCCAACCCCAATCTCCAAGTAGCCAACTACCTAGAGCAGAACCAACGATACCGGCAATAATATTACCTAAGATACCGCCTGGAATATCTTTACCGACGATGCCACCAGCAATCCAACCGATTAAACCGCCGACGATAAGCATTAATATAAATCCCATAATATAACCTCCTTATAATTAATTTCTACGATATTAATAATTACCACAATTTGAATTGGATTAATCACGTTTATGTAAAAATATATTTTGCCAAATAATAAAAGCGATAAAAATGGCATGGATTATAATAAACATGTACCAATAAGGTGTGAGTAATGTCATTAATGTAGTAGCAATAATCATTAGTATTTGTCCTACAAGAATCGGATGTTTAATACGATGTATAAATCCGAATTTCTCCTTTTCACTTGGTGAAAAGGTAGTATAAAATACGATGATTGCCCCGAACATAAATACTGTTGGTGCTAAATAAGGTACTGACATATAGTATGAATCATTACTTGTACTATACGTTAGGATTAACGAAGTGCTCAATATACTTGTAATAATAAAGGCAATGAATTTTTGTTGTGAAATTACATACGTATGTACCTTTCTATTTAAGTAAAGCTGTAAGATTGTCCATAATATCAATTGTATATTGGTATAAAGTGAAATGAAGTCATACTTGCCGACGATAATTAAATTGATAAAGCTAGAAATGGTTAATGCAATGAGTATAGAGCTAAACTTGAGTTGTTTATAATTCTGACGATATAAATCAATGCCGAGGATGACTAATACCGTAGCTATATTTATGATTATATTAATTAGCATGGTGCTCTCCTAACCTAGATACTTCACTGCAATATTATATCAATTAAGATAAATTTATTCATACGAAAACATGCAATGTCACGTGTTTAAAATCATTTATTCAAATGTTTTATTTTAGTATTATTTTTCAAATAAATTATATTTAATAATAAGCAGTGTAACTGTCCTATTAAATGATTAAGTAAGTTTTATTTATTATAGCATTTATTAAATACTTGTTAATCAGTTAATAAACGTAATGGTTGTTAAGCTTGAATGACAGGGTTTCAAATTCAATTTAATAATTGGCTTAACAGTAATTTATGATTTTATTTAATAATGCTAAATTTTATCATAAAAAAGTGATGCGTTGTTAGGACAAAGAGCATTATACAACGCATCACAGTAAAATCTCAATTTAAACACCTTTTTTATTACTCCAAAGTAGTGTGTGTAATTGAGGTAAAACATAAACATTATTCATATCGGGACTCGCCATAACACGATCAACCAAGGTTTCATATAATGTTAATAATCTTTCAGTATGTGATTCAACATATTCTCCATCTAAGTATGGATTACCAACTTGCAAATAAAATGGTATCTCTGGATAACGATGATGAATCATTTTAGCAAATTGATAGTCTTCATCATCGAATATAACAACCTTAAGGTTAAGTGTTTCTGGAACACATTTCGCTATTACGTCATCAAGTATAGGTAGATTAGGTTTCATTTTAGAACTTGGTGGTTTGGGACTAATTGTTAAGTCATCAATTTGTGTCATCCAAGGTTGGAATTTACTTCCTTGTGTTTCTAAAGCGCTTTGGATATTTTTACTGTCGAATAAATCAACTAAAGATTGAATCCCTTTAATCAATGCAGGATTACCTCCTGAAATAGTTACATGATTAAAGGAATCGCCGGCGATTTCATATAATTTATCGTATATTTCTTCAGCAGTCATTAACTGAATATCTTCTTTTGCACTTCCGTCCCAAGTAAAGCTCGAATCACACCAACTACATCTATAATCACATCCAGCTGTTCTGACAAACATCGTCTTACGGCCGATAACACGACCTTCACCTTGAATGGTTGGACCAAAAATTTCTAGAACAGGTATCTTACTCATGTGAAGTCTCCTTAGGTCTAAAGACAACATAACTTGTTGGCGTTTCTCTTACATATACTTGTAAGCACTGTGGCTTATTCTGGCGTTCATCTAATGCACTTTGTACCATTTCATAAATTGTTTGTGCCACAACTTCAGTAGATGGACTCTTACCTGTAAATTGTGGTAGTTCATTTAGTAATTGATGATCAAATTGACCATGTACTATTTTTTTTAATTCACTAAAATTCACAAGAAATCCATTATGATCTAATGTATCCCCAGCAATCGTTAGGTTGACGAAATAAGTATGACCGTGTGTTCTCATACATTTTCCAGCATCTTCACTAGGAATGTAATGTGCTGCTGAAAAATTGAAATCTTTATTTAATTCAAATTGATAATCGTGTTGTACACTTGGATAATTTTGTTGGAACATATTATCGCGCTCCTTTTTCTTCTAAATATGCATTTAAACCGCGTGCACGTAAATGACAAGCCGGACACTTCCCACAACCTTCGCCGATGATGCCGTTGTAGCAGGTAAGTGTTTTTGTTCTTATATAATCAAGTACGCCTAAGTCATCGCTTAGGGCCCATGTTGCTTTTTTGTCTAGCCACATCAAAGGTGTGTGAATGACAAAGTCTTTATCCATTGAAAGTGACAGTGTTACATTCATAGATTTTATGAAACTATCTCTACAATCTGGATACCCTGAAAAATCCGTTTCACAAACACCCGTTATAATATGTTTAGCATTTATTTGATAAGCTAATGCACCTGCAAATGAAAGAAACAATAAGTTTCTTGCAGGGACAAATGTATTAGGTACACCATCTTCTGTCTCTTCGATATCCATGTCATGTTGTGTTAATGCATTTGGAGTTAGCTGTGATAATAATGACATATCTAACAAGTGATGTTTGACGTTTTGTTCTTCAGCTATTTGTTGAGCTACTTTTATTTCTGTGTCGTGACGCTGCCCGTATTGAAAGGTTACGAGTTCAACTTCTGAGAAATGTTTCTTAGCCCAGAATAAACAGGTAGTACTGTCTTGACCCCCGCTAAAGACGACAATGGCTTTATCATTATTTAATGTTTGTTGCGTCATAGTATTGTACACTCCTTATTAATTTCATACTAGCTTTTTAAATTAAAAATGACGCAAAAAAACGTCTGTCTCTATAAAAAGACAGACGTTTTTGAGTGTCTAGTTTTTTATAGAGGGTATCAGCTAGGAACCTCTTTGTATTCATTTATGCCGTGATATAGAATAATATATTTACGTTGTAAAATCAAGGTGATATTTGTGATAATAGGGTTAATATCATATTATAGAATATCTATTAAAAAGAGGTGAACGCATGATACTAATGATTGATAATAAAGATTCATTCACATACAACATTGTAGATTATATTAAGCAAATCTACAAAGATGGTGTTTGTGTTATTGATGTTACAGCGTTGTCGATTGAGAAGATACAACAAATTCAACCAAAAGGCATTGTGATTTCTCCGGGGCCGGGAACACCTGAGGATTATCCAATACTAACGGAAGTAATGGACGAATTTGCACAACAAGTGCCAATTTTAGGAGTGTGTTTGGGATTTCAACATATTATTACATACTATGGTGGCGACATTGTTAAAAGTTATCGCCCAATTCATGGTCATACGACAGTTATTGAGCATACTGGCGAAGGTATATTTAAGGACTTACCACAGTCATTTAAAGTAATGCGATATCATTCATTGATGGCACAACAAGATACAATGCCATCGCAATTAAAGGTTACTGCACGTAATGATGAAGCAATTATTATGGCAATTGAACATCAAAGCCTCCCTATATACGGCGTACAATACCATCCGGAATCCATATTAAGTGAATTTGGCATTGAACAATTGAAATTATTTATAGAAATTATGGTGACAAAACATGCAAATCCAGTTTAATTATCGCTATTTAAAGGATGAAATAGAACATGAAACACATCAGTATAACTTTACAAATAGTATTGAGCAAAGGCTTGCCTATCAATTGCAAGATGTAGGTGACGTGGTTAACTTTGCAGAGACTAAGCAAAAAATGGGGTATTATGTCGCATTATATTTATCATATGAAGCGGCAAGCTATTTTAATCCAGAAATGGCAACCGTCTCAATTTCTGAATGTAACCTTTATGCTGCGGCCTATGTTTTTGAAAGCTATGATATGACAGAACCTCCGAAATATGAAGGGCATAGTCAACGATGCAATTTTCAATTTCAATTAAGTCATACGACGATGATGGATCATATAAAGTCAGTTCAACAGGCAATAATTGAGGGGAATACGTATCAAGTAAATTACACAACACGTTTAATAGATGATATTCATTATCCGATTGCGGCATTATATGAAATATTATTAAAAGGAAATAATGGCTTTTATTCTGCTTTAATCGATACATCAGAACTGAAAGTGGCATCAATATCACCTGAATTATTCTTTCAGAGGGGGCCATTTAAAGACGATGAGGATGTTATCGTCAGTAAACCGATGAAGGGGACCATAGCGAGAGGTCGGACGCCTGAAGAAGATCGTCGAAATTTAGAAACATTGCGTCATTCAGCAAAGGATAAAGCTGAAAATGTAATGATAGTAGATTTATTACGTAATGATATAGGTAGAATTGCACAATCAGGATCAGTTCATGTCTATCAACTTTTTAATATAGAAGCATACACGACCGTTTATCAGATGACGACAATGGTGACGGGTAAAGTCAATCACACAATGTCACTAGTCAATGTATTAAAGGCACTATTTCCATGTGGCTCTATAACTGGAGCGCCCAAGCTAAATACGATGAAATATATCAAAGCATTAGAACAAACACCGCGTTATATTTATTGTGGCTCAATAGGTTTACTCTTACCGAATGGCAAGTCTATCTTTAATGTGCCTATTAGAACCATTCAATATATCAATGGTAAAGCGGTATATGGCGTTGGTGCTGGGATTACAATTGATTCAAATCCAGAATTAGAAATTCAAGAATTTAAAGATAAGACGCGTATATTGGAGAGATTATAATGCAATTATTTGAAACAATGAAGTTAGAGAATGGAACAGTAAACAGGTTGAATTATCATATTAAAAGAATGCGTAGTGCATGTGAAAATCTCGATATTAAATTTCAACAACAAACATTTGAGGATATTATCAAAGAAGTTAGTTCAACTTATCATTATGGGACGTTCCGCTTAAAGGTCTTGGTTGATGAGCAAGGACAGATGGAACATGTCGTAGCTGATTTACCAAGTAAAAGTTATTTTACGGCACGACTAGTACAATTGAAATGGCCAACTAACAGAGATCAAGTCATTTATAAGACAACGCATCGCGACCATTTGGCACACGATCATACGACAGATTTGATATTATTATATGATGCATCTGGCAAGTTATTAGAATTTGATATCGGTAATGTCATGATAAAGGAAGATGATCAATATTATACGCCGGAGTATAATGGGGATTTCTTGAAAGGTTGTATGCGAGAGGAACTCATTGAAGAAGGTAAATTAATAGAGCGAGATTATTCGATAGACGTGTTCAAGGATAAATTGATTCGTGGAGAGATTGAGGTTTTTCTGATAAATAGTTTAAGAGAGGTTGCCGAGGTTAGGTTTTATCTTTAAAATAAAGCTTAAGTACAACAGTGATACTTTATTACAAAGTAAATGACGATAAAATAATCGTTTCCACAATGAACTTTAAGTAATAACTTAGATTAATATGTCGTTGAGTAGGTACAGTTTAAATAAAAATAATGAGTTAGTGAGGCAAGATGGATGATATGGATTTGGGCAGTAGCGATTATCATTTTAGCGATGTTAACAAAGTTATGGACGAATCAATTATTAAAGCAACACGCGGTTATACGTGCGCAAATCATAGTTACTATATCTTGTATTGTCCAAATTATCTTTATTTACTTTTTTATGATTGAACTTATACATCACTTAGTTCAAGGATTGCGTGTATTCTACCATTAAGCAAGGTAACTATTTATGAGGTGAATTTATGAAGATTTATAGCCAGGGAGATCAGGCAATTGTGGTCTCTATAGAAAAAGAAGTCTCAAGAGATTTAACAGAAGATTTATTGGCGTTAAAGTCTTATTTATCAAGCAAAAACTTTTCTTTTATTACAGAAATTGTTCCAACAGAATCAGACATGATGATTTGTTATGATGCAAGAGACATGATTAAACATCATAATATTCGCTCGCCATTTCTGTATATGAAAGCATTGTTACAATCCATACAACTAGAAATTACACATGTCGATGAAGCGGCACCAGCTATAGAAATCCCTGTCATTTATGGTGGGCAATATGGTCCAGACTTAGAAGCTTTATTAAAATACTATAAATTAACAATGGATAAATTTGTTAAATTACATACGAAGCCTAATTACTTTGTGTCAATGATGGGCTACACGCCTGGTTTTCCTTATTTAACAGGTATGGAAAAACGTTTGTTTGTCAATCATACCGGTGATGAAAAGACCTTTATTCCTGCAGGATCAGTTATTATTGAAGGTAAAAAGTGTGGCATAACAACAACGGATACTTATGGTGACTGGTTGGTTGTTGGTTATACTCCGGTTGAGCTATTTAATCCTAACAAAGTTGATTTTGCTAAATTAAAGTTAGGAGATAATGTGCAATTTAAACCTGTTACAGAACAAGAACTTGACTTAGGAGGCTTTAAACCATGTCAATTATAATTGAAGATGCGGGGCTATTTTCAAGCTTTCAAGATTTTGGACGTCAAGGATATGAACATAATGGTGTTATACCTGGTGGCGCATTAGATCCATTAGCACATGAAATTGCAAATAGGCTCGTCGCAAATGATAAACGTGAAGCAACATTAGAAATGACTAATAATATGGCACGTATCCGCTTTACCGAACCAACACTTATTGCTTTAAGTGGTGGGAATTTTAAAGCTGCAACAGAGCATATGAAGGTATTGCCTAATAAATTATATTTAATGGAAAAAGGGGATGTACTTGCTTTTACGGAAACAAAGCGAACGTCTCGTGTCTATTTAGCAATCGGTGGCGGTTTTGAATTAGACGAATGGCTTGGTTCTACGTCTACAGACTTTAAATCTCAAATTGGTGGTTTTCATGGTCGCAAATTAAAAAAAGGCGACGAGATAAATATGAAACGTGATTATACAGAACGTCATCATAAACTATTTGAAAATCTTGAAGAACGCCGAGAAACAGACTGGGGTATAGATGGCTATGCATTATCATTTAACTATATGTCAGATGTAATTCATGTCATCAAAAATAAAGGTACAGAAGACTTTAAAAAGAATGCACTGAATCGTTTCACACTTGGTGAATATAAGGTCTCAAGTAAGGCAAATAGAGTTGGCATGCTCGTTGAAGGACCGTCTGTAAAAGCATATTATGAGGATATGCCAGCACATCAATCTGTCCAACGAGGCACAATTCAAGTAAAGCGTGACGGTACACCGATTATCCTACTCAATGATCATTATACGTTAGGGAGTTACCCCCAACTAGGAACAATTGCGAGCTATCATTTAACTAAATTAGGACAAAAACATCAAGGTACTAAATTAAAATTCCAATTTATAGATGTTGAAACTGCTGAGAAAAATCTTGTGAAATATTCTAACTGGCTAAACCAATTATTTCATGGCATTGAGTATAGAATGCAATTAGAAATGCTGAAATAGCAAAAAAAAGTGGAATTATATAACAATATGATATTCTTATCATGTTGCGTGCAGATATAGTTTGTACTCATTAATAATAATTGAGATAATACGAAAAGAAATCACGTTTGCTTTAACGTGATTTCTTTCGTTTTTAGTTTGAATTGACGGATGATTGTTTGATATTATTAAAAAAATATAAGAAATTAATACATATTATAATTGTTTCTTATTTTATATATAGGACTATAGTCTGATTAATATATCAGAGATAGTGCGTATAATTAAAACGTATCTTGTTCCTTAATAGATTGTTAATATGTCGTTAATAAGTCCTTAATAAAAGGATTTTTATAAGTTTATTCACCTCAAAAAGTGTGTTTTTACTTGAAATTTGACTTGAATTGCTTTATATTAATTAATTGAACTGTATGCGTTTTGTTACAGTTGTATTACAAAAATAGGCAGAATGTAAATCTTGCCTTTACATAATTAAATTTGATAGCAAATTATTAATATTATGTGTTGGTACAATTGATAACTATGATATGCATATTGATATTAAAAACAATGAATTGAACTCAAATTTTAAATTAAAAAGAAGTAAAATCGCCAACATAACTGATGTGTTTCTTAATGACTTTAAAGCCTGAAGGATTGTATTTTTGCAAATAACGATTTAATGAATTACTAAGCAATATGATTATCGCAAACAGGACATCATTACAGTAACTTTGCCAATTTTTTCTAGGTATGGATAATAACCAGCCTATATTAATTTATAACGGGGGAAACAAACATGAGTTTACACAAAAAGAAATTGACTCTTTTTGCGTTTTTTATACTGACGGTGATTACTGTCACGTTGAAGACGTATTTTTCATATTATGTTGATTTTTCTTTAGGTGTTAAAGGATTAGTTCAAAACTTAATCTTATTAATGAATCCATACAGTTTAGTGGCTTTAATTTTAAGTGTCTTCTTATTCTTTAAAGGTAAGAAAGCTTTTTGGTTTATCTTTATTGGAGGCTTTATCTTAAGTTTCCTATTGTATGCTAACGTTGTGTATTTCAGATTCTTCTCTGACTTCTTAACGTTCAGTACGTTAAATCAAGTGGGTAACGTCGATTCGATGGGTGGAGCAGTAACAGCTTCATTTAAATGGTACGATTTCATTTATTTCCTTGATACGATTATTTACTTATTTATTTTAATCTTTAAACAAAAATGGATTGATAAACGCGTATTTAGCAAAAAATTTGTTCCAGTCATAATGGCAGCATCAGTCGCGTTATTCTTCTTAAACTTAGCATTTGCAGAATCTGATCGTCCACAATTGTTAACACGTACATTTGACCATAAATATTTAGTTAAATATTTAGGACCATATAACTTCACAGTGTATGATGGCGTAAAAACAATTCAAAACAAACAGCAAAAAGCGCTTGCAAACGAAGATGATTTAACAAAAGTGTTAAATTATACAAAGCAAAAGCAAGTCGAACCAAATAAAGAATATTTTGGTGCAGCTAAGAAGAAAAACATTATCAAAATTCACTTAGAAAGTTTCCAAACTTTCTTAATTAATAAAAAGGTTAACGGACAAGAGGTAACACCATTCTTAAATAAACTGTCAACTGGTAAAGAAGGATATAGATATTATCCAAACTTCTTCCATCAAACTGGCCAAGGTAAAACATCTGACGCTGAGTTTACAATGGATAACAGTTTATATGGTCTACCACAAGGGTCAGCTTATTCATTGAAAGGTGATAATACCTTCCAATCATTACCAGCTATCCTTGATCAACAACAAGGTTATACATCAAGCGTTATGCATGGTGACTACAAAACTTTCTGGAACCGTGATCAAGTGTACAAACACTTTGGTATCGATAAGTTCTATGATGCAACATACTTCGATATGTCACCAGATAATATCGAAAACCTTGGACTTAAAGATAAAGAGTTCTTTAAAGAATCAACTGATTACTTAGCAAAAGAAAAAGAACCATTCTATACACATTTAATTACATTAACAAACCACTATCCATTTACGTTGTCATCTGAAGATGCAACAATAGATAGACCAAATACGGGTGATTCTACAGTTGATGGTTATATTCAAACTGCGAGATACTTAGATGAATCATTAGAACAATTTGTTAATGAATTGAAGAAAAAAGGTCTATATGACGATTCAGTTATCATGATCTATGGTGACCATTACGGTATCTCAGAAAACCATAATAAAGCCATGGAAAAACTATTAGGTGAAGACATTACTCCAGCTAAATTTACAGACTTAAACCGTACAGGTTTATGGTTGAAGATTCCTGGTAAAGAAGGTACAGTCGATAAGACATATGCTGGTCAAGTCGATGTAATGCCTACAATCTTACACTTAATGGGTATTGATACTAAGAATTACTTGATGATGGGTACAGACTTATTATCTAAAGATCATAATGATACAGTACCATTCAGAAATGGTGACTTTATTACTAAAGACTATAAATATGTTAATGGTAGAATTTATGATAATAAGACAAATGAGCCTGTAACAAAAACACCGAAAGACTTTGAAAAACGTAAACAACAAGCTGAAAAAGACTTAGAAATGAGTGACAATGTCTTAAACGGTGACTTATTCAGATTCTATAAGAACCCTGATTTCGATAAAATAAATCCTTCTAAATATGAATATAAAACAGGTCCAAAAGGACAAGAAAAAAATTAGAAGAGACTTAACTATAATGTGAAAATAATAATAAATAGCAAGAAGGTAACGCTCGATGAAACAGAGCGTTACCTTCTTTTTTGTATTAAAAAACCTTACGCTATGCGCATCGTACAGTGTGGTTTTACCGCTGTATTAAAAAATTGTATATCTAGTGCAAATACTCTAACTTCACAAGCGTTATGTTGCCTTATTTGTGCATACATGAGGAATCTATATATAAAACAAAAAAGCGTTTAATGACGATATGATATAAATGAACAATAAGTCACTAGGTATGATATGAGATTGATGCTTAATCATCGCAAACAATATTACCGTAATGTCATCATTTATAAATCATATGCTAAACGCTTTGTTGTAAATCAGATATTAATAAGTAATGCTATCGTCCTTATCCAAGTGCAACGTCAAGAATCATCATTATGGTGAATCCTAACATTAGACTGAGTGTGGCAAGGTCGGTGTTATTACTAGCTTGTGAATCTGGGATTAATTCTTCAACAACAACAAATATCATCGCACCTGCAGCAAATGCCAATGCATACGGTAACATAGGTGTAATGACTAATACTGCAGCTGCACCAATTGTAGCAAATATTGGCTCTACAATTGCTGATGCTTGTCCATAGTTGAAAGCCTTCCATCGAGATGCCCCCGCTGCTCGAATAGGCATAGATAGTGCTGCCCCTTCAGGTATATTCTGTATACCTATACCTATAGCTAAACTTAATGCCCCTAATAATGTCGCTTGACCATTACCCGAAACAATACCACCGAAAGCAACACCAATTGAGAGGCCTTCGGGTATATTGTGTAACGTGATTGCTAAGACTAGTAAAGTATTCTTGTTGAGTTTCTTAGTGCCAACACCTTCATGGAACTGATTCTCATCGGATGTATTGGGATGGATATGAGGTATAACTAAATCTAAGGCACGAATAAATAGCCCACCCAATAAAAATCCGATAGCAGCTGGTAACCATGCAAATGAGGAGTCCTTACCATAATCGATGGCAGGTTGTAATAAAGACCAAAAACTTGCAGCAATCATAATCCCTGCGGCGAAACCCTGCATTGAGTTTAAAATCTTATCATTTACACGTTTAAATATGAATACGGCTGCAGCTCCTAGTGCTGTTAATAGCCAAGTGATAATTCCAGCTATTAGTGCTTGGATATAAGGAGGTAATGCTTGGAAAAATTCCGTCATAAGCTTGTCTCCTTTGTATCATTTGAACCCAAAAAGGTGTATAATGTATGGAACTGAAATTAATTTTAACAGAATTAACTATATTTATCGATATTTAAAAAGGATGTTGGATTATGGAAGCTTACAAAATAGAACATTTACATAAATCCTATGCCGATAAAGTTATCTTTGATGATTTACAACTCTCGATATCCAATGGTGAAAAAATTGGTCTCGTAGGTATTAATGGTACTGGAAAGAGTACTTTATTAAAGGTAATAGCAGGTATAGACGAAGATTACGATGCAGAAATCACGCATCCCAACTCCTATCGCATCCGTTATTCTTCTCAAAAGCAAGAATTTGATGAAGATTTAACTGTTTTTGAGGCAGTATTAACTTCGGAGACAAAGACACTACAAGTCATACGTGATTATGAGTTTGCTGTGAATCAATATAGTGCAGAACAAACTGATGCACATTTTCAGAAAATGATGCAAGCTCAAGAAGCAATGGATGCCAATCAAGCTTGGGATTACAGTTCTGAAATCAAGACAATATTATCTAAGCTAGGCATTAATGATACGACGAAGCCTGTAAATCAATTATCAGGAGGCCAACAAAAGCGTGTCGGCCTCGCTAAAACATTAATCGAGCAACCTGATTTACTATTATTAGATGAACCTACCAACCATTTAGATTTTGAATCTATAAATTGGTTAATAAACTATGTGAAACAATATCCTCATACTGTTTTGTTTGTAACGCATGATCGTTATTTTCTAAATGAAGTTTCGTCCAGAATCATTGAATTAACACAAGGAAAATTAAAAACGTATCCAGGGAATTATGAGGCATATATTGAGCAAAGAGCTGAGAACGAAATCATTGAGCAAAAGCAACAAGCTAAGCAACGCTCACTGTATAAACAAGAATTAGCATGGATGCGTGCGGGAGTTAAGGCACGAACTACCAAACAACAAGCAAGGAAGAATAGATTTAGTGATTTAGAACAAGAAGTAAAGCAACAACAGCAACAAGATCAAGCTTCGCTCAACTTAGCGTATTCACGTTTAGGCAAGCAAGTGTTTGAATTAGAACAATTAACAAAACGTATTCCAGATAGAACATTGTTTGCAGATATTACGCAAATTATACAAAATGGTCAACAAATCGGTATTGTCGGACCTAACGGTGTCGGTAAAACAACGTTATTGAATATTTTAAGTGGTGAAGATAGTGCATTTGAAGGGACCTTAAAGGTTGGACAAACCGTCAAAGTCGCATACTTTAAACAGACAGAAGAGCGTTTAGACAGAGATATTCGTATGATTGACTATCTTAGAGAAGAAAGTGAAGTTGCAAAGGAAAAAGATGGCACATCAGTGTCAATTACGCAACTATTAGAGCGATTTTTATTCCCGAGTGCCACACATGGAAAGAAAGTCTATAAACTTTCTGGAGGAGAACAGAAACGTTTGTATTTATTGAAATTATTAGTACATCAACCGAACGTCCTATTACTCGACGAACCAACCAATGATTTAGATACTGAGACGTTAACGATATTAGAATCATATATCGATACATTTGGTGGTACAGTAATTACCGTCAGTCACGATAGATATTTCTTAAATAAAGTTGCTAAAGAGTTTTGGTATATTCATGATGGTATAATGGAGCGTATTATTGGTTCATTTGACGATTATGAAGCTTATAAAAAAGAACAAGATAAACAACGGGAAATAGAAAAACAACAACAAAAAGTGAAACCTCAGCCTACTCAAAAAAGGAAAAAAGGTTTGAGCTATAAAGAAAAACAAGAATACGAATTAATTATCGAGCGCATAGAAACGACTGAACAAAGGCTAGAAGAGATAGAAGAAGAAATGATAAATGCAAGTTCAGACTACGCAAAGATTAAAGCATTAAGTGAAGAGCAACAAGAACTAAATCAAACTTATGAAGATGATATTGCTAGATGGAGTGAACTTGAAGAACTAAAAGAACAATGAGGGATCTTATAACATGGAATCAACTTTATCGCATTATTTTGGTTATGACACGTTTCGTCCTGGCCAAAAGGAAATAATTTCAAAAGTAATGGATCAACGTAATGTATTAGGGGTGTTACCAACTGGTGGTGGTAAATCGATTTGTTATCAAGTGCCAGGTTTAATGCTAGGTGGTACGACAATTGTCATTAGTCCATTAATTTCATTAATGAAGGACCAAGTCGATCAATTGAAGGCTGCTGGTATTCGCGCAGCATATTTAAACAGTAGTTTAACGCAGAAAGAACAAAAGGCGATTGAAGCGCAATTGAAAAATGGTGACATACAGTTTCTTTATGTTGCTCCAGAACGTTTTAATAATGATTATTTTATGGCGTTATTACAACGTCTACCTATCCATTTAGTAGCATTTGATGAAGCACACTGTATTTCTAAATGGGGGCATGATTTTAGACCAAGTTATCAAGAAGTGATTCATAAGGTATTTGCTTTACCACAAGACTTTACAATTGTAGCTTTGACTGCAACTGCCACGACTGAAGTGCAAAAAGATATCATGGAAAGACTAAATATTAATAAACACGATGAAGTTAAAACAAGTACGAAACGTCGTAATTTAGTCTTTCAAGTCAACCCAACTTATCAACGCCAAAAATTTGTACTTGAATATGTGAAATCACATGCAAATGAAGCTGGCATTGTTTATTGTTCTACGCGTAAACAGGTTGAAGAGTTGCAAGAAGCATTAGAAGATCATGAAATCAGCAGTACGATTTATCATGCAGGGTTATCTAACAAAGACAGAGAAGCTGCGCAAAATGATTTCGTCTATGATCGTGTGCGTGTAGTAATTGCAACGAATGCATTTGGTATGGGGATTGATAAGTCGAATGTGCGTTTTGTGATACATTATAATATGCCAGGTGATTTAGAGTCATATTATCAAGAGGCAGGTCGTGCTGGCCGTGATGGTCTGAAAAGTGATTGTATCTTACTCTTTAGTGAACGCGATATCGGTTTGCATCAGTACTTTATTTCTGCTTCAAAAGCAGATGATGATTACAAAGATAAAATGGGTGAAAAACTAACAAAGATGATTCTTTATACAAAAACGAAGAAGTGTTTGGAAGCAACGTTAGTCCATTACTTTGAACCAAATGAAAAGCTAGAAGAGTGTGAGCAATGTAGTAATTGTACGCGAGAGAACAAGACGTATGACATGACTAATGAAGCAAAAATGATTGTAAGTTGTATCGCGAGAATGAAACAAAAAGAAAGCTATAGTGTTATTATTCAAGTTCTACGAGGTGAAGATACTGATTATATCCGTTATTGTGAATATAATAAATTATCTACACACGGCATAATGAAGCAATATACAACCTCAGATCTTAGTCATTTAATCGATGAACTTAGATTTAAGGGATATTTAAACGAACACGATGAAATTTTGACGTGTGATAATTCAGTCAAACAATTGTTGACGGATGAAGTGACAATCTTTACAACTCCATTTAAACGTAAATCGAAAGAAATTGTGAATATCAATACCGTCGAAGGTGTTGATCGTGCATTATTTGATGAATTGATTGCAGTCCGTAAGAAATTGAGTGAAGATTTGGATATTGCGCCGGTAAGTATTTTCTCAGATTATACCTTAGAAGAATTTGCAAAAAGAAAGCCAGAATCTAAACAAGATATGATCTCTATTGATGGTGTAGGAAGTTATAAATTAAAGCATTACTGTCCAATGTTCTTAGAGACTATTCAATCTTATAAAGCACAAATTTAAATTGACTATGCGGAAAATGCATATGTAGTGTTGATAACCATTGTACAACAATGGGCAATTTATAAATTATCTCAAAGTTAATTTTAACAACATGTCGAAATAAGTCTTGTATAGGCATTATTTTGATTGGTTATTAAAATTAACTTTATTTTTTGAGTATTAAATAGATTTTGTGGTATTTAATTTTGTAAGTGTGTATTTTTTTTGGATAAATTAATGATATTTACATATACATTTAATTAAAAGGGAATACGGACACTACAATTAATTGTATATTAGTGTATATAAAAGACTGAAGGTGACAATGTGATAGAATTTAAAGATGTTGTAAAGAAATATGGGGATAAGACGGCGGTCGATCATGTAAGTTTTAATATTAAAGAAGGAGAGTTTTTTGTCTTAATTGGTCCATCAGGTTGTGGCAAAACGACTACTCTGAAAATGATTAATCGATTGATTGCTCTAACTGAAGGTTATATTTACTTTAAAGACAAACCAATAAGTGACTATCCTGTATATGAGATGCGCTGGGATATTGGTTATGTGTTACAGCAGATTGCACTGTTTCCACATATGACAATTAAAGAAAATATTGCCCAAGTACCACAGATGAAGAAGTGGAAAGAGCAAGATATTGAAACGCGAATCGATGAATTATTAAATATGGTTGGTTTAGATCCCACTGTATACAAAGAACGTAAACCTGATGAATTATCTGGTGGGCAACGACAACGTGTTGGGGTAGTAAGGGCGCTTGCTGCAGATCCACCCGTTATACTCATGGATGAGCCATTTAGTGCATTAGATCCGATTAGCAGAGAAAAACTACAAGATGATTTAATTCAACTCCAACAACAAATTAAGAAGACGATTGTTTTTGTCACACATGATATTGAAGAAGCAATGAAATTAGGTGACAGAATATGTTTATTGAATGAAGGTCAAATTGAACAAATTGATACACCAGAGGGATTTGCTACAAGACCTAATAATGCATTTGTAGAACAATTTTTAGGCAATAAGGTACAACGCTCATTAAATGATGTGAAATTATCAGAGTTAACAGAACAGTTAACATTAATTAATGAGTCACAGGAAGTGCAGACGTATCCATTAGTAGACAGTGGTCAATTGGTCAAGGATGTATATTCGCATTTTGTTACACATGATGCAGTAATCATAGATGATAAAGCTAATGCCCAACGCTATTTGATGTACAGACAAGATGTGTTTAAATTGTTCGCTGAAGCGAAAGGAGTGTCTTAGATGACTGAAATATTACAGACACTTTCAGATAGACGCGGTCAACTACTGACGACGATATTTGAACATATACAAATTTCATTTATTGCATTACTTATTGCGGCGTTAATTGGAGTACCCTTAGGTATTTTATTAACAAAAACTAAAAAACTATCTGAAATTGTTATGAATATCGCTGCGATACTCCAGACTATTCCATCATTAGCACTATTAGGATTAATGATTCCATTGTTTGGTATTGGTAAAGTGCCAGCCGTTATCGCACTTGTAGTTTATGCCTTACTACCTATTCTAAGAAATACATATACAGGTATAGCAGAAGTAGATCCTTCTCTTGTAGAAGCGGCAAAGGGTATTGGTATGAAACCAGGACGTAGACTAACAAAGGTCGAGTTACCTATTGCAATGCCAGTAATAATGGCTGGTATTAGAACTGCTATGGTATTGATTATTGGTACCGCTACGCTTGCTGCACTTATTGGAGCAGGGGGATTAGGGGATTTAATTCTATTAGGTATTGATAGAAATGATAGTTCACTTATTCTTATTGGTGCAATACCTGCTGCGTTGTTAGCGATATTATTTGATTTAGCCTTACGTTATATGCAAGGTTTATCATACAAAAAATTGATTATTTCATTAACAATTATCGTAATTGTATTATTATTAGTTATTATCGCACCTTTATTAGCTCAGAAGGGTGAAAAAGTAACGTTAGCTGGTAAATTAGGATCAGAACCATCAGTTATTACGAATATGTATAAGATATTGATAGAAAAAGAGACTGACGATACGGTAGAAGTTAAAGATGGCATGGGTAAGACATCATTCTTATTTAATGCCTTAAAGTCTGACGATATCGATGGTTATTTAGAATTTACTGGCACTGTGCTTGGAGAATTAACGAAAGAAGACTTAAAATCAAAACAAGAAGATAAAGTTTATCAACAAGCTAAAGATAGCTTAGAGAAAAAATACGATATGACCATGCTGAAACCTATGAAATACAATAATACTTATGCCTTAGCGGTTAAACGAGACTTTGCTAAAAAGCATAATATTAAAACAATTGGTGATTTAAATAAAGTAAGTGATCAAATTAAGCCAGGTTTTACATTGGAATTTAATGATCGTTCAGATGGTTACCCTGCAGTAAAAAAAGCATATCATTTAGACATATCTAAGCCGAAGACAATGGAGCCTAAATTACGTTATCAAGCAATCAAAAGTGGTGACATTAATTTAATAGATGCCTATTCAACGGACGCGGAATTAAAGCAATATGATATGGTTGTATTAAAAGATGATAAACATGTATTCCCACCATATCAAGGTGCACCGATGTTTAAAGAAAAGTACCTTAAAGAACATCCTGAAATTAAAAAACCATTAAATCAATTAGCTAATAAAATTTCTGATGAAGACATGCAACAAATGAATTATGATGTAACCGTGAAGAAAAAGGACCCATATCAAGTTGCAAAGGATTATTTGGAACGCGAACACATTTTAAAATAAATTGGAATAATAAGAGAGTTTTTTATGTATTTTACATTTAAAACTCTCTTTTTGTATATCAGAGTATTTCTTCTGTCTAGGGGACACATTGATTTTCCCATCATATAAGGTTTATAATAGTTACTAAGTTTTGAAATTTCTGTAAAATTAAGGAGGACCGAAGCAACCATGAAAAAACAAATAGAACAATTATCAGCATATGAACCGGGGTTATCGCCTCGTGCATTAAAAGAGACTTACGGCATTGAAGGTGAATTATATAAATTAGCATCAAATGAAAATTTATATGGACCATCACCAAAGGTTAAAGAAGCAATTCAAAGTCATTTAGAAGAGTTGAATTTTTATCCGGAAACGGGTTCTCCAATGATTAAAGATGCAATTAGTAAACATCTAAATGTCGAACCATCACGTATCCTGTTTGGAGCGGGTTTAGATGAAGTCATCCTGATGATTTCTCGTGCGGTGTTGACTGCTGGTGATAAAATAGTGACAAGTGAAATGACATTTGGTCAGTATTATCACAACGCAGTAGTTGAAGCGGCAACAGTAGTACAAGTACCATTGAAAGATGGCTACTTTGATTTAAATGGAATACTTAATGAAATTGACGACGAAACAAAGTTAGTATGGCTATGTAATCCGAATAATCCGACTGGGACATATTTTACGCATGAAGAACTTAAAGGGTTCTTAGAACAAGTACCAAGTCATATTCCAGTAATTGTAGATGAAGCATATGTAGAATTTGTCACTGCACAAGATTTTCCTGATACTTTAGCATTACAGCAACAATTTAGCAATGCATTTTTATTACGTACATTTTCAAAAGCATATGGCTTAGCAGGCATGCGTATAGGCTATGTCGTTGCTGCACAAGAAGCGATAGAACAATGGAATATTATTCGCCCACCATTTAATGTGGGACGCTTATCAGAATACGCTGCACTAGCGGCGTTAGAAGATCAAGACTATTTAACGTTTATTCGTGAACGTAATGCGGAAGAACGAGAAAAATTCTTCGCAATTGATAAACGTGATGCATTCTTTGATAGCCAAACCAATTTCGTCTTTGTAAATACTTCCAAACCACATGAGTTATATGAAGCATTGTTAAATGTTGGTTGTATAACGCGAGAATTTCCAAATGGTGTAAGAATTACGATTGGATTCCCAGAACAAAATGATAAAATGATTGAGGTACTAAAGGACTTTGAGTTATAAAATATAAATAAAAAATAGTCCAATTATGCTTTATGGTTGATACATTTATGATGATGTAGGAAACGTTCCATTTTACAAGATGTAGTAGGGATAGTAGCAAGGGAAAGATAGCTTAGTGATGTTTGAAATGAATGATGTTATTAAAAAGGGAGTAGAGTATTAAATGACACGACAATCTATTGCAATTGATATGGATGAAGTATTAGCAGATACAGTAGGTGCATTAATTGAAGATGTTAATAAACGAACGGATTTAGGTATTTCATATGATATGTTGGATGGTATGAAATTACGACATGCAATGCCAGAACATGATGGACTACTGACTGAAATCCTTCGTGAACCAGGTTTCTTTAGGAAATTAGAGATTATGGCTGATGCGCAAGCAGTTGTGAAGAAACTAACTGAGCATTATGATGTGTATATTGCGACAGCTGCGATGGATGTACCAACTTCTTTTCACGATAAATATGAATGGTTAAGGGAGTATTTTCCATTTTTAGATCCACAACAGTTTGTTTTTTGTGGTAGAAAAAATATTGTACATGCGGATTATTTAATTGATGATAATCCAAGGCAGTTGAGTATTTTTACAGGTAAGCCTATTATGTATACAGCATCTCATAATATTAATGATGATCGTTTCACACGTGTTAATAATTGGCAAGATGTGGAAGCTTATTTCTTAGGAGATAAATCATATCAAATTTAGGTAGATTTATTCTATTGTTGAAAATATAGAGTAAATAATCTGCACTATAAATAGAAATAGCCATTAAATGAAGTTATTATTGATTCATTTAATGGCTAATTTTTTTGTTTTTTAAGCGTATGTAAAGGGCAACGCTTTCCTAGGGGACAGCTTCAGCCTGTAGTCTTCAGCTTGTCCTGTTCCCTCAGGAGTCTCGCCCACACATACGCAAGTAAATAGTTTACTTCTATAACAATAAACAATTGAACAAAGTCATTATTTTTTCGATGATTAAAGTGTGCTATCAGCGTATGACTATTTAGTAATAATAATAGCGATATTAACTACGATTCGATTTCTTCATCCGCTGTTGTATTGTTATTTGATACTGTATTATTTAGTGTTAGGATTTGAACAGCGTTTGGAATGATTTCTATCTCTAATGGTGTTTCTAATGCAATTTCACCATCGATATCTACTTTGACTACGGGGTCAGTTGTTATCGAAATCTTTTTGGCTAAAATGTGTTGAATACCTTCAGTCATATGATTCCAATTCATACTATCACGTTGTTTGAAAATATCATTTAAAACTCGAGTATTTTGTTCTTTAAATATAAATGAATTCAAATAACCGTCACTTGGAGATAAATCAGTTAATGGGATACGACTACCACCAATGAAAGGTCCATTTGCAACGACTAGCATAGACGTCTTACCATTTATTTCTTTATCGTCTACAGTGACTTTATAGTTAAAGTATTCAGGATTTAGCAAGGTCTTAACGGTCGAACCAACATAACTCAATTTACCAAATACATCTTTGTTTCCGTTTTGAACGTTTTCGGCATTTTGTACAATTAAACCTAATCCGACAAAGTTTAATGCGTACTGGTTATTAATCTTCATTACATCATAGGGTTGCAACTCGGCCTCTATTAATTGTTGGCTAGCTGCTTTATGACGCGGACTTAGGTTTAGCGTTTTGACAAAGTCATTAAAGGTTCCACCAGGAATAATACCGATAGGGATATCGAGTTCACTGTGCATGATTCCATTGATTAATTCATTGACCGTTCCGTCTCCACCCAATATAAAGACAATATCTACATCATCACTATATGACTTTGATTTGATTTTCTTACAATATTCAATAATATCGCCTTCATTTTCACTTAGTTGAATAGATAGGTGTTTACAAAATGTTGTCAATGCAGCAGTAACGTCACCTAATCCTCGATAAATATCTTTGATACCAGAATGTTCATGGTAAAATAAGACACCATGATTATATTTTTTGTTAGTCAATATATTCACCATACTTCTCTTTATTTATGTTTAGCAATACCTACTTATTTATTATACCTTTTATAACAATAAAAAAACTATGATGAACCATTCAGTTCACCATAGTTAAGTTTAACAATTATTTAATTCCTCGCATACCTTTAACAATCTTCGGTACAAAAGCTAAAATAATCACACTGACAATAATTGCTACAGCACCTAAGAATAAGAAATAGTTCTTATAACCAAGTGGCTCAATTAAGTGGACGAGTGATCCATTGATTGCTTGTGCACAGGCATTTGTTAATAACCATAAACTCATCATTTGTGCGTTAAATGCTTTTGGAGCTAACTTAACAGCAGCACTATTACCAGTAGGTGACAGACATAATTCACCAATAACACAGATAATATACGATAAGATGACCCAGTTAACACTAATATGTGAAGCGCCTGCAGAATGACCAATTAAACCAATCATAATATATGATGCCCCTGCTAAAAATGCTCCCAAAACAAATTTAGTTGGTAGACTTGGTTGACGTCGTGCCATTTTAGCCCAAATCATTGAAACCACTGGTGCTAATAGCACAATGAACAATGGGTTGATTGATTGGAATAATGCTGGACCAAAATCTGATTTCCATCCGAAGAGATTTAACTTCATATCACTGCTTTCAAATGCATATAAATTAAGTACGTTGGCACCTTGTTCTTGGATTGACCAGAAGAGGACACCAAGAATAAACAATGGAATAAATGCTATAACTCTTGAGCGTTCATCATCTGTCACATCTTTACTTCGAATCATAATCGTGAAGTAAATGATTGGTAATGCTACGCCTAACACGAGTACTGCAGTACTGATAATGTTGAATGATAGGGTACCAGTCAAGCCAGTGATAATTAATACAGCAGCAATAATTATGATCGCAATAGTGAATAATATACCGTATTTCTTTTTCTCACTAGCGCTTAGTGGGTTTGATGCTTTCGTTCCAATTGTACCTAGATTCTTCTTGTTAAATAATACATACCATACTAATCCTAATGCCATACCAATTGCTGCGATTAAGAATCCACCATGGAAATTACCTGTACCGACGAAATGATTTAAAATTAATGGTGAGATTAATCCGCCCATATTAACTGACATATAGAAGATTACAAAGCCTGCATCTAGTCTTACGTCATTTTCAGGGTAAAGTCTACCAACAATATTTGAAATATTTGGTTTCATTAGACCAGAACCTACAATGATGAAGAACATAGAGATAAATAATCCTATAATATCAAGCGGTAAACTTAAGAAGATATGACCAATTATGATTAATATACCACCGATTAGTGTTGCTGAACGTGTCCCCGTAACTCTATCAGCAATCCAACCACCAAGTACTGAAGTCATATAAATCAATGCACCATAAACTGCCATTACAGACTGTGCAGTGGCTTTATCCATACCGAGACCGCCATCTTTAATAGCGAAATACATATAAAAAATGAGTAGTGCGCGCATACCATAATAGCTAAATCGTTCCCAAAATTCTACGAAAAATAATACGCCAAGTCCTTTTGGATGACCGAAAAAGCCTTTTTGTGGGATAGACTGCACGTCTTGCTCATGGGTTGTTGTTTGATTTTGCATAAAACATTCCCCGTCCTTTCTTGCTCCCAATAAAAAAATGTATAAAAAAGATTTTACTCCTAATATTATTGAATTTCAATAATATTCTCAAAATAACAATATTCCGAATTTTCACATAATTTATTCATATAATAGCATGACAGAAAGGTGTATAAAATATAATTATTGTAAAATAACACTTATAAAAAAGGCATAAAAAAACAGTGGTGCATAAATACACCACTGCATTAATATGATTCTATTGACTTATGTTAATAAACACCTTTCATAGCACGTTTAACAATAGGTGAAATAACTAACAATACAATACCGATAACAACTGCTACAAGTCCTGAATACATGAAATAATCACTTTGATTTATCTTTGTATATACCACTACGAGTTGTGAATTTAGTCCTTGTGCAGTAGCGTTACTTAGCATCCATAAGCTCATCATTCTAGCTGTAAACGCAATTGGTGCTAATTTAGTCGTTGTTGATAATCCAACAGGTGAGATACATAATTCGCCAATCGTGATTAAGAAGAAACTTAATACGAGCCATAATGGATTAACTAGTGATTGTCCAGATGCTAGCGGAATGATCATTACAAGATACGATAAACCAGCAACAATTACACCGTATGCAAATTTATGCACAGTTGGAGGATTATGCTTACCTAGTTTCAACCATAATGTAGCAAAGACAGGTGCTAATAAAACGATAAAGATAGGATTTAATGATTGTGCCCAAGATGCTGGGATAGAGAAATCAATTAAACCGCCTGTTAAGACAGACATTTCAAGTTGTGTTTTTTTGTCAGCAAAACTTGCCAAAACTGTAGAACCTTGTTCTTGAATCATCCAAAATGCAACTGACGTAATATAAAGTGGTATGTAACTGTAGATTCTAGAACGTTCTTCTTTGGTAACATCCTTACTTAATATCATATTCAAGAAAATGTAAATTGGTAATACGATACCTAATATTGTTACTAATAAACTAAAGTTTTCTAATGATAATGCATTATTTAAATGTAGTAAAAATAAATATAGTAAAAATAATACGATTACGACAAGTGTGATAAATACAAACTTTTTAATTTCCGGTTTAGTTAATGGGTTCGGTACATTGCGTCCCGCTAAACCTAAATTCTTTTTGCGTTTGATAGCATAGACAACTAAGCCACAGAACATCCCAATAGCTGCAGCTAAGAAACCAGCATGGAAACTCACTCTTGTTTGTAAATAACCAGTGATTAATGGTGCCAATAAACTACCTAAGTTAATCCCCATATAGAATAATGTAAAGGCAGCATCACGACGTACATCATTACGATCGTAAAGTTCACCAACTGTTGTGGAAATGTTTGGTTTTAATAGGCCTGTACCTGCTATGATTACGGCCAATGCAATCATTACCAAAGTTAGATTGTTTGGTAGTGACAATAAGATATGTCCGATCATAATTAAGAATCCACCATAGAAAACAGCATTTTGAGTGCCGGTAATTCTATCAGCAATCCAACCACCAATTACACCCGACATATAAATCAATGTTCCGTAGATGGAAACAATTTGCAGTGCGACTGCTTCATCTAAACCGAAACCACCTTTAGCAACGGTATAGTATAAATAATAGATTAATATGGCTTTCATACCATAGTAACTGAATCTCTCCCAAAATTCAGTGAAGAATAACGTGCTTAGTCCTTTTGGATGTCCGAAGAAACCTGTACGTGGTGTACTTTCCATAATTTCTTCGTGCGTATAATTAACCTTTCTCATAAATTCCCTCCCCAATTATAGTTGGATTAATTTTATACTGTTTTTATAAAAATGACAAGTGTATGTATTATTTGTACAATATTAAATGCTAAATGATTTGTTTGGACTTTTGTACTGTTTATTTATTAAAAAAGTGACGAAAACAGATGTTTTCGTCACTGATGATGCTCTTTATAATTGTAAGAAATGTTTAACGGTTGTCTATTTTTTCAGGGTAGAGGTCATGATTCATTAATCTGTGCTCTGCCATTTTTTCATATTTAGAATTAGGACGACCATAATTGGTATATGGATCAATTGAAATCCCACCACGTGGCGTGAATTTGCCCCATACTTCTATATAATGTGGATCCATTAACTCGATAAGATCATTCATTATTATATTCATACAGTCTTCATGAAAATCTCCATGATTTCTAAAGCTGAATAAGTAAAGTTTTAATGATTTAGATTCTACCATTTTAATATTAGGGATATAAGAGATATAAATCGTCGCAAAATCAGGTTGACCTGTGATCGGACATAAAGATGTAAATTCAGGACAGTTGAATTTAACGAAATAATCTCTACCTTGGTGTTTATTATCGAATGACTCGAGTACGTCTGGGCGGTAATCAAAATCATATTGATTATTTTGGTTACCTAATAGTGTAATATCTTGTAATTCATCTTTGTTGCGGCCTTCAGCCATATAAATCGCTCCTTTTAAGATATATTTTTAACATTTATTTCTGTATGTCAATGGGTTGTCGGCGTGCTTTTTCAAACATGTAGTAACTAGATCCTATAATAATGATATAACCTAAAATTGCATATAGATCTGGTGACTCTCCAAAGAGAATAAAGCCAAATAATGCAGTAAATACAATGGATGCATAGGTGAATATCGAAATGTCTTTTGCTGGTGCAAAGCTATAGGCAAGTGTGATACCAATCTGACCAATGGCTGCAGCTAATCCGGCGCCTAATAAATAGAGACACTGTAACCACGACATAGGTTCAAATGTAAAAATCGTGAATGGAATTAACACGATGATTGAAAAGAATGAAAAGTAAAATACAATTGTATATGGTGCTTCTCTAGAACTTAGAGCGCGTACACATGTATAAGCTGCTGCGGCAAAAATACCAGAGAACAAACCACCGATAGCAGGAATCACTGACGAAGAGAACTCAGGTTTAACTACAAAGAGCATACCGAAGATCGCCACAATCATAGCTATAAATTGATAGTTGCGTACTTTTTCATTTAAGAATAATAAGCTAAGTAAAATAGTCCAAAATGGATTTAATTTCATCAATGTATCTGCGTCGCTTAATATCATATGATCAATGGCATAAATATTAAGTAATACACCAATTAAACCAAAGGTTGATCTAGAGATAAGTAATGGCTGACTACTTAGTTTACCAAATAGAGGTTGCTTGTATTTAAATATGAAATAGAGAGGTATAAACATAGCTACTAAGTTTCTGGCTAATGACTTTTGAAATACAGGTAAATCGCCTGCTAAGCGAAAGAATACTGACATAAAGCTAAAGCCAATAGCAGAAATTAAAATAGCGATGATACCTTTAACTTTAGGATTCAATAGTATCGCCTCAATTTTAAAAATTTGACGTATCTATATTAGCATAAATATTTAAAACATGTATATATGGTTGAAATTAGGGAAGTAATATAATATCATATAAATACGAACAAATGTTCCCTTTTATCTTGGACTTTGTTCAAATTAAATTCTAGAAAAAGTAAAGCAAATTTTTTGAATATTTTATACAACATAATTGGCGCAATGTGCAAAACAACGGTATATAGCGCTTTGTATAACTTTTAGAAAAATCAAATAAAATGAACGGAATTTTAGTAAAAAAATTTTTTTAAAGTTAAGAGTTCAATTTAAAGTTGAATTGGTGCCATTTTCATTCCGTTTTCAAAATTTGTCCACAGTTTCCTAAAATAAAAAGGCTTTTAATCGTCTTCGGACTTATGTATAATGAAACACATAATATAGTATTAACGACAGAACCGAAACACTATATATTGTGTTTCGGTTTCAAGTCACTTTATATATAATAAACCAAATTTCAAGTAAAATCACACTGGTTTAGCCACTTAATCATGACAAATATAGTAGTAATACTTCAAAAATGTATTTTTGCATCACTATATGTAGATGACATGATCACTATATATTGTGTTTTTAAATAATATGATTTTCTATGGGGCATTACACGATTGAAATTAGGTGAATAGATTAGTGGAATAATATGATTTTCCATATTTAATGGATAGATCAAAGATAGAAAGTAGGTGTGCCGATGAAGGTTGTTTATTTTTCATTTTCCGGTAATGTGCGACGCTTTATTACCAGAGCAGAATTGAAGAATACGATGGAAATTACGCAGAATAATTGCACGGAAAGATTGGATGAACCGTTCATTATGGTCACTGGTACAATTGGTTTTGGTGAAATTCCACAACCTGTACAAGCATTTTTAGAGGTTAATCATGATTTGATTAGAGCGGTAGCAGCAAGTGGTAATCGAAATTGGGGACAAAATTTCGCCAAAGCTGGACGCGCTATTTCGGAACAATATAACGTTCCATTATTAATGAAGTTTGAAGTTCAAGGCACAAAGGAAGACATTAGCGAATTTAAAGATAAGGTGGGGCATTTTAATGAAGATAATAGACGAGAAGAAATACAATCATATTGAATTAAATAACGAAGTTACCAAGCGTAAAGACAATGGTTTTTTCAATTTAGAAAAGGACCAAGAGGCGTTAACAGTATATTTAGAAGAAATCCAAGACAAGACAATTTACTTTGATAGTGAGCTAGAACGCCTACACTACCTCGTCGACAACGACTTCTATTTTGATGTTTTTGAAGTTTATTCAGAAGCAGATCTTCAAGAAATTACTGATTTTGCTAAGCAAATTGAATTCAATTTTGCAAGTTACATGTCAGCTAGTAAATTCTTTAAAGATTATGCATTAAAAACAAATGACAAGAGTCAATATCTAGAAGATTATAAACAGCACGTTGTAATTGTTGCACTTTATCTTGCTAATGGTCATAAGGCAACAGCTAAGCAATTTATCTCAGCTATGATTGAACAACGTTACCAACCGGCGACACCTACATTCTTAAATGCAGGACGTGCTCGTCGTGGTGAATTAGTATCATGTTTCTTATTAGAAGTAGATGATAGTTTAAATTCAATTAACTTTATCGATGCAACAGCTAAACAATTAAGTAAAATTGGTGGCGGTGTAGCGATTAATTTATCTAAATTACGTGCACGTGGTGAAGCGATTAAAGGCATTAAAGGTGTTGCAAAGGGTGTACTTCCAGTTGCTAAGTCATTAGAAGGTGGATTTAGCTACGCAGACCAATTAGGACAACGCCCAGGCGCTGGTGCTGTATATTTAAATATCTTCCACTATGATGTTGAAGAGTTTTTAGATACTAAGAAGGTTAATGCTGATGAAGATTTACGTTTATCTACGATTTCTACTGGTTTAATCGTACCTTCAAAGTTCTTTGATTTAGCTAAGGAAGGCAAGGATTTCCACATGTTTGCACCACATACAGTATATAAAGAGTATGGGGTAACTTTGGATGATATTGATTTAGAAGCTTATTATGATGAATTAGTAGCTAATCCAAACATTGATAAGAAGAAAAAAGATGCACGTGAAATGTTGAATATGATTGCTCAAACACAATTACAATCAGGTTATCCATATTTAATGTTTAAGGATAATGCGAATAAAGTACATGCTAACTCAGATATCGGCCAAATTAAAATGAGTAACTTGTGTACGGAAATCTTCCAATTACAAGAAACATCAATCATCAATGACTATGGTACAGAAGATGAAATTAAACGTGATATTTCATGTAACTTAGGTTCATTAAATATTGTGAATGTAATGGAATCAGGTAAATTTAAAGATTCTGTTCACACAGGTATGGATGCATTGACAGTGGTAAGTGACGAAGCAGATATTCAGAATGCACCTGGTGTTAAAAAAGCTAACAGTGAACTGCATTCAGTTGGACTTGGTGTTATGAACTTGCACGGTTATCTAGCTAAAAACAAAATTGGATATGAATCTGAAGAAGCGAAAGATTTTGCTAATATCTTCTTCATGATGATGAATTACTATTCAATAGAACGTTCAATGGAAATAGCTAAAGAGCGTCAAGAAACATATGTAGGTTTCGAAAAGTCGGACTATGCTAATGGAAAATATTTTGACTTCTATACGTCACAAACATTTGCACCACAATACGAGAAAGTACGTAAATTGTTTGATGGTTTAGAAATTCCAACACCTGAGGATTGGAAAGCATTGCAACAACAAGTTGAAACACATGGTTTATTCCATGCGTATCGCTTAGCAATTGCACCAACACAAAGTATTTCTTATGTACAAAATGCTACAAGCTCTGTTATGCCAATTGTTGATCAAATTGAGAGACGTACTTATGGTAATGCGGAAACATTTTATCCAATGCCATTCTTATCACCAGAAACAATGTGGTACTATAAATCAGCATTTAATACTGACCAAATGAAATTAATCGATTTAATTTCTACAATTCAAACACATGTGGATCAAGGTATCTCAACAATTCTATATGTGAATTCAGAAATATCTACACGTGAATTGTCTAGACTCTATGTCTATGCACATCATAAAGGATTAAAGTCTTTATACTACACTAGAAATAAATTATTAAGTGTTGAAGAATGTACAAGTTGCTCGATCTAGTTTTAGTGAAACACGACGAAAGTGATTATTAACGTAAGTGAACACAACAGTTTAATATTTACATCAATGAATAAGAAACCCATCGTTAACAGCGAATCGTAACTTTAATATTAGGGCGGTAAGAGGGTCTTAATATATTAACGATTTAGCTGTTAACTTTGTGTGCTTATGTTGTCACTGTAAATAATCGCTATTTAAATAAATTTATACTGGAATAGGAGACATTATCTAAATGAAAGCAGTCAATTGGAATACTCAAGAAGACATGACAAATATGTTTTGGCGACAAAATATTTCACAAATGTGGGTAGAAACGGAATTCAAAGTTTCTAAAGATATAGCAAGTTGGAAGACGTTAACAGATGCAGAAAAAAATGCTTTTAAAAAAGCGTTAGCTGGTTTAACTGGTTTGGATACACATCAAGCAGATGATGGTATGCCACTTATCATGTTACATACAACAGATTTACGTAAAAAAGCTGTATATTCTTTCATGGCAATGATGGAACAAATTCATGCTAAAAGTTATTCTCATATTTTTACGACATTACTTCCCTCAAGCGAAACAAACTACTTATTAGATAAATGGGTTATTGAAGAACCTCATTTAAAATATAAATCAGATAAAATTATCGAAAACTACCATAAATTATGGGGCAAAGAAGCTTCAATCTATGATCAATATATTGCACGTGTATCAAGTGTATTCTTAGAAACATTCTTATTCTACTCAGGTTTCTATTATCCACTATATCTTGCTGGGCAAGGTAGAATGACAACGTCTGGTGAAATTATTCGTAAAATCTTACTTGATGAATCAATACATGGTGTGTTTACTGGAATGGATGCACAAAGTTTAAGAAACGAGTTATCAGAAAGTGAAAAGCAACAAGCTGATCAAGAAATGTATAAATTATTAGATGATTTATATAAAAATGAAGTGTCTTATACACATTCACTATATGATGAAATTGGTTTATCTGAAGATGTATTGAATTATGTTCGATACAACGGTAATAAAGCATTATCAAATCTTGGATTTGAACCATACTTTGAAGAAAGAGAGTTCAATCCAATTATCGAGAATGCTTTAGATACATCAACTAAAAACCATGATTTCTTCTCTGTTAAAGGTGATGGTTACACACTTGCATTGAATGTTGAAGCGTTGACAGATGAAGATTTTATCTTTGAGGATTAATCTTTTTTGCTAAGTAATTAAATATATCAGTAATTATCGATGCATATTGTTATTGAAGTGGCGATGTGTTTAAGATAATTATTGTTATAGTAAAATATTAAGAAAAAAGCTTCGCTCTAAGTAGAGTGAAGCTTTTTTAGTTATTACTTCGTATTGTTGGCTTACTTTCTTAGAGGACAGATTCAGCCTATGGTCTTCAGTTTGTCCTGTTCCCTCGGGAGTCCGCCAAAACACTGTCGCAAAAACCATAAAGGATAATCTAGAGAAATACTCTATAAAAAGCAGTATACAAAGATGCTAAACCCTTTAATTGTAAACTATATAAAAACACTCGATTAGACTACACGTATTCTGTATTGTACAGGAAATAGGTTGTCTAATTTTTTGTATTCGCTTAACAGTGTGGAGTTACTGTATTCACTTGCTAAAGATAGTGACAATTATTATCTACTCTTGCAACAACTAATGTATAAATAAACCTAGCCACTTAATTTAAATATAATCAAATGAAAATAATAAATTATTATGTTTAGCTCTATAAATTATTTTAACAAATAAGTAAAATTTTCGATTGCTATTGAATTTAACTAGGAACGTGGTAAAATTTTTATATATACAGTGATAATGATTATCATAACCAATAAGAATTGGGAGCAATTAAATAGAAGGGATTTAGGGAAGGCATTATGAAATTTTTACTTAAAGGTACAGTGTTGTTTACTGTTTTAGTTATTTTAACCATCCTTTCTTTGTTTATAGGTGTCAGCAAAGTTTCGATAACTGATATTTTTCATTTAACAAATGAGCAAAAGAATATCATTGTTTCAAGTAGAATACCTAGGACAGTGAGTATTTTAATATCTGGAAGTACGTTAGCGCTTGCAGGTTTAATTATGCAACAAATGATGCAAAATAAATTTGTTTCTCCTACAACTGCAGGAACAATGGAGTGGGCGAAGTTAGGAATTTTGATATCATTGATTTTTTTCCCGCAAGAGAATATTTTAATTAAATTATCTTTTGCTGTCGTACTTAGTATTTTAGGTACTTTTATGTTTGTTAAATTAGTTCAATTTATACAATTTAAGGATGTCATTTTTATTCCGTTGTTAGGTATTATGCTCGGTGGTATAGTATCAAGTTTTTCAACTTTTATTGCGCTTAGAACAAATGCTGTTCAAAGTATTGGCAACTGGTTAAACGGCAATTTTGCAATTATAACAACAGGAAGGTATGAAATATTATACTTAAGCATTCCGCTACTGTTACTTACATATATCTTTGCAAATCATTTTACAATTGCAGGCATGGGGAAGGATTTTAGTAATAATTTAGGTGTGAATTATGAAAAAATAATCAACATCGGTTTATTTATTACTGCGACTATTACTGCATTAGTTGTTGTGACGGTTGGTACATTACCATTTTTGGGACTTATCGTTCCTAATATCGTTTCTATCTTTAGAGGGGATCATTTGAAAAATGCACTTCCACATACAGCAATGTTAGGAGCAATATTTGTGATGTTTTCAGATATTATTGGCAGAATTGTCGTCTATCCGTATGAAATCAATATTGGTTTAACGATTGGTGTATTCGGCACTGTTATATTCTTAATCTTGCTAATGAAAGGAAGACACCAACATGCAAATTAGTGCAAAGAATAAATTATTGATACTTATTGCTTTAACTGTGATTGTGGGCGTCATTTATTCAATCGTAGGCATTGATTTTGAAATTTTTCAATATCAATTCTCAAGTAGATTAAGGAAGTTAATCTTGATGATACTTGTCGGTGGAGCAATTGCTGCTTCAGTAGTCATCTTTCAAGCCATTACGACCAATCGGTTGTTAACGCCCTCGATTATGGGGTTAGATGCGGTTTATATGTTTGTTAAGGTGCTGTTAGTTTTTGCTTTTGGTGTGCAATCTGTATTAGTTACGAATCTGTATCTCAATTTTATAATTACTTTGGTCGTCATGGTGGTATTTTCGTTACTACTTTTCCAAGGTATATTTAAAATTGGAGACGTTTCAGTTTATTTTATATTATTAGTAGGTGTGATTTTAGGGACATTTTTCAAAAGTATCACAGGATTTCTTGAATTAATTATTAATCCAGAGGACTATTTAGCGGTTCAAAGTGCGATGTTTGCTAATTTTGACGCATCAAATAGTAAGCTTGTCATCCTTTGTGGCATTATACTTATTGTCTTAATTATTGTCACTGTACTATTAATTCCATATCTAGACGTATTGTTATTAGGTAGAGATCAAGCCATTAATCTTGGTGTATCTTATAAAACATTAACACGATTACTGTTAATCCTTGTTGCTATTCTTGTATCAATTTCAACAGCACTTGTAGGACCAATTACATTTCTTGGTTTGTTAACAGTCAACTTAGCACATGAAATGATGAGAACGTATGAACATAAATATATTTTACCGGCAACAATCTGTATTAGTTGGTTGAGTTTATTTATTGCGCAAGCAGTAGTCGAAAATCTCTTTGAAGCGACAACACAAGTAAGTATTATTATCGATTTAATTGGTGGTAGTTACTTTATTTACTTATTAATTAAAAGGAGGAATGCAAATTGATACGTGTGTCAGGACTTAATAAAACAATTCAAGATAAGCCTATTTTAAAGAATATCAATGTTGATATCCAAAAAGGGAAGCTCACATCGATGATTGGACCAAATGGTGCTGGTAAGAGTACTTTATTAGGTGCGATTACACGATTGATGGACTTTGAAGAAGGACAGATAGAGATAGAAGGGCGTTCGATTAATGATTTTAAAAGTAATGAACTTGCCAAGAAACTATCTATTTTAAAGCAAAGTAATCATACAGAGTTGAATATTACTGTTGAGCAGTTAGTTAACTTTGGTAGATTTCCGCATTGTAAGGGCCACTTGAAAAGGGAAGATAAGGATCAAGTTGAATATGCATTAGAATTACTTCAATTACAGGAAATTAGACATCGTTATCTTAAGACACTTTCAGGTGGACAACGACAACGTGCATATGTCGCAATGACAATTGCACAAGATACAGATTATATCTTGTTGGATGAACCATTAAACAACCTCGATATGAAGCACTCTGTTCAAATCATGCAAACGTTACGTCAACTTGCTAAAAAGTTGAATAAGACCATTGTCATTGTGATACATGATATTAATTTTGCATCTTGTTACTCAGATGACATCATCGCGTTAAAACATGGTGAATTAGTGAAAGCGAGTGATAAGGACGAAGTCATTCAAACGGATGTGTTACGACAACTTTATGATATGGATGTGAAAATCGAAGAAATACGTGGACAACGGATCTGTGTTTACTTCGATGAGTCTACAGAGGAAGAAGCACTGTCTTTAGTAGAATCCATTTAAATCTAAGATGTCTTTGTCCTAAACATTGAAGGGAGTGATGCAAACGTAGCGTTACTTTTAAAACGTGGGATAGATTGGGTATTAAACAAAAATTGGAGGAATGAAACACCATGAAAAAATATGCTTTAGTCTTAGTTATAGGTTTAATGTTTTTATTAGCAGCATGTGGTAATAGTGGATCTGGATCTGATGATAAAAAATCAGAAAGCAAGGACACTAAAGATACAGTGAAAATTGAAAATAATTATAAAGCAAGTGGCGAAAAACGAGATGGTAGCGATGCTAAAACGGTAAAAGAAACTGTAGAAGTACCGAAGAATCCTAAAAAGGCTGTAGTTTTTGACTATGGAACTTTAGACACAATGAAAGAACTTGGCTTAGCAGACAAAGTTAAAGCTGTGCCTAAAGGTGAAGGTGGTAAATCATTACCAGATTTCTTAAGTGATTTTAAAGATGAAAAATACTTAAATACTGGTAGTCTGAAAGAAGTTAATTATGATAAAGTAGCTGCTGCTAAACCTGACGTTATATACATATCTGGTCGTACGGCTAATCAGAAAAACTTAGATGAATTTAAGAAAGCAGCACCAGATGCAAAAGTGGTTTATGTAGGTGTAGATAACAAAAATGAAGTTAATTCATTAAAAGAAAATGCTGAAAAACTTGGTAAAATTTACGATAAAGAAAGCGAAGTTAAATCTTTAAATAAAAAATTAGATGATAAAATCGCTGAAGTAAAAGATAAAACGAAAGACATGAAAGACGAAAAAGCAATGTTCTTACTAGTTAATGAAGGTGAATTATCTACTTATGGTGCTGGTGATCGTTTTGGTTCATTAATCTTCAATACAATGGGCTTCACCGCTGCTGATGATAATATTAAAGGAAGTACACACGGACAAAATGTAACAAATGAATATATTGCTGAGAAAAATCCAGCAATTATCTTTGCAATGGACCGCGGACAAGCAATCGGTGGTAAATCAACAGCGAAACAAGCTTTAGGCAATGATGTAATTAAAAATGTAGATGCAGTAAAACATAATAAAGTCTATGAACTAGATCCTAAATTATGGTACTTTGCAAGTGGTTCTACTACAACTGCCATTAAACAAATGGATGAAGTTGAAAAAGCATTAGACAAAAAATAATTAACATCTAGAGTGGGGAAATGTTAGTTAAAATGATTTAAATGCATTGTCTAGATATGAAATTCGTACTGTTAATAAAGTAACTGAATGTATTCTATACGTATCGAATTTGATTGTAGATAATCATAAGACCTAAAAGGTTGGGATTTAGATCCTAGAATGAAAGAGTCTGGAACATTAGTATTCAGACTAAAATGAAATCGATAATTTTTACTGTGAAAATGTAAAAATTATCGATTTTTCTATTATTATCAAATTGATTATCACTTAGTGTTATTATTTTACTTATATTGATAGCTAATAATGCTAATCCGAGTTCATGTTTTATCCTTGTTATTTCTCGAAGTGACATACGAGTAAATCCACAAATAGCCTTTAATAATACAAAAACAGCTTCTATCTCAATTTTATTTTGATTGTAGAATCTTTGTATTTCTGGTTCTGAAAGCTGTTGATTTATTTTAGTTTTGAAAGATTCCCAATTATAATTCCTCAAAACTTTTTTATTAGTCTCCGAATTATGTTTGCTATATCGGTTGGGGTGTGGACACCCTGAACAATCATCACATTCGTCTAATTTGAAACCTCTTTTAAAATCATAGTCATTATTTTTGTAGTAATTATATATAAGAACTTCGTATTGTTTGCGAGACACTTGAGTGAGTAGGGTGAGTGTCGACATCAAGGATTGAGCCATCCCCCTAGGTAAGCGAGCAATAACAATACTGAGTATCGATAACAATAACAAGCTCATCAAAAATCTTTACTGGGTTTAATGCTAGGTATTTATGTTCTAGATTCGTTACTGTACTTTGTATTATTGATAAGATCATCTGAATCTAGACATAAGAATGACAATGTTTAATTAGGTATTTTGCAACAAACATACGTAAATATAGTGTCTTTTAAATAACCTTGGATTAAAGTAGAATTGTGTTATTTTAGAAATGGAAAGGGTAAATGGTTTATAAACACTAAATTAAGGTGACGTTTCTAGGTTTAATGTTAAAAGGAAACTGAGTAATTACATTAGAACAGAGGTGCAATGATGATATTAGATAAAGTGAATCCTAATGATTTATATCCAACAGAAGAGCAAGGTCCTACTGTATTAGGGACGATTGAGTATAATATGCATGGTACTTCAGAATTCGAAGGTGCCTTTATTGCGACAAATGAGCGATTGATTTTAAATGTAGATATGAATGGTGAATTTTATTATAGAAGTATTGCTTATAATGAAATTGAACAGATTGAAGCACACGACGATAGTATTCAATTTGTCTTTAATGTGGGACCAATGCCAATAAAAGAACTACAAAAGGGTGATATCCAAACTTTTGTGGATTATGTTAAGTCACAAATGCCTTCATAAATAATTAAGAAGAATGAAATATTCATATTAAGAAACCAGACCTTTCCGGGATTTGAAAAGGTCTGGTTTTTATTATGCATTAAATAGCAAAGTAAAGATGATAGTGATATTTACAACGGTTGTTAAAATGCGCATTACATTCTGTACAAGCCTCAATCATCATATATTCGTTAATTGTCATTTCGTGTTTACAAACACCACACAAAATTGCACGTTCATTAAATTCGTCTGATCCCCATCGCTTTATAGGATGTGATTCGCTTTCGTTATGGCATTTATAGCATGGATAGTATTTATCGCAACATTTAAATTTAATTGAAATAATGTCTAAAGGCGTTTGATAATGTGTGCATCTGCCTTCGCTATCTACCGTTGGACCATAAATATTAACCATTGTATCTGTCTCCTAACTAGTCTTGCGGATGCTCTCCGATAATTCGTACTTCTGGATGTAACTCCACATCGAATTTTTCTTTAACGACCTTTTGTACATAATGTATTAAATCTTCGTAGTCTGTGGCTGTACCTTTATCAACATTAACCATAAAGCCAGCATGCTTTGTTGAAACCTCAACTCCACCAATGCGATGACCTTGTAAGTCTGAATCTTGTATTAGTTTTCCTGCAAAGTGTCCAGGTGGGCGTTGGAATACACTACCACATGAAGGATATTCTAATGGTTGTTTTGTTTCTCGGCGTTCAGTTAAATCATCCATCTTCGATTGAATGTCTTCTTTATGACCTGGTTCTAGTGTAAAAGCAGCTTCCAAAACTACAAGGTGTTGTTTCTGAACAATACTATTTCGATAATCTAATTCTAATTCATGCTTAGTTAAGGTGATTAATTCTCCCTTTTCGTTTACACAAAGAGCATAATCAATACAATCCTTTACTTCGCCTCCATAGGCGCCCGCATTCATAAATACAGCACCACCAATAGAACCCGGAATGCCACATGCAAACTCTAAACCAGTTAAACTATAATCTCTTGCAGTGCGTGAAACATCAATGATTGCAGCACCACTTCCAGAAATAATAGCATCATCTGAAACTTCAATATAATCGAGTGAAAGTAAGCTGATAACAATACCTCTTATGCCGCCTTCACGAATAATAATATTTGATCCATTACCTAAATAAGTAACAGGAATATCATTGGAATAAGCAAAGTGCACAATCGCTTGCACTTGTTGATGTGTGGTTGGTGATAAGTAGTAATCTGCTTGACCACCAGTTTCTGTATATGTATAGCGCTTTAAAGGTTCATCAATCTTTATTATATCTTTAGGTACAATTGCTTCTAATTCCTTTAAGATGTCATCTTTATGCAATGTATTGTACGTCCTTTCCTAGTGAATTCATTTATACATTATAGCAATATTTGTGGGTATTTGCTAAATAGTATGCTAGTTAATCACAAAACTTATACATCTATTAAAATTTGAGTTGATTATACCATGTCTGTATGAAAAGTGAACGTAAAAAGCGATTCAAATTAATCTGTATGTATTTGCTTTAATAATTTAGAGAATAACTGTTGCTTTTGATTCTCATATGCACGAATTGTAGGTGCATGTTGAGCAATATTTTGTTTAGCATTTCCAAAAGTTTGCGCTGCTGATGGATTATTTTCCAAATACTTTGTACTTAATAAGTAATCATTATATAGCGTAGAATCCTTTTGGATAATATGTAGACGGGCGATTTGCTTTAAATCAATAAGGTTATTAAATTGAGCCATGACCACTTTCTTTTTATATGGATGATGTAAACGATAGAAGCCAGCATAATTCAGTCGTTTTTCATCTAAAGATGTTATGTCATGTAAATTATCTACTCCTACAAGAATGTCTAAGATAGGTTCGGTAGGATAATTAAAATGTTTCGTACCACCAATATGGTGCGTTGATTTTACGGGCGTATCTAAAAGGTTAAATAAAGTTGTACTAAGCGTTTCATACTGCTGTGCAAAATCAATGTTTTTATCCTCAATGATAAAATTTTGTACTTGAGAATACATTAAGTTGAGCGCTCCTTTTATTCTGATTTTATTCTTGTTAAACTGTAAATTCTGAAATAATATATCACATATCATTTTCAAGTTAAATAAGTTTCTGTATAATACGGAATAATAAGGAGTGCAGAAATGAAAAGAATACTTTGCATCGTTTTATTACTTAGTATATCAATCATATTAACGTCATGTAGTCATAAATGGTCTTCTGAATTTAGAGATTTTAACAAATCATTGAATGATGTTAAAAATAAAGGGAAGAATGTAGAAGAAGCAATGGACAGTATCCAACTTAAACGTTTGGATGATTTAAGTAAAACAGACACCACTGATAAGAATAAGCAAGAGTTTAATGATTTACAAAATAAAATAAATAGTAAGGTTATTCCTAAAATGGATGCATATGAAAAGGCAGCGAAACATTTACCTGCTAAATCTGCTGAAACCAAAGCGCTTAAATCTGAATACCTAGAGGTTGTTCAAGATAAGAAAAAAGCACTAAATCAAACAAAAAAGTTTGTCGATTTATATAATCAATCTATAAAGGCTAATGAAGACATATTAGATTATACGAAATTATTTGAGAAGAATCGTTCGCAGGTTGAGGCAAATATGAAAAAAGCTAAAAAAGCTGGCGAAACATCAGATGTGAAATATTTTGAGGAAAAATTAGAAGAAAATAATAAAGCATTAAAATCAACTGTAGATGATGGTTTTGATTCTTCGGATCCTCAAAAGGTAAAAAAATTAATTAACGATGATATTATGCCGCTGATTACTAAGGAAATTAGAGATTTAAATAAAACAGAAATCACTAGTGGCTACGTCAATGATGCGCGTAAAAATGCAATAGAAATGTACTATAGTTTACAAAATTATTATGAAACAAGAGAAGAAACGATAGAAATAAGTGAAAAAATAGAGAAAATGGATATCGATGCATTACCTAAAGAGGGGAAAGACCTAGAACGTTATGATAAAGCGTTTAACAAGAAGTATAAAAAAATTAAAGATAGTTAAAACGAGATAATATTTTTGATTAGTTATAAGAATTTAAATAAACGGTTAACAACAAAAAGGTAATTGTGTATAATTGGAAACGATGATATGTTAATATCGTGGCACTTTCACACAATTTGGAACTTATTGTGTGTTAAATATTTTTAGAGGTGAATAGAATGGCTATAAAGCTGAGTTCGATTGACCAGTTTGAACAAGTTATTGAAGAAAATAGTTATGTATTTGTACTGAAACATAGTGAAACTTGTCCTATTTCAGCAGATGCATTTGATCAATTTAACAAATTTTTATATGAACGAGATATGGATGGATACTATTTAGTCGTTCAACAAGAACGTGAATTATCTAACTATATTGAAGAGAAGACAAATGTAAAGCACGAATCGCCACAAGCATTTTACTTTGTGAAGGGACAAGCGGTTTGGAATGCAGATCACGAAAATATCAATGTAAGTTCTTTAGCAAATGCTGAAGAATAATAAACTTAAAAATTAGCACAAGCGCTTGTAGTATGTTTCTAATATGGAAACCTATCACAAGCGCTTATTTTATCTTTTAATGTGAAAAAAATGATAATGACATGTATAATGTAAAAATGAATGGGAAATTATAGCTTGCGATATGATAGTGCGCCAAATTATAGCACTTAAATTTTGTAGCTATATCATTTCGTGAGTGGGAAGCGTGCCACATGTGTATAAAATCAGCATGTAGTGACGACATTAAGTCGTTTGTGACTCACTAACTATTTTTGAATTGTACTATGTATTGAAATAAATAATGCTTAAATTAGTATATAGTAATTGTTGTTAATATAAATATTTTGAGGTGACAAGATGAAAGTATTAGTGGCGATGGATGAATTTAATGGTATTATTTCAAGTTACCAAGCGAATAGATATGTGGAAGAAGCGGTAGCGAGCCAGATTGAACGTGCAGATATCGTTCAAGTACCATTATTTAATGGTCGTCATGAGTTAATGGATTCTGTATTTTTATGGCAATCGGGAACGAAATACAGAATTATGACACATGATGCAGATATGAATAAAGTAGAAGCTGTTTATGGTATTACGGATAATGATGTAACTGTCATTGAAGGGAATTTATTTTTAAAAGGGACTAAACCAATCAATCAACGTACGAGTTATGGTTTAGGAGAGCTCATCGTAGATGCTTTGGAAAATCATGCTAAACATATCATTATTTCATTAGGTGGTATTGATAGTTTTGATGGTGGTGCGGGTATGTTGCAAGCATTAGGTATGAAGTTTTACGATGATGAAGCAAATGAAGTCGATGTCACTGAAGGAACGCGTGTATTGAAATATATTCGAAAAATAGACGCTTCTGGGTTACATCCACAACTTAAAGATGTCAGGTTACAATTGATGTCAGATTTTGACAGTAAATTGTATGGTAAGGAAAGTGAAATTATTCAACTTCACGAGCAATTAGGTCTTGAGCGAAACGATGCGGCAGAAATTGATAACTTGATTTGGTATTTAAGTGAAATATTTAAAAGTGAAATGAAACTCGCGCTTGGTCCAATTGCTAAAGGTGGTGCAGGTGGTGGTATTGCAGCTGTACTTCATGCTTTATATGATGCTGAGATTATGACTAGTCATGAGTTGGTTGACCAAATTACGCACTTGGAATCGCTGATAGCACAAGCTGATTTAGTAATATTTGGCGAGGGTGTAAGTGAAGAAGACCGTTTATTAGAAACGACGACGATTCGTATTGCGGAATTAGCGACGAAGCATCATAAACCATCAATTGCGATATGTGCGACTGACGATAAGTTTGATTTATTTGAATCAATGGGTGTTACATCTATGTTTAATACGTTTATTCAAATGCCAAAGTATTTTACTGATTTTAAAATGGGAATTCAAATCAGACATTATGCTGTTCAAGCTATTAAGCTATTAAAAACAGATTTTGATTCGACAAAATAAATTAGAATAAAGTTTATGTTATGTTCGTAGAATGCGATTAATTCAGCATATTATTAATAAATAGTATATGGATCCGGGACTTTAGTCTTTCAGACTAAAAAATAAAATCGATGATTTTTACTGTGAAAATGTAAAAATCATCGATTTTTCTGTCCATAATCTTTTACGACTAGCTACATTCTTTGTTTTCTCTATCGAATGTGACAAGTGATAATCATAATAACCTAACGATTGACCTGAATACTCCTAGATAAATTATTGTTCGTATGTGTTAACGACTTCTTGTACAATACCAATTATTACATCGATTGCCTTTTCCATAACATCAATTGAGGCATATTCATATGGGCCATGGAAGTTAGCACAACCAGTAAAAATATTAGGTGTTGGTAAGCCCATATACGAGAGTTGTGATCCATCTGTACCGCCACGTATAGGTTCTGTATTAGGCTCGATACCAAGATTTGCGAAAACACGTTTTGGGATATCAATAACGTGTGGGTTTTCGGCAATTTTTTCACCCATATTATAATATTGATCATTGATTTCTATTTCGATTGGATCATCTTGATAATGTGTGTTGATATCTTCTTTAATTTCGATCAAACGTTTTTTACGTAATTCAAATTGTTCGCGATCATGATCGCGAATAATATATTGTAACGTTGTTTTCTCTACATCACCATTAAATTTCATCAAATGATAAAATCCTTCATAACCTTCTGTACGTTCAGGGACTTCTTGTTGTGGTAATAAGGCATTGAATTGTTGGCCGAGTAATATAGCATTAATAAGAGTGTTTTTGGCAGAACCAGGGTGTACGTTCACACCATGACATGTAATCTTCGCTTCTGCAGCATTAAAACTTTCATATTGTAATTCTCCATACTCACTACCATCCATCGTATAAGCGAAATCAGCATTGAAACGTTCCACATCAAATGCGTGAGGTCCCTTACCGATTTCTTCATCAGGAGTAAAGGCGATACGAATATCACCGTGTTTGATTTCTGGATGTTCAGTAAGGTATTTTACTGCTTCCATAATTTCCACAACACCAGCTTTATCATCTGCACCTAATAAAGATGTACCGTCAGTTATCATCAATGTATGTCCTTCGACTTGCTTTAAGCCAGGGAAGACATCTTGTGATAATTCACGTGTTGTATCGCCCAATTTAATAGTATTGCCATCATAATTTTCGATTATTTGTGGATTTACATTTGTAGCATTAAAATCTGGTGACGTATCAACATGTGCCAAAAAGCCTACGGTCGGTAAATCCGCTTCAACATTACTTGCTAAGGTTGCAAATAAATAACCATTGTCATCTAATTCAGTTTCTAAACCTAAATCTGTTAACTCTTGTTGTAATAAATTTAATAGATTCCACTGCTTTTCAGTAGATGGTGTTGTATTTGATTCAGGATCAGATTGTGTATCAATAATGACGTATTTTGTTAAACGATCGATTATATCTTTTTTCATAGTTAACACCTCTTAAGCTCTGTTGTTCATATTATAAGATTTTTTATATATCTTACCATTCATTTTACCAAAATATTGTTTGATGCGTGTATAGAGATAATAAATTATTTCAGCACATAATATTCCAAAGGCAATGGCACCTGAAATTAATGTCACTTCTAGGAATGTGTTAACTGCGTGTGTGTATTGATTACTGACTAAAAAGCGTGTCGCTTCATATGCTAATCCACCAGGCACAAGTGGGATGATACCTGGAACAATAAAGATAATGACAGGTCTCTTATAACGTCGACTCATCACATGACTCATTAAGGCTAAGATAAAGCTACCTAAAAATGATGCCATAACTTTACCTAAATCTAAATCAACCGTTAATTTGTAAATAAACCATCCCATAGCGCCAACAAAACCACATGCTAACAATAAGCGTCGTGGTGCATTAAAGATAATAGAAAAAAGCATTGTAGCTAAATAACTAATAACAAATTGGAGAAGATAATATATCAAGACCATTTTACTGCTCCTTTCTTAAAATAGTAATAGGACAATTGCAACGCCTGCACCAATTGCAAAAGATGTGAGGGCAGCTTCGACACCACGAGACATCCCGGCAAGTAACTCACCAGCCATTAAGTCACGAATGGCATTCGTAATTAATATTCCTGGTACTAATGGCATAACACCAGCAATAGTGATAATATCTTGGTTTTGTGCCCATCCTATATGTGTAAAAAATGCTGCAATTGTTATAACTACTGCGGCACTAATAAATTCTGAAAAGAACTTGATTTGAATAAAGCGTTGCACGAAGTCAAAGGTCAAGAAAGCACCGGCTCCTGCCAATATTGCATAAATAAAGTCATGCATAACGCCTCCAAACATAAAGAGAAAGAATCCACAAGCAATTGCTGCAGCAAAGAATTTTGTTATAGATGAAAATTGTAACGAAGCATGGTGTAAGTGAATGAGTTCTGACTTTGCTTCATCGATATCCAGTTGTTTGCTAGCAATTTTACGTGAGAGACTATTGGTTAATGCAATTTTCTCCAAATCCGTCGTACGCTCACGAATACGTATGAGTCGCGTATTAGTACGATTGTTTAGTGAAAATATAATAGCTGTGGAAGTGACAAAACTATATGTATCATCTAATCCATAACTTGCAGCAATACGATTCATCGTATCTTCTACGCGATAAGTTTCAGCGCCACTCTCCAATAATATTCTCCCAGCTATGAGTACGACATCGATGACTTTATCTTCATCAATGATTGTAATCGACTCTGACATAGATGATTCACCCCCATAATTGTAGTTTATAGAACAATTGAAAGTTTACAGTGTACAATTAGAACTTTCAATAGCAATGATTATTCCGTCATCATTTTTTAATATTTCTTATTAATTAATAACGTAATAAATAGGCTAAAATATAAATAATTGTGCAATCGCCGTAAACTATTTGCTGTAATGTTACTAAAATAGGTGATGCTCTATTTTAAGTAATAATGTTAGTGTCTTTTATTAGCTGGCTATTTTTAAAATGATGACAACTGTGTCTTATATCATATTATAAAATCAACGACGCGCAATAAAAAAGATGATTACTGCGTTTAATACGTCAGTAATCATCTTATATAGATGTGTCCTAATGTTATTGAATAAAAGTAATAAGACTTGTTGCAATTAAATTTGAATAGTACGAACAGTACTACATGATTAAATAGGTTGTATTAAAGTTTTACAATAGGATTAAACATGACTTGATTTCTGCCTTCATTCTTAGCCATGTGTAACATATCGTCTGCAACTTTAAAGACCTTTCGTTGTGACTTATAATCTTCTTGTGTTAAATAACCAACACCAATTGAGACAGACAATTTAATAACTTCTTTATTTGGTAAATGGAATGTGGATTGTTCTACGCCTGCACGTATACTTTCACCTAACTTTACACATTGATCCAAAGTATAGTCGTTTAAGACAATTGAAAATTCTTCGCCACCATTACGAAAAATATTAAATTGTTGAGGGACATAGTTTTTCAATAGCTGTGCTATTTGTCTAAGGACAGCATCACCAGATTGATGTGAATAAGTATCATTAACATCTTTAAAGCCATCAATATCGATTAACAATAATCCTAGGCTTTCGTTATTTGTTTCGGCAATACGTGTCACTTCGTTTAAATGTCTATCAAATTCCTTTACATTGCCTAAGCCAGTTAAGTAATCTAGCTTATCTTCATTCTCATAGCGATTAACTAACGAGAAGAAATGCCACATATCTACAAAAGTAAATGAAGAGGCAATTGATAACACATAAGATAGCGGAATAAGATAAAGCACTTCTTTAAATTCATAATATGGACTTATTAACGACAATATTGCAAAAATAATTAAAGCAATCGCATTCAAAATTTGAATGGATATAATATCATTTTGCTTTAAAAATGGACCAACTGCGCCTACAATAATAGCTATGACTACAAGTATAACTGCAGCTATCACCGTATCATTGCCTAATAAGACATTAATCAATGCCACAATAATTGCTGATAACACAGTGTAGAAAGTGTTCGTAAAGCGTCCTAGAAATAAAATAGGAACAAATGTTAAGTACAACGAATATTCATTAAAGATCGTTACTGGATAGGCCGATAATAATAATGCAACAATTGTCATTAATACAGTTACATATTCTTTAGAAAACACCATGTTTCGATTTTCGGAATATTGTAATCGATGGAACAAATAGATTCCTGCTACAATAACTGAAATATTGTAAATAATTGCTTCGAACATTTTATTTTACGCTCCTTTTGAATAACCCTTAGTTATTGTAAGTGAAAACTTACATTTTGTCATCAATATGTAAACAGAAAGTTATAACAATCACTATAATTTCATGTTAAAATATTTGTTTGAGGAAATAACTAAATAATAATTCGCTTATTATATAAAAATATTAACTATTTTGTACATTTAGTAGTCATTATCTCATTACCATTTGTATATGTAAAAGCGAATCATGTATGATAGAGTTAAGTGATTTATAGAGAATATAATTTGCTCAATACATTATGCTGTTATAAATATATTATACGTTGAATACATAATGAACTAGTGAATTTATTATTATAAAGAATAACTCATTTACTAAAATTTAAATCTAAATAATTTTGAATTATTTTATTGAAGGTGAACTGATGTATACGTTATTATTAATCATTTTTTCAATGATTGTCAGTTTAATACTCACACCAATTATCATAAAGGTGTCCCATAAATTAGGTATTGTAGATAAACCTAATTTCAGAAAGATTCATACAAAACCTGTTTCTGTTCTTGGCGGAACTACAATCTTGTTATCTTTTTTATTAGGAATATGGTTAGGGCACCCAATTGAAACGGAAGTTAAACCTTTGGTTATTGGTGCAGTGTTAATGTATTTAGTAGGATTGATAGACGACATCTACGATTTGAAGCCGGTATTGAAATTGTTAGGTCAAATTATTGCAGCATTAGTAGTAGTATATTATGGTGTGACAATTGATTTTATTTCATTGCCAATTGGTCCGACCATTCATTTCGGAATCTTAGCTATTCCAATTACGGTGATTTGGATAGTCGCAATTACAAATGCGATTAATTTAATTGATGGTCTTGATGGTTTGGCATCAGGTGTTTCGATGATTGCATTAATTACAATAGGTTTTATAGCAATTTTGCAGGCAAATGTTTTTATTATTATGATTTGTAGTGTCTTAATTGGTTCACTGCTCGGATTTTTATGTTTTAATTTCCATCCTGCAAAAATATTCTTAGGAGATAGTGGTGCCTTGTTAATTGGATTTATAGTTGGGTTCTTGTCACTACTTGGTTTTAAAAATATTACATTTGTATCGCTATTCTTCCCAATTGTTATATTAGCAGTACCATTTATCGATACATTATTTGCGATGATTAGACGTGTGAAAAAGGGTCAACATATTATGCAAGCTGATAAATCGCACTTACATCACAAATTATTGAATTTAGGATACACGCATCGACAAACTGTCATGTTAATTTATTCGATAGCATTATTGTTCAGTTTGTCGAGTATCATCTTGTATCTATCTCAACCATGGGGTGTCTTGATGATGTTAATCTTGATACTGATAACAATAGAATTAATTGTAGAGTTTACGGGATTGATAGACGATGATTATAGACCATTATTGAAATTAATAGAAAATAAGGAAAAGCATGATTAATTGCTGATCAAATAAGACCTATTCGGCTAAGTCGAATAGGTCTTATTTTTAGCATTGTAGTAAGTTAAAATAGAATGAATATCTTTGAGTATTTAATAAGAAATAAATTATTAAGTGTTTGTAATCGAGCTAATATAACTATAAGACTGGTTGAAAACGAGCAATGCCATATGACGCTACTCTTTGAAATGTTTTCTCTTTAATAGACTACATGACGAAGGACAATATAAATATTAAAATTCGTCTATTTGTATACAAATAGACGAATTTGCTGATGTTGATTGTATGTCTAGTAAAGTATTGAGGCTACGCAGTTTCGATATCAAATGGTAAAAGTACGATATCATCCTGTGTTAAATCATAATTACCAGATGTATTGCGGTTTAAAAAGGCGATAAAGTCATCATAATCGGTAGCTACTACATCGATTTGATAACTCACCTTGTCTGTATAGACAGTATCTCTCAAGAAGAAGGGAGTCGTTTCAAGTTCATACTCAAATTTACCAGTTAAATCGTAACCAATACTGACCGTAGTTGGGATGGCTGGCCTTAATTGTACACGTCCTACATCATAAATCACATCTCTAACGGCACCACTATATGCGCGGATTAAACCGCCACCACCGAGTTTTATACCACCAAAATAGCGTGTAACCACAACACAGGCATTGTGTATGTCTAATTTTTTTAAGATTTCTAACATTGGTACACCTGCTGTACCACTTGGTTCACCGTCATCGTTGGCCTTTTGTATATTCATCTGATCACCAACGGTATAAGCTGAACAGTTGTGTGTCGCTTCTTTATGTTCTTTCTTGATATGTTCAATAAAGTCCTTTGCTTCTTGTTCGGAAGCAACAGGTTGAATATGTGCAATAAAACGTGATTTGTTAATTACATTCTCTATTGTATGTGCACGTTTAATTGTAATAATTGATTCTCCCAATATTTTGCCCTCCAATAAAAACGACGTAAATTATATATGTTATTTATTATACGTGTTAGTCAATTTATATATAGTATACACTGAAATGAAGCCTGTATTAAATGTTTAAAAATAAATTTTCTTTTAACTAAAAATAATGTATTATTGTTGTGAGTATAATGAAGGAGGATTATGATGAAGATTGCTGTTTTGACAGATTCTACAAGCTATCTATCACAAACATTAATTGATAAATATAATATAAGAGTTGCCCCTTTAAGTGTTACGTTTGATACTGGGGAAAATTTCGTTGAAAATGAATCTATTTCTAGATTAGAATTTTATGACAAGATGAAGACATCTAAAACTATACCAACAACAAGTCAACCTGCTATTGGTACTTTTATAGAGCATTTTGAAGCATTACGTGGAGAAGGGTATACCGACGTCATCTGTATCTTCTTATCATCTGGTATTAGTGGTTGTTATCAAACTGCTACACAAGCTGGTGAAATGATTGAAGGCATCAACGTACATACCTTTGATTCGAAGTTAGCAGCTATGATTGAAGGCAGTTACGTCTTGCGTGCTATCGAAATGGTTGAACAGGGAAATCAACCTGATCAGATTCTCGAAGAATTAAATCGCATGATTGATGTTACGGGTGCCATTCTGATGGTAGATGATCTGAAAAATTTACAAAAGAGTGGACGAATTACAGGTGCGCAAGCATGGATTGGTACAATGTTAAAAATGAAGCCTGTTCTAAAATTCGATGACGGTTTAATTGTTCCAGATGAAAAGGTAAGAACTAAAAAGCGTGCATTGAAAAAAATTATTGAAAAAGTAAATGAACATATTCAAGGCTTTGATGAAGTGACCTTACATGTTGTCGTGGGTGACATCGAAGAAGATGGTGAGTGGTTGTACAATGAAGTGCAAAAGACATTCCCACAACATAAAATTCACAAATCATATTTTGGACCTGTTGTCGCTGCACATTTAGGTTCTGGTGGCATAGCAGTAGGGTACGTTGGTAGAAATATTCGCTTAGATTAAGAACATATAGAGATAAAGACATGACATGCTTCGGTAATGTGATGTCTTTTTTTAATTAAAGGAGGTAGATTTAATATACATTATTATGGAAGGTTAGTAACAGATCGCAAGTTATTAACGACAGAAACGATTCATGAAGTAACTACAGGTGTATGTGACATTGGAGGTCAGTGGCATTGTAAACAATGTGAAACAACAGTTCAGCAACACTTTTATACGTATCGGTCGGATTGTCTAAATAAAGCAATTGTTTATTGTCGAAACTGTATTTCTCTTGGAAAAATGGATAGTCATCATCAAGTTTATATCACTGTAACAGGGCATAAAAAGAGTGAAGCAGCTTATGATTTACCTTTCAAGTTATCTCCCCAACAACATTATGCCTCTGCTGCAATTGTGACGGCATTAATGAAACGTCAAGCGCTATTACTATATGCTGTCACAGGTGCTGGTAAAACTGAAATGATATTTGAGGCGATTCATCAAGCAAGAAAACAAGGTTTAAATGTAGCTATCGTATCTCCACGTGTCGATGTGATAATTGAACTGCAAATCAGAATACGAGAGGCCTTTCACGATGAACAAATCGATGTGTTGTATCAAGGACAAAGGCAAAAATACGATGGACATTTTGTTATTGCTACTGTGCATCAATTAATGCGCTTTAAAGGTCATTTCGACTTTATTGTTGTGGATGAGGTTGATGCATTTCCATTATCAATGGACCCTACACTGATGTCAGTCATTACTGCTGCTCAAAATGAAGATGGTAGTGCAGTTTATATGACTGCTACACCAACACCATGGTTAATCAAACAATTTGATAAATCACACATCATTAGATTGCCAGCGAGATTTCACCAATCCCCCTTGCCAGTACCTATTTTTAAATACTTTCGAATTATCCCTCATAAAAAGCAATTTAAGTTTTTAAGTTTATTAACCCAACAAATACAAGCTAAACGGTATACACTTGTATTCTTTCATAATATTGAAATAATGGAATATATGTATCAAATTTATCACAAAGATATTGAAACGCTTACGACTGTACATAGTCAAGATCCATATCGGTTGGATAAAGTTGAGGCATTAAGAAGCGGACAATATCGTGTTGTATTTACAACGACAATTTTAGAGCGTGGATTCACGATGGCTAACTTAGATGTAATTGTTGTAGACAGTCATAAATTTTCAAGTAGTGCATTAATACAAATAGCTGGGCGGGTTGGTAGAAAAATGGCATCACCAACTGGTTTAGTCATGTTCTGTCATCAAGGTATTACATTTAAGATGATTAAAGCACGAAGCACAATTGTGCAGATGAATAAACTCGCACGTAAAAAGGGGTGGATTCATGATTAAATGCCTCCATTGTAGAGGTTACTTTACCGAACCATTAAATGCAGTTACATTGTTCAAACCAGCTACACTATTTTGTAAACAATGCACAAAACTTTGGGTTAAAGTGAAAATAAAAGATAATATAAAGCGTTGTTCGAGATGTTTAAAGTATTTAAGTACAGAAGAACAGACATGTTTAGACTGTAAATACTTAGAAAGCAATTATACGTTAATGGATCAATTATATTGTCAATTTCAATATGATGGCGTAATGAAGGATTTGATAAAGCGATATAAATTTGATAAAGATGTTGCCTTGTGTGAACAATTCGCATCAATGATGAACTTACCAAAGCAACACTATGATTTAATTATACCGATACCATCACCCAAGGAACGCGATTATCAAAGAACCTTTAATCCTATTAGGATGGTACTGTCACAAATGCGTATACAATATAAAGCAGTGCTTACGATGGATTATAGAGAGAAACAGGCGAATTTGCCAAAAAGTAATCGAATTAATGCGCGTAATCCATTCCATGTCATAGACGATATTGATTTAACTCATGCACAAGTATTGTTGGTAGATGATATTTATACGACTGGATTAACGGTGCATCAAGCTGCGGAAAAACTTTTTATTAGAAAAATCAGAAAATTCGATGTGTTTACGTTTGCACGGTAGCATAAACGTGGTATTATATGAGTAAGCAATATTACCAATATAGAGGTTTTAAAGGAGTCGATTACTATGATTAGATTTGAAATTCACGGAGAGAACCTCACTATTACTGATGCGATTCGCAACTATATTGAGGAGAAAATTGGTAAATTAGAACGCTATTTTAACGATGTGCCAAACGCAACTGCACACGTTAAAGTAAAAACATATCAAAATTCAGCTACTAAGATTGAAGTAACTATTCCATTGAAAAATGTTACTTTGAGAGCTGAAGAACGCCACGATGATTTATACGCTGGCATTGATTTAATCAATAATAAACTTGAAAGACAAGTAAGAAAATATAAAACACGTGTTAACCGCAAAAAGCGTAATCGCGGTGAACAAGAAGTGTTCGCTTCACTGCCAGAAGAAAATGAAGCTGAACAATTAGAAGCCGAGCCAATTGAAAATGATGGTGACGGTGATATCGAAATTATCCGTGCAAAGAACTTCAGTTTGAAACCTATGGATTCAGAAGAGGCAGTATTACAAATGGATCTTTTAGGGCATGATTTCTTTATTTTCACAGATCGTGAAACTGATGGAACTAGCATCGTATACAAACGAAAAGATGGGAAATATGGATTGATTGAAACTACTGATTAATCTTTGTACTTTCTATAAATGATTTGTACGCAGGGCGTTCATGATTATGTTAAATCGTGGACGTCCAATTTTTGTTATGTTACTATGAAATAATTTGAAAGTGAAATATAATAGTACATGCAAAGTTATATCAATGGGTAGTATTTAATTAAGGCAATACAATGATATTAATGAATTGACACATATATGTTAATAAAGTAGGAAATAGAGAGGTCTATAAGTGTAAATTTAGGCTTATAAATGATATCATAAATTGTTGTAAGCTAAGAGTTATTAAGCTAAAGGAGCGAACAAAATGGGTTTTTTATCAAAAATTGCAGATGGCAATAAAAAAGAAATAAAACGCCTTGGCAAATTAGCCGATAAAGTCCTTGCATTAGAAGAGGATATATCGATATTAACAGACGATGAAATTAAACAAAAAACGCAATCATATCAAGAAAGATTGCGTGATGAAGAGGACATTAAGAAACAAAATAAAATATTAGACGAAATTCTACCGGAAGCATTTGCATTAGTAAGAGAAGGTGCAAAGCGTGTCTTTAATATGAGTCCATATAAAGTTCAAGTTATGGGTGGTATCGCGATTCATAATGGTGATATCTCTGAAATGAGAACCGGTGAAGGTAAAACTTTAACAGCAACGATGCCAACCTACCTCAATGCGTTAACAGGTCGTGGGGTACACGTTATTACTGTCAATGAATATTTAGCAAGTAGTCAAAGTCAAGAAATGGCGGAATTGTATGAGTTCCTTGGTTTGACGGTTGGTTTGAACTTAAATAGTAAGTCTACCGAAGAAAAACGTGACGCTTATGCAAGTGATATCACTTATAGTACCAACAATGAACTTGGTTTCGATTATTTACGTGATAACATGGTGAATTATGCTGAAGAGCGTGTAATGAAACCTTTAAACTATGCCATCATTGATGAGGTAGACTCAATCTTAATCGATGAAGCACGTACGCCATTGATTATTTCTGGTGAAGCGGAAAAATCTACTTCATTATATACACAAGCTAACGTTTTCGCTAAGATGTTAAAAAATGAAGATGATTATAATTATGACGAAAAAACAAAGGCAGTTCAATTAACAGAACAAGGTATCGATAAAGCAGAGCGTATGTTCAAAATCGATAACCTCTATGATGTTAAAAACGTAGAAATCATTAGTCATATCAATACAGCATTGCGCGCACATGTGACACTGCAAAAAGACGTAGATTACATGGTAAATAACGGCGAAGTATTAATCGTCGATCAATTTACTGGACGTACAATGCCTGGTCGACGTTTCTCAGAAGGTCTGCACCAAGCCATTGAAGCTAAAGAAGGTGTGACGATTCAAAACGAATCCAAAACCATGGCCTCAATTACATTCCAAAACTACTTCAGAATGTACAATAAACTATCTGGTATGACAGGTACGGCTAAGACGGAAGAAGAAGAGTTCCGCAATATTTATAATATGACGGTAACACAAATTCCTACCAATAAACCTGTACAACGTCAAGATAAACCGGATTTAATTTATATTAGTCAAAAAGGTAAATTCGATGCAGTCGTTGAAGATGTCATTGAAAAGCACAAACAGGGTCAACCGGTACTATTAGGTACAGTAGCAGTTGAAACGAGCGAATATATTTCAGACTTATTAAAGAAAAAAGGTATTCGACACGATGTATTAAACGCTAAAAACCATGAACGAGAAGCAGAAATTGTAGCAGGCGCAGGTCAAAAGGGTGCTGTAACAATCGCTACAAACATGGCTGGTCGTGGTACGGATATTAAACTAGGCGATGGCGTTGAAGAACTTGGTGGTCTTGCTGTTATTGGTACCGAACGTCATGAGTCACGAAGAATTGATGATCAATTACGTGGACGTTCTGGTCGACAAGGTGACAAAGGTGATAGTCGTTTCTACTTATCACTACAAGATGAATTAATGGTGCGTTTCGGTTCTGAACGTTTACAAAATATGATGAACCGTTTAGGCATGGATGATTCAACACCAATAGAATCAAAAATGGTGTCACGTGCTGTAGAATCTGCCCAAAAACGTGTTGAAGGTAACAACTTTGATGCACGTAAACGTGTACTTGAATATGATGATGTATTACGTAAACAACGTGAAATTATCTATACAGAGCGTAATAGTATTATTGATAGTGATTCTAGTGGTGAATTAGTCGAAGCAATGATGCGTGCTACTTTAGAACGCAGTGTACGTTACTATGTAAATGACGAAGAGGACGAACCAGATTACGAACCATTTATCAACTATGTGGATGATGTATTCTTAAGCGAAGGTGCTTTGAAAGAATCAGAAATAAAAGGTAAAGATAATGATGATATCTTTGAAATTGTATGGGCAAAAGTCGAAGTTGCATTTAAAGATCAAAAGGAAAAAATAGGCAGTCAATTCGCAGAATTTGAGCGCATGATTCTATTAAGATCTATAGATGATCATTGGACAGACCATATCGATACTATGGATCAGTTGAGACAAGGTATTCATTTACGTTCTTATGCACAACAAAATCCATTACGTGATTATCAAAATGAAGGTCACCAATTATTTGATACAATGATGGAAACAATAGAAGAAGATGTAAGTAAATATATCTTGAAATCTGTCATTACTGTTGAAGATGATATTGAACGTGACAAAACGACTGATTTCGGTAAAGCTGAACACGTATCAGCAAATGCTGAAGATGGTAAAGAAAAGGTAAAGGCTCAACCTTACGTTAAAGATGAGCATATTGGTAGAAATGATCCTTGTCCTTGTGGCAGCGGTAAAAAATATAAAAACTGTCATGGCGCTTAGGTGATTTAAGCGTGACAGTATGAAACCGGAAGCATTGATTTGTGATTATCAACTTCCGGTTTTATTTTGAAAATGAGTGTGAGTTTAACATATAATAACCATGATGCTCGTATACTATTGAAACGGAGTGAACCATTTATGTAGCTTTAGTTAGCTTTTCTTCAATCAATTGTTATGTAATAGTAAGTAAATTTTCAATTATAATAGGAGCGATGTTTAGATGGAATTATCGGAAATAAAAAGAAATATAGAGAGTTATAATGAAAAATTAGAGCAACTTAGGGGGTCTCTTTGACTTAGAAGAAAAAGAGACGAATATTCAAGAATATGAAGAAATGATGGCTGATCCAACATTTTGGGACAATCAAGATAAAGCACAAGAAATAATTGATAAAAATAACGCTTTGAAAAGTATTGTTAATGCATATCGTGATCTAGAAGCACAAATTGAAGATATGGAAACGACAAGAGAATTATTACTCGAAGAAGAGGATGCAACGATGAAAGCTGATTTAGAAACGTCAGTCCAACAATTCAAAGATAATTTGGACCAATTTGAATTACAGCTCTTATTAGATGGACCATATGATGCAAACAATGCCATCGTCGAGTTACATCCAGGTGCTGGTGGAACAGAATCACAAGATTGGACAAACATGTTATTACGTATGTACCAACGTTATTGTGAACAACAAGGCTTTAAAGTAGAGATTATGGATTATTTACCAGGTGATGAAGCTGGAGTTAAAAGTGTGACATTTGCTGTGAAAGGTCACAATGCATATGGGTATTTAAAGGCTGAAAAGGGTGTACACAGATTAGTTCGTATTTCGCCATTTGACTCATCTGGAAGAAGGCATACGTCCTTTGCATCTTGTGATGTTATTCCTGAATTTAACAATGCGGATATTAAAATCGATATAAATCCAGACGATATCACAGTAGATACATTTAGAGCATCAGGTGCTGGTGGTCAACATATTAACAAAACAGAATCTGCAATTAGAATTACCCATCATCCGTCTGGAATTGTTGTTAACAACCAAAATGAACGCTCACAAATTAAGAACAGAGAAGCTGCCATGAAGACATTGAAATCTAAACTATATCAATTAAAATTAGAAGAGCAAGAACAAGAAATGGCAGAAATACGTGGTGAACAAAAAGAAATTGGCTGGGGTAGCCAGATTAGATCTTATGTGTTCCATCCATATGCAATGGTCAAAGATCATAGAACGAATGAAGAAACCGGTAAGACTGATGCAGTCATGGATGGTGAAATTGGGCCATTTATTGAAGCATACTTACGTAGTCAAATGGATCATTCATAATACAATAGTTTAATAAATCATTTTATGCCTTATATACAGTTGTGCATCTTGCAACTGTCTTATAAGGCATTTTTATTATATAGAGGTGGCATTGTTGTCAGCAATAGTACAATAATTTATGCAGAAATTGATATGATGTTCTAATTATATGCTTCTATCATCTAGTTATATTACATGAGCTTATATATGAAGGGTGCAATTTTAGTAATATTAAGCTAGTAAAGCTAGTTATACCATAGCTTTCTTAAGAGATTTTATTTTACTGCATATAGGACTAAATAACCATTGTATTACAGTCTGTTAACAGTTCAATATGGCATAAGGTTTTGTGCTATATTAAATTTGTATAATAATAAGACAGCAAAGGAATGAACATAACAATGAAGAAAGGTTTAATAGTTACTGCATCGACGACGGCACTGTTTTTAGGTGTGAATCATATAGCGTCAGCGGAACAAATACATACAACATCTTCGGAGATGGAACTTACGCAAATTGCTGAAAGATTTGCTACCAATATCGATGAAATTAAGGCGCTAAACAATTTGGATGATAGTGTGACTTCTATTGCGACTGGAACAAAAGTGGTCGTGCCTGATCGTGATATCGTAGAAGTATTAAGTGGCGACACACTTACAAATATCGCCAATAAGCATGAGATATCATTAGATGACTTATTTAAATTGAATCCACAGATTACAGAAACGATTCATCCGGGGCAACTTATTGCTATATCGGAAGCAGGTTCAAAGCATTTATATAATGATGATAAAGCAAGCTGGGGGACACCAGATACATTACAACAACCAACAGATGAAAGTGATTCGCAAATATTGACACCGAATTATCCTCAGAATGATGTGGCTCAACCAACTCAATTTTCTAACTATCAATCGTGGAATAATGATGTAAATAGTAATTATTCCAATGCTTATCAATATGACGCCAATCATTATTACAGTGGACAACAAAGTATTGGCCGTAGTGGTGGCACTAATTACTATGATAATGGTCAGTGTACAAGTTACGCATTTGATAGACGTAGTCAATTAGGTAAGCCTGTAAGCAATTTATGGGGTAATGCCAATCAATGGGCAAATGCAGCTAGACAAAGTGGTTATGAAGTTAATCATACGCCAGAAGTAGGGGCAATTATGCAAAGTACATCTGGTCCAAATGGACATGTTGGTGTGGTAGAACATAAAAATACCGATGGATCCATTGTTGTTTCTGAAATGAATTGGCAAGGCGTCGGACAGAAATCATATCGTACGATACAACAACCTAGTGCGTATAACTATATTCACTAGTAACAATTTAAAAATAATATCTAATATGAGATAAAGCCATACTGTTATATTACGGTGTGGCTTTATTTTAACGATAAAAATTTATATGAAATCTTAATAAACTGAAAAGATAGAAATTCTAAATTGCTAATTATTTGTTTAACAGCTATTTGATAAGACATTTTGATTGTTGAATGATATTATAAAAGCAAGTATAATCATTCATTAAATAAACTTAGGAGGCGATATCATGGGCGTACATCAATACTTTAAACGTTTATCTGATTTAGAAAAATTAATTCGATTACCAGGCCAATTCAAATACTTTGAACATAATGTTGCTGCACATTCATTTAAAGTAACTAAAATTGCTCAATATCTTGGAACTGTCGAAGAATATCATGGCAATGAAGTGAATTGGAAAAGTTTATATGAGAAAGCACTAAACCATGACTTTGCTGAAGTGTTTACAGGTGATATTAAGACACCAGTTAAATATGCGAGTGGAGAATTAAAAAAACTATTCTCACAGGTTGAAGAAGAAATGGTAGATCATTTTATTAACGAAGAAATTCCTGAAGCATACCAAGATATCTATCGTGAAAGGTTACAAGAAGGTAAGGATGATTCCTTAGAGGGTCAAATCTTATCGGTAGCAGATAAAATTGATTTATTATATGAAACATTTGGAGAAATACAAAAACGTAACCCGGAACCATTGTTTTTTGAAATTTATGAGATGTCTTTAGAAACAATTATGCAATTTGATCATTTAAGTTCCGTGCAAGATTTTATAGATAATATTATTCCAGAGATGTTAACTGAGAACTTTATTCCACGTGCCGAACTGAGAGAAACAACGATGACAATCCTAAATAATAGAAATGGGTGACATAGATGATTTGGTATATGCTTGCGGCATTTTTTCCATGCATATTAGTCGTACTATTTAGTGTGCTGACGAGAAATAAATGGGTCGGCACTATTTTGACACTCATCTTAATTGGGGCATCTGTTGCCAAAGGCTTTTTTCATAATGAATGGATCATATTTATTGATGTCGTGTCATTATTAGCGGGATATATAATTATCGATCAACTCGAATTTCATAAGCATGATGGTGATTAATGATAAGTTACAAGCAATCTAGTTGTAAAAATGACTTGTAAACTATAAAATAATTACCTTCTTAAAATAAATAAAGCAATAAATTAAGGCAAACATGGTAAGATACTATGTTTGTTTTTTGTTGTTTACACATGTTAAAATAACGAACAAACGTTTGTCTTTTTGCGCATAAATCTGTTAAAATATAGAATAAGGTTATACACTATACACAATAATTTACAATTTAGTAGACAAATCAATATTAAAGCATAGAACTTTGCGTTACATTTGTCACATAAGAAAATATATAGGAGGCGTGTGTCAACATGGAACACTATCCATTTAAACTACAATCCAATTTCGAGCCACAAGGTGATCAACCAGAAGCGATTAAAGAAATTGTCAAAGGTGTAAATGAAGGGAAACGTCATCAAACATTACTTGGTGCGACGGGAACTGGTAAGACATTTACGATGAGTAATGTTATCAAAGAAGTCGGCAAACCGACGTTAATCATAGCACACAATAAGACATTAGCAGGTCAATTATATAGTGAGTTTAAGACATTTTTCCCTGAAAATAGAGTAGAGTATTTCGTAAGTTACTATGACTATTATCAGCCGGAAGCATATGTACCATCTACAGATACTTTCATTGAAAAGGATGCATCAATCAATGATGAAATTGATCAACTACGACATTCTGCTACAAGTGCTTTGTTTGAACGAGATGATGTCATCATAATTGCCAGTGTGAGCTGTATTTATGGTTTAGGTAATCCGGAAGAATATAGAGATTTAGTTGTAAGTGTACGTGTAGGTATGGAAATGGATAGAAGTGAGTTACTGAGAAAGTTAGTTGACGTCCAATATACTAGAAACGACATTGATTTCCGAAGAGGTACCTTTAGAGTACGCGGTGATGTTGTTGAAATTTTTCCTGCTTCTCGTGAGGAAATGTGTATTCGAGTTGAATTTTTCGGTGATGAGATTGATCGTATACGCGAAGTCAATTATTTAACTGGAGAAGTATTGAGAGAGCGCGAACATTTTGCAATTTTCCCGGCATCCCACTTCGTAACACGTGAGGAAAAGATGAAATCTGCAATACAAAGAATTGAAAATGAATTAGCAGAACGTTTGGAAGAATTGAGAGCGGAAAATAAACTACTAGAAGCGCAGCGGTTAGAGCAACGTACGAATTATGATTTAGAAATGATGCGAGAAATGGGATTTTGTTCTGGTATAGAAAACTATTCCGTTCATTTAACATTGAGACCAATGGGTTCGACACCATATACCTTACTTGATTATTTTGGTGACGATTGGCTGGTTATGATTGATGAATCTCATGTGACATTGCCACAAATTCGTGGTATGTACAATGGTGACCGTGCACGAAAGCAAGTCTTAGTTGATCACGGATTCCGTTTGCCAAGTGCTCTGGATAACAGACCGCTTAAGTTTGAAGAATTTGAAGAAAAAACAAATCAGCTGGTCTACGTTTCTGCAACACCAGGACCTTATGAACTAGAGCACACAGACGAAATGGTACAACAAATTATTCGACCAACTGGCTTGCTTGATCCTAAGATTGAGGTCCGACCTACGGAAAATCAAATTGATGATTTACTTGGCGAAATTCAAGAACGAATAGACCGAAATGAACGTGTACTAGTTACGACATTGACGAAGAAAATGAGTGAAGACTTAACGACATATATGAAAGAAGCAGGAATTAAGGTTAACTACTTACATTCGGAAATAAAGACATTAGAACGAATTGAAATTATTAGAGATTTACGAATGGGTACCTATGATGTAATCGTCGGGATTAATTTGCTTAGAGAAGGTATAGATATACCAGAAGTATCACTTGTTGTAATTTTAGATGCTGATAAAGAAGGTTTCTTAAGATCAGAGCGTTCATTAGTTCAAACAATTGGACGTGCTGCGCGTAATAGTAAAGGTGAAGTAATCATGTATGGAGATAAAATTACGGATTCTATGAGATATGCGATTGATGAGACAGAACGTCGTCGTAATATTCAAATGGCATACAATGAAAAACATGGTATTACACCAACGACCATTAATAAACAAATCCATGACGTTATTAGCGCGACAGTAGAAAATGATGACACAAATGAAAAACAACAAACAGAAGTACCTAAGAAATTAACGAAGAAAGAACGCGAAAAAACAATTGCCAATATAGAAAAGGAAATGAAACAAGCCGCCAAAGATTTAGATTTCGAGAAGGCGACAGAATTGAGAGATATGTTATTTGAATTAAAAGCAGAAGGGTGAAGTATATGAAACAACCATCTATTGTAGTTAAAGGCGCTCGTGCCCATAATTTAAAAGATGTAGATATCGAAATACCTAAAGATAAGTTGATTGTGATGACAGGACTTTCAGGGTCCGGTAAATCGTCACTAGCGTTTGATACTATATATGCCGAAGGACAACGTCGCTATGTAGAGTCATTAAGTGCATATGCAAGACAATTTTTAGGTCAAATGGATAAACCCGATGTTGATACAATTGAAGGTTTATCACCTGCAATATCTATTGATCAGAAGACAACAAGTAAGAACCCACGTTCGACGGTAGCAACAGTTACAGAGATTTATGATTACATCCGTTTATTATATGCACGTGTAGGGAAACCAATATGCCCAAATCATGGCATTGAAATTGAATCACAAACAGTGCAACAGATGGTCGATCGTGTTATGGAGTTGGAAGACCGTACTAAAATTCAATTGTTAGCACCCGTCGTTTCTCATAGAAAGGGATCTCATGAGAAGTTGATTGATGATATTGGTAAGAAAGGTTATGTTCGTGTACGAGTAGATGGTGAAATTACTGATATTAATGAAGTGCCAGAATTAGATAAGAATAAAAATCATACTATCGAAGTCGTAGTCGACAGATTAGTTGTGAAAGATGGTATCGAAACACGTCTAGCAGACTCAATTGAGACAGGATTACAACTTGCAGATGGCAACCTCGTCGTAGATATTATCGATGGTGAGGAGTTAAAGTTCTCTGAAAATCACGCCTGTCCAATTTGTGGGTTTTCTATTGGAGAACTAGAGCCACGTATGTTTAGTTTTAACAGTCCCTTTGGAGCGTGTCCAACTTGTGATGGTTTAGGTCAAAAGTTAAAAGTAGACTTAGACTTAGTTGTTCCTGATCCAAACAAAACACTGAATGAAGGTGCAATCATCCCTTGGGAACCAACAAGTTCGGAATATTATCCAACATTGTTAAAACGTGTTTGCGAAGTCTTTAAAATAAATATGGATAAACCTTATAAAAAATTAACAGATAGACAAAAGGCCATCATCTTATATGGTTCTAAAGGTAAGGAAATCGAATTTACCTTTAAACAACGTAATGGTCAAACACGTAAACGTACAATGGAGTTTGAGGGTGTAATTCCAAATATTAATCGTCGCTATCATGAGTCACCATCAGAACTAGTGAGAGAAATGATGAGTAAGTATATGACTGAGCTACCATGTGAAACATGTCATGGTAAACGATTGAGTAGAGAAGCGCTATCAGTTTATGTAGCAGGTCATAATATTGGTGAAATAGTAGAGAATTCTATTAAAAACGCATTACATTTATATCAACATATCGATTTATCAGAGCAAGATCAAAAAATTGCCGATCAAATCCTAAAGGAAATTATTTCGCGATTAGAATTTTTATATAATGTTGGGTTAGAATATTTAACTTTAAATCGAGCGTCAGGTTCACTATCTGGTGGAGAAGCGCAACGAATTCGTTTAGCCACACAGATTGGTTCTAGATTATCTGGAGTACTCTATGTACTCGATGAACCATCTATTGGATTACATCAACGTGATAATGATCGCTTGATTAACACGTTAAAAGAAATGAGAGATTTAGGTAATACATTAATCGTTGTTGAACATGATGATGATACGATGAGAGCTGCTGATTATCTAGTGGACGTAGGACCTGGTGCCGGAGAACATGGTGGTCAAATTGTTGCAAGTGGCACACCAAAGCAAGTTATGAATAATAAAAAATCACTAACAGGTCAGTATTTAAGTGGTAAGAAACGTATTGAAGTACCAGAACAACGTCGTGAAGTTACTGACAGAAAGATAGAAGTTAAAGGTGCACGTAGCAATAACTTAAAGGGTGTAAACGTGTCATTTCCACTATCTACAATGACAGTAGTAACTGGTGTATCCGGTTCCGGTAAAAGTTCACTAGTTAATGAGGTATTATATAAATCATTAGCAAAAGAAATTAATAAATCTAAAGTTAAACCTGGTGATTGTGATGAGGTCACAGGTATTGATCAACTAGAACGAATTATTGATATTGATCAATCACCAATTGGTAGAACGCCAAGATCAAATCCAGCAACATATACTGGTGTGTTTGACAATATTCGAGATATATTTGCACAAACAAATGAAGCCAAGGTTCGTGGCTATTCTAAAGGACGCTTTAGCTTTAATGTTAAAGGTGGCCGTTGTGAAGCTTGTAAAGGCGATGGAATTATCAAAATCGAAATGCATTTCTTGCCAGATGTGTATGTTCCATGTGAAGTATGTGGTGGTACAAGATATAATCGTGAAACGTTAGAAGTAACTTATAAAGGGAAAAATATTGCTGATATCTTAGCGATGACTGCTGAAGATGCGACTAATTTCTTTGAAAATGTACCTAAAATACATCGTAAATTAAAAACATTAGTCGATGTTGGCCTAGGATATGTAACCTTAGGGCAACCTGCAACGACATTATCAGGTGGAGAAGCGCAACGTGTTAAATTAGCTTCAGAATTACACAAACGTTCAACAGGTAAATCTATTTATATTTTAGATGAACCGACAACTGGTTTACATGTTGATGACATTAGTAGATTGCTTAAAGTATTGAATAAACTAGTAGAAAATGGTGACTCTGTCGTTATTATTGAACATAACTTGGATGTTATTAAAATGGCAGATCATATTATTGATTTAGGTCCTGAAGGTGGAGATGGTGGCGGTACAATTGTTGCCACAGGTACGCCTGAAGAGATTGCGAATGTTGAAGCAAGCTATACAGGTCGATACTTAAAGCCAGTATTAGAAAGAGATACAATCACTACTTAGTTCAACAATAGTAGCATATATCAGTGATATTAATTTATCGTGTATTCATATGAGGTCGATTGGATTATAATTATCCAATCGGCCTTTAATTATATTGAGCTATTAAATTTTGGTTCTATAATAAGTTAGACTGCTGATAAATTATTCGTAACAGTCGGAATCGACGAAGAACTTAAATTTAAAGGCGTGAGCTTTATGCTTTAATTTATTGGTTCAATACATAACGAATAGATTTCATTAAACTACTATAAAGCATTATAAGTTTAGGCTGAAATTTAGCGATAAAGCATGATTATAGAGACTTAATATCGTAATATCGCTAAACAGAAATGTAAGGTAGAATAGTATTGTATGAATTATTTTATTAACTACTACACTTTTTAATATGGATTATCAATGCTTTTTGATATGATAAATACATATCGCAAATGTAGGAGAAATATTGATAGAGGTGAAGCTATGTTAACTACGAAAAGCTTAGTCGAACGCTTTGAACTTGAAATTATTGCAGGTGAAGCGGGTTTAAATAAGCAAATTAAAAATACTGATATTTCAAGACCTGGTTTAGAAATGGCAGGTTATTTTTCTCATTATGCCTCTGACCGTATTCAGTTATTGGGAACAACGGAATTATCTTTTTATAACTTGTTGCCAGATGAAGAGCGAAAGGGTAGAATGAGAAAGCTATGTCGCCCCGAAACACCAGCTATCATTGTAACGCGTGATTTAGAACCACCTGAAGAGTTGATACAAGCTGCAACTGAGCTTGAAACACCATTGATTACATCAACGATTGCGACAACACAATTAATGGGTCGTTTGACAACGTTTTTAGAACATGAATTAGCTAGAACGACTTCATTACATGGTGTGTTAGTTGACGTTTATGGCGTAGGTGTCTTAATTACTGGTGATTCTGGTATCGGTAAGAGTGAAACAGCATTAGAACTTGTTAAACGTGGTCATCGACTCGTTGCAGATGATAATGTCGAAATTCGAGAAGTGAGTAAAGACGAACTCATTGGTAAAGCGCCAAAGTTAATCGAACATTTACTTGAAATTAGAGGTTTAGGTATCATCAATGTAATGACGCTATTTGGTGCGGGATCAATTTTAACTGAAAAAAGGCTACGTTTAAATATTCATTTAGAAAATTGGCACAAAGATAAATTGTATGACCGTGTTGGTTTAAATGAGGAAAAGTTAAAAATCCTAGATAATGAAATCACGAAGAAGACGATTCCAGTCAGACCCGGACGTAACGTGGCCGTTATCATTGAAGTAGCAGCGATGAATTATCGTTTAAATATTATGGGTATCAACACTGCTGAAGAATTCAATGATCGTCTCAATGCTGAAATTATGAGAAATGGACACCACAGTGAGGAGAACTAATTGATGATGAGTTTAAATTATATTGATCCTATTGCATTTGAATTAGGACCAATTTCAGTACGTTGGTATGGCATAATTATCGCTACTGGTATATTACTTGGCTATTTTATTGCACAGGCTAGTGTGAAGCGAATTGGTCATGATAAAGATACGTTAGTAGATATTATTTTTTGGAGTGCTATTGTAGGATTTATCGTTGCACGTATTTACTTTGTAATATTTCAATGGCCATATTATGCACAGAATCCAATAGAAATCCCTATGATTTGGCATGGGGGTATCGCAATACACGGTGGTTTAATAGGCGGATTTATTACCGGTATCTTTGTGTGTAGACATAAGAATCTTAATCCATTTCAAATTGGTGATGTGATTGCACCAAGTATGATATTAGGTCAAGGTATAGGTCGTTGGGGTAACTTTATGAATCATGAAGCACATGGTGGTCCTGTTGCTAAGAGTTTCTTAGAGAACCTACATATTCCAAATTTTATTATTGAGAATATGCATATAAATGGTAAGTACTATCATCCGACATTTTTATACGAATCACTTTGGGATATTATTGGTTTTATTGTGTTAATCTTTATTAGAAAGCATTTACGTGTTGGAGATACGTTGTGTCTCTATTTAATATGGTATTCGATCGGTAGATTTTTCGTTGAAGGATTACGTACGGATAGTCTTATGTTGACAGAACATATTAGAGTTGCACAAGTGATGTCCGTAGTACTTATTATCGTCGGTATCGTGATAATGGTAATACGTAGAGTGAAATATAAGGCGCCACAGTATAAAGCTGTCGGACCTTTAGCTTGGCCAACTAAAAAGGTGAAGTGATGATTGTTTATGCGTAAGTTAACAAAGTTGCCATCCAAGGGGTCTAATCCCCTTTGGCAAATGTATCGATATGTCAAAGCCGTTAAAGTATTTAAGCAAACGATAGTCATAGAACTATGTCGCTATATGCCAAACTTAAAGGTTAAGCGATGGATATATCAGCATATATTAAAGATGAAGATAGGTACGAATACAGCCTTTGCATTTAAGGTTGTTCCAGATATCATTAAGCCGGAACTTATTACTATTGGCAATAATTGTGTAATAGGCTACAATACAACTATTTTAACGCATGAATTTTTAGTTGATGAATATCGCACTGGACCAGTTCAGATTGGTGACAACACATTAATTGGTGCAAATGTTACAATTTTAGCTGGTGTGACGATAGGTAGTAATGTCAAAGTAGGTGCTGGAACGGTCGTTGCAAAGGATATTCCAGATTATGCTGTCGCATACGGCAATCCAATGCAAATTAAATAATGAAACATGTAACTAGGAGGTGAACATAGATGGCGCAAAACAATAAAGTGATACAAATGAAATTAGATAGTCATTTTTATAAGCGATTAGCTGAACAAAAATTTCAACATCAAGATTATAAAAAGGCTGCAGAATACTTCGAAAAAGTGCTTGATATGTCACCCCATGATTTTGAGAGCAAAGTAAAGTATGCAGAAAGTCTTGTGAAATTGGGATTAAGTAATAAAGCAGAACAGCTTTATTATGAAAGCATTGCACAAGATGAAGACGTTGCTGATAGTTATTACGAATTAAGTCAGTTAAATATTATAAAAAATGATCCTAATAAGGCCTTCTTATTTGGAATGAATTACGTTATTCTTGCTGAGGATGAAGATTATCAAGAAGAATTAGAAGAGATGTTCGAAGTATCTTATCATTCTCCAGAGAAAATAGAAATTGAGAGTCAATTATTTGCCATACAATTAATTTTCCAATATTTATTTTCACATGGACGTTTAGTAGATGCTCAGAAATATTTGTTAAGGCAAAGTGACACACTTCAAGCACATCGAGTACTACGTAATTTACTTGCAATGTGCTATTTATATCTCAATAAATATGATACGGCACGTGAAATGTTTGAACAATTACTAGCTGAAGATAACACCGATGTACACGCACTCTGCCATTACACGTTGTTACTGTACAATACAAATGATGTAGAAAAGTATGAACGCTATTTAAATTTATTGAATAAAGTCGCACCGATGAATGAAGATGAATCGTTTAAACTCGGTATCGTTCTTTGTTATTTAAAGCAATACGAAGCTTCGCAAAGTGTGCTCTTACCTCTATATAAAAAAGGCAAATTTCTTTCAATTCAAATGTATAATGCACTCAGTTTTAATTATTACCATTTAAATAATATTGAAGAAAGTAAATATTTTTGGTCAAAATTACAAGATATTGCACAAGTTGACGTTGGCTATGCACCGTGGGTCATTGCCGAAAGTAAAGTATATTTTGATGAACAAATTTTACCACTGTTAATGAATGATGATAATCACCATAGATTATATGGTATTTTTTTATTGAATCAATTAAGGGGTAAGGAAGTATTTATGACCGAAGAAATTTGGTCTGTATTAGAAACAATGAATGATTATGAGAAGTTATATCTAACTTATTTAATTCAAGATTTAAAATTAACTAAATTAGATTTCATTCACAAAGGCCTACTGATGATGTACAATGTGGAAGCATTAAAAAATAATGAAATGTTATTTATTATTTGGATTGACCAAGCAGAAGCAATTATTGCCGAACAATCAGATTTAACAGACGTAAATGCTTATGTTGCAGCTTATGTGTATATGCATTATAGAGCTTCTGAGCAAAAGGTCACAAAGCAACAAGTCTGTGACTGGTTTGAAATTTCTAATTATAAATTAAATAAAACCATAGATTATTTATTGAGCATATAAGTTTAATAAAATCAAGAAATCATATATAATGCGCATAATGAATTAATAAACAGGAGGCAATTTAAATGGCTGAACAAGTGGATTTTGATGTTGCAATTATTGGTGCTGGACCAGCAGGTATGACTGCAGCAGTTTATGCATCTCGTGCAAATTTAAGCACTGTTATGATAGAGCGTGGTATGCCAGGTGGACAAATGGCGAATACGGAAGAAGTTGAAAATTTCCCAGGTTTCGAAATGGTAACTGGACCAGATTTATCAACAAAAATGTTCGAACATGCTAAAAAATTTGGTGCAAAATACCAATATGGCGATATTAAATCAATTGAAGATAAAGGCGACTATAAAGTCATCAATTTAGGTAATAGCGAAATTACAGCACGTGCTGTTATTATTTCAACAGGTGCAGAATATAAGAAAATCGGTGTTCCTGGCGAACAAGAATTAGGTGGCCGCGGTGTAAGTTATTGTGCCGTATGTGATGGTGCATTTTTCAAAGGCAAAAAATTATTCGTTATCGGTGGCGGTGACTCAGCAGTTGAGGAAGGTACTTTCTTAACTAAATTTGCAGATAGTGTGACAATCGTTCACCGTAGAGATGAACTACGCGCACAAAAAATCTTACAAGATCGTGCATTTAAAAACGACAAAATTGACTTTATCTGGAGTCACACACTGAAAACAATCAATGAAAAAGATGGTAAAGTAGGGTCAGTAACATTAGAATCAACTAAAGATGGTGCTGAACAAACATTAGACGCAGACGGTGTGTTTGTTTATATCGGTATGAAACCACTAACTGCGCCATTTGAAAATTTAGGCATTACAAACGAAGTTGGATATATCGTAACAAATGAAGATATGAGTACAAGCATTCCTGGTGTTTATGCAGCAGGAGATGTTCGTGATAAAGGTTTACGTCAAATCGTTACTGCAACTGGCGACGGTAGTATTGCTGCACAAAGTGCCATTGCATATATCGAACACTTAATGGATACAATTGAAGCATAATTAATATAATTCGCAGTACACGAACAATAAAATAATAATTCAGTCATAGCTAGAATGTTTATCACATAGAATTAATGGTGAATATAACATTCTAGCTTTTTTACGCATGTATATAGAGATATGAAAGAGGTTAATAAAAAGTTTATTATTGTTATCTTTAAAGTTATTTGGGAAAAGAAATAGCATAAGATTTTTCACACAAAAACATATTATTTAAAAAATGATAAGTACATAAAGACGGAGTCGTTAAAATGTGGTTTAATAATTAAGATAATAAACTATTACCTATGTGGTTTTTAATGTAAAATATAATATGATAGCATGATTAATATTAGTTGATTTTATACAACGACAATATGGTTGATAAGATTGTCATCTATAGTGAAGTGTAATAGAAAATATGTAACGGATGGTGTGAAGGTATGCAACATGGAGAAAAGGAAACAATTAAAAGTGAATTATTGGTTGTAACAGGCTTATCAGGTGCTGGTAAATCAGTCGTTATACAAAGTTTAGAAGATATTGGATATTTTTGTGTTGATAATTTGCCACCCATTTTGTTACCAAAATTTGTTGAATTGATGGAACAGGGAAATCCATCATTACAAAAGGTTGCAATAGCAATTGATTTGAGAGGAAAAGAACTTTTTAAATCATTGATTCAAGAAATAGATCAAATAAAGAGCAATACTAATTTAATTGTCGATTTAATATTCTTAGAAGCTTCAAATGAAAAGCTAATTTCTCGATACAAAGAAACACGCAGAGCTCATCCATTAAATGAAAATGGACAACGTTCACTCATAGAATCTATAGATGAAGAGCGATATCTTTTAAATGAAATAAAAAGTTTAGCTAATTATACGATAGATACATCTTATATGAAGCCAAAGGAACTGCGTAAAAGGGTTGAAGACTACTTTAATCGCAATGATATAGATACCTTTAATATCAGTGTGACAAGTTTTGGATTTAAGCATGGTATTCAAATGGATGCAGACTTAGTCTTTGACGTACGTTTCCTACCTAATCCTCATTATGTTGACGAACTCAGACCGCTTACTGGTGAAGATGAGCCTGTATACAATTATGTGATGAAATGGAAAGAGACAAATATTTTCTTTGAGAAATTAATGGATTTACTAAAATTTATGATCCCTGGCTATAAAAAGGAAGGGAAATCACAATTAGTTATCGCAATTGGTTGTACAGGTGGTCAACATAGGTCTGTTGCTTTAGCAAAGCGTATAGGAGCAGATTTGCAAGATAGCTTTGACTATAATGTCTATGTGCACCATCGTGATGCACATGTTGAAAGTGGCGTGAGAAATAAAAATGAGAAAAATTAAACTTGTACTCATCGGAGGTGGCACAGGTTTATCCGTACTAGCACGTGGCTTAAGAGATTACCAAATTGATATAACTACGATAGTAACTGTAGCTGATGATGGTGGTAGTACAGGTAAGATTAGAAATGAAATGGATATTCCTGCGCCTGGAGATATTCGAAATGTAATTTCAGCATTAAGCGAAACAGAAACAACGTTAAATCAACTATTTCAATATCGTTTTAAAGAGAATCAAGTCGAAGGACATGCATTGGGTAATTTGATTATTGCTGCTTTGACAAATATTACTGATGATTTTGGTCATGCGGTAAAGTTATTGAGTGAAATTTTAAATATAAAGGGTCGAGTGATTCCGTCTACGAATACCAGTGTACGTTTAAATGCAGTGATGGAGGATGGTGAACTTGTTTATGGTGAGTCAGAAATACCAAAAAAGAATAAAAGGATTAAGCGTGTATTTTTAGAGCCTGAAGATGTAGAGCCTATGGAAGAAGCGGTTAGGGCATTAGAAGATGCTGATTTAATTGTACTTGGTCCTGGTTCGCTGTATACGAGCGTGATTTCCAATCTATGTGTCAAAGGTATTAGTAAAGCTTTATTACAAAGTGAAGCACCAAAATTATATGTATCTAATGTGATGACACAACCTGGTGAAACAACAGGTTACACTGCAGAAGATCATGTTAAAGCGATACATGAACACATTGGTAAAAGATGCATTGATTATGCAATCTGTGGACCACAAACCTATAATGAAGAAGTGTTGAGACGTTACAGGGAGGAAAATGCTAAACCTGTACATTGCGATATTCAAGAAATGGAAAAATTAGGTATCAAAGTGATGACACACCCAGATTTAATTGAAATTTCAACTCAAAATTATGTACGACATAATTATGAAATTTTAGCTAAAATGATTTATGAAATCGCAATTAACGAAACAGAAACAATTGAATTTAATAGAGATGAAAAGACTAAATAAATATTACTAAAGTGATTTAGTAAGGAAAGGACTGATAAACAATGAGCTTTGCATCCGATATGAAAAATGAACTCACGAGAATAGAAGTTGATGAAGCGAATGCAAAAGCAGAGCTCAGTGCACTTATTCGTATGAATGGTGCGCTCAGTCTTGCCAATCAGCAATTTGTCATAAATGTTCAAACAGAAAATGCCACGACGGCACGCCGTATTTATTCTTTAATTAAAAAGGTATTCGGTGTTGAAGTAGAACTACTTGTTAGAAAAAAAATGAAGCTAAAGAAGAATAACATTTATATTTGTCGTATCAAATCACAATCTAGAGAGATATTGAATGATTTAGGTATCTTAAAGGACGGCGTATTTACTAGAGAAATTGATGAGTCTATGATTCAAGATGATGAAATGAAACGCAGTTATTTAAGAGGGGCCTTTTTAGCAGGAGGCTCTGTAAATAATCCAGAAACGTCTTCATATCATTTAGAAATTTTTTCATTATATGAAGATCATTCAGAAGGCTTAACACAATTAATGAATAATTATGAATTGAATGCGAAACATTTAGAACGTAAAAAGGGTAGCATTGCCTATTTAAAAGAAGCAGAAAAAATATCTGATTTCCTAAGCCTAATCGGAGGATTCCAAGCATTATTAAAATTTGAGGATGTCCGTATCGTCAGAGATATGAGAAATTCAGTAAATCGTTTAGTTAACTGTGAAACAGCTAATTTAAATAAAACTGTAAGTGCTGCAATGAAACAAGTTGAAAGCATACAGCTGATTGATGAGGAAATTGGGCTGGATAATTTGCCAGAAAGATTAAGAGAGATTGCTAAATTAAGAGTAGAACATCAAGATGTATCTTTAAAGGAATTAGGTGAAATGATGTCTACAGGTACGATTTCAAAATCAGGTGTGAATCACCGCTTAAGAAAATTAAACGAAATGGCTGATAAAATTCGAAGCGGAGAACCATTAGAATTGAAATAGTATAATTAATTAAGCACTTAACATTTATGTTAAGTGCTTGTTTTAATAGGGAAGAACGCTATAATTAAACATTCGAATATATGTGTTTGTGTATACATAGGTTTATATTTTAGAACTGTAAATTATTTAATTATATACTATCAAAAAACAGGCAAGTGTCATATAACACTTGCCTGTTTATAAATATTGTGGTTACTGTTATTTAATTTGCAAATTATTTTAAAGATAATAAGTTATTTACAATATCTAAAGTCTCTTCTGGAGTATTATTAAATCCAATTTTTGATTGTGGTGCTGATTCATGTACAGCGTTGATAATACTCTCAAATGTTCGAATACCGACATTATCAATACGCATTCCTCCACCAAGTACGACACAATCATAAGGTCCATCTGCGTTTATTTTATTTTTAATAATATTTACTGCTTTTGTTTGTTCTGAAGGTAAAAATAATGGTGTAGCTTCCCAACCTTTATCAGTCATCATTTTAATTCCATCATCTACCATTTTATTTAATACATCTTTTGTGAACCCTTCTGGGAATTTAGGGTCAGAAAAATCAATTGAATTGTGATCTTGTCCAACTAATAATACTTTTGTCATAATAAAACCTCCATCATTTTTGAGTAATTATTAATTTGTTGTTTTTGCTTTTTTACTTGATAATAATGTTGCACCTAGACAACCAACAATTGCCACACCTAGCAATAGGTAAAATGTATGATCAAAGGAAGTCATTAGTGCGTTGTTTTTCATGGAATTTGAATAAATACTACTGATTATAGCAATTGATATAGAATTAAATAATTGCATACTCGTGTTTGTTAGTGGTGTAATTCTGTTAATTGTTTTTGGTGGTGCTGCTTCCATAATATGTGTACCTATTTGCATTTGAACAAGTCCTTGTCCTAAACCTAAAAGACAGAAAGTCATAATCCACAGTATTAATGAAGAAGATGAATCTAATGCAATCATACTGATAATTGAAATTATTTCGAAAATAATTCCAGGTAGAACAGATGATTTTGCACCAAATTTATCTAATAACCTACCACCAATTATAACGCCTATAAATGTTATAACAGCTTGAGGCATCATTGCAAAACCAGATTCTAATGAAGATAATCCCTTTGCATTTTGTAAAAATATTGGGATTAAGAACATTGCTCCGAATACAGTGAATTGGTTAAGCTGTTGTACAATATAACCTTTTGAAAATTCCTTTGATTTAAAAGCACTGATTACAATAATCGGGTCTTTTGCTTTTAGTTCTCTAAAGATAAATAATATTAGTGCAATAACACTTATGAGCAACGGAATGAGTGTACCTACATCTGTAAAACTATTGTCTGAGCCATGATTGATACTATAAATGATCCCAACAAATGCTATAGGTGATAAAATTGCACCTATAATATCAAGTTTACTTTCTTTTTTACCTATTTCTTTTGGTAATACTTTAAGACAAATGAAATAGGCAATAATACCGATTGGAACATTTAATAAGAATATCCATTTCCAAGTTATATAATCCAACACGAATCCAGAGAAAATAGGTCCCAAAATGGGTGATATAAGTACAGGAATACCTAAAATCCCCATAATTGAACCTCTTTTTTCAGGTGGTGCCATAGCAAATATGAGTGCCATTCCTATAGGTGCAATCATACCACCGGTTAAACCTTGTAAAACTCTGAAAAATATTAATTGATTCGTTGTATCGGCAAGTGAACATAAAAACGATGAAACAGTAAAACCGATAATGCTAAATAACATCATTTTCTTATTTGAAAAACGATCAGAAAAGTAACCAGCTAAAGGTATAATTGCTGCTAGTGCTAAAGTATATCCTGTAATAGACCATTGCATTTTACTTAAATCAGTATGAAATGCACCTTGTAATTTTGGTATGGCAACATTCATAATTGTTGTATCCATCATTACTAATAACATAGCTGCAATAATTCCTATTAAAGCTGGTACTATGCTTGTACTATTTTTTTTTGAACTATTTTGTGTCACTGGAAAAACCTCCTTCTACTAACACTGTTAGTTTATATGGGTAATCTAACACGAAATTTTAGGAATGTAAATCATTTACTAACACTGTTAGTTATAATTTTTGTTATACTACATGTAAGAAAGGGTGAAAATGAATGGTTAGAAGAAAGAATATTGACGAAAGTAAAATTTTGTCTGCTTCTTGGGATGTGATAGAAGCTCAAGGCTTTAATGATTTTAGTATGAGAAAGTTAGCCACTGAGTTAGATATAAAAGCTTCTTCTCTTTATAATCACTTTGAAAGTAAACAAGCTATTTTTCAAAAATTGGCAGATCAATTGGCAAAAGAAATATTAAATACTATAGAAGATAAAAAGCAATGGGACAAACAATTGTTTGAGATAGGCAAAAAATACAGAGCATGCTTAAATCGTTATCCATACTCTGGACAGGTTATGTTAAAAGCATTACCATTTGAAGTTCATTTCTTAGAACTTATGAGTCGTATATTAAAGACGATTGATTTTGATGAAATATCTAACGCAAATAAATTTTCTGCTTTAAATTGTTTTATGAATTATATTATCGCTTTTGTTAATGATACGTATGAAAAAAAAGCAAACCTCCAATATTTAAATAGCGATGATAGTTTAACGCATCAAATGTTATCAAAGGTGAATCACTTAGAGGAAAAAAACCAACAACTAATAAAAAAAGTTATTATAGATTTAAAAAGTGATGAAGATAAAGAATTTGAATATGGATTAAAAATACTTATTAACGGTATTAAAGAAGATGTAGAAAGAAATAACATTTATAATTGACTAACGATGTTAGTTATGTTAAAACTAGTTTGTATTAAAAATCGATGTTTAGCTTAAGGGCTAAATATCTTTTTTAACCAAAAACTAACAGTGTTAGTATAGGAGGAATTTACTGTGACTAAAGAAAATATTGCAATAATCGGTGCTGGACCAGGTGGATTAACGTTAGCACGTATTTTACAACAAGCTGGCTACAAACCTACAATTTTCGAAGGAGATCCATCAGCAACATACAGAAATCAAGGTGGCACACTAGATTTAAGTACAGAAATGGGACAAAAAGCATTAAAACGAGCAGGATTAATGGATAAATTCAAACAACTGTGTAGATATGAAGGGCAAGCCATTAAAATAATGGATAAATCAGGAAATATTTATGTTGAAGAAACAGCAACGGAATTTGATAGACCTGAAATAGACAGAGCAACATTACAAAATATGTTATTAGAATCTGTTAATTCTGATTCTATTTATTGGGGATATAAATTAGAGTATATAAATGAATTAGAAAATAACCAATTTGAATTAAAATTTAAAAACGAAGAAAGCGTAATTGTCGATATGGTTATAGGTGCAGATGGGGCATTTTCTAAAGTAAGACCTTTAGTTAGTGATGCTGTACCAGAATATTCAGGTCTAAGCATGATTGAAGTAAACACATTAAATGTAAAAGAAAAGCATAAAGACTTATTGGAATTAAATGGACCAGGATCTTTCTTTGGTTTAGGAGATCAAAAAGGTATCTTAGCACAAGTGAATGGTAACAACACAATTCGTACTTATGTGAGTTTTAAAATTGAAAAAGATTGGTTACACAATAATGGTATAAATTATGAAAATCGTGAAGAAACAAAAAATAAATTAATAGATGAATTTTCAGATTGGAATCCAGAACTGCATAAGTTCATTTCATATGGAGACGGAGAGATTTTTCCAAGACGTATTTATGAATTGCCTATTGGTCACAAATGGAACCATAAAAAAGGGGTTACTTTGATTGGCGACTCTGCACATTTGATGTCACCATTTTCTGGATCTGGTGCAAATTTAGCTTTATTAGATGCATCAGAGCTAGCTTTAAAAATTATTGAAAATAATAATTTAGATGAAGCAGTTATACAATATGAAGAAAAAATGTTTAAATACGCGAAAGATACGGCAGAACAAACTAAACAAATCTTAGATTTATGTTTTAATGACAAGGCTGCAAAAAACTTTAGTAATATGTTCAGTAATTTTAAGAATGGATAGATATATAAGCATTAAATTGATTAATATCTAAAAGGAAGTGAAATTATGAGTCTTATTTTTTCAATAATCATAGGTATTTTGGTAGGATTAGGATTATCATTTTGGTTAACAAATAATAGAAGTACTTCAATTATCGTTAGCATTTTATCTGGTGTAATAGGTGCATTTATAGGTTTTTCTACCTTAGCAACTGTAGGTATTGCAACAGTTATTTTAACTATGATTATAGGTGCATTTTGTTTAAGTCTGTTAGTATTATTCTTGTATGAAACTTTTAAAGAAATTATTATAAAATAACAACAGTATAAATTTAGAGTTCACTCATTAATAAGTGAACTCTTTTTTATTTAATCACTTATTTCAGAATATTCTAATAAATGTTAAGTTAAAAGATGGATATATGAAATCAATTTTGTGAAGGATGTGTTTTGTTTGAGCGTAAATACAGATCGGTTAAGTCTAGATAGAATTATATTTATTGGACGTACGTTTGATGAATATATGAAAATGTTTAATTTAAATGCGTCAGAATTAAAGGGGAAGAATATACTTGATTGTCCAGCAGGTGCATGTGCTTTTGGTTCTCAAATGAAATCGTCTTCAATAAATATTAAATCATGTGACATAGCTTATTATTTTGATAAACAATCATTATATAAGAAAGGGCAACAAGATATTGAACATGCGATAGAAAATATAGAGAAAGCAAAGCATCTTTATAATTGGACATATTTTAAGAATACACAAGAATTAAAAAATTCGCGCATCCAAGCATTAGAGAATTGTTATTCGGATATGGTCATTAATAAGGAAGATTATGTAGCCGCGAAGTTGCCTGTTCTGCCATTTGCAGATCATAGTTTTGATATTTTATTATCTGCACATTTTTTATTTATGTACGCTGACCAGTTAGATTATGAATTTCATCGTGCTTGCATTAATGAAATGCTTCGCGTGTCAAAGAACGAAATTAGAATTTTTCCTATAGTTGATTTAAAAGGTGAGCAATACCAATATCTATCTGAGATTTTGAGCTATATTTCAGATTTAGGTCATGAGACAGAACTGATTAAAGTTGATTATGAATTTCAAAAAAATGCGCATACTATGATGAAAATTACAATAAGAGGTAATGATAAAGTTGAGCTATAACACAACACAGAATTATAACCATAATAATTAGAAAATGAAATTGATAGTTTAAGCTGTAAAAAGTTTACTATTACCAAATTGATATAAGTTGTGAAAGTCGGACTGATATTTTTGTTGAAAATAATTTAAAAAATAGCATTATAAAATCATATTAAAAAGACAAAGTGATAATCATTAAGTTAACACTTTGTCTTATTGTTGCTTGCATGTTTAGGATAAGATGTAGTTCAAAACGCACCTCTTAATCATGCCATTAGAAGTCGCGAAATGCGCAGTCAATCAATGAAGTTGATGTGTATAAAAAACGTGAAAAGTCACCTTTTGTGAAAAGTTGCGATTACTTTCTTAAAAAATGATCATCATTATGTGAATCATTATCTTCTTTGTAACGTTCCATTTTCATATGTAAATCATATTTATCTCGTAATGCAGCAATTTCTTTCATCATATCTGAAGCATGATGCTTATCCAATGCTTCTTGATTTATCCAACTATCTATCAGTAACACAGTTTCAGGATCTTCATAAGATAAGAAATAATCATATTTTAAATTACCAGGTTGCGCTTTAATTCTTGCTACAATTCCTTCATTAATCATAGCTTCGATAAAGCGTTTTGCGCTTCCATTTTTACCAGTATAATATAAATTTACGGTTAAACTCATTTTAAAAATCTCCTATCTAAATGCATTAATTAAATATTTAATCGTAATATGCTTGTGACCAATGATAAGGTTGTAATTCTTTAAGTGTAACAAATGTTAGAGTAAAGTTTTTGTCAGTAACAGCTGCTTTAATTTCACTACCCCAATATTTTAAGCGCTCTTGACAAGTACCACAAGGTGTAAGAATCTTAAACTGACTTTGTTCATCATCTCTTACAACACAAATTGTATGTGTGATTGGATCATTATTTTTATGTGCTTCCAAAATGGCACCAGTTTCAATACATAAATTCGTAGATGCATTTATAACTTCAGGTGCTATTGAAGTGTAGATATTGCCATTTAGTGAATACATAGCTGCCGCACCACCCCAACCATTCGGATATCTAAGTTCGATTAAAGACTTAGCAGCTTCAAAAAGTTGTTTTTCTATAGACATGTTTTTCCTCCTATGTAGATGACTGAAAATTCAGAAATTCTTACTTGTTATTATATAACATTAATATTAATTATTGAATCCCAAAAAGTCTCTGAAATATTGTAGAATATAGTACATTATTGATAGATAATATAAAAAGAACCCCATCATTATGGGGTTCTTTATCTTAAATTGTATGTAATTATGGGTTAGGTATCCCCTCGAAGGGAATCGAACCCCTATTCTAAGAACCGGAATCTTATGTGTTATCCATTACACTACGAGGGGTAAATATAACAATAATATTAGTTTACAAATGTTATTTGTAAGGGTCAACAAGAATGAAATAAAAATGGTTAAATATTTTGAGCTTTATTTTTTGACCATGTTTGACTTTTAGGTTAAAATAAGTTTATCAGTTAGAAATAAGGAGGCAATATTAATGAATTTAATACCTACAGTAATTGAAACTACAAACCGTGGGGAACGCGCTTATGACATTTACTCACGTTTATTAAAAGATCGTATTATCATGTTAGGTTCACAAATCGATGATAACGTAGCAAACTCTATCGTATCACAATTATTATTCCTACAAGCACAAGATGCTGAGAAAGATATTTATCTTTATATCAACTCACCAGGTGGAAGTGTGACTGCTGGTTTTGCTATTTATGATACAATCCAACATATCAAACCTGATGTTCAAACAATTTGTATTGGTATGGCAGCTTCAATGGGTTCATTCTTACTTGCTGCTGGTGCGAAAGGTAAACGTTATGTATTACCAAATGCAGAAGTAATGATTCACCAACCATTAGGTGGAGCGCAAGGTCAAGCAACTGAAATCGAAATTGCTGCTAACCATATTTTAAAAACACGTGCTAAATTAAATCAAATTTTAGCAGATCGTACTGGTCAATCAATTGAAAAAATTGAAAAAGATACTGATCGTGACAACTTCTTATCAGCTGAAGAAGCGAAAGAATACGGTTTAGTAGACCACGTTATGAATCCTGAAGATTAATTTTCAAAGGATACAATGAAATAAAGTCTCTAAGACATAAAGTTTTAGTACAATTACTAGAAGGCAATTTCTATTGAAATCATATAGAAGTTGCCTTTTTTATAATTTTTGGGACACAATTTTGGCGGGCCTCCTGAGGGAACAGGACGAGCGGAAGACTATAAGCTGAAGCTGTCTCCTAGGAAAGTGAGTCAACAAAACGTACTATGAATGAAAATCTAGTAGATAAGGTATTAAGTATTTAATGATTGATATACCAACATAAACAAGACAAATTGAATATAAGAATTTGAATGTACAGTAATTTAAAAGACATAAATAATTTCAACGTATTTTGGCGAGACTCCTGAGGGAGCAGGACGAGCGGAAGACTACAGGCTGAAGCTGTCCCCTAGGAAAGCGAGCCAACAATACGTAATTAAAACAAAAAAACACTCAGATAAATTGAATGCATTTATCTGAGTGCTATATTTCGGGAATTTATGATTCAAACTTTTTGATATGAATAAGATTACGACTTATACTTTTTGAAAATAAGTAGACTGGCAAAAACTGTGCAAATACTTCCTATTACAATGAAAAAACTAGAAACAATAATCATCGGTACAGAATTTTCAAATGCAAATATGCCATTAATAAATATAAGTATGCCTGCAATTAATAAAAGGATATGAGTAACACTATCTTGCTTCATGTATATCTCCTCTCATTATATTTAAATTAATGTACCAAATCTTCAAGTGCAATTTTCAAGTCAGGATATTTAAATTTAAAGTCTAGTGCTTGAAGTTTGTTTGGAATGACTTTTTGCGTATCTAAAACAACAGTGGACATTTGTCCTAGTACTAATCTCAAAGCTAGTGACGGCACCCATGTATAGTGAGGGCGATGAGTAATACGAGCTAATGTATAACCAAATAAGTTTTGACGTTCTACAATTGGCGCAGTGAAGTTAAATGCCCCTTTTGCATTTTCGTCATTGATTGTATATAGAATGGCTCTAACTAAATCATCGATATGAATCCATGAATACCATTGGCGGCCAGAACCTAGTTTGCCACCAACATAATAGTCGTAACTTTGTTTCATTAATGGTAATGCGCCACCTTTGTCTGATAACACCATACCAAATCTACCGATGACTACGCGTGAACCTAATGTTTCGAATTGTTTTGCGCGTCGTTCCCATTGATAGACGACCTCAGAAAGAAAGTCAAAAGGTAACGATTTATATAATTCTGTATAGGTACGGTTATAATCAGGTCTATAATACCCAACGGCACTTGCATTGAAAAATACGTCTGGGCGTTTTGTTCTTGATTTAAACAATTCATATAATGTTTGAGTTGCTTGAATACGACTTAACATAATTTGTTGTTTATGTTGCTTAGTCCATCTATGGTTAAGACTTGCACCAGCTAGATTTATCACAATATCTATATCTGGAACTTTACTTTCCCAATCAGATTCAGTCCAATTCACATAGGAAATTTTTGGGTGTGAATTGATTTTGTTTTGTCTTGTTAATACAGTAATATGCGCATCACTTTCCACGATTGCATCAATTAATTGACTGCCAACCATACCAGTGCCACCTGTGATTAAATACTGTTTCATCGTATCACCTCTAGAATAAATTGCATTTCATTTTAATTATTCATCTTCTTAGTTACTTTAAAATAGAAGGTCATAATTTTTTCAAAAATTGTTCATTAATATGTCATTAACTAACCTTTAGAAGCCTTTATATTCATATTGTATAAGTTATAATAAAAGTACCTTCAATAATAATTAATCTTTTCTTAATTATTCGAGTATACCCCATAATATACAATGAAGGTAAAATTTTGACTCCCTTTAGTATAGGTCTATACATTATAGTATAGACCTTTTTTATGTTATCTCAATTATTGTTGTAAAATTATCTTTTTGAATTTTGATAACTTTGAAAAATGAATTAATCATACTAAGAGAATAATACATAATCATTTATGGTTATAAAAATATAAAAAAGGTAATTAGAGTAATAGCTATAATAATCAGTAAAGCCAAAGTGATTGGTATTATTTTGTGATTAGACTTATCATTATCTGTTGATTCATATGCATCATTTTCTTTCATCATTTGTCGTATACCATGCTGCTTAAATTGTTGTGGATCGTTTGAATTTTTGAATAAATCACTATTTTCCACTTATTATGACACATCCTTACTCGAGCTATAATTTATTAAAAAACTTATGTTTTCATTTGTTTTATTGAAAGGGTGACTTCTTTTAATTTAAAATGGATTTACAATAAATAATAAGATATTTTGTGTTTTTATTCTACAATTGTAAATGTAATTTCAATATTAACTAGTGAAAAAAGTGGTAATAAGTTTTAATCAACTTTGAAATGTTGTAAAATATATTTTTGACAATAGTAAATTGTAATTTAACAGAGCTTACGATTAAATAGATATAAAATTAAAGTGAGGGAAGCATATGCCAAAGCATAATCAAAATAATGATTTTGATGGTCGTGGTAAAAAGAAGATGAGCTTGTTTGCCAAAATCGTTAGTGGGGTTATAGTATTCCTACTTTTATTCGGCCTTGTTTTCGCAATCTTTGCTTTTGTAGATCATTCTAATAGAGCGAATGAACGCTTAAGTGACCAAAAGCAAGAAGAAAAAGAAAAGAAAAAAGAGAAAACTAAGGAAGAAAAAAAGAAAAAAGACAAATCAACTGAAGAAACGCAACAAACAATGCAACAAACCCAGCAGACTCAGCAAACGCAACAAACGCAACAAACGCAACAAACACAGCAACAGACCCAACAACCAGCAACAGTAGAACGTAATACTACACAAGAGCAGAAAACTAAGGAAAAACCTTCAACCGAAGAGAAGTCAACTGAAGAAAAGACTACTGAGGAACCATCAACTGAAGAGAAAACAACAGAAGAACCATCAACTGAAGAAAAGACTACTGAAGAGCCATCAACCGAAGAGAAAACAACAGAGCAACCATCAACACAGCAAAAAAAGACAACTGAACCAAAATCCACAGAACAACCATCAACACAACAAAAATCAACTCAGAATTCAGGTCAAGGATCATCTAGTTCAAGTAGCCAAGGTAATAACAGCTCAGAAAAGAGTAGCCAATCTTCAGATGAAGACTAACATATTAATTTAAAATAAGGCACGACACGATTGACGAGTGTGGTACATCTAATAGTAAGTATGCATAATCTCAACTTACTTAATAGGGGTACAACAATACTAAAGTTACGTGGCGTGTCTTTTTATATTTTCAATGGAAAAATCAAAAGAATAATTGTAAGAAATAAATTATAATTATTGGTAGTAGTATTAAAGTCAAACAACCGCCTAAACAACCGAAAGGACCACATCCAATTCTCGTACCATAATGATAATGGCGACTGTAGCCTTTGGCATCATGATTATTGTTGCTATGTCGATGATGCTTAAAATAGCTATCATCTTTATATTGACCATCACCAGGCGTTAAAACTTTAGGTTTTTCATTGCTGGACATAACACGACCCCCTTGTAAGTAAAGTTACTTTTAGTTTAACTTTTAAGCTCCCTCTAGGCAAAATAAAGGTAGCAAGTTATGAAATTTGACTTATGACTCGAATTATTACAATAATATAAATATAAAGTGCAATTTAATGATTAAGATTGTACATAAAAGGGTAATTTGTAAATTGTAAAGCCTATTAATAAATGAGTAACGAAATGTAAGTGTTATCATTAATTTTTAACGTTGTATTTCCCTTGCAATTTCGAATATATAGTAGTAGTATTGCAACTATAAAAGGTTATATTTTTTTGTCCCACCAGGGACGTAAAAAGTCAATCTATGGTTAGAACTTGACCCTTTAAATTGATAAGGAGGAGGATAGTAGTGAAAGACTTGATAAAAATTCAACAGAAGTTAGTTCCTGAAATTGTTGAAAAAATGTATCGGCGTTTTTCAATCCTCACTACTATCTCAAAGTATCAACCAGTAGGTCGACGTAGTTTAAGTGAATATATGGATTTAACTGAACGTGTGTTAAGGTCGGAAACAGATGCATTAAAGAAGCAAGAGCTTGTTAAAGTGAAACCAACAGGTATGGAGATTACTGACGAAGGAGAAGCAACGATTCGACAGTTGAATAGTTATTTCAATAGTTATTCGGATGATCATCATTTGGCTCAAGTAATCAAAGACGCATATGATATCAAAGATGTCTATGTAATACCTGGAGATTCTGATACAGATAAGACTGTTAAGATTGAATTATCGAGACAGGCAGGTCAACTTGTTGAAGATGTTCTCTATGAACAAGCGATTGTTGCCGTTACGGGTGGGTCAACGATGGCTTATGTAAGTGAGGCGATGCATGATCAACCATTTGATGTGTTTTTCGTGCCAGCGCGTGGGGGGTTAGGCGAAAATGTTGTTTATCAAGCCAATACAATTGCGGCAAGTATGGCGCAACAAACCGGCGGGGATTATACGACATTATACGTTCCTGATAATGTAAGTGAGACAACTTATAACACACTTATGTTAGAACCTTCAGTCATCCATACACTTGAAAAGATTAAAGAATCCAATATTACAATCCACGGCATTGGTGATGCGCTGAAGATGGCGCGTAGACGTCAATCACCTAGTGAAGTTATAAATAAACTTCAACATCACAATGCCTCAGGAGAAGCATTTGGATATTATTTCGATGATCAAGGCGATGTGGTTCATAAAGTGAAAACGATTGGACTACAATTAGAAGATCTTGAGTCGAAGAAGTTTATTTTTGCCGTAGCAGGGGGTAAATCAAAAGGAGAAGCAATTAAAGCTTACCTATCAATTGCTCCTAAAAACACTGTATTAATTACAGATGAAGGTGCGGCTAGAGTTATTGCAAACAATAGTACTAAAAAGTGATTTCACTTTTTAAATATCATTTTTAAAGGAGGCCATTTTAATGGCAGTAAAAGTAGCAATTAATGGTTTTGGTAGAATTGGTCGTTTAGCATTCAGAAGAATTCAAAACGTTGAAGGAATCGACGTAGTAGCAGTAAATGACTTAACAGATGACGAAATGTTAGCTCACTTATTAAAATATGATACTATGCAAGGTCGCTTCACTGGAGAAGTTGAAGTTGAAAAAGACGGTTTCCGTGTTAACGGTCAAGAAGTTAAATCATTCTCTGAGCCAGACCCAAGTAAATTACCATGGGGTGACTTAGACATCGATGTAGTATTAGAATGTACTGGTTTCTTCGCTGACAAAACTAAAGCAGAAGCTCACATCAATGCAGGTGCTAAAAAAGTATTAATCTCAGCTCCAGCAACTGGTGACTTGAAAACAATCGTTTTCAACACTAACCATAACGAATTAGATGGTACAGAAACAGTTGTTTCAGGTGCTTCATGTACTACTAACTCATTAGCTCCAGTAGCTAAAGTATTAAATGATGACTTTGGTTTAGTTGAAGGTCTTATGACTACAATTCACGCTTACACTGGTGACCAAAATACACAAGATGCTCCACATGCTAAAGGTGACAAACGCCGTGCTCGTGCAGCTGCTGAAAATATCATCCCTAACTCAACTGGTGCTGCTAAAGCAATCGGTAAAGTTATCCCTGAAATTGACGGCAAATTAGACGGTGGTGCGCAACGTGTACCAGTTGCTACTGGTTCTTTAACTGAATTAACAGTTGTATTAGAAAAAGACGTAAGCGTTGAAGACGTTAACAATGCAATGAAAAACGCTTCAAACGAATCATTCGGTTACACTGAAGACGAAATCGTATCTTCTGACGTAGTTGGTATCACTTACGGTTCATTATTCGATGCAACACAAACTCGTGTAATGACTGTTGGCGATCGTCAATTAGTTAAAGTTGCAGCTTGGTACGATAACGAAATGTCTTACACTTCACAATTAGTACGTACATTAGAACATTTAGCAACTCAAGCTAAATAATCATTAATGTCAAATTAATTTAGCAAGCCCAGTGTGCTGTATTAAATTTTAGCAATAGGCTTAGGAGTAAGCGGGGAGCACAAACGCTTCTCCGCTTATTTTACTTTATTGTTCCATTAAGAGGAGGAAGTTTAGATGGCTAAAAAAATTGTATCTGACTTAGAATTAAAAGGTAAAACTGTACTTGTCCGTGCTGATTTTAACGTGCCGATGAAAGACGGAAAAATCACAAACGACAACCGTATCGTTCAAGCATTATCAACTATCAAGTATATTATTGATGAAGGTGGAAAAGTTGTATTGTTCTCTCACTTAGGAAAAGTGAAAGAAGAAAGCGATAAAGCCGAATTAACTTTAAAACCTGTTGCAGAAGCTTTAACAGAAAAATTAGGTAAAGACGTTGTGTTTGTACCAGAAACACGCGGCGAACAACTTGAACAAGCAGTGAACAATCTTAAAGAAGGCGATGTATTATTAGTAGAAAATACACGTTTCGAAGATGTTGATGGCAAAAAAGAATCTAAAAATGATCCTGAACTAGGTAAATATTGGGCTTCACTTGGTGATGTTTTTGTAAATGATGCATTTGGTACAGCTCACCGTGAACATGCCTCAAACGTAGGTATTGCATCTAATTTAGAAACAGTTGCAGGATTCTTAATGGAGAAAGAAATTAAATATATCGGCGGCGTAGTCGAAAATCCTGAGAAGCCAGTAGTAGCTATCCTTGGTGGAGCTAAAGTTTCTGATAAAATTGGTGTCATCACTAATCTTTTAAACATTGCAGATAAAGTACTTATTGGTGGCGGTATGTCATATACATTCTTCAAAGCACAAGGTAAAGAAATTGGTTTATCTTTATTAGAAGAAGACAAAGTTGACTTTGCAAAAGACTTATTAGAACGTGCTGGAGATCAAATTGTATTACCAGTAGATTGTAAAGTCGCAAAAGAATTCTCAAACGATGCTGAAATTACAGAAGTTTCAGTTGATGACATCCCAGCAGATCAAGAAGCGATGGATGTTGGACCTAAAACAGTTGAACTATTTAAAGAACAACTTCAAGGCGCACATACAGTTGTATGGAATGGACCTATGGGCGTGTTTGAATTAAGTAATTTCGCTAAAGGTACAATTGGTGTTTGTGAAGCAATTGCAGGACTTAAAGATGCTAATACAATCATTGGTGGTGGCGATTCAGCTGCAGCTGCAATTTCTTTAGGTTATGCTGATGATTTCAGTCACATTTCAACAGGTGGCGGTGCATCATTAGAATATCTAGAAGGTAAAGAATTACCTGGCGTAGTAGCAATCGCTGATAAATAATACACGCAACTCATAACTGAGAAACTTTGATTAAAGGGCTGTTACAGATTTAATCATAATTTAACTAATAGGAGTGTAATATAATGAGAAAACCAATTATCGCAGGTAACTGGAAAATGAACAAAACTGTTCAAGAAGCAAAAGATTTTATCGATGCATTACCAACTTTACCTGATACAAATGAAGTAGAATCTGTTATTTGTGCACCAACTATTCAATTAGATGCATTAGTATCAGCAGTTAATGATGGTAAAGCACAAGGACTACAAATCGGTGCTCAAAACACTTATTTTGAAGATAATGGTGCATTTACTGGTGAAACATCACCTGTAGCATTAGCTGATTTAGGTGTTAAATATGTTGTTATTGGACACTCTGAGCGTCGTGAAATTTTCCATGAAACAGATGAAGAAATCAACAAAAAAGCACATGCTGTATTTAATCATGGTATGACACCTATCATTTGTGTTGGTGAAACTGACGAAGAACGCGAAAGCGGTAAAGCAAATGAAGTTGTTGGAGAACAAGTTAAGAAAGCAGTAGCTGGTTTATCTGAAGAACAATTGAAACAAGTTGTAATTGCATATGAACCAATTTGGGCTATCGGTACAGGTAAATCATCAACAGCTAAAGATGCAAACGAAATGTGTGCATTCGTTAGAACTACAGTTGCTGATGTAGCTAGCCAAGAAGTAGCAGATGCAACTCGAATCCAATATGGTGGTAGTGTTAAACCAAACAACATCAAAGAATACATGGCTGAATCAGATATCGATGGTGCTTTAGTTGGAGGCGCATCTCTTAAAGTAGATGATTATGTACAATTGTTGGAAGGTGCAAAATAATATGGCAAAACAACCAACTGCATTAATTATTTTAGATGGTTTTGCAAATAGAGAAAGTGAGCATGGCAATGCCGTAAAACTAGCTAACAAACCCAATTTTGACCGTTACTACAGTAACTACCCAACGACTCAAATCGAAGCAAGTGGCTTAGATGTTGGTCTTCCAGAAGGACAAATGGGTAATTCAGAAGTTGGACACATGAATATTGGTGCTGGACGTGTTGTTTATCAAAGTTTAACTCGTATCAATAAATCAATTGAAGACGGCGATTTCTTTGACAATGGCGTATTAAATAATGCAATGCAACATGTTAAAGATAATAATTCAGGACTACATGTCTTTGGTTTATTATCTGACGGTGGAGTTCACAGTCACTATAGACATTTATTTGCTATTTTAGAATTAGCGAAACAACAAGGTGTAGAAAAAGTTTATGTTCACGGTTTCTTAGATGGACGTGATGTAGATCAAAAATCTGCCTTGAAATATATTGAAGAAACAGAAGCTAAATTCAAAGAAATTGGCGTTGGTCAATTCGCTTCTATCTCAGGTCGTTATTACGCAATGGATCGTGATAAACGTTGGGATAGAGAAGAAAAAGCTTACAATGCTATTCGCAACTTTGGTGGTGAAAAATTCGATTCTGCTAAAGCAGGTGTAGAAGCAAACTATGCTAAAGATTTAACAGATGAATTTGTTGAACCATTTGTTGTAGCTGATCAAAATGATGGTGTGAATGACGGAGATGCAGTTATCTTCTTCAACTTCAGACCAGATAGAGCAGGACAACTTTCTGAAATTTTCACAGATAAGGCATTTGATGGATTCAAAGTTGACCGTGTAAATGACTTATACTATGCGACTTTCACTAAATACAATGATAATGTAGACGCTGAAATTGTGTTTGAAAAAGTTGATCTAACAAATACGATTGGCGAAGTTGCGCAAAACAATGGCTTAAAGCAATTACGTATTGCTGAAACAGAGAAATTCCCACATGTAACTTACTTTATGAGTGGTGGTAGAAATGATGAGTTCGAAGGTGAGAGACGTCGTTTAATCGATTCTCCAAAAGTAGCAACTTATGATTTAAAACCAGAAATGAGTGCTTATGAAGTTAAAGATGCATTATTAGAAGAATTAGCTAAAGGTGATTTAGATTTAATTCTTTTAAACTTTGCTAACCCTGACATGGTAGGTCATAGTGGAATGCTAGAACCAACAATCAAAGCGATTGAAGCTGTTGATGAATGTCTTGGAGAAGTTGTAGATAAAATTATCGAAATGGGTGGACAAGCGATTATTACTGCTGACCATGGTAACTCAGATATGGTCCTAACAGATGATGATCAACCAATGACTACGCATACAACAAATCCGGTACCAGTCATCGTTACTAAAGATGGATTAACATTGAGAGAAACGGGAAGATTAGGAGATTTGGCCCCAACATTATTAGACTTATTAAATGTTGAGCAACCAGAAGATATGACTGGTGAATCACTAATTAACCATGAATAATTAACAGGACTAACTTATAGAAATTTCAAGATGTTCTGTGACTTTAATTTTATTTTAAAAAATAGATTGAGGAATAGGACATCTTGCTAAATTTATAGACAATTAAATTACTTGTATTTATGGCTTTAATAGCTATAATGAAGATGAAATTTAATATTTCTAAACTACTTACAAAAAAGGAGATTATAAACATGCCAATTATTACAGATGTTTACGCTCGCGAAGTCTTAGACTCACGTGGTAACCCAACAGTTGAAGTTGAAGTGTTAACTGAAAGTGGCGCATTTGGTCGCGCATTAGTTCCATCAGGTGCTTCAACTGGTGAACATGAAGCAGTTGAATTACGTGACGGAGACAAATCACGTTATTTAGGTAAAGGTGTTACTAAAGCTGTTGAAAATGTTAACGAAATCATCGCACCAGAAATCGTAGAAGGTGAATTCTCAGTATTAGAACAAGTTTCTATTGATAAAATGATGATTCAATTAGACGGTACAGAAAACAAAGGTAAATTAGGTGCTAACGCTATCCTTGGTGTATCAATCGCCGTAGCTCGTGCAGCAGCTGATTTATTAGGACAACCACTTTATAAATATTTAGGTGGATTCAATGGTAAACAATTACCAGTTCCAATGATGAACATCGTTAATGGTGGTTCTCACTCAGATGCTCCTATCGCATTCCAAGAGTTTATGGTATTGCCAGTAGGCGCGGAATCATTCAAAGAATCATTACGTTGGGGAGCTGAAATCTTCCACAACTTAAAATCAATCCTTAAAAACCGTGGTTTAGAAACAGCAGTAGGTGACGAAGGTGGATTCGCTCCTAAATTCGAAGGTACTGAAGACGCTGTTGAAACAATCTTAGAAGCAATCAAAGCTGTAGGTTTAGAGCCAGGTAAAGATGTATTCTTAGGATTTGACTGTGCTTCTTCTGAATTCTACGAAGATGGCGTATACAACTATGCTAAATTCGAAGGTGAAAATGGTGCAAAACGTACTGCCGAAGAACAAGTTGACTATTTAGAAGAATTAGTTAACAAATATCCAATCATCACAATCGAAGATGGTATGGATGAAAACGACTGGGATGGTTGGAAAGTATTAACTGACCGTATCGGCGATCGTGTTCAATTAGTAGGTGACGATTTATTCGTTACAAACACTGTTAAATTATCTGAAGGTATCGAAAAAGGTATCGGTAACTCAATCTTAATCAAAGTTAACCAAATCGGTACATTAACTGAAACATTTGATGCTATTGAAATGGCTCAAAAAGCTGGTTACACAGCAGTTGTATCTCACCGTTCAGGTGAAACAGAAGACACTACAATCTCTGATATTGCAGTGGCAACAAATGCTGGACAAATCAAAACTGGTTCATTATCAAGAACTGACCGTATTGCAAAATACAACCAATTATTACGTATCGAAGATGAATTATACGAAACAGGCAAGTTTGACGGGCTTAAATCTTTCTATAACTTATCTAAATAATAAAGCTAAGATTTCATAAATGAGAGTTCACGCGCTTAAATTTAAGATTTAAATCTTAGACAATAGAGGGTCGATTGAAATTTAAGGATTTCAATCGGCTCTCTTTATTTTTGGTGATACGAAGTCGAATACAAATAGATTATTGTGTGTTTATGCATTATGTCGTATTTATAGGTCAATCACTTTATTTCATTATTTATATAGAACTGATATCACTTTCAATTGAAGTTATATATGCTATTTAATTTATTCATATTTTGGTCTGAAACTGATATAATTAAAGATGTAATATAAAGAAGGAGCACGAACTTATTATGGAGGCAAAAGCAAAATCAAGGGAAACCAAGACTGCTCATATGATTGCTTACTGTTCTTTAATTATCGCAATACTTTATGCAATACATTTATTTGTGATATTAGACGATAGTGTAGTTAAACAAATGTTAGCTAATAGTGGTCAACAGCCATCAGAGAATGCGATTGGTACAATTAGAAATAGCTTTCAATTTACTGGCGTAATGTATATATTAGCTAATTTAGCTGGTGTGATTGCAATTTGGAATAGACACACATATTTATGGTGGTTTATGTTTGCAGTATTTACATCACAAATATTATACAACTTAATTAATATAGGCTCAGTTTATGGTGCTATCTTAGATGTTAAGGGAACAATCAACATTTTCCCATTAACGATAGTGTTAGTGATGTCATTATTATTAGCAATTTATATGTTTGTCGTTTCAGTAAAGCGTAAAAGTACATTTAATAGATAGAAGTTTGCTAAATTCAACGAACGTGTGATATAATGCGATTCGTATATAATGAATGGAGGACAATTTTCATGCATACATTATTCATCATACTTTTAATTATAGATTGTATTGCATTAATAACTGTTGTGTTACTCCAAGAAGGTAAAAGTAATGGACTTTCAGGTGCAATCAGTGGTGGCGCCGAACAGTTATTTGGAAAACAAAAGCAACGCGGCATCGATTTATTCTTGCATAGATTAACAATTGTATTGTCTGTCATTTTCTTCTTGTTAATGTTAGGCATAAGTTATTTGGGTATATAAGGTCCGACAATGTAAAAGTCGGGCTTTTTTATTTATAATGTATAGAGTAGGACTCTATATTGATTTGGTTTAGTAAATTAATAATTATTAAAGTAATATTGATACAAGCATATGCGAAAGGATTGAATCACAATGCAAATCAAACTACCAAAACCGTTCTTCTTTGAAGAAGGTCCTCGAGCTGTGTTATTGTTACATGGTTTTACTGGGAATTCTGCAGATGTCCGTCAATTAGGTCGATTTTTACAGAAGAAGGGCTATACGAGCTATGCGCCACAATATGAAGGCCATGCCGCACCACCTGAAGAAATTCTCGAATCTAGCCCACATGTGTGGTATAAAGATGCATTAGATGGCTATGACTTTTTAGTTGAAAAGGGCTACGAAGAAATTGTTGTAGTAGGTTTATCTTTAGGCGGCTGTTTTGCGTTGAAATTAAGCTTAAATAGAGATGTAAAGGGTATTGTAACCATGTGTTCACCTATGTATATTAAGACAGAAGGTGCTATGTTTGAAGGCGTCTTAGACTATGCACGTAATTTTAAAAAATACGAAGGCAAAGACCAAGACACAATTGAGTCAGAAATGGCTGCCTTTCATCCAACTGACACATTAAAAGAATTACAAGGTCAAATACAAGATGTACGTGATCATATAGATGAAGTTATGGATCCTCTATTAGTGATTCAAGCTGAACAAGATAAAATGATAAATACAGATTCTGCAAACATTATATACAACGAGAGCGAATCTGATGACAAAGCAATTAAATGGTATGCTAATTCTGGACATGTAATTACAATAGATAAAGAAAAGGAATTAGTATTTGAAGATGTATATCAATTTTTAGAATCATTAGATTGGTCAAATTAAAATATAAACGTAGAAAATATAGAAAGGAGGGGCATAATGAATTTAAAACAATCCATTGAAGAAATAATCAAACAACCAGATTATGAACCGATGTCAGTGTCTGATTTTCAAGATGCCTTAGGCTTAAGCAGTGCAGATTCATTTAGAGATTTAATTAAAGTACTTGTTGAACTAGAACAAGTTGGTCTAATTGAACGTACGAAGACAGATAGATATCAACGTAAAGCATCTGCTAAGTCAAAAGAAACTAAATTGATTCGAGGAAAATTGAGTCAAAACAAAAAAGGATTTGCATTCTTACGTCCTGAAGATGAGGATATGGAAGATATTTTCATCCCACCAACCAAGATTAATCGTGCTATGGATGGCGATACCGTAACTGTTGAAATCCAGAATTCGAAAGGTGAGCATAAAGGTAAAGTAGAAGGCGAAGTAAAATCCATTGAAGACCACTCTGTAAAGCAAGTTGTTGGAACTTACAGTGAAGCACGCCACTTCGGATTCGTATTACCAGATGACAAACGTATCATGCAAGATATCTTTATTCCTAAAGGTCAAAATTTAGGTGCAGTTGATGGCCATAAAGTATTAGTACAAATCACTAAATATGCAGATGGTACAGACAATCCTGAAGGTCATATTTCAGCAATACTCGGTCATAAAAATGACCCAGGCGTAGATATCTTATCTATTATTTATCAACATGGTATCGAAATAGAGTTTCCAGACAATGTGTTAGCTGAGGCAAAAGCTGTACCAGAAGAAATCAATCCAAATGAAATAGAAGGTCGCAGAGATTTACGTGATGAACTTACAATTACCATTGATGGCGCGGATGCAAAAGACCTGGATGATGCAATTAGCATTAAAAAGTTAAACAATGGTCACACACAATTGACTGTAAGTATTGCTGACGTGAGCTACTACGTTCAAGAAGGCTCTGCATTAGATGAAGAAGCCTATAGTCGAGCAACTAGTGTATACCTTGTAGACCGTGTTATACCAATGATTCCGCATCGTTTAAGTAACGGAATCTGTTCATTAAATCCTGATGTAGACCGATTAACTCTAAGTTGTCAAATGGAATTGGATGAACGTGGAGAAGTTGTGAAACATGAAATATTTGATAGTGTTATCCATTCTAATTATCGAATGACTTACGATGAAGTGAATGAAATTATTACCGATCAGAACGCAGCTACACGCAATCATTATGCAGAAGTTACACCAATGCTCGATCTCGCACAAGATTTATCAAATCGATTAATTAACATGCGTAGACGCCGTGGAGAAATTGACTTTGATATTAATGAAGCAAAGGTATTAGTTGATAAAGATGGTATTCCTACTGAAGTTCAATTAAGACAACGCGGAGAAGGCGAAAGATTAATTGAATCATTTATGCTTGCAGCCAATGAAACGATTGCAGAACACTTTAACAAATTAGACGTTCCGTTTATTTATCGTGTACATGAACAACCAAAATCAGATCGTTTACGTCAATTCTTTGATTTTATAACTAATTTCGGACTTATGATTAAAGGTACTGGAGAAGATATCCATCCTTCAACATTACAGAAAATTCAACAAGAAGTTGAAGGTCAACCCGAACAAATGGTTATCTCAACAATGATGCTACGCTCAATGCAACAAGCTAAATACGATGATATCAATTTAGGTCACTTTGGATTATCAGCTGAATACTATACACACTTCACTTCACCAATCCGTCGTTACCCTGATTTAATCGTACATAGATTAATCCGTAAATACCTTATAGAAAAATCTATGGATAATAAGACTTTAAATAAATGGGAAGATATGCTGCCAGAAATTGCAGAACATACTTCACAACGTGAGCGTCGTGCCATTGAAGCAGAACGCGATACAGATGAACTGAAAAAAGCAGAGTATATGATTCAACATTTAGGTGAAGAATACGAAGGTATCATCAGTTCAGTTGCCAATTTTGGTATGTTTATCGAATTGCCAAACACAATTGAGGGTATGGTCCACGTGTCTAACATGACAGATGACTACTATCACTTTGATGAACGTCAAATGGCAATGATTGGAGAACGCCAAGCTAAAGTATTCCGCATCGGTGACCCAGTTAAGATCAAGGTCATAAACGTTGATGTAGATGAACGCATGATAGATTTCCAAATTGTAGGTATGCCATTACTTAAAAATAACGATCGCGCTAGTCAAAGACCAGCACGTGGTAAGACAATACAAGCAAAAACACGTGGTAAATCACTAGACAGCTCTAAAGACCAAAAGGGCAAAAAGCAAAACCAACGTAAAGGTAAAAACCGTCGTAACAAAGAGAAACATAGTGATGGTAATACCAAACACAAACCTTTCTACAAAGACAAGAAAGTTAAAAGAAAAGCACGTAAAAAGAAAAAATAAATCAACAAAGAGGTGAAACTCAATGCCAAAGAAAAAATCACCTGGAACATTAGCTGAAAATCGTAAAGCGAGACATGATTATATTATTGAGGACACGATTGAAGCGGGCATTGTGTTACAAGGGACAGAGATTAAATCCATTCGTCGTGGCAGTGCAAACTTGAAAGATAGTTACGCACAAGTCAATCGCGGTGAAATCTACCTTCAGAATATGCATATTGCACCATATGAAGAAGGTAATAGATTTAACCATGATCCACGTCGTTCACGTAAGCTACTTCTTCACAAACGTGAAATTAACAAACTTGGTGACCAAACAAGAGAAGTGGGTTACTCAATCATCCCATTAAAACTTTATTTAAAACATGGCCACTGCAAAGTCTTACTTGGTGTTGCAAGAGGTAAGAAAAAATATGACAAACGCCAAGCATTAAAAGAAAAAGCAGTAAAACGTGATATAGATAGAGCAATGAAAGCCCGTTATTAAGCGAAAATATTGCCAAAGGTCTCCATCTTTGGTAATATTAAATGTGCTTTCTGAAATGTAAACACAGTGTTAACACATCAGAAAGTACATTAATTTCATATTAAGGGGACGTTCTTGGATTCGACAGGGGTCCCCCGAGCTAATTAAGCGTGTCGGAGGGTTGTCTCCGCAACAACACACACAGTTAATAATAACTGGCAAATCAAACAATAATTTCGCAGTAGCTGCCTAATAGCACTCTGCATCGCCTAACTGCATCTCCTATGTGCAGTTAACGCGATTCAACCTTAAGTAGGATACGCTAGACACTGCCGTTTGAAGTCTGTCTAGAAGAGATGAATCAAACTAGTATGATGTTGGTTGTCTATCTCCTACCATCATGCGAAATTGATTGATAGACTACACACGTAGAAAGGTTAGTATCAGGACCTCTGGACGCGGGTTCAAATCCCGCCGTCTCCACTATAGAGTCTGCAACCCATGTGGTTGTAGGCTTTTTATTTTTGTTGCCACAGTATTGCCACAGTATTGCCACAGTACATAAAAAACCACCACCATAATTTAAGGTAGTGGCTACAAATATTTGATTATTTCTTTTTGTGTACTAGGATACAAATGCCCATAGCGTGAGCTTACCTCTTCAATAGATGAATGTCCTAACCTTTGTGCAATTATCATTAAACTAGCACCATGATTGACTAGCATAGAAGCATGGCTGTGCCTTAATTCATGGATTACAATACGAGAGAATGTTTCACCAGCAGGTAATTCATCATCTAATATTTTTAATGCATTAGTAAACCATCTATCAATAGTGGATTCACTGAACGCTTTAAAGAATGTACCGAACAATACATAATTATCCTTATATATGTTATTCTCTTTGTACCAAGTTAAATAATTTCGTAAGTCGTCCATCATGTGAGTTGGTAGGTATATATCACGTGTGGCTGCTTTCGTTTTAGGGGCTGTCACTTCACCGTGATAGTCCGTTTTATTTATATGGATATAATCATCGTCAAAGTTCACATCTGCCCATGTGAGCGCTCTAATTTCACCCTTACGTGCGCCACTGTAGAATAATAGTTTGAAGAACACTTTTTGCTGTATAGTAGGCAAAATATCGTAAAACTGATTAAATTGCTCTAACGTCCAATAATTTAATCGCTTTTGTGATTCAATTTCAAAGTTACCTACTAAAGATGCAACATTTTGCTTTAGATCATGATACTTCATAGCGTGGTTAAGTATTGATACTAAAAACACATGCATTTTCTTCAAATATTCCCCAGAACGTCCTTCTTTCATCTTCTTATTCTGAAACTTCATAATATCTTGTGTAGTCATATTGAAAACGTCCATTGATTTAAAATAGGGTACTAAATGATTATTGGTATGTGTTTTTAATGCTTTCACACTTGATGATTTACGTCTTGCTGTGTACCAATCCACATACTCCTCTACCAGCTTATCAAAAGGCAATTGATTAATCTTGCCGATGCCCTCTAATTCATCCATATAAGCGTTACAAGCCTTCACAGCTTCCTTACGTTGCTTAAATCCAGTACGTTTTATCTCTTTTCTTGTATTCGTCTTATCATAGTATGTGATACGGAAGTAATATGTACTACGTTTAGCATCTTTATAAATATTGTGGGATATTTTTAGGTCGTGTTGCAATTAGATCACCTACTTAATTTTTAAGTATTCTTTTAGAAATTCGCTAAATTCATTCATTATATCGTCATATACTTCTTTGCTTTCTGAACCTTTGTCATTAAAGATTTTTTGTAACAATACAGAAACGAACAATAAATTATTTTTATTATTTTTTTCTAATTCATAAAAGTTATAGACATTGTTTAAATAATGTATATCTAAATATTCTAAATTTGTCTTGACTAGTTCTAGCAGGTTGTTTTTCAAAGTTTCTTCTCGAGAAGCATTTTCAGATGAAAACATGTTTTTGAATTTTATATACTCGCTATTTTTTTCATCATCAGTTAAATCACTGAACATTTTATTTCCAGAAGTTAAGTAACCTATTGTGACGTTTAATTTATCTGCAATTTGCTTAGCAGTATCAATACTTATATTTTTTCTTCCATTTTCTAAGTCACTCAAATAGGATTGTGAAATATTTAATTGAGTCGCAAAATCAGTTTGTTTTAATCCCTTTTCTTTTCTTATTTTTTTAATATTATCGCCGATATTCATTATTTCATCACCTCTCTATTCATTCTATCAGAATTAATTTTAATTAAAAGGTTGCAAGTGTTTTTGTTTTAGTTTATGATATAACTATATCGCCGATACTGATATTTAAAACGTAAAGTTTATATTTTTTTAGACATAAATATCGCCGATATTAATATGGTTTTCGAGAAGGAGGAAACAAAATGAAAAAACTAGCATACCCACATCTTTATGTTCAACGTAAGGAACATGGACATAATCAAGCGTTCGTTGCTCACAAATTAGGTATCTCAAAGGAACGTTACTCTTTGAAAGAGCTCAACAAGGCAAACTTTACACTACCAGAAGCGAAAATTTTATCTGAATTATATGAAATGCCTATAGACCAGCTTTTCAGTAATTCAATCACAGTAGGATCATAACGGACATTACAATAAGAAAATTTAAGGAGAGATAACATGAAAACATTTATAGGATTAATAACACTTAGTGCCACAGCATCATCAGTAGTAGGAATTGTGACAGAGGATATCTTTAATGCAATAAGTTTATATACGCCACTAGCACTTATATCAATTGTGGTTAAAGATAGTTTGGACGATAGAAAAATCAGACGTAAATATAAGTTAGGAGAGAAGTAATTATGAAAATCACAGAACAATTACAAGAAACAGTTGAGCATGCAGATTTAGTAAATAAAGTACAAAGTATTTTAGATTTCCTTATTACAGAAGTATCAGAACTTGAAGATGAAAGAGAACATGCAGTTAAAACTAATCAACCTGTTTATCATCAAGCTATCAATAACAACATTAAGCAAATTTATCTAACTACATCTACTTTATTGGCAATCAGAAATGATATTGAATCAATGCATGATGATATTCAGAGACATATTAACAAAGAAAAAAAGGCATTATCACAAGCCGGCAAGCAGAATGATAACGCCTAAACACAGATATTTAGTTAAATACCTAACAAGAATATAACATAAACGAAAGGATGGTTGTATGGACGAAACAACACTATATAAAAAACATTTTGAGTTTCATTCAAATTTAGATTATATCAATACAACGAGTTTATCCAAAATCAAGGAGATTAGTAAGCGAATCAATTTCGCTTCTATCTCTGGTGATAAACAAATTTTTAATAATAAAGGAAATTTATATCATCGTGAAAAAAGTGATATAGGTGATTACATTAATAATCTTACTTTAGATTATATCATAATTCCTAAAGAAATTGGAGTTATTTATGGGACGATTTATACAAAAACTACTGAAAATGATAATGGCGAAGAAGAAAAAAAATCTACATTTAAAGCAGATGCCTTCAACAATTACGCACGCTTTATAGCTGATCTCATATCAGATAAAGTGATTTATTCGGATGAACTAGATGCATTTTTAATAGTAAAAACTAATACCTATGAAGTGATAGACGAAACCAATTTTGCGTTAAATTATCCAATCGACAATAAGCACCAGATAAACGACTTTTTAGACGTCATGATTGAAATGTATCGAGAACATTTAAATATTGAACACGGGTACAATATTTTTCCGTATACCGTTGCAGGTAATAATTGGATTTACGATTGCAGAAACTTAGAGTTTAGGAAGAAAACACTTAATCCAGATGAACTATACGCCAAAATGTATGATGTGAATGAATCGGATATTAATTTAGAAACACCTAAAAAATTTTATGATTTAGTAACGGAAAATGATAAAAGCAAAAATAATTTAATGCTAATGCATGCTTATACAATGTATCGCAAGATGGACCTTATACAAGCTGAGAAATGGTTCCTTATGAAGGATTTCGGCCGTTCTGGCAAAGGGTTACTCATGACTACATTTGATGCACTGTTACAGGTTAATAAAGTGAACTTTGACAGTCTATTATCTCCCGGCTTTGAAGCATCTAACGAATGGATGAATTTTTACGGTGCAGATATTGCACATGCAAATGAAACAGGTGAGATTACTAAATTTATGATGCGAATATTACGAAAAATCGCTACTGGTGAGACAATTTCCGGACGTGGTATTCAAAGAAATAGTTTTAAATTTACAAATAGAGCAGTTTTAATCTTAGATACTAATGAAAATGTAGATACAGGAGAAATTACAGCAAACACAACACGTACAATTAAAATTTCACTCAAAGATAGACCACTTAATGAAACAGATGAAGAACGTTATCAAACATTTAAGCCTTATTGGGATTTCGTGCAACCTAATGGTAAGAAATCAGTAGCAGCTGCAGTTTCATTTTTGATTGCGAGTTTAGAGTATCTGAAAGAAATTGGTCGAGAGTTTAATTTTAGTGATGTAACACTTAAAAACTATTTTAGCGAAGATGAATTGACTGAAACACAAGTTAATATGCTTAAAGTTTTAGCAAAACAAAGTTTTTTATTTGCTGGTGATGAAACATTACAAAAAATGATTGAACAAGATTATAAAAGTTTGAGGTACAAACAAGCTAGAGATGATATGAAGAAAATCGGAATAAGCATAAATAATCAAAAATGGATAGATGGAGTAAATACAAAGGTTCATAAAGTAGAAAATCCAGAATTGTTTAATATGGCATTAGAATTAATTTCTGGAGATTAAGGGTTAGTATAACTCTTACTAACTCTTATCATAACTCTGAAAATGTTGTAACAACAGTCACTAACTCTTATAACCCTAAATTCCTATAGCGTTTTTTATAAAAATAAATATGTATTACTAGTAGGGAAAAAATAAGCGTTATAAGGGTTAGTAAAGGAGGTATTCAATGACAGGTTATCATGTAGCAAAATATTTATTAAAAAAGAATATTCAAGTTATACCTTTAAATCAGTACAAGAAACCTAGTGTTACTTTTGCAGATATAGATGTTACAGATGATTTTATTGAATATCATTCGAGTTTTTATCATCAAACACATGTATTAGGTGTACTAACACGTGGAGTGTGGTGTATCGATATTGATGTAGATCATCAAGAAGGTAGTAACGGATTAGAAAGTTTAAAAATGATACCTTTTTATGGCGAAGTTGTAGCTAATGCACAAAATACTTTAGTACAAACGACGCCCAGTGGTGGAAAGCACATAATATTCAAAAAACGTGGTGGTATTGAATACAGTCAAAAAATAGATTATTTACCATCAGTAGATATAAAGGCGCACTATAACAATTATTTTGTGTTAGCAAACAGTCAGACACGAAAAGGGATTTATAAACACAATAAAAAAGATGTAACGGAATATAATGGAGAATTTGAAAACCGTATATTTTCTAAACGTGGTAATTACACACAACAAGTATTAGAACCGTATTCTATGAAACGAGTTTTATCAGACCATAATTTTGACCATTTAGGTGCTGGTAAAGGTGGATTAGGTAAACAAGCATATCAACGTATTGTTAATGGTGAAAGTGAATATAGAAATGATGATTTATATAAAGCAGCAAGCTATGCGAAGCAATGTAACATCGATATTGAGCCATTGCGTATATTAATTGGGGATAATAAAAATGGCGATATATTTGATGAAAGAAGTTGGGAGGCGACTGTAAGAAGTGCAGGCTACTAATGTTGAAATAAATTATGATGAACAAGCTAAAAAATTAGAGTTAATCGTTGGCATACCAGAAGAAATGTATTTTTGTTCGATCAGTAAGGTGTCGCAAGTATACGTTGAGTATATTGATAATAATTGGGTGGCATGGCGTGAAAGCTATGTACCCAATAGTAATAGGCGCACCAGTTATAAAATGATTGCCCACGGTGGCTTTGAGTTGGTAATGGCACGTACTAAGAATTATTTAGAATATATCAAAAAGAATAGAGGGCGAAGAAAATGAGATACCTATACAATAGTGGCAACAGATATGGAACAGTAGTAACTAATAATAATGTACATCGTGTGATTATGGATTATCCACGTGAAGTATTTAACTTTACCGATGAAGAATTGCAGCAGTATATGAGTGATAATAATTTAGGATTTAATGCAATAGATTTTAATGATATGACAATGGAGCAACTTGAAACAGTATTGATGTGGTGTAAACAGTTAGAGCCTATTAAGACAGTCAACGAAAACTATTCCAGTTATAACTTAAAGCACATGTTTGAACGTGAACCATATGGTTTTTATATATCAAATAGCAATATGAAAGAAGCGATGGCACTTGCTGGATTTAAACCTAAAAGTGCAGATGATCTAAACTGGTTTTATCCAATAAGTGAGCGAAGTATTAAGCAGCTTTAAAAGGGGTAAAAACATTTAAATTCATATTGATACAAACTAATAATAGATATTAAAGATATTCTATATCTATTTAATTAAAGGGGATATGCACATGTGGTATAGGGATGTGGCGAATCAAATTGTTGCTAGATTACCAACTAATATAAGTAATGTGTCAGAGAGTTATTTAGATACAGTAATCAGGCGTTATGTAACTAAGTGTGAAGATATTGAAGAAGTGAAACAATGCATTAATGAAATGAAAAGCAGTAAGCAAATTAAAACATATAAAGATTTTATAACTAAAAATAAGGGAGTTTTTTTAATGACTAAAGTAAATGAAAAATCAATCGAAGTATTTAATAAGGTAATTGAACCAAAGGTAGAGAATAAAAAACACGTGGCTTTAGAAAAAAGCAAAGTCACTGACAAATTAAAAGAATTTGATATTAAGATGTCACATTATCGAAATGAAAATGATTACACTATGATTGCATCACTTAAAAAAGAACAAGGAAAACTTGAAGATGAAATTGTAGCATTACAAGAACAAAGTGAAGATGACAATCATAAATTATTAGATGAAGATATAAAAGCATTTAATGTTGCGTATGATAAAGAGATTAAAGAATTAAAAGATAATAACAGTAAACTAATACAAGAATTCAATGAAAAATTACAAGAAGCATATGATGTATATGAGAAGATTGCAGCTAATAAAGTTGAAGCCATTCGTAGAGCATCAAGACGCAATTATATGAATACTGCTATTAACAATCCAGAGCAATGGAGATTGAGTCTACAGCGTAATACAAGTTTAGTTGATGATCCATTTAGAACGAATACAGACCCAACTACATTAGCCAATAGTTTTAAGGAAAAATTATTTAATGTAAATGGTCGTGCTGATTCAGAATACAATAACGGAAATCATAAATGGTAAGAAGGGGAATATAAAATGAGTTACACAGTATTAAGTCCAATAAAACAAGATTATGCTTTAGGCTTTGATGAAAAGAAAAACACTATTATTTTAAAACCATTATATTCAAATACACAAGTTGGGATTGCTACCGTTGATGGTGTGGCTAGTTCGGATATTAATTATAAAAAAGGTTCTTTAACTAGAAGGGTATTTAAAAACTTTAAAGATACTGATGGTATCAATATTGTGATAAACAACAATGAGGAATCATTTGTTGCTAACAGTAAAGATTCAGGCGTACTTACTGTTATTAAAGAAGAATTCATTGGCTTTGGTATTCAAGTTGATAGGGTTCAAGATAAAGGTGAGGGATTGCAAGAATTAATCGATATAGCTAAGAATAATAAATCGGTATCAGTACAATGTTACGCTAGTAAATTGGGTATGGATAATACAACTATTGGCAATATTGATAAGATTGATTTAGTGTCTATTAATACAAAATAAATAACTTATAAAATACTATTGTTATAATGTATTTTATGTAGTATAATGTAAGTAGGTAGGAATCTACCTTGAATGCTTTATAAAACATTCACTAATTCTTCTGGTATCGGTTGTTTAAACGCTTGTTCTTGAAAGTTGTATACTTCCTTTGTACGCCATCATCACTTGTTCTGCTCTTATACTTGTGGTGGTGGCTGTTTTAATATCAAGATTTATTGTAGAGGAATTAGCATTGCTTGGTTCTAGTATTAAGCAATCATATAAAGACATGTGATTAGATCATGATTAACATATTGATAACGAACATTGATTCAGAAGAGAATAATAATAAGTTGTTGTGATGTTAAGTTAAGAAGTATTTAAGATAGATAATGATTGAAGTTGTATTGAACATTAATAAAGAGATTTGTTTAATGATGATAAATATTATGTTGTTATATCATCAATGATATTAAGATAAGTAAAATGTATTTAACTAAATGATTAGATCATAATAAATTCTTTTATATTATTAATAGAAGATTGATTAACGAAATAACTTTGATGAACAAACTTAAAAGATAAATGATTACAAAATGTTTTTGTTCATTCATTTGAAATTAAATATTAAATAAATTATTAAAATAAAAATAAATATTCAATATGAACATGAATACAATAAGTATCTTCATACTTGTTCATAGGTTGAATGCTTAATAGTGATAAGAGGTTAATAGCAAATAAATTACTAATACAATGGTTATAAATTATCCAATTATAATGATGTGTTTAAGGATAAAAACATTTATAGATAAAGTTAAATTACTTACCTAAATAAAGTTATAAAATGAAATAAATATGAAGCTAAAGCATTTAAAAATAGACTTCATAGAAGGCATTTAGAGCTTGTTTTAGAGCATATAACAACACTGTGATTAAAGCTATATAAATAATAAATGCACGTCATAATCGTTCAGCTATTACCATCTAAGCATTACTAATATAAAAAGCCAGGGGTCTGTTAGGCGCCCTCGTATTTTAAAAAGATTTGTAATCGCTCGATACTTAATCTTAACCGAATGTTGAAAATGAAAGTTGAAAATGCGTAAAGTAAAATGACTTTAGATAATAGAATGCATAGAAAAAGGGGGAGTTTTAATGGCTCAAAGAAAGTTATTGTCACAACAAAAGAGTAGGTTAACTACAGAAGTTCAGGAATCGAAACAAGCTACAGAAGAAGCATTGCAGCAATTAACAAAACTATCACCAGAACCTCCTGAATGGCTAGATGATACGGCTACAAAAGAATGGCATAGGATATTTCCATTACTACAAGAATTACCTGTAGCTAGTTTAGATTTAGCATTAGTTTCTGCTTATTGTACAGCTTATTCAGATTACATCAATGCAACTATACGTATGAAAAATGAAGACGCAATTATCGTTACTGAACGTGGCACAAAGCTTAATCAGAATCATGCTATAAAAAGAGATTCGTTATCGCAATTAAATAGCATTGCGCCTAAGTTAGGGTTAACTGTAGAATCACGATTAAAAATATTAGATCCTTCAAAAGAAAAGACAAATGATAAATCAGTATATGAAATGTTTGGTATTGATGATAACGATTAATTTATAAAATTCTAGGAGGGCTACTATGATATTAAAACGTCGTAAATCAGTTTTGTGGTATTACGAAGAAAAGAAAATTACTGAATATGAATTGCTAACGCATTATAATCCACAATTCATTAATAGTAAGATACGTGCAATACAGGAACAAATCGATGCAATGTACCACTTAAATACATCTCATATGAGTTGTGATGATGTGATGGGCGTGATTTCTATTTCATATCCATTAGAGAAGTTAGTTTTATGGATTATAGATCAAAAAGAAGAATTGAATCGTTTTAAAAATAGTAGTACTAAGAAGTTAAATTTATTAAAGAAAATCATCTATAATTACACACCAAAAGAGCAGCAAGAAGTGATGAGATACTTCAAATCTAATGGCAGTAACAAGCCATTAAAGACGATTGATAAGTTACAGGAAGATTTATATAAAGTACATCATCATAAGCGTTTAGAGCGTAATAAACAGCATGAAAAAGAGAACGAAGTCATGTATCAAAACTTTGTAGTAGAAGTAAAGCAGTCATTAAATAATGAACGTGAGGAGTTGGTTGTGTGATTAGAAGTTTAAACGAGGTGGATTATCCTATATTAGAACGCTACATGCGTAATTATCATAGTATGGTAGATACTTATAAGAATAAACCTAGTGATATGGACGACCTAAAATATATGAACCTAGAATCGATTGTAAAGGGTGTTACTCAAGTTTATAACGATAGTGATGTGAAAGTGCAGCAGATTATTAAGCTCACATGGCGGGATGATAAGAAGTACACAGATGAAGTTATAGCTGATGTGATAGGAGTTAGTCAGTTAACGTTAAGACATGCGAGAGAAGTTATATTAAAACGTGTTGCAAAGGCAGTAGATTATGTATGAGGTATGATAAAGCAACAGTAAAAGAGTTTATATTGAACTATCACAAGACAATAAATAATACTGATGCATATAATGAAGATATTGATATAGATGAGTTCTTTAATGTGAATGATCAAACAGAAACTCACGATATAGATAATAATGTTGAAGAAAGTATATTTTATAATGAACTAGAAGCTGTTATTGAAAGAGTAGCGACTGAAAAAGAACATAATTTATTTTTACTAATATGTAATGGTGTGAGTTTTGAAAAAGCTGGAAGTATATTTGGTGTCAAAGAAGCAAGAGCTAAGCAAATGTTGAATCGATTGTTGGATAAGTTGGAGTAATAACTAGAGGTAGGCACTTATGTGCTTGGCCTATTTTGTGTTAAAATTATCCACATGTATAAGTCCTTTCCAAAATAGTTTTTATATCCGGCACCCAAACATGTCACTGGGTGTTTTTTTATAATTTTATACGTAAGATAGGACGAAAAGTTAAAAAAATGTACAAAAAGCACCTTACATGCTATATTGAAATCCCTACTACTGTCTCCTAAAAATTAAAAAAGGAGATTTAATATGATAAATATTATTTCAGCAATTGGATCACTAGGAACTTTTATTATGGCGTTATTTTATTTTGTATCGGTATCAGTTCAGCTTTACCAAATGAAAATTAGTTTTATCCCAGCACTTGGTTTTAATCAAATCCTTTTAGAAAAAGAGGATAATAAAAATTTAAATTTAAGAAATACGACTTCAAATTCTGAAGAAAACGAAGATCATTTAAAGTTATATAACCTTGGTGGAGGAGCTGCTAAAAATATAACTGTCGAAGTTATCTTAGGTAAAGATAATGTAATTCAAAAGAAATATATAAATATGTTACCTAGCAAAGAAAGCTATATGTTGCCTATTAATAAAACTGTATTTGATGAATTGGATGATACTATTCAAAATAACGGTTACGAATCAGATATGAATATTAGGCTTACATATTATCACAATGTGAGTAGAAAGAAACAAGAAATATTATTAAAAGGTCATATTGATAGTTTTAATACTTATGAAAATAAAAATGTATATGAACTACAATTTATATAAGTTTTTTATTTATAATTAGTTTTCAATAAGTATATTGGGGTATTTAATTATCAAGCGACGTGGAATGCTTAACAAAGTGTAATAAATTAGCCTATCTGATTAGATAGGCTGTTTTTTTATTTATTTAAAAACTCATTGAGTAGTGGATTATTATTTTCTTTTTCAACAACCACTGATAGATCTTCGGTTACATCTTCTTTTATATCGATTACTTTTTCTTCTATTAAACTTTCAACTCGATTAGTTACTTCTTTATTATTCCAGCCCATTTTTTCAATTTCTTTTTTATAATCCATATATTCTCCTAAATTGTCTGATTTTATCTAACACTTAATTATAATTGGTTATAAGAAAAAAAGATATTAAATTTATTTATAAGAACAAATGTTCTATAATATTCATGAGGTGATTATAAATGGAACCAAATTTAGACTGGAATAAAGATTTCCAAGAATTCCAGGATATTTTGAATTCAGGAATAAATCCCGAATGGTTATATAACGCAAAAGCAAACATGATACTAAACCCTGCATATACAGGATAGGGTAAACAATTTTTCTTTACTAAAGATATTATTAAAGCTAGTAAAATAGTTCCTTTTTATTAAATAGAACATTGAAAGAAGGTATATAACATTAACAAACAATTTCAAAAAGAAAAACTGTGGAGTAGATATAAATACGAAGTTTTATGGCATGATCAAAACGCTTATAATGATATTAGATTTTTGATGAATAATGATGTTGAAATTGAAATAATTCAACAAAAAATTCAATATGCTCTAAATAAGCAACCTTCTAAAGGATCAATAATAAATGCTTATTGCCATATGTGGGGATATTTTAAAAAAATAAGTACTGAACAAGAAAAGCAGTTATTTAAAAAACTAAAGACAGATTTTGAAAATCATATTATAACAGAAAAAGTATTAATTGATTTTATCAAGAAATTAGCCGACTTATATGAAGTTACTTATTTAAAACAATCTACTATTATAAATAAAGCCCACCTAAATGAATAGGTGGGGTGTTTTTGCGTGTCAATTTCATGAAGTTTAAGAGTATAAAGTCTATATAAAATGTTTAATCAAGCTATAAGAGATTCTCCAAAAAAAGATGAAAATATATAGGCACGGTGGGGTGCCCCAAAATTATTGACCGTATTGTTGTTCGTAATATTCTATAGCTTCCATTATTTCATCACTATCCTCACCTTCATAAGTACCATTTAAAATTTCTTGTTTTAATTGGGTTTCGCCAGACGATAGACCATTAGAAGAATTTTGTCTCCATTCTTGATTCTGTTGAATGTATTTATTCTCATTTGCTGTAGAACTTTGTCCATCAGATTGTGTATTTTGTTGTGATTCTTCTTGTGTAGGTGCTTCTTGCGTCTGAGTAGGCTCTTGTTCAACTTGTCGCTCTTGTTGTACAGGCGCTTGTTCTTGTGATTGTACAGGTTCTTGTGTAGACTGTTGTTCAGTATTTTGAGTTTGTTGCGCTGTGTTTTGTTGTCGAGCATCATTATTGTTAGTAGAATTTTCCTTATCTGATTCTTCTTTTTTATCGTCATCTGATTTTTTACTATCTTTAGACTTCTTATCGTCTTTCTTGTTGTCTTTACTCGATGATTTAGTTTCCTTCGTATCATCTAAACGACTTTCTTCTTCCTTATTCCCGCATGCTGCTAAAACTAGTAAACTTGCTAATAATAAAAATAAGACTTTTTTCATTGAATACTCTCCTTAAAAAATAAATTGTTAACTTAAGTGTACTACACATAAAAAACAATAGTGATAACAAAAAGTTATGACTGAAAATATTTAGTAATAATATACTTATAATTCGTTCAAAATCAAAGACGACTGCAGTACATCAAATGAACAACTATACGTTAATTCATTTCTCGATGCAGCACAGAGTGAATGTCAGAGCACTTTTAGATGAATATATTATGATTAATTTTTGTTATGTACAAATCGCTTTATGTTATCATTTAGTAGAAATATATAATTCGAACCAATTAATAATAAAGATAATAGTAACAAAATGGAAATATGATTTTTATTAGGGGAAATATTATGAAATTTAATTTGATTATGGTTATTAATAAAGATATGAATAAGTTGCTATTTTGTTATAGAAACAAAAAGCCGTATAAAGACAGATATAATTTTGTCGGTGGTAAAATTGAAGGTCATGAAAATAGTATAAGCGCCGCTTATAGAGAGTTGTTTGAAGAAACAGGTATCTCCAATGATAAAATAAATTTAATAAAATATATTGATTTAAATTATTGGTTAGAAGACGTCTTTATTGAAGTCTATTATGGAGTATTGAAAGATGACATTGAATTAGTTCCCGAAAAAAATGAGTTATTTTGGATAGATTTAAATCAAAATTTCTATGATAATGATATTTTTGCGGGAGATGGCCTTATTGGTCATATTATTACTCACTTGGAAATTTTGAACAAGTAAATAATCAAAGACAGAAAGGAGATTGAAAGTGGCAAAGTATGATGCATTTGAATTAGATATAGTAGAAGGTCAAATAACTAACTTAGATAAACTGAATAATAAAAAAAAGAAATTAATAGAAAATGGGAATATAATTTATATATACCTAAGTAATAAGCCTAAAAAGAAATATATAGGCCAAACTAAGCATTTTTTTAAAAGGCATAAGCAACATTTTAATGGAACTGAAGAAAAATTTAATGAAGCAAATTTTAACAAGGTGATAATTCTTACTTCTCAATATTTTCATTTATCAGCTTTAAATGATGTTGAAAAACAATTAATTACATATTTTGCAGCTGATTTATCCAAAAATCAAAAATTAAATTATGATGATGACGAAGTGATCAATTTGACTAACGGAAATGCTGTAATTGATTACATAGAAAAAGAAAAAGTTGAAACAGAAGTTATATTACCCTTTTGGGAAAATGAATTATATCCTTTATGGGTGAATACACCAACAATTAATAAATTAAAATCTAATGTTTTAGTAAAATATAGTCCTATAAAAACATTGACAATGGAACAAAGTAATTTAATTTCAAAAATAGTAAATAAACCACACGAAGATTTTGTTATAAACGGGGATGCAGGTACAGGGAAAACAGTATTACTTACACATATTGTTGCTGAATTATTAGAAAACACAAATAAGAGAGTTGCTATTGTAGTACAACCCAATTGGATTGATACGGCTGCGAATATTTTTAAAGTCTATAACCTGAAGAATGATAATCTGAAAATTACAACATCAACATCACTAATCAATAATTATTTAAGTGAAAAAGAAATGTTTGATGTAGTTATAGTAGATGAGTCACATAAAATGTCTAGAAGGTATTCAAAACAGCATCCAACATTCAACAAAGTTTATCAAGATCAGTTTGAAGAAACAGAAAATCATTTAGAATGTATTAAGCAGATTGGGAAGCAAATTATTCTAATGTATGATGTGTTACAAGGGATTAGGCCTGCAAACATTCAACGTTCTAAATTTATGGATGAAACAAAAAATTTCCAAAAAGAATATTTAACAACTCAATTTAGAATTCAAGCACCAGAAGGTAAAAATTATAACTCTGATGATTATATAAATGGTATTAAATATTTATTATATAAAGATACTGGACTTTTAGATATGACAAATTTTAATTCTGATTTTGACAGGGATTTATTTAGAGATAAAAGTGAAGATGCATATTTTGGTTATTTTGAAAATAAGCCGTTGAATAGTTTAATTGAATGGTTAGATGATGATTTAAATTATAATCATAATCATGTGAATAGAGTTTTAGGCGGATTAGTTGAACCGTGGAAACAAGCACATGGCAAGGATCCTAGTATTACACATTGGCACGAAGATGGTATTAAGAGAAGGTGGAATTCTAAGCAAGAAAATTGGATTAATTCCTCCGATGAAGATGCTAAAGAACAAATAGGCTCAGTATTTGCAGTTCAAGGAATTGATCTTAATAAAGTCGGGGTGTTAGTAGGTAATGATCTACAAGTGGATGCGAATGGTAAATTGTATGGAGAAACTAAAAACTTTTATAATGTAAATGGGGTTTTTCCAAAAGATGATTTTACTCCTGAAAATGAATTTGAATTTACTATATTTGTTCTAAATATCTATTATGTATTACTTACTAGAGGAATAGACGGAATTCGTATTGGATTTTGGAAAAACGAGAAATTTAAGAATTATATGAAGAAAACTCTTGATATTAATTAGATAAAAAATAAAAAGTGGTATACAAACTGAAAGCATTTTTAATTAGAATTAAATCAATTTAGAGTGCACAAATTTATGTTGTTTTTCAATGTATTTCATATCCGAAAAATAAAGGTATCTCACGCATACGAGAATGAATACGAATATGTTGCCACAGATTCATGTTGTTTTTGCAATTTTAACATTTTACACTGAATCAGTAATGCAATGTAAACGTTGATATGACAATACTTATAGCAATTTTTAAATGTATAGATAAACGGTATAATCAACTCCCGCCGTCTCCACTATACAGCTCTCAACCCTTGTGGTTGAGGGCTTTTTATTTTGGGGGTCACAAAAAGTGCACAGCGAATAAAAAGCACAATCATTATTTAGATTGTATTTTGACAAATTATATTTGATATTTGAGCCTGAAAACTAATAAAAGCATCAAGGAATAGGATCACACATATTAAAAGTATACTTCAAAAATTATCATAAAATGTTAAGGTATTATTAATCATTGAACATCGTCTCAAACGATTTATATCATCATATTTTAGATAAACTTATCAAAGGTATAACGACAGTACTTAATGAAACTTCTATACTAAAACAGCATATTATCGAGCTATCATTGTGGAAAGATGATCAAATTGATGAAGTAATCGCATCAGCTACTTAATATAGGTAAGAATGTACTTAATAAAGGGCGTAGAGCTATTATCAAACAATTAGCTAATGAGATAGGTTGGATATGAAACGTTTCGACAAAAAGGGGTTAAAGCGTTTATAATGCAATATAAAAATGATGTTATCGATGTGGTAGAATAAGGTGATTTTGATAATTTCTTAGCTTAAAAAGTGAAGATAATGATATTGATATTGTACCTGTAGATAACACAATATATTTTAATATATTAGACATAATAATACTATCTATAGCTAACGATAAAGAAAATCTTATCTTTTGGCTTATTAGTGAAGGGCAAACTTATGAAGAAGTTGGTAAGATATTTAATTTAAGTGGGGAACGAATAAGACAAATATTTGATGGACTGTTGGAAAAGCTACCTTGAATTGCAGGTATATATAATGTTTATAGACAATGTGAGAAATAATCAATACCATATTATGAAGGGGAGAGGCATGTGCCTACCCTATTTTTTTATGTTAAAATTTAATTGTAAATTTCAACGACAAAAAAAAGACCTAAAAAGCGACAATTAATATGATAAAGTTTCCAAAAAAGGTGTGACTGAATTAATGAAAATTATTAGTATTATTTAGGAATTTTAGTTATTCTTTCTTGGTTATTTGTAATGAGAGAATACAGACAAGGAAATGAAAAGACGGAAAAAGGTAAGTTAGTTATATTAATTGCTTGTTTATTAACCTTTATTATGACCGTAATGAATTTCTTTGATTAGACCACACATATATATATAGAAAATTTATTGAGCTTGAAGGAGATTCTTATATGCTTTTAACGATACTAATAATCTTTTTATTAGTTCATACTTTTCCAGCTTTTTATTTTGGGAAAAAGTATATTGAGTTAAAAATAAATAAATCATCAGATAAAGAATTTAAAAGATTATCTGAATCTATGATGAATGCTGATAAAGTAATAATTCCAATTTCTATAATCATAGTTTTAATACTTTATTTTATTTAGAAATAGGGTTTTGCTTTTGGGATTTAGGAATGTTTTGAAGACAAGTTTCTTCTTGTCTTGTTATTAAATATTAAACCATCTACGTATGTCACTGGGTGGTTTTTTTGTAATACATATGACTCTATATGTATTTGTATTAAAAATTGTCAGAAACAAAAAGTAGACGATGCATTTATGGCGATCAACTTTATTGAGGGTTAAGGATTACGAAATTTAACATCAATAAAGCGATTATAATAATATTTTTTGAAAAGGAATGGTTGTTTTGAAGTGGTTTTTGGCTATCATACAAATAATTTTAGGTATTTTTTTAGCATTATTTGCTTATAAGCAAATGAATCAAAATCATCTAGATACTTGGTTTATTATCTTCACGGTTTTATCCTTGATTTTTATATTTTGGAGTGCTAAATGTATTGACAAAAGTTAGACAAAGCAATAATTTTTATTAATCTAAATAGAGAAGTAAATGAATAGTTTCTACATAACTTGATGTTGTATTTATACAACCCACATTAGCCACTGATATGCTTCCTTTAAAGTAGACACATAAAAAGTAAAACTTTGAAGGGAGTTTTTTGTTATTTCTAAAAATAAAGTTTCAGATTGCTATATCAAGCTATAAGAGAATATCAATTCGTATTGGAGATAATCAACTCGCAACTAATTCTGTTAGTTTATTATTATTGGAATCCGACTTTGAACATGAGGTGTTTGATAAACTGCTTTTAGCTATTTTAAAGCATTTAGATAGAGTAAGTTTAGATAATATAAATCACAAAGAAATATTAGAATTAATAGATAATACAATTCCGGGAAGATAGAGAAATCAACGACATGGTTAAAAATAAAAATAATTATTTCCCTGAATTACAGGTATTAGCTAATAATATAAAGTCCAGTATGGTAGTTTCGATAGAAGAGTGATTTGTCTTAAAAGGTTTATTTACTACTTAATGTTATTCTTTTGGTTACAGTAAGTTACAAAAATATGAAAAAGCACGAAAATGAGTAAATAAAAATACATGGGATGGGCGATATGCCTACCCCTTGTATCTAAATATTAAGAGTTAAAGGATCACTTTATTTTTTATTTATCAACTGGATGATCAGTCTTTTTGTGAGGTTATAGAATTATAAGGAATTAATATCGAATAATGATTTAACTTTTGATATAACTTCGACTAAGTGGTAAAATATATTGAAATTACCATTTAGGGAGAGTGAATCTATGGAGTATATGCATAAATATCACTATAAGTATAGTAAGAATGTTGAAAATGAATATATAAAAAGAATAGAAGCTCCCAATGTTCAAAAAATTAATTTAACGATTAAGCCATATAAATCTGGTGAGAATTTGACTTTATATTTTTTACCTACTTTATATACTATGAAGCTTGTAAATAAAATAGAAAAGTATAGCTCTTTGCTCAGAGAATTAAGCATATTATTACCTGAAGGTGCAAAAGAATCACTATATGACGACATTATTGCTAACGAATTATTATCTACAAACCAAATTGAGGGAATAAAAAGCAGTAAAATGGAGATTGTTCAAAGTATGAAATCTATAAGAGAAAATGATCATAAGAAACCCAGATTTTATAGTATGCTTAAATCATATTTAAATATTTTATATTCAGATAACTTACTTCCACGTACCACAAAGGATGTTAGAGAAATATATGATAATATTACTGCATCAGAAATAGATGAAAAAAATAAAATTGAAGGCCCATTGTTTAGAAAAGAATCGGTCAATGTTGTTACATCTACTAATAGAGTGATTCATGAGGGAGTATATCCACATTACTTGATAGAACAAAAAGTGCAAGAATTATTAAACTTATTAAATGAAAAAAGTGAAATAGTCATGGTGATTAAAATAGCAATATCTCATTATTATTTTGGATATATACATCCATTTTATGATGGTAACGGAAGGACTTCACGTTTCATTAATAGTTTATATTTAAATAAAGAATATGATAAGTTAACCGCTATTTCATTATCAAGATCTATAGATAATGATAAGAAAACATATTATGATATGTTTGATATGACAAACAAGATAATAAATAAAGGGGAATTGAATTATTTTATAGACAAATTTTTAGAGTTTGTAATAAATGGGCAAAAATTGTTAGCAGATGAATTAAAAATTAAGAAAACACAGTTAGAACACGCTAAAGAGATAATAACACTGGATGAAAATTTAAACGAATTCAATGATGCTTACAAAGAAATTTTATTTATAATGGCTCAAATCTTCTATTTTTCCTCAGAAGAATATACTACAGTCCAGTCCTTAAAAAAATATGTAAGTATATCGGAAAAAACTTTAAGAAAATTTTTAAGTGAGTTAATAGATATGGGCTATATTGAAAAAGAAGGTATACGCCCAGCACAGTATAAGATATCAGAAGATTTTATTGATTAACACTCACCAACATGTGGGTGTTTTTTACCTTATTGATGATTAAATAAATAACACTTAGGTATTTAATATACTTATTTGAAAAACAATTTAATACTAGTAGAATGAGGTTATTACCTGATATTACTTACTAATTACTTCTGTATAGGACTGAATTAAATGATTGAATATGAATGGTTACATTTAAAAAGTAAGAATAGAGCAAATAAAAAATTTTTAGATATTTTACACCCTGATTTCAAAGAATTTGGAAAATCTGGAAAAGTCTATTATAAATCTGATATTATAATGCACCAATTAGATACTGATTATTACAAAATTGAAAATTTTGAAGAATATATTTTATCGGAAGATTGTATATTATGTACTTATAAGTTGTATAATGTTACGAATGATTTTACCACTAATAGAAGCTCTGTTTGGAAGTTTTATGAAAATGAGTGGAAGTTATTATTTCATCAAGGCACAGAAACATATTAAACATAGATATCAAAATATATACAGAGTTTTAGAAAATATTTAATGTACATATTATTGAACTTTCGTTACTTATTTTTTTAAAAGCACTCAACCAACTTATGGTTGGGTGCTTAATTTTTTGAAACATCAAATTATTTCCATAATGCGAATGTCTTATTTCTTATCTATGAAACTTTAGGAATAATTTAATATATTTTGGGCAATATATTAAAAAAGGAGATGATTTGTTGAGCAATTTTATTAGGTTAGAAAATGCAGCTGTATTTTTAGTAACGCTTTGTGTTTATTTAATTTTTGATTATTCCTTGTTAATTTTTCTTTTGTTATTGCTCGTTCCAGATGTTTTTATGTTTGGTTATTTAATTAATAAAGAAATAGGGAGTAGAATTTATAATATTGGTCATACTTATATTGTTCCTATTTTCATAACCTTAATTTACTTTTTGGTTAAAGAAGCATTGATATTGCAAATAGCTTTGATTTGGTTAGCTCACATTAGTATGGATAGAGCTTTTGGTTTTGGCTTAAAATATGCATTTAATTTTGATAAAACAACAATTCAAAAAGTCTAAAATAAGTTGAAAATTTTTTGTACTTTTAAACTCCAGTAATCAAAATATAAAGGAGTATAATTTATGGATATATTAATCAATATCACTAGATTTATTATGAGTACATTTTCTAATTTAGCGGGTATCGAATCATTGATAAATGATATTAAAAAAGGGCTTAATGAATATTTTTAAAATAACCTGATCGACATGAAGCATAGTTGTTTAAGAACGTATTTATTTTATGATAATGAATGGGGTGTTAATTATGGCAAATAATATTAAAGGTATTAATCATGTGGGACTGACTGTACCCAATATAGAAGAACCTACTGAGTTTTTTTAAAATGCATTTGGTGCAAAGATTGCATATGATGGATTGAGTTATGATGATGATCCAAGACAGGGAGAAGAGGTTGAAAGAATGTTAGGATTATCTAAAGGAACTAAAATTGTAAAGCAAAGAATGATTGTAATAGGTAATAGTGCAAATATTGAAATGTTTGAAATAGTAAGTGATTTGCAAGACGGGCCTTTAAAATTAGAGGATTTAGGTTTTAATCATATTGCTCTATTTGTAGAAAATATGGATAAAGCTATAAATGATGCGCGTGATGCTGGTGCTATACCTTTATCTGAAAAACATGATAACTCAAGATATGAGGATAGTGATGAAAGTAGTAGTGTTTATTTAAAAACAAATTGGAATTTACTCATTGAATTACAGTCAATTCCTAATGGCTATTATTATCTAAATTATAGTGAAAGTGACGTTTTTATACCCTAAGAATAATTATTATCTATTGAATGTTTGACTATTTTTATATTCAGCTTACTTAATAAAGAAAAAATTAGATTGATCTTGAAGTTGAAAAATGGAGTGTTATTTTTTAGTCATAGTAGATTTTTTGGTCAATGCATCTAATTGCTTTGTTCACAAAATGTTCACTTACGAAGCATTTTCTTAGTCACTATACTGAGTACATGTGACTAAGAAAGGATGATTAATATGCCAACGACAAAAAAAGAGAGTTTTCAGTTTGGATTTATAATGTGCTTTGGTATGGTATTTTTGATGACAATATATAATTTATGTATAAATGGAACTATCACAAAAGTTAGTTTTCTAGACGTTATCTATAATTTTATAATTGCGTTTGTATTAGCTTTTATTTTAGATTTGTTTATTGTTGGGCCTAGTGCGAAGAAGGTGGCATTGTATTTAACTGTAAAATCAGATAAAAAGATTTTTAAAATTTTAGCTATATCCATATGTATGGTTTTCGGGATGGCAGGTTGTATGTCAATTTATGGATTGATTTCAGATTATATCCATAATGGCTTTCACTCTAATGCTGTAATTTTAGATTATCTGAGTGTATTTTCGAAAAATGTAATATTTGCGTTACCTTTACAAATAATAATTATGGGGCCGTTAGTTCGTTATATTTTTATAAATTATATTAAAAATAATAAAATAATCACGGAACAATAGGTTTATTTTTGAAGTGAGTTATGTATAGATTTTAGCAAATAGCCAAACTTAAAAATGAGAATCAGTAATTTAAAAAATCTCCCCAGGCTGCACTATTAGCCTGGGGATAATTATGTTTATGCAATGATTACGAGTATAAAGCCAATGGCAAATACGAGTAGGTTTAGATTTTTGTTTTTTATAAGTTCGCTTAATAAAACCATAGCTGCGCCGACAATGAGTAAAGGTTTGTCATAGGGTGGCCAGCCAAAGTATTGCATTATCATGCGTATTACGCCTTGTATGAGTAAACAGGTTAATGCTAAAATAGCGATTCTTCTAATCCATAAACCAAATTTTTCCATTTTTACAACCTCATTCAAATTTATAATCTACTATATTATCCATATTAACTGTTTTTACTTACACATTGAAGAAATTGCGTTTTAATAAAAAAGAAAATCAATAAGCGGTAATATAAATTATTTGTAAAAAAAACACTAGAGCAAGGACTCTAGTGACAATATTCGTTACAAGGGTTGCCTCTAGTAATTACTAGAGGCAGGTGTTATGTTGTAGGCTTTTGACGAGCCTAGCTATAATATATCCTAATTTAATTATGTGTGCAACTTAATTTTGTGCAATTATTAAGCGTTATACGACTATATCTATAAAAACTTTTACTTTTATTTCATTAGGTCTATAGCACTATGACATTGTTAAATATTTTAATTATACTATCAATTCATTTACTAAAAGAAATAGTGGAGTTGATAAAATTGAAAAAATGGTTATTCATTATCTTATCTAGCATAATAATCTTTATAGTTGCATATTTTGCATGTATCATTATGCTCTTCAACAAAACAGAGACATATTACGGAAAAGTAGATAAATCAAAATCAAAAGTTTGGTTATATTCTAAAGATGATCGTTATCTTACGACATTAAATGAAATAACTGAATGGAAAAAAGCAAAAGATGGAGATATTTTGAAAGTTCAATATCGAGATAATAAAGGTGTTATTTTAAAAATTGAACCTGTAAAAATTAATGATGTTCCAAATGATATTATGAAAAAAATAAAACAGTAATATACTATTTCTAATAATTAAAGTAATCTCAAATTATTGATATGACAATAGATAATTTGGGATTTTTTATTACTAAGTATTTGTATGAATAGTTAATTTGAGATTGTGATTTAGATTTTGAAAATTGAAATAAACTTGAAATGTTACTAAGAAGTATTACAGTTGAATAAATTTTATTGTAAAAATTGTAACAATAATTTAATTAAAGTATTTTAAATCAAAAAAGTTAATAATAATAAAGAAATCACTATTGATTGTATAAAAAAATTAGTGTAATATTTGTATATATCATTTCAGGAGTAACAAAGTATGAAGAAGAAAATTATTATTTTAGCAATGATTTTTGGACTTATCTTTACTATATTTCCTGGTGGCAATCGTAATGTTAAAGCAAGTACGCATCACAATCCTGTTGTCTTTGTACATGGAATTGGAGGTGCGTCTAATAATTTTGATAAAATTGAAAGTTATTTAGCGGCAAATGGTTGGGACAAGCATCAGTTTTATGGTATAAATTTTCAAAATAATGAGGGATATATTTCAAAGGATAGTCCTCAGTTGAAAAGATTTGTAGATCAAGTATTACAAAAATCGGGTTCGCAAAAAGTAGATATAGTGGCACATAGTATGGGTGGTGCAACTACGTTAAATTATATAAAGCATTTAGGTGGCGGTAATAAAGTAGATAATGTCATAACATTAGGTGGTGCTAATGGTTTAACGACTAATACTGCATATACAGGCACTGATGCACGACATAAAATCTTATATACCTCTATATATAGCTCAACGGATTGTGTTGTAGATTCACAATTGTCTTATTTGGCAGGAGGAAAAAATATCCAAGTTTCTGGTATCAGTCATTTAGGATTGCTCAATAATTCAAAAGTTAAAAATTATATCAAGCAGGGGTTAAATGGAGACGGCGTAAACACCAATTTAAAATTGAATAGTAAAAGAACGCAAAAAGGTATAGTTTCATTTTTTAACTTTATTAGTTTTAATATTAGTTCGCATTCGTTAAGTGATAATTAATTATTCAATTTATATTTGATTAATTATATATTGCATTGAAATAGGATGAATGGGTATATAAATTATTAAGGTATATTATCTTTAATAAGTATTTAGGGCATGCACATTGTGTAGTTGCCCTTTTATTTAAATTCATGTTAAAAGCTAATAGGAGAATAGTATGAAAAAATTTAAATTAGTTATGTTACTTATAGTAAGTGTTTTTATGTTTGGCATTATGAGTAAAATGACTTCGGTAGAGGCAAAGACACATCATAATCCAATTGTGTTTGTTCATGGATTTGGGGGAACACAATATAACTTTCATAGTATACAAAATTATTTATACACTCAAGGCTGGAATAGGAATCAATTTTACTCAATCAATTTAAATAGTAAATCTGGTGATAATAAGGTTAATGGACCACAAATTTCAAAATATGTTAAACAAGTACAACATGAGACAGGAGCTAATAAAGTTGATTTAGTAGGTCATAGTCTAGGTGGAAAGAATATCATGTACTACATAAAGAATTTGGATGGGGGCAAAAATGTAGCTAATGTTGTTACGTTGGGTGGTGCTAATGGCTTAACAACAAATACTGCAATACCTGGAACAGATTCGCAACATAAGATTTTGTATACCTCTATTTATAGTCGAACAGATGGCGTAGTGCCCAATCAATTATCATATTTAATAGGTGGGAAAAATATTATATTAACTAAAATCGATCATATTAGTTTGTTATTTAATAGCACGGTTAAACAGCATATTAAATATGCGTTAGAGGGTAACGGTATGAATACGAATTAGTTACACTAGATAAATTGAGATTTAAGCTAAATAAACTTTAAGAGTGGATTCAATATTAATTATTTTATTATAAATTTAGATATGTTAATATAATTGTCCTACTTCTGTCTCCCAATATTAATTTAGAAGGAGCAATTTAATGATAAATATTATTTCTGCAATAGGTTCTATTGGAACATTTATTATGGCTTTATTTTATTTTGTATCTGTTTCACTTCAATTATATCAAATGAGAATTGGCTTTATTCCAGTATTAGGATTTAATCAAGTTTTCCTAACGCTAAATCATAATAATGAATTATCTATGCAAAATACGACTACGACTGAATCAGATCATCAAGATTATTTAAAGTTGTACAATCTTGGTGGTGGTGCTGCAAAGCATATTAATATAAAGATTGTATTAGGAGAAGAGCACGTTATTCAGGAAAAATTTGTTAATATTTTACCGAGCAAAGAAGGTTATCTGTTACCAATCAATAAGGATGTATTTGATGAATTAGAAAGTACAATCCAAAATAATGGTTATGAATCTGATATTAATATTAAGTTATCCTATTATCACAATGTAAGTAGAAAGCAAAAATATTTAATATTACAAGGCAAACTAAGTACGTTTAACACATATTCAAATAAAAGTATCTATGAATTACAATTTGTAAATGAATAATTAATAGGCGGGGTGCAATCAACGGATTGCGTCCCGTCTTTTGATTGTTATTCGATATAATGACTGTTAATTGAATAGTTAAAATAATTTAATAATTATTAATTAAGTATTGATAATTATATTACAAAAATATAAAAATAATTAAAATGAAATTCATGTAAGTGTAATATCGTAGAAAAATTCATATGATATATTATTGTAGAAATAGAAATAATAATATTCATTTTAATTTTTTGTGAGATGGATGCACTCTATTTCTGTAGTAATTTACAAAGATATGAAAGGACAAATAATGACAAAATTTATTTTAAAGTTTTTTACATATTTTATGTTAGCAACGTCGATATTTTTTATATTTAATATACACACAGCATCAGCTGGAACGACAATGTCACATGATGAATCAATGAATTATACTCAATCACTTGAGGGTAAGGGTTGGGATTATGATAATGAATATGGTTGGCAGTGTTTTGATTTGGTGAATGAGCAGTGGGACTACTTATTTGGTCATGGATTGAAAGGGGATTATGCAAAAGATATTCCTACAGAAAATAATTTTGAAGGTGAAGCTACGGTATATAAAAATACATATGATTTTAAAGCTAAACCTGGTGATATAGTTGTATTTAATGAAAATTATGGCAATGGAGCAGGGCATACAGCAATTGTTACGGATGCCAATTATGATGGTAATTATATGAAATTTGAATCATTAGATCAAAATTGGGAAGGTGGAGGAGCTGATAAGACTGAGGTTGCACATAAAGTCGTTCATGATTATGAATCTGAGATGTGGTTTATCCGTCCACATTATCAAAAGTAAGAATGTAAACAACATGATAATTAAAAAAAGAAGTTATTTAATAATATATTATTGCTTAATGGTCCATTTCATAGCTAGTCTATGCGTTGGACTATTTTTTTATTATTTTATTCTAGTGTGAATATAGTCATATATTTAATGTTTGAGTATACCATAGAGGGGTATGTGTTGTATGATGTTAACATAATGAAAACTATGAAAGGTGGTATTGATTTGATAAAAAAATTACTTACAGTATCTTTTACTGCAGCTATATTGCTGTCATCATGTTCTACAGGTAATGATCAAGCAGATGAAACAAAGGAATCACAGCATACTTCACATAAAAGTAGTGCAGGTGATTTGCCAGATGGTATGCAGACTACAGATAAAGCTAAATTTAAAAAAGGTGATAAAGTCACAGTTAACAGTGATCACATGAAAGGAATGAAAGGTGCTAAAGGAGTAGTTAAAGCTGCTTATAAAACGCATGTATATGAAGTAACTTATAAACCAAAAGATGGGAAAAAAGAAGTGAAAAACCATAAATGGGTTGTTAATGAAGAAATAGAAAATGCAAAACAACATGGGTTTGAAAAAGCTGATTCTGTGAAATTAGAAGCGGATCATATGGCTGGAATGAAGGGTGCGATAGCAGAAATTGATAATGTTAAAAAAACAACTGCTTATGTTATAGATTATAAGTCAACAACTGATGATAAATGGATAAGAAATCATAAATGGATGATCGGTAGCGAACTTGAATCTAGATAAGACATTTTTTAACTGTAAAAGAGCTATAGAGAAGTCTATCAACATAGATTTCTTCATAGCTCTTTTTATTTTATATCAGGTTAATTAATAAAATTGGAAGAACTTTTTCCAATTATATGAAGTAGCTACTGCAATACTCATTATTAATAATGTAATGACAAATTCTGATGCCATATATCCTTGTGATAAATGAACTGTAAATAATGCGCCTAACATGATTACAATGAATCCTAGAGCAATATAGTTTGTTAGAATTCCTAAAATGATAAGAATACCACCAATAAATTCAAATAAAGCTAAGAGTATACCGAGAAATGCTGGTAATCCTAATCCTTGCATCATATGCATTGGTTCACCAAAACCACTGAATACCTTTTGGCTACCATGTATGATAAATGTTAATCCTAACATTAATCTTATAAGTAACATTCCAAATCTCATATTACATTGACCTCCTTTTTATAATTTAATATTATATGATAAATTATATTGAAATAGTAGGAAATTATTTTGTGAAAGCGCTTTTTATTTATTTTAAATATATAAAGCAATGCTTTTAAAAGTATGAGATAAGGATTTTACTAAAAATCACGTTTTAAAAATAACATGTATAAGGATATATAACTATGGAGTATGCAAGTGAATATTATATAAAAGCATTTGGGTGGCAACAATAGACTTGGTTATAGCATAGTAATTGAGCAATCTGCGTTAACATTTATAAGTAAAATGACCGGTAAACTGCTTTATAAATCATATGTTTCCTTCAAAAATTTCATATTTTTGTACTTACTTTGAAGGAAGCATATCACAGATTTACTGGCCATATTTTTATATTTATTTTTAAATTTTCTCTTGGTAAACTGTCCTCTTTATTACGACCACCCTGTCAATTGGGCAATTATTAATGTGATAATTGAAATGACACCCCAAATTATAAATAATGGAAAGAAAAAGCGAATCCATTTAGTATATGATACGCCACCTATTGCTAAGGCGGCCATGAAGTAACCACTCGTTGGGTAAAATATATGTGTGAAGCCATCGCCAAGTTGGAATGCAAGAACGGCGGTTTGTCTTGTAATACCTAACATATCTGCTAAAGGGGCCATAATAGGCATAGTTACCAATGCTTGACCACTACCTGAAGAAATAATAAAGTTAATTGCTACTTGTACAGCATACATGCCGACTACTGCAATTGTTGGTGTAGCACCATCAATTACTGATCCCAGTCCATGAACAATAGTGTCCATTATTTTGCCATCTTCTAAAACAACTGCGATGGAGCGGGCTAGGCCAACGATGATTGCGCCCATCAGTACATCTTTAAACCCTTCGTTAAATGCCTCACATATAGCCTGTGTACTAAGACCAGTCACTAATCCTACAATGATTCCCATAATGATAAATAAGCCAGCCATTTCGATCATAAACCAACCTTGTGAAATAACACCGTACACTAAAATAACAAAAAAGAGAAGGACGACTGCGATACCCCATTTTTGTCTATTTGTAGCTTCTATTGGTTCTTGATTAGTAATGTTTTGGTAAAGATCACGTTTTTCAATATCTGCGTGATAAACAGAACTTAAAGTTGGTTTATTTTTAATTTTTTGTGCGTATCGCATGATAAACATAATTGTGACTGCTAATACTACGATAAATAATATAATTCTTAGTCCGATTCCAGAAAATACAGGAATTCCTGAAAGTTTTTGTGCTAAGCCAGTATTAATCGGATTTAACACGCCAACTGTAAATCCAACCACTGTACCACACAAAGCGATGGCAGTTGCTGTGATTGAGTCGTAACCTAATGCAATAATCAATGGAATAATAACCGGTATGTATACGAGAGAGAGTTCGGCAGTTCCAATAAGCGTAGCAACAATCGCAAATACAGTAGTTAGTACTGGTATAATTAACACACTTTGATTGATAAAACGACGTGCTAATTTATCTACTGCAATTTCGATAATGCCTGTTTTCCTTAACACCATAAACATGCCACCTATAATTAAAGTGAAAAAGACAATTTCACCGGCTTCTATTAAACCTTTTGGAATTATAGAAATGAAATCAACTATTCCTACTGGTTTAGAGGAAATAAAATGAAATGAATCTGCGTCAACCATCTCTCGTCCTTCAGGTCCTTTTATTCTTTTAAACTGTCCAGAAGGAATGAAATATGTTGAGATTGTTGCGATAACACCAAAGATAAATAAAATGACATAAATATGCGGCATATTAAATTTTTTAGCTTTCTTTGTTATTCGTTCTGTATTATTTTTTTGTTTAACCAATAACTATACAACCCCTTTGTATATATAAAATAAATTTATTGTAGCATGGAATTGTATAAATTAAATTGTAAAATTCTGAAAATTTAGAATATTATTTTGTCTAAATATACAATGTAAATTACAAATATGTGATGTAAATAGTTCTTATTAAAAGTTTTGAAATATAAAATACATCTTCTTTATATTACAAAGTAACTGGATAAAATCTTTAACGTAGTATTGAAATTGTGTATAAGTTAATGCTATGAGCAGAATATAAGGGGGATATAAGGAATGAAAAATACCGTATGAAGTGTTGAGAAACATCATACGGTTAAAAGTGAGAAGATAAAAATGTATTTGTTAATTATTGCCAACGTTCTAATTTTTTCATGAATTTTTTGGTATACATTTTATTTAAGATAAACTTTTGGAATTTATTCATATCTGATTCTTGAAATTTTTTTAGATTATGTTCATACATTTCGTCAAAACTTAAATTTAAAGTCCATTCACCATTTTGATAACAGTGATGACAATATTTTTCGGATAATGAACCGTCTTTTTCAGTACCTGCTGGTGTTTTATCATCTAATGGTATTCCACAACTTTGACAAAGTTTAACTTTAGCCAATTGAATCGCTCCCTTTTACATACAAATATTTATATTGTTATAAACTATATAAATATAAAAAATAAATAAAGTCAACTGTTTAATAATCTGTTGTAATGGTAAATAAAGGATGAAACAGAAGTAGCATCATTTATTTTTATTACAATAGCAAAAAATAAAGAAAGGAGAGGAAAAAATGAATTATATAAAATATCTCAAGTCAAAAGATGGCACTAATATTTATACAAAGGTTAATGATGTACCAAGAGCGAAAGCTAATGTTATTCTCGTTCATGGTTTAGCAGAACATTTGGACAGATATGATGAACTGACGAATTATTTAAATGAACAAAATTTTAATGTTATACGATTTGATCAACGTGGACATGGTAGATCTGGTGGAGAACCAACATTTTATAGTAGAATTGATGAAATTATTGAAGATTTATCTGCAGTAGTGGATTATGTGAAGCAACATTTTAAAGAGAAAGTCTATTTAATTGGGCATAGTATGGGTGGTTATAGTGTCACTTTATTTGGAACGAAAGAAGCAAATAAAGTTGATGGTATCATTACATCAGGTGCTTTGACGCGATATAATTTACCACTATTTGGTCAACCTGATCGCCAATTGAATACTAGAACATATATTGCCAATGAATTAGGTGAAGGTGTGTGCTCAGATACTACAGTTATAGAAAAATATAAAGATGATGATTTAAATGCTAAACAAATTTCTATGGGATTAATCTATACATTATTAGATGGTGTGGATTATTTGAAACAACATGCAAGTGAATTTAAATATCCAATATTAATTTTACATGGGAAAGAAGACGGTTTAGTAAGTTATCAAGATTCCCTTGAATTATTTGCAGAAATAGGTACTGAACAAAAGTCCATTCATATATATGAAGGATTACAGCATGAAATATTTAATGAAAGTTCATATAATTTAAGTATATTTGCAGAAATTGTTGATTGGTTAAATAGCAAATTGTAATCATAATGAGCTTCATTTAAGTGTTAAATTAAATCATAAAGGGAAGGTGTTTTTATTGAAAATAAAGACATTATATAATCAATATGAGGAAAGCTTTGAGGCATTTGATGAACGTGTGAACCAATATATAGAACGTATATTAACTTCAGATACAGCTGAAATTATAAGTGTTACGCCGTTAGTGACGAATAGTGTGGAAGGTGTAGACTACTTTATTACGATTGTATTTAAGTCTTAATTTAGAGTATAACTTAAATTGATGTATATACTTTAAAATTTAAATAACTATTTTTATAAAATGATTTAAATGAAGTGTTAAGCTATGCATAATGGATATATGTTAAATATAAATATACTGATATAAGGATGGATAATTGTGAAAATAATAGCGACTAGTATTTTTGTAGAAAACCAAGATGCAGCTAAGCAATTTTATACAGAAAAATTAGGATTTGAACTCGTTAATGATATGGATGTAGGCGGGGGTTATAGATGGTTAACGGTTAAAGAAGCAAACTCATCAAATCCCGTAGAGGTTGTTTTGGAGCCTAATGCAAGTCCAATTGCTAAGAATTATCAAGAAGGATTGTTTAATGCGGGGATACCTGTCACTATGTTTGGTGTAGATGATATTGAAGCAGTCCAACGAGATTTAAAGGACAAAGATGTTCAATTTCACACAGAAGTAAAGGAAGTTGATCAAATAAAAATGGCAATTTTTAATGATACTTGTGGAAACTTAATTCAAATCATTGAACAATAAGATGTAGTGAAATTAATAACATGTAGAAAGTACTAAGTTAACTTTTAAACAATGACTTAGTACTTTTTGTTAGGAGTAACCTTATGGAATATAAAATTGTAAATACACAACATTTATCAACAATTGAACTCATAGATATGATGAGGGAACGAATCAAGGTGTTTGTAGTTGAACAAAACTGTCCCTATCAAGAAGTTGATGAGGAAGATGAAAATGCGCTTCATGTTATGTTAAAAGATCAAAATAAGCTAGTTGCGTATACTAGAATTATTGAGCGTGAGAATGATATTAGTTTTGGTCGCGTACTCGTAACTGAAAAATATAGAAAGCAACAATATGGTAAACAGATTGTTCGTCAAACAATTGATGAAATCAAGAAGCGGTATAAAAGTGGCATAATTAAAATTTCGGGACAAGCACATTTACAAAAATTTTATGAATCATTTGGGTTTAAATGTGTGTCAGAATGCTATTTAGAAGATGGTATTCCTCATGTTTCGTTAGAACTCACATTCTAATTGAATAAAAAATAAAAACCGCCTAGTTGATATTCATTGAAATGAATGACAATAGGTGGCTTGTTTTTGTAAAAGTTAATAGTTATTAAGACTAAATTAATAGTAATTATTTTTGATAAAGTAAAATACTTTATCCCCCTTAAATTGTAAAAGCTATTTTTGTGAGACGTAGTTTATGTTTATATGAGTCGTTAATTTATTAAGAAACTGTATAGAATTATTTTGTCATTTTATCTATATCTTGGGAAACTAATGTAAGTAACTCTTGTGTTTCCTCTTCTGTTAGATCGTCTGACCCTTTAATTCGAATTACAGATCCTTTGTCTGTCTTAACGTGATAAACCGGCTCGTCGTCTTTATATACTTTACGTAGTATTTCCATTCCATCATCCCTTTTTTATCTCAATCTTATGTCAAATCAATCATGATTAATGTGTCATAAGATAATGATACGAATTGCTTAAATCATACATTAAATAAAACAAACTATTAATGTCTCTCTTATAGGATAACTTTTTAGTTAATTCTTTTCCAACAGTATGTATTGAATTATTAGTTTTTTTGAGTAGGATTATATTTTTATATCATATTAATTAAATTTTCAAACGGTTAATTAATAAAACGGAAATCTTTTTTTGATTAAATGCATATATTTGTGTTTTTATAATATGAAAATGGGTAAATTTATATTAAGCACTAGAAGTCCTCCAAACTTTTGTGTGAATTATATTTTCTTAAAAAGTGTCTGGACATAAATGCCCAGCATTAAGCCCATCAAGGATTAAAATCTTTGATGGGCTTTTTATTTATATCAATACTCCGTATTGTAATTGCTCGCTTACCTAAGGGGATGTGTCGATCCTTGGTCTCGACAATCATCGTACGCCCTCAGGTGTTTCACAAACAATATGAAGTTCATATATGTTATTACTACAAAAAATAAGACACTTTCGTATAATTTAATAAACTCCACTAAACTATATTAACGAGGTATCTTAAGTATAAGAATTATTACATGTCCCAATTTACTCTACCAATGCAAACTGAAATACTTATACCTGAAAATGATATCGCATAAATTGTAAATCATTTAGTAGAAACAATCCCATAAATATTAAACGTCAATTACTAATACATAGGGATATAACCAATAGTAATTGACGTTTTCATAATTTTTTATAAACTGTAATGCGTTGCTTCAATTTGTTTAATTAAATGTTTCTTTGGAAGTACTACGATAGTATAACAATTTAAATTCTACCAAGTTATTTGAATTTGTAATTTATTATATATTCAGTTGGTGTTACCTAAACGACAGACTGAACACTTTTCATAAATGCAAACTGTGTAATTCCGTAAGTTTTAATGATTAACGTTGAAATGATAGTTATCTCATTGATTATTCTATATTATTTTTTAATTTCTCATCCATATTTAGTGCAACATCTTTTAATAATTGAGTAGTCTCTTCTTCGGAAAGGTGGTTATGTGATTTCACCTTTATTATTAATCCTAGATCGGTTTTTATATAAAAAATCGGTGTTTCATCTTCATATATTTTTCTTAAGATATGCATAATATCACCTCATTTTACTATCAACTTATCTGCAAAGTGATTCAAGCGACAACTATACGGTATTGAGGTAAGTGTAAAATTTCATCTTCATTCTATTCTATAGTATTTTAGTAAAAATTGGTAATGATACGTTTTCAAAATAGCGCTAAATACTTAGATTTGCTATGGAAAAATGATTTATTAAATAGGTGAATTAAGTAACAAAATAAAAACACTTAGCAAAGCATACACAGAATCTTAAAATAGCTGGATGTTGTATATAGCCTTATTTAGCTAAGTGTTTGAAAGAATATAATAATTTTTGGAAATGTATTTTATAGGTTTGCATTACTCTCTATTTCATCTTCTTCTAAGTCATCTTCAGGAATAATACTAATAGTAGCTGCCAATTTAACTAATAGGAATAGTGAACCGACACCTAATAACATTAACAAGAACCTTTTCATTATATAATCTTCTTTGCTTGATATGCGTTGAGATAATTATACCAAAAAAGGTTGTTCTAGGTATATTTTTATATATGTTTAAAACTATATATATTTTATGGATAGAATTTGAATTGCGCTTAATTTTATCGACGGATTAACTTTGGTATGAATTTGATATAGATTATTTCTCCTAATAGTTCTACTAATGTTTGTGTAACAACTACAATTGTTGCGATATTCGAAATATTATTAGGTAGTGCAAAGGTTATTGGTAAGACCACAAGTGCATTTCTGGTTCCAGAACTAAATGCTAAAGTACGATTGGTATTAATTTCTAAGTTGAAAAGTTTTCCGCTTAAATATCCAAGTAATGGGGCGATTAACAGATATATAATATAAATAGGAATAATCATATATATAATAGTTAGATGCGATGTGATTTTTTGAATTTGTGAACTTACTATTACGAATAAGACTAGTGCCATAATTATTTCAGGAAACCAATTAGTAATGTGTAAGCACTTTTGTGCTTTAGTACTTTTTATACTAGTCCATTGTAATATCAAAGCTAAGATTAGTGGTATTAAAATATAGGCTATGAATGTATGTAAAAATGGTTGTAACGTAATCGATGGTATAGTTATATGATTTAAAAATATAGTTAAATAAATAGGCAAGAAGATAATTTGTAATATAAGTAATATAGGTGTAGACATTAACATGTATTGCGCATTACCCTTACCTAATGCAGTAAACACAATCACATAATCAATACATGGCGCAAGTAATACTAAATAAAGTCCTATTAATATACCTGTATGCGTAATATGGAATACAGAAATTAAACAAAAAACAAATATGGGTATTAATATAAAATTTGAGAAAATAAGTGCAATTATAAATTTAAAAGAAATTAATCTGCCCTTAAACTTAAAAAAGGGGATTTGAGAAAACATGAAAAACATAAGTAGAGTCAATAATATTGAAATCGCAGGTTCAAATGATTTTGTAAAATTTGGAATATATAATCCTAGTAAAGCAGCGAATACAAGTGATAATAGATAGATATAAATTTGACGTTGTTCTATAAAATTTTTCATATTTTAACTCCTTAAATTAAAAACAAAACACACAACTATCAATTTATCATTTTGAACGTTGTGTGCTTAACTGACCTTTTATTTCTTTTTGTCTTGTACCATAACTTTATTTTCTATAGAATCGTTATTTGAATTATCGATACTTAACAAGAGTGCTCTTATGATTAAAATACCTGTTACGAGTAATAAAAGATTTTTTATTAATTTCATTGTCATCACGCACCTATCTTTAGTTATGGCACAAAATATACATTGGAATAAAAATAAATAAAACCATTGCGTTGAATAAATTTGATATGTTAAATTTCGTTTTGATCGTCTATAGTGATTATCTTATTTTCTTGGTTAACTGATACAAATAGTCCGGGGCTGTTATTCTCAACAGTTGTTTCGGTGACCACGCCATTTGTTGTGGAAAATGTTACTTGACTCAAAATTCCCATGGCGTATTCATTAATTGGACTAACTATTGAAATAGAAGTTTCATCCTCTTGAATAACGAATTGTTTTTTACTGTTATTTTGAACTTTCCACTGTGGTAAATAGGTTAACTTCAAGTGTAAACCTCCTTATGTCCGTTTTGATTTCTACTTATTTACATTATAAACGAAATAACGAGGTTGTACTAATAACTAAATTTAAATATATAGGTTGATAAAATAAAAAAATATTCTAACAATCACCATTAATATTATGATGATTATTAGAATATTAGCGTTATTATTAATGACCAAAAATTAAAACAAAAAGGATGCCTACAACACCAAAGACAAGCAAAATAACTGTTAATCCTAATAGTGATTCTTTTGCTTCTTTTGATCCACGCACTTTGTATGCTATAAGTGAAGCTATACCACTAACTAGAAAGATAACTGAAAGCCAAAATACAATCATAAAATGTAGAGTCAAAACTCAAAACCTCCTCTATTTGTATAAAAATCAAGTTTTGATAGACGTATATTTTGAGTATGACGCCTAAAATGGTTATTTCAATATTTTTTAACAAATTCATCTTATCACTAAATACATTGTTACAATAGTGTCATTTTGAAATGTTCACTGTTTTATAATATATATCGTACTAACCTTTTAACGCACTTTAAATAATTGAAGACCACAATCGTAATTAATACTCACTACTAAAATGATTCATAGTCATTTTATGTAATGCGATGTTAAATATTTAATTAATTAAGCATGATGATATATAATAAAAATATCAATTTTATGTTAGGAGCATTTATTATGAATGAAGTAAACAAAGTTATTTATATTGTCTTAGCGTTATTTTTAGGTGGTTTCGGAGTTCATAAATTTTATGCTAGAAAAACGGGAATGGGCTTATTATTCTTGGTATTCTGTTGGACTGGCGTGCCACATGTACTTGCAATTATTGGTGCAATAATTACTGTATTTAAACCTGCTGATCAAAATGGAAATGTTTTAGTTTAATAAAAAATGCTTATTTAATTAATCATTCGCTTAAGTATGGAAGGTAAATTTGTCATTTTAAAAAACAAATACAGGTTATAAACTTCATAGTCTAAACTAGAGGGCTCATCCATTTATTGTGGAGATGAGTCCTCTTTTAATTTGATAAGTTATAATTGGACAGAGATTACTATTCTAGCTAATTAAGTTCGTAATATTTATATTCCTGTCAATACGTAGTCATTAAAGCATGATGAGTCATTAATAAGCAAGTGTCTAAATAGTATTAATATAAATTTAAAGGCCAAAAAACGCCAACGATAAATCAGTTGGCGTTATAGTTAGTTATGTTAACTAAAATTATAACTAATTTTAACAAAATTAACAGTTACATTTAAAACGGCGTAACATAAAGGTTGAATGGCTTTAAAATCAAAATTTGGTAATTTATACACGATAGACAAATTTGAATATTTTGATATGATGAACGAAAGATTTATATAAAAACGATATAAAATATATTAGATTGATGAGGTATGGCATATGACTTTCTATGATTTTGTAATTAGCTTTGAAGAAGATAATACACCTTTAGGATTCTTAGCACACAATATAATTGGAGATAAAAACTTTCCAAAACAAGCGACTTGTTACAATGAATTGCATGCTTATTTTTATCGTAACTATATCGATCAACAACTTTTAGCAACTGCTAACAGAGCACTAAGTTTGTATAATTCAAATCTTAATCGTGCATAATCATTATTTAATTTGGTGCATAATACCAGTTTTGTTGTTCTAAAGCGTTTTTTATATCAGTTGTTTTGAAATTAATTTCGTTATTTCTGATAGAGAACGGTTTAATTATATTTTGAGCCATCCAACTATTAATAAGTTCTTGAGGCAATCCATCTAATTCCATATCACTTTTACTTATTACAAAGCATTCCCAATCAAGCGAAATAGTAGAAGGGTTAATATAATTACATTCACCAAGCGGTTCCATAAATAAACACTCCTTAATAATGTAAATTGTACGTTAAGTTTTACCCAAGTGTTTACAAATTAAAACTGTTTTTATAATAGAATTATTATAAAATGTATTTTTAAACGATATCATCAATTATTTATATTTTTCAAGAAACGTAAAACTATTATTTATTATATTTCCATGACACATAAAAATAAAACCTGAAATAGCTAATTTGCTGTTTCAGGTTTTATTAGGTTTCATATTAAATTACCAAGGAATGATACCGAGTATACAAGCGACTAGTATCATAAATAAGCTAGAACCAATGGCCCATTTAATTACAATACGTTGGTTTTGTCCATATTCGATATCTAGCATACCTACAAGTAAATAACCAGCAGCATATAAAGGACTTAGCACATGAAGTGGTTGACCAAGCACTGATGCTCTAGCCATTGCAACTTTTGAAATACCAAATTGCTGTGCTGATTCTGCTAAAATTGGTAGGACACCATAGTAGAATGGATCATTTGCCATAAAGTATGTAAATGGCCCACTCAGAATAGCTGTGATTAATGCGAAGTGATTACCCATTGCATCCGGAATGATATGTACTAAGGCATTTGCCATTTCATTTACCATTTTCGTACCATTCATAACTCCTGTAAAAATACCTGAAGCGAATACTAAACTGATTACTGCAAGTACATCGCCAGCATGTTTTTTGACTACTGAATTTTGAATACTTAAATTTGGATAGTTTACTAATAAAGCTACGCCAAACCAAAGCATGAATAATACTGGAATTGGTAATAATCCAATAATTAAACAGATAATTAATGAAATTGTAAGAATAGCGTTGGGAATAATCATTTTTGGTCTTTTTAGTAATGATTCTTCTTTAGTATCAGTTTTAGTGACATCATCTAAATCGATGTCAGTATAAGATGTGATAAATTTTCTTGAACGTTTACCTAAAATATAAGCGACAATAAAGGCAAAGACTATACCTGCAACCATAGCTGGAATAATAGGTATAAATACTTCTTCCGTTGTTACTTGTAATGAAGAAATTGCTCTCGCAGTAGGTCCACCCCAAGGTAACATATTCATAACACCGATTGATAACAGTGCTAAAGTCGAAAGTGTGTAAAGACTCATGCCAATTTTCTTATATAAAGGCATCATTGCGGTAACGGTTATAATAAAAGTTGTAGTTCCATCGCCATCTAATGCAACCATTGAAGCAAGTATGACGGTTCCAAATGCAATTTTTACAGGATCCCCCTTAACAACTTTTATAATTTGATTAATAACAGGTTCAAATAAACCAGCATCAATCATAACCCCGAAATACAAAATAGCAAAAGTAAGCATAATACCAGTTGGTGCTACTGTTTCTATTCCTTCAAGCATGAACTTGCCTATGCCCGCATAGAATCCGCCGATAAGTGCAAAAATTGTTGGAATAACAATTAACGCAATTAAGGCTGACATTTTACGTGTCATAATAAGAATCATAAAGATAATAATCATGACGAAACCTAAAATAGCTAAATTCATATATTAATCCCCCTTATTTTTATCATTATAGCGCTTTCAGAATATTTTTAAAATTAAAATTGCTATAAAATTGAAAAAATTTATTTAAATTAAGAATTGTTAATATAACTACAATATTTCAAAAATAATTATTAGTTAAAGTTATGCTATTTAGATGGTTTGCTTGAGGGATAATTCAATAAAACTAATTTTTAATAAGTAGTTGTGAACATTAGTTATAGACAGCTAATAGGGGAGGCACCATTCAATTTATAGCTGATGATAAATGGATTAAAACCAATAGAATTATATGGAGGTAGCATATTTCTATAATCAGCGCAGATGAATGTTTAACAATATTTAAAATACCAAAGAGAGTAGAAGGAGTATTAAGGGCAAGGGGAATTGAGCTATCTCTTTATATTAGCGAATGATACATTATGCCGTTATTAATATAGAAAAAGCCAACCCTATAGATTGATTGAATCATTGTAAAGGATTGGCGTTCTTCTTGAATTTTTGTTTTATGCTATTAAAAATGTCAGGTTTTATTTTGATATGAATACATTATGTATTAAATATATGAAACTGTGTTAATTATTAAATTAACGAATTCCATAATGGGAATGACAATAATATGAAAGAGAAAATACTCACACACATTGCAAATATGTTAGCAATACGATCACCACGTAAACATGCGTAAATATTGATTAACAATACACCTAATATAAATAAACCGCCTGCAATGATTGATAAATTACCATCTAATATTTTATTTACAACGAGTAATGGTGTTGCAAGTGTAATTAATGATAAAAATAATGACAATAATGTTGTTGCATATTTCAACTTGTTCAGTCCTCTCAATATTTAAAAGATGAATGAAAATATCTACTCAATTTCAACTTAAATAAAAGTGTTATACGTACTCACTAAAAATGATATTTGGTTCTAAATGTAATTGCAAGTAATTATAAAAAAGTTTTATAAAAGGTTTGAAATGTATGTGGGATCATTTAAACTGCTCAATACAGAAAAAGACGTCAATTTCCATAAATTATATAAATTTCATACGATACAACAATGTAGTACGGTTCAATTGCTAAATTATTCTTGTTCGTTCTCTAAAAAATTATAGATTAGCCAATGTTCATCAACATAACGCTCACCATATTTTCTAGCATGATGTTCTAGTACAAGTGTTTCAAAATTCAACTGGCTAAAAAATACTTTGCCACTAATATTGTTAGAAATTAAAGAAGTTAATAATATTTCAATTTTCTTTTCTCTACAAATTTGAAATAAATGTTCCATCAATAGTTCTGCGATTTGCTCTTTTTCTTCATGATCTGAGCCGTTAGCGCATAAATTTTCTATGATAGCTTTGTGAGTTAATCCATAAGATTGATCATGAATTAAAGTCGCGGCACCAACTAATTCACTACCTTCAAACACACCAATTACGTTATGATGATTGTTATTTATATCTAGAATATCGGTGAGTACATTTTTTGATATGCAGTGTTCATTCTGGTATTTCCACGCGTATACTTCAAGTTTTTTATGGATGCCTTGCAATAAAAGCGAATAATAAATCGATAAATCTTCAACTGTCAAATAACGAACGTTTCTCATTAAAAGGCCCCCTAAATATTTGAAGTAAAAACTTAAATCAATATTTTGATAATTTTATTATAATATTAAAGGAAAAAATTTATTTGAGCAATACTATTTTTGATTTTTTATGAAAAGTTAGTAGTACGTTTAATTTGAATATAAAATAATCTATCAATTATAAAATGTGTAAATGTAATTAGTTGAATTTTTTTAGAACTCATTTATATATAAAAATTATGATATAATGTGGTGAGATACATATTTGAAAGAGAGGGCAAAGATTGTGACGTCAATTATCACAATAGTTGTTTCGCTAATCGTTCTTGTCCTGATTGCTTTTTTGGTTTTAATTACTTATTTTATCTTAAATGATAAAGATGACAGATTCTAATATTTATTTGATGGTTTATAAAAAGAAATCAAGATTTGAACAAAAAAGATTTTGGGACAAAAATCCTAGAAAAATAGCACTCAGATGAATGAATTAAATTTATCTGAGTGCTATTTTAATATTACATATTGTTGGCTCGCTTTCCTAGGGGACAGCTTCAGCCTGTAGTCTTCAGCTTGTCCTGTTCCCACAGGAGTCTCGCCAACATACTGCAAAAAATAATGTTTTATATTGAAATACAAATGTTAAACTTTTATAAGAATGTAAATCATGAAATATCCATTTTTCTTATCTACTGTTTTATGTTCAATATTATAAATTATAGGCTCGCTTTCCTAGGGGACAGCTTCAGCCTGTAGTCTTCAGCTTGTCCTGTTCCCACAGGAGTCTCGCCAAAATACGTCGATTTAATAAAAAATTCACGTTAAAATATACTTAATAAAATAAGGCCTTTTCATATAATTTGATAATCACTACTAAGTTAATTTAACGAGGTGTCTTAAATATAAAGATTATGACATTTTTCAACTTATGCTGCCAATGGCAATTTCAATACATATTTCTTTAAATGATATGTCATGCTATGTTAATACAATCATTGAAATAATCTCTGACAATAAAACAAATGAATTCAAACATCATCATGGAACGATGTCTTATCATTCTAAATGAATATTAAAAAGGCAATTTCTATATGATTTCAATAGAAATTGCCTTCTTATCGTTGTCCAAGAAATTTGTTTCTTAGACGCTTTTGATTTTATATTAAGTGCTTATTTTACTACTTCAACACTTAAATCTACATCAATATTGCCACGTGTTGCTTTTGAATATGGGCAAAAGTCGTGTGCATCTTGTAAATACTTTTCAGCATCTTCTTGTGATAATACATCTTTCACTTTTGCATCTATTGAGACGCTTAATTTTGGACTTTCTGCTTCAGGATCGTCTTCTAAACGGACTGTTAAAGTTACTTCTGGTTCTGCACCACGAACTTTATTTTGTTTTAAAATTAAATCAAATGCACCATTAAAGCATGACGCATAACCTGCTGCGAATAATTGTTCAGGATTTGTACCCTTTTCAGCATCAGCTTGAGCTGGTGGAATTACCGCTACGTCAATTGCTTTGTCATCAGTTTGAACGTGTCCATTACGTCCACCTGTATTTGTTGCTTTCGTTTCATATTTTACTGCCATTTAAAATACCTCCTTTAGGTCTTTATTCTTATGTCTACCCATTGTATAAAATTTAAACCATAGGAATTCGTTTTCATTATAAAATAAATTTTAATATGGTTGATGCAATATGCATATACCATCAAATTGGAGTGTATTATAGGCAGAAATGACTCAGGTTATGTAACGGGACTAGTTGTAATAAATAACTTTATCGTGGTATGAAATGAATAGCGCAGTAAATGTGTTATGTATTGCTGATTCTGCTGAAAATAATAACTTGGCATTGTGTTATTTTCAAAATTTGTTATACAATAATTTTAATTATCTTATAAAGGGAGTACATATAATGACAAAAGTCGATATTGCTGTGACGATAGCTCCAGAAAATAAAATAACTGAAGAAACACTACAACAATTAAAATTGTATAGTGACTCATTTGAAATTATTGAATTGCGCATAGATCAGTGGCAAGCGTACAATAATGAATTATTGGAGCAAACTATTGAGTCAATAAAAGAGTTGAATATCAATAAGCGATTATTGGTGACCTATAGAACGCAATCACAAGGTGGTGCAGGAACACTTGAAGATGATAATTATAGACAATTGTTATTCAATATTAGCAATGTCAATGGTGTTGATTTACTAGATATTGAATTTGACAAGTCTGTTAACAGAGATTTATTCATAGCACTTGTAAATGATGTGGAGTCACAAGGTGTGGAAACTGTATTGTCATATCATGATTTCAAACAAACGCCGCCTATAGAAGAATTAAAGCATTTATATTTTAAAATGCACCAATTGTCACCAAGCTATATCAAGGTTGCTGTGATGCCACATGACAAGATGGATGTGCTACGCTTGTTAGAAGTGGTTTCTGAAACCGCTGATACAGTATCAGAAAAAGTGATTGGCATATCAATGTCTAAATTAGGTATTGTTTCAAGGACTGCGCAAGGTGTATTTGGTGGAGTAGTTTCTTATGGTTGTTTGGATACACCGAAAGCACCTGGTCAAATTCATGTTGAAACATTGAGAGCACAGTTGAATCTATATGAGTAATTTGAAAATATCGTCATTCTACATTATAATTGATAATAGTTATCAATAGAGAAAGGGCGATATAACTATGGAACTGCAAGAGGCTATTTCACAACGTAGAAGTGTAAAAATCTTTAAGAGAGATATGACTATAGATGAAGATGCATTATATGATGCGATTAAAAAGGCTGCTGATGCACCTAACCATGGACACAGGGAACCGTGGAGAGTGATTCACGTTGCTAAAGATAGATTGGGAAATATGAGTAAACAACTAACTCAAATTGCGTTTCATGATAAACCGAAAAAGCAAGAAGATCACTATCAAGTCGTTACTAATTTAGGTGGTATGTTGGTCTTGATTTTAAAGGAAGACCCTCATCAATTAGAAGGTTTAGAAGATCATTTGGCGTTTGGTGCTTATGTACAAAATTTGATGCTATTGTTGCATGAAGCAGGAATAGGTACATGTTGGAAGACGCCGTCTTATATTTTTGACAAAGAAGTCCAAGCTCTATTTAATATTAAAGAAAACGAACGTTTACTAGGATTTTTATATTTAACTGACTTAGAAGATAAAATGAATTATAGACCACGACATACTGAAAATATAATTGAAAAGTTTTAGCCCATTAAAAAAGGAGTGAGACCAAGAAGTCTATATCAATAGATTTTAGTCTCACTCCTTAATTTATTATTTAAATGTTTCTGCTAAGAAAGATTCAACTTGTTCTGGTGATTTAGCATTTGCAGAATGTAAGTGTGCTAATTTATTTCCATCTTTAAATACGAGTAGACTTGGAATTCCCATCACTTCATTGTCTGCAGCTACATCTTCTAATTCATCTCTGTTAACTGTAAACCATTGGTAATCATTATATTTTTCAGTTATTGGATCAATCCACATATCCATAGCTTTACAATCAGGGCACCAGCCTGCTTCGAATTTAACAATGACTGGTTGATCACTTTGAATTGTCTCTTTAAATTGATCAGTTGTATTAATAGGTTGCATAATTAATTCTCCTTTTTGATAGATTAGTAATACTATTATAGCGAAATTATAATTCTAATAAAAAAAATTAGCTTAATAATTAGAGCGTTTTATGAATAAATTTGATATATTAGTGATAACTAGACATAGGAGGTACAGAATAATGATAAAATTTTACCAGTATCCTAATTGTACAACATGTAAAAAAGCAGCAAAATTCTTAAAAGACTATGGCGTTAGCTTTGAACCAATTGATATTGTACAACACACACCTACTAAGAGTGAATTTAAAGAAATTTTAGCTGGAACAGATATTGAAATTAATAAACTTTTCAATACGCATGGCGCAAAATACAGAGAGTTAGGTCTCAAAGATAAGATAAATGATTTAACAGATGATGAAAAACTAGATTTACTAGCTTCAAACGGTATGCTAGTTAAACGACCACTTGCTGTATCTGGTGATAAAGTGACTGTTGGCTTTAAAGAAGACGAATATAAACAAGTTTGGTTATAAGACAATATTAGTCATGGCAATCAAGTAAAGCATAATAAGTTTACAAAAAATGAAAACGCTTTATAAAAATGAGCGAAAAACGGTTGAAGGTGCAATGTTATCCCACTTTATAGTTGCCCTAATACCTTTCATATGGCATCATGAATATGTAATAACATTTAGGAGGGGATACTCGTGGCAGTACCAAACGAATTAAAATATTCTAAAGAACATGAATGGGTAAAAGTTGAAGGAAATACAGCAACAATTGGTATTACTGAATACGCTCAAAACGAATTAGGAGATATCGTATTCGTTGAATTACCAGAAGTTGATGATGAAATTAATGAAGGCGACACTTTTGGTAGTGTTGAATCTGTAAAAACTGTTTCTGAATTATATGCACCACTTTCAGGTAAAGTACTTAGCTCAAATGATGAGTTAGAGGATAGCCCTGAGTTTGTAAATGAATCACCATATGAAAAAGCATGGATGATTAAAATTGAATTAAGTGATGAAAGCCAATTAGAAGATTTATTATCAGCAGAACAATATTCTGAAATGATTGGTGAATAAACATGACTGAAACTCCTTGATCCTTTGAATCTGGGAGTTTTATTTTATATGTAAAAATAGTGCAAATTATATTAAGCGGATGAATAATCTTTAACAATATAAAAAGAAGATGTTATATGCTGTGGTAATGCATAAAATAGATGCAATAACTATATATGAACAATTAAGATATAGTCAAATTTATCTAGAGTGTGCAAAGGTTACATGATAAAAATGTAAATAATGTTTATGCTTATTAACTAATGTGAAAAACTTAATAGAAGAGAATAACTATCAACATTTAGAGGGTGGATATCATGACGATACTAAACCAAGTAATCATTGTCGAGGGGAAGTCCGACAAGAAGAGGGTAAAGCAAGTTATAGATCAGCCAATTGAAATTATTTGTACGAATGGTACAATGGGCGTTGATAAATTAGATGCAATGATTGAATCATTATATGGAAAACAAGTGCATATACTTGTTGATTCAGATAATGAAGGTGAAAAAATCCGTAAATGGTTTAAACGTTATTTAAGTGAAAGTCATCATATTAGAATTGATAAACAATATTGTGAAGTTGCAAAATGTCCAAAGCCATATCTCTCACGAGTTCTAGAAAAAAATGGATTTAAAGTAAAGGATGAAGAGAGCATGGCAAAGGCTCAAATAGATTATATAGCTGAAAGGGTTAGTTTATTAACATGAACGTAGCAAAAGAAACGCGTGTCGATATACATGAACACGATGATAAAGAGAAATCACTGGTGTTTGGCTATACACCTACGTGTGGAACATGTAAAATATCTGAACGAATGTTAGACATCGCTAATGAAATCTTACAATTACCAATTACGAAAGTGGATTTGAATTTTTATCCAGAATATAGCCAAAAGCACGAAATTCAATCTGTACCCGTACTAATAGTCATGTCAAAAGGCCAAGAGATAAAGCGTATTTACGCATTTCAGTCGGTACCTTATTTATTAGAAAATTTAAAATAGTTATTGACGAATCTCTAGTGCGATGGTAGGATTATTGATAATTAAATAAATGAAACTCTTATCACGAGAGGTGGAGGGATGTGCCCTACGAAGCCCGGCAACCGTCTGTAACAGAAATGGTGCCAATTCACAAAAAGTCTTGTTGGACTTTTGGAGATGAGAGAAGCGGCAAATGCTTTCTCTATTCTTCGGTGAACAAGGGAAAGCATTTTTTAATTGATAGAGCAATACAAGGAGGCAACTATGATGATTGAGTTAAATCAAATAGTGAAAAGGTACAAAACTAAGAAACAAGACGTACTTGCTGTAGATCATGTTGATTTAAGCATTCAATCAGGCTCAATCTTTGGGGTAGTTGGTTTTTCTGGTGCAGGAAAGAGTACTTTAATCAGACTCTTAAATAATCTCGAACAGCCTACTTCAGGAGACGTTATCATTGATGGCGATACTATAGGGAAACTATCAAAATCAGAATTACGTAAAAAACGTCAAAAAGTGAGCATGATATTTCAACATTTTAACTTACTATGGTCAAGAACGGTTTTAAATAATATTACGTTTCCATTAGAAATTGCAGGTGTTTCAAGATCAGAAGCGAAACAACGTGCACTAGAACTAGTGGAGCTAGTAGGATTGAAAGGTAGAGAGGACGCTTATCCGTCAGAACTATCTGGTGGTCAGAAACAACGTGTCGGTATTGCAAGAGCATTGGCTAATGAGCCGAATGTATTACTATGTGATGAAGCAACGAGTGCCCTTGACCCACAAACAACGGATGAAATCTTAGATTTGCTGTTGAAAATCAAGGAACAACGTAATTTAACAATTGTGATCATTACACACGAAATGCAAGTTATTAGACGCATATGTGATGAAGTAGCCGTGATGGAAAATGGCCGAGTCATTGAACAAGGTGCAGTAACATCTGTCTTTGAAAACCCACAACACGATGTGACAAAACGTTTTGTCAAAGATGATTTAAATGATGATTTTGATGAGTCTATTACTGATTTAGTACATATTGATGATAATTCGTATATCGTACGTTTGAACTTTACAGGTAATAATACGACTGAACCACTTATTTCATATATTACAAAAACACATGATATTGATGTGAACATATTGGAAGCGAATATCAAACATTCTAAAGACGGTTCCATCGGATTCTTGGTATTACATTTACCATCATTAGATTCAGAAAAGTTCGAAAAGTTCAAAAATGATTTAGAAGCGCAACATGTTTCATTGGAGGTGTTAAAGCATGGGTAATTCATTTAGTGACATACTCCAAGAAATGATTACAATGCCAAATGTTCAATGGAGTGAGGTTTGGATTGCAACATACGAGACATTGTATATGACAATTGTTTCTACGATATTTGCATTTATCTTTGGTTTAATTTTAGGTGTGTTATTATTCTTATCTGCTAAAAGTGATTCGAAGGCAGCTAGAATATTTTATAATATTGTATCGTTCATTGTTAACTTGTTCAGAGCGATACCATTCATTATCTTGATATTACTATTAATTCCTTTTACAAGCTTAGTACTTGGAACAATTAGTGGTCCTACTGGTGCTTTACCAGCACTAATTATCGGTGCTGCACCATTCTATGCACGATTAGTCGAAATTGCATTTAAAGAAATCGATAAAGGTGTTATCGAGGCAGCATGGTCAATGGGTGCAAATACTTGGACTGTAGTTAAAAAGGTATTAATACCTGAAGCAATGCCAGCATTAATCTCAGGTATTACGGTTACTGCCATAGCATTAGTTGGTTCAACGGCAATTGCCGGAGTTATTGGTGCAGGTGGGTTAGGTAACTTGGCATATTTAACTGGATTTACCCGAAACCAAAATGATGTCATTTTAGTTTCAACTATTTTAATACTTATTATTGTCTTTATCATTCAATTTATTGGTGATTGGGCTACAAATAAGATAGATAAGAGATAAAATTAAAAGGAGACTTAACGATATGAAAAAATTATTTAGTTTTGCTTCGGTTTTAGTTCTTGCACTTGTTTTAGCAGCTTGTGGTAATGGCGGCGGGAAAGATAAGACCATTACAGTTGGAGCATCACCAGCGCCACATGCAGAAATTTTGGAAAAGGCTAAACCATTACTTAAAGACAAAGGTTATAACTTAAAGATTAAAACAATTAACGACTACACTACGCCAAATAAATTATTAAATAAAGGTGAATTGGATGCAAACTTCTTCCAACATACACCATATTTAAAAACAGATAAAAAAGACAAAGGTTATAAAATTGAATCTGCTGGTAACGTACACTTAGAGCCAATGGCTGTATATTCTAAAAAATATAAAAGCTTAAAAGACTTACCAAAAGGTGCAACAGTTTACGTATCAAACAACCCAGCTGAAGAAGGTAGATTCTTAAAATTCTTCGTTGATGAAGGCTTAATCAAATTGAAAAAAGGTGTAAAACCTGAAGACGCAACATTTAAAGATATCACTGAAAACAAAAAAGATATTAAATTTAACAACAAACAATCTGCAGAATACTTACCTAAGATCTATCAAAACCAAAAAGCAGATGCTGTAATTATTAACTCAAACTTTGCTATCGATCAAAAATTAAGTCCACAAAAAGATTCAATTGTTGTTGAGAAAGCAAAAGATAATCCATATGCTAACTTAATCGCAGTTAAAGAAGGACACAAAGACGATAAGAAAATCAAAGCATTAATGGAAGTATTACATTCTAAAGAAATCAAAGACTACATTAATAAAAAATATGATGGTGCAGTAGTACCAGCAAAATAATATTGAATATAGTCCATCCCTCTCTAGCCGTAATGGTTAGTGGGGGATTTTTTATATTAAAGAGTTTAAATAATGTCTCTCAAATAACTATAAATAGTTAAGGAAGAAATGTGACTCCTCAGTAAATGTTTAAATATAAATTAAAGTGTATACATTAATATTAAAGGGCGATTAATGATACTATATCGCTATTTAAAATCATATATTAAGTGTTAATAATAAGAGATACAAATGAGGTACGTACTTATGAATGTTGGACTGATATTAGTAATAGTTATTTGTTGTGGGTTATTACCAGTAATTATTTCAATAAATGAAAAGAAGAAAAAATAGTTCCTGCCGTTTAGAACTATGGGAGTTTGAGACATATTAAATATGAGCAAGAGATATTTGATAAATATTGTGTTATAGCGTAGTGGGGTGTGTGGAAGCAAATGGTCAAGTTATAAGGTCGATTTGAACAGGATGTGTTGAAGTGTGTAGTGGTCAGTTGAAAGCAATCTGACTATTAATAGTATCGTAAATAAATTTATTGTTAGTACATAAATAAAAAAAGAACAAACACTCAATAAATGAGATGTCTGTTCCTTTAAAAGAATATTCAATTACTTAACTTATAAATTAAACATGATCGTGCTCATCTTTGATGTCGCCGACGATTTTTTCTAAGATGTTTTCCATAGTTACGATACCAAGAGGTTGTTGCTTGTCATCTTCGATTAACGCAATATGAATTTGATGTGCTTTCATTTGTTCTAAAGCGTAATGTGCTTTGGTGTCGGGCTTTAATTTAAGAATTGAATTGGTAATTGTCTCGAGTGAAGTAACATTATCTTTGAGTAAATCTTTGGCATGAATATAGCCGATAATATTACTTTTTTCTCCTTTATACACAGGGAATCTTGTGTAATGTGCCTTGCTAATATAAGACTTTGTGTCATCATAACTATCTTGTACATTAATCACAGCTACATCTGCCATTGCTACATACCCATCTTGAAGTTTCATTTCGTCAAAGGCAAACGCTCTGTTGATATGCGTTAATTCATTTTGCGAAATTTCTCCACCAGCATGACTTTCTTTCAATAGTAACTTGATTTCTTCCTCAGAATGATATATTTCACTTTCCTTTGCAGGCGTCATACCAAATAACTTTAATATTAATGTCGCTGAACCGTTAAGTATAAAAATAAATGGATAAAATAATTTAGAAAACAAGATTATAGGTTTTGCGATTAATAAAGTAATTTGTTCGGCTTTTTGGATAGCGATTGTCTTTGGTGCCATCTCACCAATCGCAACGTGTAAATAAGTTGCAATAACAAATGCGCCTATAAGTGTGAAAACATGTATCAAAGTGTCTGAAAGTCCTAAACTACTGAACAATGGATGTAGTATGAATTCGAATGTCGATTCACCAACCATACCGATACCTAGAGCCGTTATCGTGATACCCAACTGACAGGCAGCTAAATATTCGTCGAGATTGGACACGACTTGTTGTGCAGCACGTGCTCGCTTGTTATTCTGTTTTGCGAGTGTGTTAATGCGTGATGATCTCACCTTTACGATAGCAAACTCGGTCGCTACGAAAAATGCTGTTAATGCTAATAAAATGATAAAAGTCAATAAACTAAATAAGGTTCCCAATAAAGAATTAATTCCTCCTAAATAATTAAGTTCAATCATATTGATTGAACTATTATTATAAATAAATCAAAAATAAAAGTCTAATGTAAAGAATGAATTTTATAGTTAAAATACACAAAAATTAAATGAGCAAATTCAATTATTACATTCTATTAATGAGTGTATATTGATTCTATGATAAGCGCATATTTTGATTTATATGTCTAAATTATAGTATTGAGAACATTACTTCATATTTTATCAGTTAATCAATTCTTAGTATCATTATCAAAAATCATTGTGTTTTAAGAACTATTTTAATTTAGCGCTTGAAAAGGTTTATATTCGGATGTAACTACGTTATAATTATTAGTTGTAATATGATTTTAGTCTTTTGACTGTAGATTAAAATTATTATAAACTAGTAAGGAAAAACATATCATATATTACGGAGGGAATATGTATGCCATCTACATTAGAAATTAAAGACCTACATGTGTCTATTGAAGATAAAGAGATTTTAAAAGGTGTTAACTTAACAATCAAAACTGGTGAAATACATGCAATCATGGGGCCAAACGGTACTGGTAAATCAACATTATCATCAGCTATCATGGGACACCCAAGCTACGAAGTAACTCAAGGTGAAGTATTATTAGACGGTGTTAACATTTTAGAATTAGAAGTTGATGAACGTGCAAAAGCAGGATTATTCCTAGCTATGCAATATCCATCTGAAATCACAGGTGTAACAAATGCAGATTTCATGCGTTCAGCTATTAATGCAAAACGTGAAGAAGGCGAAGAAATCAACTTAATGCAATTCATTAAAAAATTAGACAAAGAAATGGATTTCTTAGATATCGATCAAGATATGGCACAACGTTATCTTAACGAAGGTTTCTCTGGTGGGGAGAAAAAACGTAACGAAATCTTACAATTAATGATGTTAGAACCTAAATTTGCTATTTTAGATGAAATCGACTCAGGTCTTGATATCGACGCACTTAAAGTAGTTTCAAAAGGTATTAACCAAATGCGTGGAGATGAGTTTGGTTCATTAATCATCACTCACTATCAACGTCTATTAAACTATATTACACCAGATCACGTACACGTAATGTTCGGTGGTAAAGTTGTAACTTCAGGCGGTCCTGAATTAGCAAAACGTCTTGAAGAAGAAGGCTATGAATGGGTTAAAGAAGAGTACGGTGCTACAGAATAAATCTGAACTTTTATGCAAAAAATAAGATGAAGATTTAAGGCATTCATTATTGCCAAAGGATTTAAATCATACGATCATCAAATGGGAGGAAAAAAGTATGACGACTGAAACTTTAAACATTTCTGAAGCGCAACTTGTTGAGTATTCACAAGCCCATAATGAGCCAGCTTGGATGACAGAATTACGTAAAGAAGCGTTGAAATTAACTGAAACTTTAGAAATGCCAAAACCAGATAAAACGAAAATTAATAGATGGGACTTCGACTCATTTAAACAACATGAAACAACTGGAAGTGTATTCCAGTCATTAGAAGAATTACCAAATGCAGTAAAAGAAATTATAGATGTAGAAAATTCTGATAATCTAATTATTCAACACAATAATACATTAGCTTTTTCAAAAGTATCTGAATCAGCTACAAAAGATGGTGTAGTCGTTGAAGGTCTATCAGAAGCCTTGGTAAATCACCCAGAGCTAGTTAAACAATATTTAATGACAGAAACAGTTGCTCTAGATGAACATAGATTAACTGCTTTGCATACTGCATTAATTAACGGTGGTGTGTTTGTATACGTACCGAAAAATGTTGTAGTAGAAAACCCTATACAATATGTTGTATTACATGACGATGCTAATGCTAGTCTATACAATCATGTTATTATCGCTACTGAAGAAAGTGCTGAAGTAACTTACGTTGAGAACTATTTATCTACTGCAAGTGGTGAAGGTAATCAAATTAACATCATTTCAGAGGTAAATGCTGGAAAGAATTCTACAATCACTTATGGTTCTGTGGATTATTTAGATAAAGGATTCACTGGACACATTATTCGACGTGGTATCACAGCTGAAGATGCAACGATTAACTGGGCGTTAGGTTTAATGAACGAAGGTAGCCAAATTATTGATAATTCAACTAATTTAATTGGTGACCGTTCAGAAAGTGCCTTGAAATCAGTTGTCGTTGGTACTGGAGACCAAAAAATCAACTTAACTTCTAAGATTGTACAATATGGTAAAGATACGAATGGTTATATCTTGAAACACGGTGTAATGAGAGAAAATGCTTCTACTGTATTCAATGGTATTGGCTATATCAAACATGGTGGTACAAGATCAATTGCGAACCAAGAATCTCGTGTATTGATGCTTTCTGAAAATGCACGTGGCGATGCGAACCCAATCTTACTTATCGATGAAGATGATGTGGAAGCTGGTCACGCAGCATCAGTTGGACGTGTTGACCCTGAACAATTGTATTATTTAATGAGTCGTGGTATCTCACGTGAAGAAGCTGAAAGACTTGTTATTCATGGTTTCTTAGACCCTGTTGTTCGTGAATTACCTATTGAGGACGTTAAGCGTCAATTACGTGAAGTTATTGAATTAAAAGTAAACAAATAATAAATAGTTAAGCAATCAGAGTAATGTTAGGACAATAGTCATGAAAGAAACGATTATGCTGTAGTAAAGTATTGGTTTAGCATAATGATGTTTCGCCTTAACAAAGGACTGATTATAGATTCTTAATAAAGAAAGGTCTGAGGATAATTTGACCGAATTATTAAATGTGAATGAAATTATAAAAGACTTTCCAATTCTTGACCAACAAGTAAATGGTAAGCGATTGGCATACTTAGATTCAACAGCGACAAGTCAAACGCCAATTCAAGTTATAGAAGCGATTGACGATTATTATAAACGTTATAATTCTAATGTTCATCGTGGTGTTCATACTCTAGGTTCACTTGCGACAGACGGTTATGAAAATGCACGAGAGACAGTTAGAAATTTCATTAATGCGAAATACTTTGAGGAAATTATTTTTACGAGAGGTACAACTGCTAGCATTAATCTAGTAGCGCATAGTTATGGCGATGCTAATGTTTTTGAAGGTGACGAGATTGTGGTTACAGAGATGGAACATCATGCAAACATTGTGCCATGGCAACAATTAGCTAAACGTAAAAATGCTTCTTTAAAATTTATACCAATGACAGAAACTGGAGAATTAAACATTGAAGATGTTAAGGCTACAATTAATGACAATACTAAAATTGTAGCAATTGCTCATATTTCTAACGTTCTTGGTACTATTAATGATATTAAAGCAATCACTGAAGTGGCACATGCACATGGTGCAGTTATCAGTGTAGATGGTGCGCAAGCGGCACCGCATATGGATTTAGATATGCAAGACTTAGATGTTGATTTCTATAGCTTTAGTGGACATAAAATGCTTGGACCAACAGGTATCGGCGTACTCTATGGTAAACGACAGTTGTTAAATCAAATGGAACCTACTGAATTTGGCGGTGACATGATAGATTTCGTCGGTAAGTATGATGCATCATGGGCAGATTTACCAACTAAATTCGAAGCGGGAACGCCTTTAATTGCACAAGCAATCGGTTTAGCTGAGGCGATTCGTTACTTGGAAAGTATCGGCTTTGACGCGATTCATGAGCATGAGGCAACGTTAACGCAATATGCTTACGATAGAATGTTAGAAGTCGAGAATATTGAAATTTATGGTCCTCCGAAAGAACGTCGTGCAGGTGTTATTACCTTTAATTTAGGTGACGTACATGCGCATGATGTGGCTACAGCAGTAGATACAGAAGGTGTTGCTGTAAGAGCGGGCCATCACTGTGCACAACCGTTAATGAAATGGTTGAATCAATCTTCAACTGCCCGTGCTAGCTTTTATATCTATAATACGAAAGAAGACGTTGATCAAATGGTTGAAGCATTGAAACAGACGAAGGAGTTTTTCTCGTATGAATTTTAATAATTTAAATCAATTGTATCGTTCTGTAATTATGGACCACTATAAGAGCCCAAGAAACAAAGGGAAATTAGATAATGGTTCGATGACGGTAGATATGAATAATCCAACATGTGGTGACCGTATTCATCTGACATTTGATATAGAAGATGGCTTCATTAAGGATGCGAAATTTGATGGTGAAGGATGTTCGATTTCAATGTCTAGTGCTTCAATGATGACTGAAGCGGTAAAAGGTCATTCACTTGCAGAAGCAATGAAGATGAGTCAAGAATTTACAAAAATGATGTTGGGCGAAGATTATGAAATTACTGAAGATATGGGAGATATTGAAGCATTACAAGGTGTTTCTCAATTCCCTGCAAGAATCAAGTGTGCCACACTAGCTTGGAAAGCATTAGAAAAAGGCACAGTCGAAAAAGAAGGTAATGAGGAATAATTAAGCACAACACGTTGACATTGTGTAAAATTCCATTCACACTAAGGGTAACAGCAAGACTTAAAATTAGAAAATGAACAGACAAGTTATAATACATGCTTAGAATAGACGAGCGTTTGCAATAGAAGTCGTTTTAAATATATAAAAGGAGTGATTGAAATGGCTAAAAAAGCACCTGATGTTGGAGATTATCAATATGGTTTCCACGATGAAGATGTTTCCATTTTTAGATCAGAACGAGGATTAACAGAAAATATCGTTCGAGAAATCTCAAATATGAAAGATGAACCAGAATGGATGCTTAATTACAGATTGAAATCATTAAAGCAATTCTATAAGATGCCAATGCCACAGTGGGGTGGAGACTTATCAGAATTAGATTTTGATGATATCACTTATTATGTAAAACCATCAGAAAATACTGAACGTTCTTGGGATGAAGTACCAGAAGAAATCAAGCGTACGTTTGATAAATTAGGTATTCCAGAAGCTGAACAAAAATATTTAGCTGGTGTTTCAGCTCAATATGAATCAGAAGTTGTTTACCATAATATGGAAAAAGAACTTGAAGAAAAAGGTATTATATTTAAAGATACTGACAGTGCATTAAGAGAAAATGAAGAACTATTCAAACAATATTTCTCAACGGTTGTTCCAGCAGCAGATAATAAATTTGCGGCATTAAACTCAGCTGTATGGTCTGGTGGATCATTTATTTATGTTCCAAAAAACATTAAATTAGATACACCATTACAAGCTTATTTCCGTATTAATTCTGAAAATATGGGACAATTCGAACGTACTTTAATCATTGCTGATGAAGGTGCATCAGTAAACTATGTTGAGGGTTGTACTGCGCCTGTTTATACAACAAGTTCACTACACTCAGCAGTTGTTGAAATCATCGTACACAAAGATGCACATGTACGATATACTACAATTCAAAACTGGGCTAATAATGTTTATAACCTAGTTACTAAACGTACATTAGTTTATGAAAACGGAAATATGGAATGGGTAGATGGTAACTTAGGTTCTAAGTTAACTATGAAATATCCAAACTGTGTATTAATGGGTGAAGGTGCTAAAGGTAGCACATTATCTATCGCATTTGCTGGTAAAGGACAAGTGCAAGATGCTGGTGCGAAGATGATTCATAAAGCGCCTAACACTTCTTCTACAATCGTCTCTAAATCTATTTCTAAAGATGGCGGTAAAGTTGTTTATAGAGGTATCGTTCACTTTGGCCGTAAAGCAAAAGGTGCGCGTTCAAATATCGAATGTGACACATTAATTTTAGATAATGAGTCAACTTCTGATACAATTCCATATAATGAAGTATTTAACGATAATATTTCATTAGAACACGAAGCGAAGGTTTCTAAAGTTTCTGAAGAGCAATTGTTCTACTTAATGAGTAGAGGTATTTCTGAAGAAGAAGCAACTGAAATGATTGTAATGGGCTTCATTGAACCATTTACAAAAGAACTTCCAATGGAATATGCAGTTGAAATGAACCGTTTAATCAAATTTGAAATGGAAGGATCAATCGGATAGGATTGTATCTCCACATTTAACACTTATAATTTAAAGAAAAACACGAGGCATACACATTTGATACCCATTGTCGAAATGGTATTGAATGCATAGTATGGTCTCGTGTTTTTTGTATCAATTTATACTATGAAGTCATTTATAACCGTCATGCTAAATTTGATTGTATGCCTATAGCTAAGCGTTTAGTAAAAGTGTATGATGGGAATATATGTTTAAAAGAAAATAACATTTTGTTAAATTAAAAAGGAGAAATGCATAGATGATTATAGCCATAATCATACTTTTGTTTGCGTCAATCTTCTTTTCAATCAGCGAGACAGCTTTATCTGCTGTAAATAGGATGAAGCTACAGTCAAAAGCTGAACAAGGGGAAAATAAAGCAAATAAAATTTATCAGCTATTAAATAAACCAAGTGTCTATTTAACAGCTATTGTTATCGGTAAAAATGTTGCTAATATTATTTTAATTTCTTTGGTAACTTTGTGGTCTGAGAACCGGGAATTTAACATGATATTAACGATATTACTTGCTATTATAGGCGTCATTATTATTTGTGAGGTTGTTCCAAGGGCTTTTGCTGAGGCTTATCCAGAGAAGACCACACGATGGATTTATCCGATACTTGTAGGTTATATTTTTGTAATAAAGCCTCTCATTATCATTTTAAATCAATTAACTAAGATAATTAAAAATATGGTGCCGAATCATTCACAGGAAGAGCAGCGTTTTTCTAAGGAAGAAATTAGACAAATCGTTACGATTGCAGAGAGTCAAGGTGCGTTTAATGAAGTTGAGAAAAATCGCATACAAGGTGTCATGAATTTTGAAAAGTTAAAGATTACAGATATTGATACAACACCTAGGATAAATGTTACTGCGTTTCCTTCTGATATTTCTTATGAAGAGGCATATGAAACTGTAGTTTCCAATCCGTATACACGATATCCGGTATACGATGAAGATATTGATCATATTATTGGTGTCTTTCACTCAAAATATTTGTTAGCTTGGAGTAGAAAGACTTCAGATGATATTTCTAACTATATTTCAGAGCCATTATTCGTCAATGAACATAATAGAGCGGAATGGGTGTTGAGAAAAATGACAGTGTCTCGTAAGCACTTAGCAATTGTATTAGATGAATATGGAGGAACGGATGCTATCGTTTCACATGAGGATTTGATTGAGGAAATGTTAGGTATGGAAATCGAAGATGAGATGGATGAAGAAGAAAGAGAAAAACTGAAACAGCAACTCACTGCATATTATAAAAAATAAGTGCTAGATTAATAATCGTTGTGGAGATCTTTAAAGGGGTGTTTTTTCATGAAATTAACAAATGATGTCACAGAGAAATTAGGTATTCGTTATCCAATTATCCAAGCTGGTATGGCAGGGAGTACAACGCCTGAGTTAGTAGCAACGGTGAGTAATAGTGGAGGGTTAGGCACGATAGGTGCTGGTTACTTTACAACGGATAAATTAGATCAAGAAATTACACACGTCCAAGAATTAACAGACTTACCATTCGCAGTGAATTTATTTGTGCCAAGTGATAAGTTATATTTACCTGAAAAGGTTGAAAAAATGAATGCTTGGTTACGACCTTATCGACGGGCGTTGAACCTTGAAGAACCTACAGTTAATATTAGTGAAGAAGAACAATTTAATACTGCAATAGAATTATTAATAGAAAAAAATGTACCTATTGTTTCGTTTACCTTTGGTATACCTGATGGTGCAATTATTGATAAATTAAAGCAAAATCATATGAAATTAATTGGTACTGCGACTTCAGTTGAAGAAGCTATTGCGAATGAACAAGCAGGGATGGATATGGTGATTGCACAAGGTAGTGAAGCTGGTGGTCATAGGGGGTCATTTACATATGTTGCAGGTGATCAAGTACCCTTGGTTGGTACAATGTCATTGGTGCCACAAATTGTAGATGCTGTTAATATTCCAGTGATTGCTGCTGGTGGAATAATGGATGCGCGAGGATTAATTGCGAGCATGGTTTTAGGGGCTAAAGGTGCCCAATTAGGTACAGCGTTTTTAACTACTGAAGAAAGTGGAGCTTCAACGTTATATAAAAATGCGATACAAGAAAGTAAAGAAACGGATACGGTAGTTACCAAGGTCTTTAGTGGTAAGCCAGCGCGAGGTATTGATAATGATTTCATTCATAATATGAATAGATATGATGATGACATCCCGGATTATCCAATTCAGAATCAACTTACAAATGCTATAAGAAAGGCATCGGCACAAAATGGTGATACAAAATGGACGCATTTATGGAGTGGTCAGTCGCCAAGATTGGCGCGTGCAGTTTCGGCATCTACATTGATGCAACAAATCATCCGACACACAGAAACTTTGATTTAAAGTGAATTTTATAGACTATAACTGAATATATTTGTAAAAGAGCAAAGCACTCAAATACAATAAAATTGAAAGTGATTGTTATTACAATGATTCAATTGCATTGTATGCATTAGGGTTAGTATTAACTTTACTAAACAGAGGAGCGATTGCTCTTTTCTTTTTAACTAAATTCAAAAACAACTGCAGATTAAATGTTATTCTGTTTACATTGTAAAGTTATGATGATTTAGAATTTATCAAGTGATTACCTTAATTCAGATATGGTATCATTAATGTGGTGATATTATGATAAATATAGGATTAACTGGTTGGGGAGATCACGATTCACTCTATGTAGACTTGCAAAGAAAATCAGATAAATTACTTACATATGCGAGTCATTTTCCAATAGTAGAATTAGATGCTTCATATTATGCAATACAGCCGGAGAGAAATATTAATAAGTGGATAAGAGAAACGCCTAAAAGATTTGAATTCATTGTGAAAATTCACCAGGCATTAACGTTACATGCTGATTATCATGATTTTGCAGAAACGAGACAAGCATTGTTTGATCAGTTTATTGCTATGATTAAACCTTTGCAAGGCGTTAACAAATTAGCAATGGTATTAGTTCAATTTCCACCTTGGTTTGATTGTACTGCTAAAAATATTGCATACATCCGTTATGTTCGAGAACAATTAAAGTCATTTCCAGTATGTGTAGAATTTAGACATCAGTCTTGGTTTAATGAGGAGTATAAAGAGCAAACATTAGCATTTTTGACTGACCATGAACTGATTCATGCAGTTTGTGATGAACCGCAAGTAGGCCAAGGTTCTATACCTTTAATTAATCGTATTACGCATGAAACTGCATTTGTACGATATCATGGGCGTAATACTAATGGTTGGACGAAAAAGGATATGACAGATGAAGCGTGGAGAGATGTTAGATATCTTTATGATTACAGTGATAAAGAATTGCTGGAATTAGTTAATAAAGTTAAAGTTTTAGAGCATAAAGCTAAAAGGATTTATGTTGTGTTTAATAATAATTCTGGTGGTCATGCAGCAAATAATGCTAAGCAATATCAACAATTATTAGGAATAGATTATGAAGGACTCGCACCAAAGCAATTGAAATTATTTTAGGAGAGATTTGATGTTAACTATAGTGTTATTGGTATTAATTGGTGCATTATCAGCTATTTTAGGATCGTTGGTAGGCATAGGTGGTGGAATAATTATTGTGCCAACGCTTGTTTATTTAGGCGTGGATAATGATATTTTACATGGTATTACACCACAAATTGCAATAGGTACTTCGTCAGTAATCTTGATTGTAACGGGATTATCATCTACGTTAGGGTATTTAAAGACTAAACAAGTGGATGTGAAAAATGGTTCTATATTTTTATTTGGTTTATTACCTGGTTCGTTAATTGGTTCTATCTTAAGCCGTTATTTAACGTTAGAGTCATTTAATTTATATTTTGGGATATTTTTAATCTTTGTTTCAATATTATTAATGGTTAGAAATAATATTAAGCCACTAAAAATATTTAATAAACCAAAATATGAAAAAACATATGTGGATGGTACAGGTAAGACGTTTCATTATAGTGTGCCACCGGTCGTGGCATTTATTGCAACACTATTTATAGGTGTCCTAACAGGTTTGTTTGGTATCGGTGGTGGTGCATTAATGACGCCGTTAATGTTAATTGTATTTAGATTTCCACCACATGTGGCAGTTGGAACAAGTATGATGATGATTTTCTTTTCAAGTGTGATGAGTTCTGCAGGACACATTGCTTTAGGTCATGTAGCCTGGATTTACTCTATTGTATTGATTATTTCAAGTTACTTTGGTGCTAAGTTAGGAGTTAAGATTAATCATTCAATTAAATCAGATACAGTTGTAACATTATTACGCACAGTTATGTTAATAATGGGTATATATCTAATAATTAAGTCATTTTTATAATACTTGAGGAGGGGAATAGCGATGCAGTTAACAATCTATCATACGAATGATATACATAGTCACCTTCAAGAATATGCAAACATATCAGCATATTTGAATGAAGAAAGACCTAAATTAAATCATCCCTCACTCTATCTTGATATCGGTGACCATGTTGATTTATCAGCACCTGTGACTGAAGCAACTATGGGGACAAAGAATGTTGAATTATTGAATCAAGCACATTGTGATTTAGCTACGATTGGCAATAATGAAGGAATGACAATTTCACATGATGCATTAAATGCATTATATAATGATGCTCAATTTCCAATTACCTGTGCGAATGTATTCGACGAACAAGGTAATCTACCAAATCATATTCAGTCTTCTTACATTAAAGAAATTGAAGGTGTTAGAATTCTATTTGTGGCTGCAACTGCACAATTCACGCCGTTTTATCGTGCTCTAGATTGGGTTGTTACAGATCCATTAGAGGCTATTAAAGATGAAATCAGTGCAAATGAAGGTGCCTATGATATACTTATAATTATGAGTCATGTTGGTGTGTTTTTTGATGAAAAATTATGTCAAGAAATCCCAGAAATAGATCTTATTTTAGGCAGTCATACACATCATCACTTTTTAAATGGAGAGATGAATAATGGGGTGTTGATGGCGGCCGCAGGAAAGTATGGCTACTATCTTGGTGAAGTTACTTTAGATATAGAAGATAAGCGTATTATAAATAAAAAAGCAACGTTATATCCAGTGACACAATTACCAAAAGTTGAAACCAACTATGAAGAAGAAGGGCGCTTACTCTTGAGTGACCCAGTTGTTGATCATCCAGTATATTTACCTAGAAGAACAGATGTAATCACGCAATCAGCATATTTGTTAGCAGAGAGTGTATTTGAATTTACCAATGCGGATTGTACGATTATTAATGCGGGATTAATCGTAAAAGGCATTGAAGCGGATCAAGTTACAGAGTATGACATACACCAAATGCTTCCACATCCGATTAATTTGGTGCGCATTAGATTAACTGGACAGGAATTAAAGCAAGTCATCATCAAAAGTCAAAAGCAAGAGTATATCAATGAATTTGCACAAGGATTAGGTTTTAGAGGAGATATATTTGGTGGTTATATTTTATTTAATATTGGCATCATTCAATCTGAATCTCGTTTCTTTATAAATGGGGAGGAAATTGATGACGATACAACATATACACTAGGCACCGTCGATATGTATACATTTGGTCGTTATTTCCCAACATTAAAGGAACATGCAATTGAATATTTAATGCCTGAGTTTCTACGTGATATATTTAAAGAGAAACTTTTGGAATATTAAAAGATGGACAATATACATTTAAATTTGCCCCGAATTTCGTTATAATATATACAGATTTCAATTCAGGAGGATTGTGCGTTTATGGCTACTAAAAATGAAGAAATTTTACGTAAACCGGATTGGTTGAAGATAAAGTTAAACACAAACGAAAACTACACTGGTCTTAAGAAAATGATGCGTGAAAAGAATTTACACACAGTTTGCGAAGAAGCAAAATGTCCGAATATACATGAGTGTTGGGGAGAAAGACGTACTGCTACTTTTATGATTTTAGGTGCAGTATGTACTAGAGCTTGCCGTTTTTGTGCGGTTAAGACAGGATTACCAAACGAATTAGATTTAGAAGAGCCAGAACGCGTGGCAGAATCAGTTGAATTAATGAACTTAAAGCACGTTGTAATTACAGCTGTTGCGCGTGATGATTTAAGAGATGCTGGTTCAAATGTATATGCAGAAACAGTCCGCAAAGTAAGAGAACGTAATCCATATACATCTATTGAAATTTTACCATCTGATATGGGTGGCGACTATGAAGCATTAGAAACGCTTATGGCTTCTAAACCAGATATTTTAAACCACAATATTGAAACAGTGCGTCGTTTAACACCAAGAGTTCGTGCGCGTGCAACTTATGATCGTACATTAGAATTCTTGCGTCGCTCTAAAGAATTACAACCAGATATCCCTACTAAATCAAGTTTAATGGTTGGTTTAGGTGAAACGCATGAAGAAATACTTGAAACTATGGATGATTTACGTGCTAATGATGTAGATATCTTAACTATTGGTCAATATTTACAACCATCACGTAAGCATTTGAAAGTTGAAAAGTATTATACACCATTAGAATTTGGTAAATTAAGAAAAATTGCAATGGATAAAGGTTTCAAACATTGTCAAGCTGGTCCATTAGTACGTAGTTCTTATCATGCCGATGAACAAGTTAATGAAGCGGCAAAAGAAAGACAACGTTTAGGTGAAGAACAACTTAAGCAAGACGCAACTACAAAATAACTAAATAATTAATGCAAAGACTTAGTTCAATTTTAATGTATGCCGACAATGTTACATTAAATGAGCTAAGTCTTTATTAAAACTTTAAGCTATTCCAATCATATTATAATGGAGAGCGCGATAGATTAGGTGAGTACAATGATAAAGGTAAATGAACAACATTTTGAAATTGTTGAAGATTATAGGGACTGTTTTGATGAAGAAATATTTGCCAACCGTTACTCAGATATATTAGATAAGTATGATTATGTTGTTGGTGATTTTGGATATGAACAATTGAGACTCAAAGGTTTTTATAGTGATCACAATAAAAAGGCAGAACTTAGTAAACGTTTCTCAACGATTCAAGATTATTTATTGGAATATTGCAATTTTGGTTGTCCTTATTTCATCTTGAGACACATACCAGAAAAAGAAATCAAAGATAAGTTAGCTCAGCAACAACAGGAAGATGAAATTATTGAAAGTAATAAACTTCAAGACGTCAAGATTCAACCTAGCATCCAACAACCTGAAAAATAAAAGAACCAAGTGTCTATAATTTGAACTGCTTCATTCAAGGTTTTCATTTTTAAATGTCTACTTTGTATGAAGTATGTCAATTGACGCTTGGTTTTTTTATTAATGTTATTTAATGTATTAATGAATCTTACTCCTACGAAGTTTGTGTTTAAAATCAAATCGCTGATTTATTGAATGACTTCGTTGAGATATTCAGAAATTTCATTTCCTTCTTCTTCTGATACACCGAGGATATGTGCGATATAACCTTCCTCTTCTAAATCATCCGTACCGATAATGCCAAATTTATTCGTTTGCATATTCAAGACAATCGTTTTACCATAATGACGATTGGTTTGTACTAACATTAAATCATAGCGGCTGTGTTCGCCCACAAACCCAACAAATTGTACTTGTGCTGATTCGTCATCATCATATAAATACATATCTATCATTTATATTCGCTCCTTAAGGTGTATTTATTAAAGTTAATATTTTTAAGTTTAATAAAGCGTTAATAATTAGTATAACTGGAAATGAATTAACCTGTAAAGTTATGGTATGATGAACAAGATAGGGGTGACGAGTATGTATTTCGTAAACAAAGAACAATTAAATGCTAAATTAAATTACTTACAACAATTACTTAGCGATTATCCACAGCAGAAACATAATCATTATGCATTTGAACGCATAGCTCAAATGTTGATTGAATCATCAGTGGATATAGGTAATATGATTATTGATGGATTTATTTTGAGAGATCCAGGTAATTATAAAGATGTTATTGATATCTTAGAATTAGAAGGTGTCATTTCAAAGGACACACAACAACATATTAATGAAACTGTTGAAGTTAGAAAGCAATTTGTTCATTACTATGATGAACTGAATACTACAGAACTTATTCCAATTTTTGATAAGTCAGTACAGTACTATCAGCAATTTATTACTGAAGTATTGCAATTTTTAGAGAACGAGAATGTACCAATTACTGCATTTGGTCAAAAAGGAGAATAAATAGAAATGAAAAATTACAAAGCATATCTAATTGACTTAGATGGAACTTTATATAAAGGTAATGAAACAATAGATGGCGCTAAGGCCTTTATATCATATTTAAATCAGCATCAAATACCGCATTTATATGTAACAAATAATTCAACGAAAGAACCAGAAGAAGTAGCGACAAAATTATCGTCAATGGGCTTAGATGCCAAAGCTACTGAGGTGGTTACTTCTGCACTTGCGACTGCCGAATATATTTCAGAAGCTTCACCAGGAGCATCAGTATATATGTTAGGTGGCACAGGTTTGAAAAAAGCATTAACGAGTCATGGTTTACAATTGAAAAATGATGAATTTGTTGATTATGTTGTTATTGGTTTAGATGAAGCGGTGACTTATGAAAAATTAGCTACAGCAACATTAGGTGTGCGTAATGGGGCAACATTTATTTCGACGAATAAAGACGTTTCTATTCCGAAAGAACGTGGTTTCTTACCGGGTAATGGCGCGATTACAAGTGTGGTTTCAGTATCTACTGGCGTCCAACCAACATTTATTGGAAAGCCAGAACCAATTATTATGCATAAAGCACTAGAACAATTGGAATTATTAGGAATTAAGCCTGATGATGTTGCCATGGTGGGTGACTTATATGACACGGATATACTGTCAGGCATTAATGTTAGTATCGACACGATTCATGTTCAAACGGGCGTAACAACTAAAGCTGAAATTGAACAAAAAGATGTACCACCAACATATAGCTTTAAAGATTTAAATGAGGTTATTAATGAGCTAGAACAATAGGGGTGATTAGATGGAAAAAGTAATCGTAACAAGAAAGATTCCGCAACCATTTATAGATCAGTTAGAATTATTTGCAGATGTAGAGGTATGGAATGAATCATACACACCAATGCCACGAGAAAAATTTTTAGAGGCATTGAATGATGCGACAGCTTGCTTTATTACATTAAGTGAAACGATAGATGAAGAAGTTATTGCACACGCGCCAAAATTAAAGGTTATTGCAAATATGGCAGTTGGTTTCGATAATATAGATGTGCAACTTGTTCGCAGTAAGGGGATAGTAGCAACTAATACGCCTGAAATTCTAACTGAAACTACCGCAGAATTAGGCTTTACTTTAATGTTGACTGTAGCAAGACGTATCATTGAAGCGGAACAGTATGTTCAAAATGGCGAATGGCAAAGCTGGGGACCTTATTTACTTGCAGGTAAAGATCTATATAATGCTAAAGTAGGTATTTTTGGCATGGGAGATATTGGTAAGGCATTTGCAAGACGTTTAAAGGGCTTTAATGTTAATATTATGTACCATAATCGTAGCAGACAGGTAGAGGCAGAAGAAAGTTTGGGTGCGCTTTATGTATCGTTTGATACATTATTAGAACATAGTGACTTCGTTGTTTGTACAGCACCGTTGACTGAGGAAACACGCGACAAGTTTAATGAGGCAGCATTTAAAAAGATGAAAAATGATGCTATTTTTATCAATATTGGACGAGGTGCAGTCGTTGATGAAACAGCATTAGTTGCAGCATTACAAGATGGTGAGATTGCTGCATGTGGCTTAGATGTATTACGAAAAGAACCTATTGATATGTCACACCCATTATTATCTATGAAAAATGCACTCGTCTTACCACATATTGGTAGCGCATCAGTCATCACTAGAAACCGTATGATACAGTTGTGTATTGATAATATTAGACTAGTCTTAAGTGGCAAAGATGCGAAAACACCAATTAAATAATAAATTATTTTTTGTATTATACTATCTTTAAATATTGCTGGCAGAGTTACTTAAACTCTGCTGGCTTTTTTTATGTGAAAAAGACTATATTACGAGTGGATAAATAAAATCAAGTATTGCATGTCTATAAAAATCAGAAAAGTGATTGGCTTTTTATCAATAATATTTCAAAAAACAATTGCTAAACTAAAAATACAATAAAAATAAGCAATATCTAAGTGGAATTTATCTTGGATAAGTATGTATATATATCCATAAAAGACTAATATTTATGTTGTTTCTAACTTCAAAATAACAATAGATATATGAATTATAGATAATAAAACTAAACGCAAAGCATTTAATATAACATTTTTGTTAGATGAAGAAATATGGATTTAATTGTAAAGATGGGAAATTGATTGTATAATTATGAACAGTAAATAAAAAATATTTTAATTACATATGTGTTAAAATATATTAGAAAACAGATAAATAGAATATAGTATTTTGCACGTGTTATAAAGGAGGCTCAGACATATGAATCATGATAAAAAGCACACCTTTGAAAAAATCAAACCATGGTTGCTTACTATCTTATACGTAGCAATATTTATTGCGCTTTATTTGATTTATGGAACTGGAGATACGCAAAATAACTTTATTTATAATGAATTTTAATGAAGGAGACAACTATGAAAGACATTATTCAATCATTAATTGAAAATAATAAAAACGATGCGAATCAAATAGCGATTAAATATAATGATGAATCATTAACTTACGGTGAATTAAATCATTATTCAAATAAATGTGCAGATATGATTGCTAAATCAAGTCGACCTGTAGTGATTTATGGTCATATGTCACCTTTTATGATTGTCGGTATGATTGGAGCTATTAAGGCAGGATGTGGTTATGTACCAATAGATATTTCTATACCTCAAGATAGGGTAGAGGCAATTGTAAATAAGGTTCAGCCAGAATTTATACTTAATACATCTGAAGCGATACTGCCATTTTCCGATATAACGATATTTGATGTTCAATGCATTATTGATCACGAAGAGGTCAGTGAATTTGAAAGTAAAATGCAGCCCAATGATGTCGTTTATACTATTTTTACATCAGGTTCGACGGGAGAACCGAAGGGCGTGCAAATTTCATACGATAGCTTAAATGAGTTTACACAGTGGATGGTGGAACTAAATCAGTTAGGGGTTAAACAGCAATGGCTCAATCAGGCGCCATTCTCCTTTGATTTATCAGTAATGGCTATTTATCCATGTTTAGCTACTACAGGAACATTAAATTTAGTAGATAAAGCAATGATAAATAAACCAAAGCTATTAAATGATATGTTGCAACAAGCCACTATTAATGTGTGGGTGTCGACCCCTTCGTTTATGGAAATGTGTTTAATGTTACCAATGTTAGACCAACAACAATATCCAAGCCTAAAAGAATTCTTCTTCTGTGGTGAAATTTTGGCACATAGAACAGCAAAAATGTTATCTAAAAAGTTTCCTGATGCATATATTTATAATACTTATGGTCCAACAGAAGCCACTGTTGCTGTCACAAGCATTTTGATAAACGAGGAAGTACTAGCCAAGTACAATCCATTACCAGTTGGTCAATCTAGACCAGGTACACAGTTACATTTAACTTCTGAACAAGAGTTAATTATTTCAGGGAATGCTCTAAGTAAAGGTTACCTAGAAGACAAAGTAAAAACAGATGCCGTATTTAGATATGACAATGAAATTCGTAATTATTACACAGGTGATAAAGCTGAGTACAAAGATAATCAATGGTTTATCAATGGTCGATTAGATTTTCAAATTAAATTAAATGGCTATCGAATGGAGATAGAAGAAATTGAGTTTCAGTTAAGACAATCACCTTCTATACAAGAGGCAGTGGTTGTTCCGAACTATCGTGACAATAAAGTCACGCATATCAATGCCGTTATAATAACAGCGGATACCATAACTCAGATGACTGATGAGCAGGCATTTATTCATGAAATTAAAGCGGAATTAAAGCAACACCTGCCTGAATATATGATACCTAAAAAGATTATGTTTACTGACCGTTTACCATTGACTCATAATGGTAAGTTAGACCGTAAACAGATTGCTGAGGACTTTACATAATGACACCATATGGCACATTTACGTTCTTTCTCATTGCATTCATCGTATTATTACCGGTTATAATATTAGGGTTTTTAGGTAAGAGAAGTCATATTTATAATGGTCTGAGCACATTATTTATGATTGAACTTATTTTCTCATCGACAAAACATAATTTCTTTGATCAACCATTGTTAAGTGTAGCTTTTGTTAACTTTATTATATATGTCGTCTGGCAAGTATTAATCATTATGTATTATTGGAAATCACGTTTTGTTAAAAATACATTTAGCAAATTCTTTATGGTGATAACACTGTCAATCTTGCCATTGATTATTGTTAAAGTAATGCAAAGTTCATTATTAGGTACTGCACAAATTAAATTTCATGAAAGTAAGGTAGTCGAATTAATAGGTTTCTTAGGTATTTCTTATGTGACATTTAAAAGTGTCCAATTATTAATGGAAATCAGAGATGGCTCAATTAAAGAAATTGATCATTGGAAAGTTGTTCAATTTATTACATTCTTCCCAACGATTTCATCTGGGCCAATTGATCGATATAAACGCTTTGTCAAAGATGATCGTGTAGCACCAAGTGGTGAGGCGTATAGAGCATTAGTGGAAAAAGCGATTCATTATATTATGCTTGGCTTTTTATATAAATTTATTATTGCACACTTACTTCACGTATACGCAATTACCCCGTTATTAATGGATTTAACAGGATTTACTGCAAAATGGTTATATATGTATGCTTATAGTTTATATCTGTTCTTTGACTTTGCAGGTTATACATTGTTTGCGATTGCATTTAGCTATTTATATGGTATTAAATCTCCGCAAAACTTTAATCAGCCATTTAAAGCCAAAAATATTAAAGACTTTTGGAACAGATGGCATATGTCATTATCATTTTGGTTTAGAGATTGTATTTATATGAGAGCATTATTCTTTATGTCTAAGAAAAGATTATTAAAGAGTCAATTTGCGATGTCTAATATCGCATTTTCTTTAAATTTTATTATCATGGGAATTTGGCATGGTATCGAAAGCTATTATATTTTGTATGGCATGTATCATGCTGCATTATTTATAGGTTATGGTTATTACGAAAGATGGCGTAAACAACATCCACCACGTTGGCAAAATCAATTTACAACTGTAATGAGTATTATCATAACGTTCCATTTCGTAGCATTTGGATTTTTAATCTTTTCAGGGAAACTGTATTAAAACATAGGAGGAATTTAAAAGTATGGAATTTAAAACACAAGTATTAGATTTATTAGAGGAAGTTACTGAAAATAACATTGTAAAGGAAAATCCTGATATTGCGCTGTTTGAAGAAGGTATTATTGATTCATTCCAAACTGTTGGTTTATTATTAGAAATTCAAAATAAATTAGATATTGAAGTTTCAATTATGGATTTTGATAGAGATGAATGGGCAACACCGAATAAGATTATTACGGTATTAGAAACATTAAGATGAAGTTAAAAGCATTTATTCCTATCATTGTAAGTCTCATTCTATTTGGTGTATTTCTTATATTACCAGCTAGTTGGTTTACAGGTTTAATCAATAATAAAACACTTCAAGAACAACGACTAAATATAACTGATCAAGTGCTAAAGGGTACACAAATACAAGATAAAATGTATAAATCTGATAAATACTATCCTATATACGGTTCAAGTGAACTTGGAAAAGATGATCCGTTTAATCCAGGTTTATTGTTAGATGATAAGAAAAAGGCGCCAATGCAACCGTTTCTAATTGGAACAGGAGGTTCTACTGATCTTGTCAATGCAGTTGAAGCCGCATCACAATTTCAGAATTTAAAAGGGAAAAAAATGGCATTTATTATATCACCTCAATGGTTTACAAATAATGGTTTAACAAATGTAAACTTTAAAGCGCGTATTTCAGATGCTCAAGTGAACCAATTATTTCAACAATCTGGGATGAGCGATAAATTGAAACAACGATATGCGGATCGATTATCCAAATTTAAAGATGTCAAGAATAAGTACTATTTAAAGGAAATGAAGAAACATCCTAACAAGGTTAAGGATAATTATTTATCATCATTTAAAGCACAACAATTAATGAAGATAGAAGCGATCAAGTCAATCTTTCCAGCAAAACCATCTCCTTTGTCACAAGTTAAGCCTATAGATAGTAAAAATAAATCATGGAAAGATTTATCTAAAGAAGCGGAAAAGCTTGGAAAAGACAGTACTAAAACTAATAAATACGGAATTAGAGATGAATATTGGAAGTTGATCAATAGTCATAAGAGAAAAATTAATCGTGATTACGAATTTAATGTAAATTCTCCAGAGTTTCAAGATTTAGCACTCTTTGTGGATACAATGAATGAAGCAGGTGCAGATGTGCAGTACATTATTTTACCATCAAATGGTAAGTGGTATGATCGTATCGGTATTAAGCAAGAACGCCGGCAAAAGGTGTACGATAAGATTAATAACACAATCACACAACGAGGTGGTAGTGTTTATAATATGACCGATAAAGATTATGAACCATATGTAATAAGCGATGCTGTTCATGTAGGCTGGAAAGGTTGGGTCTATATTAGCGAACAAATTGCACATCATATGAAAGGTGAAACGCATCATCATAAACATCATAAACCAGACGATAATGCACCAGTTCAGCATAACAATAAAGCACCAAGTGTAAGCTAAATATTATTTAATAAATCAAAGTAAAAGACAATCCATTTTTATTGAATGGTTGTCTTTTTTTCTATAAAAAAACTGCTATCCATTGTCGGATAACAGTCTTTGTCATAAATTATCATGAGATAATTCTAGATGATAGAAAACTAACTCATGTCTATTATTGATGTGCATGTGATGGTCTTAACATATATGTTGTTAGAAAACTTGTTCTACTTCGATAACGCCAGGTACCTCTTCGTGTAAAGCACGCTCAATACCCGCTTTTAATGTGATTGTAGAACTAGGGCATGTACCACAAGCACCATGTAATTGTAACTTAACAATTCCATCTTCTACATCTACGAGTGAGCAGTCACCACCATCACGTAGTAAGAATGGACGCAATCTTTCGATAACCTCTGCTACTTGATCAAACATCGTTGCGTTTTCAGTTGGCATGGAAATGCCTCCCTTCCAAGTAAATAATTTCATGTTATACTTATCTTTTTATTATAATAGAAATGTGTTGAAAAATCTATAAATGAAAACAAAAGGGGATAGTAAAATATGAATAAAGCGAGTGTAGTTGTTTATGGCGCCGATATCGTGTGTGCAAGTTGTGTTAATGCACCGACTTCTCGTAATACGTTTGACTGGTTACAACCATTGTTAAAAAGAAAGTATCCAGAAATTTCGTTTGAATTTACTTATATTGATATAGAAAAAGATACCGAAAATTTAACTGACCATGATCAACAATTTATAGAACGTATTCAAGAGGATGAATTGTTTTATCCTTTAGTGACAATCAACGATGAATACGTTGCAGATGGTTATATTCAATTGAATACGTTAACAAAGTTTATGGATCAATTTGGGTAAGAGGTATGTAACATTACTATTTTTAACAAAAGGCTAAGATACATTTAAGAAAGACTGAGCCATCAATATGAAAAACCAGTAAATGATGATAATCGTCATTTACTGGTTTTTTACTTGGATTTTAGTCCTACTAAATGCTATAACAATAAAAACATAACTATGGAAAGTCTATCATTATCGATAGCTTCATAGCTATGTTTAGTATATTTCAATAGGAATTATAGTACATCTCAATTAATACCATTGATACGACTCCTTGAAATGATTAGCCGTTGTGATATTTGTATAACCAAAGTACTCCGGATTTCAAGATTGATGCTAAGCGGCCTGTCACAGTTCTGTCCATGATATAGGCGAAACCTTTCTTATCACCTAATGAGCCTAAGAAACCTTGAATTTTAATTTCAGGCATTTTTTCTGGTAGAGGTTTATTTTGCCATTGTAATTTCATGACATCGGCAATTTGATCACCCTGTGCTTCAGCGAGTTGTGCACTAGGTGCATGTGGTAATTCAGCACAGTCACCCACGACATAGACATTTGGATATGTTGGAACTTGATGATATTGATTCAAGATAACTCGACCACTCTTACTAATATCAATAGGTAAGTTTCTCACTAATTCAACTGGTTGAATACCAGCAGTCCAAACGATTAAGTCTAATTCTTCTGGTACATCGTTGTTGTAAATACGCCCAGGCTCTACACGATTGACATCTGAATTAGGGATAACCTTTACGTTATTCTTTTTGAACCATTTTTCAATATAAGTACTTAATTTTTCAGGGAAACGACTTAGGATGCGTTCACCTCTGTCATATAAGTAGATTTCTAAGTCTTCACGACTTTCACGTAATTCACTAGCAAGCTCAATGCCACTTAAGCCAGCGCCAACAATACCGACCTTCGCTCCATTTGGAAGTTCGCTAATGTGATGGAATGTTTCTCGAGATTTCGACAATGTCTGAATACTGTGTGTATACTCTTCAGCACCAGGCACATTGTGATATTTATCTTCACAACCAAGACCAATAACTAATTCATCGTAGTCTACTTTTGTATTCCCAACTGAAACAATTTGATCGTCGAGATTAATATCATTAATTTCTCCGTAAACATTGTTTAAACGGTCAGAGTTTGGAAAGTTCATACGAATATCTTTATCAGATTTCGTACCTGCAGCTAACTCATAGAACTCTGGTTTTAACCCATGATAAGGCATACGATCGATTAGTGTAATGTTATAATTTTCCGGAAGCGCATTTGGTAAAATGTGTGACATAATGCGCATATTTCCGTATCCGCCACCTAAAAGAACTAAATTTTTCATTATTAGATACCCCTCTAGTAAAAATTGTATTGAACATTTGATAAAACATTGCGAGTTGAGCTGTGAAAAGCATTGTGTTTTTATCAATTATGCATCAATGTAAGTTATTAAATATAATGTGGTTAAATCATATTTCGCTTATATTGATATACCAATTTTCTATAAACAGCTTACTTAAATACATTATATGCTTTTTTGTATCGTTCTACAAATAAGTTATGGTAATAAAGGGTTATCATGAAATCGTTTTAACAATCAATTAAAGTAGTAAGTAAACCTAACTATTGGCTAAGTAATGCATAGTTCATAGATTTTTATATAAGGATGTTAAATTACACAAAAAAATTTATTGTAAAAAGACGATTAAATTTAAAATGATACTTTCTTAAATATAAGCACGTATGTGTTAAAACATAGTTGTGTTTGTTATAATTATATGACTGATAATTAATGAGAGGGTGTATTATGAATCCAATAGTAGAGTTCTGCATTTCGAACTTAGCGAAAGGTGGAGACTATGTATACAATCAACTGGAGAATGATCCTGGTATAGATGTATTAGAATACGGTTGTTTACAAAATTGTGGCTTATGTTCTAGTGGCTTGTATGCATTAGTGAATGGTGATATTGTTGAGGGTGAATCGCCAGATGATTTATTACAAAATATTTATGCGCATATAGAAGAAACGTGGATTTTTTAGGGAGGTAATCATAATGGCAGTAATTAACGTTACAGAAGCGGCAGCATATGAAGTTAAAGATATGTTAGAGCAAAATGAAATGGCAGATGGCTATTTAAAGGTCAAGGTTAACGGTGGTGGATGTACTGGTTTAACTTATGGTATGTCTGCTGAAGCTGAGCCTGGTGACAATGATGAAGTGTATGAATTTCACGGTCTTAAGGTATTAGTAGATAAAATGGATGTACCAGTACTACAAGGTACAACAATAGATTTTAAACAATCTCTTATGGGTGGCGGATTCCAAATAGACAATCCAAATGCGATTGCATCATGTGGTTGTGGAAGCTCATTTAGAACTGCAAAGGTGGCAGGAACACCTGAAGATTGTTAATAAATAAAAGGTTATAGTTTTATCGATTGAATGATAAACTATAGCCTTTTAATAGTTTATGTGAAAAAATAAACAATATGTGCGTTAGCGCTTGAAAATCAAGCATAAAAACTATAAAATTAGTATTGGATGAAAAATGTCTTTTTTGTGACTTACATATGTATAATTAGGGTATAGAAAAAGACTTATGCAACAAATAATATATGAAAGCTTAGGTGAATGAAATGGCTCAAGATCGTAAAAAGGTATTAGTTTTAGGCGCTGGTTACGCAGGTTTACAAACTATTACAAAATTACAAAAGCAAATTTCAGCAGATGAAGCTGAAATTACGTTAATTAATAAAAATGATTACCACTATGAAGCTACATGGTTACATGAAGCATCAGCAGGTACAATTAGCTATGAAGATTTACTATATCCAGTTGAAAGTGTTTTAAATAAAGACAAAGTAAACTTTGTTAAAGCTGAGGTTACTAAAATTGACCGTAATGCTAAAAAAGTTGAAACTGACGCTGGAATCTTTGATTTTGATATCTTAGTTGTAGCATTAGGCTTTGAAAGCGAAACATTTGGTATTAAAGGTATGAAAGAACATGCTTTCCAAATTGAAAATGTATTAACTGCTCGTAAATTATCTCGTCACATCGAAGATAAATTTGCAAACTATGCATCTTCTAAAGAAAAAGACGACAATGACTTAGCTATCTTAGTTGGTGGCGCAGGTTTCACTGGTGTTGAATTCTTAGGTGAATTAGCTGATCGAATTCCAGAATTATGTAACAAATATGGCGTAGAACAAAGTAAAGTTAAAGTTACTTGTGTTGAAGCTGCTCCTAAAATGTTACCACAATTCTCTGATGAATTAGTTAACCATGCAGTTAGCTACTTAGAAAGTAAAGGTGTAGAATTCAAGATTGCTACGCCAATCGTTGCTGCTAACGAAAAAGGTTTCGTTGTTAAAGTTAACGATGAAGAACAACAATTAGAAGCAAACACTGCTGTTTGGGCAGCTGGTGTACGCGGTAGCCAATTAATGGAAGCTTCATTCGAAGGCGTTAAACGTGGTCGTATCGTAACTAAACAAGATTTAACTATCGAAGGTTATGACAACATTTTCGTAATCGGTGATGTTTCAGCATTTATTCCTGCTGGTGAAGAGCGTCCATTACCAACAACTGCTCAAATCGCTATGCAAGAAGGTGAACATACAGCTAAAAACATTAAAAACATTTTAGAAGGTCAACCAACTCAAGAGTTCACATACGTTGATCGTGGAACAGTATGTTCATTAGGTTCTGGAGACGGTGTTGGTGTTGTTTACGGTAAAGATATCCAAGGTAAAAAAGCTGCTTTCATGAAGAAAGTTATTGATACACGTGCTGTATTCAAACTTGGTGGTATCGGATTAGCATTCAAAAAAGGTAAATTTTAAGATTTAAATTAATAAATCACATAGGCGTTATGCATGTGAATCATTAAGCAAAAAGACCTGTCTTTCAATAAGATAGGTCTTTTTCTTAAATCTAAATGATTAAATTATTTCAATACCAAAGTGAGGGATTTTAAATGAAAGCATTGTTACAATCTACTGATAAATTATTATTTGAAACATTAATCATAGGGATACCGGATCATTTAAATCAGTTGGAAGACATAAAGATAAACGGTGAAGTTATTAATGAAAATCTAGCATCATTAAAAAAGGCACATATTATTAGTAGTAATGTTGGTAAAGTAACTGCTACACATTTTACAGTAGATAATCAACTCATAAAGTTAATTGCTGTTGGTCTAGGTAATTTGAAGTCAACGACACAATTACAGTATTTATCTGTGTTTGGCTCATTATTCCAATATTTGAAGCAAGAGCGAATCGTAGAAGGGGACATATATTTCGAGAGCTTTAAAGCGAAAGATTTTGATCTCTTAAATATTGCTACATTACTAGGTCAACAAAGTGAAGCGTCTGTCTACCAATTTGACGGATATAAGACAAATAAAGGTGCGCCATATAAATTAACATTGAATCTACATACGATACAAGATCAAACTCAAATAAATGCAGCAATCGATAAGGGGATAGCGTTAGCTCGTGCCATCAATTTAGCACGAGATTATAGTAATATCCCACCCAATATATTAACGCCGGCATATTATGCAGAATTGATTACTAATCACTTTAAAGGAAGTTCAGTATCTGTAGATGTGAAAGACGGAGAGACATTACAGCGTGAAGGTTTTGGATTAATACATGCTGTAGGTAAAGGGTCTAAGCATACACCACGATTAATTACTTTAACTTATCATGGTGCTAATAATGACAAAGCACCGATAGCACTTGTAGGTAAAGGGATTACCTATGATTCAGGTGGCTATTCAATAAAATCAAAAACAGGTATGCAAACTATGAAGTTTGATATGTGTGGCTCAGCTAATGTAATTGCTATGATAGAAGCTGCGAGACAGCTAAACCTTAACATTAATATTGTGGGTGTAATTGCTGCTGCAGAAAATATGGTTAATGAATTAGCAATGAAACCTGATGATGTTTATACGGCACTCAGCGGTGAGTCTGTAGAAGTCTTGAACACTGATGCAGAAGGTCGTTTAGTTCTAGGTGATGCTGTATTCTATGCAACACAATTTCAACCGGAACTGATTTTAGATTTTGCCACTTTAACAGGGGCAGCAATTGTTGCATTAGGTGAGGATAAAGCTGCAGTATTCAATAATCATGCTTCGACACAACTTGCAGATATACTGTCAATTGCCGAACGACAAGGAGAATATGTATTTGAATTACCTATGACAGATACAGAAAGAAAGTTAATTAGAAAAAGTGATGTGGCAGATCTTGTCAATCATACAAATGGACAAGGTAAAGCATTATTTGCAGCTACCTTTATAAATCACTTTGCAGGTGATGTACCACATATGCATTTTGATATAGCTGGTCCAGCAACTACGAATCATGCTAGTTATAAAGGACCTAAAGGACCAACAGCATTTTTAGTAACGACTATTGTTGAATGGTTATCAAATCAATAATCAATAAATATATGCGTGAGTTGGAATTGTATAACTCGCGCATAAATTATATAGTTTAAGTAAACGGAAATGTTAGATGATATAGTTTAACCTCATGGATGATACATTTAAGCTGTAACATAGCATTGACATTTATAATTGAAATTGTTACGATTATTCTCGTGATACTTTAGTTCGATAATGTGATAAAGGAGTTATGTTTTGTGATTAATGCAGTTGTTATAGCAGTTGTGCTGATGATTATACTTTGCTTATGTAGACTTAATGTAGTAATCAGTTTATTTGTCAGTGCATTAGTAGGCGGGCTGGTTGCAGGTATGAGTATACCTGAAATCGTGTCTGTGTTTGGTAAGAATATTGTCGATGGTGCAGAAGTTGCACTAAGTTATGCCTTATTGGGAGGCTTTGCGGCACTGATTTCATATAGTGGAATTACGGATTATTTAGTAAATAAGATTATTAACAGTATCCACGCTGAAAATAGCAAGATGTCTCGAGTAAAGGTAAAAGTAATTATTATCATTGCTTTATTAGTATTAAGTATAATGAGTCAAAACTTAATTCCGGTTCATATTGCATTTATTCCAATTGTTATACCACCTTTAATTAGTTTATTTAATGACTTGAAGATAGATCGTAGACAAATTGCTATTATTATTGGATTTGGACTTTGTTGGCCATACGTTCTTTTACCATTTGGTTTTGGTCAAATTTTCCACCAAATTATTGATAATGGTTTCACCAAAGCACATCACCCAATAGAGATGAGCATGATTTGGAAAGCTATGATTATTCCTTCTTTAGGGTATATTGTTGGATTGATTTTGGGTGTGTTCTATTACAGAAAGCCTAGAGAATATAATGATCGAAATGAAGATAGAAATAATGAAACTATTGAACTCAAACCTTATGTCTTAGTTGTTACAATCGTATCGATTATCGCAACATTTGTCGTACAGACATTAACTGATTCAATGATTTTCGGTGCACTTGCCGGAGTCTTGATATTCTTTGTTTCAAGAGCATTTAAATGGACTGAGTTGGATAAGAACTTCGTTGAAGGTATTAAGATTATGTCATTTATTGGTGTAGTGATATTATCTGCAAATGGCTTTGCTGGCGTAATGAATGAAACGGGAGATATTACTAAATTAGTACATAGTTTAAGTGGTGTTACAGGGGATAATAAACTCATTAGTATTATTGTTATGTACATTATTGGACTTATTGTTACTTTGGGTATTGGATCTTCTTTTGCAACAATTCCTATTATCGCAACTTTATTCATTCCATTAGGAGAGTCATTAGGATTAGATACAATGGCATTAATCGCTTTAATTGGTACTGCGAGTGCCTTAGGTGATTCTGGTTCACCAGCTAGTGACTCTACATTAGGACCTACAGCTGGTTTGGATGTGGATGGTCAGCACGATCATATTAGAGACACGTGTATTCCCAACTTTATATTTTATAATATTCCGTTAATCATTTTTGGTACAATTGCCGCTATGGTATTATAGTAATACTAAGTAGTGAATGAGGTGTCGAAAATGACAAATATGATAGAGACTTTAGAAATGAAAGTAGAAAGTGAAGCACACGGTAAGATTGTAATGTCGATGCCTGTTACAGATAAGGTGAAACAACCTTTTGGTTATTTACATGGTGGTGCAAATCTTGCTTTGGGTGAAACAGCTTGCTCAATTGGTGCGGCACACATCATTGATACTGAAAAATTTATTCCATTAGGTTTAGAAATGAATGCTAACCATATTAGCTCAACGACTGAAGGTACAGTTTATGCTACTGCTACTATCGTACACGAAGGTAAAACAACACAAGTTTGGAACATTGAAATAAAAGATGATGTTGATAGATTGATTAGCATCATGAGAGGTACAATTGCGATTAAACCACGCAAATAATAAACACGCTTGATACTCAGACGCATTTCGGCGTTTCTATAGAGTATTGAGCGTGTTTTTGTATGTTCATCATAATGTATTTTACTTATATACTTGATACCGTAGTTTCTTTTGAAAAAGCATTCGAGATTCTTGTGGCAGCTTCTCTACCACCCATGATATTTCTTGCAAAGGGCCCTAATTCTAAATCTGCTAAGCCTCCAGCAACATATAAATGTGGTAACCACTCCAATTCTGTTGAAATATTTGGTAAACCACAACTACATAGTGGGGCATGATGTTGGTGGATTAATTGTTTAATAATTGGTTGTTTCATTATCGTTTCTTCAAATCCAGTTGCTAAAATAATATGATCATAGGTTATTGCCTTATGTTCTGTAATGATTTGATGATTTGAAATGGCTTGTAATTCGTTTGTATGTATTACTAATTTACCTTGCTTTACATATTTTTTCAGCCTTAATTCTAATTCTTTTGGCATTGAGCCTTTGTGTCATTCATTCAGAATAACTTGTTGCTTTTCCTCAGAAGTTGTAATTTGCTTAAAGCGTGTCATATATTTAGGACCGAGCCAACCTGGATCAGCATCAAAATCATGCACTGCTAAGGGTTTATTTGTCCATAAATGAATTTGTTGTGGATTATGTTTAATCAACTTAAGTGTTAAGTGAGCTGCAGAAATACCACTACCTATCACATGTGACGATTGAGAATATGATTTGTATGAACCATCAAAGATGTGTGTGACATCGGGTTGATTTTTATATGCTTTTGGAAAGTTAATTTGATGGTTACATCCAAAGGCAATGATAAGGTTTTCGGTCGAAAATGCTTCTGAATTATTACATTGAACAAACCATAGATTATCTTGTTTAGTGATAGAAGTTGCGCTAGCTTGCACATGACTATGATTTAAATTTAATTCATGTATTAACATATGCGTATGAGCCATAAACATCTCTCTATTAGGTCTTTGATATCGTCCGTAAGAAGCATTGGTATATTGTCTATGTTTTGCAAATTGCTTAAGATGAAAAGGATCTGGATGAACATGATGAACACAAGGTGAACGTAAGTAGGGCATATCGATAGTGGATGTATATCTATTAAATTGTTCGCATAAGCTAGTATGAGGATCTATTATACACAAATCATTTGTAGCTAATCCTTGTGTGCGTAGTTTAAGTGCAATTGTAACTGCCTGGATACCTCCACCAATAATTGTCCATTTAAACATAAAATTACCTCCTTAAATCGTAATAATTACGATTTAATATAACATGATTGCTGAAGTAATACAAATGATTAAAGGTGTATTGTCTTTTGAAAAATATGACTTTATACCATACGTCATTTCAGTCTATAAATACTTATTTTCGACTATAATTAAATACTAACAATCGACGGACGGTAAGACTTATGATAAAGCTAAAAAGAGTAATCAGTAATAAACAGTCTAGTCCATTACCCTTGCAGACTAAAATAAAATCAATGAATTTTACTATGAAACGTAAAGAACATTGATTTGAGTTGATAAATGATTTGCGATCTTATTTAATGTTTCATCACTTAACTCGTTATTCATTTCTTTATTTATCTCATGGATCAGTGCTGTTTCAATTCATTCATTATTAGGTGTCTTATTTTTTGTAGTAATAACATATAAGAACTGCGTACTGTTTGCGAGACACCTGAGGGAGTAGGATGCGTGTCGAGACCGAGGATCGACCCAGGCACCCATAGGTAAACGAGCAATAACAATATGCAGTATTGATACAAATAACAAGCCCATCAAAGATCAAAAATCTTTGATGGGCTTAATGCTAGGTATTTATGTCCTAGACTCGATTTAGGGTTTGTACCTTTTTTTATTAATTATAAGAAATTGGAATCCTCATATGTTACAAACAAATTGCGCATGATGCTAATTAAAGTTTAGTATCCTTTAAATCTTTTTTAATATCGTCTAATTTAGTTCGTTTGGAAGCAGGGGTATTTAAATTATAGGCTGCCTTTATGATTAAGTGACTGGAAAGTGGTCCAGTAATGAGAATAAATAATATACCAATTACTAATTGCATATTTACGTAACCATCTCGACCTATAAAGAATAGGAAGACACCACTTAAAAGTAGCATTGCCCCTAACGTTGCTGCCTTTCCTGCTGCATGAGAGCGCGCATATACATCATCTAATCGAACTAGTCCAATTGCAGCTAATGCACTAATAATTGATCCTAGGACAACAAGTATTAAGGCAATACTAATGATTATCGTTCCGGTCATGCTCAATCACCTTACCTTTATCCATATATTTCGCAAATACTGCAGTGCCTAAAAATGCCAAAATACCTATCATTAAGATTGCAACAATTAAGTATTTGGTACCTAAAAAGATACTGAATAAGGCGATGATAGCCATTAACTGTATCCCCATTGCATCTAAAGCTACGACACGATCAGCTAGTGAAGGTCCAATAATTACACGGATTAACATGGCCAACATTGATAGGGCAACAATAATTAGCGCAATGATAAGAATTATATTGTAATTTATCATTATTCGCCCACCTCTCTCACAACTTTTTCTAGAGATGACTTTATACCCTCAGTTTCCTCTTTTTTAGTACTAAAATCAATTGCATGAATATAAATTTTAGTTCGGTCATCGCTAATTCCAAGTACAATTGTACCTGGTGTTAGGGTAATCAGATTAGATAATAAGACGATTTGCCAGTCCTTTTTTAAATCTGTCTGATAAATAAAAAACGCAGGTTCATTCTTAATTGTTGGTTTAATAATGATTCTAATTACATCTATATTAGCTTTAATTAACTCAATGATGAAGACTACCAAGAGTTTGATGATCTTATAGACAGTAATCATATAAAATCGACCCGGTAACACACCACGCATTAAGTAGACTAATAATAAAGCGAACAGGTAACCTAAAATAAAGTTATTAAATGTATAGCTTCCAGTAACAAATAACCAAAATACTGCGAGAAGTAAATTAACGAGTATTTGAACTGCCATATTATTGTCCCCCCAATACACTTTCGATATAAACATTAGGATTATAGAATGGTTCTGCAGCATCTTTGATTATTGGATGTAAGATATCTGCTGATAATCCAAATATGACTGAAAGTACTACAGCGATAATGGCCACGACTAACAAGCCTTTATATCTTAATTTATGATTTACAGTAAATCCTCGAGTTTCGCCAAAGAATCCTAACAGGAATATTCGAATAACCGAGTAAAGGACAATCAAACTAGATAACAGTATAACAATACCGCTAATATAGAATCCTTTTTCAAATGTTGCCTGAACGATATAAAACTTTCCATAAAATCCACTAAATGGCGGTATACCAGCTAAACTAAGTGCTGCTATAAAGAATGTCCATCCAAGCACAGGGTAATGCTTGATTAAACCGCCATATTTGCGTAAATCATGTGTCTTTGTAATCTTATACATGATTCCAATTAAGAAAAATAATGCTGCCTTAATTAACATATCATGTAAAGTGTAATAAATAGCGCCCATCATACCACTTTGGTTCATCATTGCTACACCAACTAATATGACACCAATTGCAATCATAATATTATAGATAATAATCTTTTTCGTATCATAATAACTAACAGCTCCGACACAACCAAATATAATTGTTAGAAGTGCTAAGAATAAAATGGTGTAAAAAGAAAAATTACCTGTATCTCTGAAGAATAAGCTAGCCGTTCTAGCTATTGCATAAACGCCGACCTTTGTTAATAAAGCACCAAAGAAAGCGATGATTGCTACAGGAGGTGCGTAATATGCACCTGGTAACCATATATACATAGGGAATACGCCAGCCTTTGTTGCAAAGACAAAGATGAACATGATAAATATGATACTTACCATGCCTTTGTCATGTGCTGACAATTCACTTAATTTCTGACTGATATCTGCTAAATTAAGCGTACCAACTACTGAATAAAGCATGGCTACTGCAATAACGAAAAATGCAGAAGAAGTCACATTAACTAAGACATACTTTATCGTTTCGCTTAGTTGAACCTTTGTACCACCAATAACCAGTAATATATATGAAGACATTAAGAAGACTTCGAAAAATACAAACAAGTTAAAGATATCACCAGTTATAAAGGAACCAATAACACCAGTCAGCATAAACATAATTGAAAAATAGTAATAATATGTTTCACGTTCTAGTCCAATTGATTGATATGAGTATAAGATAACTAGCATAGTAACAATCAATGTTGTGATTACGAGTAATACACTAAAGATATCTAGTACAAAAACAATACTGTATGGTGCAGCCCAAGAACCTAATTCTAATTTGATTGGTCCATCTTTCAGTACATTGTGCAAATTAATAAATGCAAATATCAATGTAATTACGGTACCAATTAACGCAACATAGCGTTTGATAGTAGGGCGCTTCCCAATAAATACTAATATAATTGCTGTTAGCATAGGAATGATTAATAAAGAAACGATAAGGTTACTCTCTATCATCTTCAATCACTCCCTTCATACTTTCTACATTATCAGTACCTAGCTCTTTATAACTTCTAAATGCGAGTACTAAGAAGAAAGCAGTTACTGAAAAAGATATTACAATAGCTGTTAATATCAATGCTTGAGGAATAGGGTCAACGTAGGATGCTATTCCTTTTTCATATATAGGTACATCGCCTTTTTTCAGGCCACCCATTGTGATTAAAAATAAATTTGCCGTATGTGTTTGTAAAGTAGTCCCAATAATGATTCGTATCAAACTTTTAGAAAGAATGAGATAGACGCTCATTGCTGTGAGAATACCACAAACAAAAATCATCACTATTTCCATTACTCATTCTCTCCAATCGATAAAATTATAGTCATTACTGTGCCTACAACTGCAAATAACACGCCTAAATCGAAGAATGTTGCAGTGTGTAATTCCATCGGCTTTAGTATGATTAAAGGTATTTCAAAAGGTTTGTGCGTGAAGAAATTTTTACCATAAAACCAACTCGCCATTGGTGTAGCTAAACAAAATGTTAAGCCAATGCCAATTAATATCTTGAAGTCCCATGGAAATATCTTCCGCATTGTCTTTATATCAAAGGCAACTGCAATAATAACCAGTGCACTAGATAGTAATAAACCACCTACGAAACCACCACCAGGTGTATAGTGACCAGCTAAAAATAATGATAGTCCGAACATCACAATAAGGAAAAAGATGATGACTGCAGAATATTGAAAGATCAGATTATTCTTTTGTCTGTTCAATGTCATGACCTCCCTTATTTTTAGCTTTGTTATTGTAACGTAATTTAATCATGGTATAGACACCTAAGCCTGCAATACCTAATACAGATGATTCGAATAATGTATCGGTACCACGGAAATCAACAAGAATGACGTTAACCATATTTGTACCGTGTGCTAAATCGTATACGTGTGTTTTATAAAATGAACCAATAGATCCAAAGTGTCTATTTCCATATGCAATTAAGCCAAGTATAGTAACAACTGCACCAGCCCCAATAGATATGATGACATTGATCCATTTGAAAGGTTGCGTTTCTTGGTGTCTATTTAAATTAGGTAAATGATAGAAACAAAGTAAAAATAGTGCCGTTGAAATTGACTCAACAACAAATTGTGTAAGTGCTAAATCTGGAGCACCAAAGAAAATGAAGAAAATTGCTACACAATAGCCTACAGCACTTGCCATAATGATGCTAAATAATCTTGAATGTGCAAATATAATCATTGATGCTGCCGTTATGATAAGCACGACAATAATTAATTCAAACGGTCTGATTTCACTGACATCTTTAAAGTTAATACTGAAAGGTGTCACGATGAGTGTCACAACCGTAATTGCAATCAGTGAGATAAAAATAATCACCAAGTTGTTACGTGTAAATCCAGTGACATATGAATTTGTTATATGTTTAGAAATATCAGGTGTAACGTTACCTAATTTGTCATACCAATAGTTAATAGTTAACTTAGTTGGGTGTGATTTTAGTAACTTAATCCAATAACTAAAACTTAAAATTAAAATAATACCGACACCATAAATAAATAGTGTTGATAAAAAGGCTGGCGTGAAACCATGGAACATATGAAACTCAATATGAGTTGTTTGCGTTGAACTCATTGCATTTACAGCCGGTTCGATAATTGAATCGGTAAGCATTGCTGGAAACAAACCGAAAGTAATTACTAAGATAGCCAATATAATAGGTGCAATTAACATTAATGGAGATGCTTCATGTGGCTTGTTAGGTAAGGCATCAGGTTTATAGCTACCTAAAAAGACCTGACCAATCAAACGCACTGCATATACAAATGTAAATACACTACCTAAAATCGCAACTATCGGTATCAGTATACCTAGTGAATTTAAATTAAAGACATTAGCATGTGTAACGTCAATCATACTTTCTAAAAACTTTTCCTTTGATAAGAAACCGTTGAAAGGTGGAACACCAGCCATACTTAACGAACTTATAATTGTAATTGTAAATGAAATGGGCATTATCGTTAGTAAGCCACCTAGCTTATGAACATCACGTGTACCCGTAGCATGATCTACAGCACCTGTAATCATGAATAATGCTGCTTTAAATGTTGCATGGTTAATCAAATGAAAGACTGCTGCCGTAAAGGCTGCAACATACAGTTGACTGTCTGATCCTTCAAAATGATAACTTACAGCGCCTATACCAAGCATAGCCATAATCATCCCTAATTGTGAAACAGTAGAAAATGCTAAAATGCCCTTTAAATCTTGTTGCTTTGTCGCATTTAATGATGCCCAAAATAGGGTGATTAAACCAACAGCCGTTACAGTCCAAATCCACCCCTGAGACACTGCGAAAATTGGTGTCATACGAGCGACTAAGTAAAGTCCGGCTTTAACCATTGTAGCTGAATGCAAGTATGCACTTACTGGAGTAGGGGCTTCCATTGCATCTGGTAACCAAATGTAAAATGGAAACTGGGCAGATTTAGTCATTGCGCCAACTAATACCAGTACCATGGCTAAAATAAAGAATGGACTTGTTTGAATTTCGTCTACATGTTTAATGATTTGTTGAACACTTGTAGTGCCACTAGCTAAGATTAAGAGGATGAGTCCTCCTAACAGCGATAGACCACCAAACACTGTGACGAGCATAGATTTCTGTGCGCCATATAGTGATGCTGGCTTTTCTCTCCAAAATGAAATAAGTAAAAAACTAGAAAATGAAGTTAATTCCCAAAATAAGTATAAGATAATTAAATTATCTGATAATACAACCCCTAACATTGCACCCATAAAGAGCAGTAAATAACAATAAAAGTTTCCCAACTGCTCTTGTCGACTTAAATAACTAATAGAATACAGGACAATAAGACTACCAATACCTGTGATCAGTAAGCTAAATAACAGTCCTAGACCATCAATATATAAATTGAAATTCATACCAAAATGAGGCATCCATTTCAAAGTTCGCATTACTGTATCGCCCAACATTGTTGTCGGAATATATGATAGGAAGTATATAAATAAGACGACAGGGATGGGTATGACAAACCATCCGATATGTATACGCTTATGAATGCGATATACAAATGGAATAATGAGTGCAAATATTAACGGGAGGAGTACCGCTAAATGTAACCAGCTCATTATTTTATCCTCCTTTTACATTTAAGTATAAGTTTATTATACATGAATTAGACTATTCTGAAAAACGTCCCAGCCCTTGAAATAACTATGCTGAATGTCCTTGTTAAATAAGAAGAAACAAGGTATTTTTATTCAAAATTTTGTTTATATTGAAGGCTGTAATCCTTCTTTAAACGTTGTAAATTGTCTAATGACATTTGTGAATGCAAATTATCTTGTTTAGCCAATTTTTGTTCTAACTCTGTGATTGCTAGTTGTAAAGAAGCTGTATACGTCATGGGTTCAACATTAAATGGTCTAAGTTGAGAACGAGATGCATAACGTTTTTCAAATTGACTCAATGCTTTACGCTCATGAAAAAAGACATTTTCTGTTGACGTTGGATTATGTAAATCACCTTGTTTAGGATGCTTAATTACTTGTTCCACTTGTACTAAGACTTGATTGTCATTCTCTTCAACTATGGATACACCATAACTTCCAGTTTTATGTGCAAATCGATATAACATAATTCATTTCACCCTTTCAAATATGTTAGAATACATATATCATCTTAACATGAAATGGAGAATTTAAATGACGAACTATCCTCAATTAAACACAGAAATTAATGGTAATGAAATTAAATTAGTTATGCACACAAATAAAGGTGACATGACTTTTAAATTATTCCCTGATATCGCACCAAAGACTGTAGAAAATTTTGTGACACATGCAAAAAATGGTTACTACAATGGTGTAACGTTCCATCGCGTTATCAATGACTTTATGGTACAAGGTGGAGACCCTACTGCAAGTGGTATGGGCGGTGAAAGTATTTATGGTGGACCATTTGAAGATGAATTCTCTTTAGAAGCGTTTAATCTTTACGGTGCACTTTCAATGGCGAATTCAGGACCAAACACAAACGGTTCACAATTCTTTGTAGTACAAATGAAAGAGGTTCCAGAGTCAATGTTAAGTCAATTGGCTGATGGAGGCTGGCCAGAGCCAATCGTAAAAGCTTATGGTGAAAAGGGTGGGACACCATGGTTAGATCAAAAACATACAGTATTTGGTCAATTAATCGAAGGTGAAAGTACATTAGAAGATATCGCAGCTACTAAAGTCGGTGCACAAGATAAGCCAGTGCATGACATTACAATTGATTCAATTGATGTTGAAGGATAATAATTAAGCAATATTAAGTGTGTTGATAAAGTTAGATTTTATGTTTTTCAATTCAACACTTCATAATAGACGTGTGAAGAACAGGTTGAGACATGATAGATGTCCAACCTGTTTTTTTGATCATTATTCATGCCATGGGTTACTTTATGCAAAGTATATAGGGTTGTGAACTTACTTTTAGATACTTAAATCAACAAATCGTGAAATTTTTCTATATTAATGTTAGTGCCTGTAAGTATTTTATGCTATTATAATAGTGTTAAGTAATACGAAATAAGGGGTTATCACGTTGAATAATCACTATAAAGTAGGTCAACATGTAAAAGTTCGTGTGACTGGTATTCAACCGTATGGCGCTTTTGTAGAAACCCCTGATAATACTGAAGGTTTAATCCATATTTCTGAAATCATGGATGATTACGTCCATAATTTGAAAAAGTTTTTATCAGAAGGTCAAATTGTAAGAGCTAAGGTAATTTCAATTGATGAAGAGGGGAAGATTAACTTCTCTTTAAAGGATAATGATTATTTTAAAAATTATGAACGTAAAAAGGAAAAGCAATCAGTATTAGATGAAATTAAAGAAACCGAAAAATATGGGTTTCAAACAATTAAAGAACGCTTACCGGTTTGGATTAAACAGTCCAAAAACGCGATTAAAGATGAGTAATCATCTTCAGAACGCTAACACTTGAATGAGTGTTTAGCGTTTTTTTATGTAGTGTTGAATGTTAATGAATTAAGTTGAATGTTAAAGCTAAGCTATAAAATTTATTGATGCAAACGGTATATAAACCTAATGTACAGGGATTGATAAATAATCAAATTTAAATATATACATGCGCAAGCATATTGTTTTCATTTGAGGTTGAAAATAGTTAGAATTAGGTAGTATTAAAAAAGAGTTATTATATTTAATAACATATTAGGAGGATTTTTAAGAATGGAATCAAAATTTCAACCTTTATTTGAGTCATTAACTTTACCAAATAAAGTAGAATTAAAAAATAGATTTGTATTAGCACCGTTAACACATGTTTCTTCGAATGATGATGGTACAATTTCTGAAGAAGAATTAGTTTATATGGAACAGCGTTCAAAAGATGTAGGTTTAGCTATTTCAGCGGCTAGTAATGTTACAGACTTGGGTAAAGCATTCCCAGGGCAACCATCAGTAGCACATGATTCAGATTTAGAAGGTTTGAAACGTTTAGCTAAAGTAATGAAGAAGAATGGTGCGAAAGCGGTCGTGCAAATTCATCATGGTGGTGCGCAAGCATTACCTAATTTAACACCGAATGGTGATGTTGCTGCACCAAGTCCTATTTCCATGAAAAGCTTTGGTGAACAAGAGGCACATGATGCTCGAGAAATTACAGTTGAAGAAATTCATGAATCTATTAAAGCATTTGGCGAAGCAACTCGACGTGTTATTGAAGCAGGTTTTGATGGTGTGGAAATACATGGCGCCAATCACTATTTAATTCATCAATTTGTTTCACCTTACTATAATCGACGTGAAGATGAGTGGGGACAAGATCGACTTAAATTTGCTTTATCCGTAGTAGATGAAGTTACTTCTACTGTAAAGACACATGCGGATGAATCATTTATTGTGGGATATCGTTTTTCTCCTGAAGAAGCAGAATCTCCTGGTATCAGCATGGAAATCACGGAAGAATTAGTGAAGCATTTAATTGATAAACCATTAGACTATCTACACGTTTCATTGATGGATATTTACTCAACGACACGTGAAGGTAAATATAAAGATCAACAACGAGTTGAATTATTACATGAATGGATTGATGGACGTATGCCATTAATTGGTATAGGATCAATCTTTACAGCACAACAAGCATTAGATGCAATTGAAAATACAGATGCAGATCTTATTGCTTTAGGCCGTGAAATATTACTTGATCACAATTTTGTAAGTAAGATAGTAGAAGGTAAGGAAGATGAAATCATTTCACAATTTGATGGTACAAGAGCGGATAAACATGAATTACCTATTAAATTATGGACTCAATTTAATAATGCATTTTATCCTTTACCAAGAACAGATGGGAAATAATATGAATTAATATCATAGCTATTCAATATTTATAATAAGACAGGTGCAGTATTTATAATTTTGACGATTTTTAAGCAGTGTTTCAATACTGTAGAAGAAACGTTAGTAGATTATGAATAGCTGCACCTGTTTTTAATATTGTTAACTAAAGTTGTAGCATATCATCCAACCATAGCTTGATGACAAAGTTCTGTAAAAGTATATAATCAAGCACAGTAAATTATAATGATGAGGTGTTGGAAGCATATGAAACAAGCATTATATACAAAGACAGTTGTAACATTGATTCATAAACGACATAAGTTATATCAAGGTATAAAACATAAAAATGAATACAATCAATTACTTAATCAATGGAAATTAGTATTTAAATAAATTTTAAGTTTAATAATCATTAGAATTTACTATTATTTGAATGATTAATAATGCAATAAATTGCAATAAAAGTAAGTGGAAAATTTATTTGAGAATTTAATATTATGGTCTTGTGTTAAGTGTAAAGGTTGTGTCATTATATATGTAAGGGCTTTCACTGAATTGAACTGATTACAACAGTACTTGTCAAAGCTTTTTCCTAAATATTCATCTAGCGAACTGTGATGCAATAACTCTTTTTGAAAATAGTTTCAGTTTACGTTTAAATACGTTATGCTAGGAGTAAGTATTGTTAAAGAGTCAAAAAAGGCTCTTAAATTTAAACTAAGGGGAGATATCATGTCAAGATCAGAAGAAATCATTGAGTTAACAAACCATTATGGAGCATCAAACTATGTGCCACTTCCAATCGTTATTTCGGAAGCTGAAGGCGTATGGGTTAAAGATCCTGAAGGTAACAAGTATATGGATATGTTATCAGCATATTCAGCTGTAAACCAAGGTCATAGACACCCAAAGATTATTCAAGCGTTAAAAGATCAAGCAGATAAAGTTACTTTAGTTTCTCGTGCGTTTCATAGTGATAATTTAGGTGAATGGTACGAAAAAATTTGTAAGCTTTCTGGTAAAGAAAAGGCTTTACCAATGAACACTGGTGCAGAAGCTGTTGAAACAGCGTTAAAAGCTGCACGTCGTTGGGCTTATGATGTAAAAAACATTGAACCTAATAAAGCAGAAATCATTGCATTCAATGGTAACTTCCATGGTCGTACAATGGCGCCAGTATCATTGTCTTCGGAAGCAGAGTATCAAAGAGGATATGGTCCTTTATTGGATGGATTTAGAAAGGTTGATTTCGGTGATATTGAAGCAATTAAAGCCGCTGTAAATGAAAATACTGCCGCTATTTTAATTGAACCAATTCAAGGGGAAGCAGGAATTAACGTTCCACCAGAAGGATACTTAAAAGCGATTAGAGAGTTATGTGATGAGCATAATATTTTATTTATAGCAGATGAAATTCAAGCAGGATTAGGTCGTTCAGGTAAATTGTTCGCAACAGATTGGGATAATGTAAAACCAGATGTTTACATTTTAGGTAAAGCATTAGGTGGTGGCGTATTGCCAATTTCTGTTGTATTAGCAGATGAAGAAGTATTAGGCGTGTTTACACCTGGTTCACACGGTTCTACATTTGGTGGAAATCCACTTGCTTGTGCCGTTTCAAATGCTGCTTTGGATGTAATCGTAGATGAGGACTTACCAGGTCGTTCATTAGAGTTAGGTGAATACTTCAAATCAGAATTACAAAAGATAAATCATCCATCTATTAAAGAAGTACGTGGTAAAGGATTATTTATCGGAATTGAATTAACTGAAAATGCTAGACCATATTGTGAATCATTAAAGGAAAAAGGTTTATTGTGTAAAGAGACACATGATACGGTAATAAGATTTGCGCCACCATTGATAATTTCTAAGGAAGAATTGGACTTTGCACTAGAAAAAGTGAGAAGTGTATTCGAATAATTAGCGTTATGTAATATAAGTATTTAAAACACTTTAAAAAGAAAAATCTTATGTTACAATTAGCATGAAAGCGAAATCATTAGTAACGAAAAAGAGGCGAAATGGATCATGACTGAGAATAATAATTTAGTTACTTCTACGCAACAAATTATTAAAGAAGCATTGCATAAATTAGGTTTTGACGATGGCATGTATGATTTAGTAAAGGAGCCATTAAGATTCTTACAAGTAAGAATTCCAGTACGTATGGACGATGGTACAGTTAAGACCTTTACGGGTTATCGTGCACAACACAATGATGCTGTAGGACCAACAAAAGGTGGCGTCAGATTCCACCCTGATGTTGATGAAGAAGAAGTTAAAGCATTGTCAATGTGGATGACATTGAAATGTGGCATTGTGGACTTACCATATGGTGGTGGTAAAGGTGGTATTATTTGTGATCCACGTCAAATGAGTATTCACGAGGTAGAGCGTCTTTCTAGAGGCTATGTTCGTGCAATTTCTCAATTTGTTGGACCAACAAAGGATATTCCTGCACCAGATGTTTTCACAAACTCTCAAATTATGGCATGGATGATGGACGAATATAGTTCATTGGATAAATTTAACTCTCCAGGTTTTATCACTGGTAAACCGATTGTATTAGGAGGCTCACAAGGACGTGACCGTTCTACTGCATTAGGTGTAGTTATTGCGATTGAGCAAGCTGCTAAACGTAGAGGTTTAGAAATCAAAGGTTCACGTATTGTAATCCAAGGTTTCGGTAACGCTGGTAGTTTCTTAGCGAAATTCTTATTTGATATGGGCGCTAAAATTGTCGGTATTTCTGATGCTTATGGTGCGTTACACGATCCTGAAGGCTTAGATATCGATTACTTATTAGATAGAAGAGACAGTTTCGGTACAGTAACAAACCTATTTGAAGATACGATTTCAAATAAAGAATTATTCGAAATTGATTGTGATGTATTAGTACCTGCAGCAATTGCTAACCAAATTACTGCAGATAATGCACATGATATTAAAGCAGATGTAGTTGTTGAAGCAGCTAACGGACCAACAACACCAGAAGGTACACGTATTTTAACTGAACGCGGTATCTTATTAGTACCTGATGTATTAGCAAGTGCTGGTGGTGTAACAGTTTCTTACTTCGAATGGGTACAAAATAACCAAGGTTATTATTGGACTGAGGAAGAGGTTAATACGAAACTTCGTGAAAAGCTTACAACAGCTTTTGATACAATTTATGAATTATCACAAAACCGTAAGATTGACATGCGTTTAGCTGCGTATATTGTAGGTATCAAACGTACTGCAGAGGCTGCACGTTATCGTGGTTGGGCTTAATCATTATCTCGGTATGATTAGCTGTAAAGATAATTTAGACTAAAGTACAGTCATAAATATTTGTAGTTAAAGTAAGGGACAATTTCTATTGTAATTTAATAGAAGTTGTTCCTTTTTTATATCAAAATTCAGCACTGAATTTTTCTAATTGTATAGTTTAATATGTAATCTAAAAAGCCAACCTAAAAGATTACATTAATCTCATAGATTGGCAGATTGGCAATAGTGATCGTATTGTTATTGAATTATTTATTTACTTTCATCTACAACTTGTTTGTATACATCTGCATAGTTAGTGAAAACACCGTCTACACCATAGCTATTAAGACGCTCCATATCGGCTTTATTGTTTACTGTAAATGGATGAACTAAGAATCCCATTTCCTTTAAGTGTTGTACGTTATCTTTAGTTAAGTCAGAATATTCGGGACCTACACCAATTGCTGTGTTTTTAATACTTTCTAAATCTTGATCTGTAAGATTAGGTAATTCACCTTTGTCTAATAATCTTACAAGTGGTACGTCAGAATTTAGATTATGCATTTTTTCTAGACTTGCTTGTGAAAATGATTGAATCATAACATGTCCATTTTTTAAAGATTGATTTGTTAACATGTGATGTTTATCTAAAGTATCTAATAATTTTTCTTCCATACCAGGATACACATCAGGTGATTTTGTTTCGATATAATAGTTTGCATCTGTACCATATCTGTCTAAAATTTCATCTAGTGTTGGCACTTCTGCACCTTTATATTGCTCATCTGCGTATTCAGGATGTTGCTCATTGAATTTACTGCCAGCGTCTAATTTTTTCAGTTCCTCTAATGTATAAGAGTCAACTCGACCTGTACCATTAGTCGTTCTATCGACTGTTTCATCATGCATTGCTACAAGGTGCCCGTCTTTTGTCATTTGTAAATCAATTTCGATGTAAGATGCACCTAATTCATTATGACTCTTATCATAAGAATATAAAGTGTGTTCAGGTGCATAGCCACTAGCGCCTCTATGGGCGATTGTTGTAAACTTTTCTCCTGTTAAATTATGTATTTCCTTGTTTTTTGCACTTTTTTCTGTTGCTTCTGAAAGTGGTCTCGCAGAAGTTGAACTATTTTCATTTTTCTCGGTAGTTGTGTTATTTTGAGGTGATTTATTTACTTTGTCTTGTGGTGTGGGTGTATTTTGTTCTTGGTTATCAGATTCTGAATGGTTTTGATTCGCATGTTGTGATTTCTGTTGTGATTGATTGTCAGTTTGTTGCTTGGTATTAGCAGTTGTGTCTGATTGTTCAGGGGATGGATTAGTAGTTTCTGTAGTTGAATTGGTAGCACTTTGTGTTTGTTCTTGAGTGTTGTCTTGTGTTTGCTGTGTAGAATCATTAGGTGATTGTATTGTATTTTGCTTTTGTGTTGAATCCGTATTTTCATCTGCTTTAGCCATTGCTGTAGAAGCTAGTAAAGATAAAGATAAAGCTGTCATACTGGTTACCATAATTCTTTTTGCATTTTTCATAAGTGCTTCACTCCTTAAAATGAACTGTACACTGTACTTACCTTAGAATTTAATTGTTTAAACACTATTTACATTTTCTTTATTTTAAGTATAAAAAATTAATTATAGTTTAATAAATTAAATGTTTAAGAATAAAAGTGGTGTATTTAGGGTGATGAGGCACAATTTATAAATAGGTAATCGTAATATTTAGTATCAATAGAATGAAAATAATAAGGATAATGCTAGAACATAAATCCCCAGCATTAAGCCCATCAAAGATCAAAAATCTTTGATGGGCTTGTTATTTATATCAATACTACATATTGTTATTGCTCGCTTAACTAGAGGCTGGATCGAGCCTTGGTCTCGACACGCATCCTACTCCCATAGGTATTTCGTAAACAAAACGCAGTTCTTAAATGTTATTACTCCAATAAATAAGACACTTTATAATGAATTAATTGAAACAGCAATTATCTCTGAGATACAACAAGAAATGAATAACGAATTAAGTGACGAATATTTAAATAAAATCGCAAATTATCCATTTTATTTAAGTCTAGAAGACTAATGTCCCAGAGTTATCCTTAATTGTATAGTGTTATTCTTTATTTTTACTTTTTATAACTTTAAGTTGCTCTTTAACCGCTGCTTGACCAGTCGAGCCATAACTAATTCGACGGCTCACACAATTTTCAGGTTTAAGATAATCATAAATATCAGCTTCTATACTTGGGTGTGCTTGTTGATATTCAGTTAACGGTACATCTAGGAGGTATACATTATTTTGTATAGACCATAGCACAATTTTACCGACAATTTCATGCGCATTTCTGAATGGTACACCTTTGTTTACTAAATAATCTGCTAGTTCAGTTGCATTAGAGAAATCATTGTAGACAGTTGATTGTAACTGTTCAACATTAATAGTCATCGTATCAATCATACCTTCAAATATTCTTAACGAACCTTTAAGCGTATGCACTGCATCAAATAGACCTTCTTTATCCTCTTGCATATCTTTATTGTATGCTAACGGTAAGCCCTTCAAAGTCATCAACATGCTCATTAAATGACCAGTAGTTCTACCTACTTTACCTCTAATCAATTCAGCCATATCTGGATTTTTCTTTTGTGGCATAATTGATGATCCAGTTGAGAATGCATCTGATAAGGTAATAAAATTGGCTTCTGCAGAAGACCAGAAGATGATTTCCTCTGCAAAACGTGATAAGTGAACCATTGTTAACGAAATATTATGCAATGTTTCAACAATGTAATCTCTATCACTAACAGCATCCATACTATTTTCATATAAAGAACCAAAGTCTAATAATGATTGTGTTTCATGGCGATCGATAGGGTATGTCGTACCACTTAAAGCGGCTGCGCCTAATGGTGAAATATCAATACGCTTAATACTATCTTGGAAACGTGATTTATCACGCTCTAACATCCAATAATAAGTTAAGATGTGATGCGCAAATGAGATAGGTTGTGCTCTTTGTAAGTGTGTATAACCTGGCATGATTGTATCAATATTATCCTCTGCTACAGAAACGATGGTTGCTTGAAATGATTCAATTAAAGCGATTAGTTCAGTTACTTCTGATTTCGTATATAAGTGCATATCCGTCGCAACTTGATCATTTCTACTACGACCAGTATGCAATCTACCACCAGCGTCACCAATACGTTTGATGAGTTCATGTTCAATATTAAGGTGAATGTCTTCTAATGAAACATCTAAATCTAATTTATTTTGTTTATAATCAGCGAGTATATCGTTTAATCCTTGTTTAATTTGCTCACAATCCGAATTAGAAATAATACCTTGATTTGCTAACATAGTGGCATGAGCAATACTTCCTTGCACATCGTATTCAATTAATGCTTTATCGAAGTGGATGGAAGCATTGAATTCATCGACCCATGCTTCCGGTTGTTCACTAAATCTACCACCCCAAGCTTTATTGCTCATCGTGATAACCACCATGTAACATTGAATTTACTTGTGTAGGTAAGCCAAAGATATCGATAAAGCCGACTGCTGATTCTTGATTGAATGCATCTTCCTTAGTATACGTCGCTAATTTTTCATTGTATAAAGTATGAGGTGATTTTCTACCATTTACAATTGCATTACCTTTATATAATTTGACACGTACTTCACCAGAAACATACTTTTGTGTACTGTCGACAAATAATTTTAAACTGTCAGTTAAAGGTGAGAACCATAAGCCGTTATAAATTTGTTCTGCAAATTGTTTTTCAATAATTGGTTTAAAATGAGCAACATCTTTCGTCAATGTAATCGTTTCTAATGATTTATGTGCATTAACAATAACTTCTGCAGCTGGTGTTTCATATACTTCTCTTGATTTAATACCAACTAATCTATTTTCAACATGGTCGATTCTGCCGATTCCATGCTTACCAGCTAATTTATTTAAATATAAAATTAATTCACTTAATTTATAAGATTTGCCGTCTAACGCAGTAGGGATACCTTGTTCAAAAGTTAAGACAATTTCATCCGCTTCATCAGGTGCATCTTCTAATTCTTGAGTTAAATCATATGCATCCTTTGGAGGCGCAGCATAAGGATCTTCTAAGATACCGCATTCGTTACTTCTACCCCATAAATTTTGGTCAATTGAATATGGAGAGTCATGTTGAATAGGTACTGGAATGTTATGTTTAATAGCGTAATCAATTTCTTCTTCACGACTCCATGCCCATTCTCTAACTGGAGCAAATACTTTTAATTCAGGATCTAATGCTTTGATTGCCACTTCGAAACGTACTTGGTCATTACCTTTACCGGTACAACCATGTGCAATACCTACAGCATTTGTTTTATCTGCGATTTCAACTAATTTTTTTGAAATTAAAGGTCTTGATAATGCTGAGACAAGAGGGTAAGTGCCTTCATACATTAAATTACCTTTGATTGCATATGAAACGAAATCTTCACTGAACTCTTCAGTTGCATCAATGATATGACATTCGATTGCACCCATGTCTAATGCTTTTTGGTGTACTAATTCTAAATCTTTACCTTCACCAACATCTAAACAACATGCTACAACATCATAACCTTTGTCGATTAACCATTTCACTGCAACACTTGTATCTAATCCACCTGAATATGCTAATACTATTTTTTCCTTCATTATTTCCACCTCGGTTTAAAATTTGCTAATTATTTTTTAACTTTGTTTATTTGATAAAATCAGTATAACAGAAAGATAATGAAAATAAAACCACTTTTATACATAAATATACATTTTTATGAAAATTGTGAGTAGAAACTTTTATATCATATGACCTTTAACAATAAAGTATATCGCTTTTTATAGATATAATTGTAAATGTATATAAATGTGAATATAATGATATGGGAATTATTGCTTAGATGAATTAATTGTCACAATTATCGCAATAAATAGGCTAGTTGTTTGAATAGTAAAAATAAACTTAGTAAAATGATTTTGAAATCAAAAACACTGGAGGCAAAATAAATGACTCATATTCAATTAGATTATGGCAAGACTTTAGAATTTTTTGGCGAGCATGAATTAGAACAACAAAAAGATATTGTTAAAACAATTCATAAAACAATACATGAAGGTACAGGTGCTGGCAGTGATTTCTTAGGTTGGATTGACCTACCTGTTAATTATGATAAAGAGGAATTCTCACGAATTTTAGAAGCTTCAAAACGTGTTAAAGCAAACTCAGATGTATTAGTAGTAATCGGAATTGGTGGATCTTATTTAGGTGCACGTGCTGCGATTGAAATGCTAACACCATCTTTCAGAAATAATAATGATTATCCTGAAATCGTATTCGTAGGTAATCACTTATCTTCATCTTATACTCAAGAATTAATTGATTATTTAGATGGAAAGGACTATTCAGTAAACGTAATTTCTAAGTCTGGTACTACTACTGAACCAGCAGTAGCATTTAGATTATTTAAACAGTTGTTAGAAGACAAATATGGTAAAGAAGAAGCGAAGCAACGTATTTTTGCAACAACTGATAAAGAAAAGGGTGCCCTAAAACAACTTGCTACAAATGAAGGTTATGAAACATTTGTCGTTCCAGATGATGTAGGTGGCCGCTATTCTGTATTAACTGCTGTAGGTTTATTACCAATTGCAGCTGCAGGAATTGATATTGAAGCAATGATGAATGGTGCTGCTAAAGCAAGAGAAGAATTATCTTCAGATAATTTAGAGGATAACATTGCATACCAATATGCAACAATTAGAAATATTCTATATGCCAAAGGTTATGACACAGAAATGTTAATTAACTATGAACCATCAATGCAATATTTCAATGAGTGGTGGAAACAATTATTTGGTGAATCTGAAGGTAAAGATTTCAAAGGTATTTATCCTTCAAGCGCTAACTATACAACAGACTTACACTCATTAGGTCAATATGTACAAGAAGGACGTCGTTTCTTATTTGAAACTGTAGTTAAAGTAAATAATCCAAAACACAACATTACAATCGAAGCGGATCCAGATGACTTAGATGGTTTAAACTATTTAGCTGGTAAAACAATCGACGAAGTTAATACGAAAGCATTCGAAGGTACATTATTAGCTCATACTGACGGTGGTGTTCCAAATGTAGTTGTTAATATTCCACGTCTAGACGAAGAAACTTTCGGCTATGTTGTATACTTCTTTGAATTAGCTTGTGCAATGAGTGGATATCAATTAGGCGTTAATCCATTTAACCAACCTGGTGTTGAAGCTTATAAACAAAACATGTTTGCGTTATTAGGTAAACCAGGTTTTGAAGATAAGAAAAGAGAATTAGAAGAACGCCTATAATAGTAGAATACTGTTTGGTGAATCAATATCTTATAGAAAATTAAATAACTTTAAATTATAAGACAGGCAATTTCTATTTACGTTAGATAGAAATTGCCTTTTTTTGCCAATATCATTATTCGAAAGATTGTAAATCGTGTGTTACACATTATGAATGATACTAGCTTTTATAATATTAAAAAATTTATAGTACTTGAGACTGATTTATTGTAAAAAGAGGACATAATTGTTTTAAAAAACAGCATATAAACTTATAATTATTAAGTACAGTAAACTTTAGGGAATGGTGGTCATGACACAAGAGCAAGTCCAACATTGGTTTGATCTATTTGGGGATTTAGGTTATATTGTCGGATTTTTATTACCTTTTATAGAAGCATTTATACCAATTTTACCGATTATCGTGTTTGTAATTGTGAATGTAAATGCTTATGGTTTATTAATTGGTACGTTATTAGCTTGGTTAGGTACTGTGATTGGGAGTTATATTGTCTTTTTAATATTCAGAAGGTTAACACATACAAAATATATGCAGAAAATACAAAATCGTAAATCGGTACAGCGCTTAATTCATTTTATAGATAGACATGGTGTGATACCCATATTTATATTATTATGCTTTCCATTTACGCCGAGTGCGCTTGTCAATATTGTTGCTAGCTTGTCGCATATAAAAGCACATGTGTATTTATATGTGTTATTTGCATCTAAGTTAATCATGATAGGACTTATTGGGTGGTTAGGTAGCGATATTACCACACTGTTTACGAATCCATTTAGATTAATTATTGTAATCTTAATCATTGTACTGATGTGGTTTATAGGTCATCGTATTGAGAAACATTTTATGCATTCGTCAGAGGAGTGACAACATGCAACGGATACTAAAACATTTGATTTTAATTATCATTGCGATTATGATTGTAATATTAATCCAAGCGTTACTTGTTACAGGCTTTGTTGTAAAGGATAATCGGATGTCTCCGAATTTAAACAAAGGTGATAGAATTATTGTAAATAAGATTAAAAGCACTTTTAATTTATTAGAAAATAATGATATTATTATGTACCGTAACGGAAATCATATAGAAATAAGTAGAATTATTGGAAAGCCTGGTCAATCTATTGCTTATAAAAATGAAACGTTATATAGAGATGATAGAAAAGTAAATGAATCTTATAGTAAAGGGCAGCAGATAGAATCCTTATCATTAAGGCATATAAAACATTCAGAAGGTGATATTGTACCGCCGAATGCTTACTTTGTCCTAAATGATCAAAGAACAGATAAACAAGATTCACGAACATATGGCTTGATATCAAGCAAAGATATTATTGGTAATGTGAGTTTGAGGTTTTATCCTTTTAATAAATTCACAGTAGATTTTAACTAAATGGATGAGGTGTAAACATTGAGAAAAGAGATAATGGAATGGTTCGTATCGATTGTCGTTGCAGTAGCATTAGTATTGCTTATCATGAACTTTGTTGCGAAACCATATACTGTTAAGGGTGATTCTATGGACCCGACGCTTAAAGATGGTGAGCGTGTCGTAGTAAACTTATTCGGATATAAGTTTGGCGATATTAAAAAAGGTAATGTCGTTGTATTCCATGCAACAAAAGATAGTGATTATGTAAAACGTGTAATTGGTACAGCTGGTGATAACGTTGAGTATAAGAAAGATAAATTATACGTAAATGGTAAAAAAGTGGATGAACCATATTTAGACTACAATGAAAAGCATAAGCAATATAACTATATTACAGGTTCATTTAAAACTAAAGATTTAAATCAAGTTAACCAGAAAAATACCATTCCAAAAGATAAATTACTTGTCTTAGGTGATAACAGAGAAGTAAGTAAAGATAGTCGTTCATTTGGTTTAATTGATAAAGACCAAGTGGTAGGAAAGGTTTCATTTAGTTTCTGGCCATTAAATGAAATGAAATTTGGATTTGATCCAGATACAAATTATGATAAATAATGTGAAGAGGCAATTTCTATTGAATTTAGATAGAAATTGTCTTTTTCTATCTCTACAAATGTAAAAGTGATTGTCATATGTTGCTAACTTTATAATTCAAGGCACTGTTATTTTACACATTGATAATCAAACTGTTACATACAAGTACCTAGCAAATGCTTGTCCTTTCATTCAATATTTAATTGAGAGAGACTTTGAAGTTTAAATTAGTAAGTTAAATTATGATTGTTGAATGACTGATCATATAATGAACTTTGTTCTATAGATAATGGTTATTAACTTATAGCTTCAAATTAAACGTTATAGCAATTGGAGTAATTATTAAAAAGATAAACGATACACAATATATTATATGTTAAAATATGGTCAAAGGAGTGGGATATGTCATGGAATTTAATGCCTTTATTGGAAGAGCGGGAACGGGAAAATCATATAAAATGTTAGAAGAAATTCGCCAAGAGATGAAAGAACGTCCACTAGGTGATCCAATTGTATTAATTGCACCAACACAAAATACCTTCCAACTTGAACAAGCCTTTGTAAATGATCCAGAACTTAATGGTAGTTTGAGAACTGAAGTATTGCACTTTGAAAGATTAAGTTATCGTGTGTTCCAAGAAGTTGGGGGACTAATGGAACAACAATTAACAAAAACTGGTACTGAAATGATGATTTATGACATTATTCAACAGCATCAGGCAGAATTGAAATTATATCGTTCACAGGTTAAGTATTATGGCTTTAGTGAAAAGTTATATGAACAAATTCAAGACTTTAAAAAATATAGCGTCTCACCTGAACAACTTGAAACATACATCTCAGAAAATACATTACAAACACGAACGCGACATAAATTAGAAGATATAGCGTTAATCTATAAACATTTAGAAGATAGAATTAGCGGTGAATTTGTCTCAACTGAGGACTGTTTAAATCGATTTATAACATTAATGGATCAGTCTGAAAGGTTGAAACGTACTGAAATATACATAGATGGGTTCCATAACTTTTCCACTTTAGAATATCAAATTATTAAAGGGTTAGTTAAGCATGCTAAAAAGGTAACCGTATTATTAACAACTGATGGTGATAAAGATCCATTTAGTTTATTTAGAAAGCCATCGGAATCCTTGACGCATCTTGAAGATATAGCAAACGAACTTAATATACCTTTAAATATTCAACGCTTCACGCAACAACATCGTTTTCAAAATGAAGACTTAGCGCATTTAGAGCACCATTTTAATGCTTTGCAATTCGAACCTAAAAATGTAGCGGATAATGTTGAAATATTAGAAGCGTCAATTATGCGAGAAGAAATTAATGAAATTGCAAGAAGCATATTAAAGGAAACTAGAGAAGAAGGACTTCGCTTTCAAGATATAGCCATACTTTATAGAGATGATAGTTATGCTTATTTATTGGAATCTATTCTACCGCAATTTGATATTCCATTTAATATTGATATTAAACCGTCAATGACGCATCACCCAATTATGGAAATGATTCGTTCACTCATTGAAGTCATTCAAACGAATTGGAATTTTGAGCCGATTATGCGTTTGCTAAAAACAAATGTATTAACAAAGCAATATAAAGATAGTAGTTATCTTATTGATATATTGGAAAATTTCGTACTTGAACGAGGAATTTATGGAAAACGTTGGATGGATGATAGTTATTTCCAAGTTGAACAATTTAGGAAAATGGGATTGAAACGTCAACCATTGACCGATAGTGAACGAGAGACATTTGAACGTGTGATTCAATTAAAATCTTATGTAATGGATAAAATTCTATTGTTTGAGCAACGTTTAAGCCAGGCGAACACAGCGCTAGAGTTTGCAACTGCATTTTATGAAGCAATGGAAGCATTTGATTTACCGAGTGATTTAATGACTGAGAGAGATCAGTTTGACGCGAACGAGGAACATAGAAAGGCAGAAGAAATTGATCAACTATGGAATGGGTTGATTCAGACGTTAGACGATTTAGTCACAGTATTTGGTGATAATACGTTGACACAATCACGCTTTTTAGAATTATTGGATGTCGGTTTAGATCAATTGGAGTTTGTGATGATACCTCAAACGATTGATCAAGTTAGTATAGGAACAATGGACTTAGCAAAAGTAGATAATAAGGCACATGTCTATATGGTCGGTGTAAATGATGGGACTATGCCACAAACTGTAGCATCATCAAGTCTGATCACTGATGATGAGAAGAAGTATTTTCAAGCACAGTCTAATCTAGAATTAAGTCCTACAGCTGACATTTTACAAATGGATGAAGCATTTGTTTGTTATATTGCCATGACGAGAAGTAGAGCGAAAATCACATTTTCTTATGCCTTGATGGGAGCAAGTGGAGATCAAAAGGAACGAAGCCCGTTTATCGATCAAATCATGGAGTTATACCATAATTTAGAAGTGACAAATATTCATCACATGCATCAAGCCCAACCGTTAACATTAATGGAGCATCCGCATCAAACTAAAATTGCCTTGTTTGAATCACTAAAGGCTTGGCTAGATGATGAAATTGTCGCTGATACTTGGTTAGATACATATCAAGTTATGAGGGATGATGAACGACTCAATGATGGACTAGCTTACTTAGTTTCGGCACTCACCTTTGATAATGAAACAGTGCAACTCAATCAGCAACAAGCTAAAGCTTTGTATGGAAAGCAAATTAATGCAAGTGTATCTAGATTTGAAGGTTATCAAGCATGTCCATTTAAACACTTCACATCACATGGTTTAAGACTAAATGAACGTACAAAATACAAATTAGAAAACTTTGATTTAGGTGATATTTTCCATCAAGTATTAAAGCTCATATCTGAGAAAATTAATGGTGATTTTAAGAATTTAAATTTAACACAAATTAGAAAGTTAACACATGATGCTTTGACTGAAATACTGCCTGAGGTACAGTTCAATCTTTTAAATTCAACCGCATATTATCGTTATCTATCACAAAGAATAGGCGCTATTGTTGAAACAACGTTAACTGCACTTAAATATCAAGGTAGTTACAGTGAATTCAAGCCTCAAAGGTTTGAAGCGAGCTTTAGAAAGAATCCTAGAAATCCGGAAGATTTACAAGCGATGCCATTAATTACGGATCAAGGCATTCCAATCAATATTCGTGGGCAAATTGATCGTATTGATACGTATAATCACGATAATGAAAGTTTTGTAAACATTATTGATTATAAGTCATCTAAGTATAGTGGTACTTTGGATTTGACGAAAGTATACTATGGCATGCAAATGCAAATGATGACATATATGGATATTGTATTACAAAATAAACAACGTTTAGGTTTAAATCCTCTAACACAACCAGGGGGATTGCTATATTTCCACGTGCACGAACCGCGTCTCCAATTAGCATGGAATGAATTAGATGAAGATAAACGCAATGAAAAGTTTATCAACTCATTTAAATTAAGTGGTTTAGTAAATAACGACACTTCTGTAATAGAAGCATTCGATAATCGAATGGAACCAAACTATTCTTCAGATATTATTCCTGTTGCAATGAAAAAGGATGGCGGATATAGAAGCGGTAGTAAAGTAGCGGATTCTGATACAATTTATAAGTTAATCAAGCATAATAAAGCTAATTTTGTTAAAACAGCAACTGACATCATGGACGGTCATACCGAAGTAGCGCCACTTAAGTATAATCAAACATTACCTTGTGACTTCTGTAATTATAAGTCTGTGTGTCATGTGGATGGCATGATTGATAGTAAACGTTATAGAACTGTTGACGAAACGATAAATCCATTAGAAGAAGTGCAAAATGTTGAACTAGAAGAAGGTGAGTTTGAATGAATCCAATCCCAGTAAAACCAGCGGAGTCGCGTTGGACTGATAATCAATGGAAAAGTATCTATGCCAAAGGTCAAGATATTTTGATTGCTGCCGCTGCAGGATCTGGAAAGACTGCAGTGTTAGTAGAACGTATCATACAGCGAATATTAAATGACAATATAGATGTTGATAAATTATTAGTTGTGACATTTACAAATGCCAGTGCAAGAGAAATGAAGCAACGTGTGGATCAACGTATCCAAGAAGCATCGCTTGAGGATCCGAATAATAGTCATTTAAAAAACCAAAGAATTAAAATTCATCAAGCTCAAATTTCAACACTACATAGTTTTTGTCTGAAATTAATTCAAAATCATTATGATGTACTTGATATTGATCCAAACTTCAGAACAAGTAGTGAAGCAGAAAACATTTTATTATTAGAGCAAACGATTGATGAAGTGCTAGAGCAACATTATGATGTGTTGAATCCTAGTTTTGTTGATTTAACTGAACAATTATCTTCCGACAGAAATGATGATCAATTGCGTCAAACAATTAAAGATATGTACTTTTTTAGTGTAGCTAACCCCAATCCTTTTGAGTGGTTACAAAATTTATCTGAACCATACGAGAATAAGAATGAACAAGAAAAGTTATTAGAACTTTTAAACCATGTGGCAATGATATTTATGAAATCAGCATTAGAAGCGCTAAATAAAAGTTATGATCTATTTTCAATGTTAGAGGAAGTGGATAAACAAGTTGATATTATTGAGAGAGAACGTAAATTTATGTCTGCAGCGATAGAAGGCGGCATATTAAATACAGAAGTAATCAGTAACCATCAATTTGAACCACGTTTCCCATCGAAAACAAAGAAAGTTAAAGAAGCAAACGAAATGATGTTAGATGCTTATGACGACGGTAAGAAGCATTATGATCATTATAAAGAATTAGTTTCTAAGGTGAAATTAGACTACTATACGAGAACTGCAGATGAGTTAATGTATGATATGCAACAATTAGCGCCAAGAGTGGCTTATTTAGCAGAAGTGACCGCAGATGTTATCGAGCAATTTAATGCGAAAAAGCGTAGTAGAAATTTACTTGATTTCTCTGATTATGAACATTTTGCATTGAAAATATTGTTAACTGAAGATGGCACGCCTTCTGAAATAGCAGAAATGTATCGCCAACAATTTGAGGAAATATTGGTGGATGAATATCAAGATACGAACCGAGTACAAGAAAAAATTATTTCTTGTATCAAACGTGGCAATGAAGCCGATGGGAATTTATTTATGGTTGGTGATGTAAAGCAATCGATTTACAAATTTAGACAGGCAGATCCAAGTCTATTTATCGATAAATACAATCGCTTTACGGTTGATGGTTCGGAACATGGTTTGCGCATAGATTTATCTCAAAATTTCCGTTCTCGTAAAGAAGTGCTAACAACGACGAATTATTTATTCAAACATATGATGGATGAAGCAGTAGGGGAAATCGTTTATGATGATGCTGCACAACTTTATTATGGAGCACCATTTGATGAGACTTCGCATCATATACAAATGAATATGTTAATTGAAGATAAAGGGTCAGATTTAAGTGCAGCTGAACAAGAAGCGGAATATATTGTGCAACAAGTTGAAAATATAATGACTGAACAAGAGATATATGATATAAAAACTGGACGTTATCGCAAGCCAAATTATAAAGATATTGTTATTTTAGAACGATCTTATGGACAAGCACGAAAAATTCAACAAGCATTTAAAGATCACAATATCCCATTCCATGTAAACAGTAAGGAAGGTTATTTCGAACAATCTGAAGTCCAACTCATTTTGTCATTTTTAAGAACTGTAGACAATCCATTACAGGATATCTATTTGGTTGGTTTAATGCGGTCAGTCATATATCAATTTACTGAAGATGAATTAGCCAATATTCGTATTGAAAGTCCGAACGATGACTATTTTTATCAATCTATACAACAATATCTTAATAGTGAGCATGCGGATAGTAAATTAGTAGAAAAACTAAATGCATTTTTAGCAGATTTAGCAATGTATCAAAACTATAGCCAACACCATCCGGTATATCAATTAATTGATAAATTTTATAATGACCATTATGTTATTCAGTATTTTAGTGGAATGATTGGTGGTAAAGGTAGAAGAGCGAATTTACATGGTTTATTTAATAAAGCAGTAGAATTTGAAAATTCAAGTTTTCGAGGTTTATACCAATTCATTCGCTTTATTGATGAATTAATCGAAAGAGGAAAAGACTTTGGTGAGGAAAATGTCATCGGACCTAATGATGACGTAGTTAGAATGATGACGATTCATAGTAGTAAAGGTTTAGAATTTCCATTTGTTATTTATTCCGGATTATCACGAAAATTCACGCGAAAGGATTTACAGAAGGCTACGATTTTAAATCAAAGCTATGGCTTGGGGATGAGTTATTATGATGTACAACAACACATTGCGTACCCATCTTTATCTTCAGTGACATATAAGGCCATTGCTGAAAAGGAATTAATATCAGAAGAAATGCGTTTGATTTACGTTGCTTTAACACGTGCTAAAGAACAACTATATTTAATCGGTCGCGTAAAGGATGAAAAGGATATTACGAAATACGAAGAAGTTTCTATTTCTGGTAGTCATCTACCTGTTAGTTATAGACTTACTGCACAAAAACCACTTGATTTAATTTATCCAATTTTAGCAAAATATCAATCTACATCATTACCAAAAGATTTACGCTTTGAGGCGAATATTGATGATGTGGATGAGGCTATGAAACCGTATGTCCAATTAAATACGGAATTCTATGAAGATATTGCATCTGAAATTGTTGAAGATGTTACTGAACAGCGAACGGTTACTGATATTTATCAAATGAACAATGATTATACCGGTTTACAAGATCAAATAAGACATCAAATGACATATGAATATGCACACCCACATGCAGTTCATAAACCATCTAAGCAGTCTGTATCTGAATTGAAACGTCAATTAGAAACAGAGCAAACAGATACCAATTATGATCGAGTGAGACAATATAAGATAGGCTCATTATCATATGAACGTCCTGCATTTTTAAGTCATAATAAAAAGCGTAAAGCAAATGAAATTGGTACCTTAATGCATACAGTGATGCAACATCTTCCATTTCAACAAGAAGGCCTAGATGAAACAGCATTAAATGACTATATCGATAGTTTGATTGCTAAAAATATCATTCCTGTAGATGCTAAAAAAGATATTCAAATGGCTGACATTTTGCACTTTATCAACAGTGATTTATATCGCATGATAACAAATAGTGATGCCATATATAGAGAATTACCATTTGTAGTTAATCAACGCGAGGTTGACCATGAACAAATAAGAGATGAGGATGCATCGATTATCCAAGGGATGATTGATTTGATTTTTGAAAAGGATGGTCAATATTATTTCGTGGATTACAAGACTGATGCGTTTAATAGACGACGTAGTATGTCAGATGAGGAAATTGGTGAACAATTAAAGTCTCGTTATAAAGTACAAATGACGTATTATCGAAATACTTTGGAAACAATATTGAATACTAATGTAAAAGGCTACCTATATTTCTTCAAATTTGGTCAGCTTTCAATCGACTAATGATAATAACTTAAAGGAGCTTATGAAATTGTCATCACGTAAAAGATTATTTGAATTAGATGCTCTCAGAGGCTTTAGTTTATTAGGTATTATATTGATGAATATTTTAAGTTTTAGCTTACCTTATGAACAAGCATTTTTACCAGATATCATTAATAAAGGCCTAGATGAATGGATTTTGAGATTGATTACCTTAGTTGTAATCAGCTCGTTTTATCCTATTTTTACATTTTTATTTGGTTATGGTTTAGCAATAATGTATGCCAATAGTGAAACAAAAGATTTAAGATATTACCCATTTATTTATCGGCGTTTGTCATTTTTACTTATATTAGGTTTAGTTCATGGTTTGTTTATATTTTCAGGTGACATATTATTTGGATATGCATTTACTGGAATGATAGCTGTATTATTCATAAAATGGCGTCCAAGAAAATTGGTTAAGTTAGCTATTATTCTATTTAGCTTAAAGGTCATCTTATTGGTTATTCCATTTTCATTAATAACTTGGTTTACAGATCCTTATGGTGTAACTAATTTTACTGGTAAGACATTAGGACAATTAATAAATATACGCCAAAGTGGTGGTTATTCTGCATTTTTAGGTATTAATATTAAAGAATATATTTTCCGTATATTAGATGTGGTTACCACTTCATCTTACTTTGAGTTTTTACCGTATATTTTATTGGGTATTGCAGCACAAAAGTCGGATTTAATAGCTAAAGTAAGGAAAAATAAAGCAAAAATGGTTTACAGAGCAAGTATCTTGGTTGTTTGTGGCTATTTAATTAAGTTACCACATGCAATCGACTATGGGAATAATGCGCTAATTAATGTGAGTTCTATGGTTGGTGGACCTATCGTAGCAGCCGGTTATATCTTAATCTTTATTGTACTATGTCAATATGGTCGTTCAGCACAAATTTTAAGTGTCTTTAAATATCCGGGCAGACTCAGTCTGTCGGTATATTTAAGTCAAAGTATTATCTTTACTTTAATTTATATGGGATTTGGACTGGGATTATTTAATAAATTAGCACTTTATCAGTCCTATCTCATAGTTGTCGTTGTTTATGCGATACAACTTATTATGTGCTATTTCTACCTTAAGCAGTATAAGCAGGGCCCAATCGAATGGTTATGGCGAAAGGTAACATATTTAAAGTAAAGGTTGCATAAATGTAAGCGTACTGATTTTTTTTACAAGAACTGGGTATTTATTTGTTATTAAGAGGTAAATATAGTTATAATATGTAATAAGATAAAGATGAGGAGCTGATATTGAATGAAATTCCTATCATTCAGACATAATGAACAGACATCTTATGGTGTGAAAGTAAAGCGTGAAGAAGCGGCATGGGATTTAAAGAAAGTCTTTGCTGATTTTGCTGAAGGAGAGTTTCATCCTAAAACATTATTAAATGGCTTACAACAAAACCAAGTCGTAGATTTCCAAGAACAAGTACGTAAAGCTGTAGTGGCTGCGGAAGACAGTGGAAATGGTGATGCATATAAAGTAAAATTTTCAGATATAGAGTTCTTGCCACCAGTTACACCAACGAACAATGTCATTGCATTTGGTCGCAATTATCAAGCACATGCTAATGAATTAAACCATGAAGTACAGCGTTTATATGTATTTACAAAAGCGGCATCGTCATTGACAGGAGATAACAGCACAATACCAAATCACCAAGACATTACAGATCAACTAGATTACGAAGGTGAACTTGGTATCGTTATTGGTAAATCAGGTGAAAAGATACCTAAAGGTTTAGCATTAGATTATGTATATGGTTATACAATTATCAATGATATTACAGATCGTAAAGCGCAAAACGCGCAAGACCAAGCATTCCTATCTAAGAGTTTAACAGGTGGTTGCCCAATTGGACCATACATTGTTACGAAAGATGAATTGCCAACACCTGAAGACGTGAATATTGTGACTAAAGTAAACAATGAAATTCGTCAAGATGGAAATACGGGTCAAATGATTCTTAAAATAGACGAACTTATAGAAGAAATTTCAAAATACGTGGCATTACACCCAGGGGATATTATTGCAACTGGTACGCCAGCTGGTGTTGGTGCAGGTATGAATCCGCCACAATTCTTACAACCAGGGGATGAAGTCAAAGTTACAATCGATAATATTGGTACATTAACGAACTTTATCGCTAAATAATTTAGTAAGCATTTTAGATATAAATTCCAGAAATATAGAGTCTGGAGATTAGTCTTTCAGACTAAAATAGAATCGATGATTTTTACTATGAAATAGTAGAAATCATCGATTTTTCTATTATTATCAAATTGATTAGCACTTAAGTGCTGTTATTTTCTTATATTGATAGCCATTAATGCTAGTCCAAGTTCATGTTTTGACCTTGTTATTCCTCGAAGTGATATGCGAGTGAATCCTAAAATAGCCTTCAAGCATCCCAAAACAAGTTCTTTATCAATTTTTCACTGATTATAGCATTAATGTGTTTCTGAAATTTATAAAATGTGACTTGATCAATTGCTTCATAATTGGGTTCACTCTAAAGCGATTAATGGTTCTATAAGAAAGCGTCTGATTTTGTGCTAACCATATCATACGAATACTATCTCTTAATCTGTATAATTGCGTCTATGTTGATAGTGAATTTAGTAAAGTTTATTTTTAAAATTATTGTACAACGAAATTACCTTTTGAAATATACATCTGTATTGCGTATGATATAGATAGCATATTTTTGTTTACTGAACAAATTGATGCAGTGATTTTTAATATAAAAAGTTCACTGTTGCATGATATGAATCAAATTAAATCACATGTGGGGGGATTTTATGTTACATATTCATATTACATCATGGGTACTTGCTATTATCTTGTTTTTTGCAGCATATTTTAATTTTTCAGAGAAGCAAGGTCCAACGCCTTATTTTAAACCGATTCATATGTTCTTGAGATTGATTATGGTATTTGTTTTAATTTCAGGATTTTGGATTTGGATTCAAGCATTTGGTGCAGACAACGCAGGTGGCCATATGTTACTTACTTTAAAAATGTTATGTGGTGTTGCTGTTGTGGCACTAATGGAAGTAACAATTGCCAAAAGGAAAAAAGGACAACCAAGTCATGGTATGATGTGGACAACGATTGTATTAATCATTATTACTATGGTGATTGGAGTCATTTTACCTCAAGGTCCTATTACTAAAATGTTTGGACTTTAAATTAATCGCATTATAAGTAGAGTAACCTAATGCAATTGATTTAACATAACCTAAACAAAAAAGTACTTATCCATTGATTATGAGCAAGCCAATACGTCTCAGTTACACTGACTGTCGTTGTAAGGAGTTGCTTAAATAATCGATTAGGATGAGTACTTTTTAGTATGACTTATTCAATTTTTCTTAAGGTCCATGGTTATATAAAAAATGATGTGGTAGTTGAACCATGCTACGAGTGATTTAAGTACAAATGACGAACAATAAATTATAGATTACGTGCTTTATAACCAATCATATTGATAATATCTTTCGGTCTACTATATGGTGGGGCATATGCCACTTCAAAATCTGTTAAATCATCTATAGTAGACTGATGCATCATTGCCATAGACAAGACATCGATTCGTTTGTCTACGCCACTTTTACCTACTGCAGCAGCTCTCAATATTTGTCGAGTATTACTATCAAAGTAAACACGTAAATGTAATTTATGGTTATTAGGATAGTAACCGGCGTGGTCATTTTGATAAACTTCTACCATTTTATAATTAAAGTGAGTTAATTCAGATGGTGAAACACCAACACTTGCAAAGGTATAGTCAAAAAATTTAACAATATTTGAACCTAAATAGCCTTTGAATAGTATCTTCTTATTACCAGCTAGTTGTTCGGCGATGATACTTGCAGCTCGATGTGCTCCCCATGCTAAAGGCACATGTGCAGGTAAGTCCACATGGCGATAATGTGAAGTAATAATATCACCCAAAGCATAAACGTTAGGAATATTAGTTTCGAATTTATTATTAACTGGAATGTAACCATGTTCATCTAAGTGAATTGAAGATGATTGTAAAAATGCTGAATTTGGCTTAACCCCAACACCTTCAATAATTAAATCAAACGTTTTTACAGCACCTGATTTAAAATGTACTTCGTTACCTTCGACTTTTACGACTTCTTCATTTAAACGGTATGGAATACCGCGTCTATCCATTTCTTCAATAATCGGTTCATTCATGTCGGAATCCATTAATTTATTAATATGTTCAGAACGATGAATTAACATCGGTTGAATATTGCGTTCGTATAAATTATCTAATATCTCTAAACTGATGTAACCAGCACCAATAACTAATGCATTTTGTACTTGATGATGTTCAATAAATTGGTAAATAGCATCAGTATCCTCCATATTACGTAAAGTAAAGGCAATTGGACTATTTAAATTGAGATGATTAGCACTGCAACCAGGACTTAATACGAGCTTATCATATTCAACTGTATAGGATTGTTCAGCCTTTTTATCGTAAACAATGACTTTATTTTCAGCTGTATCTACTGCAGTGACTTCGTGATAGGGTTTTACCGTGATTTGCTTACTATCATAAAATTGTTCAGGTGTTGCTTCTAAAACGAGGTCTCTTGAAGTGACAACATTACCAATATAATACGGCAATGCGCAATTAGCGAAACTCATGTCTCTATCTTTTTCAAAGACAATGATTTCACTTTCTTTATCTAATCTTCTTATTTGACTTGCGACCGTCGCGCCTCCAGCTACAGCACCTACAACGACTATTTTAGACACAGTCAACAACCTCCTTTAAGCAAAAATAATGCATTATATTTTAGATTTAATTGTTGCTTCGTACGGGATATTTAATTCAAAGAATGTATTAAGGTATCTACCGATGCCATCTTCATTGTTAGAATAAGTAACTTCATTGGCAACATGCTTTAGTTCATCAAGGCCATTGTCCATTGCAATGCCATATTTCGCATATTTAATCATTTCTAAATCATTATCCTCATCGCCAAAGGCAATAATTTGATTACGATCTATGTCTAGATGATGTTTTACATAGTCAATACCTTTTGCCTTGCTGATACCTTGTTTGACAATTTCAATAACTGGGAACGGTGATCCCCAACGACGGTGCTCGATATTCTCTGCATAGAATCTTGTTAACATTTGTTTAACACGTGGAATCATTACTTCTTCTGCTTCCACAATTATTGATGTAGGTGATTCAGTTAATGCTGTTAGTAAATCGCCTGTTTCTACTTTTGGTGTTCCCATAGAGAAGCCATCGAATAATTTTTGATCAAAGTTATTAATAAATACATGATCTTTAACTTCAGCAATAATATTAGATACACCATAGTCATTTAGAGATTGGATAATGCTCTTAGACAAGTCCAAATCTAATACCTCGTGTACTGTTTTAAAGTTATTATCTTTAGGGTGATGGACGAAAGCACCATTAAAATTAACGACAGGTGTATCCATATTAAGTTCATGATAATAAATTTGACTAGCTCGATATGGACGACCGGTAGCTATCATAAGCTTATGTCCTTGCGCTTGTAACGTTTTTAGTACTTCCTTTGTATAAGGTGAAATTTCCTTATCATCATTTAACAATGTGCCATCTAAGTCTAAACATATTAAAAAAGGTTTCATTAAAATCTCCTTAAGTTATAATAATAGTGTATGAATATCATAGCATTTTATTGGCGTTTTGTAAGATATTTGATATATTGTTAATATCATTAATAACGAAGAGGTGAGACGAATGGATGAAGGATTAAAGGATAGCATACTTAATGCACTCGAAATGGTAATTGACCCTGAGTTAGGAATTGATATTGTAAACTTAGGTTTAGTATATAATGTCGACGTGGATGATGACGGTTTATGTACGGTTGAAATGACATTGACTTCAATGGGATGTCCTCTAGGACCGCAAATTATGAACCAAGTTAAAATGGTATTAGCTGAAATACCTGAGATTTCAGATACAGAGGTTAATATTGTTTGGAGTCCACCATGGGACAAAGATATGATGTCTCGCTACGCTAAAATTGCGTTAGGCATTGGCTAATAAAGAAGTGAATAAATATCTTGTTTGAGACTAATTAACACATCTTAGATTTTTAAAGGTGTGTTAGTTGGTCTTTTTTTATTCTATTTAGTGGGGTGAGTAGTTTGAGTTAAGTATATTTCGTAGTGAATATAGTTACGATTTGCCACTGTTCAGTGAAAGAATGAAAATGTTTGAGTTTATTTAAAATGCGAATTATAATCTATAACTACAAAAATATTAAATATTATTATCGTGCAAAATTATTAAATTAATTGCAGTTACATTACAAAAGTATTACAATAACTTAGTAAAATGGATGAAATATGCATAAATAGATTTAAAATTTGAGTATGAAGGTTTGATTTTAAATGAATAGAGATTCAAATTTGGGAATGAACAAACACCGTCATACACGTTATATGCCTGGCCTTGATGGTTTAAGAGCAATTGCGGTCTTAGCAATTATTATTTACCATCTTAATAAACAGTGGCTAACGGGTGGTTTTTTAGGTGTAGATACTTTCTTTGTTATTTCTGGTTATTTAATTACTAGTCTATTACTGAAAGAGTTTGAAGAAACTGGAAGTATCAATTTAAAGCAATTCTGGTTACGTAGAATGAAACGACTCATACCTGCCGTTTTTGTGTTGGTAGGCGTAGTATCTATGATGACACTGATTTTAAAACCAGATCAAATCGTAAATATTAAGCATGATGCATTTGCAGCAATATTTTATGTATCCAATTGGTGGTATATTATGACTGATGTAAACTACTTTGAACAGTTTGCATTTATGCCATTAAAACATTTGTGGTCACTAGCGATAGAAGAGCAGTTTTACATAATTTTTCCAATAGTCCTGATCACATTACTATTAACAGTTAAGAAATATAGAAATATAACCTTGATTTTTTGGATTGTTTCATTAGTTTCATTGTTGTTAATGGTATTAATTTCTGAACCTCATATGGAACATTCTAGAGTATACTTCGGTACTGATACTAGACTACAAACGATGTTGCTTGGTGTCCTACTCGCATTTTTATGGCCACCATTTAAATTGAAAGCTAATCCACCTCGTATCTTGTCACATACAATTGATGGATTAGGAATTGTCAGTACAGTGGTTATTATCATGTTATTTATTTTTGTTGATGACAATAGTGATTGGATTTACAACGGTGGATTCTATGTTATATCAGTGTTGACTCTTTTTGTGATATTGAGTGTTGTCCACCCATCAGCATATTTTGCAAAGGTAATTGGTAATCCGCTATTTGTATATATTGGCAAACGTTCTTATAGTTTATATTTATGGCATTTTCCGGTAATAAGCTTTATCCATTCCTATTATGTGGAAGGGCAAATACCAATTTATGTGTATGTATTGGATATCATAACTACATTAATCTTGGCAGAATTATCATATAGATACATCGAGACACCATTTAGAAAATATAGCTTTAAAGCTTTCTCACTCAATCGATTTAAACGGGTGTCCTTTGTTAGGACAGTCGCATTATCTATTATTTTAGTACCAACAGTGTTTATATTTGCTGGTGCATTTGATCAATTAGGGAAGGATCAACAACAACACAAACCAACAAGCTTTTCTTCACAAAAAAAGGACGGCAAAAGTAAAACAGCAAATAACAGTAAAGATGATGCGAAACATAAAGAAGATAGTACATCTAACAAAGTCTATAAAGATATCAAGCCATTGCTTATTGGTGATTCTGTTATGGTAGATATCGGAGAGTATTTTACAGAGCGTGTACCAAATGCAGAAATTGATGGTAAAGTTGGTCGTAATTTATACGAAGCAACGCCATTGATTCAACAAAAATATGAAAGTTACAATAAAGCTGGTAATAAAGTTGTATTAGAATTGGGAACTAATGGTGACTTTTCTAAAGCACAATTAAATGAATTAATAAGTCAATTTGATAAGGCAGATATTTATCTCGTCAATACACGTGTTCCGAGAGGTTATGAATCACATGTAAATAAATTGATTGCAGACGCAGCAAAAGAACATAAAAATGTGAAGGTTGTTGATTGGTATAAACGTTCGAAAGGACATACTGAATACTTTGCTTCTGATGGCATTCATTTACAACCATCAGGAGTCAGAGCCTTATCAGATGAAATTACGAAACAAATAACTCAATAATATCTATTAAATGATGGTAATTCTTTGTTAAATATCTAACAAGGATTACCATTATTTTTTGTGGCGTCATAGTTCGATATAAGTTGAATATAATTACAATAAGTTGCTGATATGTGAGCGTAAGTTTGCTGAACCGATAGACAGTTTTATAAATAGATCATTTATTAATGACAGTGTTATAACTTGCTACGATAAGTTTAAACAAATAAGTATTGGTAATATAAAAAATATGTATAAAATATTGTTAAAAGGATAATGACATAATTCTAATTAACATTTGGCATGAAAACGATAAACGTTTGATTGAGCAATTTATTTTGAGCGTATTATTTTCTATAAACGCTTAAAAAATTATGATTAAAATAAATCATAATGGTTGATAAATCATGAAAGAGGGACTATAATTAAATTAAGGTCAAAGAAAGTCAAAGTCAAATTAACTTTGGTTTGATCAAACACTCAATGGTGAGGTGAATCATATTGGATATTAATCAAATGACCTATAAAGTTCAATCAGCCTTACAAAAGGCAATGGAATTAGCTAAAACATATGAAAATCAAAATATAGAAATTGAAGCAATATTAGCCGCTGCATTAAATGAAGATGAAAGTTTATTTAATAGTGTACTTGAACGTGCCAATATTGATACAAACGAATTATTAACAACTTATAATAATAAATTAAAACAATATCCAACTGTTCAAGGTGACAACGTTCAATACGGGCAGTATATAAGTGCAAAAGCAAATGAATTATTTACTAAAGCTGAAGATTATATGAAATCATATGAAGATGAATTTATATCAATGGAACACTTAATATTATCAGCAATAGACATAGATACAACGACAGCACAATTTGTCGGCAATAAAAAAGAAGTAATAACGGAAATAATTAAAAAAATAAGAGGAGGAAATCATGTGACATCACAAAACCCTGAAGTTAATTATGAGGCGTTAGAGAAATATGGTCGTGATTTAGTAGAGGAAGTACGTCAAGGTAATATGGATCCAGTCATTGGACGTGACGAAGAAATTCGTAATGCGATTCGAATTTTAAGTAGAAAGACAAAAAATAATCCTGTGCTAATTGGTGAACCGGGTGTAGGTAAAACAGCAATCGTAGAAGGATTAGCACAAAGAATTGTGAAAAAGGACGTGCCAGAGTCATTATTAGATAAAACAATATTCGAGCTTGATTTAAGTGCACTTGTTGCAGGTGCGAAATACCGTGGCGAGTTTGAAGAACGCTTAAAAGCCGTATTGAAAGAAGTTAAAGAGTCAGATGGAAAAATCATTTTATTTATTGATGAAATCCATATGTTAGTAGGCGCAGGTAAAACTGAGGGCGCAATGGATGCAGGAAACATGTTGAAACCCATGTTAGCACGTGGTGAATTACATTGTATTGGTGCAACAACACTTAATGAATATAGAGAATATATTGAAAAAGATTCTGCATTAGAACGTCGTTTCCAGAAAGTAAATGTATCAGAGCCTGATGTAGAAGATACAATTTCTATTTTACGTGGTTTAAAAGAACGCTATGAGGTATATCATGGTGTTAGAATTCAAGATAGAGCACTTGTTGCAGCTGCAGAATTATCAAATCGCTATATTACGGATCGATTCTTACCTGATAAAGCAATAGATTTAGTCGACCAAGCTTGTGCTACGATTAGAACAGAAATGGGTTCAAATCCAACTGAATTAGATCAAGTTAATAGAAGAGTAATGCAGTTAGAAATTGAAGAGTCTGCATTGAAGAATGAATCAGATAATGCAAGTAAACAACGTCTACAAGAGTTACAAGAAGAATTATCTAATGAAAAAGAAAAGCAAAATGCAATTCAATCACGTGTTGAAGAAGAAAAAGGTAAAATTGCTAAGCTTCAAGAGAAACGCACTGAATTAGATGAAAATAGAAAAGCATTAGAAGATGCTGAGAACAACTATAACTTAGAAAAAGCAGCAGAATTACAACATGGTAAAATACCAGAACTTGAAAAAGAATTACAAGAAATGGAAGCTGCATTCCAATATGAGCAAAATGGAGATAGCGACCGTATTATCAGAGAAATTGTTACAGATGAAGAAATAGGTGATATCGTTAGCTCATGGACAGGTATTCCTGTTTCTAAATTAGTAGAAACTGAAAGAGAAAAATTACTAAATCTAGCAGATATACTACATGAACGTGTCGTAGGTCAAGATAAAGCAGTAGATTTAGTAGCTGATGCTGTAGTAAGAGCAAGAGCAGGGATTAAAGATCCTAACAGACCAATAGGCAGTTTCTTATTCTTAGGTCCAACTGGTGTAGGTAAGACAGAGCTAGCTAAATCGTTAGCGTCTACTTTATTTGACTCTGAAAAACATATGATTCGAATTGATATGAGCGAATATATGGAGAAACATTCCGTTTCAAGATTAATTGGTGCACCTCCAGGTTATGTTGGTCATGATGAGGGTGGTCAACTCACAGAAGCGGTTAGACGTAATCCATATTCAGTTATTCTGTTAGATGAAATCGAAAAAGCACATTCTGATGTATTTAATGTGTTGCTACAAATACTAGAAGAAGGACGTTTAACTGATTCTAAAGGTAGAGCAGTAGACTTTAAAAATACAATTATTATCATGACTAGTAACATTGGTTCTCAGATCTTACTTGAAAATGTTAAAGACGCCGGTGTGATTACAGAGAATACTGAAAAAGCAGTTATGAATAATTTAAATCAATATTTCAAACCAGAAATCATTAATCGTATGGATGATATTGTCTTATTCAAACCATTAACAGTTAATGATATGAGTTTAATCGTAGACAAAATTTTAACACACTTAAACATTCGTTTGATGGAACAACGTATTTCAATAGAAGTGTCAGATGCAGCAAAACAATGGTTAGGCGAAGAAGCATACGAACCACAATTCGGTGCAAGACCATTGAAACGATTTGTACAACGTCAAATTGAAACACCATTAGCACGAAAAATGATACGAGAAAACTTCCCAGAAGGTACAACAATCAGCATTGATTTATCTGAAGATGGTTTAACATTCGAAGAACACAAACCACAAACAATACAATAATCTTAGGAATAAAGTCTGGAATCTAAATACCCAGCATTAAGCCCATCAAAGATTAAAAATCTTTGATGGGCTTGTTATTTCTATCAATACTGCGTATTGTTATTACTTGCTTACCAAGGGGACTGGGTCGAGCATTTATCGCGCCACGCATCTTACTCCATCAGTTGTCTCGCAAACAATACGCAGTTCTTATATGTTATCACTACAAAAAATTAGACACTTTATAATAAATTAATTGAAACAGAAATTATCCCTGAGGTAAAACAAGAAATGAATAACAGGTTAAGAGACGAAGATTTAAATAAAATCACAAATCAGCTATTTTAGTCTGAAAGAATAATGTCTCAGACCCTATGTTGTTATTAAATGAAATTTTCAGGTGTTGACCACACATGATAAATGTAGGTGTTATGTCTTGTTAAGAAAGACTGTGCATCATACAAAATATAAATGCTACAAAAAATATTCACCACATTAAAATCCAACTTATTGATACATATGATGCATATGATTAGCTTAATTAATCATGCAATAACAAAAAAAGACAAGCCTTTGTACTGGCTTGTCAAAATACTTTATGATTCTTTAGATTGTTTGGTAGAAGGTTTTACAACCAAATCAAATAATGCAATCAGAATTGTAAATACGACTGCTGCAATGATTGGTGTAATTAAATTTAATGCACCGCCACCATCTAAACTGTTTAATACAAAATTGACCATCTCTAATAATAGAACAGCCCAAAATAACACTGCGAGGTATTTCATTATGTAATGCCTCCAATTTAATATATATAGTTACATTATAAATAAGAAAGCGCTATTTGTATAGTATTTATCAGCAGAATATATTCATTTGCATTGTACAAAGATTTTCTTTAATTTATAATAAAATAGGTATTTCACCTACATATTAGTCATAGTTCTTGTATTTCAAATGTGTATTATGTTAAATTAATACCTGGTATTAAAATTATAATTAAGAAGGTGTTCAACTATGAACGTGGGTATTAAAGGTTTCGGTGCATACGCTCCAGAAAATGTTGTAGATAATGCCTATTTTGAAACATTTTTAGAAACATCCGATGAATGGATTTCAAAAATGACAGGAATTAAAGAAAGACGATGGGCTAGTGAAGATGAAGAAACATCGGATTTAGCTTATAAAGCAAGTTTAAAAGCAATTGAGGATGCAGGTATTGAAGCATCTGATATTGATATGATTTTAGTGGCAACATCGACAGGAGACTATCCGTTTCCAACAGTTGCCAATATGTTACAAGAAAAATTAGGTACCGGAAAAGTAGCATCAATGGATCAATTAGCAGCATGTAGTGGATTTATGTATTCAATGATCAATGCAAAGCAATTTGTACAATCCGGTGATTATAAAAACGTATTAGTTGTCGGTGTCGACAAATTATCAAAAATTACAGATTTAACTGATCGTTCGACTGCTATTTTATTTGGTGATGGCGCAGGCGCTGCTATTATTGGTGAAGTATCGGAAGGGCGAGGTATTTTAAGCTATGAACTTGGTTCAGATGGTTCTGGCGGAAAATATTTATACTTAAATCCTGAAAACGGCAAAATCTTTATGAATGGTCGTGAAGTATTTAAATTTGCTGTAAGAATTATGGGCGAAGCTTCTACAAATGCAGTTGCTAAAGCAAATCTTCAACCAGAAGATGTTGATATGTTTGTACCACATCAAGCAAATATTCGAATCATGGAATCTGCACGAGAACGCTTAGGTATTCCAAAGGAAAAAATGAGTGTGTCAGTTGATAAGTATGGTAATACTTCAGCTGCTTCAATTCCTTTGAGTATTGCTCAAGAATTAGAAAATGGAAAGATTAAAGACGATGATGTCTTAGTGTTAGTTGGATTTGGTGGCGGCCTAACATGGGGTGCTGTCACACTAAGATGGGGAAAATAGGAGGATAAAATATGAGCAAAGAACAACGTGTAGTGATTACAGGAGTTGGCGCATTATCACCTCTAGGAAACGATGCAAAAACTAGTTGGGACAATGCGTTAAACGGAGTAAATGGTATTGATACAATTACTAGAATAGATACTAAAGATTACAATGTTCATTTAGCTGGAGAATTAAAAGATTTTAATATAGAAGACCATATTGATAAAAAAGAAGCACGCCGTATGGATAGATTCACACAATATGCAGTTGTAGCAGCTCGTGAAGCAGTCAAAGATGCTAAATTAGATATCAACGAAGACAATGCGAATAACATTGGTGTGTGGATTGGTTCAGGTATTGGTGGCATGGAAACATTTGAAATTGCACATACGCAATTATTAGAACGTGGACCAAGACGTGTTAGCCCATTTTTCGTACCTATGTTAATTGCTGATATGGCAACTGGCCAAGTATCAATAGATTTAGGTGCAAAAGGTCCTAACGGTGCCACAGTTACTGCTTGTGCAACAGGTACAAACTCAATCGGTGATGCATTTAAAATTATCCAACGTGGTGATGCAGACGCTATGATTACAGGTGGTTCTGAAGCTCCAATTGCACATATGGCCATTGCTGGATTTAGTGCTAGTCGTGCATTGTCTACAAACGACGATAAAGAAACTGCATGTCGACCATTCCAAACTGGTAGAGATGGATTTGTTATGGGTGAAGGTGCTGGTATTGTCGTACTTGAATCATTAGAATCGGCACAAGCACGTGGTGCAGAAATTTATGCAGAAGTTGTTGGATATGGTTCAACAGGAGATGCACACCACATTACTGCGCCAGCTCCAGAAGGAGAAGGTGGTGCACGTGCGATGCAAGCAGCATTGGATGATGCTGGTATTGAACCTAGTGATATACAATATATTAACGTACATGGTACAAGTACGCCTGTAGGTGATTTGACTGAAATTCAAGCGATTAAAAATACATTCGGTGAAGCAGCACAATCACTTAAACTAAGTTCAACTAAATCTATGACAGGTCACTTACTTGGTGCCACTGGTGGTATAGAAGCAATCTTCTCTGCATTATCAATCAGAGATAGTAAAGTTGCACCAACAATTCACGCTGAAAGTCCAGATCCAGAATGTGATCTTGATATTGTACCAAACAAAGCAATCGATTTAGATATTACTTATGCAATGAGTAATAGTTTAGGCTTTGGTGGTCATAACGCAGTGTTAATATTCAAAAAGTTTACTGATTAATAAATAATATAAAAGAGGATGTATCCGTTAATGGATGCATCCTCTTTTATATTGTAAATGCGAGAATAATACTGAGAATAAAATAGATTAAATTAATGATAAAACCGCTAATAACCCACGTTTCAACGATATATTGTTCTCTCTTTACCTGTTTTGGTTTAAAGAATTCATCTTCATCTAATGCTTGTCGTTTCTTTTTATTTGAAAGTTGATATTTTAATCTACGAAAGCCATAACTCGTTGGGTCTAATATACCTTCCTGAACAACTATTAACACAAATAGAATAATGGTTAATATAGTAGCAATATAAAAAAGTATATTAACAAAATGAGTAAAATGATGTGTACCAAAAAGCCATAAAATGAGTGAAATCAAAGGTGTTAATAGTAACCATATTAGTAAAGTTTGCTTTTGTCTCATTTGATTGCCTCCATTATTTATTAAATTAATTGTAACTTAATAGAACTAAAAAATGAATAATTAAAATTAATTAACCTTTTATATCAAAGGATTAATGGGATTATAAATAGATTTGTTTAACAATTCTTTATTAATGTAAAGCAAAACAATATTGCGCAATAGATGAAGGGAATATATAATAGTTATTAAATATTTCTGAAAATTTAGAAAGAAATGTTTATTCTGTTACTAAAGGGGGATTAGTTATGCTTAAATATGTATTAAAACGATTAGGATACATGGTTATTTCTTTGATTGTAATAATGACAATAACATTTTTCCTAATGAAATTAATGCCAGGTTCACCATTTAATGATGCTAAATTAAATGACGAACAAAAGCATATTTTGAATGAAAAGTATGGTTTGAATGATCCAGTACCAGTTCAATATTTAAATTATATGAAAAATGTTGTTACAGGTGATTTTGGGAACTCGTTCCAATATAATAATCAACCAGTATGGGATTTGATTAGCCCTAGGTTGATACCATCACTAGAAATGGGACTTACAGCGATGGTTATTGGGATAGTGTTAGGTTTGATTTTAGGAGTTGCTGCAGCAACCAAACAGAATACATGGGTTGACTATACAGCTACTTTTATATCAGTTATTGCAGTGTCAGTACCATCTTTTGTACTTGCTGTATTATTACAGTATGTATTTTCTGTCAGATTACAGTGGTTCCCAGTAGCTGGTTGGGAAGGGATTTCTACAGCTGTACTTCCTTCACTTTCACTGTCGGCAGTAATAATAGCTACAGTGGCTAGATACATAAGAGCGGAAATGATAGAAGTGTTAAGTTCAGATTACATTCTGTTAGCTAGAGCGAAGGGTAATTCAACGATGCGTGTGTTATTTGGTCATGCATTACGAAATGCATTAATACCAGTAATCACAATTATAGTGCCAATGCTAGCAAGTATCTTAACAGGAACATTAACAATTGAAAATATCTTTGGAGTACCAGGTCTCGGGGACCAATTTGTGAGATCTATACAAACGAATGATTTTTCAGTAATCATGGCAACAACATTATTATTTAGTACCTTCTTTATTGTTTCTATATTTATTGTAGACATACTATATGGAATTATAGATCCAAGAATTAGGCTGCAAGGAGGTAAAAAATAATGGCTGATAAAAGAGATGAAAAACTAAATGGTGATTATTCTAATGCAGTAATGACTCATACATCGGATGCAATTGCAGCTTCTGATTTTGTTGCAGCAAAGCGAGATATAGAAAAAGAACCAGAAATGCAACGTGAAAGTAAAAACTTTTGGCAAGATGCATGGGCACAATTAAAAAGAAATAAACTCGCAGTTGTTGGTTTAATAGGTTTGATTATTATTATTCTATTTGCACTGATTGGACCATTATTTAGCTCGCATGACTATGCAGAGCAAAATGTTGAAGAACGTAACTTACCTGCAAAAATACCTGTACTTGATAAAATATCATTCTTACCTTTCGATGGTGAGGGCGTTGATGGCAAGAGTGCTTATAAAGCAGCTGGCGCTGATGATAATTATTGGTTTGGGACAGACCAATTAGGCCGTGACTTGTGGTCTAGAACTTGGCAAGGTGCTCAGGTATCATTATTTATTGGTGTTGTAGCAGCATTGCTAGATATCTTTATTGGGGTAATATATGGTGCGATATCTGGGTTCTTCGGAGGTAGAGTAGATGATATCATGCAACGTATTATTGAAATTATAGCTTCTATTCCAAACTTAATTGTTGTTATTTTATTTGTACTAATATTTGAACCATCTATTTGGACAATTATTCTAGCTATGGCGATTACTGGTTGGATAGGCATGAGTCGTGTCGTACGTGGTGAATTCTTAAAATTGAAAAACCAAGAATTTGTAATGGCATCGAGAACATTAGGTGCTTCGAAATTTAAGTTGATATTCAAACATATTCTACCTAATACATTAGGGCCTATCGTAGTTACATCTATGTTCACTGTACCTAATGCAATATTCTTCGAAGCGTTCTTAAGCTTTATCGGTATAGGAGTACCAGCACCTAAAACATCTTTAGGTTCACTTGTGAATGATGGTAGAGCGATGTTATTAATCCATCCACACGAATTATTTATTCCAGCGATAGTATTAAGCTTATTAATATTATTCTTCTACTTATTTAGTGATGGATTACGTGATGCATTTGATCCGAAAATGCGTAGATAATAAAAGGGGGCAACATTATGTCAGAAAGAATATTAGAAGTAAACGATTTGCATGTTTCCTTTGATATCGACGCAGGGGAAGTGCAAGCAGTAAGAGGTGTTGATTTTTATTTGAATAAGGGAGAGACTTTGGCGATTGTAGGTGAGTCTGGATCTGGGAAATCCGTTACCACTAAAGCAATAACAAAGTTATTCCAAGGTGACACTGGCAGAATTAAACAGGGCGAAATCATCTTCTTAGGAGAAGATTTGTCTAAGAAGTCAGAAAAGGAATTAATTAAATTAAGAGGTAGAGATATCTCAATGATATTCCAAGATCCCATGACATCTCTAAATCCAACAATGAAAATTGGCAAACAAGTAATGGAACCATTAATGAAGCATAAAAATTATAGTAAGTCTAAGGCTAAAGAAAGAGCATTAGAAATTCTAAATCTTGTCGGTTTACCAAATGCGGAAAAAAGGTTTAATGCATATCCACATCAATTTTCAGGTGGGCAAAGACAAAGAATCGTCATCGCAACTGCGTTAGCATGTGAGCCCAAAGTATTAATTGCTGACGAACCTACAACAGCATTAGATGTTACGATGCAAGCTCAAATTTTAGATTTAATGAAGAAATTACAAGATAAAATTAGCACATCAATCATCTTTATTACACATGATTTAGGTGTAGTGGCAAATGTTGCTGATAGAGTTGCTGTAATGTATGGTGGCCAAATGATTGAAACAGGAGATGTAGATGAAATATTCTATGATCCGAAGCACCCTTATACATGGGGACTATTATCATCAATGCCAGATTTAACAACTGGTACAGATACTGAGTTATTGGCAATTCCTGGTACACCACCTGATTTACTACATCCACCAATAGGTGATGCTTTTGCTGAACGTAGTACATATGCGCTAGAAATTGACTTTAAATCACCACCGCCATGGTATCAAGTGTCACCGACGCATTTCGTGAAATCATGGTTGTTAGATGAGCGTGCACCAAAGGTTGAACCACCAGAAATGGTACAAAAACGTTTGCGTAGTATGCCTAATAATTTCGACAAACCTCAACAAGTAGAAAGGGTGTCGTTTAATGAAGCAAAATAATGAAGTGTTATTACAAGTTAAAAACTTAAAACAGTATTTTAACGAAGGTAAACATAATGAAGTGAGAGCTATAGAAAATATTTCCTTTGATATTTATAAAGGTGAAACATTTGGTTTAGTTGGTGAATCTGGGTGTGGAAAATCTACTACGGGTAAAGCGATTATTAAATTAAATGATATTACAGATGGTGAAATCCTATATGAAGGTATCGATATTCAAAAGATTAAAAACCGTAAAGATTCTTTGAAATTTAATAAAAAAATGCAAATGATATTCCAAGATCCATACGCATCTTTAAATCCTAGACTAAAAGTTATGGATATCGTTGCAGAAGGCATAGATATACATAAACTAGCAACGAGTACGAGAGATCGTAAAAAACGTGTATATGATTTATTAGAAACTGTAGGTTTAAGTAAAGAACATGCCAATAGATATCCACATGAATTCTCTGGTGGCCAACGTCAACGCATTGGCATCGCTAGAGCCCTTGCAGTAGAGCCAGAATTTATAATTGCCGATGAACCGATTTCTGCATTAGATGTATCGATTCAGGCACAAGTCGTTAATTTACTATTAAAATTACAAAGAGAAAAAGGGATTACTTTCCTATTTATTGCACATGATTTATCCATGGTGAAATACATTTCGGATAGAATTGCGGTCATGCATTTTGGGAAAATTGTAGAGTTAGGTTCTGCCGATGAAATTTATAATAATCCATTACATCCTTATACAAAATCTTTGCTCTCAGCTGTACCACAACCAGATCCAGAAAGTGAAAGATCAAGAAAAAGAACTTTTTATAAAGAAGAAAAGAGTAATGAAGAACAAAGTTTTTATGAAATTCAACCAGAACATTATGTTTTGTGTACTGAGAGTCAAAAGAATAAATTTAAAGAAGAATTTAGTGTAAATTCTTAATAATAAATATTAGAGATGGGGGGATGACATATGAATTTTAAATATTTTAAAGTAATAGCCATGTTAGTTGTTGCATCTTTAATTTTATCTGCATGTGGCAATAGTAGTGGCAGCACATATAATGGCGATGGTCAGGTTTTACGTAAAGTCCTACCTCAAGATATGACCACATTTGATTCAGCGCATGCAACTGATAATATTACATTTGATATGTATAACCAAGTATATGAGGGACTTTATACATTAGATGGTAAAGATCAAGCCAAACCAGCACTTGCAGATGGGAAACCCAAAGTAAGTAATGGTGGGAAAACTCTAGAAATAAATATAAGAAAAAATGCAAAATGGTCTAATGGAGACCCTGTTACCGCAAATGACTTTGTTTATGCATGGAAAAGAGTGTTAAATCCAAAAACAGCTTCTGAATATGCCTATATTATGTATGACATAAAAAATGCTGAAGATATCAATATGGGGAAAAAGAAACCAGATACATTAGGTGTTACGGCAATTAATAAACATAAAATAAAAATTGAACTTACTAAACCAATTCCATATATTAAAGAATTACTTGCATTCGGAACTTTTATGCCAGTAAATCCAAAAATTGTAAAAAAATATGGTGAAAGATATGGAACTACACCAGACAAAACTGTATTTAATGGTCCTTTTAAAGTGACAAATTGGTCACCTGAAGACAAAATTCAACTAGTTAAAAATAATAAATATTGGGATAAGAAAGTCGTTAAATTAGATAAAGTAAACTTTAAAATACTAAAAGATAGTCAATCAGGCGCATCATTATATGATACGGGGTCTGTAGATGATACCATTATTACTTCAGAACAAGTTGATAAATATAAAGATAGTCCTGCTTTAAATAAACGATTATTAGCATTTACTTATTTTATTAAAATGAATGAAAAAACAGTTCCTGCCTTTAAAAATCAAGATTTTAGATTAGCAGTAGCGAAAGCAATTAATAAAAAAGAATATGTTAACGATGTATTAAATAATGGCTCAACGGTAATGGATAAATTTACCGCTAAAGATACTTTCTTATCACCTAATGGTGAAGATTATACTAAAGGTGTACATTCGCCATTGAAATATAATCCAAAAGAGGCTAAGAAGCATTTAGATAAAGCTAAAAAAGCTTTAGGTCAAGATAAAATCGCATTTACATTAAATACAAATGAAACACCAGCTGATAAAGTGGGAGCACAATATTTGAAAAATCAAATTCAAACTAATTTACCCGGGGTAACTGTAAATATTAAATCAATGCCAGGTAAACAAAGAATTAGTTCTGAATTATCAGGTAATTATGAAAGTTCCCTTTCTGGTTGGGGTCCTGACTATGCCGATCCTCTAACTTTCCTTAATATCATGACAACAGGAAATTCACAAAACAATACTGATTGGGGAAGTAAGAAATATGATAATGCGATTAAAGAAACAAATGGTTCGCTGTTAAAACAAAAAGATAAAAGAGATCAAACACTTAAAGAAACAGAGGAATATATGCTAAAACAAGCACCAATAGCTCCTGTATTCCAAAAAGGGGAAGCACACTTAACAAATCCTCAAGTTAAAGGTGTTATTTATCACAAAATCGGTGGAGATACCAACTTAAAATATGCCTATATAGACAAATCCATCGATAGAGAAACTGGAAAAAAGAAAGATAAATAAATTTAATGACCTAACCTTTATTCAAGGTTAGGTCGTTTTTGAAACTGAAAAAAAACTGTCAACAAACAATAATGTTTGTTAACAGTTTTTATAAATAATATTTATCTTTTGCGTCCAAGACCCATAGCTTTTTCCATTTTTTTCAATGTTTTAAATGAAACTTTTTGAGCTTTGTCGCGACCTTTATCTAAAATATCATCTAACTCTGAAGAATTGAAGTAGCCTTCGTATTTTTCTTGGAAGTCTGTTAAGAATGTTTTAACGATTTCAGCAAGGTCTGTTTTAAATACACCATAATTAGAATCTTTATATTTTTCAACGAGTGCATCTATTGATTCGTCAGTTAAGCTTGAATAAATAGATAATAAGTTTGAGATACCTGGTTTATTTTCTCTATCGAATTTAATAACGCCATCAGAATCAGTTACAGCACTTTTTATTTTCTTAGCTGCCACGTTTGGTTCATCTAATAATGAGATAAAGTTTTTTTGATTGTCATCGCTTTTACTCATTTTTTTAGTAGGATCTTGTAAACTCATCACACGTCCGCCAACTTTTGGCATTCTTATTTCTGGTTTCACTAAAATATCATTATAACGTGAATTGAAACGATCAACTAAGTTACGAGTTAACTCTAAATGTTGCTTCTGATCATCTCCTACTGGAACGATATTTGTATTGTAAATCACGATGTCTGCTGCCATTAAAGGAGGATATGTTAGTAATCCTGCTGGAACACCTTCAGATGATTGTTTCGCTGATTTATCTTTGAACTGTGTCATGCGTTCTAATTCGCCAATTGAAGATATCGTCGTTAACATCCAACTTGCTTGAACGTGTGCAGGAACCTCAGATTGTATAAATAATGTAGATTTATCTGGGTCTATGCCTGCTGCTAAATATATTGCTGCAAGTTGTCGTGTTTGTTTACGCAATTTTAAGCGGTCTTGTGGCATTGTGATTGCGTGTTGATCGACGATGCAAAAGAAACAATCGTAATCGTCTTGGACTTCACGAAATTGTTTCAATGCACCAATGTAATTACCAAGTGTTGGAATTCCGCTTGGCTGGATACCTGAAAATAATGTTTCCATTTTATGATGCCTACTTTCTAAATTATTATTTTATGCATATTACGTATAGTATAACAGTATTTCTTTCATTTGTAAGTTATGTTAGACTAAACATATATCAATATTTTTAACAAAAAATTGAACAAGAATTGCTTAGTTATGAAAAAAATTTTAAATAATTAAGAAATTCTCATTTAATTTTAATGTTAGAAGGGTATACTGTGTATTGTAAGGTTAGGAAGAGGAAGATACTTAGTATTTCTTAATCATATAAATAATGAAATCAAATGAATTTTATTCATGAAAAATAGGAGAGTGAGATGTATGGTAACATTATTTACTTCACCAAGTTGCACATCTTGCCGTAAAGCGAAAGCATGGTTACAAGAACATGACATTCCGTATACGGAGCGTAACATTTTTTCAGAACACTTAACAATTGACGAAATCAAACAAATTTTAAAAATGACTGAAGATGGAACAGACGAAATCATTTCTACACGTTCTAAGACTTATCAAAAATTAAATGTAGATATTGATGCATTACCACTTCAAGACTTATATTCTATTATACAAGACAATCCAGGTTTATTACGCCGTCCAATCATTTTAGATGACAAGCGTTTACAAGTTGGATATAACGAAGATGAAATTAGACGTTTTTTACCTAGAAAAGTGCGTACGTTCCAATTACAAGAAGCGCAACGTATGGTTGACTAATCAACACATAACAAATCAAAGATTGAGCCATAAAGTAGCATTGCATAGTGTTGCTTTATGGTTTCTTTTTTGTACCATAACAGATAACTACCGTACTAGGTCAACTCATCTGATTTTCAATTGTTTTATGCGTTATAATTATAGTTTAAAGCGTGCTGTTTTTTTGGCTTATGTCAGGGTATATGTTAATATAAGTAACCGGATAGAAAAAGGTGAAATTTAATCAAACAAAAGAATTGTAATTTTTTATATATTCTAATACAATAATGAGTACTATTCATCGACTGTAAGGAGTGAGATGATATGAGAATAGAGCGAGTTGACGATACTACTGTTAAATTATTTATAACATATAGTGATATTGAAGCAAGAGGATTTAAGCGTGAAGATTTATGGACAAATCGTAAGCGTGGGGAAGAATTCTTTTGGAATATGATGGAAGAAATAAATGAAGAAGAAGATTTTGTCGTTGAAGGCCCACTTTGGATTCAAGTGCATGCGTTTGAAAAGGGCGTAGAAGTTACAATTTCTAAATCTAAGAATGAAGACTTGGTTAATATGTCAGATGACGATGATGAAAATGAACAATTTGATTATCAAGTTAATGAATTATTATCACAAACATTTGAACAAGATGATAGCTTAGAAGAGCTATTCGATCAAAGACAACAACAAAAGACTAATGAGCAACCTAAAGGTCGTAAAGAACGCAAACCACAAGATGTTCGCACTGTTATTGTTAAGTTTGATGATTTAGAAGAAGTAATCGAATTTGCTTACCATAATGATCCTAAGACAGACGAATTTGAAGATTTATTATATAGTTTTAACAATGTTTATTACTATGCTGTTCATTTTGATGCAACAGTGGATCAAGAAACAATTAATGATAGTTATAGTCAATTACTTGAATTCGCATATCCAACAGATAAGACAGAAGTTTATCTAAATGACTATGCAAAAATTATTATGAGCCATAATGTTGCAGCACAAGTTCGTCGATATTTCCCAAGCACATCAGAATAAAGCAAGCTTTAATGAAAGCATCAATAGATAGACCTATCGAAGTATTACTTTGATAGGTTTTTTTAATTTTTTATATAAAAAGAGTAATAATCCTTTCTGCAACGTGTATATTTATGAGGTGAGAAAATGATATATGCAATTGATCAATTACACCAACTCATTGATGCACGTAGGGCCAATAGACAGATTACTTATTGGTGTCCACATTGTTCGCGTAAAGTGTATTTGCGCAACGGGACAAAAAAGATTGCACATTTCGCACATTATAAACAGGCTGACGCGTATTGTAATAAAGGTGAAGGTGCTGAACATTACTTATTAAAATATAAATTAGCAGAATATTATAAAGTTCACGGATATGCGGTAAGTATTGAACCTTATATTAAATCAGCATTGCAGTATCCTGATATTGTAGTTGAACAAAGATATGCCATTGAAATTCAATTTTCTCAAATTAATTGTGATTTCGTGTTGAAAAGAACAAATGGTCTAACATTAAATAATTTAAATGTAATATGGATTATAAAGAATCCTAATTATAATAAACGTAAATATTTATTGTTCTTGACTCGTTTTCAACGGGCATTTATTAATCCACGTAATAGAACATTGTTTGCTTGGGACTGGGTAAATCAGAAACTATTGTTGTATTATAATATTCAATTTTTAGGTGGTAAGTCATTTAGGGCGCAATGTAAGGTGATTTCGCCAGTTGAAATTATTTTAACAAATCAAATTTCAGAAGATATAAAGTTATATAAGTTGAGCTATAGCAAAGTAAAGCAATACATAAACCAGTGTCAGCATCGTCACTCAGTGTTAGAACCAACATTAAGCGTCATTTACAATTTAAGATTACAAATCAATGATGTGTGTAATTGCTTTGGTTTGATATTGAAGGAGCAGTTATTTATTCAATCACATCCAGTTTATTGGCAGTTACAACTGTATTATTTATTCTATACAGGGACTTATACTTTAGACAGCTTTAAAGAATTACTCAAATTTAATACATTTTATTTAAATGATATGAATCAAACAGAGATTGTACAATCAATTGTAAATCAATTTAAATTATATTATCGTATTTTCAATTGTAATAACGTGCAAAAAAACCGCTGAAATGAGAAAATTAAAGATAAGGAATTATATAGGAGGTTTACAGCATATTATGAGTCAACAATTAACAAGAGAAGAACAAGAACGTAAATATCCAGAATATACATGGGATTTATCAACTATATTTGAAAATGACGAAGCATTTGAAGCTGCCTTTAAGGAAGTAGAAGGTGAATTAGGTAAAGAGGAACAGTTTAAAGGACACTTAGGTGATAGTTCTGAAAAGCTATACCATGCCTTAGCTTTAGAAGATGAACTTGGTTCTAAACTTGAAAAAATTTATGTTTATGCGCATCTAAAGCAGGATCAAGATACAGCAAATGATAAATATAAAGGACTTGAATCACGTGCATATCAACTGATTATCAAATTTAGTTCTAGTTGGAGCTTTTTAATACCTGAAATTTTACAAATTGACGAATCTACCATTCAAGAATTTGTAGATTCAAATGAAGCATTGAAACGATATGCATTTGATCTTAAATTGATTAACGAAAAGCGTCCACATGTATTGAGTGCAGATAAGGAAAAATTATTAACAGAAGCACAAGATGCCTTATCTACTGCGGATAATGTTTATGGTATGTTTAGCAATGCAGATTTAGAGTTTGAAGATGCAATTGATAAAGACGATAATGCACATTCATTAACACAAGGCACATTTATTAAATGTTTAGAATCAGATGACCGTGTATTACGTAAATCGGCATTTGAAAATTTATATAAAGCATACGGTGCATTTAATAATACATTAGGTTCAACATTAGCTGGTGAAGTTAAGAAAAATGTATTTAACGCAAGATCACACAATTATAAAAGTGCTCGTGAAGCAGCACTAAGTTCTAATCATATACCAGAAACTGTTTATGATAACCTTATTAAAACAGTTCATGATTATTTACCATTACTACATCGTTACACAGAGTTACGTAAGTCACTATTGGGATTAGATGATATGAAAATGTATGATTTATATACACCATTAGTTAAAGATGTAAAATTTGAAATGCCATACGAAGAAGCAAAAGATTGGATGATTAAGGCACTACAACCAATGGGTGAAGAGTATATGAAGGTCGTCGAAGAAGGCTTGAATAATCGTTGGGTAGATGTATTTGAGAATAAAGGTAAACGCTCTGGTGGCTATTCATCTGGTGCGCATTTAACAAACCCATTTATCTTATTAAATTGGTCTGATACAGTATCTGATTTATATACATTAGTACATGAATTTGGCCATTCTGCACATAGTTATTTCAGTAGAAAGCACCAACCTTCAAATTCAAGTGATTACACTATCTTTGTGGCTGAGGTTGCATCTACATGTAATGAAGCTCTATTAAGTCATTATATGGATCAACATTTAGATGATGATAGACGTTTGTTATTACTAAATCAAGAATTAGAACGCTTTAGAGCAACATTATTCAGACAAACAATGTTTGCAGAATTTGAACATAAGATTCACCAAATTGAAGAAGCAGGTGAACCATTAACTGCTAATAGAATGAATGAAGAATATGCTAAATTAAATAAGCAATATTTCGGTGATTCTGTTGAAACGGATGAAAACATTAGCAAAGAATGGTCTAGAATTCCTCACTTCTATATGAATTATTATGTTTATCAATATGCTACAGGTTATAGTGCAGCACAAAGTTTGAGTCATCAAATTTTGACTGAAGGTCAACCAGCTGTAGAACGTTATATTAATGAATTCTTGAAAAAAGGTAGTTCAAATTATCCTATTGAAATATTAAAAAATGCTGGTGTGGACATGACAACTCCTGAACCAATTGAGCAAGCATGTAAAGTATTTGAAGAGAAATTGGATGCATTTGAAAAGCTTATGAAAGCTTAGTATGAATGAATTCGTTTTCAATATGACAAGTTTGTGACAAAGTGCATTTATTTAATTTAAATGCTTGAAAGGGTCATTTGACCGTGTTATATTATAAACATGAAATTAATCACATAACAAACATACCCCTTTGTTTGAAGTGAAAAAATTTCTCCCATCCCCTTTGTTTAGCGCCGTGTAATCAGACACGGCGTTTTTTTTATGCTCTTTTTTAAATAATATCTCACTTGTATTTCACAGGAACATATATTTGACATCATAAAGAGAAGTAACTATAATTAACTTGTATCTAAAATTAATACATGTAGGAGTTGGTTAATTATGAAAATAGCAGTCGTAGCAGCGAATGGTAAAGCAGGTAAATTAATAACAAATGAAGCGGTAGAAAGAGGGCTTGACGTAACAGCCATAGTGCGTAGTGAAAATAAAACAAAAGCCACACAAGTCATTCAAAAAGATTTATTCGATTTAACAAAAGAGGATATTGCAGAATTTGATATAATTATTGATGCATTTGGTCAACCAGATCAGGATAAATTGGATCAGCATAGTAAATCATTAGCATTATTAAGTGACTTAGTGAGTCATAGTGACCAACGTTTGTTGATTATTGGAGGAGCAGGAAGTTTATTTGTGGATGAAGCACACACTATGCGATTAGTAGATTCACCTGATTTCCCAGAAATGTTTAAGAAAACTGCATTGGCACAAACTAAAACATTAAATGAAATACAAGAACGCAATGACGTATTATGGACATTTATTAGCCCAGCACCTGATTTTCAAGTTGATGGTGAAAGAACTGGTGAATATCAAATTAGTGATGATGAAGTAATTGGTACTAGTGTAAGTTATGCTGATTATGCAATTGCAATGGTTGATGAGGCAATAGAAGGTAATCATATTCAAAAAAGATTCGCTGTATTTAGTAAGTAGTAATCAAAATAACTTGCTTTAGCAGTAGTTGTAAGTAAATATTTAATTAAAGTTAGTAATATAAATAGTTTCATCTTGAGTAATATTAGAAAATGCAATCCCATAGGTATTGTATATAAATGGTAATAATAGTTATCTAATTATACGTTGCGTAATAATTTATAACAAAAATAGAGTGTTTATGACATCAAATAGAATCATACAAAAGAAAGCTAATCCTTGAAGGATTAGCTCTTTTTTTGTATATAAATTCATGAATTCTGGCTGAGTATTTGAGTGCATTCTATAATGTTTTAGAGTTGTATATTGGCGAGACACCTGTTGAAGTTATGCCAGTCGATGACAAAGGCTGAGACAGCATGCTTAGAAAACGAGTCAATCATGCTAAAGTATTGAAAATAGCTATTCATATAAATTGAATCCATGCATCTAAGTACTAGTTATGTTGAATTTAAGGGACTTAAGTTCTATAACAAAAAATAGCTATGAAAATATCTATCATAATAGATTTCTTCATAGCTAAGTTTAATATGTTTTTTATCAAACATAAAAAGCGTGTTTCAAATTTTTGATCTCCAAAATTTACCTTCTGGAGATTGCAATTTTTCAATTTTTTGTTGCAATGCTAATTTTTTAAGTTCTTTATTCATCAGTTTTTCAGGCCACTCATAAATAGTTAATAATTCCTCTTTAGTTACTAATTGTTGTTGTTTGATGTAATCTTCTAAACTTGGTGGTAATTCTTTTTCAATTGTAGTACCAATGAGTTCATTTATGATATACGTATAAATGTGATACGGATATAGACCTTCAACTTTCAAACCTTCTTCATGTACATCTTCATTAAAGAATACAAGAGTAGGCGCTTCTTCGATATCCATTTCTCTAGCAATATGCAAATCAACTTGTAAGCTTTCTTTAAGACAACTATTGTGTAAGTCTTCCTTGAATACCTCATAGTCGAGGCCGGCATTGGTAATGCAATTATTAACCATAGATTCTGTGATGATGTCTCGCTTAGGGATGATTTCATTTTGTACAAGATGAATAAAGCGTTCTGCACGTAATCTACCTTGTAATTCGGCAGCTTTATAAGATAGTGCAATATTGTCTAAGTCTGATGTACTTTGTGCTTGGCACTTTGTCAAAACACGTAATGAAGGGTTAAGTATATGCCTAATGCTGACATATTGCTTATATTCAATTCTCAGTTTTGAGAGTATTGCAGATAGTTTAAAACATTCTTTACTAAATGGATCGAAAAATGAATAAATTTCTATTTTACTCACAGGTGAAAGATTTGCATCTTCACGACTATTAGCATGTATCAATTTTAGTTCTTCAGTCATGTTTTTTTCACCTACAATTAAATTTCGGAATTTACCATATGGTTTGCTGTTAAACGTAATCTTTCAAATAAATAATCTCCGACACCTGCTGGCAATTGTGCATGTTGTATTGCACTATACATATTTTTGAGCCAAGCGTCACGTTCATAATTTGAAATTTTAAAATCTAAATGACGTCTTTTTAACATAGGGTGACCATGTTCTTCTGAATATAATGGCGGTCCACCTAAAAACTGCGTCAAAAACTGCTTTTGCTTTCGACTTGTTTCACTAAAATCTCCCGGAAAAAGATGGTTAATCCTATCATCCTTTTCTACGAGTGAATAAAAGTAATCAATCATGTTATATAAGGCATCTTGTCCTATAATTTCATAAGGTGTTTGCGTCATATTATCACCATGTTCTCTTAATATAATACTAATATAACATGAATATTTACATTTGGAAGTAATTCGACTTTTAGGCAATTGTGTTGACTATTTTTCGTTGAGTTTTGCTTTGCGTGAGAAGAATCTTTGGACTTTATTATCAGGTGTTTGGTGTTGGATATTGAATTGTTCTAACAATGATTTGAAGTTCTGTAGTCCTTGATTATAATCGCTCACTTCATATTCCAATTCATAATCCTCTTGGTCTAAATAGCTACTGTGATCAAGTACAAGTAAATTATCTGACACCTTACTTTCAACACGATTCGTTGTAAGTGCTCCTAAGATAGTTAATTCATCTAATGTTATATCCATCTGTTTAAGTTGCTCTATAATGTCTGGTGGTATTGTATCTGGAGTTATAACTTTATCTAGCTGTGGGACAATAGAGGTCTCAAAGTTATACTCCATTAAACCAACTTCTGCTGGGACCTTTAAAGTCATTTCATTATAATCGGCTTTAACACGAATTCTTAAGGCAGATTTATGTGCTTTTAATTGGAAATCTGGGGTATCAATATAATAATTCGTTTGGCTAAAAGGAATAATTCCTTTAAAATACGTGTCGTAAATTTGTTGATATTCTGTTTGCGACAAAAGTTGTTTAAATTCAATTTCATTATTCGTTGACAATATATACACTCCTAAGTTTAGGCAATTAATGTATTAATTTTAAACTACAGAGCGAATAATTTAAATTGAAGTGCATTATTTTGAAAAATAATTTAATAGCGAACATCGGTTGATGATATTTGAGTAGTCATGTAACGTGTTATGTAACTTCAAATTATGTTAAAATAGTGGGGAATAAGGAGGAACAAGCATGCGTATATATGTAAATGAGATTAAAGTAACAGAGGATAGTATAAATTGTTATACAGAAGCGTCAACAGAAGGTTTACAGGAAGCTGGACAAATGCTTGTTGACAGTGATAATTATAGTTTTGCGTATATTTTAGATGATGGGCAATCGTATTCCTATCTAATCTTTGTACAAGAAACTTGGTCGATGTTACATGAAAATAAGGGTAAAAAGATTATAGTTAATGATGATTTAGAATTAGAACATTTCGAAAGAGAATTCAATTACATATTGGATAATATCCAAGGTAATTCAAATTATGGTAAGGAGTTTGTTTCCGTTGTTGAAGAGACTTTCGAATTAGAGTGAAGCGGAGTGAGGCACAATGAATCAATGGGATCAATTTTTGTCGCCCTATAAACAAGCAGTCGATGAATTGAAAGTGAAACTAAAGGGCCTTAGAAAACAATATGAGGTTGATGATAATGCATCGCCAATTGAATTTGTCACAGGTAGAGTCAAACCAATGACAAGTATCATTGATAAAGCAAATAAACGTGGCATTCCTTTTGATCGATTGCATGAGGAAATGTATGACATTGCTGGTTTGCGCTTAATGTGCCAATTTGTCGATGACATTGATGTCGTAGTCAATTTATTGAGACAACGACAAGACTTTAAAGTCGTAGAAGAGCGTGATTACATTAGTAATACAAAGCAAAGTGGTTATCGTTCATTTCATGTCATAATTGAATATCCGATTGAAACTTTACAAGGGGAGAAAAAGATTTTAGCGGAAATTCAAATTAGAACATTGGCGATGAATTTTTGGGCAACGATAGAACATACCTTGCGTTATAAATATGATGGTGATTATCCACCTGAAATCCAACATCGATTAGAGAGAGCAGCCGAGGCAGCATTTTTACTAGATGAAGAAATGTCAGAAATCAAAGAAGAAATTCAAGAAGCGCAAAAATATTATTCTAAAAAGCGCGCAAAAAAGCAAAATGATAACTAGAGAGGTGCAATCTTGCGATATACAATTTTATCTAAAGGTGATTCGAAATCAAATGCATTAAAGCATAAAATGATTAATCATATGAAAGATTTCCAAATGGTTGAAGATCCAGATAATCCTGAAATTGTTATTTCAGTTGGTGGTGATGGGACTTTACTTCAAGCATTCCATCAATATAGCCATATGTTGTCTCGATGTGCCTTTGTCGGTGTACATACTGGACATTTAGGCTTTTACGCTGATTGGCTTCCTCACGAGGTTGAAAAGTTAATCATAGAAATAAACAATTCTGAATTCCAAGTGATAGAATATCCATTGCTCGAGATTATCGTACGTTATAATGATAACGGATATGAAACACGTTATTTAGCATTGAATGAAGCAACGATGAAGACTGAAAATGGCTCTACTTTAGTTGTAGACGTTAATATACGTGGTAATCAATTTGAACGCTTTAGAGGTGATGGTTTATGTGTGTCAACGCCATCAGGTTCAACAGCTTATAACAAAGCTTTAGGTGGTGCATTAATCCACCCATCATTAGAAGCAATGCAAATTGCCGAAATTGCTTCTATTAACAATAGAGTGTTTAGAACAGTAGGTTCACCTTTAGTATTGCCAAAGCATCATACTTGTTTAATTACACCAGTTAATCACGATACAATATTGACGTCTATTGATCATGTGAGTATCAAACATAAAAATGTAAATGCAATACAATTTCGAGTTGCTAATGAAAAGGTAAGATTTGCAAGATTTAGACCTTTCCCATTCTGGAAAAGGGTTCATGATTCATTTATTTCTAGTGGAGAAGATGAATAATGGAATTTAACTTTCATATTCGTCATCACGAAACAGTTAAAGCTTTTTTACAAAATAATGATTTTTCAAAGAAAAGTATAAGCGCCATTAAACGTAATGGCGCTTTATTAGTTAATGGACAACTAGTAACCGTTAGACACAAACTCTTGGAAGGTGATAGCTTATGCATTCAATTACCCAAAGAGCAACCTAGTGCTAATTTAGTGCCTTATGATAAAGCACTTACTGTTTTGTATGAAGACGAATATTTGCTTATTATATCTAAACCAACAGAGCAAAATTGTGCGCCTTCTAGAGACCATAAACATAAAAGTTTGGTAGAACAAGTGTTGAGCTATTTTCAACAACATTCCCTCGAGTTAACACCACATATAGTCACACGTTTAGACCGAAATACCTCAGGCATTGTAATTATTGCTAAACACGGTTATATTCATCATTTAATGTCGCAAACGTCTATAGATAAACGATATATTTGTGTTTGTCATGGGAAAGTGAAACAACAGGGCATGATAGAAGCGCCCATTGCGAGGCACCCAGATAGTATCATTCAACGTCATGTTCATGATTCTGGAAAGTATGCACAAACAATGTTTCAAAGATTAAAGGTTAAATCACAATATAGCTTATGTGAGGTCCAATTGTTAACTGGTAGAACGCACCAAATTCGTGTTCATTTTCAATATATAGGACACCCGTTAGTCGGTGATGATTTGTATGGTGGAAAACAGGATATATATAATCATCAATTATTAGGATGTAAAAAAGTCTCATTTATACATCCAATAACAAACCAAAAAATTGAAGTAATTGATCAATATGACACAATAGAAACAAAATTTAATATGCTATAATTTAATCATTCATGGAGGTGTGAATATGGCAAATGAAAGAGATTCAATCACTTTAGAGGACGAACAGGTATATGATAAAGATTTACTCGATCGATTACTACATGAGAATCAGATTGACGCGTTTAGAGAAGAATTTTTATCAATGCACAACTATGAACAAAGTGAATATTTTGAAGACAGTGATGATGATATTCGTCAACGAATCTATGAAGTATTATCGCCAGAAGAGGTTGCAGATTTCTTCGAACAACTAGAAATTGATGAAGAAGATTATGAAGCATTGTTTGATACGATGGATGCTACATATGCGAGTAAAGTGTTAGAGGATATGTCATATGATAACGCCGTTGATATTATGAACCAATTGTCTAAGCAAAAGGTCGTCAGTTTACTGACATTGATGAATCGTGAGGACGCTAAGGAAATCAAAGCGTTATTACATTATGAAGAAGATACTGCCGGTGGTATCATGACTACCGAGTATATTTCGCTTAAAGCAACAATGCCAGTAAAGGAAGCATTGATGCATGTTAAAGAACAGGCTCCGGATGCTGAAACAATTTACGTTATATTTACTGTCAATGATGATAAACAATTAGCTGGTGTGTTATCACTGAGAGATTTGATTGTTGCAGAAAATGATGCTTATATCGAAGACATTATGAGTGAACGTGTCATTAGTGCTAATGCTGCTGACGACCAAGAGGATGTAGCACAGAAGATGCGAGACTATGACTTTATCGCAATGCCAGTTGTCGACTATCAAGATCATTTGTTAGGGATTATCACTATCGATGATATCTTAGACGTTATGGATGAAGAAGCAAGTGAAGACTACTCTCGTTTAGCCGGTGTATCAGATGTCGATGCGACAAATGATTCTATTTTGAAAACAGCAACGAAACGTTTGCCGTGGTTAATCATCTTGACGTTCTTAGGCATGATTACAGCAACAATATTAGGTTCATTTGAAGATACATTAGCGAAGGTTGCATTACTAGCAGCATTTATTCCTATTATTAGCGGGATGTCAGGGAATTCAGGGACACAATCATTAGCCGTATCAGTACGTAATATTTCAACAGGTGAAATTGATGAGGAAAGTAAATTTAAGGTTGCTTTACGTGAAGCAGGGAGTGGCTTTTTAAGTGGCTTGGTTTGTGCAATATTACTCTGTATTATCATTGTGATTATTTATGGACAACCAATTTTAGCAATAATTGTCGGATCAAGCTTGACAATTGCAATGACAGTAGGTACATTAGTTGGTTCAATGATTCCTTTAGTAATGAATAAATTGAAGATAGATCCAGCCGTTGCTAGTGGACCATTTATAACAACAATTAATGATATTGTTAGTATGTTAATCTATTTTGGATTAGCTACATCATTTATGTCTTATTTAACATAGGGGGGTTATATGGAATTCGTATCACTTGTTGTAGTAGTTTTAGCAGCATTTTTAACACCTATTTTAGTAAATCGACTTAGAATTACATTTATACCCGTCGTCGTTGCAGAAATATTAATGGGTATCGTTATTGGTCACTCATTTTTAAATTTAGTAGAACGTGACGAAATGCTAAATATATTATCAACATTAGGATTTATATTTTTAATGTTTTTAAGTGGATTGGAAATAGATTTTAAAGCTTTTAAAAAGGATAAAAGTGGAGAACAGCAAGAAGAAGGAACACGCAAAAAGAAAGAACCGGGGCATTTACAATTAGCACTTGTAGTATTTATGTTTATCATGATTATTTCAATTGTTTTTGCATACATGTTTAAATGGTTTGGATTGATTGATGATGTCTTATTAATGGTCATCATTATTTCAACGATATCACTTGGCGTGGTAGTTCCAACATTAAAAGAAATGAATATCATGAGAACGACAATTGGACAATTTATTTTGCTCGTTGCAGTCTTAGCAGATTTAGTAACCATGATATTACTTACAGCCTATGGTACCTTACATGCGTCTGGTAGCACTTCACTTTGGTTAATAGGTAGCTTGGTTGTATTTACAATTATCTTTTACTTATTGGGTGGTATCTTTAAGAAGGCCCAATTCTTGCAAAAATTAATGGACGGTACGACACAAATTGGTATACGTGCAGTGTTTGCATTGATCATTATGCTCGTAGCATTAGCAGAAGGTGTTGGCGCAGAAAACATTCTTGGTGCATTTCTTGCAGGTGTCGTCGTATCACTATTAGGACCTGATGAAGATATGGTTGAAAAGCTAGATTCATTTGGTTATGGTTTCTTTATTCCTATATTCTTTATCATGGTCGGGGTTGATTTAAATATCCCAACTTTAATCAAAGAACCGTCATTATTATTAATTATTCCATTTTTAATAATTGCGTTCTTAATTTCTAAGCTGATTCCAGTATTTTATATACGTAGATGGTTTGATATGAAGACGACAATTTCATCTGCCTTCTTACTCACATCTACGTTATCATTGGTTATTGCATCTGCTAAAATTGCAGAACAATTAGGAACAATTTCTCCTGAAATTTCAGGTATTTTAATACTAAGTGCAGTAATTACATGTGTATTTGTGCCAATAGTATTTAAAAAGATGTTCCCAATACCAGATGAAGCGACAAGACAAATTGAAGTGAGCTTAATTGGTAAGAACCAACTGACGATTCCAATTGCTCAAAATTTATCATCACAGCTATATCAAGTTTCGCTTTATTATAGAAACGACCTTAGCGATAAGCGTAAACTATCTGATGCAATATCTATGATAGAAATTGCAGATTATGAGGAAGAATTATTAGAGCGACTAGGTCTATTCTCTCGTAATATCGTTGTTTGTTCGACAAATGATGATGCCATTAACCGTAAAGTCGCATTAATGGCTAAAGCGAAAGGTGTCAAACGTGTAATTTGTCGTCTAGAGTCAAGTTCTGAAGATGAAACATTACAGAAACAAGGTATCGAAGTCTTTAGTAGTTATATGAGTAATAAGATTCTCTTAAAAGGTTTAATTGAAACGCCTAACATGCTTAATCTCTTAAGTAATGTTGAGACATCATTATATGAAATTGCCATGTTAAATCATCAATACGATCAAATTCAATTACGTAATTTCCCATTCGATGGCGATATTATCTTCGTGCGCATTATACGTAACAATGAATCAATTGTTCCACATGGAGATACTCAATTACGTTATAGAGATAGATTAATTGTTACAGGTTCTAAAGAATATGTAGATGAATTGAAACGAGAATTAGAATTATATTACTAATGATAGAAGACAATGGTCTAAAGCAATTGCTTTAGGTCATTGTTTTTTTATGTGGTGAAATAATTTAAGTATATCTAAGCACAATGTTAGTAAAATAAATTGTTCAAATAATATAACCAATGTTAAAATAAAGAGTATTGAAATTGGTATCGAGTGGGCACCATTATTCATTATCTCGAACCAGTTTAAATTGAATATTTTCAAAAGGAGTTATATCATGTTTAATTTAGAAAATAAAACATATGTTATTATGGGTATCGCTAATAAGCGTAGTATTGGTTTTGGTGTAGCTAAAGTATTAGATCAACTTGGTGCGAAATTAGTATTTACATATCGAAAAGAACGTAGCCGTAAAGAGTTAGAAAAGCTTGTTGATCAATTAAATCAAAAAGAACATCATATCTTCCAAATTGATGTTCAAAATGATGAAGATGTTATTAATGGTTTCTCAAAAATTGGTGATGAAGTAGGTCATATTGATGGCGTGTATCACTCAATTGCATTTGCTAATATGGAAGACTTACGTGGTCGTTTCACTGAAACATCTCGTGACGGTTTCTTATTAGCACAAGACATCAGTTCATATTCATTAACAATTGTTGCACGTGAAGCTAAGAAATTGATGCCTGAAGGTGGTAGTATCGTTGCTACAACTTACTTAGGTGGCGAATTTGCAGTACAAAATTACAACGTTATGGGTGTAGCTAAAGCAAGTTTAGAAGCTAACGTACGTTATTTAGCATTAGACTTAGGTGAAGATAACATCCGAGTAAATGCCATTTCTGCAGGTCCAATTCGTACGTTAAGTGCTAAAGGCGTTGGCGGATTTAACACAATTTTAAAAGAAATTGAAGAACGCGCACCATTAAAACGTAACGTAGATCAAGAAGAAGTTGGTAAAACAGCTGCATATCTATTAAGTGATTTATCTAGCGGTGTAACGGGTGAAAATATTCATGTCGATAGCGGATTCCACTGTATTAAATAATATATAAGATTGAACAATAAAAAACTACTACTGAAGTGTTGTTACTTTGGTAGTAGTTTTTTATGCTTAATTTGATACAGTAAAGAATTTCATAGAATAGATTGAGTTACAGTCAAAGGTTGAATATATAAAATTAATAGAATATTTTTATTAGTGGATATATCGATTGTCATCATAGTCTAAAAATCTAAAAAAATAGAGAGCTAATCCGTATTGAATCATACGGGTTAGCTCTCTTATTTAATATTAAAGCTTTATTACTTAATGATTTAGCATAATGTTAATCTTTGACATCACTGTTTGCTTTATCGATGATTTGTTGTCTATAGTTATAAATATTTCTGACTATCGTTTTAATCACTGCGTAAAGTGGTACGGCTACAAGGATTAAAGTGAAGCCACCTAAATTACCTGCAGCAAGGATTACTACAATGATTGTGAGTGGATGAATGTTTAATGATTTCCCCATAACATTTGGTGTAATAACATTACCTTCTAACTGTTGAGCAATTAATGTAATAATACAAACCCAAATAAATGTTGCAGGACTTTGGATGATAGCAATAATAGCTGCTGGTGCAAATGCCATCCATGGTCCTAAGAAAGGAATCATATTAGCAATACAAGCAAACATAACTAATAGTAATGTGTAATTTAAACCAACAATTGTGTAACCGATGTATAAAATGATTCCTAAGATAATACTTACGGTAACTTGACCTTGGATATAAGATTTCAGTGTGTTATCTAAATCTTTTAACAATTCTACAACAAAAATCTTTCTATTAGATTTAAATAATTTTGCGATAAATGGAATGAATTTCTCGTGATCTTTTAACATATAGATTAAGAAAAACGGTACCATTATGAGTAAGAATAATGTAGAAATGAATGACGTAATATAAGTGAATGAGTTTGAAAGGATATCTGCAACGCTATCACTCATATTTTGTACCATTTTATTGATTCGATCAGTCACATCTGATGGTAGTCTCTCCATCTGATCAAGAGAGAAATTAATAATATGTTGTACCTCATGTTGTAACGTAGGAATTTGATTAATTAAATTCTCTATTTGCTCCATTAATAATGGACCAACGATACCTACAATAATACTAATAATAATGATTAAACCAATAAAGATGATTAAAATGCTTCCCCATCGAGGGACTTTGTATTTTTCCAATAACTTTTGAAATGGTAAACAAACATAGAATAGAAATCCACTCAGTAAGAAAGGAATCAATACTGACTGAATAATCACAATAAATGGAGTAAAGACGCTATGGACTTCCATTGCTAGTTTAATAAGTAGAAACAGGATTAATAGCGCGATACCTGTTCTAAACCATACCTTATTTAGCATGGGGCAGTTCCTCCTAAATTTAACTTTAATTGAAGTACTTTTCAGTATATATCATAAATAGAGAGAACAAAAGATAAAACTTAATGGTAAATAAAGAAGATAAGCTACAGTATAGTCTTTATTTAAAGATTTAATTATATTTACTTCAACGTTTCTTTATAGCAGTATTACGTTAACACTATAATACGATAAAATGATTATAAATTAGTGTTTATTAACTTTATAGATAATTAAAAAATAACTTTAGAAATTCATTGCGAGGAACTTTTTGCACGTGTATAATGAGTAAAAATATATCATTTTACATATTGTACAATAAGGGGGATACATTATGTTCGAAAGTTTTCTTACTTGGATTTATGATATTGTGTGGAGCAAGCCATTAGTTTACGGATTATTATTAACGGGGATTATTTTTTCTTTGATGATGCGCTTTTTCCAAGTGCGTCACTTTAAGGAAATGATTAGATTGATGTTTCATGGTGAGAAATCACCAACGGGTATTTCAAGTTTCCAAGCGATTGCATTATCACTAGCTGGACGTGTCGGAACAGGTAACATCGTTGGGGTATCGACAGCTATATTTATAGGTGGTCCAGGTGCAGTGTTTTGGATGTGGGCTACGGCGTTCTTAGGTGCGAGTAGTGCATTTATTGAATCAACGTTAGGTCAAATTTATAAACGCGAAGAAAAGGGCCAATACCGTGGAGGTCCAGCATTTTATATTGAATCAGGGATTAAGGGGAAAATGGGCAAAATATATGGTTTAATATTTGCTGTTGTAACGGTTGTATCCGTTGGTTTACTTTTACCGGGTGTACAATCCAATGCAATAGCTAGTTCGATGAAGAATGCATTTAATATCCAACCTTGGATTATAGCTATCGTGCTTGCAATTATTTTAGGTCTCATTATATTTGGTGGAATAAAATGGATTGCGAATGCAGCAACAGCAATCGTACCTTTTATGGCAATAGCTTATATTTTAATGGCAGTTATTATTATCTTTTTAAACATAGAGCAAGTTCCAGCGTTATTTGCACTTATCTTTAAATCAGCATTTGGTTTACAAGCAGCATTTGGTGGAATTTTTGGAGCAATGATTGAAATTGGTGTTAAAAGGGGACTTTATTCTAACGAAGCTGGTCAAGGTACTGGCCCACATGCGGCAGCAGCTGCGGAAGTATCGCATCCAGCTAAACAAGGATTAGTTCAGGCATTCTCAGTATATGTTGATACATTATTTGTATGTACAGCTACTGCATTAATTATTTTGTTATCTGGTACGTATAATGTATCTAGTAATAATGGTGAGACAACAGATAAGTCTAATTTAATTAAAGATAATGGTATTTTTGTTGAAATGTCTAATGGAGATAAGGATTACTCAGGAACTGCAATGTATGCACAAGCTGGTATCGATAAAGCATTCCAAGGTGGTAGTTATCACTTCGATCCAGCATTTTCAGGTATAGGTTCATATTTTATTGCTTGTGCATTGTTCTTCTTTGCATTTACGACAATTTTGGCATATTACTATATTGCTGAAACTAATATTTCATATTTAACTAGAAAGCGTTCAAAAAACTTTAGTTTCTTCTGGATTAATGTCACAAGAATTGTACTGATTGTTGCAACGATTTATGGTGCAGTTAAGACGGCAGATATTGCATGGATGATGGGGGATTTAGGTGTCGGAATGATGGCATGGTTGAATATCATTGCGATTTGGATATTGCATAAACCTGCTATCAATGCACTTAAAGACTATGAACAACAGAAAAAACAACTGGGTTCAGGCAAAATGGCAATTTATAAACCTGACCCTAAAAAGTTACCGCAAGCTACATTTTGGTTGCATGATTATCCGAAACGCTTGAAAGAAGAAGAGAATATTAAGTCATAGAACTAATACTAATAAAATATAAAGCGAATTATTTTAAAAAATTGCGTCTCTTGGTACAATGTCATTAAGACAACTAGGGGGCGCTTAATTTATGTATGAATTTCAACCGGGAAACATTAATAAAATAGAATTTCCAAGTGAAATATTAGAAAGAGATGTCACGTTATCGATTTATTTACCTAAGGACTTTACTGAACTTTTTAAATATAAGGTTGTATTTTGTTTTGATGGTTTGGACTTTTTTAGTTTTGGTAGAATTCATCGAACATATGAGCAATTAAGAGCAGAAAATAAAGTTGAACGTGCTATATTTGTTGGTTTTCATTATGAAGATGTGGACAAACGCCGTGCTGAATTTCATCCACAAGGTGCTAGAACGCCATTAACTGTGAAAGCTGTTGCAAATGAAATATTGCCATTTATAGATCGAACATTTCCGACATTTAAAGTGGGTAATAGTCGCATATTATTAGGCGATAGTTTAGCTGGAAGTGTCGCATTAATGACTGCATTATCGTATCCTAGGGTATTTAGTCAAGTAGGTATGTTAAGTCCGCAACATGATGAGGTTATAACTACAATGTTTGACCGTTGTCAATTTCAAGAACAGCTTACTATATGGCACATTGTAGGGCTTGAGGAAGATGATTTTGAATTACCAACAACTGGTAAGCGAGCTGATTTTTTAACGCCGAACCGTGAATTAAATCAACTTATTGCAACATCTGGTGTTACATATCATTATTTCGAATTCGATGGCGGCCATAGATGGAAATCGTGGAAGCATTACTTAGACGATTTACTAATTTATTTTTTATCAGATAATATTTCTTTTTAATTATCTGAAGTAAATTTAGTTTAAAGTAACGAATTTTTAGAAAATTTGATATAATGAAAGTATGTTAAACAAAGGAGGAATTTAAATGATTTTAGGATTGGCATTAATTCCGTCGAAAGCATTTCAAGATGAGGTAAATGCATATCGTAAACGTTATGATAACCATTATGCGACAATTATGCCGCATATTACGATTAAGGGGCAATTTGAAATAGACGATAGTGAATTAGAGTCTGTAAAGGATGTCATTAAATCTAGACTTGAAGGTATTCCAGCTGTAGAGGTACATGCTACAAAGGCATCTAGTTTTGCTCCTACAACGAATGTCATTTATTTTAAAGTACAAAAAACAGAAGCGCTTGAAAAATTATTCAATCAGTTTAATAAAGGCGATTTTTATGGTGTAGCAGATCATCCATTTGTGCCTCACTTTACGATTGCTCAAGGACTTACAAGCCAAGAATTTGAAGATATTTACGGTCAATTAAAACTTGCGGGAATTGATTATAAAGAAACGATTGAACAACTTTCTTTAGTTTATTATGAGGAAAAAGAAGAAAAATGGAAGTTACTAGAAAGCTTTAATTTAGCTTAATCTAAAGCCCATTAATTGTTAATCAACGTTTACTTGTTATATTTAGGAATTAAAAATAGTACCAGTTAATATATTATGGTGCTCAATGACTGATGGTCTCTATTGTTATATAGATAGGGGCCATCTTTTTTTGATTTTATTCAATAATTAAAATCAAAATATTGAAAGTAGAAGTATAATCCATTTTCGAAAATTAGATTTTCGAAGTAAATACAATTAATAAATGGAGCGAATAACAATATGTAAGTTATTAATATAAAAAATAGAGTTAATCCGCAATATGCGAACTAACTCTTATGTGGAAAATGGATTGTGATAATCCAAGCTATATTTAATCACGCTGTGCTTTTCTAACTTTAATAAAGTAAACACCATAGAAAATGGCTAGGAATAAAAAGACGAACGCTGAGAAATAAAATGTGTTATTAACAGATTTAGTGAATTCTGTAATCAATCCACCGACAATTGGACCAATCATAGAGCCGAAACCTTGAATACTATTAAATACACCCCATGTTTCCTCTTGTTCTTCTTGATGAATGTGACTTGCCATAAATGTATTCCAAGCTGGTAACAATAAACCATACATTAAACCAATAAATACTGCTAAAATCCATACAAGGTAAATATTTGTAATTAAAGATAGTGCAAATATCATCAATGTATAAAGTAAAAATCCACCAAAGATCATGCTATACATAAATTTGTGTCCATTATTATCAATAATCTTTGATAAAAACAACATTGAAAATGCACAAGCAATACCACCAAAGACGATAGCTAAAGTATATTCAACAGTAGAAACGCCTACCACTTTAGTTGCATATGTAGGTAAGATTGGTACTAACGCCGTAATTGACGCACCTTGTAATAAAATACCAGGAAATAGTAGTAAATGTCTCTTGGTTACATTTACAATTTGACCAACTTGTTGCTTTACTGGACGCGTATTATAGTTTGTTAATCTGATTTTTACAAAATAATATAGAATCCAAGCGATTAATACGACAAATGACATTAAAAAGGCGAATTGTGTAGGGTGGAATTTAAATATAATATTCATTCCAACCATTCCGACAAGTAAACCTAATAACCATGAAAAGTATACATAACCCATCTGTTTACCGCGATGGTTCTCATCTACACTAGCCAACATAATCACCCAGATTGGACTGACCGCAATACCGAGTAAAACAGCACTAAGTATTAATACAATTGGAGCAGTAGGGAACCATATAACTAAGAATAAGCTGACAAAGGCTAATAAAAAGCCTAGTGTTAATACGAGCTTTGCACCTAAACGCTTTAAGAGAAATCCTATCACAAAATTGGTTGCAGCATCAGCAATAAAATGAATAGAAATAGCAGTAGATGTTATACCTACCGCTATTGACGTTGCTGTTGGTAACAGCGATAGGTAACTTAACACGTACATACCTCTCGCAAATTCCATCAAAAATAGAATGATTAACATAATTATGAAATTTTTAGAAATGCCATTTTTATTTAACGAAGAGCTTTGCATATAAAGGAACCTTTCCGTAAACATCCTCATAACGAGATGAATGGTCAATTAAGTCTAATAAATCTATACATAATTTATACGTAGAATAAGGTATACGTGAATCATTCATTGCTTGCGACATTGAAGCTAAAGCTGTAGGTGTATTAGTTAAAGCTGCAACTTGTTTAATCGCTTCTTCGGGTGTTTCTGCAATGCGGCCGTATCCCTTTTGCTCAAAGTAGAGTGCATTCTCTAGTTCTTGACCTGGTGCTGGATTTAAGAAAATCATTGGAATTTGTCGTGTTAATGCTTCAGAAATCGTAATGCCACCTGGCTTAGTAATCATAAGTTGACTCGAAGCCATCCATTCATTCATATGTTTGGTATAACCAAGAATTAAAACATTATCATAATCTTTAAATATTGCTGATAATGAACGTTTAAGTTCTTTACTCTTACCACAAATCATCACGACTTGTGAATGAGGACTGCTTTCAAGTATTTCTTGAATCATTTGATCAAAACCTTTAGATACACCAAATGCACCTGCCGACATTAAGATTGTTGGTTTATCTGGATCTAAGTTGTTCTGACGTAACCAAGTTGCTTTATCAATATCTTGTTCAAATTTATCTGAAATCGGAATACCTGTAACTTTAATTTGTTCTCTTGGAACACCAATATCCATAAATTCACTCTTCAACTCATCTGTTGCTACGTAGTATCTTTGTGAATGTGGGGTAATCCAGTTCTTCTGTAAGCGATAGTCAGTCATAACAGTTGCGATAGGAATATTCATATCGAATTGTTCTGTGAGTACTGACATGACTGGTGTAGGAAAAGTTAATAAGATTAAATCAGGTTTTTCCTTTAATAACAGGTTAATCAATTTATTTAGTCCATAATACTTATAGAAACATTTATCTATTTGGTCTGGGCGACTATAGTAAAATGCCTTGTACATTTTTCTGAAATATTTAAAGCTATTAATGTACCATTTCTTACATATAGAAGTCAGAATTGGGTGAGCTTCTAAAAATAAATCGTGTTCAATAACAGTTAAATTGTCTAGATTCATTTCATTAAATTGATTTACGACACTTTGCGTCACCTGTAAATGACCATTACCAAATGAGCCAGTAATAATCAATATTTTTTTATTTTGAGTAACCATTAATAGCCACCCTCCAATAGTATAATTTATCTCATGCTAAGTTTAACGCATTTTTTTATCATGCGAAAGAAAAAACACAATAATTAAAGATTATATCATTTTACTTTACGATATGAAATAATTCATACTGAATCATGAGTTTATATAGCATAGAAATTATATTGTTTTATACATTACCCATACCACTAAAGTGAGATTATATGCCATGTATAAGTGGAATTAAGAAATATTATAAGAAAAATTAACATGGATAACATACAAAGTTAATATTATTAGTATATCGTACAAATTCAATCTATAGAATCAATTGAATATTGTGAACGATAATTATTAGCATTATATTTTAACTTTAAGAGAGTAACTATTAGATTCTATAAAATAAAACGAAAATGTGTATAATAGTAGTATTGGAAATAAAGGAGCGATTAAAGTTGGACGCGAATGTGTTATTTGAAAAAATTAAAGTAAAACAAGTCAAAGGAACATTAAATAGAGCGGTAGATGATATTACTACAGATTCAAGAACTGCAACAACAGGTAGTATATTTGTAGCTTCCAAGGGTTATACAGTCGATAGTCATAAATTTTGTCAAGATGTTGTTGATAATGGCTGCCAAATTGTTGTGGTAAATAGAACTTTAGATTTATCAGGTGATGTAACACAAGTGGTAGTTCCAGATACGTTAAGAGTTGCAAGTTTATTGGTTAATTTATTGTATCAATATCCAAGTAAGCAACTTGTTACCTATGGTGTGACGGGTACAAATGGTAAGACTTCTATAGCAACAATGATTCATCATATTTATAGAAAGCTTGGAAAAAATAGTGCTTATTTAGGTACCAATGGCTTTCAAATTAATGAAGATAAAACGAAAGGTGCAAATACGACTCCCGAAACTGTTGCACTAACAAAAAAGATAAACGAAGCGGTTGAAAAAAGTGCTGAAGCAATGACTTTAGAAGTTTCAAGTCATGGATTATCACTTGGACGTTTAAGTGGTGTAGATTTTGATGTTGCTATCTTTTCAAATTTAACACAAGATCATTTAGACTTTCACGGTACGATGGAAGCATATGGTCATGCTAAATCTTTATTATTTAGTCAATTAGGTGAGGATTTATCCAGAGAAAAATTTGCAATCTTGAATAATGATGATACATTCTCAGATTATTTGAGAACTGTAACACCATTTGAAACATTTACTTATGGTATTGAAAATGATGCACAGTTTAAAGCACAAAATATTATCGAATCATTACAAGGTGTGACTTTTGACTTTGTAACACCTGAGGGAACTAAAGTTGTAAAATCACCATATGTGGGTCGCTTTAATGTTTCAAATATTATGGCTGCAATTATCGCTGTATGGAGTAAAGGTATTGCGATGCAAGACATTATTGAAGCAGTTGAAAATTTAGAACCTGTTGAAGGTCGTTTAGAAGTTCTAGATCCAGAACTACCAATTGATTTAATCATTGATTATGCACATACAGCTGATGGTATGGATAAATTAATTGATGCTGTTAAACCATTTGCTAAGCAAAGATTAATCTTTTTATGTGGCATGGCCGGTGAACGAGATATGACAAAGACACCAGAAATGGGCCGTGTTGCTTGCCGTGCTGATTATGTCATCTTCACACCGGATAATCCAGCAAACGATGACCCTAAAAAATTAACCGCTGAGTTAGCAAAGGGCGCAACACACAATAATTATATTGAATTTGAAGACAGAGCAGAAGGTATTCGACATGCGATTGAAATTGCAGAACCAGGTGACACAGTAGTACTAGCATCTAAAGGACGTGAACCATATCAAATTATGCCTGGACATGTTAAAGTACCACATCGTGATGATTTAATTGGTTTAGAAGCAGCGTATAAAAAATTTGGTGGTGGACCTGTTGAAGGTTAAAAATATACAATATAATGACATAAAATCACATGTCTATATATATGATAATAAAGTCGGGCAATGTTACATGATTGCGTTGCCTGATTTAAATTGGTCTCTAGAGATAGATATGTCTTTAAATGAGGATGAATTAAAGGAAGAAATTGTGATACACTTATTTACGTTATTAGATGAGGAGACGGCGAGTCGTATTGCTGATGACCTTATTCAATGGATAATTGAGAATTAAAGGAGATTATAAATGAGTATTAAGGAAGAAGTTGAATCAAGAAAAACCTTTGCAATCATTTCTCATCCAGATGCTGGTAAAACAACGTTGACTGAGAAATTATTGTTATTCGGTGGCGCGATTAGAGAAGCTGGAACAGTTAAAGGTAAAAAAAGTGGGAAGTTTGCAACAAGTGACTGGATGAAAGTAGAGCAAGAACGTGGAATTTCGGTAACAAGTTCAGTAATGCAATTTGACTATGATCATTACAAGATTAATATCTTAGATACACCTGGTCACGAAGATTTTTCAGAAGATACGTACAGAACACTTATGGCAGTAGATAGCGCAGTCATGGTAATTGACTGTGCGAAAGGGATTGAGCCACAAACGCTAAAGTTATTTAAAGTTTGTAAAATGCGTGGTATTCCTATTTTTACTTTTATCAATAAATTAGACCGTGTCGGTAAAGAACCATTTGAATTACTAGACGAAATTGAATCTACATTAAATATTGAAACATATCCAATGAATTGGCCTGTGGGAATGGGGCAAAACTTCTTTGGTATTATCGATCGTGAATCACGTACAATTGAACCATTTAGAGATGAAGAAAATATTTTACATTTAAATGATGATTATGAATTAGAAGAAGCACATTCAATTACTCAAGATAGTGCCTTCGAACAAGCGATTGAAGAGTTGATGTTAGTCGAAGAAGCAGGAGAAACATTCGATAATGAAGCATTATTAAAAGGAGACTTAACACCGGTATTCTTTGGCTCAGCTTTGGCTAATTTCGGTGTTCAAAATTTCTTGAATGCTTATGTAGATCATGCACCTATGCCAAATGCACGTCAAACAAACGAAGATGTTGAAGTAAGTCCATTTGATAAAGATTTTGCAGGATTTATCTTCAAAATCCAAGCTAATATGGATCCAAAACACCGTGATAGAATTGCGTTTATGCGAGTAGTAAGTGGTGCGTTTGAACGTGGTATGGATGTTACATTACAGAGAACGAAGAAAAAACAAAAGATAACGCGTTCAACTTCATTTATGGCTGATGATAAAGAAACAGTAAACCATGCTGTTGCAGGAGATATTATCGGTTTGTATGATACTGGTAACTACCAAATCGGAGATACTATTGTGGGCGGCAATCAAAAATTCAGCTTCCAAGACTTACCACAATTTACACCTGAATTATTTATGAAAGTTTCGGCGAAAAATGTCATGAAGCAGAAGCACTTCCATAAGGGAATTGAGCAGTTAGTTCAAGAAGGTGCGATACAATACTATAAAGCATTACACACTAATCAAATTATTATAGGTGCTGTTGGTCAATTGCAATTTGAAGTTTTCGAACATCGATTGAAGAATGAATATAATGTTGATGTTGTAATGGAACCAGTTGGTCAGAAGATTGCACGTTGGATTGAAAATGAAGATGCCATCAAAGATAATATGAGTACTTCTCGTTCAATTTTAGTAAAAGACATTTATGATAATTTTGTATTTTTATTTGAAAATGAATTTGCAACTAGATGGTTTGAAGAAAAGTTCCCAGATGTAAAATTATATAGTTTGTTATAATTCTAAAATTTGTGTATAATACGTTTATCAATAGAATACCTATGACTTTGTGGTCAGAGGGGAGTAACTCAACTGTTATATTTAAACAGCTTAATTAATGATATTTCGTCTATTATTGGTGCATATTGTTAACCTGTTTATAAATAGAGTCATCTTATCGTCATTACGAAGATGATTGGTTTAGCATCGAACCGTAACTCATTCAGTTATTGGTATAATGTCGTAGATATATGTTATGGATAAATGAGCATGTATCATATAAACGACTGTATAATGTTAAGTCAGTTTAATTTTCCGGTAAGGTGGGCAACAGCTGTTGTCGAGTGAGACCTTTGCTATAAGTGAAATCGTTTTTATTTTTTGTGCTATTTTTTATTTTAAAATAAACAATTAATATCTTGGGATTTGCACTGACTTAGCTTAGGTCTCTATTTTTATGCTTAAATTTAAAAGGGAGTTGTACAAAGATGGATGCGAGTTTGATTTTACAATATTCGTGGGTATTAATCGTATTAGTCTTCTTAGAAGGCTTGTTGGCTGCGGATAATGCCGTAGTTATGGCTGTGATGGTAAAGCATTTACCGCCTGAACAAAGAAAGAAAGCATTATTTTATGGTTTATTAGGTGCATTGATTTTCCGTTTTATTTCATTATTCTTAATCAGTATTATTGCTCACTTCTGGTGGATACAAGCACTAGGCGCAATTTACTTAATCTACATGTCAATTAAGAATTTAGTCGCCTTCTTTAAAGCTAAAGATAGTCACGAACAAGAAGGTGGCGACGATCATCATTATGATGAAGATGGTGAGGAAAAGAAAGCCAGTCCAAAGGAATTCTGGGGTACAGTACTTAAAGTTGAATTTGCTGATATTGCCTTTGCGATTGATTCGATGTTAGCAGCCCTTGCAATTGCTGTTACATTACCAAAGGTTGGTATTCATTTTGGCGGGCTTGATTTAGGTCAATTCATCGTTATGTTCTTAGGTGGTATGATCGGTGTTGTAATTATGAGATTTGCAGCATCATGGTTTGTTAACTTGTTGAATAAATATCCTGGTTTAGAAGGTGCTGCCTTTGCCATCGTAGGCTGGGTAGGTATTAAATTAGTTATCATGGTCTTATCACATCCTGATATAAAAATCTTGCCAGAAGAGTTTCCACATACAGCATTATGGCAATCTATTTTCTGGAGTGTCATGATTCTATTGGTAATTATCGGTTGGTTAACTTCATTAAGAAAAAACAAAAAAAATAACTAATATAATAATGGTGGATATAGAGTATCGCACTAGTAAAGTGTCAACCCAAGAGATGTATTCTTTTGGGTTGTTTTTTTATTAATAACTAGTTTGTTGGGAAACTTAGGACAATATTTTGTAACAATCATCATATACTTTGTATAGAGGTCTCTAAATTTTATATGTTGTACATAGGCGTTTCTCAATAATATACAATCGATACAATTTATGACAAATACACAAGAATATAGCCGTGGATTTTATAAATAGAATTCACAATGTTAGATTTATCTATAGTTGGAGTATCCAGGATGAAATTTTATAAAAATAATACATAATTAGATGAACAAAGTGGTAAGCATGTAGGGTATAGAAATTAACGTTATTTTTAAAATTATGTTCACTTAGTTAGAAAATTATGCCGAAAGTGATTATAATCAAATTAAATCTACTTTTATAAAACAAAATAAAGAAGAAATATTAATTTTAATATGGCATAATAGAAAGATAAGGTATATGTAGTTTTAGGGGGAATTATGATGGCGAACAATAAAAAACATGTCATCCCAAAAGCCAAATATGGTCGGAAAAGAAGGGAATACTTTCACAATGAAGAGCGGGAACAACGTCTTCAACAAGAACGGCAAGAGCAAAAGGAACAGGCAGCGAAGGAACAAAAGCTTGCCAAAAATAATGAAGAGCGCGTGAAAGATAATTTAAGGAAAGCAAGAATTGAGAAGTTAACTCAAGAAGAAATTCAGCAACAACAAGCAATAGCAGCTGCTAAGCAGAATGAAACTCAAGCTGACGCAAAGGATATAGATATGCCTTCAAAGCAGGAAGAAGATGCAAAAAATAAATCTTCTGAGCAACTAGCATCAGAGTCTAAAGCGCAGTCTTCAAATGAGAAACAGCAGAAATTAAGAACTGATAAAAATATTCATGACGGAAAGACGAATAAAAATCCTAAAGAAGAACATTTAATGTCAAATGGAAATCAACAACCACATCATTCTAAAGCTCAATATAATGATGCAGAGCGTGATGGTAAAGAAAAGGATCAACCAGAGACAACTGCACATGATAAAACAACACATGATAAAACAACAACTAATAAAGCAAAAACTGATTATACAACAACAGATAATAAAAAAGAAAGTGCAGCTATTGCTACAGATAAACAGCAAGATTATTTCTATTCGGAAGAAGCACAAAAACATCGCGTGAATAAATATGTTGATGATGAGAAAGACTATCGTTACAATTCAGCTCAAAATACATCACAAAGAGATGAAGGCAAACAACATCAGAATGCGTCAACAAAGATTAAACATTTCTTTAAAACATATTGGGCTCAAATATTAATTGTAGTTGCAGTTATACTTGTACTTACATTAATAAATGCAATATTCTATAATGTTGATCAAAGTGGTAAGACGAAAGATAGTATATTCCAAAGTAATAAAGATGATAATAAAACTTATACAGCAACAATGAAAAATGCCAATAATGCAATTCATTCGGTAGTAACAGTAGATAACGATACATCAAGTGGAGACTCATCTGCAGATAAGGAAACACAGGAAGCGGATAAACAAAATGAACTTGGTTCAGGTGTCGTCTACAAAAAAGTGGACGACTCTATTTATGTTTTAACCAATGCGCATGTTGTTGGAAATAAAAAAGAGCAAAAAATTACATATGGTAATGATAAGATTACAATTGGTAAAGTAATCGGTTCTGATAAATTTTCAGATATTGCAGTAATCAAAGCAAAAGTGAAGGGTAATCAAGATGTAAAACCGATGAAATTGGGTGATTCAAGTACACTTGTACTAGGTGAACCTATTATTGTTGTCGGCAATCCACTAGGAAATGACTTTAAAGGTAGTGTATCTGATGGTATTATATCCGGGTTAAATAGACATGTTCCGGTAGATATTGATAAAGACAATCAATATGACGTGCTGATGAATGCATTTCAAATGGACGCTCCGGTTAACCCTGGTAATTCAGGTGGGGCTGTTATTGATAGAAATGGGAAACTTGTTGGTATTGCATCGTTAAAAATAGATATGGATAATGTGGAAGGTATGGCCTTTGCAATTCCAATTAATGATGCACAATCTATCGCAAAGCAATTGGAAACTAAAGGTAAGGTGAACTATCCAAATACGGGTGTTAAAATTGTAAATGTTGCAGATCTTGATGATGCTGCTCGTTCTACAATAAACTTGCCAAATGATGTAAATAAGGGTATAGTCGTAGCCGATATTAAAAAAGATTCTCTTGGTGATAAATCTGGCTTGCAAAAAAATGATGTCATAGTAGAATTAGATGGTAAAGATGTTGAAGATAATCTAAGATATAGACAGATCATTTTTGCGCATAAAGATGATTTAAAGACATTGCCAGCAAAAATATATAGAGATGGTAAGGTTAAAGATATCAACATTAAATTGAAATAACGTTGGGGTGAATATAGATTGTCCATTTTCAATCAATTATTAAAGAAATCTAGCCCACAACAAGGGATTGTATTATATTATCTTGTTGCGATTATCGTAGCGTTCTTATTGCTTAATTTGCCATTTGTTCATAAACCGGGCGTACATGTCGACCCGGTTGATTCTTTATTTGTGGCCGTATCGGGCGTTAGTGTTACAGGGCTTACACCAATCAATATTGCTGATACATATAGTACATTTGGACAAATCATCATTATGATTATATTAAATATTGGTGGTATTGGTGTCATGGCAATTGGTACAATGCTATGGGTTGTGTTGGGCAAACATATTGGTATGCGCGAGCGTAGATTAATCATGTTAGATAATAATAAAGATACAATGAGTGGTACAGTTAAGCTGATTTTAGAAATTGTGAAAACAATCTTAATGATTGAGCTTATTGGTGCAGCATTGTTAACTTTTTATTTTTATCGAGATACACCTGATTTACAATATGCCATCATGCAAGGTGTGTTTGTTGCTGTTTCAGCAACTACTAATGGCGGATTAGATATTACGGGTCAATCTTTGATTCCTTATGCTAGTGATTACTTTGTGCAAACTATAGTGATGTTTTTAATTGTATTGGGTTCTATAGGTTTTCCTGTGTTATTAGAAGTTAAAGCATATATAAAAAACAGAATTCCAAACTTTAGATTTTCACTTTTTGCAAAGATAACAACAGTTACTTATTTGGCATTATTTGTCTTTGGAACGATTATTATCTTGTTATTAGAACATAATCATTCATTTAACCATATGTCATGGCATAAGTCATTATTCTACGCACTGTTTCAATCTGCATCCACAAGAAGTGCAGGTTTGCAAACTATAGATGTCAGTCAATTTGGTGAAGGTACGAACGTAATTATGAGTATTCTGATGTTTATTGGTTCTTCTCCAAGTTCAGTAGGTGGGGGAATAAGAACCACAACATTTGCGATATTGATACTATTTTTACTTAACTTTAGTAATACTGCGGAACGTACATCAATAAAGGCATTTAATAGAGAGATTCATGCTACAGATGTTCAACGATCATTTGCAGTTTTTACAATGGCTTCAATATTAACCTTTACGAGCATGATTGTTATACTAGTAGTGGAAAATGGAAAACTAAGTTTTTTACAAGCATTCTTTGAGGTCATGTCAGCCTTTGGTACTTGTGGTTTATCATTAGGAATAACTGGTGATGTGAGTAGTACGACGAAGCTGATATTAATGTTATTGATGTTTATCGGTCGTGTCGGTTTGATAAGCTTCATCATTATGATTGGTGGCCGAAGAGAACCCGATAAATTCCATTATCCAAAGGAACGCGTTCAAATCGGATAGATACGTTAATTTATATTCAGTTTAAATATTGATAGGATAGGCATAACGGTATTAGAATTATTTCTAATGAAAACGTTGTGTCTATCTTTTTTATTGCTTAAAATAATAAGCATATTAGAAAATTTTTATTAGTGTTGTAATTAGTGTCAACAAAAAATATATCATGTTAAACTGTTGTTAATGAGGAGAGAGGCTTATGAAACAAAGTGAAAAAATAGCGATTGATGTTATCACAACTTCAGATATGCACAGTCATTTCCTTAATGGCGATAATGGCTCGAATATCTATCGAGCAGGCACATATGTAAATAAAGTAAGAAATGAAAACAAGCATGTTATTTTATTAGATAGTGGCGGCAGTTTGGCAGGATCATTAGGTGCATTTTATTATGCTTTGGTAGCTCCTTATAAAAGGCATCCAATGATTAAATTGATGAATGCAATGCAATATGATGCGAGTGGAATTAGTCCCAATGAATTCAAATTTGGACTGTCCTTTTTCTCGAGATCTATTGCGTTGTCTAGATTTCCATGGTTATCAGCAAATATCGAATACCAACAAACACGCGAGCCATATTTTTCAACCCCTTATACAATTAAACAAATAGAAGGGGTTAAGATAGCCATAGTCGGTTTAACTTCAGACGGATTGATGGAACGCGAGCATTTTGAAATGGAAGAAGACGTTCAGATAGAGAAAACATTACTTTCTTCTAAACGCTGGATTCGTTATATTCATGAGACGGAAATGCCAGACTTTCTTATTGTTATTTATCATGGTGGCTTGAATCAATTGAATAAGTCCGGTAAAGAACGCGAAGAAAAGGTAAATGAAGCGGAAAAAATCATGCAAACGCTTGGTGTTATTGATTTACTTATTACAGGGCACCAACATCAAACCTTTATAGGTAGAGATGATCAAACACTTTATGTACAAGCAGGACAAAATGCAGAGCAATTAATTCATGTGAATATTAATTTTAAAAAACGCACAAGTTCGTATGAATTGGAAAATGTTGACTCACATATTGTCGATTTAAATGAGTACGAAGAAGATGAACATTTATTGCATTTAACACATTATGACCGTAAAGCTGTTGAATATTGGTCAACAGAGACGCTAACCAATCAAGGGGTAAATGTCACTGTTGATGGTTTGGCCGATGTTATATGTAAACCACACAAATTTACGCAACTACTACATGATAGTATTAGATTGAAATATAATTATGATATTTCCTGTGTTCATTTACCTACAAATGGAGAAAGTGGCTTAACAGAAAGTGTGACAAATGGCTCCTTGTATTATGCATATCCTCACCCAGATGTACCAGTAGATTTAACATTAAAAGGTCAGCATATTAAAGATATACTTGAATATGGATATTCACATATTGAATTTAGCGATGGAAAATTGAGCCTGACTATTATTGATGAAACGCTTTGTACATTTTGGCAAGGCGTAGATTATACTATAGATATGAACGCAAAACCTTTTGATAGGGTTACGTTAAATAATATTAAATTGGATCATGTCTATAGAGTAAGTATGACAGACTATTGTTATAGAAATTACCGACAATATTTAGAAAATGCCGTTATACATGATACAGGTGATGTTACTATGTTTGAGTTAATATCAAAAAATTTAAAAGATGAAACATATACCATTAAACAACAGCAAACATTTAATGTCCTCACATAACGAAAGCAGCTAGGCATTGGGTAACATAAAATGTTTGAGAATACAAAAAAGCAGGTTACTATGCATTAGAGCGGTAACCTGCTTTTTATCTTAATTATTAAACTATGCGTGGAATAATAGAAGAATTACAACAGCAACAATTTGAGCTACTACAGACGTTGCAATTCTTCGTGTATAAAGATAACTTATTGAAAGAACGATTTGAACTAAGAATACGAAAAATACAATCCACATCTTATCTAGATAGAAAAATAATGAAGCCGAACATAATGCCGAAATAATTACACCTATCCAGCCTGGGATATTTAATTTAAGTAATTCCTTTTGCAAAACCGTTCTCATATAAAGTTCATGACACGGTATAACAAAAACTAATGTTACTAACATTTGCCATTTAAAATATACACCAGTTCTTGTCAATTCTTTAATTAATTCTGAGTACTTCAAATCAGCAACCATTGCCGATGTAATAAGCTGTATGAGAATGAGTACCACACCAACTAATATCCCTATACCTAGTGATGTAAGGAGGCGCTTGGATTCAATATCTCTTTGGTAAAAAACATAACTTATGCCTGCAATTAACATAATGCCTGTGTACAGATACCAATATACTTGCTTTTCACCCCACATAACATACAAGATGACGTGAAAGATAATAAAGCTTATTACAAACCATATTAAAGCTTTTGACATTTTATTCATTGAGCTTAACCTTCTTGTTCAACGATTTTGTATCGTTTATGATTAATGACAGTCTTCTCTGGCAAGTCTAGATCATTGAAGTTCTCCATAATTGTTAGATCAACAATTACTGAATTATCATTAATTTTTTCTACGCGGCCTTTTAATCCGTCATAAAATTCTACTATATTTCCAACTTCTGCAACAGTCATCTTTAATCCTCCCTAGAAATGCTAACTAGATAGTATTATACAAAAAAATCATCTACAAATAAACAAAAAACCATTAAATTGCATGTTCATAAAGTGATTTTAAATTTATTTGAAATTTTGGAGTGAATGATTGGCATTTTAAGTGAAAATGTAGCATAAATATTATAAGGGCGTATTTATGGGAAAAGGAGTGGAACAAATGAAATTTATTAGCAACAATGACATCACAGATCCAACACTTAATTTAGCAATGGAAGAGTATGTTTTGAAACAAATGCCCAATGATGATAGCTATTTTTTATTTTATGTAAATAGACCATCTATTATAATTGGTAAAAATCAAAATACAATCGAAGAGGTCAATCAACCATACATTGATGAACATGGTATAGATGTGGTGCGACGAATTTCTGGTGGGGGCGCTGTATATCATGATACGGGCAATTTAAACTTTAGTTTTATCACAGATGATGATGGCAATAGTTTCCATAATTTTAAAAAGTTCACAGAACCAATTGTTGAAGCCTTAAAAAGTTTAGGCGTTGAGGCTGAACTTAGTGGAAGAAATGATATACAAGTAGGGAATGCAAAAATTTCGGGAAATGCAATGGTCAAGGTGAAAGAACGTATGTTTAGCCATGGTACACTTATTTTAAATAGTGAACTGGATGAAGTACAAAATGCCTTAAGAGTAAATCCAGCAAAAATCAAATCTAAAGGAATTAAATCTGTCCGCAGTAGAGTAGCTAATATTGTTGAATTTTTAGATGAACCTATTGATATTGATACCTTCAAAGAAATTATTTTAAAAACAATTTTCGGTGAAACAAATCAAGTTGAAGAATATAAACTAACTGATGAAGATTGGGCGAATATTGAACAATTAAGCAATGAAAAATATCGCACTTGGGATTGGAATTATGGCAAGAATCCAAAATATAACTTTGAGCGTGAGGAAAAATTTGAAAAAGGTTTTGTTCAAATTAAGCTAGATGTTAAAAAAGGTAGAATTGAACATGCGAGAATATTCGGTGATTTCTTTGGTGAAGGTGATATAACAGAATTAGAAGCAGCTCTAGAAGGCACTTTACATGATTTTAATAGTATAGAAGAAGCGTTAGCTGATTACGATATACACCATTACTTTGGTGCAATTGATAGAAACGAATTAATTAGATTAATGTCTTAATAATTGAACAAATAATTCATACAAATGAATATTTAAAATACGAAAAGGTCTATCCACCGACAATATCAACTGATAAGTAGGGATAGACCTTATTTTAAATGGCAATCGATTAAATTATCCAACGAGAAATTCCTCCAAGTTTTTGTATTCATCTGTATAGCGTTTGAAATCATTCTCGTTTTTATTTTTTAGAGCATCGTCTATTAAATGTTCTAACTCATGCTTACGAACGTTACGTAGTGATTCATCAATTATTAGTTCGATACCCAAATCATTGATAGTAGATACAAAGGACTCTAATGTATTATATTTAACATGTGTGTTATGTTTCATTTTAACCACTGCCTTTCTATATATTTACATGTAGTATACAGTTTTTTTATATTGAAATCAACAAATATTCTGACTATTCCGAAAAAATAAGTGTAAAATGCAACTTTCAAAAAATAAAAAATGGCAAAAACTTTTTTACGAAATTTAAGTTGATGGTAATTAAGAAGGAATTTTATATTATTTTATTGATTTTAAATTCTTAATGTTATATTATTTGCTTATCACCAAAGCGTAAGGAGGCATCAATTATGAATTTGCATTATGTAATTAAAAAAGGTGATATGGCATTGCAACCTTGTAATGTGTCATTTGGTTTGTTAGAAGGTACCCGGGTGTTTAAATATAAGGATGAATGTACAGTAATCAAAGATCGAACACCTAAAATTATTGATCGGTCATGTAGGTTTTACGGTAGTAGTTATAATTTTAAAAAAGAGGATACAATGCGAATTACAGGCATTAGTAGTAAACCGCCACTTCTATTTACTCCATTATTTCCCACTTATTTTTTCCCAACTCACTCTGATAGAAAAGACGAAAACACATGGATTAACATTCACTATGTTGAACAAATAAAGCCACTAAAGGATAAAAAATGTAAAGTTATCTTTGTAGATGATCAAACGATAACAGTTAATATCTCTGCTCACAGTATGCATCATCAATACTTGAATGGTATATATTATTACTACATGATGGATAGAGCAGCTAGAGTAGCTACATTTGATCCTGATTCCCCAATTGATTATACAAAACCACAATTAAATATTTATGAAGCATTAGCCAAATACTCTTTATTCGAGCACAAATAGCTAACGAAAATGAATTTTAAATGTAAAAGATAAAGTATGTGGAATATTATATTAAATTAGTGTAAATATTCCGCATATTTTTTTAACATTTATACTTGAAAAATCTGCTGTTATTGATATAATTATATTTGTGCTTGATAAGAGAATACATTAATCCACAGTAGCTCAGTGGTAGAGCTATCGGCTGTTAACCGATCGGTCGTAGGTTCGAGTCCTACCTGTGGAGCCATGGAAACGTACTCAAGTTGGCTGAAGAGGCGCCCCTGCTAAGGGTGTAGGTCGCGAGAGCGGCGCGAGGGTTCGAATCCCTCCGTTTCCGTACATAGAGAATTCCCGTTAAGTTAACGTAATTAAACGTTGATTTAACGGGTTTTTTGTTGTGTTTGGATAAATATCGTTAATAGAGATAATTAACTTTCACGCTAACAATACGTTCATAATGCTAATAGCTGTTATTGTCTAAAAAACGTTTATCAATAACATTTGTCGTAATTTGTTGTAATTGTGATTTAGAGATATTAGCATTTCTTTGATATTGCAAACCATGTTGATTAGCTAATTTATTAGGATAATCATTTAACATATAAACTTTGAAGTGATGCCTACTGTCATCATTATATGGAGCAGTCATTTCATAATGATTAACGATTGAGCGCCATTTTACGTCGGAGATTTTGGTGTCGTTATGATTATTTGCAATTTTAAATTGAATACTGCCTCCTAAATGATTACTTTCAGTCCCTGTTTCTTGGCCATTTAAGAAGTTGCCAAGAGAATAAGCGACTAATGTCTTATGGTTTTGGGTACCTTTAACCCATTCAACAGGTTGTATTACATGTGGATGCATACCTATAACGACGTCGACATTTTGTTTGGCTAAAAATTTAGCATATTCCTTTTGTTTTTTACTTGGCTTGTGGCTGCCTTCCTTACCCCAATGCATAGAAATGACAATAAAATCACTATGTTGTTTTGCTTTTTTTATATCTCTTTTGATTTGTTTCTTGTTAATATATTTTATTTGATAGGGCAATTTGGGTGTTAAATTATTTGTGCCAAATGTATAACTTAACATGGATACTTTAGTATTTTTGATGTTTATGGTAGGTGTTTTATTATAATCGTCCTTACTTTTAAACATACCAGTGAATAGTGCTTTATCTTGGTATTTATGCCATGTTGATAAACTGTTATTGATACCACTAGTGCCTTGATCTAAGGAATGGTTGTTTGAACCATTAATGAGATTAAATCCAGTATCAATTACAGCTTTTGCGACTACAGAAGGGGTATTAAATCTTTTAAAACCTGAAAATGGGCGATCATCTCCACCTAGAGGTGATTCTTGATTAATATATGCAAGGTCTTTGTCTTGTATGTAAGGAGCAATAGGTCGGTACATTTTTTGGAAATTATATGAATCTTTTCCGTTATTAGCATCTTGATAGACAACTGGATGTATTAAATTATCACCTACAGCTATAAAATCAATTTGTTGTCGTTGATGATTGATTAACAAGCTGATAAACATCCAACAAGTTATTACGAATATCAGAATGTATGTAAATATTCCTTTCATCGTGTCACTCCTATAATTGTGAATAATAGCTATTTGCATTGATACCATAATCTATCTGTTAATTAATAAAATTACTTATATAAATCAAGCAGTTATTGAATTTGAATCACAATTTAATGTTGTTAAAATACATTACCCTTTAAATTAAGAAATATAATAATTAGGTGACTTTTTTATTAAAAATAATTTTAATATCAGTTCTAGTGATCTATTAATTTAAAAAGTATATAGACAGATATCTATATAGATGATAATCTATATAGAAGTATGGAGGTGCTATGATTGGCATATCAAAAAATTGCAAGGCTGTTAAAGGTATTAGCAGATCCAAATAGACTCGAGATATTAGATTTATTATCATGTGATGAGCTTTGTGCACATGATTTATTAGGGCATTTTCAATTTTCTCAACCTACATTGAGTCATCATATGAAGGCGTTATTAGATTCTGAACTAATAACAATGCGTAAACTAGGCAATAAACGGATGTATCAATTAAATCATAAATTGATGACTGAAGTGACTGAGCATTTGGATAATATAAACACGAATCATGTACGTTGTATTTGTAATGATATCGATAAAGGTGAGTGTAGTTCATGACTGTGTTTGCAATTGTCTTGTTTTTAGTGACTTTATTTTTTGTAATTTGGCAACCTAAAGGTTTAGATATTGGTATTACGGCAATGGTCGGCGCAATAATTGCCATTATAACAGGTGTAGTGAGTTTCTCAGATGTATTTGAGGTGACTGGAATTGTTTGGAATGCGACGTTAACTTTTGTCGCAGTAATATTAATTTCTCTAATACTTGATGAAATAGGTTTCTTTGAATGGGCAGCGTTACATATGGTCCGGGCATCGAATGGTAATGGTCTAAAGATGTTTATTTATATAATGGTATTAGGGGCGGTCGTCGCAGCATTTTTCGCTAATGATGGGGCAGCGTTGATATTAACACCGATTGTGTTAGCAATGGTTCGGACACTAGGTTTTAATAAAAAAGTTATATTCCCATTTATTATCGCTAGTGGTTTCATCGCAGATACTACATCGTTACCACTGATAGTAAGTAATTTAGTGAATATAGTATCGGCGGATTATTTTGATATTGGTTTTGTGGAATACATGGCACGAATGATAATCCCAAATTGCTTTGCATTGATAGCAAGTATCATCGTTCTGTGGTTATATTTTAACAAATCAATTCCAAATTCATTTGAAACGAAACATATTGCAGAACCTGTAACGGTAATAAAAGATATGAAATTATTTAAATTTTCATGGGTTGTCTGATTATATTATTGATTGGTTATTTAATAAGTGAATTTATTCAAATACCAGTTTCAATTATAGCTGGTGTGTGTGCTTTATTATTTATATTATTAGCCAGACGTTCAGCTGCAGTGAATACTGCGACGGTAATTAAGGGAGCACCTTGGAATATCGTTGTTTTTTCAGTAGGAATGTATTTAGTAGTATATGGTTTGAAAAATGTTGGCATAACAACGTTATTAAGTAGTTTGTTAAATGATATTGCTCATTATGGCTTATTTGGTAGTGTAATGGGAATGGGCTTTATTTCTGCAATACTTTCATCTGTTATGAATAATTTGCCAACGGTACTGATTGATGCTATTGCGATAGGGCAATCAAATGTAACAGGAGTGTTAAAGGATGGCATGATATATGCAAATGTCATTGGTTCTGACTTAGGTCCAAAGATTACGCCTATTGGTTCTTTGGCTACATTGCTTTGGTTACATGTATTATCACAAAAAGGTGTCAAAATATCTTGGGGAACATATTTTAAAACAGGTATTGTAATAACAATCCCAGTATTGTTTTTTACGTTATTAGGATTATATTTAACACTTATTATATTTTAAAGGAGAAATAAAATGAATAAGAAAACGATCTATTTTATATGTACAGGTAATGCTTGTAGAAGTCAAATGGCAGAAGGATGGGCACATAAAATTTTAGGTGATAATTGGAATGTTTATTCTGCAGGAATTGAGACACATGGTGTTAATCCGAAAGCAGTAGAAGCTATGTTAGAGGTAGGTATCGATATTTCAAATCATACCTCGGATTTAATTGATAGTGAAATATTGAACCAGGCTGATTTAGTTGTTACGTTATGCAGTGATGCTGATAACAATTGTCCTGTATTACCTAAGCATGTGACTAAGCAGCATTGGGGATTTGATGATCCAGCTGGACAGGATTGGACAAAATTTCAAAGCGTACGTGATGAAATAGGAGATAGAATTCAACAATTCAAATTAGAAAATAGTTAGTATAGTGTTCAAATTGCATTTTAAATTAAAATTAGCTATCTTTTTAACTTAAATGTGTGTTTACTTATTAATTAGTTAGTTGCATATATAAATACAAAACACCGGATGAGACATTTATAGTGCCTCACTCGGTGTTTTTATGATTTATAATATATAATGGTTGGTTTATTTTTTACTTATTAAATTCTTTATCGCCTTTACTATATAACTTACAGCAATAGCTCTAAATACACGTTTGATAATATTTCCCATAGGTAGTACCCCCTTAACAATTATGCAATTTATTCAAAATGTTATATATAAAAGTACATACCCGTTTTTTGTTATTTTAACTAGTATATTATGATTTATTTTTCAAATGAAATTAAGCCATTATCATCAGCTTTTTTGAAAAATATAGTAATAATCCCACTTATAATTGCGATAATATATGGAATCCCTGTCCAAAAGAACACTAAATGGAGCATACCTTGTAACAATTGATTGGAATAAAATTTGTGAACGCCTATCCAGCCAAGAAAGAAGCATAATACAACATATATCACTTTGTTAACTTTCACGATCTCTTACCTCTCTTTGAATAATAATAAATAAATTATCTTATAAATTAGTATAAACAACAATTAAAAACTATTAAGTGTGAAAATTAGTGACATTGTAAGTAAGAACTTCGAATTTTAAAATAATTTCAGATATAATAATAGGTGATTAAATGTGTAAATGAGGAGAGCAATTATGATTAGAAAGGCACAACCTAAAGATAGACAACAGTTAGCGCAATTATGTTATATCATATGGGAAGAACTAGAAATTCCGTTGGTACGTCATGTGCAAAAGGAGCGTTTGTTGCAAATTATAGAGCGCAGTATGATTGAGGTACCTTATAGGGGACATATAGACAATATTTGGGTTTATGAAATAGATGGAGCAGTTGCAGGATGTTTAATTGCTTATCCAGGTGATAAGGAATTAGCATATGAAAATGCTTGGCTCGAGCTAGAATTGGATGAAGATGTCTCACGTTTGGGGACGCCAATGCCAACTAAAGAAGCAAGCGATGATGAGTGGTACATTGAAACAGTGGCAACATTTGCAGAATACAGAGGTCAAGGAGTTGCTACACAATTGATTAAACATGTAATCAATACAGCACCTGACCAAAAATGGAGTTTAAATTGTGATTTAAATAATTCTATTGCTTTGAGTGTATATAGTAAGTTGGGTTTTGCAAGTGAGCGTCAAATAGACTTGTATGGTCATATGCATCACCATATGATTTATACGCAATAATATAAAAGCAGCCGGCCTATTGACTAAAGGTACCGACTGCTAAATAACTCGTATTAAGTTGTTGTATCGCTTGTATTATGAGTTAAGTGAGATGGAACTCTAAAATTAAATACCACCCAGTAATGCGCTGATATAAATACCTAGTGCATATAAAACACCGAAAAATGTGTTGGTTTTACCTGTTGCTGCCATTGCAGGCATCATTGATTCTGGCGTGTCATATTTTTTGAAACGTCGAACAGCCTTTATTGGTAAAGGGAATGAAAGCAACGCTAATAAGAAGAAAATAGAGCCACCAGGTTTGAAAAATGTTATATAGATTACTAGAACATATGCGACGATATACATAAATGCTAAGAAATAAATCGAGAAGCGTTTGCCTAAAAGAATAGGTAACGTTTTACGACCGCTTTCTTTGTCTTTAACACGATCTCGGATATTATTGGCCATATTAATTAAACCAATCGTTATAACAATTGGAATACTGATCCAAATCGCTAAACTCTGAATATTTTCTGTTTGAATAAAGAATGAAATTAAAATAATAAACATACCCATAAACACACCAGAAAATAGTTCGCCGAATGGAGTCCATGAAATAGGGAATGGTCCACCCGTATATAAATAACCAACGGCCATACAAACGAGGCCAATAGGTAATAACCAGAATGAACTATTCATTGCAATGAATATACCTAGTAATGCGGCAATGATATAAAATGCAATAGCTAAATTCATTACACGCTTTGGCGTCATTCCGTTACGTACAATCGCACCACCGATTCCCACGGAAGTATGATCGTCTAGCCCTTTTTTGAAATCATAGTATTCATTAAACATATTAGTTGCCGCTTGAATTAATAAACAAGCAAGTAACATCGCTAAGAATAGACTAAGGCTGAGATGGTCCTCGCTGCCTAATAAGAAAATCTTTGCAGTAGCAGTACCTACGAGCACTGGAACGACAGCTGCTGTTAATGTATGTGGTCTCATCAAGTGCCAATATTTTTTGACAGTTGAATATTGTTGATATTGAGATGCCATAGTGTAAATACCTCTTATCCTTTAAATTAATAATATTTTATCAAATCAATTTTAATAGAAGATGTTATTTAGGTCAAATAACGTAAAATTAGTACAAACGAATTAAGCTCATATCCGTACACACATTGTGAAAAGTGGTACAATATTATAATGAGTGAAAACTGATAAATGAAAGAAGTGAAATAGATGACATTGGACGTCAAGGAAAGTGAAATTGTCGAAGCGGTATATGAGAGTAAGCATACTTGGGTTTCAGTTGAAGCAACATTGGACTATGAATTAGACCCGACTGAATTATTTCATATAACAGAAGATAGTGCAGGTGACCGTTTTTATTTTAGAAAAAATGACAACGAAACTTCATTCTTTGGCTATCATGCTATTAAGAGGTTTAAAAATGACTTTGAAAATAAACAGTCTATTTTCAGAGAATGGGAAAAATATAAAAATGACATTGCTTTAATACATCCGAGTTCTACAAAGCATCATCTTAAGATATGTGGAGGATTTCAATTTTCTTCTCATAAATCGGGAGATGAATGGCGTGAATTTGGTATCAATCACTTTATTTTACCTGAAGTGTTGGTAACAATGGAACACGGGAAATCATATATCACTTATACTGTTGAGACAGATAAATTTGAAATTGAAACATTTTTAGCAATTATTGAGAAATTAACTCAACCGAATATTTCACCAGATTTTGAACGTGGAGAGATTAAACGCATCGAAGATATATATAAAGATGAGTGGCGTGATTTAGTTAAAGATACAATCGATATTTTAGACGAAAATAAAAAAATTGTACTTGCGCGTAAGCGAATGATTCAATTTGATAAAGATATAAACATCCCCTATATATTAAAACAAGCAATACAAGGTGAACGAAATAGCTATTTATTTGTTCTGGAATCACAAGGAAGTGTATTTTTCTCACAAACTCCAGAACAATTAATGGAAGTGAATGACGATGTATTATCAACTAAAGCTGTTGCAGGGACGATTAAGCGCACGCATGAAGATGCAATCGATAAAGCAAATATTGATGCATTCTTAAATGATGAAAAGAACTTAAATGAACATCGTTTTGTTGTTGAAAGTATATTGCATGATATTAAACCATATGTTGAACATATTGAATTTAATAAAGAACCACAAATTTTAACTAATGATCATTTGTATCATTTATATACAAAAATCAAGGGACAATTAATTGATGAGTCGTATATTGGTTTGTTGGATAGTTTGCATCCAACCCCTGCGTTAGGTGGCTTTCCAAAGAAAGAAGCCATTGAGTATATTGAACAAAATGAATTCGGTACACGAGGTTTGTATGGCGCACCAGCTGGTTATATTGATATGTATGATAACTGTGAATTTATTGTCGCGATTCGTTCGATGCTTATTAAAAAGAACCAAGCTACATTATATGCTGGTTGCGGTATTGTATTTGATTCGGATGCCGATAGTGAAGTTGAAGAAACAGCGGTCAAATTTAATCCTATGATGAAGGCTTTAGGAGTCGATGATTATGAGTAAGCATATTGCAGCTTTAACCGATCAAGTATTTACTTTTGTTTCAGAATTATATGCATATGGTGTGCGAGAAGTAGTAATTAGTCCTGGATCACGCTCGACACCGCTAGCAATAGCAATTGAGGCGCATCCGTTAATGAAGTCTTGGGTTCATCCAGATGAACGTAGTGCGGCATTTTTTGCGCTTGGATTGATAAAGGGTAGTGAGAAACCTGTTGCGATTTTATGCACTTCTGGGAGTGCTGCTGCTAACTATACTGCAGCTGTCTCAGAGAGCCAATTAAGCCATTTGCCACTAATTGTATTAACGAGCGATCGTCCTCATGAGTTGAGAGGCATTGGGGCACCTCAAGCTATTAATCAAACGAATATGTTTGAGAACTTTGTTAACTATCAATTTGATTTACCAATAGCGGATTCAGGTGATACTGCTAATCATATGATTCAAACGATACAATTTCAAATGCAGAAGGCAAGTCAATATTTATTTGGACCACATCGAGGGCCAATTCATTTTAACTTACCATTTAGAGAGCCATTAACACCTGATTTAGACAAAGATTATTTATTAACAACTGAAACGAAACAATTACCGCATTATCAAAAAACGACTAGTTTAGATAACATTTTAAATATTGTACAAAAACGTAAAGGCTTGATTATTGTCGGTGATACACAACATCAAGATGTTACACAAGTCCTAACATATTCGACTATTCATGATGTGCCCATATTGGCTGATCCATTAAGTCAACTTAGAAAGGAACATCATCCGAATGTAGTTACAACGTATGACTTGTTGTATAGATCAGGTTTAGATGTTGATCCGGATTTCATTATTCGTGTTGGCAAGCCTGTGATTTCTAAAAAGTTAAATCAATGGTTGAAACAAACGGATGCATTTCAAATATTGGTACAAAATAATGATGTTCCAGATGCTTTTCCTATTCCACCTAGCATATCATTTGAAATGTCAGCCAATGACTTTTTTAGACAATTGTCTGAAACAGCGACAGTCGAACGTAAGCGTTGGTTAGAAAAATGGCAAACCCTTGAAAAGCAAGCTCAAGTTGAGGTTAAGGATTACATTAAATCTGCAACAGATGAGGCTGCCTTTGTAGGAAATGTATTAGATAAATTGACTAACGAAGACGCTTTATTTGTGAGTAATAGTATGCCTATTAGAGATATAGATAATTTATTTATGACTTGTGAAGCAAATATCTATGCTAATAGAGGAGCAAACGGTATAGATGGTGTGATATCAACGGCTTTAGGTATGGCAGTCCATAAAAAGACGACACTCTTAATAGGTGATTTGGCATTTTATCATGACATGAATGGCTTATTAATGTCTAAGTTAAATGATATAAGTCTAAATATTATTTTATTAAATAATGACGGTGGTGGCATCTTCTCTTATTTACCTCAGAAGGATGCAGCTGATCAGTATTTCGAACGTCTATTTGGAACGCCAACTGGTCTAAACTTTGAACATACGGCATTACTTTATGACTTTACATTTGAAAGGTTTGAAAGTATAGAGTCATTTAAATATGCTGCTCTCTCAAATTTTGGCGCACATATTTATGAAATTATAACGGATAGACAGGATAATTTAGAACAACATCAAAAATTATATAAAAAGTTGAGTGATATTATCAATGTTACATTATAAATTTCATCAATCACAACAAGATTCGAAAAAGCTATTAATTATGTTACATGGCTTCATAAGTGATCAGAGTACGTTTGATGAGCATTTAGAGACCATGTCAGAAGCTGTTAATATCTTGACCGTTGATTTACCAGGACATGGTCAAGATGCATCTGATAAAGATAAAGTGTGGGATTTTGACTTTATTTGTAATGAATTAAATGATACATTGGCAAATTTTACAGATTATCAAATATATTTGCACGGTTACTCAATGGGAGGCAGAATTGCACTGTATTATGCTTTAAATGGTGTAGTTAAGCTTCAAGGATTACTGTTGGAAAGTACTTCACCAGGATTACAAGAAGATGCAGCAAGAACAGAACGTCAGCAAGTTGATTTTGCTAGAGCCAAGGTACTGGATATTGCCGGATTAGAAATATTTGTAAATGATTGGGAAAAGTTACCATTATTTTATACACAATATGATTTAGATAAGGAACTAAAAAAACGTATTAGAAAGATGCGTTTAAGCCAAGACCCAAATCGTTTAGCCAAAGCATTGCGAGATTATGGCACAGGAGTAATGCCAAATTTATGGCCAATGATTTCACAAATTACAACACCTACTTGTATAATAGTTGGTGAATTAGATAAAAAGTTTTGTAAGATAGCTGAGTCTATGAAACAATTGATTCCACAGAGTGATATCTATGATATTTCTAAGAGTGGTCATACAGTTCATGTGGAACAACAGCAAGAATTTGATAAAATAGTATTAGGTTTTATTCATAAGGAGGAGCAAAATGACTAGACAGTGGGAAACATTAAAAGAATATAAAGAGATTAAATATGAATTTTTTGAAGGTATTGCAAAGGTTACGATTAATCGTCCTGAAAGAAGAAATGCCTTCACACCAAATACTGTACAAGAAATGATGGATGCATTTTCTAGAGCTAGAGATGATCAACGTATTTCAGTGATTATTTTAACTGGTGAAGGTGACAAAGCATTTTGTTCAGGTGGAGACCAAAAAGTGCGCGGCCATGGTGGCTATGTTGGTGACGACCAAATTCCTCGTTTAAACGTATTAGATTTACAAAGATTAATACGTGTTATACCAAAACCAGTCATTGCAATGGTAAGAGGTTACGCAATTGGTGGCGGTAACGTATTAAATGTTGTTTGTGATTTAACGATTGCTGCAGACAATGCAATCTTTGGTCAAACTGGACCAAAAGTGGGGTCATTTGATGCTGGGTATGGTTCTGGGTACTTAGCTCGAATCGTTGGCCATAAAAAAGCGCGTGAAATTTGGTATTTATGTCGCCAATATAATGCACAAGAAGCCTTAGATATGGGTCTTGTAAATACTGTTGTACCTTTAGCAGATGTTGAAGATGAAACAGTAAAATGGTGTCAAGATATCATGAAACATTCTCCAACTGCATTAAGATTCCTTAAAGCAGCAATGAATGCTGATACAGATGGATTAGCAGGTTTACAACAAATGGCTGGAGATGCAACATTACTATACTACACAACTGATGAAGCTAAAGAAGGTAGAGATGCCTTTAAAGAAAAACGCGATCCAGATTTCGATCAATTCCCTAAATTTCCATAATATTGAAAAAGATTAATCCATAACTGGATTAATCTTTTTTTATGATATATCAAAAATATATTAATTAATTTCTTAAATTAGACTTTGTAGGATTGAATTGCTTGTGTAAATTGAGTTTTATAAACTTCTTTTCCTATTTATTATTATATTTGACTAAATTTAAACTATATATTAATATTATAATAAAAGGATTGAGGAGAGAACAATGACATCAACTGTAGATAATAAAATGCGAAAAGAAATGTGTTATCTGTTTTATATAACTAGTAAAGAAGTTGTTAATCGTTTTAATAGATATTTAAAGCAGTATGATATTAGCTTTCCAAATTACATTGTATTACTATATATTGAAAATGATAAACCAATATATATTAAAACATTATGTGATGAATTATATCTAGACTCAGGTACAATTAGTCCTATAATTAAAAGACTAGAGAAGAAATCATTGATCAAACGTATGAGAAATGAAGATGATGAACGTAGAGTAAAGGTACAATTAACTGATAAAGGTATAGAATTAAAGGAACATTTTAACCAAATTAGTGAAGATGTAATTAGTCAGTTTAATATGAATGATGATGAGTCTTTTGCGTATCATGACATGTTAAGAAACTTTGCAGAGCGTAATATTTATAATATAGAAAAGAGATAAACAGATCGTGCATTTATTAAAAAGCATATACATATTAAAGACACCACATTTACGAATAATGTAAACATGGTGTCTTTTTGATTTATTGAAATGTTGTGCTGTTTAAAAATAATTACTTGTAATATTGATTAATATAACTTTCTAATCTACGCATACCTTCTTTTAACGCATCTAATTCATATGCATATGAGATACGAACATAGCCTTGTCCAATATCAGTAAACGAAGATCCAGGAACCATGGCAACATGTGCCTTTTCCAAGACATCTACACAAAAATCAAAGTCATTGTCAGTGAATTGCTTGATGCTAGGGAATATATAGAATGCGCCTTCAGGTTTTGCGTCTAATTCAAAGCCTAATGCTTCAAGACGTTCGATTAAATAGTCACGACGTTCAATATATGCTTCATTCATATATTGTGGCGCTTCTAGTCCTTCGTTTAAAGCAGCAATGCATGCTATTTGAGCAGGCACATTTGCACAAATACAATTATATGCGTGCATAAATGTTAGCTTTTCAATTAAATATTCTGGGCCAATTAAAAAGCCTATACGAATACCTGTTGCTGAGTGTGACTTACTCAGGCCACCAATTAATAATAATTGGTCGCGTAATTGGGTGAATTGAGCAAATGATGTATGTTCTCCAGAAAATGTATTTTCAGCATAAATTTCATCACTAATTATAAATATTTCCTTGTCTTGTAAGGACTGAGCTAAAGCTTCCACTTCATTATAACTTAATGTGACACCAGTTGGATTGGTTGGATAATTTAGCAAAATGGCTTTTGTATTTTGGGTTATATGTGATTCTATTAATTCTGGAGTTAATTTGAAGCTACTTTCCGTAGTATCAATAAAGACCGGAATACCGCCTAAAGTTTGAATTAATGGTATGTAACCAGCATATACAGGACCAGGAATTAAAATTTCATCCCCTTGATTTATAATGCTTCTTAATGCCGTATCTAAAGCTTCACTAGCACCATTTGTAATAATTATTTCCTCTGAATCATATGTAAAATGATAACGTTGTTCGAAATATTTACTAACACTCGTTCGAGTTTCTAGTAATCCTTTATTGTGCGAATAAGTCGTCTTATTCTCTTTAATTGCATTAATATAGGCATCCTTAACTACTTTTGGCATTGGAAAGTCAGGTTGGCCAATGGTTAAGTTAATACAATCATCGATATGTTTCATGCGATTTGAGAATTGACGTATACTTGGTGCCTTTAAAAATTTTGAGTTTTCATTTAAAGATAATTTCATTTATATTCCACCTCAAGAAAAAATACCGAATTGTAATCATATGTATGATTGTCGATACATTGTAAAGTATATCTATCATAACATATTTGAAATAATTACAATTCAGTATTTTAAAATTAACCCTTAAAGTTAGAAGGGGATTGTAAATTGATTATTGGGTTCGTCCATTTTGTTACAAACCGCGTAGATAATATAAAAACTATAAGTGTTGTAACTAAGACTAAATATACATAAGTAAGTGTTGAAATATCATCTTTAAATGGATATATTTTGTATCCACGTAGAACGCCTATAACTAAACCATGTAGTAAGTAAATATACATGGTTCTTTTACCTATGTATGTAAAGAATCTTTTTGTTTTAGGTACTAATATTAAAAATGAAAACATTGTAATTAATATTACAAAGTATAAAAGCAATCTTTTAACTGGACTATATAAATCTTGCTTACCTTCCAAAGAGATATATGGTGAATCTCCGAGTAACCAATCAGAATTGATAGGGTGAAGGTAATAAATTGTAAAGAACCCAGCCAATACAAGTAACGCTATTGGTATGAATTTTTTATTTCTAAATAGTTTAGTATGTTCAAATTTAAATAAGTAGCCCAAATAGAAAATTGGGAAGAACATAATTGTTCTTGAAAAACTCAAATACGTATCAATATCGTCTGAGTATCCGGCAAATAGAGATACAATAATTGCTATCGGTAAAACAATGTATGATTTATATTCCTTTACTATTACTAAAATAACATGGAAGAAAAATAGTGTGAGCAAGAACCATAATGCAAATACTGGATCAAATGGATCCATACTAACACTGTCTTCTTTGCCAGTTAAAAAGTAATATATCGAAAAGAATGCAAAGAATATAAAGTATGGAATTAATAGTTTTTTTGATACTTTTTCAATATATCTACCTTCACCAGCTTTTTTGGCAAAGTATCCTGATATAAATAAAAAACCAGGCATATGGAAGCTATATATTGTCAGATATAAAGATGATAAAAAACGACTTTCACCAGAATATGGTTGTAATAAATGACCGAATACGACGAGGAAAATCAATAACGCTCTTGCATTGTCAAAGAAGTAATCCCTGTTTTTTAATTGATTCATCATGATTCTCCTTTTGTTTACTCTGTAGAAATTAAATACTACTGTTACTAATTTATTATAAAATGAATGGGTTATGCAACGAAATAGGTCACATTGTAGATTTTTATTGTATATATACCCGAATAACATTATAATATTATAGAATAAAATAATTAAATATATAGATAGATAACAACTAAATAGTGGAGATGAAACAACATGTATAAACAGCTAGAACAATTAATCACATTAACAAGCAATGATTTAAACTTGGTAAGTAGACGCTTTGGTCAGCGTACAGATTTAACATCAGAGCAATTAGAAATGTTAAGAATCTTATATAGTTATGATGTATTATCGCAATATGATCTTACGATGAAAATTAACAAAGAACAATCCATTGTATCGAGATGGATAAAGAAGTTATGTAATATGGGTTATATTACTAGTAAACAATCAAGTCGTGATTTAAGATGTAAAGATTTAACGTTAACGGATGAAGCTAAAGCATTAGTACGACAAATCAATGAAGTACGCGTTGCTTTAATAGAAGCACGTTGTCAAAACTTAACAGCAGTGGATATAGAAAATTTAAATGCATTACTCAATAAGTTAAATGTCCATCATGCTCATATTTAGTTGATCTATTTGTAATAAGTCTTAAATTAAAAATTAAAGAGAACATGTATCCTACTACAAGGATACATGTTCTCTTTATTTAGTTTGTCATAAATTTTATGAAATTGAAGCTTTATTTATAAGTGTTTACATCAAAGTATTTACCTACTTTGTCCATTGAATCATAGAATGATTTAATTCTTGTAGCATTATGTTTGGCCCAAGCAACGTCTGTTGCATATTGGTGTACACCAGGATTATCAGGGTTCCAACGCATTTTATATAATGTGTTTTGTCCTTGATTGATATAAGAGCTTGCGATAAATTGTGCACCACCGACAATCGCTTTCTTAACTGAGTCCCAACCGTTATTTTTAGCAGTAATAAAGCCTTGCTTAACAGCATCGTGATCAACAGCGCCAATACCAAACATATTATAATATTTAGTAGGTTGGTTTGTAACTACTTTATTATTCACGACGTTGCCACCATTAGCTAGGGTAGATGTGCCGTTACCAGTTTCTAATAAGGCATGTGAAATTAAATACACTTCATTGATATTATTTTCTTTAGCAGCTTGACTAAATGCAGCACCTTGACCTTCTAAGATACCTTTACCAACTAATAGTTTATTTAAATCTGTTGCATTAATATTTTGAGCTTTATCTAAACGTAAGAATTGGTATTTTTGAGTTGCATCTTTAACTAATTTGTTTGAATCCATCGCTGATTTGATTTCAGCAGAAGTTGCATCTTCCCATTTACCTGGTATGCGTTGGATTTGTGGTTTTGTATTTAGACCTTTTTGTAGCGCAACAGCTTGATCTAAAGTCATTCCAGTTGCATAGTATTTTACAAGTTCTTTGCGTAAATCAGCTGCTTTAATCCATACCGTTTTACCATTCGATAACTTACCATGATACCAAGTAATACCATTAATTGTTTGTTGTTCAAATACATCAAAGATACCTTCATAGAAGTCTCTTAATGAACCAGCACCTTTAGTAGCAGTAGGGTCTAAGTAATATTGGCCATTTTCATTATAGATAATGTAGTCATATTTGAGTGGTGTAGGGTTGCTTTGAGTTGTTGCTTGGTTTAAATCTTTAGCAGCAATCCAGCCTGTCTTGTTGTTTACATTTCCATAAATATATTCATCTTTATCAACAAATAATGATTTCGATGCATTAAATTTATTGTTACCAACTTTGTTTAAAGTATCAATTTGTTGTGCCTTTGTACCCCAAGGAATCGCATATAGACCATTGTTTGTAGGTTTAATTGTATATTGACCTTTTTTAGCTTCTGCCTTAGTTAAATTACGCGTATTAATATCTTTAGTGTTAACCCAACCGATAGGTGTTTTTTGGTTTGTATTCTGAATTAATACATACGTATTATCGCCTTGAGTACGTTGCTTTGAAATCGTGTATGTCTTACCTGAGAATTTAGAAGCATCTTTACCTTGCTCATCAAATACTGTTGTCTTGATTCCAGAATTTTGCGTATTTAATTGACCAATTTTGCTTACATTTGTTGTTTTATTTACAGTGTTGTTTGCTTTTGTAGCTTCTTTAACTTGGATATCTTTAGTAAGCATCCAACCCATATTTGTATTCGTCTTATTATCTGTAATTAAGTAAAATTGTTTACTACCTAGTGCAGCTTTTTTACTTAGTTTAAATGTTTTACCATTAACGTATGATTTTTGTACACCTTGCTTATCATAAACAGATGTATAAACACCGCTATTTGTTTTATTAACTGTACCTTGTTGGTTTGTTAGGTTAGTTACAACTAATTTATTTGTATCAGTAGAAGGGGTTGTAGTACTGTTTGATGTTAATTTACTTAAACTTACCCATCCAGATACTTTATTAACTGTGCCATAAAGGTAGTTTGTTTTGCCAATTTGTTGTTGTTTCGTTGCTTTAAATGTTTGTGCAGATTTACCAGATACTGTGCCTACCTTTTGTGAACTTGTTCCCCAAGGTACGCTGTAAAGAACTTCGCCTGGTTTTATCTTGTAGCTCTTATTAATTTTAGCAACTGATTTTGCAGTGTTATAATTCACATCATTTTGTTTAACCCAACCAATTAAATTACCTTTATTATAATCTGATACTAAATAGTATTTTTCTTGGCCTAGAGTAGCTGTTTTTGTAACTTTTAAGGTTTGGTTTGTACGGTTTGTTGCTTTACCATTTTTGTCATATACAGTTGTGTAGACGCCATTGTTTTTACTATTGATACGTCCTACACCGCTATTTGTCTTAACGGATAATTGTCCTGTTTTAGGTGTGTCATCTGTGTTCGTACTACCACTATTATTTGATGATGTAGTACCCCAATCCGCAGCTTGACCAGTTTGGATTAAATACTTTTCATATATTAAATCATATAATTCATCATAACTGTAATTGTGCGCTGCTAAATAACCATGAGGGTCACTGTGATCCGTGCCACCTAAATAAGTACTTACAGCTTTGTGTGTCCACACTGTTCCAGCACCATCATATTCAGCGCTATCAGGTTTCAAACCATAGTAACGTAAATTAGTTGCGGCATAATCAGCATAGTTATTGATAGAGCGTGCAAATGAATCATAATCATGTGTGTGTACTAATTCAACATGAATGAAACGTTCGTTAGCAGGAGCACCTGCACCCCAAGCTAAATAATCTGTATTCGCAGTTTCAATAATTCTATTACCGTCAACATACGCATGAACGAAAGCACTATTGTAATTATTCTTCATATAGTTAACTTCGCCAGTAATTGTTGAATTATCATTTGCTGTATCATGCATAACGATTCCTTCAGGTTTACCATAGCGATAGTTATATTGTGGTAAATAACTAGCAATATCTTGTTCATAATTTGGTGCCGTAAAGTTATTTTTACGGATATAATTATTGATTGATGAATTGACTTGTGGTGTATATCTTTGCAATGTTGACTTAGTAGTTGCTTCTTTTTTAACTGCAGCACGTGTAGTTGTAGCTTGTGAAGTATTCGCAGTGTAATTAGCAGTTCTTAACATAGGTGTTACATCAGATGTAGTGTCTTCATCTGTGTCGTTGTTTGATGCTACTGCTACCTTTCTTGCAACTGGTTCAGTAGTTGTAGTTTGCTCATTTGACTCTAAAGCATTGTCTGTTGAATCTGATTTAGTAGCTACTGCAACAGCGCCATCTTCATGATTAGTTTCTAATGCACTGTTGTTATCATTAGTGTCTTGAGTTGAAGCTGTTGAATCAGCACTATCTTTAACTTGATTCGCGTTTACTGTTGAATCACTAGAAATTTGCTCATCAGTAGTATTATCATCTTGTTTCTTTGCTGATGTATCCTCTTCATTATCATCTGATTTCACTTCATTTGTTGAAGTAGAAGCTTGATCAGAATTAGCATCACTCTCTTGTGTTGCAACATTACTGTTTGATGTAGTTGGAGCTTCGTCTTGTTGTGTTGCTTCAACATTAGTGTTATTTGTATCAAGTTGTGCTGACTGTTCAGTTGTATCTTCAGTACTTTGTTGTTCATTAACTGAGCTTTCTGAAGTATTGCTGTTAGTTGTCGCATCTTCAGTTGCATTTGAGTCTTGAGACTTCATATCTTGAGATTCAGCAGATGAAGTCTCTTGAGTGGTTGTATGATCAGCTGTTGTTTCATCTTTAGAAGACATATCTTCTTGAGTTGAGCTTTCATCGTTAACTTTAGAATTTTGTTGATCAGTTGTTGTTTCATCTTTAGAAGACATATCTTCTTGAGTTGAGCTCTCGTCGTTAGCTTCAGAATTTTGTTGATCAGCTGTCGCATCTGATTGTTGAGTTGTAACAGCATCAGTTTCTGAATTTGAAGCTGTTTCATTTGTGTATGTATTTGCTTCTTCTGTTGAGTCGCTGTTTAAATCATCTAGAAGTGCATCATAATTAGATACTTGATCAGCATCTTGTGACTTAACTTGCGTAGGGTCTTGGTAGGCCTGTGTTCCAGAAATATTAGTTGTTGGTTTACTAATTTCTGCTTGAATTTGCTTACCTTGTTGTTGAGTTTGCTCATCGTTTAACACATTTTTATTTTTTGTTTGATCTTGTGTATTTTCTGCTGCATGAGCATGATGAGTTGTCAAAGCAGTACCTGCAAACGTAAGTGCTACAATTGATGGTACTTTATAAGTAAACTTTTTATTAATCATTAAACTGCCCCTTTAACAAAATTATTTAGTGTCATTATAATACGTCTAAAGTATGAGTTGTTTAATTTCATCATTTTGTAATATAAAATTAATCTTATTCAATGTCGGATAATTAAGAAAATATTAATTAAAGCGTTATAACGCTTTAATAATATATTGTTATAAAATTACACTATATTAAATATTACAAATGATAAATGAAGTTTAAATGTAATTCTTAGATTAAGTTTATTTTATAGATTTTTTCATGGCGATATGTTCAATACCTTCTTCCAAAAATACTGAACCATATGAAAGATAACCTATTGATTCATAAAATGCTTGAGCGTGACATTGTGCATTAAGTTTAACTGTATCGTAACCTTCATCAACAGTGGCATGTTCTATGGCTTGCATGAGTTGTTTGCCATACCCGTGTTTACGGTACTGCTTTAGAATAGCTACACGTTCTATCTTCGCCACATTATCTACATTTCTAAAGCGAGCTGTCGCAAAAGGGGTTCCGTGTTGGTCGTATCCAATAATATGTGTGGCGATGGTTTCAAATTCATCTATTTCATTATCAATAGGTACGCCTTGTTCTTCTACAAAAACCTCTTTTCTAATGTCTAACGCATCATTCATCATTTTCTCGTTTCTTACAATTTCAAACATATTTTTATCTCCTGACTTGTGATTATTAAAAAAACCCTACCGTTTATACGATAGGGTAGTAGCTTACTGTGCATTTTTTCTAACGATTGCAGTATATTGCCAAAAAATACGCATTTGTGCAATATTCCAATTATTCATTCCCATTGTATAACCTGATGGTTTGAAAAGATGGACATCTGTTACTTCTAAAGCAGCTGCAATTAAATATTGGATAGGTATACTGATTTGTTTCATTGTTTCTGTAATACCGTTTTGATCATAAACCCATGTAAATGGCAATTCAGATTCAAACACATCTACTTTATCAAATATTTCTGGAAGGGCAACAATATAACATGCACCGTCAACAACTGGATTTTCATCACTATCTTTATAGTAAATACGCAATGCTTCATAATTTTCACGATGTTCATGGTTTACATAGAAAAATTCATTTCTAAATAATGCCATATCTTTACTGTGAATCAATTGTTGTTCTAAAACATTGAACATCCCATTAACGTGTGCAAGTTTTTCATATGTTTTTCGCGACATCATTTGAGCTCCTTTCTACAGATTAATATTGGTTAGTAGGCACGTCTCCGGTAGGCGCTTGTTGTGAAGGTTCTGCGGATGGTGCCTGTTGTTGATTTACATCATTTTGCTGTTGTTGGTTAGCGTCTTGTTGTTGGTCAACGTCACTTTGTTGAGAATTTGATTGATCTTGACTTGAGTCATATTGTTGGCTGGTATTGTCTTGTGTTGAATCAGGCGACTCAGTAGAATTATTTTGTTCGGTAGATGTTGAATCTTGTTGATTGTCACTATCATCTGAGCTATCGTTTTGATTTTTACGCAATAAGCTCTTATCAATTTCTGTCTGTGGTACGAGTGTACCATAAAAATCTTTCACACGTTTATTTAAAAAGTCATCTTTATCTTTAATTTTTGGTAAACCTAAGTCTTTTCTTAATAAGTTGGATGTACTCATAATACTTTTAAGGCTAGGATTATAATAATAAATACCATCTAAATAATCATCTTCACCTTTAAGTTGCTTACTTTTAATATCGATATCATTTTGTAAATATTTAGTTGCTAATGCCTTTACTTCTTTGGAACTAAAATTGTGCTTCGAATTATCTCCGACGATTTGAATGACATCGTCTAATTTATCAAATGAATCTAATTTTTGAGCTTTTGCGAATAATATCTTCAATAAGTCCATTTGTCTTTGACCACGTTTTAAATCAGAGTCATGGTGTCTTGTTCTAGCTACAGCTAGCGCTTGATCACCATTTAATTTTTGGTAGCCTTTCTTGACTTTAATCTTTCCTGTATCATTCGTGTTTGGTTCATTTATATCGTAGGGTACTTTATAGTAAATACCACCAAGTTCATTGACTGCATCTACGAATGCTTCCATATTAATTCTAACGTAATAATCAACTGGAACGTTTAGTGTTGCTTCTACTGAGTCCATTGAAGCAGTAGGGCCACCGTATGCGTGCGCGTGTGTAATTTTATCGTAGAATCCGACTTTTGGAATATAACTAATTGTGTCTCGAGGAATGCTTAGCATTCTGATTTGGTTTTTATCTGCATTAAAAGTGGATAAAATCATTGCGTCTGTTCTTGAATGTTCAGTAGTTTGCCCATTTTTCTCACGCCCACTATTTTCATCGATACCTAAAAATAAAATAGAAACCGGGTCTTTTGAAGGATTCACCTTTTCGCTACGAATATTGGATTGTCGCGAAGAATCTCCATTGTTAAATGAATTTTCAAAAGCACCTTGGGATGATTTTAATAAAATAACAGCAAATATTACTGGAACAACTACAAGAATTAAAGATAGAAATATTAAAAAATATTTAAAAAATTTATTCATGTTTGAAGCTCCCCATGCATATGATTTGTACATATTACTATATTTTTCTGAAAGTTATAGTTCTTTTTAACTTTGTTAAATTATTGTAAAGAAGAAAATGTACTATAACTTATAATTTTATAACTAACATTAAAAAAATTCAACTAAGAATATAGTCGTAAATTTAAGGAATTTTGTTTAAGTTAAAAAATAGGGGTAAACAATAATTTTGCACAACTAAGATTTATTGTTAAATAATTGATGGCACGTCTGAAAAATGATTTCTTTAAAGACATACGATATAATGATAAATATATTAATATTAAAATATGAAAATTATTATTAACCTTGTGTGATTGATATAAGGAGGAACTCAGAGAATGAAACAACTATGGTTAGATAAATTAGATGAGAGTTTAGTTAAACCATTTTATAATGAACAAACTGAAACAGAAAGAGCTGCAGCATTTGAAGGTGACTTAACGTTTGGTACTGCTGGCATAAGAAGTACATTTGGATTAGGTCCTGCTAGACTTAATGCATTTACAGTGCGTAAAGTTGCTTTGGGACTTGCACAGTACTTAAATGAGCAGGTAACAGGTGCGAATGTAGTCATTCACTTTGATACTAGATTATTATCTAAGGCATTTTCACAAGAAATGGCCAGTGTCTTAGCTCAGAATGGTGTAACGCCAATATTAGCAAAAGATTATAAGTCAACGCCTGAATTATCATTTGCAGTTAGACATTTAAAGGCTGATGCAGGCGTAATGATTACAGCGAGCCATAATCCTAAAAATTATAATGGTATTAAAATATATGACGCAAAAGGTGGCCAGTTGTTACCGGAACAATCAGAAGAACTCAGCTCATACATAAATCGTATACAATCTCCTTTAGAAATTGAAAAAGGTGACTTCGAACAACAAGTCGAGCAAGAGCAAATTTTATATATTAATGAAGATTTGACCAATGCCTATAAAGAAAATGTAAAGCAACTTGTTGGTTCAATCGATATTAAAGATTCTAAAGTTGTTTTAACCAGTCTACATGGTACAAGTTTACCAGTTGTATCCGAGATATTATCAGAACTTGAATACAATAATTATGTTATAGAGACAGAACAATCGTTACCGGATGGTAATTTTCCAACTGTTGCAATTGCGAATCCTGAAGATGAAGCAGCGTTTGAGCGTGGTTTAGCATTGGCAAATGAAACTGATGCACAAATGATTATTGCAACAGATCCAGATGCTGATCGCCTTGGATTTATTGAACGATATGATAATCATAATTATCGTTATTTCAATGGTAATGAAATTGGCTTGTTATTAATGAAATTAAGATTTCAAGATTTAGCTGATGCAAACAAGTCTCAATTTATTATTAAATCAATAGTTACAAGTGAATTAGCAGAGAGATTAGCGCTTGCATTAGATGTTGAAGTAAATAATGTCTTAACTGGCTTTAAATTTATATCTCATCTTTTAGAAGAGAAGGAAAATAAAAATGAACAACAACTATTACTAGCATTTGAAGAAAGTCATGGTTACTTAGCACAAACGATTTCAAGAGATAAAGATGCAATTCAGATTGTACCTCTATTAATTAAGTATAAGAATTTGCTTGCTAATAATGGTTTGACATTCAAAGATGAGATGGAAGATATTTATAAAAATATTGGTGCATTTAAGGATAGAACACTGGCGCCATCTTTTGAAGGGACAGAAGGTGTCGAAAAAATTAATCGTATTATGAATTACTTTAGAAGTAATGAACTTTCAACTTTATGTGGTTTAGAAGTTAAAAAGGTTGAAGATTATGAATCAGGATATTTAACAGATAAAGTAAAGGGAACAACAGAATCATTAACACTTCCTAAAGCTAATTTAATCAGATTTGTTTTTGATGAAGGATTCATTGCATTAAGACCATCAGGTACAGAACCAAAAATGAAAATTTATTTCTCTTTAAATGTAGAAGATATCGATAAAATATCAACTGAATTTGTGAATCAATATATTGATTCAATAAAATAAGACGTATAGAGGCAACATGAATGACAACAAGAACAATTATACGTACAATTATTGCAGTTTTTTTGATCACTGGAATTTTCCTAATGGCTTATTACACAAGCATACAGGTATTTCACAACAAAAATGAAACACGCATCACGAATAATCAGCAACAGAATTTAGATAGAAAAAATAATGAATCACATATAACCTTAAAGCTTCCGACAGTTATGAGTAATTCTCCGCAAATTAAGGATATTGATCATTATTTGAGTGAAAATGAATATAACGGAACGGCAACAATATATGAAAATGGCCAATTGAAGTTAAACAAAGGTTACGGTTTGCAAAACTTTACAAAAAATCGGACGAATAAGCCCGACACAATGTATTTAACTGGCTCTGTACAAAAACTAACAACTGGTATAATGATTAAGCAACTTGAAGAAGAACATAAAGTTGATATAAATCAATCTATCGAAACGTATATACCATGGTTTAAAACAGATAAACCAATTACCGTAAAACAGTTAATTTTTCATAAGAGTGGTTTAGCAAAATATAAACCTAACTTAAAATACAAAAAGTTAGATGATGCTGTCACTGCGATCCACAAACAAGGCATAGATGAGGCTTATTATAATAAATATCGTTATAATGATGCGAATTATTTAGTGCTTGCACAAATTATCGAAACGATCACTGGTAAATCTTTCGAGGAGAATTTTGATCAACGTTTGTTAAAACCATTACATTTACAACATACTGCATTCTATAATAATCCAAATTTCAAGTTTAAAATGGCAACGGGTTATAAATTGAATGAAGGTAGTGAGCAACCACATGCACAACGTACGAAATATTTAAATCATTATTATGGTGCTGGTAATCTTTATATGACACCACTAGATATGTGTAAATTAGTCTATGGTTTACAAAACAATCAATTTTTCAATAGCCAAGTGACAGGGCCATTAATTCATGAAAGCTACACAAAGTCGTATCCAATTCCATATAGATATGGTTTTTATACTTTTGCTGATAAGAATAGGATAAATGGTAAGTTTTTTGGACAGACGTTCACAGTATATTTTAATAATCGTTATATCATTGTATTAGGTTCTAACTATGAGACATTTGATTTTAAAAATGAAAATTTATTAGAATATATATACAAAAATATTTTGAATCAGATTGGTACATATAATGAGGTGGGTGTTCCTTATCAAGTGGGCAATCAATAACTTTATGTAAGTATTTATGATGAACCAAAACAAAAGGTTAAGACAATGAGATGAAATTGTCTTAACCTTTTTGTATATGATTAGTATATTAGATGCAATGTTGGAGGGAATCTATAAATAAATTTTTGAAAATTTCAGGATCAATTGATAATACAACAGTACAATTTGGCTGTGGTGATTTAAAATCAGTCACAGTTGCACCTTTAGTTAATTGGCCTGATACTTCTATTTGTACATTTGCTTGAGCTGTTTCAAATTTGTCAGGATGTAATAAATAGAGAATGGTATAAGCATCATAAACGTTTGTACCTTTCTCAAAATCATCGCCACGATAATGTCTGAATAATTGATGTAACATTTTGCCAGTTTGATTTAACTGATTTAATTGATTAACAGTAGCATGACTGAGTGTAGAACTTCTAGCAACATCTAGACCAACCATAGTAATGGGTAGGTTTGAATTAAAGACAATTTGTGCAGCCTCAGGGTCACAGAATATATTAAATTCTGCTAATGGTGTGATATTTCCTCGACCAGCACTGCCGCCCATGAGCACGATTTGACGGATATGTTGTTTTACTTCTGGATATGTAGAGAGTAGTAGTGCAATATTCGTAAGTGGTCCAATAGGTACAAGTGTGGTAGGGGTGTCACTTTGTAACAGTAATGTTTTCATTGCTTCTACAGCATGAACATCACTTATGGCCGATTGATCAATAGCAGGGAAGTCATAACCATTCATGCCAGACTCACCATGGACAACACTTGCATCAACGATATCTGTTAACAATGGATGTGCAGCGCCTTGATAAACCGGTACATCGCTATTGAAAAATTGTTTGAGTTTCAAAGCATTTGCAGTAGTTTTATCAATTCCTACATTTCCATTAACTGTGGTAATCATTTTTACATCTAATTCAGGATGGTTCAGCGCAATGCTAATGGCAGCAGCATCATCTATACCTGGATCAGTATCAATAATAATTGGTAATTTATTAGACATTATAAATAGCCTCCTATAATAAGAATAAAATACTTTGCTTATAATATTATTTTACAATGAAATAAAGAATAAATGTTGTGAAGCACTTTAAATCATAACAATAAAAAAAAGACTTCTCCGAAGAGAAGTCTTTTACTTTGGATTATAAGTGACTTGAGTGTCCACCTTGCATAACCCAGTACGTACCAATAACAGTGATTAAAGTAATGATAATCGCAAATACTACTTTGAATCCTTGGACGTTACCGTCTTTACCTTCAGTTAAGTGCATGAACATTAATAATTGAACAGCTGCTTGAATGAAAGCAAATCCGAAAATAATTGTAATCTTAGCGTTCAATGACATTGAAGTATACAATGTTACGAATATTGCTAAGATAGTTAGAACGATAGAAGCGATAAAGCCTACAGTGTGTTTTACTATTGTATTCATCCGCTATACACCATCCCTATCATATATACGGCAGTGAAGATGAAAATCCACACAACATCTAAAAAGTGCCAGTATAAACTTACTATAAATAATTTAGGAGCATTATCTTTATTTAACCCTCGCATTGCAATTTGGATTAATAAACATGTAATCCAAACAATACCTAATGAAACGTGGGCACCATGTGTTCCTAATAGAATAAAGAAACTAGACCAATAAGAACCAATAGTTGGATTAACACCTTCATGTGCATAGTGAGCAAATTCATAGATTTCAAAACCAACGAACACTACACCAAGCAATACAGTGATAATCATCCAAATCATCATTAGTTTTTGCTTTTCTTGTCTCATGTAGTAAATTGCAATACCACAAGTATAAGAACTAATTAATAACGAGAATGTCATTATTAATACAAGTGGTAATTCAAATAACTCAGTAGTCATTTTACCAGCATAGTCGCCACCATGTTGTAATGTCAGTAAAGCTGCAAATAACGTACCAAATAATGAGAATTCTGCTGTAAGGAAAATCCAAAAGCCAAGTTTATTCAAATTACCTTCATGCGAACGAGAATCTATTGTGTTAGCATCATGACTCATGACTTACAGCCTCCCTTTCTTTTATACGTGCTTCACGTAAACGTTTTTCAGTTTCAGCAACTTCTTCTGCATGGATATGGTAACCATGGTCGACTTGGAAACTGCGGTAAATCATTGTTCCGAAGATACCAATTAAGCAAAGAATTGCTGGAATGATAGTTTCAAATATTAAGAAGAAACCACCAATCGTCATAAAGATACCCATCCATAAACCAACAGCAGTGTTGTTAGGCATATGAATATCTTTGTAATTATGGTTGTCTAAATAATGACGACCGTGTTCTTTCATATCAACAAATGTATCATAGTCATTCCAATCTGGAGTGATTGCGAAGTTGTATTTAGGTGGAATTGCTGATGCAGTAGACCACTCTAAAGTACGACCTAAACCATCCCAGTTATCACCAGTTGCTTCACGTGGTGCTTTGAAGAAACTGTATACGATACTTGCTACTAAGAACATGAAGCCTAATGCCATTAATAGGGCACCGATAGTTGAGATTACGTTTAATAACCACCAACCATCTTCTGGCATATAAGTGTATAAACGACGAGGCATACCATCTAATCCAAGTACGAATTGTGGTAAGAAACAAACGTTAAATCCGATCATGAATAACCAGAAACACCATTTGTTTAATGTCTCATTTAATTTATAACCAGTCATCTTAGGATACCAGAAGATTAAAGCACCAAGACAGGCAAATACAACACCAGTAACTAATGTGTAGTGGAAGTGTGCCACTAAGAAATAAGTATTATGGTATTGATAGTCTGCTGCAGCCATCGCTAACATTACACCAGTAACCCCACCTAATAAGAAGTTAGGGATGAAGGCTAATGAGAATAACATTGGCGATTCAAAACTAATACGACCTTGGTATAAAGTGAACAACCAGTTAAATAGTTTAACACCGGTTGGTATACCAATTAACATTGTTGTAATTGAGAAGAATGAGTTAATCAAAGCACCATTACCCATTGTGAAGAAATGGTGAACCCAAACTAAGAAACTTAAGAATGCAATACCTGCAGTTGCCCACACCATGCTTTGGTGTCCGAATAAACGTTTACGAGCAAATGTAGGAATGATTTCAGAATATATACCAAATGCCGGTAGGATAACGATATATACTTCAGGGTGCCCCCATACCCAGAAGAAGTTAGCCCATAACATTGGCATACCACCGTCAGCAACGGTGAAGAATGCTGTTCCAAAAATTCTGTCTGTAGTGAATAATGCTAAAGCAACTGTTAACACAGGGAATGCCAAGATAACAATCAATGCAGTGATGAAAGTTGTTACAGTGAACATTGGCATTTCCATAAATTTCATTGTAGGTGATTTACATCTAAGTATTGTTACGAAGAAGTTAATACCTGTCATTAATGTTCCGATACCAGAAATCTGGATTGCTATTAGGTAATAGTTAACCCCAGGTCCTGGACTAAATTCTCCGGCAAGTGGAGCATAGTTTGTCCAACCAGCAGCAGGTGATCCACCTACGATAAATGAAAGGTTGAATAAAATCATACCTGCGAAGAATAACCAGAAACTAATACTGTTCAATACAGGGAATGCAACGTCGCGTGCACCAATTTGTAATGGTACAACTACGTTCCATAAACCAAATACGAAAGGCATTGCCATAAAGATAATCATGATAACGCCGTGCGTACTAAAGATTTCGTTATAGTGGTTTGATTCTAAGAATTTATTATCTGGAATTGTTAATTGAGCACGAATAAGTAATGCGTCAATACCACCACGAACGAACATTAATACTGCACAGATTAGGTACATTGCACCAATCTTCTTATGGTCGACAGATGTGAACCATTCTTTGTAAAGATATTTCCATAACTTGAAGTAAGTAATTACTGCGATCACACCGATAACTAAGAATGGCGCACCAATTTGTGCCATTGTAATCATCCAGTTACCATGAACGATCAATTGATCCCATGGAAAATTCATTAATGTCCACCTCCATGCTCTTGATCTTTGTTCTCAATTTTAGATGCTTCTTTATCTTTAGCACCTTTTGAGATTTTTTCCATTTCGTCCATATTATGTGATTCATCTTTCTTGAATTTACCATCATATGGCTCTTTGTTGCCTAAGATCATGGCTTTCATACCATGACGTTCGTAGTTAGCGTTTGTAATCTGTGGTTTACGTGCAGGTTGATCCGGTTTATCTAATATATCCTCTGTAATTTGTTTTTCAGAGTTGAAGTTTGGATCTTTTTGTACGTAATTATAGCGATCATAAGCATAGAAGATATACTCAGGATCTGCAGCAGGGTCAACAAACGCCATGTGCGTACCACTGAAAGTTAAGTTTTTGTTTTCAGTAGTAGGTAAAAGTTGCTTGTCAAATGTATCTTGATCTAATACTTTTTGACTTTGAGCATCTTTAACCCAATCCTTGAATTTACTTTGACTTACTGAGTGAACGTCAAATGTTTGACGAGCGAAACCTTCACCATTGAAGTTTGAGTTACGACCTCTGAACGTACCTTCTTTATCAGCAGTTAACGTCCAGTCCATCGTCATACCAGTCATCGCGTATTTCTGACCACCTAATTGTGGAATCCAGAAACTAGTCATCATATCCATAGATTGGAGTTTAAAGATAACCGGACGATCTTTCGGAATAGTTAAGTGATTAACTGTTTCGATTTTTTCTTCAGGGTAACTAAAGAACCATTTATAACCAGCACTCGTAGCGTAAACAACAAGTGGGTCATCTTCTTTAGCCGGTGGTTTTTCGTATTCGTAAAGTGATTTAACCGTTGGAATGGCTAAAGCAATTACGATAATCACAGGAACAATAAACCAAATTGTTTCAAGTAAAGAGTTGTGGTGCATTTTACCAGATTCTGATGTATTTCCTATTCTGTATTTGAATAAGAACACAGCGAACATGATAAGCACCGCGGCAATAATAACAAGCATGAAGATGATTGAATAGATAATCAAGAACTTCGAGTCACTTGCCATCGGCCCTTTTGGGTTTAAAACTTCTACATTGGAACAGCCACTAAGTAAAATTAGTGAGCCAAAGAGTAGAAGCAAAGACTTAAATTTTGACACTTTTTTGACCTCCTAATACTACAATTGTAGGGCTTACCATCAATTTTAAGATATTACGCAATATTTACAAGTCTTTCTGAGGAAAAAATTATTGTAAAATTAAAACAAGCCCAACAGACTCAAGGTCTGACGGGCTTTTAAAGATTTGTTAAAATTATGTGTACATTTTGTGAAAAGTGCCATATTTTAATATAATGGATAATTTTAGTTGTTTATATAGGTATATTGGAAGCAATTTAACGTAATTTAGTTGATTATTTTACTTCTATATAATGTGTTGATTTTCCAATTGCACCATCTGAATCTTCAACTTTATAAACGACTTTATATTTTCCTGGCTTTGAAGTATCAATATCACCATCTACAGTTATTTTATGTGTCAGGTCGCCATCTTCTTTGTCAAACGCACGGACACCTTTTAATGGTTGATATGCTTCTCCCTTATGTATAATTGTATCTTTTGTACCTTTTAATTCTGGAATAGAGTTATCAGTAGCTTCTGCGCTTAGGTTAGGTGTAACAAGAGTTGCGGAAACACCTAATGCTGATAAAGACTGTAATAATTTGTTCATAACGCTAACCTCCGAATGAAAGCCATTGATTTATTTAACTTAACTATACTGTAATCTACGTTTAAAATCATCATACTATAGTCTTAATATACCGTACGACTTTAAATTTAAATGAAAATTTCAGTTAAAATTTAGTAAATTGAACTTTTTGTGAATTTTATCACGTAAACCTTTCAAATGTAAATTAATTGTATTAAACTAATTTGTGAAATAAAGAATAAATGGCTAGGGGAGTGTCAAGTATGTTAACAGAGAACGAAAAAGCAATTATTAAAGAAACGGTGCCAGTATTACAAGAAAAGGGTACAGAAATCACGTCATTTTTCTACAAAAGAATGTTTAATCAACATCCAGAATTAAAAAATATGTTTAACCAAACGAATCAAAAGAGAGGACTTCAATCCACAGCATTAGCTCAAAGTGTATTAGCTGCTGCATTAAATATTGAAGATTTAACGCGTATTTTACCTGTAGTAAAAGAGATTGCATATAAGCATTGTGCGCTACAAGTACCGCCAGCAGGTTATGATATAGTTGGTGAAAATTTAATTGCTGCAATTGAACATGTGCTAAGTTTGGAAAATGATAATCCAATCGTTCAAACTTGGACAAAAGCTTATGGTGAAATTGCAAATGTGTTTATCTCAGTTGAAAAAGAAATATATGAACAAATGGCATGGAGTGGTTTCAAACCATTCGAACTCATTGATATAGAGCAAGTTACTGACAATATTAAGTTATTTACGATTAAATCAACTGAAATAGATTTAAGTCAATTTGAGCCAGGACAATATATTACGGTTGATGTTGAAAGTGAGAAATTACCATATCGTGCAAAACGTCATTATTCTATTGTAGAAGGTAATGTTGATCAATTAAGTTTTGCTGTTAAAAGAGATGTTACAGAGAATAATGAAGGAGAAGTTTCAACAATTTTACACGATGAGTTCAAAGTTGGTGATATGATTAATTTATCTGCACCAGTTGGTGACTTTACATTAAATCATGTGTCTAAACCACAATTGTTTATCGGTTCAGGAATCGGTGTAACGCCATTAGTTCCAATGTTTAGACACGTTGTATCTAGTCAAGGAACAGCACAATTCATTCAAAACACGAATGATATTGACCAAATTCCATTCCAAGAAAAGCTATCTAAAATTGCAAATAATGAAGATAATGCTAATTATATCATTCACGACAAAAATCAAAATGGTTATATCGATGCTGAATATTTAAAACAGTATTTAACAGATGATACAGAAATTTATGTTTGTGGTGGAACAGAGTTCTTGAAATCCATCATCAGTATATTAAAAGAAATTGGAGTAGCATCAGAGCGTGTACATTTTGAATCATTTATTCCAAAATTAAGTGTTGGTGTATAATTTATATAACGTTAAAACCAAGTTACCCCTTTAAAAATGATATATAGAAGTGACTGGGAGTTAAACCTCAGAATAATGCCACCCCTAAGATTAAATTAATCTCTTGGGGTGGCATTTTTATAGTGAAAACATCATTATTTGTTTAGTACGAATAGGTTATGATGTTCGAAAAGCCAAACACCTGTGTAGCAAATAATAAAAGGAAAAGGCAATTTCTATCACATTCGATAGAAATTGCCTTTTTAACTGGATAAATATCTTAACATCTAGACTATTATCTTACTCAATACCTCTACGTAATTTTTCTGCAATTAATGTATTATTTAATACCATTGTGATTGTCATTGGACCAACGCCACCTGGGACTGGAGTGATTGCACCGGCAATTTCTTTCACTTCATCATATTCGACGTCGCCTTTTAATTTACCATTTTCATCAGGTGTATTTCCGACGTCAATAACAACAGCACCTTCTTTAACATCATCCTTTGTAACGAGACCAGGTCTACCAACGGCACTTACAATAATATCTGCATCTTTTAAATGTTTATGCATGTCTTTTGTTCTTGAATGAAGAATCGTAACAGTCGCATTTTTTTGTAGCAATAATTTTGATACTGGTTGTCCAACAATATGGCTACGTCCAATAATTACTGCTTCTTTACCTTCAATATCGATATCTGCATGATTTAATATTTCCATAATACCTAAAGGTGTACAAGGTACAAAAGTTTGCTCATCGATATAAAGTTTACCAATATTTTCAGGATGGAATCCATCAACGTCTTTTGCTGGGTTGATTGCTTCTAAAACCTTTTGTTCACTCACTTGTTTAGGGAGTGGTACTTGTACTAATATACCACTTACTGTTTCATCTTCGTTTAAGCGTTTAAGTTCTCCAAGAACTTCCGCTTCAGTAGCAGTTTCATCTAAATGGACGATTTCTGAAATCATACCAATTTTTTCTGCGGCTTTCTTTTTAGAATTAACATAACTTTGACTCGCGCCATCATTACCAACAAGAATTACTGATAACTTTGGAGTGAAACCTTTCGCTTGTAATGCTTCGACTTGATCTTTTAGACCTTGTCTATAATCTTTTGCAATTTGTTTTCCATCTAATATTTTTGCGACCATGTAAATATGTCCTCCTCGAATGTTTAAACTTCACTTTACTTCCTTAACTTAACTTTAACATAAAACACAGCATAAATTTCAACCAAAAGACGTAGATTGAGTTATTTTTTTAAAATAAAGTTCGATTTTTGATTGAAAAAGCATAGTTTAGTTGTTATGCTATATCTGTAATATACAACTATTAGCAGTATTATTTCAAATATCTGAAAGGGTGTTCAACTTGAAAGTGGTAGTCATTATGGGTAGTTCTTCTGATTGGGAAACAATGAAAGAGAGTTGCCAAATGTTAGACCAATTTGGAATACCGTACGATAAAAAAGTAGTTTCCGCACATCGTACGCCTCAATTAATGTTTGAATTTTCAAATGAAGCGAGAGCGAATGGTTATGATGTCATTATTGCAGGTGCTGGAGGCGCAGCGCATTTACCAGGAATGGTAGCCTCTATGACAACATTGCCAGTCATTGGTGTGCCTATCGAATCGAAGAGTTTAAAAGGACTGGATTCTTTACTCTCAATCGTGCAAATGCCAGGTGGTATCCCAGTCGCTACAACAGCAATTGGTAAAGCTGGTGCGAAAAATGCCGGAATACTTGCAGCCAGAATGTTAAGTATCGGTAATGAAACAATCCAAAAGAATTTGGAAAATTATGAAAAATCGTTAGTCGAGAAAGTGAGTGAAATGCAGCATGATCTTCAATAAGTTAAAATTCGGCTCAACAATTGGCATCATAGGCGGAGGTCAATTAGGTAAGATGATGGCACAATCCGCACAAAAAATGGGTTATAAAGTTATTGTCTTAGACCCAGATGCTGATTGTCCATGTCAACATGTTGCACATCAATTTATCAATGCAAACTATGATGATTTAGCAGCTTTGGAGTCATTAGGAGAAGCATCAGATGTCATCACTTATGAATTTGAAAATATTTCAGCTAACCAACTACAAACACTAGTCTCAAAATATAACGTTCCTCAAGGTTATGAAGCAATCCAATTGTTACAGGATAGATTAACCGAAAAAGAAACATTACAAAAAGCAAATACTCAAATTGCGCCGTTTGTACAATTAACGGAAAAAAATGACATAACTCAGGCTGTAGCAGAAATTGGTTATCCGTTTATCGTTAAGACACGATTTGGTGGCTATGATGGTAAAGGTCAAATTTTAGTCAGAGATGAAATGGATTTAGAAGAAGCACAAGAACTCATTTCGAATCAAGAATGTGTTGCAGAGAAGTATTTAGATTTGTATAAAGAAGTTTCTTTAACAGTAACAATCGGAAATGACAATCAAATTACTTATTTCCCATTACAAGAAAATGAACATCAAAATCAAATATTATTTAAAACAATTGTTCCTGCACGTGTAGACAAAGAACAGGAAGCGCGTAATGAAGTTAACAAGATAATCGAAAAGATTCATTTTGTTGGTACATTCACAGTAGAGTTCTTTATCGATACAGACAATAAACTCTATGTTAATGAAATTGCGCCAAGACCACATAACTCAGGTCATTATTCAATAGAAGCTTGTGATTATTCGCAATTTGATAGTCATATATTGGCAATTACTGGTCAAAAATTACCTGAGTCTATCGAACTTTTAAAGCCAGCTATTATGATGAATTTATTAGGCAGAGATTTAGATATTTTAGAGGATCAATTTTCAGAACACCCAGAATGGCATGTCCACATATATGGTAAGAACGTACGTAAACCAGATAGAAAGATGGGTCATTTAACCGTACTAACAGATGATATTGAACAACAAGAAGTAGACTTGCTACACAAATTTGAAGGGAGACATCACTAATGTCCTTGTTATATGAAGGAAAAGCGAAACGTATCTATTCAACTGATACAGAAAATGTATTAAGAGTTGAGTATAAAGATGAAGTTACTGCAGGTAACGGTGCCAAAAAAGATCATATCGAAGGTAAAGGTCGTCTGAACAACCAAATCACTTCAAGAATATTTGACTATATTAAAAAAGAAGGAATTGGTAGTCATTTTATTGAACAAATTTCTGAAACAGAACAACTTGTTGAAGCTGTAGAAATAATTCCGTTAGAAGTGGTGGTAAGAAATATTGCAGCTGGATCAATTACAAAGCGTTTAGGCTTTGATAAAGGTCATCTATTTGAGACACCTTTAGTTGAATTCTTCTATAAGAATGATGATTTAAATGATCCGCTTATTACTGAAGATCACATTGGTTTATTAAATCTTGCAAGTGAATCTGAAGTAGAAGTTTTAAAGCAATCTGCTAAAGCCATCAATGCTAAATTAGTACAATTAATGGATGAAATGGGATTGAGATTAGTAGACTTTAAAATCGAATTTGGTAGAACGCAAGACGGACGTGTGATCCTTGCAGATGAAATTTCACCTGATACATGTCGTATTTGGGATAAAAATAGTGATACTAACTTTGACAAAGACGTATATCGTGAAGACACTGGTTCAATTATTGAAACTTATCAAACATTTTTAAATAAACTGGAGGCATTATAATAATGAAAACTATCGAATTACACATCACATTACAACCACAGGTATTAGATACACAAGGGCAAGCTTTAAATCGTGCGGTTCATGATTTAGGTTATAAACAAGTTAATGATATTCGTGTAGGTAAAGTCTTATATATGACAGTAGATGAGGCTACAGATGAAGCGGTTCATAATGTTATTACTACTTTAAGTGAAAAATTATTTGCCAATACAGTTATTGAAGAATATAGCTATAAAGTGTTGGAAGAAGGAGAGAAAGCATAATGAAATTTGCAGTGCTTAAATTTCCAGGCTCTAACTGCGACAGAGATATGTATAATGCAGCTTTAAAAACAGGTGTAGAGGCTGATTACGTTGATTATAGAAATACATCATTAGCTGGATATGACGGCGTACTAATTCCAGGTGGTTTCTCATTCGGTGATTATTTACGTTCAGGTGCAATGGCGAGTGTTGCTCCAATTATTAATGAAGTAAAACGCTTTGCAGATGAAGGTAAGCCAGTGCTAGGAGTTTGTAATGGGTTTCAAATTTTGACAGAAATAGGACTGTTACCAGGCGCTTTATTGCACAATGATTCACATTTGTTTGTAAGCAGAAATGAATCGTTAAAAATTGTTAATAACCAAACACCATTCACTAATTTATACGAAGAAAATGAAGATGTTATTTATCCAGTAGCCCATGGTGAAGGTCACTACTATTGTACTGATGCAATGTATAAAGATTTAGAAGCTAATAATCAAATCATTTTAAAATATAATGAAAATCCTAATGGTTCATATAATGACATTGCAGGAATCGTCAATGAACAAGGTAATGTTTGTGGAATGATGCCTCATCCAGAGCGTGCAATTGAATCAATCTTAGGTACAGATAGTGGCGTAAAATTATTTGAAGCAATGGTAAATAGTTGGAGGGAACAAAATGTCTAAATTTATTGAACCTAGTGCAGAGGAAATTAAGTTAGAAAAACTATATCAAGATATGGGTTTAAGTGATAAAGAATATGATAAAGTGTGTGAAATTCTAGGTCGTGAACCAAATTTTACTGAAATAGGTATTTTTTCTGTAATGTGGAGTGAACATTGTTCGTATAAACATTCGAAACCTTTCTTAACACAATTCCCAACTTCAGGTAGTCATGTATTAATGGGACCAGGTGAAGGTGCAGGCGTAGTTGATATTGGCGATGAACAAGCAGTTGTTTTTAAAGTTGAATCACATAACCATCCTTCAGCAGTCGAACCTTATCAAGGTGCTGCTACTGGTGTTGGTGGTATTATCAGAGACATTGTATCGATAGGTGCAAGACCAATTAATTTACTTAATAGTTTGCGTTTTGGTGAATTATCAGAAAAGCAAAATCGCCGTTTATTACGTGGTGTTGTTGCAGGTATAGGTGGTTATGGTAACTGTATCGGTATTCCAACTACAGCTGGTGAAATTGAATTTGATGATCGTTATGATGGTAATCCTTTAGTAAATGCGATGTGTGTCGGAATTATCGATCACGATATGGTACAAAAAGGTACAGCTAAAGGTGTAGGCAACTCAGTCATCTATGTAGGTTTAAAAACAGGTAGAGATGGTATCCATGGTGCGACATTTGCTTCTGAAGAATTGAGTGAAGATAGTGAGAGTAAACGTCCTTCAGTACAAATCGGTGATCCATTTGTAGGTAAAAAATTAATGGAAGCAACACTAGAAGCAATTACATTTGATGAACTTGTAGGTATTCAAGATATGGGTGCTGCTGGTTTAACTTCTTCATCATCGGAAATGGCGGCCAAAGGTGGAAGCGGCTTACATTTACAACTTGAAAAGGTGCCAACACGTGAACAAGGTATCTCGCCATATGAAATGATGCTTTCTGAAACACAAGAACGTATGTTATTAGTTGTTGAAAAGGGAACGGAAGATAAATTTTTAGAATTATTTGATAAACATGAATTAGATAGTGCAGTTATTGGTGAAGTAACAGATACAGATCGCTTTGTATTGTCTTATGAAGGAGAAGTATATGCTGATATCCCAGTTCAACCACTATCTGATGAAGCGCCAGTATATGTATTAGAAGGTGAAGTACCTGAGTATAATAATGAAAAGAATGACTATAGTAATGTAGACGTTAATCATGTATTTGAGCAGCTGTTACAACATCCAACAATTGCTTCTAAGCGCTATTTATATGAACAATACGATCAACAAGTCGGTGCTAATACAATTGTAAAACCAGGCTTACAAGCTTCTGTTGTGCGTGTTGAGAATACGAAGAAAGCTATTGCATCTACAATTGACGGTGAAGCAAGATATGTATTCAATAACCCATATGAAGGTGGGAAAATGGTCGTTGCAGAAGCGTATCGTAATTTAATTTCGGTGGGTGCAACACCATTAGCTATGACAGACTGTTTAAACTATGGTTCACCTGAAAAGAAAGAAATTTATCAACAATTAGCTGATTCAACTAAAGGTATGGCTGAAGCATGTGAAGTATTAAGTACTCCAGTTGTATCTGGGAATGTGTCATTATATAACGAAACACGAGGCACTTCAATATTCCCAACACCTGTCGTAGGTATGGTTGGATTAATTGAAGACATTGATTTCTTAAATGATTTCACACCAAAAGCGAACGACAAGGTATATTTAGTTGGTGATACAAAGGATGATTTTGGTGGAAGTCAAATAGAGAAATTATTATATAAAGAAGTAAATCATGAATTTGAAGCAATTGATTTATCAGATGAAGTTAAAAAAGGTGAAGCAATTAAATCGGCTATTCGTTCGGGTGTCGCATCTCATGTACAAACAGTTGGTAAAGGTGGATTATTACTAACTTTAGCAAGATTCAGCGCACACTATCGTTTAGGTTTAGATGTGAATGTAAACCTATCAAATGGACAATTATTCAGTGAAACACAAGGTCGATATATTGTAATTGCTAAAGAAGGTCAAACACTTGATATTGATAATGCTGTAGAGATTGGTTCAATTACTGATAATGGCCAATTCAATGTTGCTAATAATGACATAAAGGTATCACGAGAAGTTTCAAATCTCAATGAAATATGGGAAGGAGCTATTCCTAAATGTATGACATCAGTGGATTAAATGAAGAGTGTGGCGTATTCGGTATTTGGAATCACCAAGAAGCGGCACAACTAACATATATGGGATTGCATAGTTTACAACATCGTGGTCAAGAAGGGGCTGGCATCGTTTGTTCCAATGGGGAGAACCTCATTGGTGAACGTGGCCTAGGTCTATTAACAGAAGCAATTTCTGATACTCAATTAGAATCATTTAAATCATATCAACATGCAATTGGACATGTTCGCTATGCTACATCAGGAAATAAAGGAATTGAGAATATTCAACCATTTTTATATCACTTTTATGATATGAGTGTTGGTGTTTGTCATAATGGTAATTTAATAAATGCACAAAGCTTAAGAAGATCTCTAGAGCATCAAGGTTCAATTTTCCATTCGTCATCAGATACAGAAGTAATTATGCATTTAATTCGTCGTAGTAAAGCACCAACATTTGAAGATGCTTTACAAGAAAGTTTAAGAAAAATTAAAGGCGGATTTACTTTTGCATTATTAACTAAGGATGCTTTATATGGCGCTGTTGACCCAAATGCAATTAGACCGCTTGTAGTTGGTAAAATGAAAACAGGTGCATATATAATAGCTAGTGAAACTTGCGCAATTGATGTACTTGGTGCGGAATTTGTTCGAGATATTCATGCAGGAGAATATGTTGTCATTAACGACGATGGTATCAGAGTTGAATCATATACACGACATACAACGACTGCAATTTCAGCAATGGAATACATTTATTTTGCTAGACCAGATTCTACAATTGCAGGAAAAAATGTACATGCAGTAAGAAAGCAATCTGGTAAACAGTTAGCAACAGAGAGCCCAGCACCCAAAGCTGATATGGTCATTGGTGTGCCAAACTCATCTCTATCAGCAGCATCAGGCTATGCTGAAGAAAGTGGTTTACCTTATGAAATGGGCTTAGTTAAGAATCAATATGTTGCAAGAACATTTATTCAACCTACTCAAGAATTACGCGAACAAGGTGTTAGAGTTAAATTATCAGCAGTTAAAGATATTGTTCATGATAAGAATATTGTCTTGGTAGATGATTCAATTGTACGTGGTACAACGAGTAGACGTATCGTTCAAATGTTGAAAGATGCAGGTGCAAACGAAGTTCATGTACGTATCGCATCACCAGAATTTATGTTTCCTAGCTTTTATGGTATTGATGTATCAACAACGGCAGAGTTAATTTCAGCCAATAAATCACCAGAAGAAATTAGAGATTATATTGGTGCAGATTCTTTATCTTATTTAAGTGTTGATGGTCTAATCGATTCTATTGGACTTGATCAAGATGTACCATATAGTGGGTTATGTGTAGAAAGCTTTACAGGTGACTACCCTGCTGGATTATATGACTATGAAGAAAAATATGTAAAGCATTTAAGTGAACGCCAAAAAACATACTTGAAAAATAATAAACAATATTTTGATAAAGAGGGGAATATTCATGTCTAAAGCATACCAACAAGCAGGTGTTGATATAAACGCAGGTTATGAAGCAGTAGAACGTATGTCTAGTCACGTCAAACGAACAATGCGTAAAGAAGTACTTGGAGGACTTGGTGGCTTTGGAGCTACATTTGACCTTTCACAATTAAATATGAAAGCACCTTTACTCGTATCAGGTACAGATGGTGTTGGTACGAAATTAAAATTAGCTATCGATCATAACAAGCATGACACGATTGGTGTGGATGCCGTTGCAATGTGTGTCAATGATATTTTAACAACAGGTGCCGAACCACTTTATTTTCTAGATTATATTGCAACAAACAAAGTGGTACCGGAAGTTATTGAACAAATTGTTAAAGGCGTTAGTGACGGATGTGAGGAAACAAACACTGCACTTATTGGTGGTGAAACTGCTGAAATGGGTGAAATGTATCACGAAGGTGAGTATGATTTAGCTGGATTTGCTGTAGGTGCTGTTGAAAAGGACGAATATATTGATGGCAGTAATGTTAAACCTGGTCAAGTGATTATTGGTCTAGAGTCTAGTGGTATCCATTCAAATGGCTATAGCTTAGTTAGGAACCTTATTAAAAAATCAAACGTTGATTTACAAGAAAAATTTGACGCTCAACGTACTTATTTAGAAACATTTTTAGAGCCGACACGTCTCTATGTAAAACCAGTTCTTGCTGTAAAGGAAGCTATTCAAATTAATGCGATGACACATATCACTGGTGGTGGTTTCTATGAAAATATTCCTAGAGCATTGCCTGAAGGTGTTACTGCAAAAGTAGATACAACTTCATTCCCAACATTACCGATATTTAATTGGTTGCAACAACAAGGCGAAATCGAAACAGCTGAAATGTATAATGTTTTTAATATGGGTATCGGATTTACAATTATCGTTGAAGCACAAGATGCCGATAAAGCATTAGCAATATTAAAAGAGCATGATGTTAAAGCATATAAAATTGGTGAAATTGTTGAAGGCACAGAGCCGATTCAATTAACGGGGGTATAAAATGACCAAAATAGCAATTTTCGCGTCTGGTTCTGGAAGTAATTTTGAAAGTATAATGACAGAAATTGAAGCAGGTCGTTTATCTCATATTGAAGTGACAGCATTATATACAGATCAAGTGAGTGCTTATTGTATAGAACGCGCTAGAAAATTTAATCTCGATGTGCATATTAATGAGCTGAAAAACTTTGATTCTAAAGCTGATTATGAACGTAAAATAATAGAGTGGTTAACCGCTGAAAAAGTAGAATGGATTGTACTGGCCGGTTATATGAAATTAATCGGTGAGCATATTTTAAATGCTTATGATCGACGTATATTGAATATCCATCCTTCTTTATTACCGAAGTTTAAAGGTAAAGACGCTATTGGACAAGCATTCGACAGTGGTGAAACAGTTACTGGTACTACGGTGCATTACGTTGATAGTGGTATGGATACTGGTGAGATTATAGAACAACGTTCTTGTAAGATTTATCCAGATGATACAAAAGAACAATTGGAAGAGCGAATCAAGGAAATAGAACATCAACTTTATCCAGAAGTTATTGCAAAAATTATTCAATAAGAGGTGCCAATAATAATGAAAAAAGCAATTTTAAGTGTTTCAAATAAAAGTGGAATTGTGCCGTTCGCGCAATCTTTAACAGAACTAGGTTATGAATTATATTCTACTGGTGGTACAAAAAAAGCTTTAGTTGAAGCGGATGTACCAGTTAAATCAATTTCAGACTTAACACAATTCGAGGAAATTATGGATGGTCGAGTTAAAACATTACACCCTTCAGTACATGGTGGTATATTAGCTGATCGAAATAAACCCGAGCATTTAGAGCAATTAAAGGAACAGCAAATTGATTTAATCGATATGGTAGTCGTTAATTTATATCCATTTAAAGAAACAGTTGCGAACCCAGATGTAACAGAAAGTGATGCAATCGAAAATATTGATATCGGTGGTCCTACAATGCTACGTGCTGCCGCAAAGAACTTTAAACATGTAACAACGATTGTTCATCCTGCAGATTACAATGAAGTAATTGATAGAATTAAAAATGATCAATTAGATGAAACTTATCGCAAATCATTAATGGTTAAAGTATTTGATCATACAAACGAGTACGATGCAGCGATTGTTGAATTTTTCAAAAATAGTAAAGAAACATTGCGCTATGGTGAAAACCCTCAACAAACAGCATCATTTGTACGTACTTCAAATGCAGCACATACATTAGCTGGTGCAAAACAATTACACGGTAAACAATTAAGCTACAATAACATTAAAGATGCAGATGCAGCATTAGCATTAGTGAAACAATTTGAACAACCAGCAGCAGTTGCAGTTAAACATATGAACCCTTGTGGTGTAGGTGTAGCTGATACGATTGAACAAGCTTATCAACACGCATTTGAAGCTGATGACCAATCAATATTTGGTGGGATTGTTGCCTTAAACAGAGCTGTAGACACTAAATTAGCAGAATCATTACATGGTATTTTCTTAGAAGTCATTATTGCACCGAAGTTTACTCAAGATGCATTAGATGTTTTAAGTAAAAAGAAAAATATTCGTTTGTTAGAAATTGATATGACTATTGATAACAGTGAACAAGAAATCGTTTCAGTGTCGGGTGGTTATTTAGTTCAAGATAAAGATAATGTTGTATCTAAACGTGAAGATATGACAGTCGTTACGGACGTTGAACCAACAGAAGCACAATGGGATGCAATGTTACTGGGATGGAAAGTAGTAGCATCAGTTAAGAGTAATGCAGTTATTTTAAGTAACACTAAACAAACAGTAGGTATTGGTGCAGGCCAAATGAATCGTGTAGGTTCAGCGAAGATTGCAATTGAACGTGCGATTGAAATCAATGATGATGTTGTAATGGTGTCTGATGGTTTCTTCCCAATGGATGATACTGTTGAATTAGCTGCACAACACGGTATTAAAGCTATAATTCAACCAGGTGGTTCAATTAAAGATCAAGATTCAATTGATATGGCCAATAAACACGGTATTGCAATGGTAACTACAGGTGTAAGACACTTTAAACATTAATTTATGGAGGCAATAACATTATGAAAGTACTTGTCGTAGGTGGAGGCGGAAGAGAGCATGTCTTAGCACATAAATTAAATCAGTCACCACTCGTAAAAGAAATTTTTGCAATTCCAGGTAACGATGCAATGACTGCAGTCGCAGAGGTTCATAGTGAAATTGCAGAAACAAATCATGAAGCTATTGTGGCATTTGCTAAAGACCATCAAATCAACTGGGTAATCATAGGTCCAGAACAACCATTGACTGAAGGTTTAGCAGATAAGTTACACAGTGAAGATATCAAGGTGTTTGGACCAAATCAAGCTGCGGCTCAAATTGAAGGTTCTAAATTGTTCGCCAAACAATTAATGGCGAAATATGATATTCCAACTGCAGAATATAAAGAAATTACTAACAAGCAAAGCGCTATAGATTATATCCAAACTTGTGAATATCCAGTCGTTTTGAAAAAAGATGGTTTAGCAGCTGGTAAAGGTGTTATTATTGCCAATAATTATGATGAAGCTTTGGTTGGAATTGAGGAACTTTATCCTGAAGAAGAAGGTATTGTTGTCTTTGAACAGTTTTTAGAAGGTGAAGAATTTTCACTCATGACCTTTGTTAATGGTGATTATGCTGTACCATTTGATTGCATCGCTCAAGATCATAAGCGAGCTTATGACAATGATCAAGGACCTAATACGGGTGGTATGGGTGCATATTGTCCGGTACCGCATATTGGTCAAGATATCTTACAACAAACAAATGATACAATTGCGCAACCGATTGCTAATGCACTTGTTAAAGAAGGGTATCAGTTTTTTGGAGTGTTATATATTGGTGCCATCATTACTGCAGAAGGGCCTAAGGTGATTGAGTTTAATGCACGCTTTGGTGATCCTGAAGCACAGGTCCTATTAACGCGTATGGAAAGTGACTTAATGCAACATATCATTGATTTAGATAATAAACAGCCATTGCATTTTAAGTGGAAAGAAGATGCGGTGGTAGGTGTTATGTTGGCATCTAAGGGGTACCCAGGTAGTTATGATAAGGGCGAGAAGGTTTCTGGCTTTAGTCTTGATGGAAGTTATTTTGTTAGTGGATTGAAGAAAGAAGATAATGCGTTTGTGACTTCTGGAGGTCGTGTGATTTTGGCACTGGGCGAAGGTGTTGATATTGCGACTGCAAAATCAAATGCCTATAAAGCAGTTGACCAAATTGAAAGTGATGCACTATTTTATCGTACTGATATTAGTGATAAGGCGATGAAATAAATATTTATATGTGATAAGAAACGGATGATATATTCATCCGTTTTTTTATTATAGGAAAAAGAAACTGGTACATAAATACCTAGCATTAAGCCCATCAAAGATCAAAATCTTTGATGGGCTTGTTATTTATATCAATACATCGTATTGTTATTGCTCGCTTACCTAGGGGATATGGGTCGAGACTTGATCTCTACACCCAACAACACCCAACTACACCCTCAAGAGTGTCGCAAACAATAAGAAATTCATATCTGTTATTACTACAAAAACAAGACACTTTCGTATAATTTAATAAACAGCACTAAATTAAATGAACGAGGGTCATGTGTATAAAAATTCAAACATGTCTTAATTAACTCTGCCAAATGAAAGACGACCACATGAAAAATGGACAACTCAAAGCGGGATATAATTTATAAATAGCCACAAACTTTTTAATACTTTGTAATTGGGATTTAGGGTCTGGTTTATTGAAGTGCTTGGTTGGCACACTTTCCACAGGTGTAATCTCAGCCTGTAGCCTTCGGTTTGAGCTGATACTGTAAGAGTCTGCCAAGCCACAACCAAGTATGGTCATAGGAAATTTCACAATATTTTAAAGTACAAAAAAGCAATTGTCTTCCTATTTAATAAAGACAATTGCTTTTAGTATGATACGGTATTTAATATTGGTTAAATTGAAATGAAAATTTTGAGATTAATAAATATTTGTTATTCGAATATCTTGAATACCAGTAATTGGTAATAATACTGATAAAAAATAAGCGCAAACTGCAATTAGGATAATTATTATGACAAAGAGAATATCTTTATAAGAAAACGGGGCGTAATAATAGTAAGTACGTTTTCCGTCTTTAAAGCCCTTTTTCTCCATGGCAACTGATAGTTGATGTGCTTTTCGAATATTTTGACTTAATAATGGGATAATTAAATGTTTCATCCGTTTTAAACCACTGTAATTGCTTCGGTCTATCATTTGATAGCGCATCTTCACTGATTTTCTTAGCTCGATTAAAGAGCTAAACATAAGCGGAACCATACGAATTGCAGCCATAAATGCATAGGCAACTTTAGGTTTGACCTTTAAATGTTGCATGAGACTGTAAAAAATCATAACAATTTGTGAAGTGAAAGCAATAAGAATACCGAAAAATGCAACAGTTGAAGTACGCATTGCCAAATGCAACCCTCTATATAAACTTTCAGTTGTGATATGAATGAAACCTAGTTTAAACAGTGTATGTGTACCATCACCATAGAAAATCATAAATAAGGCGGAAATGATACTAAAGATGACTGTGAAAAATACAAAAGGTAACGTGATCTTAAATTTTATACCGTTAAATATGAGCATAAATATTAAGATTAATGACATAAAGTAAACCATATAATCAAATTCATGTATTAATATAACGAAGAAAAATAACAATACACCAAGTAATAACTTCGTGATGATATTAACATCGTCTACGAAGGACTGTTTCTTCTTCCATTGATCAAACATTAATATCACCTATTTCTTCTATTAAGAATTGATTTTCAACATTAAACTTTCGAGTAGCATATCGTGAGATTATCTCGTTATCATGTGTGACCATTATAATTGTTTGGCCCGATTGAACACGCTTTTGGAATAGTTTAATTAAATTAAATGTATTATGGCTATCTAGTCCAAATGTAGGTTCATCTAACAAGATGAATCTTGAAGATGAACTTAGCGCTATTGCTACACTTAAGCGTCTTTTCTGACCAATAGAAAGTTCGAAAGGGTGCTGCGTTTGTACAGAATTGAGTTGTAATGTTGTTAACATATTTTCAGTTTCTTGTTTGGCTTGTTCAACCGTGTTTTGTTTATTTTTAAATTGAATATAAATTTCATCATATACTGAGTTTGTAATAAATTGAGATTCAGGATTCTGATAAACTAAGTACATGTGTTGCGCAGCTTGCTTAATTTTTGTGATTTTTTTGTTATCTATGAATAAGTCACCTGAATATTTCAGGAGTTGCATCATCGATTCGAGTAATGTCGTTTTACCCGTTCCATTACGTCCTGTTATGGTAATCCATTCACCTGATTTAATTGATAATTCAGGGATTTGTAATAACCGTCTTTTTCCACGTTGTATCGTAATATCTTGGAAATTTACAACGCTCTGAGTTGTAAAGTGCTGTGAGTGTTTATTTAAAGGCTTTGGTGCGTAATCCCATGCATGTGGATGCCAGACACCATATTCGGATAATAGTGACTCATAGTGCTTTAAAATGATTTCAGGTGTCTCATCGGCAATGATTTCACCATCATAATTGAAGAGTATGACACGATCAATGTGTTGCCATATATGCGCTACTTTATGTTCGACAATAATCACTGTTTTGTTATCCCATATTTGTTTGATTTTTTGCCATAAATCTTCAGTGGCATAAACATCCAACATTGCTGTAGGTTCATCTAAGAAAAGTGTGTTTGTTTCTTGTAAAATAGTCTCGGCTATCGCTAGTTTTTGTTTCATACCACCACTCAATTGATTGATGTATTGATTTTTATCAACGTCTAAATCAACTGCAGCCAAAGCATTGTCGATACGTTCATCCATTTCTTCTCTAGGAACTTGTAAATTTTCCATTACAAATGCCAATTCTTCATATACTTTAGGCATACAAAATTGTGTATCTGGATCTTGGAAAATGACCCCACAATCTTTGTCTATATGAAGGTCGTCATATTTCATTGGAAGGTCTACTAATTCTGGTACAATACCACTTAACACATTGAGTAAAGTACTTTTACCTGAACCAGATGGCCCAAGTAAAAGTACCTTTTCTTTACTATTTATATTTAAGTTTAAATTATTGAATATTTTTTTATCTGCATTTGGATATTTTAATCGTAAATTTTTTATGGATATCAATATTGTGACTCCTTATAGATTGTCGTAGTCATGTTTCGTAGCTGGTCTAAATAATTTTGTAACACCAGTTTGGTCGAGGGCTCTGACGATATAATAGGAAAGGAGTCCAGCTACAACAATTCCACTAATTACTCTACAACCTATATATAAAGCTAAGTTCCAACCTGCAATCTCTCCTAAATAACCATATGCAAAATCAATTGGTAGCGTTGCAATTGCAGTTAAGAATCCTGCTAACATTGCTACCATTGCACTACGTGATTTATATCTAAAAATTAAAAAGATAATTTCACAGGCTAAGCCTTGAACTAATGCATAAATCATTGTAGCAATGTCGAAACGTCCCATAATAATTGTTTCTCCTGCACCTGCAGCAAATTCAGCAAGTAAGGCAATACCTGCCTTTGGAATGATGAGATAAGCAACTACGGCCGCCATAAACCAAGCGCCATACGTTAATTCTTCAAGATGCAAACCTGTAATTTGAACTGCCTTATAAACAAAGTTCCAGAGATTATAAATCACTGCAAATACCACTGCAATCAATACAGTAACAAGTATTTCAGATAGTTTTAAACCTTTTGACATAATACTTTCCTCCCAAATAAAAAAACGCACAACCTTCTAGAAAAAGTGCGCGCTTAGATATTGGCATACAGATACTCAAATAAATTATTCAGTATCGCAATACACTTTCCTACGCTAGTTTAATCTAGATCAGGTTCAAAGGGTTTGAGGGTATACCTCATCTCAGTCACAAAACACCCCTAGTGCGAATGTTATATTTAAATTTAATTATAATGTATGACTTTTTCAATATTATGTCAAGGTTACTTTTTTAATAAAAGGGTAAATAACAAGTTAATAAATCGTATGAATTGGTGTTTGTATAGCTGAAGTTTTGGTGTTAAATAGGGTTGATAGACATATAAATAGGGTGATGCATAAAGCATCACCCTAAATCTTTATAATGTTTGACATTATAAACGTTTATTTAAATTAATCCAATGTGTCTTGAATATTCTTTTTAGTTTCCTCTACATCATCTGATGATGACTCTTTTTGTTCTTTTAATTTTTCTTCTGCTTCTTTTGCTTGTTCAGCAGCTTTTTTGTTTAATTCTTCTTTACTCATATGTGACACTCCTTATTGATGTTTGATTATATAGATGGTATACCACATAATATTAACTATAAACATAGCTTGATTGTGCTGTGTTTTACATTAAATTTTAAAACAAAAAATAAAATTAACGAATTTAATGAAATAATTGTTTAATATCATTAGTAATGTGGAATTTTGACAATACAACTAATCTATCATACTAAAGACTTATTTATTAGATTATTAAAGACAAGAACTAAATGTTCATATATAATAACTTTGAGGTGAATGGTATGTCTTTTATAAAGAAACACGCCGAGATACTATATAGCTATATCATAGGCATCGTTTCGCTTTTCACAGGTCTCATCATTTTGGTTAATTTACCTTTAATTCATAAATTGAATGGTAAAGGTAAACCAGAGTTACATATCCATAATGTATGGGATTTTATTAATGCTTTTTTCAGTGAAATAATTAGGGTGATGAGTAACTATATAGGGAACTTCCCAATAGTAAGCGCCATAATCATTATTTTATTTGGTGTCGTTGTCCTATTATTAGGTATGACACTGTATAGAACGACAGGTTATGACTATGATATTTCAATCTTCTTTTTAGTTATTGGAATTTTATTTTTCTTAATTACACTAATTTTAATGACGCAAGTTTATAGTTTCTTTGCTATTATTTTTGTCATTCCTTTTGCTGTGCATATTGGTTACATTGTGTATAAGGATGAGTTAAATAAGCATCATAGAAAGTACCATTATTTATGGATTATTTTCACATATGGTATTAGTTATTTATTAACGCAAATCGTGCTTTATGGCAGAATTGATAGTGACGAGATTGTCCCAGTTGATATTCTTAGTGTTAACACATTTTTCTTAATAATGTGGTTGTTAGGTCAAATGGCAATTTGGAACTTCTTATTCTTGAGAAGATCACTGCCTTTAACTAAAGAGGAATTGGGTGAGGAAGCCCCAGAGCTTTCTAGAGCTAGTAAAGACTCGGTATCAAATCAAACTAAAGAACATTGGAAAAATTTACAAGACAAAACTACAGAATTTACACGTAAAACAAGAAGAAGTGTGGATATTCAAAAGGCTAGAGAAAAGAAAGATAAGTTTATCGAAAAATGGAAGAATAAAATTGATATTCAAGAGGATGATGTTCCAAATTGGATGAAGAAACCAAAATGGTTAAAGCGCGCATATGTAGAACTTATATGTGGTGCGGTATTACTATTCTTTACATTAATTGAATTCAATAATAGAAATTCATTATTTGTGTCAGGAGACTGGGAAATTTCACAGACGCAATATGTAATTGAATGGGTAACATTGTTCTTACTAATGATTATTATTATTGTATATATTTTAACGACACTTACAAATTTCTTACGCGGCAGATTCTATTATCTTCAATTGTTTATGGTAAGCATATTATTCTTTAAATTGTTAACAGAATTTGTAAATATTATGGTTCATGGATTGTTATTATCAATATTCATTACACCGATTTTATTTATCATGTTAATAGCAGTCATTGTTGCGTTTACGATTAAGTTACGACAACCTGCAAATGATTAAAGTATGATGTGAGTAGACGTTACCTATCTTCCTATATGATTTAGGAAGGTAGGTTTTTTTATGTATTTAAGTAAAGTTGAGTAACGGTATCTGACATTACTAAAAAGTACTGATATAATTAGATTTTTAATGTAACACTGTATATGAAATGATAGAATAGATAAGCAAATTAAAATCATACTAAATAGTAGAAAGGCTGTCATAATATTATGAAAACTGCCACATTAAATAAAGGAAAAGAAACAAAATATTTAAATCAATATCCATTAGTCGAAGCGGATGATATATATGATCATGACCATTTGAAAGAAGGGGATTTATTTTATATCGTTAACGATCAAGGTATTTATATTGCTACAGCATATGTAGGAAGACAACATAAGGGACTTGGTTGGGTATTAAGTTATGAGCAAGACGAAGAAATTAATATACCATTTTTTGAAAGATTGTTTGAACTAGCAAAAGAAGAAAGAACTTATTTCTATAATATAGACGGTACAAATGCTTTTAGATTATTTAATGGTGAAGGTGATGGCATAGGTGGATTGACAATAGATAACTATAATGGTCATCTATTAATTCAATGGTATTCTAAAGGCATTTATAAATTCAGGTATCAAATATTAGAAGCATTAAAAACAGTGTTTGATTATACTTCTATTTTTGAAAAAATGCGTTTCAAAGATGCTGAGATTATAGGTGGTTTTGTAGAAGGAGTAGCTCCAGAATTCCCAATTGTAATCGAAGAAAACTTTACTTTTTATAATATAGATTTAGATGATGGTCCAATGACTGGAATATTTTTAGATCAAAAAGAAGTAAGAAAAAAATTAAAAGAGCACTATTCTGATAATCGCAACATTCTTAATGTGTTTAGTTATACGGGAGCATTTTCAGTTGTTGCGGCAGACAATGCCAAAAATACGACAAGTGTAGATTTAGCCAATCGTTCTAGACCTTTAACTGAAGAGAACTTTGGTTTGAATGGCATTGATCCTAAATCACAATATATTTACGTTATGGATACTTTTGATTTTTATGGCTATGCGAAAAGGCATGATTTATTTTACGACACAATTGTTGTTGATCCACCTAGCTTCGCTAGAAATAAGAAGAAAACTTTTTCAGTATTAAAGGATTATGATAAATTGATTCTTGGAGCGTTAGATATTTTAGCACCAAACGGCACAATGTTATTATGTACCAACAATAGTACTTTTTCATTAAAAGCCTTTAAAAAAGTAGTTAAAGAAACTTTGGAAAATGCTGGTGTAGCATATGAACTACAAGACGTAATGGGCTTACCTAAAGATTTTAAAACGCATGCACATTATAAACCTTCAAAATATTTGAAAGCAATTTTTGTTAAAGTACTATAAAATTTGTGAATTTGGGTATAAATTTTATATGGTCATTTTTTATAAGGAGTGTATAAGATGGGCTTGAAAAATAAATTTACTAATAAATTTACAAAAGAAGTAGGAAATAAGGTTTTAAATATAGAAGATATCAAAGAAAAACATCAATTACCTGTTAATTTATTTGAGGTAGATGAGAGACGTGAACGCGCACAAGCATTAGTGAAAAAGAAATCGCTATTGTCATCAAGTGTTAGTGTGGTACCTATTCCAGGGCTAGACTTCGGTGTGGATATCAAACTAATGAAAGATATTATAGAAGATGTAAATAAAATATATGGCCTTGACCATAAGCAAGTTAATAGCATGGGAGATAGTGTTAGAGAACGTATCTATGCGCTAGCTGCTATACAAGGGAGCCAATTTATTGGCAAGAAAATATCTGATGCTATCTTAAAAGTAGTCATTCGTGATGTAGCTAAACGCGTGTTAGCGAAACAAACAAAATGGTTCCCAATTTTAGGGCAAGCAATATCAGCTTCAGTGAGTTATTATTTTATGAAAAAAATAGGCGATGAACACATTGCAAAATGTGAAAAAGTAGTTAAAGAATTACTTTAAATCGTGAGCGTTTTCATAAAATCTTCAATTATTGCTGATTATTGTCATATCAGGGTAATAACGAATTGAATTTCTATTTATAATTTGGTAATGTTATTATATAAAACTATGCTAGGTTTTATAATAAACTAACGATTCTAACTATACGAAGGAGAAATCATATTATGGAACAAAAATCATATGTAATTATTGACGAAACAGGTATTCACGCTCGTCCAGCGACTATGCTTGTTCAAACTGCTTCAAAATTCGATTCAGATATTCAATTAGAATATAATGGTAAAAAAGTTAACTTGAAATCAATCATGGGTGTTATGAGTTTAGGTGTAGGTAAAGATGCGGAAATCACAATCTATGCCGATGGTAGCGATGAAGCTGATGCAATTTCTGCAATTACAGACATCTTATCTAAAGAAGGTTTAACTGCTTAATATGTCACAATATATTAATGGTATTGCTGCATCTGATGGTGTAGCAATTGCCAAGGCATATTTATTAGTAGAACCAGACCTTTCATTCAATAGTGAAAAGGTTACAGATGTCGATTCAGAAATTGAAAAGTTCAGAAATGCTATCGATACATCTAAAGTTGAATTAACTAAGATTAGAAATAATGCAGAAGAGAACCTTGGTGCTGATAAAGCAGCAATCTTTGATGCACATCTACTAGTCTTAGATGATCCAGAATTAATTCAACCGATTGAAGATAAGATTAACAACGAACAAGTTAACGCTCCAACAGCTCTAACAGATGTTACAGGGCAATTCATCACAATATTTGAATCAATGGACAATGAGTATATGAAAGAACGTGCTGCTGATATTAGAGACGTTTCTAAACGTGTATTGGCACATATTTTGGGAGTTGAATTACCAAATCCTAGTATGATTGATGAAAGCGTTGTCATCATCGGGAATGATTTAACACCATCAGACACAGCTCAATTGAACAAAGAGTTTGTGCAAGGATTTGTAACGAATATTGGTGGTAGAACATCTCATTCTGCTATCATGAGCCGTTCATTAGAAATCCCGGCGATTGTTGGTACGAAATCAATTACTCAAGAAGTTAAACAAGGCGACATGATTATTGTTGATGGTTTAACTGGTGAGGTAATTATTGATCCGACTGAGGATGAAGTGATTGCTTATCAAAATAAGCGTGAACGCTTCTTTGAAGATAAGAAAGAATTACAAAAGTTACGCGATGAAGAAACGACAACAATTGATGGTAAGCACGCCGAATTAGCAGCAAATATTGGTACACCAGATGATTTAACTGGTGTTATCGAAAATGGTGCAGAAGGTATTGGTTTATATCGTACTGAGTTCTTATATATGGGAAGAGACGAAATGCCTTCTGAGGATGAGCAATTTGAAGCTTACAAGAAAGTATTAGAAACAATGAAAGACAAACGTGTCGTTGTTCGTACGTTAGATATTGGTGGCGATAAAGAGCTACCATATTTAAACTTACCTGAAGAAATGAATCCATTCTTAGGATATCGTGCGATACGTTTATGCTTGGATCAACCTGATATTTTCAGACCGCAATTGCGTGCATTATTACGCGCATCTGCATTCGGTAAGTTAAATATCATGTTCCCAATGGTTGCTACAATTCAAGAGTTCCGTGATGCCAAAGCATTACTTCTTGAAGAGAAGGACAATTTAACACAAGAAGGTGTTGAAGTATCTGATGATATCGAATTAGGTATCATGGTAGAAATTCCTTCTACAGCAGCTTTAGCTGATGTATTTGCTAAAGAGGTTGACTTCTTTAGTATCGGTACAAATGATTTAATTCAATACACTATGGCTGCAGATAGAATGTCAGAACGTGTATCATACTTGTATCAACCATATAATCCTTCAATTTTACGTTTAGTTAAACAAGTTATTGAAGCTTCTCATAAAGAAGGTAAATGGACAGGTATGTGTGGCGAAATGGCTGGAGATGAGATAGCAATTCCATTGTTATTAGGTTTAGGTTTAGATGAGTTCTCAATGAGTGCGACATCGATTCTTAAAGCGCGTCGTCAAATCAAAGGCTTAAGTCAAAATGAAATGGAAGAATTAGCAGATAGAGCAATTAATTGTGCAACTACTGAAGAAGTTACTACATTAGTTAATCAATATGCAAAATAATGCTAATAATTATGGATTGGGCAAAGAAATATAATTTCTAACGATCCATATGAAAACATATAAAATAGTAGGAGGATTGGTCGAGTTAATTGGCCAATTCTTTTTTTATTAATATAAATAGAGGCAACGTTTCAATTATGCTGAAACGTTGCCTCTATTTATATTTAACATCAGTCAATCATCATTGGATTGGAAAAATTAATTTAACTTTTATAAAAAAGGGTAGATATGTACAAAATGATTATATTTTTTCAATAAGATTCATTACGCTTCAATATCTAATGTACGATTAATTTTTTCCATATCAATTTGATACATTGGTTCATCATCAATGAGTATAAAAGGTGTCGCAAATGCATCATATTCCATCATTTCATTTCTATATTGTGCATTCGCAACATTTTTTTCTTCGAAAGCCACACCTTTGTCAGTTAGGTAACTTTTAATAAAAGTACATGGAGGGCAGTCATTCTGTGTATAAATTATGACACTTTTCATTTGAAGACATCCTTTCTTGAATCCACTTATATTAATATAAGAGAGTTTATTATATTTATCAAGTGTGTAATTTATATGCTTATAGTCATCAATTTGTCACTAATTTATAGTTAGAAATAATTTCAAAAATTATATAACGGGTTTATAATGGATGGAAGTTGTGATTTTTGTCACAAATAAAAGTAAAAGGTGATAATATGGATTCAGTTGAATTAGCAAGATTTCTAACTGCAATGACGCTTGCAGTGCACATAATTTTTGCGACAATCGGTGTGGGAATGCCGCTTATGTTTGCAATTGCTGAATTTTTAGGTATTAGAAATAATGATCCTAAATATATAACTTTAGCAAAACGTTGGTCAAAAGGTTATACCATTACTGTAGCTGTCGGTGTTGTGACAGGTACAATTATTGGTTTACAGCTATCTCTATTGTGGCCTACATTTATGCAAATGGGTGGTCACGTAATTGCATTACCATTATTTATGGAAACTTTTGCATTCTTCTTTGAAGCAATATTCTTGAGTATTTACTTATATACTTGGGATCGATTTAAAAATAAATGGACGCACTTTTGGATTAGTATACCTGTAATTTTAGGTGGTTCATTTTCAGCGTTCTTTATCACTGCAGTTAACTCATTTATGAATACACCTGCAGGATTTGAAATGAAAAATGGCAAAATGATTAATGTGGAACCTTGGGCAGCTATGTTTAATGATTCATTCTTAGTACGTTCATTCCATGTTGTAGCGACAGCATTGATGACAATGGCGTTCGTGTTAGCTGCAGTAGCAGCATTTAAACTATTGAAGAATAAATTTGCTCAGGATACCGAATATCATAAAAAGGCACTTAAGCTTACGATGATATTAGGGTTAATTTTTACATTAGGCTCAATGTTAGCAGGAGATATGTCAGCTAAGTTTCTTCACAAAGAACAGCCTGAGAAGCTTGCTGCCTATGAGTGGCATTTTGATACTGAGTCTAAGGCAGATCTAGTGTTATTTGGTACTTTAGACGAAAAAACACAAGAAGTTTCGGGTGCTATTAAAATTCCAGGCGTATTAAGCTTTTTAGCAGATAATAACTTTAATACAAAGGTGAAAGGCTTAGATGAGTTCCCGAAAGAATTAAGACCACCTATGATAGTACATTACTACTTTGATTTGATGGTATTTATGGGTGTGTTCTGTATGGTTGTTTCAGGTGCCTATGTAATGACATTAGTCTTTAAAAAATTGAAGAAATTCACTTACTCCAAAGCTATGTTATATGGTGCGTTATTAACGGGGCCAGCAGCATTATTAGCGATAGAATTTGGTTGGTTCTTAACAGAACAAGGACGCCAACCATGGATGGTTAGAGGCTATCTTAAGGTTGCAGACGCAGCAACTCAAGCTGGTGGATTAACGTTAGTTACGGTATTATTCGCACTCTTATATATCGTTCTTATTGTTACTTCGTCTTATGTATTAATTAGGATGTTTAAACATAAGCCTGCTTATAAAGACGTTGAAAAACTAAAGCAAGAAAGAGGTGATTTATCATGATATTTGCATATATAGGAATCACAGTACTATGGTTTTTCTTATTTTGCTATATTATTGTTGCCTCTATTGACTTTGGGGCAGGATTCTTTACATTACACGCGAAAGTAACGAAACAAGATAAAAAGATAAATCATTTAATTGCAAGATACTTAAATCCTGTTTGGGAAGTAACGAATGTATTCTTCGTTTTCTTCTTTGTTGGAATGGTAGGATTTTTCCCAGACACTGCGAAATATTTCGGTTCAGTGCTATTACTGCCAGCCTCTATTGCTGTTATTTTGATTTCAATTAGAGGTAGCTTTTATGCATTTGAAAATTATGGTCCAGATACGAAATTACCGTGGTTAGCTTTATATGGAATTGCTGGTTTATTTATACCCGCCGCATTAGCTACGACATTAACAATTTCAGAAGGTGGCTTTATTAAAGAGCATGCCGGTAACATCGATTTGAATTGGGTGGAATTATTGTTAAGTCCATATGCATGGGCAGTGGTATTTTTAGCAGTCATTTCGGTATTGTATATTTCTTCTGGATTCTTAACATTTTATGCTGCAAGAGCGCGAGATACTGAAGCATATCGTTTACTTAGATATTGGTTCTTATTCTGGGGGCCGCCGATGATTGCGATTTCGATATTTGTATTCTTATCTTTAAGAGTGCAAAATGAGACACACTTTATGAATGCAGTCACAAATTATTGGTGGATGTTCTTATTGAGCTTAATCTTCTTTATAGGTGCAATGATTTTAACATATCTAAAAAAAGGACACGGTGTAGCATTTATCTTTGTCATGTTGCAAATGGGATTCGCATTCTTTGGATACGGTGCAAGTAAATTGCCATATATATTAACCCCATATATTCATATTAAACATGGCGTGACTAATCCAAGTATGGCAATAACGTTAATCACTGCATTTATTTTTGCTTTACTTTTATTAATCCCATCGTTAATATTAATAATGAAATTATTTGTTTTTGACAAAGAATATGTCGAAGGCAAAAAATAACAGTTTTAATTAAAGAGGTGTAGGCAGTATTTGTTATCTAAGTTTTATAGTTAACAAACTGCTTATGGCCTCGATTTTTAAATTGGAGGACGCATATGGATAAAGAATATGTGGTAATTGGCTTAGGTCGATTCGGTGGCAGTATAGTTAGAGAATTAAATGCACTTGATATGGATGTAATGGCGATTGATTCAAATGAAGCACGTGTGAACGAATACAGTGATATTGCTACGCATGCTGTAGTTGCTGATACTACAGATGAAGCAGTAATGAAAAGCTTAGGTATAAGAAACTTTGATCATGTAATTGTCGCTATAGGTGAAAATATTCAATCTAGTACTTTGACGACATTGATCTTGAAAGAATTAGGTGTTAAAAAAGTAACAGCCAAGGCGCAAAATGATTATCATGCTAAAATTTTAAACAAAATTGGTGCAGATACGGTTGTACACCCAGAACGTGATATGGGTAGACGTATCGCACATAATGTTGCAAGTGCTAGTGTACTTGATTATTTAGAACTTGCTGATGAACATTCTATTGTTGAAATTAAAGCTAGTGAAAAGATGGCAGGGCAGACGATTATACAACTCGATATTCGTGCACAGTTTGGTATTAGTATCATTGCTATCAAAAGAGGTCGAGAAATTTTAGTATCTCCAGATCCGAATTTAAGTGTTGAAATAGGAGATATATTAATTATGATTGGCCATGATAACGATTTGAGTCGTTTTGAAAAGAAAGTCGTTCGTTAAAGTAATGTGATTCATACTAGAGGTAAGTGTTAATTTATGATATCAAAACGGACTAATCCATTAATGTGGATTGGTCCGTTTATATATATAATAATTAAATATCTTTGAGGGTTAATTTGATGTAAAATGAATGGGTGTTTAATATTAGTATAAATGACTCGCTTTCCTAGGGGCCAGCTTCAGCCTGTAGTCTTCAGCTTGTCCTGACACTCGGCTTTATATGAATGAGATTTAAGATAGTACAATCAACTAACAATAATGAAAAAGACAGTATCTATTACAATGTAATAGATACTGTCTTTTATGTTCATCGAAACCATTTCGATGATACGTTTATTTTTCGTCCGTAGTTGCTGATTCTGTGTTTTGCTGTTTAGGCTTTCTAGGTGCTTTAGGTTTCTTTGGTGATTTAGCAACTTTTGTTGACTTAGCTTGTTGTTTCTCTGATTGATTATTATTTTTCTTAGTTGTATTTTGTTTGTTTGATTTATTTGCTTTCGCTTTTGGTTTACTTGGCGGTGGTGTTTGACCATCTTCGTTAACTTTCATGATAACAGGTAAAATCATTGGTTTACGTGCTGTTTTTTCATATAAGTAAGGTTGTAAAGTTTCGATAATTGAAGACTTGATTTGATGCCATTGTATTTCTGGGTTTTGGTTCAATTTTGAAATGACATCAGTTTTTATTCGACGTTGTGCATCATATATTAATTGACCTGATTCACGCATATACACAAAACCACGTGAAATAATATCAGGACCTGAATGTAAAGTATTAGTGTTGAAATCAATACTAACAACAACGATTACTAAACCTTCTTCAGATAATAATTTTCTATCTCTAATTACAACATTGCCGATATCACCAATACCGCTACCATCAACGAGTACATTTCCTGATGGAATACGTCCAGCTTTTCTTGCAGAATCTTTAGTTAGTGCTAATACATCACCAATTTCAAAGATAAATACATTGTCTGGATCTACACCACAATCAATACCAGTTTGACCATGCGCTTTTAGCATACGGTATTCACCATGAATAGGTAAGAAGAATTTTGGTCGAATTAATCGTAACATTAATTGTTGATCACCTTGTGAACCGTGACCTGAAGTATGAATATTCGACACTTTATGATGAATGACTTCTGCACCTGCACGGTATAATGCATTAATCGTACGGTTAATACTCTTAGTGTTACCTGGGATAGGTGATGAACTGAAGACAACTGTATCATCTGGAATGATTTTAATTTGTTTGTGAGTGCCGTTTGCGATTCTTGATAAAGCTGCCATAGGTTCACCTTGAGAACCAGTACATAAAATTAATAATTCATGTTTAGGAATACTATTTATTTTATTAGGTTCAACAAATGTTTCTGGTGGTGCTTTAATATAGCCAAGTTCCATACCGATTTTGATGTTATTTTCCATAGAACGACCAAATGTAACAATTTTTCTATTATATTTAATTGCTGCTTCAACTGCTTGTTGAACGCGATAAATATTAGAAGCGAATGTTGCAAATATAATACGGCCTGAACAATTTCGGAAAATCTTTTCAACATTTTGGCCAACTTCACGTTCGCTTAACGTAAAGTCAGGTACTAATGAGTTTGTTGAATCGGATAATAAACACAGTACGCCTTCTTCACCAAGTCTTGCCATTTTTGCAATATTTGCTGGTTCTCCAACGGGAGTAAAGTCGAATTTAAAGTCACCTGTGTGAACAATATTACCTTCAGGCGTATTGACAATTACACCGTAAGCTTCTGGGATACTGTGCGTTGTTAAATAGAATGACACTTCAAAATGCTTTGATTTGATTACACTACTTTCATCGATTTCAATGAGCTCAGTAGTTCGTAATAAATGATGCTCTTCTAATTTGTTTCGGATTAAACCTAAGGCTAATGGGCCACCGTATATAGGTACATTGATTTGTTTAAGTAGGTAGGGCACACCACCTATATGATCTTCATGACCGTGAGTAATAAACAGACCGACAATTTTGTCTTGGTTCTGTTCTAAATAGGTAATATCAGGAATTACATAATCAATACCTAAAAGGTTATCATCTGGGAATTTAATACCAGCATCGATGATTACAATTTCATCTTGATATTCCACGGCATAAGTGTTTTTACCAATTTCACCTAGGCCTCCAAGCGCGTATACCGCAACTTCATTTTTATGAATTTGCTTCATTATTCAGCTTTCTCCACATTGAAATGATCTGATTGTTTTTCATACTCTAAATGTGCGCCCTCTAATTTTGTAATAAATTCAATATTATAATTACGTTCCTTTAAATATCTTCTTACTTGTTCTTCTGTTTCTGCTTCAACATAAATTGTTTGAGTTGATTCACGTACAATCACTTCGTCTTTGTTATGTTGATAAAATACTTTAAATACTGCCATTATATAGTTCCTCCTAAGATTCTAATTCTTGATTAAATGTTTTATAGTAAATAATCCCTTAATTTAGATGATGAAAACAAACTTTTGTATGAATAACATGAGAATTATCATGTACGGGGTAGTTTCATTGACTAAATATAAGTAAACCATGTGCAAATGGTTGCTAGATGATTTCAGATTATTTTAATTATCGTTCATTTTGAAAAATACAAATATATTTATATTTTCAGTTATATCTCATTTTACATGATGTAGTTGAATAAATAAAGCAGTTTTATCTTGTTGTAAGCTAATATAGTTATGGTTTGCCATATTATTTATGTGAAATTTAATGTTAGCTAGAGCAGTGAAACCTTAAAATTTTCTGAAAATTTTAAATTAATTTACTAAAAGCTTGAGTAGGTTATAATTTTTATTTATGATAATAAAGTATAGATACATATTATAAGGAAAGTATAATTAGCAAATTGAGTTTGAAGAATAAGTGAAGGTGATTGGAATGGAACAAGTAACTAGAATAATTGAAGATGTGAAGAACGAGAAAAAAAGAACGGATAAAATTTTTGAAGGTATTACATTTGAAATTCGCGCTGAGCAAGTATTGATGTTTTTTAATTATAGTGAAATCGTTGATAATATTAGTGGTAATCAGTATTACGTGAAGCATAATCATGATCCTGAGTTTATTGATATTCAAGAGTTGAACCAATTGAAGGAAGGATTGCAAAAATTAGACATTCCGTTTAATGAACGTAGAGATGTTTTTATGTAATTGAAAGTGGCTTTAGTGATTATTAACTTGATTAAGTGGCTGGAACAGTGCATTGTTTCAACGTGTTGGTAATGTTAAGAGCAGGTTGCGTTAAACTGAATATGGATTATGATACTGTCAATTTACATTCGTTTGTCTAAATTGGCAGTATTTTCAGTTGTGAGAATATATAATTAACGTGCACGCTTTGTGTAAGCATAATTTCAAGATGACAATCTATAGTATTGTTAGTCAAATAGGATGTCGAACTGAAATGAATTTTAAAATGGCTATAATAAATTTATGAGAATCAGTATTAAATTTAACTCACAGTTCATGCTTTTAAGGTTTGATAAAAGATTGTATTAAAATGGATGATTTATAAATCATTGGGTTATACGTTAAGACTTGGATGATGTATGAAATTCTATAATAATAGTAGAAAGTAGGTTTATATAAAATAATCTGTACATAAATTTTAAATAGAGTATTTTTGTGGAATGCCACAGAGTATGATGCCTGACAGTTTAAGGCGAGGTTTGAGACATAGTCCTGGGAAGTGCATCAACAATGCAATTATTGTAAATAAAATAACCAGCAAATGATTATACTGTCATTTACTGGTTAATTAATGTCCTCGTGTCACGAATTATTAATTGGCAAAGGTGATAGAAGTTGGAAAAGTACGATAAATTATACTAACTTTAATCATCTTTAAATAATGTAAAGCGTTTGTTTGATTCAAAATGAATTTAAGAAACTACTAACTTAACAATAATTTCAGTGCATCCAATCTATACTTCTACAGCATCTTGGTGTGGTTTGAGTGGGTTATCGTTATCGATATAATCGTAAAACATCACGCCATTCAAATGATCAATCTCGTGTTGTAAGATAATAGCTGGATAACCTTTTAAACGCATTTGAACATCGTTACCATCTATGTCTTTTGCTTTAACTGTGATTCGGTTTTTACGATGAACTAGACCTGGAATATTTTCATCAACGCTTAAGCAACCCTCGCCTGTTGGTAGATATGCTTCTTGAATACTATGACTTGCAATTTTAGGATTTACTAACATAAGGTCATAGCTTCTGCCTTCTCCATCATCAGGTAAATATACAGCAATCATTCTTTTAGAAATATCGATTTGAGGTGCAGCTAAACCAACACCTGAGCGTAATCCATATTTATTAGCTGTCTCTTCGTCTTGACTATTTATTAAAAATTCTCGCATTTCTTTTAAAGTATTGCGATCTTCTTCAGATATAGGTAATTCAACTTCTTTAGCCTTTTCTCTAAGAGTAGGATGTCCATCTCTTATAATGTCTTTCATTGTTAACATTTGTTCTAACACCTTCCTTAATATAAAATATACCAAAGTTTAATAGTTAAAATACAGTGATAAATTTGAATTGTTATATAATATTATATAACATAACACTCACATAAAGGAGGATTTCAAACTATGAAATTTAAACACGGTGTTAGTGTATTACTTGCATCTACAATTTTAATGGCAGGTTGCACAACTGATAGAGGAGAAATAAAAAACTACAATAAACAAGTCGATAAAGCAAACGATGAGGAAAAAATTGTAAATTCTGTAGGTGAAAAAATAAATACACTTGAACAAGAAAAACAAAAATTAGTTAAAAGTGTTAGTGGTAAAAATCAAGAAAAAGTACAAAAAACTTCTGAGAAAATTGTCGATAATGTAAAAGAAAGAAAAGATGAATTTGAAAAAGAAGAAAAGGCATTTGATAAGTCGGAAGCGCAGTACAAAAAAGGTCAAAAGCATATAGATAATATTGAAAACAAGCAGAAACAAAAAATGGTTAAAAAATTAGACAAAGCACAGCTTGATAAATATAAAGCACATAAAAAATATGCCGATGCCTATGATGATGTATTGAAAAAAGAAAAAGCAATGTTTGAGTATACATCTGGCGATAATGTGGAACAATCACAAATAGATAAAAAATCCAAAGAAGTATCAGAATCATACAAAAAAATGAATGAAGCATTTAAAAAATATTCAGATACAGTGAAAAAAGTGAAAGATGAAAAGCAACAAGTAGACACGATAAGTTAAATGGGTGAGTTATATTTTGAAATTTTAAAATGACGCGATATACTATAGGTGTTGGATGCGCTTACATTTTGTAGCTTGTAATGTATCAACATTGCGATAAATAGGACTAATACAGAGTTGTGCAAAAGAATGATACAGTTCTAAAACTGTACTCATTTTAAGTATTACAGAACTTTTTTAAAATGTTTAACAGTGTAACAGTTTTGTGATACAATACTAGAGGATAAAATGAATTTCTATTATACGGGAAAGGTATGGTGAATTGAATGGCTCCGAAATTACAAGCCCAATTCGATGCAGAGAAAGTATTAAAAGATACTGAGTCTCAATTTGAAATGATCCAGATTTTGGATGAAGATGGTAATGTTGTTAATGAAGACTTATTACCGGATTTAACTGATGAACAACTCGTTGAACTAATGGAGAGAATGGTATGGACACGTATTCTTGACCAACGTTCTATCTCATTAAACAGACAAGGTAGACTAGGTTTCTATGCTCCAACAGCTGGACAAGAAGCTTCACAATTAGCTTCACAATACGCATTAGAGAAAGAAGACTTTATTTTACCAGGTTACCGTGATGTGCCTCAATTAATTTGGCATGGTTTACCTTTAACTGAAGCTTTCTTATTCTCAAGAGGTCACTTCAAAGGGAATAGAATGCCTGAAGGTGTGAATGCATTAAGTCCACAAATCATTATCGGTGCACAATATGTACAAACTGCTGGTGTTGCATTAGGTATGAAGAAACGTGGTAAACAAGCTGTAGCAATTACTTATACTGGTGACGGTGGTTCTTCACAAGGTGACTTCTATGAAGGTATTAACTTTGCGTCTGCTTACAAAGCACCAGCAATTTTTGTAATTCAAAATAATAACTATGCGATTTCAACACCACGTAGTAAACAAACTGCTGCTACAACATTAGCTCAAAAGGCTATCTCTGTTGGTATTCCAGGTTTACAAGTTGATGGTATGGATGCATTAGCTGTATATCAAGCAACTAAAGAAGCACGTGATCGTGCTGTTAATGGTGAAGGTCCTACATTGATTGAAACTATAACATACCGTTATGGTCCACATACAATGGCTGGAGATGACCCTACTAAATACAGAACTTCAGACGAAGATTCTGAATGGGAGAAAAAAGATCCATTAGTACGTTTCAGAAAATTCCTTGAAAACAAAGGATTATGGACTGAAGAAAAAGAAAATGAAGTCATCGAACGTGCAAAAGCAGAAATCAAAACTGCTATCAAAGAAGCAGATAACACTGAAAAACAAACTGTTACTGACTTAATGGAAATTATGTACGATGAAATGCCTCAACATTTACAAGAGCAATATGAAATCTATAAAGAGAAGGAGTCGAAGTAACCAATGGCACAAATGACAATGGTTCAAGCAATTAACAACGCGCTTAAAACTGAATTACAAAACGATGAAAATGTTTTACTTTTCGGTGAAGACGTGGGTGTTAATGGTGGTGTTTTCCGTGTAACTGAAGGCTTACAAAAAGAATTCGGTGAAGATCGTGTATTCGATACACCATTAGCAGAATCTGGTATCGGTGGTTTAGCCCTAGGTTTAACAACTGAAGGTTACCGTCCAGTAATGGAAATCCAATTCTTAGGATTCGTATTTGAAGTATTCGACTCTGTTGCAGGTCAAATTGCACGTACACGTTTCCGTTCAGGTAACTCAAAACAAGCACCAGTAACAATCCGCGCTCCTTTTGGTGGTGGTGTGCATACACCTGAATTACACGCTGATAACTTAGAGGGTATCTTAGCACAGTCTCCAGGTTTACACGTTGTAATTCCATCAAATCCATATGACGCAAAAGGATTATTAATTTCTGCAATCAGAAGTAATGACCCAGTCGTATATTTAGAGCACATGAAATTATACCGTTCTTTCCGTGAAGAAGTTCCAGAAGAAGAGTATACAATTGAAATTGGTAAAGCAAGTGTGAAACAAGAAGGTACAGATATTACACTTATCGCTTACGGTGCTATGGTTCAAGAATCACTAAAAGCTGCTGAAGAACTTGAAAAAGACGGTTATTCAGTAGAAGTTATCGATTTAAGAACTGTTCAACCAATCGATATCGAAACATTAGTAGCATCAGTTGAAAAAACTGGTCGCGTTGTAATCGTTCAAGAGGCTCAACGTCAAGCTGGTGTTGGTGCTACTGTTGCATCTGAACTTGCTGAGCGTGCTATTCTTTCATTAGAAGCACCAATCGCACGTGTTGCAGCAGCTGACACTGTATATCCATTTACACAAGCTGAAAATGTTTGGTTACCAAACAAAAATGATATCGTTGAAAAAGCAAAAGAAACATTAGAATTTTAATTATAACCTTGAAGAAGTGGGATTTTAGCTATTGCTAAATCCTACTTCATTTCAAGTTTATATAAAAAACAGCATGAGGTTTTGACATATATGTCTTTCGCTCATTTTCTTATTTTGACTTAATATGATTTTTTAGGAGGAAATAACGTGGCATTTGAATTTAAATTACCAGATATTGGTGAAGGTATCCACGAAGGTGAAATTGTAAAGTGGTTTGTAAAAGCTGGAGATCAGATTGAAGAAGACGATGTATTAGCTGAAGTCCAAAATGACAAATCAGTTGTAGAAATTCCATCTCCTGTTTCAGGTACAGTCGAAGAAGTACTTGTAGAGGAAGGTACAGTAGCAGTTGTTGGTGATACAATTGTTAAAATTGATGCACCTGATGCAGAAGATATGCAATTTAAAGGTAGCGATAGTGATGAATCTGCAAGTGAAGAAGCACCAGCTGCTGAAGAAACTGCTAAAGAAGAAGCACCAGTTGCTACTGACGATGCAGACGTAGATGAAAGCAAACGTGTTAAAGCGATGCCTTCAGTTCGTAAATACGCTCGTGACAACGGTGTAAACATCAAAGCTGTAGCTGCTACAGGTAAAAACGGACGTACTACTAAAGAAGACGTTGATGCTTACTTAAATGGTGGACAAGCAACAGCTTCAAATGAAAGTGCAGCAGCACCTCAAGCTGAAGAAACTGCAAGTGCTACACAATCAGCACCAGTTGCTACTGAAGGCGAATTCCCAGAAACAACTGAAAAAATCCCAGCAATGCGTAAAGCAATTGCTAAAGCAATGGTTAACTCTAAACACACTGCACCTCATGTAACATTAATGGATGAAATTGATGTTCAAGAGTTATGGGATCACCGTAAGAAATTTAAAGAAGTTGCAGCAGAACAAGGTACTAAATTAACTTTCTTACCTTATGTTGTAAAAGCTTTAGTTTCTGCACTTAAAAAATACCCAGCACTTAACACTTCATTCAATGAAGAAGCTGGCGAAATTGTACACAAACATTACTGGAATATTGGTATCGCAGCTGATACTGATAGAGGTTTATTAGTACCTGTTGTTAAGAATGCTGACCGTAAGTCAATGTTCGCAATTTCAGATGAAATTAATGAATTAGCTGTTAAAGCACGTGATGGTAAATTAACTTCTGATGAAATGAAAGGTGCAACATGTACAATCAGTAACATTGGTTCAGCAGGTGGACAATGGTTCACACCAGTTATCAACCATCCTGAAGTAGCTATTTTAGGTATTGGTCGTATTGCTCAAAAACCAATCGTTAAAGATGGTGAAATTGTAGCAGCACCAGTATTATCATTATCATTAAGCTTTGACCACAGACAAATTGATGGTGCAACTGGACAAAATGCTATGAACCATATCAAACGTTTATTAAATAATCCAGAATTATTATTAATGGAGGGGTAAAACATGGTAGTTGGAGATTTCCCAATTGAAACAGATACTATTGTAGTTGGAGCAGGACCAGGAGGTTACGTTGCAGCAATTCGTGCAGCGCAATTAGGTCAAAAAGTAACAATCGTTGAAAAAGGTGAATTAGGTGGCGTATGTCTAAACGTTGGATGTATTCCTTCTAAAGCTTTATTACACGCTTCACATCGTTATGATGAAACAAAACATTCAGAAAATTTAGGGGTAATTGCTGAAAGTGTTTCTTTAAAATTTGATAAAGTTCAAGAATTTAAGCAATCAGTAGTTAAAAAATTAACTGGTGGCGTTGAAGGTTTATTAAAAGGTAATAAAGTTGAAATCGTTAAAGGTGAAGCTTATTTTGTTGATAACAACAGTTTACGTGTTATGGACGAAAAAAGTGCGCAAACTTATAACTTTAAAAACGCGATTATTGCAACTGGTTCTAGACCAATTGAAATCCCTAACTTTAAATTTGGTAACCGCGTTATCGACTCAACTGGCGCATTAAATTTACAAGAAGTTCCTGGTAAATTAGTCGTTGTTGGTGGCGGTTATATCGGTTCTGAATTAGGTACTGCATTTGCTAACTTCGGTTCTGAAGTTACGATTTTAGAAGGTGCAAAAGATATCCTTGGCGGATTCGAAAAGCAAATGACTCAACCTGTTAAAAAAGGTATGAAAGAAAAAGGCGTTGAAATCGTAACTGAAGCTATGGCAAAATCAGCTGAAGAAACTGATAATGGCGTTAAAGTAACATACGAAGTTAAAGGCGAAGAACAAACAATTGATGCAGATTACGTATTAGTAACTGTAGGTCGTCGTCCAAATACAGATGAATTAGGCTTAGAAGAACTTGGTCTTAAATTCGCTGATCGTGGTTTATTAGAAGTAGATAAACAAAGCCGTACTTCTGCTGACAATATTTATGCTATTGGTGATATCGTACCTGGTTTACCATTAGCACACAAAGCAAGCTATGAAGCTAAAGTTGCAGCTGAAGCTATCGCTGGAGAAGCTTCAGAAGTAGACTACATCGGTATGCCTGCTGTATGTTTCACTGAGCCAGAACTTGCACAAGTGGGTTACACTGAAGCTCAAGCTAAAGAAGAAGGTTTAGAAGTAAAAGCTTCTAAATTCCCATACGCAGCTAACGGTCGTGCATTATCATTAGATGATACAACTGGTTTCGTTAAATTGTTAACATTAAAAGAAGATAACACATTAGTTGGTGCTCAAGTTGTTGGTACTGGTGCTTCTGATATTATCTCTGAATTAGGTTTAGCAATTGAAGCTGGTATGAATGCTGAAGACTTAGCGTTAACTGTACATGCTCACCCTACATTAGGTGAAATGTCTATGGAAGCAGCTGAAAAAGCTATTGGATTCCCAATCCACACTATGTAATATAGTAATTGTGCTATAACACAATTTATGAATAATGGCCACTGGTGCAAACTAGTGGCTATTTTTTTAATTTAAAAATATATTTAGGTTAATAAGTATATATTGTCAGGTTGAATGGAGGATTAATAGTATGGAATATCAATATCCTATAGATTTAGATTGGTCTAATGATGAAATGATGGATGTCGTTTCTTTTTTTAACGCAATTGAAGCATATTACGAAACAAAAGTTGAAGGAACTCAGCTCATAGATAAATATAAGAAATTTAAAAATGTTGTGCCAGGTAAAGCTGAAGAAAAACAAATATTCAAAGAATTCGAAAAAAATAGTGGCTATAATAGCTATAAAGCAGTGAAAGCAGTGCAAAGTTCACCAGAACAAAAATATTTTAGTGTAAATGATAAATAACTATTGTCATGATGGCTATATTCTGATATTTTTATTAAGCATTAAACAAAATGTTTGATAATAGTAAACAGAATATAGCATTTTTTAATTTCTATTTTAAAAAGTTGGAAATTCAGAGTGCAATGAGAGAGATTGAAAAATAGGTGACGCTATGGAAATAGGTAAAAAATTAAAAGATTTAAGACGTATTAAAAATTTAACACAAGAAGAATTGGCAGAACGCACGGATTTGTCTAAGGGCTATATATCTCAAATTGAAAGTGGTCATGCTTCACCTAGTATGGAAACATTTCTAAATGTGCTTGAGGTATTAGGAACTAATCCGGGAGATTTTTTTCAAACTAAAGTGGAAGAAAAAGTGCTATATAAGCAAGCTGAGCAAAAAACTTATGATGAATATGATAAAGGTTACTTATTAACATGGCCTGTAACAAGATCAAATGAGTTTGAAATGGAGCCATTATTGTTAACATTGAAAGGTAAAAGTGCTTATAAAAACTTTAAGCCATCCCCGTCAGATACTTTTATTTATTGTCTAGAAGGTGAAATTTCATTGATGCTTGGTGATAAAGCGTATCATGCGAGTCAAGGAGATGCTTTATATTTCAAGGCAAATCAAATACATAAACTATTTAATCCATCGACATCACAAGCTCGAGTTATGGTAGTTGCTACTGCATCTTATTTATAGGAGGATAAAAATTATGAAACCAATATTATCATTTAAATCAGTTAGCAAATCGTTTGATGGGTCAACTGTTTTAGACAACATAGATTTAGATATCGAATCGGGTCATTTTTACACATTATTAGGGCCTTCTGGATGTGGAAAAACAACAATCTTAAAGTTGGTTGCTGGATTTGAACAAACAGATCATGGTGAAATTGTTTACAAAGACCAAGTGATAAATGATTTACCAGCAAATAAAAGAAAAGTAAATACAGTATTCCAGGACTATGCTTTGTTTCCGCATTTAAATGTGTATGATAATATCGCATTTGGATTAAAATTAAAGAAATTAAATAAGCGAACAATAAAGCAAAAAGTTAAAGAAGCCTTAGCATTAGTGAAATTATCTGGTTATGAGACTCGCTCAATTGATGAGATGAGTGGTGGACAAAAGCAGCGTGTAGCTATTGCACGTGCAATTGTTAATGAACCAGAAATTTTACTTTTGGACGAATCGTTATCGGCACTAGATTTGAAATTGAGAACAGAGATGCAGTATGAATTACGTGAAATACAGTCCAGATTAGGTATTACGTTTATTTTTGTAACGCACGACCAAGAAGAAGCTTTAGCGTTAAGCGATTATATCTTTGTTATGAAAGATGGTAAGATACAACAATTTGGTACGCCAACTGATATTTATGATGAGCCTGTAAATCGATTTGTTGCAGATTTTATTGGTGAGTCAAATATTGTACAAGGACAAATGGTCAAAGACTATGTTGTTAATATTTACGGTCAAGACTTTGATTGTGTTGATATGGGAATTGAAGAAGGGACTCATGTTGAAGTTGTTATTAGACCTGAAGATATTTCACTTATAGCAGCAGAACAAGGTTTGTTTGAAGTCACGGTAGATACAATGTTATTTAGAGGCGTCCATTATGAAATAAACTGTATTGATCGTAAAGGCTATGAATGGATGATACATTCCACTAAAAAGGCTGAAATTGGAAGTAAAGTAGGACTATATTTTGATCCAGAAGCAATACATATTATGGTGCCTGGTGAAACAGAAGAGGAATTTGATAAGCGTATTGAGAGTTATGAGGAGCATGAAAATGAAGCAAATTAATAAATTTTTATTTGTACCATATATTTTATGGATGATACTGTTTATTATTGTGCCAGTATTGCTGTTGATTTATTTTTCATTTTTTGATTTACAAGGTCATTTTAGCTTTGAAAATTATAAAAAAATATTTTCAGCAACTTACTTTAAAATGATATGGGATTCTATTTTATATGCTCTAGCAATTACGATAATCACATTACTAATCAGTTATCCTGCGGCATATTTTATTCGTGCTTCGAAACACCAAAGTTTATGGTTATTAATTCTTATTATACCAACGTGGATTAATTTACTGCTAAAGACCTATGCATTTATTGGTATATTCAGTCATGATGGTATTATCAATCAAGTGTTGACTATGCTACATTTACCAAAAGCTGATTTGTTATTTACGACACCTGCTTTTTTAATTGTTGCTAGTTATATTTATATTCCATTCATGATTTTACCAATTTTCAACAGTATGAAAGATATTCCTAATAACGTACTACAAGCATCTACAGACCTGGGAGCAAATGCATTTACCACATTGAGAAAGGTCATTATTCCATTAACAAAACAAGGTGTACTTACAGGAATACAAGTTACATTTATTCCGGCATTATCATTGTTTATGATTACTAGACTGATTGCAGGTAATAAAGTGATTAATATAGGTACGGCGATAGAAGAACAATTCTTAGTGATTCAAAACTATGGACTGGGCTCTACAATAGCATTATGTCTAATTGTCTTTATGGCTATTGTACTTATCATTACAAATACTAAATCTACGAATGGAAAAGGGTGAATCACATGAAATGGTATGGTAAATTATATATCTTTATGTTAACTGCGTTGTTATATATTCCGATACTATTTTTGATGGTTTATTCATTTAATGCTGCAGGTAATATGATACACTTTGAAGGTTTCACGCTGGATCATTATCGTGATTTATTTCAAGATGATCGGTTGATGGCAGTCATTTTTAATACAATTGCAGTTGCTTTGTTAGCAGCTTCAATTGCTACTGTTATCGGTACGATGGGTGCAATTGCACTGTATCATTTAAAAAATAAGAAAATACGTGTATCATTACTTACTTTGAATAATGTATTAATGGTTTCTTCTGATGTAGTGATTGGTGCTTCATTTTTAATCATGTTTACAGCAATTGGACATTTCACAGGATTAGGGTTAGGATTTACAACGGTCTTAATCTCACATATTGCCTTTTGTATCCCAATTGTGGTTATTATCGTATTACCTAAATTATATGAAATGAATCATCATACTCTAGATGCTGCAAGAGATTTAGGAGCAAGTGAATTTCAAATTATGAATAAAGTCATGTTGCCACAATTATTCCCAGCAATTATTGGAGGATTCTTTATGGCACTAACTTATTCATTGGATGATTTTACTGTCAGTTTCTTTGTTACTGGTAATGGTTTCAGCGTCTTATCTGTTGAGGTTTATGCTATGGCGCGTAAAGGTATTAGTATGGAAATTAATGCAATATCTACGATTCTATTTGTGGTTATTTTGTTAGGTGTCTTAGGCTATTACTTAATACAGAATCTCATCAAACATAGAGGTCAAATGAAGCGAGGTATTGAACGATGAAACGATTTTTACAACTAATACTTGTTTCTATCTTGATTGGTTTGATTTGTTTATTTATCAGTCATAAGTATACTGCTAAAGAACATACTAAGAGCGGTGAGAAAATTTATGTTTATAATTGGGGAGAATATATTGACCCAAGTTTAATCAAAAAGTTTCAAAAAGAAACCGGCATTGAAGTAGTATATGAGACATTTGATTCGAATGAAGCTATGGAAGCTAAAATCCGTAACGGTGGTACACATTATGATGTGGCCTTTCCGAGTGATTACACGGTAGAAAAGATGAAAAGTGAGCATCTTTTATTACCTTTAAATCATAAAAAGATACCTAATATTAAAAATTTAGATTCTGATTATATGAATATGCCATATGATAGAGGCAATAAATATTCAATGCCATACTTTTTTGGTACGGTAGGTATTTTATATAATAAGAAAGCTTACCCGAATGCATCATTCGACTCTTGGCAAAGCTTATATAACAAACAATATAAGAATGATATATTACTTGTTGATGGAGCTAGAGAAATTATAGGATTATCACTCAACAAATTAGGATATAGTTTAAATGACACGAATAACACACATCTAAGAGAAGCGGAAAGCAATTTGACGAAACTCGGTCCTAATGTTAAAGGTGTGGTAGGTGATGAAGTTACGATGATGCTAGAACAGCACGAAGCTAATATTGCTGTTGTATGGAGTGGTGTGGCAGCACCAATTGTACAAGAAAATGATGATTTTGATTACGTCGTACCAAAAGAAGGATCAAATTTATGGTTCGATAATATGGTTATTCCTAAAACTGCTCAAAACAAAGCAGGGGCATATAAATTCATGAATTTTTTATTGGATGAACGTAATAACAAACAAAATACAGAATGGGTTGGATATGCAACGCCGAATAAAGCAGCGAGAGCTTCGTTACCAGCTGAAATCAAGCATGATAACCGTTTCTATCCTTCTCAACAAACACAGTCTAAATTGGAAGTTTATAAAGATTTAGGAAAAGAAGCATTAAGTGAATACAATGAAAGATTTTTAAATTTTAAAATGTCCTTAAAATAGATTGTAGATAGTAGTTATTTTAGGATTAATTAGATATAATTATTTGACAAGCATTATAAGGAGTTGTGATTACATGTCAGGAGATCAATATACTCAAGTTAGGCGACCTGTGAGTCGTATAGCTGAAAAAGTATTGGGATGGTTAAGTTGGATATTTTTACTATTATTAACCATCATTACGATGTTTATCGCACTAGTTTCATTTAGCAGTGATACATCGATTCAAAGGTTAGAGACATCTTTAAATGGCAATGATTTTATTCAACAAATACTCGCGAATAATAGTCTAAATACAACTCAATTTGTAATATGGCTACAAAATGGTATTTGGGCAGTAATTGTTTATTTCATTATTTGTTTATTAGTGTCATTTTTGGCCTTGATTTCTATGAATATTAGAATATTATCTGGAATTTTATTTTTAGTAGCGTCTGTAATAACGTTACCTTTAGTATTACTATTTGTACCACTCATTATACCGATTCTATTCTTTATCACAGCAATCATGATGTTTGCGAGAAAGGATAAAGTTGAAACTGTACCTGGTTATTATGCAGATGAACCATATGATGCATATGAGCGTTACGAACGTCCTGAACGTCAAACAAATGAAGGTCATTATAGTGAGCCGGTAGAACCTGTAAGAGAGGAACCGCAATCTAACACAGGAACTACTCAAGAGCAACAAGGTTCAGCAGATAATCAACTACGTCGTGGTGGATACTCTTCTGATGTGGCACAAAAGGTAAATGCTTCAAATGGCGATTCAGAAGAAGAGCCAGCAGTGTTATCTAGACAAGCCAAGTATAATTATAAAAATAAAAAACAACAAGACGATTTTGGTGATGTCAGTAGCGTTTATGATGAAGAGGGCAATGCTGTAAATGATAATACTGCGCATAAAGAAGAAGATGAAATGACGCGTGAACAACAAGAAGCATTGGAAAGAGAAAGACAACAACGTGAGGCTGAAGAGGCTCAACGCAGACAAGCTGAATATGAAGAACAACAACGCTTGAAATACGAAGAAGCACAACGTAAAGAAAGAGAAAAACAAGAACGTGCAGAAGAAAAAGCACGCATAAAGCAAGAAAAGAAAGAACGAAAACAACGTGAAAAAGAACGACGTAAACAAATGCCAAGTGCAGCCAACCAACGTCGAATGAATTTTGAAGAACGTAAAAAAATGACGTCACATGATGAGAAACAACAAAAGGCTGAACGTTCAGTAGAAGATGGTTCTCAATCGCAAGATAAGGAAAAATAACTAAAAATGTTTCAGTAAGTATTTAAATTTCTGAACTATGGAGAAAGGCAATTTCTATTAATATAATATAGAAATTGCCTTTTTATTATGGAATAAAGCATACGCTATGCGTGTGCCTTAATATTGTATATATTAAAATAGATGCGTTACAAGTCTTATGTTTAAGTTTCATAACGCTAACAAACATTGATATAAAAAATCCCTCCAAATATTCATTGGAATTTTTGGGGGATTTCTAGTATATATAATCTAAGTGTTAGTTATAATTCTTGGAAAGTTTGAACAATAAGATAAATATTTAAAATACTTAATATTGTTATAAGTATCCATGAGATTACATTGATCCAAGTTTTATTTTTAAATTGACCCATTAATCCATAATTGTTTGTTGCAAGTTGTAATGGTATCAGTGAAAATGGTAAGGCTATACTTAAAAATACTTGAGAAAAGACGAGCAATTGTTCCATTTTTGCTTCATTGCTATTGAAAATGATTAAACAGAAAATAATAGGAAGTATTGCAAGTAATCTAGTGATTAAACGTCTCAACCAATTTGGTATTTTTAAATTAATAAAACCTTCCATGACTATTTGTCCAGCCATAGTACCAGTTATTGTAGAATTTTGGCCAGAAGCTAACAAGGCAACAGCAAATAAAGTACTCATTATTGCTCCAAGAGATGCGCCTAAAATTGGTTGATGGTGTAATGCAGTGTATAAATCATAAAAGCCACCCAGTTTTTCAGTATTTACACCATAGAAAAGTGCCGCCCCTAAGATAAGTAATAGACAATTTATTACAAATGCAATCGATAATTGTATATTGGAATCCAAAATAGCATATTTGATAGCTTGCGCTTTTGATTTAATATCATGTCTATCATACATTCTAGTTTGTACGATAGATGAATGTAGATATAGATTATGGGGCATAATTGTTGCGCCGATGATACCTAATGCAATAAATAAGGCACTATTATCAGTTATAATTTTACTATGAGGAACAAATCCATTTAACATACTCGTAACATCTGGCGAAGCAATAAATACTTCAAATATAAAAATAACCAGTACAGTAAAAATCAATGTACCGACAATCGCTTCAATTTTTCTAAATCCAAAACGCATAATAAATAACAGTAAAAAGACATCTAACACAGTGATTAAAGCACCTACAAGTAAAGGAATATCAAACAGTAAGTCGAGTGCAATTGCACTTCCAATAACTTCTGCAATATCCGTCGCAATAATAGCGAGTTCTGCTATTATCCAAAATATAAAGGACATGGGTTTATTGAGGTAGTGCTTTGTAGCTTGGGCTAAATCCATACCTGTTGCTATTCCTAATCTCACAGTCATACTTTGTAATAACATAGCTGATAAACTTGAAAGTAAAATCACGAATAGCAAAATGTATCCGAATTGTGCGCCACCTTGCATAGATGTAATCCAATTCCCAGGATCCATATAGCCAACAGCAACCAATAGTCCCGGTCCTAAATATGACAATAGCTTTTGACTGAACTTACCGTCTGAAACAACAGTAACTGTATTGTTTATTTCGTCCATACTTTTTTGTTGTGTATCATTTTGTTGAGACATATTGCCTCACCTCCAATATAAAACTTAATAATCATCAGATTAACCCAAAAAAAATATTAGGTCAACCTAAAATATTTGGAAATTGTTTGAATTGTACTATATTGAACGCTTAAAATTAATAGTTGACTTGAATGTTTAAACTTATGAAAATTTGCTATGATAGAAGAAAAGCATTGAGAGGAGGAGTAAGATGAATAGAAAAGCAGAAAAGATACTATCTTGGATTGCCAATGCTTTAAGTATTGTATATTTATTGTTTATCGTACTATGTTTGTTCATGATTAATGTACCTGATTTTAAAGAAATCTTTAATCAAATGAATCAACAACAAGGATTAGAGATGTCATTAGGTACGTTCAAAGCCTCATTGACTTTATTGACAATTTATTTGTTAGTTTCATTGCTATTAGGTGTAATTGGTACATTTTTAATTAAGAAAAATCGAGTTTTAGCTGCATGTTTATTAATTTTAGCAGCATTGACAGCTATTTTTTCAAGTAACTTGATTGCATTAATTTTATGGTTAATTGCAGGTATCATGTTATTCGCTAGAAGACCAAACAACAAGACCACAAATAACAATCATGGTGAAACATTCAACAATAATGATCAGCAACATAATAGAAATAGCAACAATAATACCTTTGATGAGGAAACACAACAACGTAAAAGAAAAAAAGATGACGATCCATACATTTATTAGTAGTAGTTACAGCAAAGTATAAAAAATGCCGGGCCATATGAAGAGGCTCGGCATTTTTAATTCATGGCTTTTATATAGAGAGATAATTTGAATTATCTATAGAAAGTAAGTAGTTGTTCAAATGTTTCTTCTAAATAGCTTAAAAAGGCTTTGTCAGATTTTAATTCTGCTGCTTGTGGTGTTAAAGTACGAGCAATAAAGAATTCACCTTTTTTAACTTTTTTAACGCGATCAATTGCTTTATGTAGTTCGTTGTCAGACATATCTTTAATATATGTCTTTGTTTGATTCATATGGTCTAAACTTACGCTATAATCTGTAGGTAATTGTTTAATTGCATCAAATTTATCTTCGAAGACTTCTACACGTTGGGCTTTATCTTTAGCTTCGTGCATTACACCATACATTACAAATAATTGGTCTTCAAATAAGCCAATTTGAAAATGTGGTAACATTTTATAGCCGCGGTTATTCGTAGCAAAGGCAACCCATGTATCTTTTGGGGGATTAACACTTCGACGTGCGTGTTTAGCAACATGAGGATAGAATTGCTCGCCAGTAGTTGTCTCTAAGTATTGTGCGAAGTACTCTCCAAGTGCATTGAGCTGTGGACGAACATGTTCGTCGAGTGCTTGCATACGTGCATCTAAACCATCTACTTGGAATGATTTAAAATCCTTAGGTTTAAAAGTATATTTTGTCATATTAACCTCCTGTACAACTTCATAGTTTGGTTGTATTGTAGCACATTATTTAAGAACATACATTTGGTTTGTTTCAAAGTTAAACAATGTAAACACGCGTGTGAAGGGATAATAAATAGGGTATAACAAAATTATTAGCGATATTGGATGTAAATTACAAATGTGACTTATACATATAATGAAGAAAATAGATAAAAATACGTCCGTTACCTTTTTATGTAATAAGTAATGTATAATAGAAGTGTTAAGGAGCTGAGACTATGACAGTTTATGAATTTGCAAAAGGTCTGATTTTAGAAGCGGGCAATAATGTTAAAAAAATTATGAAACAAGACATAGAAATTGAAACGAAATCAAATCCTAATGATTTAGTTACTAATGTAGATAAAGCAACTGAATTATTTATATATGATACAATAAAAAAGACATATCCTGAACACAAAGTGATAGGTGAAGAAGGTCATGGACATGAATTAACTGATACACAAGGTATTATCTGGGTGGTTGATCCAATCGATGGTACCCTGAATTTTGTACATCAAAAGGAGAACTTTGCAATATCTATAGGCATTTATTCTGATGGCAAACCATATGCAGGTTTTGTCTTTGACGTGATGAATGATGTATTGTATCACGCTAAAGTAGGTGAAGGTGCATTTGAAAATGAAACGCCGCTTGCACCTATAGAATCAACAACATTAAAGAAAAGTATTATCGGTATAAATCCCAATTGGTTAACAAAGCCGAAATTAGAAGATGTATTTAAGCCAATTGTTGATGAAGCAAGAAGTGCAAGAGCATATGGCTCGGCAGCATTAGAAATTATTCATGTTGCAACAGGAAGGTTGGCAGCATATATAACACCTAGGTTACAACCTTGGGATTTTGCAGGTGGTTTAATTATATTAAATGAAGTAGAAGGTGTTGGTACTGATTTACAAGGACAACCATTATCCTTATTCAGAGCCAACTCAATTGTTATGGCAAATCCTCAACTTCACGAAGAACTTGTATATCATCACTTTCCTCAAAATAAAGAGATTATAGAGTTGATTCAACAACGTTTAACAGGTCATAAGTGAGTGTATTTATAAAAGAACAAAGCCCTTAAATGAAATTGATGTTTCATTTAAGGGCTTTGTTAATTATAATTTGAAGCTTATGTTTTTTCTTAGGTGTTTGAATGGTTATCTTTGTCATACAAGTTAATTTTTAAAGTGAATTACAGCCAATCATTTTCACGATATTTCTTTTTTAACGTGAAACCGTAACCAAATGTTGCAATGAATAATATAAGTGTTAAAATCATCAGTGGAACATTTGTAGCTGCTAGACTAAAGCTAAATAAAAGCAAGAATACAATCGCTACGACAGCGAGTACCCAAAATATTGCTTTAGATTTTTTTTGTTGCATCCCAACCACACCTTTATAGTTTTCTTTAACCAATTATATGATATAATAAAAAAGTTGCAAAGAAAAGTGGGAATTTACTCGAGAAAGGAAATTGTAATATGACTAATTTAAGAGAAGATGTTCGTAACATAGCAATCATCGCTCACGTTGACCATGGTAAAACAACACTAGTTGATGAATTATTAAAACAATCAGGTATCTTTCGTGAAAATGAGCATGTAGATGAAAGAGCAATGGATTCAAACGATTTAGAAAGAGAACGTGGTATAACTATTCTTGCGAAAAATACAGCAGTAGATTATAAAGGGACAAGAATTAATATCCTAGATACACCAGGACACGCAGACTTCGGTGGCGAAGTTGAACGTATTATGAAAATGGTTGATGGGGTTGTATTAGTTGTTGACGCTTACGAAGGTACAATGCCTCAAACACGTTTTGTATTGAAAAAAGCTTTAGAACAAAATCTAAAACCAGTAGTAGTAGTCAATAAGATTGATAAACCAGAAGCAAGACCTGAAGGTGTTGTGGATGAAGTATTAGACTTATTTATCGAATTAGAAGCTTCAGACGAACAATTAGATTTCCCAGTTGTATATGCTTCTGCAGTTAATGGTACTGCAAGTTTAGATGCTGAAAAGCAAGATGAAAACATGCAATCATTGTATGAAACTATTATCGACTATGTACCAGCACCTGTAGATAATAAAGACGAACCTTTACAATTCCAAGTTGCATTATTAGATTATAATGATTATGTTGGACGTATTGGTGTAGGTCGTGTATTCCGTGGAACAATGCGTGTAGGAGATAGTGTATCTCTATTAAAATTAGACGGTTCAGTTAAAAACTTCCGTGTTACAAAAATCTTTGGTTACTTCGGTTTGAAACGTGAAGAAATTAAAGAAGCACAAGCTGGTGATTTAATCGCAGTTTCAGGAATGGAAGATATTAACGTAGGTGAAACTGTAACACCGCACGATCACCAAGAAGCGTTACCTGTCCTTAGAATTGATGAGCCTACTTTAGAAATGACGTTTAAAGTTAATAACTCACCATTTGCAGGTCGTGAAGGTGACTTCGTAACTGCACGTCAAATTCAAGAAAGATTAGATCAACAATTAGAAACAGATGTTTCATTAAAAGTTACTCCAACAAACTCTCCAGATACGTGGATTGTTGCTGGCCGTGGTGAATTACACTTATCAATCTTAATTGAAAATATGCGTCGTGAAGGGTTTGAACTACAAGTTTCTAAACCTCAAGTTATTATTAGAGAAATTGATGGCGTTCAATGTGAACCTTTTGAACGTGTACAATGTGAAGTACCACAAGAATATACAGGTGCAGTTATTGAATCATTAGGCCAACGTAAAGGTGAAATGTTGGATATGGTTACTACAGATAATGGTTTAACGCGAATTATCTTTATGGTACCTGCTCGTGGATTAATTGGTTATACAACAGAATTTATGTCACAAACACGTGGATATGGAATTATTAACCATACATTTGAAGAATTTAGACCACGTGTTAAAGGTAGAATTGGTGGACGTAGAAATGGTGCATTAGTATCAATGGATCAAGGCCAAGCTAGTTCATATGCCATTATGGGACTTGAAGATCGCGGTACAAACTTTATGGAACCAGGTACAGAAGTATATGAAGGTATGATTGTTGGTGAACATAACCGCGAAAATGATTTAACTGTAAATATTACAAAAGAAAAGCATCAAACTAACGTTCGTTCGGCTACAAAAGATCAAACAGTTACAATGAAACGTCCAAGAGTATTAACGCTTGAAGAAGCTTTACAATTTATTAATGATGATGAATTAGTAGAAGTTACGCCAGAAAGTATTCGTATTAGAAAAACAATCTTAGAAAAGTCAGCACGTGAAAAAGAATCTAAACGTTTAAAACAAATGATGCAAGAAGAAGAATAAATGAAGTTTTCATCTCTTAACTGTAAATATAATCGCTCATTAGATTATTCACTACAATAGGAGTTACAGATATAAATCATTGAAAAATGCCAATCCAAAAGATTAAATTTTAATCTTTTGGGTTGGCATTCTTTTTTTAATATTTCGTATAAATATAGCGAACATAGCTAGAATGCTTAGAGTAGAGACATCACCTCATAACCTTGATACATACCTTACTTCTTCTTAATTTAGAAAAAATACTAAATTTAAAATTAGGTAAAGAATACAAAAAAGGACAGTGTATTTTTAATAAACAATAAAAATTTATCCACGTTTTATACTGCACCATGCATATAACATAACAGTTTTAAATTTCATCATTCATTAAATTGATAAATCGACTAGTACCTTATTATAAAAAAAGAGTCATATATTAGTTAATGTGCATAGCATGAATTATCACATGAATAGGCTAACTACATTACTAACATATAACTCGGATTTTGTGATGACTACTCTTTAGCTAAATGATTAAATGTATAGGTTTGGTTGCGTTGTTTAGGTGTGTCTAATCTACTTTTACATTCGTCACACATAAAGGTATGCATTGGATCATTTCTCAATCTCTTTGCTTCTAGTGTGTTTTCATCTATAAAAACCTTCGTATCACAAATGATACATTGAACTTGTTTCAAATTTAAATCACCTCAATATGGGTAACATGCTCGAATTGATAATCGTAACCTTGATCTGGAATATATACAAAGCTATCAACAGCATTATCATCATATAAACGTTTTCCATCCTTTGAAAATTGGAAGAATAAATATGGTAATAAATCAATTGGTACATCAATCGATTGGTCGCTATTAGAAAGACGAATGAGTTGTGCACCTTCTTGAATTTCTGCATTTTTGAAAAATGGTGTCATATTAATGACAAATGAACCTTCAAGAACTGCTCTTTTTTTATATTTAATCTCAGAGTTCAGTGTCGGTGGATTGGTTTGACCTTCTAATATTGCACGATTCCATTCTCTATTGTCTTCAAAAGCGATGGGTTTGGTACCATCAAAAACGCCATTTTCCAAGTCTTCGATTTGTACCTTACGGTCGTCAAAGATCCAAGTTGTACTATCTAATGTGATTTGAAAATTTACTGCTCCCTTAATTTGAATCATAATCCCACTCCTATTGATAAATCTCGACAATAACTATTGAACTATTCTATGTATTAATAATATTAAATATATCATTTGAATCATTAAGTACTAATATTGAGTAACAATGACTCAACGATAATAAATGAATATTTTGTGACGAAAAATTATCATTATTACATTAGCTCATTACCTTTTACTAAAATTAGCTAGTAAATAAAAACGCTTACTTTAGAGCAGAAGGCAATTTATGAAGTATGCTCTAGTTATTGTGAATGTAAAATTAACTTTAAATATAATTTTATCACACATAAGCGTATTTAGTATATTACTGAATACTCTTGCTTTTTACTATTCAGTAAGATACACTTTTATTTATAAAGTTACAATTGATAGGGGGAGTATGTCATGGTAAAGAGTCAGGATTTAAATAATGCGGCATATGACCAGTTGAATAAAGATGCTGATAGGATTCTCCAACTTATTAAAGTACAAATGGACAATCTTACATTACCACAATGCCCATTGTATGAAGAAGTACTCGATACTCAGATGTTTGGATTACAAAAAGAAGTAGATTTCGCTGTTGAACTTGGTTTAGTTGACAGTGAAGCGGGCAAAGGATTAATGCTTCGATTAGAAAAAGAACTTTCTAAATTGCATGATGCATTTACGAATGTTTAATTTGTAATATTCAAAACTGGTATGGCGTAAGTCCAGATCTAAAATAAATATTTTTTTGTAGTAATATTAAAGCTACATAAAGTACAGGCAAAGTGACTGGAACATCAATTTATAATTGATTGCTTCGCAGTCACTTTTGTTATTTCTGAAATTATTAGAAATCGAAGCATTAAAAAGTTATAATTTATGATATATTTATTCGAGAAATTATGACAATGTTTGATATAATGTAAAAAGCGCACTTTCTTACTACAATAAAATTTAAATAGTGCTATAGAGATACTAAATTTAAAGAAAAAGTAATAAATAAAAATGCAATCTGCAAATTTAAAAATAAGATATTAAAAATTAGAATTGGATGATATGTCAAATGAATAACATAAAGCAATTTTTTCGATATATAGGCAAAAACGCTAAATATATCGACTATCCACTAGTAATTACATATTTATTACTGTGTCTTATTGGATTGGTTATGGTTTATAGCGCCAGCATGGTAGCTGCAACAAAAGGGACCTTAACTGGTGGTGTTTCCGTATCAGGGACATATTTTTATACTAGACAATTGATGTATGTCATTATGAGTTTGATACTCGTCTTTTTTATGGCTTTCTTTATGAACGTGAAATTTTTGGAAAAGACAAAGTTTCAACAATGGATGATGGGAGGCATCATTCTATTATTATGTGCAACCTTAGTCATTGGTAGTAATATCAATGGTTCTAAAAGTTGGATTAACTTAGGATTTATGAATTTGCAAGCATCAGAGTTATTGAAGATTGCGATTATATTGTACATACCTTATATGATTGAGAAGAAACGACCGCAAGTGTTTAAAGAGCCGAGAATTTTAATGTCGCCAATTATTTTGGCATCATTTTGTATTGGGCTCGTATTTTTACAACGAGATGTTGGTCAAACGTTACTTATATTAGTTATTTTCTTTTCAATTTTATTTTATGCTGGTATTGGTGTAGAAAAGTCTATTAAATATGGTTTGATAGTACTAACTGGGATCGTTATCATTGGTGGGTTATTCTTATTATTAGGTCTAGTACCTGATTACTTGACTGCACGTTTTAGTACATTAGCAAATCCATTTAGTAAAGAATCTGGAACAGGTTATCATATTTCAAACTCATTAATTGCAATAGGTAATGGTGGTCTGTTTGGTAGGGGCTTAGGTAATAGTATTATGAAATTAGGTTATTTACCTGAACCACACACAGATTTTATCTTTTCAATTATTTGTGAAGAATTAGGACTTATCGGTGGTTTGTTTGTCATCTGCCTATTATTCTTTATCGTATACAGGGCCTTCCAACTAGCGAATAAAACACCTTCGTTCTTCTATAAATTAGTTTGTGTCGGTATTGCCAGTTATATAGGAAGTCAAACCTTTGTAAACTTAGGCGGTATTTCTGGGACAATCCCACTAACAGGTGTTCCATTGCCGTTTATCAGCTTTGGTGGTTCTTCAATGATTAGTTTAAGTATTGCTATGGGATTATTATTAATCACTGCGAAACAAATTAAAATAGAAGAATATCGTAGAAAGCAAGCAAGAAAACAACAAAAAAACGTAGAAGTTCCTAGAAAATTTAATCGTTTTAATAAATGATTTGATACGACAAAAATAAGCAAACATTTCAATGTTTAGACATTGAAAACGTTTGCTTATTTTTTTATATTATCACATAAATTTCGAAAAAGTTAGAACGCTGACTATAAATGATAATAAAAACTTATCGTAATATATAACTTTTTATTATCTGTTAGTTATGATACAATAAGCTAGAAATAGCTTTAAAACAATGTTTATCACTCAATCAAAGTTAATTTAATTACTAGTGTAAACAACTTTAATGGTATTTCAATTGTCATATTCAACAAAAAGTGTGAGATTTTTTTACTGTTTACATTGTTCGTATTTTGCTATAATGTATTCAATATCAAACTTTTTAGAAAATTCAAACTTTTAAGGGGGACCAAGTTTTGAAAAAAATAAACAAACTTATGGTGGCCAATCGTGGGGAAATTGCGATTAGAATTTTTAGGGCGGCAACCGAATTAGATATTAAAACAGTTGCTATTTATTCTAATGAAGATAAGGGGTCTTTACATAGATATAAAGCTGATGAATCCTATTTAGTAGGTGAAGATTTAGGGCCTGCAGATTCATATTTGAATATAGAGAGAATTATTGAAGTTGCAAAGCGTGCTGAAGTGGATGCGATTCATCCGGGGTATGGTTTTTTAAGTGAAAATGAAACATTTGCGCGTAGATGTGCCGAAGAAGGCATTAAATTTATTGGACCACATGTATCACATTTAGATATGTTTGGTGATAAAGTCAAAGCTAGAGAAACAGCAATTAAGGCAGACTTAAGGGTAATTCCTGGTACAGATGGACCAATTGAAAATTATGAAGCTGCTGTAGCATTTGCTGAAACTGCTGGTTTTCCACTAATGATTAAAGCAACAAGTGGCGGTGGCGGTAAAGGTATGCGTATTGTGCGTACAAGTGAAGAACTTGAAGATGGTTTTAACCGTGCTAAATCTGAAGCAGAGAAATCATTTGGGAATAGCGAAGTATATATTGAAAAATATATCGATAATCCTAAGCATATTGAAGTACAGGTTATTGGTGATGAACATGGGAATATTGTTCATTTATATGAACGTGATTGTTCTGTTCAACGTCGTCATCAAAAGGTAGTTGAGGTAGCACCATCTGTAGCACTATCTGATGAACTAAGAGAACGTATTTGTGATACAGCGATACAACTTATGAAACATATCGAATACGTTAATGCTGGGACAGTTGAATTCCTAGTGTCTGGTGAAGATTTTTACTTTATCGAAGTGAATCCTCGTGTTCAGGTAGAGCATACTATTACAGAAATGATTACAGGTGTAGATATTGTTAAGACGCAAATACTTGTAGCTGATGGAGAAAGTTTATTTGATGAAGAAATCAATATGCCTGAGCAAAAGGATATTGTCACGTTAGGTTATGCAATTCAATGTCGTATCACTACTGAAGATCCTACGAACGACTTTATGCCAGATACAGGAAGAATTAGTGCTTATCGTTCAAGTGGTGGTTTTGGAGTTAGACTTGATGCAGGTGATGGCTTCCAAGGTGCAGAAATTTCACCATATTATGACTCATTACTGGTTAAATTATCCACACATGCTATGTCGTTTAAGCAAGCTGATGAAAAGATGGACCGATCACTACAAGAAATGAGAATTCGTGGTGTTAAAACCAATATTCCATTCTTAATAAATGTGATGAGACATCCTCAATTTAAAACAGGCGATTACACAACGAAGTATATAGAGAATACACCTGAATTGTTTGATATTCAACCAACGCTTGACCGTGGAACAAAAACACTAGAGTATATTGGAAATGTTTCTATTAATGGTTTTCCAAATGTTGAAAAACGTCCGAAACCGATTTATGAAACATCACCAATACCAAAAGTGGCAAATAAAGAAATCGAACAGCTTCAAGGTACAAAGCAATTACTTGATGAAAAAGGACCTAAAGCAGTTGCTGATTGGTTGAAACAACAAGAAGATGTATTAATTACAGATACTACATTTAGAGATGCACATCAATCATTACTGGCAACAAGAGTACGTACGAAAGACATGATGAATATTGCATCAAAAACAGCTCAAGTAATGAAAGATAACTTTTCATTAGAATTATGGGGTGGTGCAACGTTTGATGTTGCATTTAATTTCCTTAAGGAAAACCCTTGGGAACGTTTAGAACGTCTTAGAAAGGCAATTCCAAACGTTTTATTCCAAATGTTATTACGCGCTTCAAATGCGGTAGGTTATAAGAATTACCCAGATAATGTGATTAAAAAATTCGTTGCCGAAAGTGCAGATGCTGGTGTAGATGTATTTAGAATTTTTGATTCATTGAACTGGGTTGATCAAATGAAAGTAGCAAATGAAGCGGTGCAAGAAGCTGGTAAAATATCAGAAGGTACAATTTGTTACACTGGAGATATCTTAAACCCTGAACGCTCTGATCTCTATACATTAGAATATTATGTGAATATGGCGAAAACATTGGAACGTGAAGGATTCCATATCTTGGCAATTAAAGATATGGCAGGGTTATTGAAACCAAAAGCAGCATATGAATTAGTTGGAGAATTGAAATCTGCAGTTAACTTACCGATTCATTTGCACACACATGATACTAGTGGTAATGGCTTGATGATTTATAAAGAAGCAATCGATGCTGGCGTGGATGTAATAGATACAGCTGTAGCATCAATGAGTGGTTTAACGAGTCAACCTAGTGGAAATGCATTATATTATGCATTAAACGGTTTTGATAGAAATTTACGTGCTGATATCGAAGGAATGGAAGAATTATCACATTATTGGGGTACAGTACGTCAATATTACAGCGATTTTGAAAGTGATATTAAGTCACCAAACACTGAAATCTATAAACATGAAATGCCAGGTGGCCAATACTCAAACCTTAGACAACAAGCGAAAAGTCTAGGATTAGGTAATCGCTTTAATGAAGTTAAAGACATGTATCGTCGAGTGAATTTCTTATTTGGCGATTTGGTGAAGGTAACACCATCTTCTAAAATTGTCGGTGATATGGCGTTGTATATGGTTCAAAATGATTTAGATGAGGAAGCAGTAATTAAAGATGGACATAAACTAGACTTTCCTGAATCTGTAGTATCCTTCTTTAAAGGTGATATCGGACAACCGGTTAATGGATTTAATAAAGAGCTACAACAAGTTATCTTAAAAGGTCAAACTGCTTTAACAGACCGTCCAGGGGAGTATTTAGAACCTGTTGATTTTGAAGCTGTAAGAAAAGAATTAGAAGAGAAACAACAGAGTGAAGTTACTGAACAGGATATTATAAGTTATGTTTTATATCCTAAAGTATATGAACAGTTTATTGCGACACAAGAACAATTCGGAAATGTTTCATTATTAGATACACCAACCTTCTTCTTTGGTATGCGTTCTAATGAAACTGTTGAAATTGAAATTGATACTGGTAAGCGACTTATTATTACATTAAAGACTATTACTGAACCGGATGAAAAAGGTGTACGTACTATATTCTATGATATGAATGGTCAAGCTCGTCGTATCTTTATACAAGATGAAAATGTAAAAGCTAATGCAAGTGTGAAACCAAAAGCTGATAAATTGAATCCTAATCATATTGGGGCTCAGATGCCAGGTTCAGTTACAGAAGTGAAGATTGCAGAAGGTGAAAATGTCACAAGTAGTCAAGCATTATTGATAACTGAAGCAATGAAGATGGAAACAACAATACAAGCGCCATTTGATGGTGTCATTAAGAAAGTTACTGTACAAAGTGGTGAAGCCATTGAGACAGGTGATTTATTAATAGAAATTGAAAAAGAGCCAGTAGATTAGGTTGATTATTGTCCTAGCTATCGATTAGATAAACAACACAACGCTTTGATTTTTAGATTCAGAAATGTTTCTATAAATCAAAGCGTTTATTTAGTGTTCTAGATAAATATGATGGTTAAAATGCTTTATATTAATGAAACAGCAGAAAATTTAACAAAAGAAGAAACGTCAATTCCTATTATTATTTCATTAGGAATTGACGTTTCTTGTTAATAAAAGTTATCATCGTAAAGTTCACGCGTCATTCTATTTATTTAATTAGAAGATATGTTAAGGTTTTGATTTAAGTATATTTCTTAATGAACCCGTTAACTTATCCGCCACTACGAATTGTGCGTAGCATGAGTATTACAAAGTAAGCAATTAAGCCGAATAACAATGTAATAAATAATGCATGTAGCAGTGCAATAAATAAGTTTACATGTGTGATTATAGATAAAGCACCAGTCGTGACTTGTAATAATACAAGGATGAACGCTGCTGTATAACCATATCTAATGGTTCTATTATGTCTATAATTATTAACTGCATGAATGAATGTCAACATTATCCAAATAAATGCGATAAATGCCATGCCTCTATGAGTAAAGTTTACCCAATCTTGTACTGTGTGTGGCATTAAATCATTAAATGGTAATGGCCATTGACCGTATGCGAGGCTGGCCTTTTTATGTCTAACTAATGCACCTGTATAAATAGTTAAGTATACGATTAACATCATCAACCATGTATATATTCTTAATGGTTTTCTGATAAATAGTTCATCAGCTTCGTATTTGCGATCGACTTCGAAAATAATCAATGTTAATACAAATACTGATGAGAACGAAACGAGTGAAATACCGAAATGCAATGCGAGTACGTATGCATTTTGCTGCCACATAACTGCTGCTGCACCAATCAAAGCTTGAAGAAGTAAGAAACCAACACTAATGATACAAAGTGGTTTAACTTCTTTGATGTAACTGATATGTTTCCAGGCAACAATGACTAACCATAAAACAATAATTAATGATAACCCTGAAACGGCACGATGACTTAATTCAATAATCGTTTGTATAGGTAAATTTTGCGGAAGTAATGCACCGTGACACAATGGCCAATCTGAACCACAACCGTCTTCCGATCCGGTCTTAGTAACAAGTGCGCCACCAAGTTGTACCCATGTCATGATTAATGTTGCTAGTATAGATAACCATTTCAGGTTTTTCTTGTTAAACAATAATTAACACCCCACTTATTAATAAAACTATTGGGATAATAAATCTAGTATCACAGTTAATACAAATTCAGATTGAAAAGTTTGTAAATGATATTCCCAAAAGACATACTTGTTTAACGTTAAATAAATCTCAAGGATTATTATAACAAGAAAACGTTAATTAGTTGTGTCATAAAAATGACGATTTATTATTGTCTTTAAAGTGTCACAAATAAATTATTATAAATGTAGTAAAAGGCATTAATTTAATATATCATTGTATTATATGAAAAAAATAGGAGGGGGATTATGAACAAAGAACAAACTTTGTCGCATAATACAAGTCGTGTAACCTTTAAAGAGTTGCAACAGATTATAAAAATGGGACTTGTGCAAGGTAACTTAGTTCCTGCTTTTGCTGGTTCATGGCTTGCAATTGTGATGGCAAATCATTCCTTTCTCTCGTCAATACCACAAATCTTAATGATGATTGTTGGCTCAACGCTTATTATGGGCGGCGCTTGTGCTGTGAACAATTATTATGATCAAGATATTGATAGTATCATGCCAAGTAAGCAACAACGACCAACGGTCAATGATAGAATTTCAAATAGAAATTTATTAATTCTTAGCTTTGGAATGATGTTGATAGGGGAAGCATTATTATTTGCCTTAAATATACCATCTGGTGTTATCGGATTATTAGGTATAGTTGGGTATGTCTCATTCTATTCAATTTGGTCAAAACGCCACACAGTTTGGAATACGGTTATTGGAAGTTTTCCTGGTGCTGTACCTCCTTTAATTGGATGGACTGCTATTGAGGGTAATATTAGTGTTGCAGCAATTGCATTATTTTTAGTTGTATTTTGTTGGCAACCCATTCATTTTTATGCATTAGCAATCAAACGTAAAGATGAATATTCATTAGCTAATATTCCAATGTTACCTTCAGTTAAAGGTTTTAAACGAACAAGAGTAAGTATGTTCATCTGGCTTGTATTGTTATTACCATTACCATTTTTATTAAGTAATTTAGGTGTTACATTTATCGTGTTAGCCTCACTATTAAATTTAGGATGGTTATACATGGGATTAACAAGTTTTAAAAAGGGCACAGATCAAACAAAATGGGCAACAAAAATGTTTATATATTCACTAAATTACTTAGTGGTATTCTTTGTACTTGTTGTTGTCGTCTCATTAATACAAATGTTCTAATAATTAATAATAAGGATGAAATTTATGAATTTACCAATTTTACCTACAATTAGTACGAGTTTTATTGTTATTAGTGCAATCCTTGTTGCAATAGGTTGGCGTAAAATATGGAAAAGGGAAATAGAAAGTCATAAAAAGGTAATGCTATGTGCAGCGTTTTTTGCACTCGCATTCTTTATTATTTATGCTTCTAGAACAATCTTTATAGGTAATACTGCTTTTGGCGGACCAGATTCCGTAAAACTTTATTATACAATCTTTTTAATATTCCATATTAATTTAGCTACAATCGGTGGTATCTTAGGTGCAGTACAGATTATTACTGCGTTAAAGGATAAGTTAAAGATCCATAGAAGAATTGGACCAATCGCATCAATTATCTGGTTCTTTACGGCAATCACAGGTGTCGCAGTTTATGTATTACTCTATGTTTTATATCCGGGTGGAGAAACGACATCATTGATTAAAGCAACATTAGGTTTATAACACTATTAATAAATGAAATTGTTAGTCTTATATTGGGCAATATTAAGACTAAAGAGGTGAGCCAATAGGCACACCTCTTTTTTTATTTTATATAGCGTTGTAAATGCTTAGCTGTTAGGGATTGTTCGACAGAAAGCAAACCTGCTGGGTATCCTTGATACAAGCACTGTCCTCCGTTAGCACCTGCAAAAGGTCCAATATCTACTATCCAATCAGCTTGTGTCATCATTGTTAAATTATGTTCAATAATTATAAGTGTATTATTCTCAGCAATTAAATTATTAAAACAGTCTAATAATATTGGAATATCATCTTCGTGTAATCCTGTAGTGGGTTCGTCGAATACAAATATTTGATTCTCTACAGGTTTTGTCAAATATTTACTTAATTTTACACGTTGAATTTCACCTCCAGATAGCGTATCGAGTGTTTGACCTAGTGTCATATAATTCAAACCGGTAGATTTCAAAGCGTGTAAAGGTTGCTCTATATCAATATTCTCTGCAAAGAAGGCTAGCGCTTCATCTATTGTCAAATTCAAAATATCAGCGATAGAATGATTATTAACTTTAGCTTCTAATACTTCTGGTTTATAGCGTTGTCCGTTACAAACGTCACATACTTGTGTGAAGTCAGGCATAAAGGCTAGTTCAGTTTTTATAATTCCTTTACCATGACATTCAGGACAAGCACCTTCAGAATTATAGCTGAACAATGATTTCTTTAAACCAGTTTGGTCACTAAAGTATTCTCTTACAGCATCAAAAATATTTAAATAAGTTAATAGATTTGAACGGCTAGATGCATGTATAGGCTTTTGATCAATGAAAATACTGTTATCAAAATATTTCAATCCAGTTGAAATTAATGTGCTCTTACCTGAACCAGCAACCCCTGTAACCACAGTCATTACATTTTTAGGAATTTGGACCGAAACATCAATCAAATTATTTTTCGTTATATGATTTAAATTGATAAAGTCTTGAGATTCGCGGGGGTGAGGTTTTAACTTATGATTTTTACGTAAAGCGATACCACTAGATGAAGTAGTATTTAGTAACTGCTGATACGGACCTTCAAAGGTAATAGTCCCACCATTCTTACCAGCTAAAGGTCCTAAATCGATAATATGGTCAGCAATACAAATTACGTCTGGATCGTGTTCGACAACAAGTACAGTATTACCTTTATCTTTCAGAGAGATAATGATTTCATTTATGCGTCTAATATCCTCTGGATGTAAGCCAATGCTCGGTTCATCAATAATATATACTAAATCAGTTAATGGACTATTTAAATGTCGAATAAGTTTAATACGTTGTGATTCTCCACCTGATAAGGATTTAGTTTCACGCGATAAAGTCAGATAATTTAAGCCAATATAACTTAACGACTGCAGTTGCTTTAATAATGGTTCGATAATTGTCTTAGCTTTATCAGATGTTAACTTAGCAATAAATGAAATTGCCTCATCAATAGATAGCGCAGTAAAATCTGCAATATCTAATTCGTTGATTTTACATTGTAATACCTTTTGATTTAATCGCTTACCATTACAAGTAGGGCAAGATTTTGAAGATACAACACGTTCGATGTCAGACTTGAATTTATTTTTCTCAAAGTTATCATTTAATAAAAAAGATCGTCTGAAACGATGGATAAGTCCTTCGAATTTTGCAGTTTTTGGCCAATTTGAAGGTGGGTTTTTTAATTTTTTAGGTTCAGTATATAAAAAAGTATTTAATTCTTCTTCTGTGTAATCTTTTAACTTTTTATCATTATCAAATAAACCAGAGTATAAATATCGCTTACCACGCCAGCTGTCTGGCCTAAATGATGGGAAACGTATCGCATCTTCATTTAATGATTTATTAAAATCAATGAGTTCATTTAAGTCTATATCTTCTACATAACCTAAGCCAGAACATGTAGGACACATTCCTTTAGGATTATTGAAAGAAAAGATGTCTGAATAACCCACAAATGGTTCACCAATTCTCGACCATAATAATCTTACTGAAGCATATATATCTGAAATTGTGCCGACCGTAGAACGTGCATGCCCACCTAATCTTTTTTGGTTAATTACCATAGAAACTGGTAGGTTTTCTATTAAATCTACATGCGGTTTAGTATATTGTGTTAATTGGTGTTGAATGTATGTTGAATATGTTTCATTTAATAAGCGTTCAGACTCTGCAGCAATGGTATTAAATACTAAAGATGATTTGCCTGAGCCAGAACGACCAGTGAACACGGTGATTTTGTGCTTTGGTATATCGACTGATATATTTTTAAGATTGTTCTGTTTTGCTCCATGAATTCTAATATCCGTCATTATTATTTCACCTCTGTTGCACATATACCCATAATTTAAATTGTGTATAACGTTTATATGAAGATTTTGCAAATACAGAGTCTTATCTTGCTTGTTATATGAAATTCCATGTACAATGAACCTAACATGCTAATAGGTGGGTGAGCGATGAAGAAACTGATAATTAAAGTTATTGGTGTTTTAGTATTAATTTGTTTTCTGATTTATCTATTTTACTCACCACGTTTAAAGTTTGATGTTTTAGAAAATCCCAATAAAAATACTACGAAAACAACACAAACAACACAAACTCAGGATTTTGATAAGAGTAAAAATACTGCTGAAAATCCGATGCCCAAAGATGGTGTAGGGACGTGGGTTGGTCAAAGTCTAAGTAAATTGACTAAAAAATATGGACAAGCAGATCGTGTGTATCCATATAAAGATAATTATAAAAACTACGTATTTAAAGAAAAAGAAGCATATTATTTAGTTACAACCAAAGATGGCATAATTAAATCTGTTTATGCAACAGGTAAAAAGGCTAATGTTGAACCATTACATATTACTAATAATGCTGCACATGTGTTTGAGAAGTTCAGCGTTAATCCAGAGCCGACGATTACTTCCAATGGTAAGAAATATGAACTGGAATTATCTGATACTGACATGAAGACGCAGTCATTAGTGAAATTTAAAAATATGTATGCTCAAATTTATATAGATCAACAATCGAATCATATCGTTGCGGTACGATTTTTAGATAGTGATGCTTTAGCTGAATTTAAACCATATCAAATGGTTACTTCTAAAGAAGAAAAGGAAGTAAAAAGTAAACACGGTAATGCGCCATACGCTCAAAGTTCTAATCAGTTGATGACGCTTTATGAAATAACTAATGAAATGCGCAAATTAAAGAATACACAACCATTAAAAATTAATAATAAATTAGCACACATTGCATCGTTTAATTTATACGAAGCAACAGGACAAGATGATAGTGCTGAATTTACTGAAGATGCATTAAGAGATCAATTAAATGCTCAGGAAGTACCATTTACGTATAGTAGTCAAAATGTAGGGTATGACTTTAATGACGTACCGACGTTAATACACAGTTGGTTGAATTCTGATACGCATCGCTCTAGAATGTTGAATGCAAAGTATAATGAAATGGGCGGCGAAGTAATGGAAGGCTATTATACACTCATATTTGTAGGTGAAAAGAAGAAAGGAGATGACCAAGAATGATAACTGAAGAGACATTAACGTTATTGGATGATATTGAAGCGCTAAGTGATAAAATAGTGGATTCGCATATTTATAAAGCATATGAAGCGGCGCAACAAGCATTGTCAGATAATGATGAGGCACATCTTTTATATCAAGCTTTCTTAAAGTCGAAGCAAAATTATGATGAAATTATGAGATTTGGTAAATATCATCCGGATTATCAAAAGGTAATGTTAGAAACGAGAAAGCGAAAACGTGCATATGAAATGTTACCTGTCGTCATGGATTACAAACAAAAGGAAGTTGCATTGCAAGACTTGATTGATGAGGTAATAGTTAAAATTGCTTATTCATTCTCGGAAAATGTAAAAATTGAAACAGGAAATCCTTTCTTTCAAAAAGATTCTGGTGGCTGTTCAACAGGCGGGTCTTGTAATTGTTCGTTATAATGTAACGGAACATAGAAAAATTTTATATTTAAAGTAAGTGTTTGGGCTTAAATCCCAGAAAAACAGCACTCAGATGATTGAATTCAATTTATCTGAGTGCTGTTTTATTCAATATCTAGTATTATTGGCTCGCTTTCCTAGGGGACAGCTTCAGCCTGTAGTCTTCAGCTTGTCTTGCTCCCACAGGAGTCTCGCCAAAATACGTTGCATGCATAAGTGATTTCACATTAACATACATTGAAGTCCACGTATTAAATGTGCCTTGTTTGCAATCGAAATAAATCATTAAATTGCTAACGCTTTATCTACTGTACTTTTTATTCAATATCTAGTATTATTGACTCGCTTTCTTAGGAACCAGCTTCAGCTTGTAATTTTCAGCTTGTCCTGCTCCCACAGGAGTCTCGCCAAATACATTGCATTAATATGTTGATTTATATTAAAAAGTATTTAATAAAATAAGGTCTATCCGTATTATTTAGTAAACACTATTAAATTAAATTTACAAGGTGTCTTAAATATGCAGAGTAAGAAATGACTCAATATACACTAACGTTTTAAAATTAAGTATATCTCTATAAATAATATGTCACGATAGGTTAATAAAAGTGTACAAACAAACCGTGAAAATAAATTATATGAATTCAAACATTACTATAGTGCCACATGCTATCATTCTAAATGAATATTAAAAAAGGCAATTTCTATATGATTTCAATAGAAATTGCCTTTTTTTACTTGTCCGAAAACTTTATATCTTCGACCTTTTATAATAGCCAAGATTATTTATAAGTTAGTTTAAAGCGCTCTGCAAGGTCTGGGCGATCAGTAATTAAAGTATGTGCGCCATGATAGACTAAGTCATTCATCAAATCCAAATTATTAACATGACAATATCCAGGAACGATATTGCGCTCATTTAACCAGTGAATAAAACGTGGTGAATTAAATTTTATACCATTTCGTTCAATTGGTAGAATAAAGGTATGTGCTTTTGTAGCAAATAAATTGCCAGCACCTAAATAAAAGTGGATGAATCCCTTCATCATATCATTCTTGCTAGCAGCAATTGCTGTATTCGGGTTAAGGTGTCTGAAATAATCAATTATTTCTCCTTGATTGCTGCCGATTACTATACGATTATCTGAATTATATTCATTAATTATGGTATTTACTTTTTCGCAAATCAGGTGGTTTCGTTGTTGTGTTGATTGATTAATTAAATGAATATTTACCTTAGCATTTGGATAATAAGTTAATAATTCTGTTAAGGTTAATATAGTAGCGTCTTTATGGTTACGATAAGGTGTCTGACCATTGATATCAGTAAAATAGTATCCTGCATCTAATTTTTTTATTTCGTTAAGCGTATGTTCACTCACTGTACCTGAGCCATTTGTTGTTGCATCTAATGAGGTGCTATTGAAAACGATGACTTGATCATCTTTAGTCAGGGTAACACCAACAGCGAATCCATCTATATTATGAGCAATTGCATTATCAAATGCGAGTTTAGTATTTTCAGGTCTAACAGCTGATCCACCGCGATTGGCTAGAATATAGGGTGCTGTTTGACTATAAAAATGATGTGTCGGTAAATTTTCAGGCTTTCTTTTATATTTATTAATGAACAGCAAGCTACCTACTATACCTGCTAAGCCAATGAATGATCCTTTAAACATTTTATTAAATTTTGACATGTACAAATCCTCCTTAGTACATAAATATACTTAGTAATATAGCAAAAGATTGTTCAACTGCAAAATAATTGTTATTTATAAAAATAATAGGAAATGATATCATAAAAGGGCTAATAAATGGAGTGAGAAGAAAATGAATATTGTGCCTAGAACAAGTTTAATTATATATTTAAAACATATGAAACATGAAAGACAAATTAGAAAATTTGGTCATATCGTAAGTTCTAATAAAAAGCAACGTTATGTTGTAATGTATATCAATGAAAGTGACTCAGATCAAATAGTTACTAAATTGATGAAACTAAAGTATGTGAAAGAAATAGAAGGCTCTCCTTATAAATATTTAAAAAAGCATTATGAAAAGGAACAACATGAATTTTCATAAATAAGAGCCTTAATGTATTTGCTTTGCGTACAGTGAAACATAGGTTTGTAGCTACATTATTGTAATGGCGGAATCCAACGCTGTAATCTTAGTACGCTAATTAAATAATTATAATATAGTTCTATATCATGAAATGTCTCAGGTGGTTTTACATCTACACCCTTTATTTCTATTTTGTACTGCTCGGCCTGTTGATTAATTAGTTCAAATTTCTTATTGGAATTTGGATATGGATAATTCAAGGCATTAATCATGATATACATGGCTTGGAAATGTCGACCACTTGTTGGTTTCATGATAATGGCTACAGATGATCGTTGGTGTTCGGAAGTCGGTGTATGAAAGTAAACAATATAATCTATGCGGGCATAGTTATATTCGATAAGTGTATTAAATTCAAATAAATCTGTTAAACCTTCACCAATTTTAATAAAAGATTGTTTCATAAGCTATGTTCCTCCTTGCTTATGAATTATAAAGAATATAATTTAAGAATGGAAGTGTTGAAATGAGAGTTATATCTGGAATGCATAAAAGCAAGCCATTAGAGAGCATCGAAGGTCGTAACACACGACCAACAATGGATAAAGTCAAAGAAGGGATATTTAACAGCTTGCATGATGTTTCAGGATTAGGGTTAGATTTATTTGCAGGTAGTGGTGCTTTAGGTATAGAAGCACTGTCACGCGGTATGGATAAAGTAATATTTGTTGATCAAAATTTTAAAGCAGTTAAAGTGATTAAGCGCAATTTAGACCATTTAAATATTGCAAGTCAAGCTGAGGTATATAAAAATAATGCAGAACGTGCATTAAAAGCCTTAGCCAAGCGTGAAATCCAATTCGATGTAATATTTTTAGATCCGCCATATGAAAAAGGGTTGATTGATGATGCTTTAGAGCAAATTGCAAAGTTTAATTTATTAAAAGAAAATGGTATTATCGTTTGTGAGTTTAATCATCATGAAAAAATAAAAACTGAACCATTCCGAGAGATTAAACAATATCATTATGGTTTAACAGACACTTTGTTATTAGAAAAGGGAGATTAAAATGTCTAGAACTAAAGCAGTCATACCAGGTAGTTTCGATCCGATTACATATGGGCACATTGATATCATTGATAGAAGTGCGGATCGTTTTGATGAATTGCATATTTGTGTGTTAAGAAATAGTAGTAAGGCGGGTACATTTACTGTAGAAGAACGAATAGATTTGATAGAAGCTTCAGTTAAACATTTAGATAATGTGACGGTGCATCATTTTGATGGATTATTGGTAGATTTTTGTGACCAAATTGGTGCTCAAACTATCATTAGAGGATTAAGAGCTGTTAGTGATTTTGAATATGAATTACGCTTAACTTCAATGAATAAAAAGTTAAATAGTAATGTTGAAACAATGTATATGATGACTAGCACTAATTATTCATTTATCAGTTCTAGCGTAGTAAAGGAAGTTGCTGCATATAAAGCAAATGTATCTGATTTTGTGCCTGAACATGTTGAAAAGGCATTAAATGAAAAATTCAAGAAATAAGACAATACAGTGACACCAACAAATTTGATGAAGCCATCAAAGGTTGGTGTTTTTTGCTGTTTAATTGCGAGAACAATTGATAAAAGGGTGAATACATGAGTAGCCTCATGCATAAGCCCCACTAATCTCGATAAAATCGAGAAGTGAATAGAGGAATACATGAGTAGCCTCATGCATAAGCCCCACTAATCTCGATAAAATCGAGAAGTGAATAGAGGAATACATGAGTAGCCTCATGCATAAACCCCACTAATCTCGATAAAATCGAGAAGTGAATAGAGGAATACATGAGTAGCCTCATGCATAAGCCCCACTAATCTCGATAAAATCGAGAAGTGAATAGAGGAATACATGAGTAGCCTCATGTATAAGCCCGACTAATCTCGATAAAATCGAGAAGTGAATAGAGGAATACATGAGTAGCCTCATGCATAAGCCCCACTAATCTCGATAAAATCGAGAAGTGGATAGAGGAATACATGAGAGTGCTCATGCATAAGCCCCACTAATCTCGATAAAATCGAGAAGTGGATAGAGGAATACATGAGAGTGCTCATGCATAAGCCCCACTAATCTCGATAAAATCGAGAAGTGGGGCTAAAAAATGACGTGTGTGTTAAAGTCGTTAGCTGTATCATTGGATAATAAATTATAGATGTTCGTACTCTTAATTTCGTTTTTAAATGTCATGGCATTACGTTTATTGATTTGTGTTACAAAATTTCGTTCTGGAAATTGTTGTTTAAGGTATTTTAAGTATTTTTGGCCACGTTGATTCATTCCTAGTATACGAACAGAGTCTATTTGTGTTGGTATGTCATCATAAGTGTAATCTAGCAATACATTCATCAGTACACGCTGTAAATGTGTATAGGTATAGCGTTTGGTCTTGATTAACTGCATATATGATTCGAATGAAGTTGCTTGCAAGATTAAATCTTTTAGCCTATGTTCTAAACCTTCAGTCATTGTGTAGATATTTTGTAAACTTGAGGGACTCTGAGTTAATAATGCATACTTTAAGTAATTAAATGTGCGCTCAGTTGTCACAATATTTGAATGGTATAAATGTTTTATTTGAGATGGAACTACGTTTTGCCAATCCTGATCTTCAAGTTGGAGAGATTGTCGGATTGATGTACCACTTGCAAAGTGCATATGTTGTATTTTACTATCGTGGTGTTTTGATGCGTGTCTTTTTATGGTAACTGGATTAATATTAAAGCCATGCTTTTGTATGGCATTAACATATGAAATCCCTAAAGTGTTATTAGGTTCAGTTAATAAATGGTTATCTGAAATTAATTCACTAAGTATGCGCGGGTAGCTTTTGCCTTCTTTAATTTTTTGAGCAAAGGCTGAGGTTTGTTCAATTTTTTGCATTTGTTCAGCGAGATTTAAAAAAGCATTAATATCGCCCGACTCGCTACCAAATGCAAGGTGGTCGACATTTAAATAATTAGCTACGCGTACTGCGGCATCACCAAAATAGCTTCCAGCTGATAGTGAAGCATGAGCAGGAAGCTCTACGACTAAATCCACAGCATGTAGCGCCATCTGAGTTCGAGTAAATTTATTATAAATTGCAGGTTCTCCTCGCATAACAAAGTTTCCACTCATGATTGCTATAGAAATTTCAGAATCAGTGATTGACTTTGATTTCTCTGCATGGTATAAGTGACCATTGTGGAAAGGATTATATTCAGTGACTAGTGCAACGCTTTTCATTTGCATTTCTTCCTTTCAGAATTCATTATAGATATTGTAACAGATATAATTGTGTTAAGAAAAAATCTTGACAACTTATATCTATAAAGTTAAAATAAATTTTGTGCTTGTTAGAGGTGAAGCCATATGAAATGGTCAATAACGCAATTAAGAAAATTCCAAGATAAACCTTTTGAATTCAATCAAACGGTGAATTTTGATCATTTAGTAAAATCATTAGATTTAATAGATTTATCTGAAATAAATGTTGATGGCGAATTGACAGTAAAATCAAATGAAGTCATTGCAGATATGCATGTTACAGGAACATATACGATGGCTTGTGCGCGTACGTTAGTTCCAGTAGAAGTTCCTTTAGATATCAGATCTCAAGAAGTATTTGATCTAGAAGGATATAATCAGTATGGTGATGACGATGAAGATGAACATTATCATGATGCATCAGATGGCATGATAAATCTAAAGGATATTGCTGAAGAATTAGTTATCATTGAAAAGCCAATGCGTGTTTTCGCAGATAATAGTGATCAAATGTTACGTGAGGGTAATGGTTGGGAAGTTATTGACGAAGAGCAAGCGATTGAGAATGCGAAAGAAGCAGAAGAATCTGAGTCTCAGCAAATCGATCCTAGGCTTCAAAAACTACAACAATTATATGACGAAGAGCAATAGCAGAATTTTGTAATCTATAGTATAATAGATTATTGAATCTGAAAATAACTATTTTAGTGTTTGAATATAAGGAGGATTAATCATGGCAGTACCAAAAAGAAGAACGTCTAAAACAAGAAAAAACAAACGTCGTACTCATTTCAAAATTTCAGTACCTGGTATGACAGAATGCCCAAATTGTGGAGAATACAAATTATCTCACCGCGTATGTAAGAACTGTGGTTCATACAATGGTGAAGAAGTTGTATCAAAATAATTTCATTAATTTAATGACTTGATGAAAGTCTTTTAATATCGTTCATTAATTATTCACTAAATAATTTTTGAGCGATTTTTTATTTATATAGATGTAAATTTGATATCGAGCGATAGGTTGTGTGAAATCAATGGAAGCAATGAATCCGCAAGAAATTATTGAAAAAATTGAGAATAGTGATGTCAACTGGATATATAATCATTTTAGCGAAGATTTTCAAGAAGTATCTGCGCTATTAGAATTGGAAAAGCTACTAAAAGTATATAATGAGAAAAGAAGTGTGAATTCATTCTACAAACATATACATATAAACAGACAAGACGAATACCTGTGGTTCGATGACAAGAGGACAACGGGTGTTAGTGTTACATTGAATAAATATAATGAAATAATTGGTTTTGCATTATTACCTATACAACATCAAGATAGTGCAAAGTATTCCAAACTGCAATATACTATGCCAATTGAAGAAGCGTGGACGGTTATTGCCGGCGGAGATAATGAATTATTAAATCATCACTTCCATTATAAACGTTACAAACATGCTATTGATTTAGTGAAGTTAAAAGATCAATGTAGCTATCAAGGTAGCCCTAATCAATTAACTAATTACTATGCCTACAACTTAACTGTCGTTGCACCAGCTAATGGTGAAGTTGTAGAAGTTGTTGATGGCATTCCAGATTGTGTACCTGGAGAATTTAATGTAAAACATCCACAAGGTAATTATATTATAATTAAGCATGCAAAACATGAATATAGTTTAATTGCACATTTAAAGCCTAATTCACTAAATGTATCAGTAGGAGATGAAATCTTTCGCGGACAACATATTGCGAAAGTAGGTAATTCAGGTAACACATCAGAACCACATATACATTTTCAAATTATGGATCGAAAAGATATCGCTAAAGCACATACGCTAAAAATCAAATTACAAGAGACGATTTCACCTGAAAAAGGTGATATAGTAGACTATACAGGAAATAACATCTTAATTGAAAAGGAACATTTCTTGTTATCCTTTATAAAAAATATACGTACAAATATCTTACAACTTTTTAAAAGTTAAAATATGAAAATAAAGAGGCTATGCTATGGAAATGATTACGTCCGCACAAAATAGTAAAGTTAAAAATGCAAATAAACTCAAAAAGAAAAAAGATCGAGACAAAACAGGTCAAGCCCTTATCGAAGGCTATCACCTTATCGAAGAAGCTTATCAAAGTAAGTTAACGATAAAACAATTATTTATAGTAGATACTTCTAGAATTAGCTCAGATTTAATTGAATATGCAGAGGAAGTATTTGAAATAAATTTAAAAGTTGCAGAAGCATTATCTGGAACTGTGACACCACAAGGTTTTTTTGCTGTAATTGAAAAACCTAATTATGAAACAACAACAGCAAAGCAAGTATTGTTGATTGATCGTATACAAGACCCAGGGAACTTAGGTACTTTAATTCGTACTGCAGATGCTGCAGGTATAGATTTAATTGTGTTAGAAAAGGGCACTGCAGATCCATACCAGGACAAAGTATTAAGAGCCAGTCAAGGTAGTGTGTTCCATTTACCGATTATCATTGATTCTTTAGAATCATTTATAGATTCGTTTGATGGACCAGTGTACGGAACGGCATTAGAAGAAGCTGTTTCATTTCACGAGATAAGTGCGAAAGAACACTTTGCATTATTATTAGGTAATGAAGGAGAAGGTGTGTCGCAACAATTATTGGCGCAAACAACTCAAAACTTAACAATTCCAATTTATGGAAAAGCAGAGAGTTTAAATGTTGCTATTGCTGGCAGTATCTTGATTTATCATTTGAAAGGTTGACCCTTTAAATGAAAATCGTATATAATAAAAGTAATGTTAAACAGTAGAATATGAACCAATAAAAAGACGTAAACTAAAATAATGTAGTAGCACAAGGGAGTATATCCGTAGACTGAAAGATATATCTCTACATTTAGTTTTTTTCACCTTTTTGGTTACTTAAAGAGATTTAAGTCGGAAATGACTCCGTTATCAATAATTACAAGTGTATGCTTATGCATAAATTTGGGTGGTACCACGGAAGGCTTTCGTCCCAGTTTCAACGGGATGGAAGTCTTTTTTGTATTTTTATTGGTTTTACTTAACGAGAAAATAGACAAATGGAGGTTAAATCATGGCACAAACTGAAGCGATGACTGAAATTAAGCAACAGGCATTAGTCGATATAAATGAAGCTAAAAATGAAAAAGAATTACAAGATGTAAAAGTGAAATATTTAGGTAAAAAGGGTTCTGTAACAGGGTTAATGAAACATATGAAAGATTTACCTAATGAGGAAAAACCAGCATATGGACAACAAGTTAATGAAGTTAGACAAGCAATCGAAGGTGAAATAGAATCACGTCGTGAACTTCTAGCAAATGAAGAATTAGAACGACAATTAAAGGCTGAAAAAATCGATGTGACATTACCAAGTAGAAAAATGTCTATTGGTGCCAAACATCCATTAACACGTACAGTTGAAGAAATCGAAGACCTATTTTTAGGATTAGGATATGAAATTGTTGAAGGATTTGAAGTTGAACAGGACTATTATAACTTTGAAGCTTTAAATTTACCGAAATCTCACCCGGCAAGAGATATGCAAGATAGCTTTTATATAACGGACGAGATTCTGATGCGTACACATACATCGCCTGTACAAGCAAGAACGATGGAACAACGAAATGGTGAAGGTCCAGTTAAAATTCTATGTCCAGGGAAAGTGTATCGTCGAGACTCTGATGATGCGACACACAGTCACCAATTTACTCAAATCGAAGGATTAGTGGTAGACGAGAATATTAAGATGAGTGATCTTAAAGGGACATTAGAACTTTTAGCTAAACAATTGTTTGGGGAAGATCGTGAAATTCGTCTAAGACCAAGTTATTTTCCATTCACAGAGCCATCAGTTGAAGTAGATGTGTCATGTTTCAAATGCGGTGGCTCAGGATGTAATGTATGTAAACAAACAGGTTGGATTGAAATATTAGGTGCAGGGATGGTTCACCCGAACGTACTTGAGAAGGCTGGATTCGATTCAAATAAATATTCAGGATTTGCGTTTGGTATGGGGCCTGATAGAATCGCTATGTTGAAATATGGAATTGAAGATATCCGTCATTTCTATACTAATGATGTAAGATTCTTGAATCAATTTAAAGCAGTAGAAGATAGAGGTGAAAAATAATGTTTATTTCTAAAGAATGGTTAGAGACATATGTTGAAATTGATCAACCAATAAACGAATTAGCAGAAAAAATTACACGTACGGGTATCGAAGTAGATGACATTATCGATTATACAAAAGAAATTAAAAAATTAGTTGTCGGTAAAATTAAAGAAATCGCACCACATCCAGATGCGGATAAACTAAATATTTGTCAGGTAGATATTGGCGAAAGTGAACTCGTGCAAATTGTTTGTGGCGCACCAAATGTAGATGCAGGACAAACAGTAATCGTCGCTACAGTTGGTGGTAGATTACCGGGTGGTATCAAGATTAAGCGAGCAAAACTACGTGGAGAACGCTCAGAAGGTATGATTTGTTCGTTACAAGAATTAGGTTTATCAAGCAACTTAGTGCCTAAAGCCTTTGAAGACGGTATTTATGTGTTTTCTACAGAGGTAGAGCCAGGAACAGATGCACTTAAAGCACTATATTTAGATGACCAAGTAATGGAATTTGATCTTACACCAAATAGAGCAGATGCATTAAGTATGGTGGGTACAGCATATGAAGTCGCTGCATTATACAACGTTGCAATGAATAAACCAAAGACTAAAACAGAAGCATTATCACAACAAGCTGCTGAGGAACTGTCAGTGACTGTTCAAGATTCTGATAAAGTCCCATATTACAGTGCACGTATTGTTAAAAATGTTACGATTGCACCTTCACCTGAATGGATGCAAATGAGATTAATTAAAGCTGGTATTCGACCTATCAATAATGTGGTTGATATTTCAAATTATGTACTATTAGAATACGGTCAACCTTTACACATGTTTGATCAAGAACAAATTGGTTCAAATCATATCGAAGTACGTCAAGCTCATGAGAATGAAACGATGACTACTTTAGATAATCAAGAAAGATCATTACTAGCATCTGACATAGTTATAACTAATGGCGAAACGCCAATTGCCATTGCAGGCGTAATGGGTGGCGATTTTTCAGAAGTAACAGAGGCTACAAAGCATGTTGTAATTGAGGGCGCTATTTTTGATCCGGTATCTATTCGTCATACTTCAAGACGATTGAATTTAAGAAGTGAAGCGTCTAGTCGCTTTGAAAAGGGAATTGCTACAGAATTTGTAAATGAGGCAGTCGATCGTGCTTGTTACTTATTAGAAACGTATGCTAATGGACAAGTTTTATCAGATAATGTAGCACAAGGTGATTTAGGTTCATTCGTCACACCAATTAATATTTCAGTTGATAAAGTGAATAATACAATTGGCTTTGAATTGACTGCTGAAGAAATCGAGTCTATTTTTGTGCAACTTGGCTTTGAGACGACGAAGAATAATAATGAATTAACTGTCAAGGTTCCGTCTAGACGTAAAGATATTACGATTAAGGAAGACTTAATTGAAGAAATTGCAAGAATTTATGGTTATGATGAAATACCTTCAACATTGCCGGTATTTGAACATGTAACACATGGTGCTTTGACTGATAAACAAGCTAAATCACGTATTGTAAAAGAAACACTAGAGGGTGCAGGCTTAAGCCAAGCAATTAATTATTCTTTAGTCGATAAAGAGAGAGCGCAAGACTTTGCATTAGAAACGCGTGATACAATCGGCTTGTTAATGCCAATGAGTGAAGCTCATTCAACATTGAGACAAAGTTTGATTCCTCACCTTATTGATGCAGTTGCTTATAATGTTGCACGTAAAAATGCTGATGTCCGACTTTATGAACTAGGTAATGTATTCTTTGGTAATGGTGAAGGTGAATTACCAGATGAAGTTGAGTACCTAAGTGGGATCTTAACTGGTGATTACACAGTTAATACTTGGCAAGGAAAAAAGGAAGAAATAGATTTCTTTATTGCTAAAGGTATCGTAGATCGTATAGCAGAAAAATTAGATATTCAATTTGATTATGAAGCAGGTGAAATTGCAGGCTTACATCCAGGTAGAACTGCAATTGTTAAATTAAATGGTGAAACTATAGGCTTTGTTGGTGAATTACATCCAAAAGTTGAAAAGGAATATGACTTAAAACGTACTTATGTCTTTGAATTGAATTACGATAAATTAATGTCAGTTTCAGTTGGATATATTAACTATCGTCCAATTCCTCGTTTCCCTGGAGTATCAAGAGACATTGCATTAGTGATAAATCGAGACGTGCCATCCGCAACGCTTGTTAAAGAAATCGAAGCACATGGTGGAGATATACTTCAAAATGCACAAGTATTTGATGTTTATGAAGGTGAACATGTTGCAGAGGATGAGAAATCAATTGCAATTAGATTATCATACTTAGATGTTGAACAAACATTGACTGATGATAAGGTAAATGCAGTACATGAAGATATCTTAACAGCGTTACAACAACAAGGTGCAACAATTAGATAATTTAACAACTTTGTAAGGAAAAGAATTTAGTTTAACTTATAAATAAATCAATCATAAAAATAGTTCAAAAAAAGAATTACATCACCATCGAAAGTATTGGCGATGTAATTCTTTTTGTTTTGTTTATAACTGTTTAATTTGACATATGGTAAAAATACAAATCTGCAGAGCATATCTGGCAATCATAAATTTGCGCAACAAACGATTAACCGTTAACTCAACGCTTAGTGTGAAATACAATTTGTGAAGTAAGATATAAACAACTGCAATGTTAGGTTCTAAATGAGATGTAAATTTGATTATGAATGTCGTTTTTTGTCAACAAGTGCCTGTGCTTTATTTCGATTTGCAAAGTGTTTCTTTGAAATAGAATCTAAATAGGTAATGCCTTTCTTTTCGATAATTCTTGCAGCGGCTAAATCAACTTTATTACTTGCGCCTTTGGGAATTTCGCTATGAACTTCTGCAGAAATTTGATCCATATATTTGACAAATGCGTATCGTGAAATAATGCTTGCTGCCGCAATAGCAATAGATTTTGATTCACCTTTGGTCTCGAATTTAGTAATGTTGCTATGTGGAAGCTCACTTAATGCATAACGCGTATAAACACCACGTTCAGCAAACTGATCAATAACGATATAGTCCAATTCGTTTGTTTCGATTTTATTTACAACATTTTTTATCGCTTCGTTGTGTAATACAGCTTTCATCTTTACCTGTGACCAGCCAGCTAATTGTTTCTCATTATATTTAGTGTTGTGCATCGTTAGTAATGAGTGAGGTAAAAATGTAACAATTTGTTCTGCAAGTTCGACGATTTTTTTATCTGTTAATTTCTTTGAATCATCAACTCCGAGTTCTTTTAAAACTTGAACATGTTTTTTTGAAACATAGGCAGCACACACTGTAAGTGGTCCAAAATAATCTCCGCTTCCAGCTTCATCACTGCCTATGCATTGAAATTGATTATAATTTATCTTTGATTGTGTGGGTGTATGCTTTGATGCAGTTTGTGTATTTGCATGATTAGGTAGCAATTGACCTGCCACAGTTGAAGCTTCCTTGCCTTGAAACATAACTTTATTTGAGTTGTAAATGGAAATGGATGTGTTTTTATATTTGGCTTTGGCTTTCATACCTTGTGGTAGTTTGCCTGTGTCGCAGTTAATTTTCGACATTAATTGTTGAATTTCAGGATTTGTTAATTTATATACTACATTTGACATTTGATTGCCTCTCTTTTTTGAAATTACTGTTTCGATTGACAGTTTTCATCATACCATAGGATGAAACATACACACTACCCAACAACAATATGCATGAATAACTGTGATATCGCAATCGTTCAATTGTTCTAAAATTATTTGAAATCTTCGAACTATAAATTTTTTCAAATATAACAAATCACACCTCTTACAAAATAATATTTAGTCGTGTATAATGGTTCGTGATAAATATTCTAAATTAGAAATATTGAAAGTTATATGTTAGGACAAATTTTATTTTATTCGGAAATTTATATTAAGTCAGGAGTTATACTATGGGCGAATTTAAAAATAGGATAAACGTAACGATAAATGATCAACATTATACAATTGTAGGTGAAGATAATCCTGAGCACATTCGATATGTTGCACATCTAGTGGATGAACAGCTTAAGTCTCTAGGAAGAAAAAGTACAGGATTAGATACTACAAGAAAAGCGATATTAACAGCTGTTAATATTATGCATGAAAAAGTTCAATTAGAAGAAGAAAATTACCGTTTGCAACAAGAGATAAAGCAATTAAAAAATAGTGAAGATTAATGTTAATTGATTTATTAATCATAGTAATTTTTTTATACATAGGCATGATTGGGTTTAGAAGAGGCGTATGGTTAAGTATTATGCATTTAGGAGCGACTTTTTTATCATTGTACATTGCACAAAAGTGCTTTATTAAGTTGTCACAGTATTTAGAGCTCTTTATACCATTCCCAAAAACTCGAGCTTATGATATGCATTTTGCTTTTCAATTTGATAATCTACAGTTACGTTTTGACCATTTAGTTGCATTTCTAATTGTAGCTACAATTACGAAGGTTCTTTGTTATGCTATAATTGTTTGCTTTGATAATATAATCAAATATAAAAAAATGTTTATGTTGAGTCGGTTGATTGGTGTACTCTTAAGTATTGTTTCGTCAATAATTATATGCACTACTTTAATTTATGCTATGGCATTGTATCCTTTATCAATCATCCAAACACAGTTATCGCAATCTTTTATTGCTGAAATATTAATCTCACATATACCATTTATATCTACTTTTGTGGTCAATATATAAATTTTCCAACAATTAAACATATAATATATTAATAAAATATAGGAGGTCAGGGCACAACCGATTTACTGTTGATAGAGCAACGGTAACTTGTCTTGACCTTTTTTTATGGGGTGAAGGTAATGACGAAAAAAGATATTATTCAATTATTAGAGAAAATAGCAGTTTATATGGAATTAAAAGGAGAAAATACATTTAAAGTTTCTGCTTATAGAAAAGCGGCACAAAGTTTAGAAATAGATGAACGTCCATTAGAGGAGATTGAAGATGTAACTGAATTAAAAGGGATTGGTAAAGGCGTTGGTGAAGTCATTAATGAATATAGACAACACGGTACAACTTCTACTTTAGATGCATTAAAGAAAGAAGTGCCGGAAGGGCTTATCCCATTAATGAAAATTCAAGGTTTAGGCAGTAAAAAAATTGCCAAATTATATAAAGAGTTGAATATTGATAATAAGGAGTCATTACAACGTGCATGTGAAAATGGCGAAGTCAGTGCATTAAGTGGTTTCGCTAAAAAAACTGAGCAAAATATTTTAGAAGCAGTTAAAGCGCTAGGTGCTAAAAAAGAAAAGTATCCAATTGATCAAATGAGAGGGCTTAACACAGAAATTAAAGCATATTTAGCTACAATTACTGAAATTGAAAAATTTGAGGTGGCAGGTAGCTTTAGACGTTTTAAAGAAATGAGTAAAGATTTAGATTTTATTATCAGTACACAGGCACCTTTAAAGGTGCAAGAAGCGTTGTTACAAATTCCCAATAAAGTAAAGGAAGTTGCAGTGGGTGCTACAAAAGTATCATTAGAGCTTGAATATGATGATGAAACTATAGGTGTGGATTTCAGGTTAATTGAGCCTGCAGCCTTTTATCACACGTTACAACATTTCACTGGTTCTAAAGATCATAATATTCGCATTAGACAATTAGCTAAAGAACAAGGCGAAAAAGTTAGCGAATATGGTATTGAGACTGAAAACGGTGAATTATTACAATATCAAAGTGAAGCGGAAATTTACCAACATTTCAATGTAGATTGGATTGCACCTGCAATTCGTGAAGATGGTAGTGAATTTGACAAAGACTTAACAGATATTATACAGCTCGGTGATATTAAAGGTGATTTGCATATGCATACTACCTATAGTGATGGCGCATTTAGTATTGAAGATATGGTGAAAGCTAATATTGCTAAAGGCTATGAATTCATGGTGATTACAGATCACTCCCAAAGTTTAAAAGTAGCAAATGGTTTATCTGTTGAACGTTTGTTACGTCAAAATGAAGAAATTAAAAAGTTGAATGAAAAATATAAAGAAATAGATATATATTCAGGCATTGAAATGGACATCCTACCAGACGGGAGTCTTGATTATGAAGATGAAATTTTAGCGCAATTAGATTATGTTATTGCGGCAATTCATCAAAGCTTTAATCAACCACAAGAAGAGATTATGCGTCGTTTAGAAAACGCGTGTAATAACCCTTATGTAAGGCATATTGCACATCCAACTGGTCGTATTATTGGTAGAAGACCTGGATACGAACCTGATATTGGACAACTATGTGAATTAGCGGAAAAAACAAATACTATATTAGAAATTAACGCCAATCCTAAGCGTTTGGATTTAAATGCTGAAACATTAAAAAAACATCCTAATGTTAAATTGACTATAAATACAGATGCACATCATATTGATCATTTGGAGTTTATGCAATATGGCGTTGCAACTGCACAAAAAGGGTTTGTAGCTAAAGATAGAGTAATAAATACTATGTCTAGAGATGCGTTTAAATCAATGATTGAAAACAATATTAAAATGAAGAAATAGAGGGATTGTATGAGACAGAAGTCATTAAATGTCTTAGAATTCGATAAAATTAAAGCACTCGTCGAAAAAGAAACAATGAGTGATATAGGTAAAGCTAAAGTAGCAGAAATGAGTCCAGCAACGGATTTTAAAACTGTTGAATTTCAAATGAATGAAACAGATGAAATCGCACAAATATACAATAAACATCGTATGCCTAGTTTAAGTGGTTTATCACAAGTGACTCAATTACTTCATAGAGCCAATATTGGTGGTGTCTTGAATGTTAGAGAATTAAATGCGATTAAACGTTTGATTCAAATTCAAAATCAATATAAAACATTCTATAATGGGATTCTAGAAGAAGATGAAGAAATCAAATATCCAATTCTGAACGATAGAATGGAACAATTACCGGTACTAAATGATTTATTTCAAGAAATTCATCAAAAATGTGATGCGTATGACTTGTTCGATAATGCTAGTTATGAGCTACAAGGCATTCGTAGCAAAATTTCTAGTACGACACAACGTATCAAACAAAATTTAGACAAAGTAGTTAAAAGTCAGTCCAACCAAAAAAAATTGTCGGATGCAATTGTTACTGTCAGAAATGAACGCAATGTTATCCCAGTTAAAGCTGAATATCGCCAAGATTTTAGTGGAATTGTGCATGATCAATCAGCTTCAGGTCAGACATTATATATAGAACCATCATCAATAGTGGAAATGAATAACCAAATTAGTCGTTTGCGTAATGATGAAAAAGTTGAATGTGAAAGAATATTAACGGAATTAACACGTTTAGTAGCAGAAGAATCTGATGCTTGTTTAGTTTCAGAGTCCATCATAGGTCAAATTGACTTTTTAACGGCAAAAGCACGCTATGCAACAACAATCAAGGGTACGAAACCAGAATTTACAGCAGAGCGTACAGTATATTTACCTAAAGCATTCCATCCATTACTAGACAAAGATACAGTGGTTGCCAATACGATTGAATTTGCTAGCGATATAGAAACTGTTATTATTACAGGTCCTAATACAGGGGGTAAGACGGTTACATTAAAAACATTGGGGCTTATTATAATGATGGCTCAATCTGGTCTGTTAATTCCTACATTGGATGGTAGTAAATTAAGTGTCTTTGAAAATGTTTACTGTGATATCGGTGATGAACAATCTATAGAGCAGTCATTATCCACGTTCTCATCTCATATGAAAAATATTGTAGAAATATTAAAAAGTGCCACGAAAAATAGTTTGATATTATTTGATGAGTTAGGTGCAGGCACTGACCCAAGTGAAGGTGCAGCTTTAGCTATGAGTATATTAGACCATGTTCATGAAATTGGTTCACTAGTTATGGCTACGACACATTACCCAGAATTAAAGGCTTATAGTTATAATCGACAAGGTGTAATGAACGCCAGTGTTGAATTTGATGTAAATACATTAAGCCCAACATATAAATTACTTATGGGTGTACCTGGTCGTTCAAATGCCTTTGATATTTCTAAAAAATTAGGTTTAAATATTGAAATTATACAAAAAGCTAAATCAATGATTGGACAAGACGAACAAGAAATAAATGAAATGATTGCTTCACTCGAATATAACTCTAAACGTGTTGATGAACAGCGTATTGAATTAGAGCAACTGTTAAGAGAAGCACAAGAAACACATCAATCATTAACAAAGCAATATGAGAATTATCAAAATCAAGAAAAGCAAATGTTAGAACAAGCTAAAGAAAAAGCAAATCAACGTGTGAAATCAGCAACTAAAGAAGCGGATGAAATACTTAAAGAATTGCGAGAATTAAGAGATAAAAAGGGTGCTGATGTAAAAGAGCATGAACTTATAGATAAAAAGAAACAACTAGACGATCAATATGAATCAACTTCACTAAAACAAAATGTTCAAAAACAAAAGTGGGATGAAATTAAAGCCGGCGATGAAGTGAAAGTATTAACATATGGACAAAAAGGTGAAGTATTAGAGTTGATTGACGAAAATGAAGCTGTAGTTCAAATGGGCATTATTAAAATGAAATTACCAATTGAAGATTTAGAGAAAACGAAAAAAACAAAAGAGCAACCTACAAAAATGGTTCGACGACAAAATCGACAAGACGTGAAAATGGAACTTGATTTGAGAGGCTATCGTTATGATGAGGCGATGGTAGCTGTTGATCAATATCTTGATCAAGCTGTGTTGAGCAATTACGAACAAGTTTACATTATACACGGAAAAGGTACAGGTGCCTTACAAAAAGGTGTTCAAAACCATTTAAAACAGCATAAAAGTGTGGCATCATATAGAAATGGTATGCCGAGTGAAGGTGGCTTTGGTGTAACCGTAGCAGAATTAAAATAAACGTGAGCAAGAGCTATGCAGAATAATATAAAGTCTGTTATAATTTGCTCATCATTTGAAATTTAAGGAGGATTGGCATTTATGGCAATCGTAAAAGTAACAGATTCAAACTTTGATGAAAACATTCAATCAGGAGTTAATTTAGTAGATTTTTGGGCAACTTGGTGTGGACCTTGTAAAATGATAGCACCAGTATTAGAAGAATTAGCAGGAGACTATGAAGGTAAAGCTAATATCTTAAAATTAGATGTTGATGAAAACCCATCAACAGCTGCTAAATTTGAAGTTATGAGTATCCCAACTTTAATCGTATTTAAAGATGGTGAACCAGTAGATAAAGTAGTTGGTTTCCAACCTAAAGAAAACTTAGCAGAAGTTTTAGATAAACACTTATAAGTCAAACTAAGAAGAACTGGGACATTATTTATTTAATGTCCCAGTTTTCAATTTGCAAGCAATTTTATATATTGCTAGACAGTTATTTGTTATTTTATAATATAGAGCAAGTTTCAGCAGTCAATAAAATATTATAATAGAAAGGAGGACACATAATGGAAACCTATCAGGCTGAAATTAAACAAAAATTGTCAGTTGTTCCTATGGAACCAGGTTGTTATTTAATGAAAGATCGTAATGATCAAGTGATCTATGTTGGTAAGGCTAAGAAGCTTCGTAACCGTTTAAGATCTTATTTCACAGGAGCACATGATGCTAAAACTACTAGACTTGTAGGTGAGATTCGTAATTTTGAGTTTATCGTAACTTCTAGTGAGACAGAATCTTTATTGCTAGAGTTAAATCTAATAAAGCAATATCAACCACGTTACAATATATTGCTTAAAGACGATAAAAGTTATCCATTTATAAAAATTACAAAAGAAAAGCATCCTCGCTTAATCGTTACGAGAACAGTAAAGAAAAATAGTGGTAAATATTTCGGACCTTATCCTAATGCATATTCAGCGCAAGAAACTAAAAAGCTATTAGATCGTATTTATCCTTTTAGAAAATGTGACAAAATGCCAGATAAATTGTGTTTATATTACCATATTGGTCAATGTATGGGGCCTTGTGTCTATCCTGTTGATTTAGAAAAGTATGCTGAAATGACTAAAGAGATATCGGATTTCTTAAATGGAGAAGATAAGACCATTTTAAATAATTTAGAGCAAAAGATGCTAGACGCTAGTGAAAAGTTAGATTTTGAACAAGCTAAGGAATATAGAGACTTAATTCAACATATTCATAATTTAACTAAAAAGCAAAAAATAACTTCATCCGATAATACTATAAGAGATGTATTTGGTTATAGCGTATCTAAGGGCTGGATGTGTATCCAAGTGTTTTTCATTAGACAAGGGAATATGATTAAACGTGATGCAACTATGATTCCAGTACAACAGACACCAGAAGAGGAGTTTTATACCTTTATTGGTCAATTTTATGATTTAAATCAACATATATTGCCAAAAGAAGTTCATATACCTAATCATTTAGATAAGGATATTATTCAGTCTGTTGTTGATACTAAAATAATACAACCATTAAAAGGTAAGAAAAAAGAAATGGTTGATCTAGCAAAGCATAATGCAGAAGTTACATTAGAAAATAAATTTGAATTAATATCAAAAGATGAGTCACGCACAATTAAGGCTATAGAAGAATTGGGAGATAGAATGGGGATACAGACTCCAATTCGAATCGAAGCATTTGATAATTCCAATATTCAAGGTGTAGATCCAGTATCAGCAATGGTGTCATTTATAGATGGTAAACCAAATAAAAAAGGTTACCGAAAATATAAAATCAAAACGGTTGAGGGACCTGATGATTACAAGTCAATGAGAGAGGTTGTGCGCCGTAGATATACTCGCGTGTTGAATGAAGGTACACCTTTACCTGATTTAATTATTGTTGATGGGGGTAAAGGACATTTGAATGGTGTAATTGATGTCCTTGAAAATGAACTTGGTCTAGATATTCCTGTTGCAGGATTGCAAAAGAATGATAAACACCAAACATCTGAATTATTATACGGTGAACAAGCCAACATCATACCACTGAAGAAAAATAGCCAGGCATTTTATCTGTTACATCGTATTCAAGATGAAGTACACCGTTTTGCGATTACTTTCCATAGGCAAACAAGACAAAAGACAGGTCTTCAATCTGTACTTGATACGGTTGAAGGTATAGGTTCAAAGCGCAAGACAAAATTATTACGTACATTCGGCTCAATCAAGAAAATGAAAGAAGCATCAGTTGAAGAATTACAGGCAGCAGGTTTACCAGTTAAGGTTGCACAAAACCTTCGTCAAGCTTTAGATGACAAGAAGTGACAAAATTTATGGCATGAGAATCATTCTCATGCCCAAAATCTTATATTTTAGTGTTACAATATCTAATAACAGGGATTCTTTTTTTTAACAGTATATGTAAGCGTTTTATAATTGAGAAATATTATCAATTATGCATCATATTTTAGCAATTATGTAATTTTAAATCAGGAATATGCTTCAACGCTAAATTAGATGTACAACGAATAAGTTTAATTTACATGTCACCGTTAAATTTATTCGTTGTCTAGCATCAACTTTACTAAATAAGTAAACGCTTTACTATACACTGTATGAAAGAATACCAAATAAATTTATTTGTTTCACAGGGGGGCTTCCTTTTGGCATATTCGAAAAATCAATTCTATTTAAGACGCTTACACTCACTGTTAGGCGTAATTCCAATAGGTGGATTCTTACTTGTCCATTTGTTAGTAAACCATCAAGCTACTAAAGGCGTGGAGGCATTTAACAAAGCGGCAGGCTTTATGGAATCATTACCTTTTTTAATTGTATTGGAATTTGTAGTCATTTATATTCCGATTTTCTATCACGCGGTTTATGGTGTACATATTGCTTTTACAGCGAAGGAAAATGTAGGACATTACTCAAGATTTAGAAACTGGATGTTCTTGTTACAACGTTTGACTGGAATATTAACATTCATATTTGTTGCGATTCACTTATGGCAAACACGTATCCAACGTGCATTAGGTCATGAAGTTAACTTTGATATGGTACATGATATCGTGTCTAATCCATTTTGGTTAATTTTCTACATCATTTGTATGTTATCAGTAACATTCCATTTCGCAAATGGTCTATGGTCATTCTTAGTAACATGGGGTGTACTACAATCTAAAAGATCACAACAAATTTTCACATGGGTATCACTCATCGTGTTTATCGTAGTGTCTTATATTGGTTTAAGCGCTATTCTCGCATTTTTATAATTTAAAAGTCTTAGTTATATATTTAGGGGAGTGACAATTTATGGCAGAGAAGAAAGTTATTGTTGTCGGTGGTGGACTGGCCGGTCTCATGTCAACAATTAAAGCAGCAGAAAAAGGTGCACATGTGGACTTGTTCTCATTAGTTCCAGTTAAACGTTCACACTCTGTGTGTGCACAAGGTGGTATTAACGGCGCAGTTAATACTAAAGGTGAAGGTGACTCACCGGCTGTTCACTTTGATGATACAGTTTATGGTGGAGACTTCTTGGCGAACCAGCCACCAGTTAAAGCCATGACAGAAGCAGCACCACAAATCATTCATTTATTAGACCGTATGGGCGTAATGTTTAACAGAACAAATGAAGGTTTATTAGACTTCAGACGTTTTGGTGGTACATTACATCACCGTACTGCATATGCTGGTGCGACAACAGGACAACAATTACTTTATGCTTTGGATGAACAAGTTCGAAGCTTTGAAGTAGATGGATTAGTTAATAAATATGAAGGTTGGGAATTCCTCGGAATAGTCAAAGATGACGATAATATGGCTAGAGGAATTGTTGCTCAAAATATGACTACATCTGAAATCGAATCATTCGGTTCGGATGCTGTAATAATGGCAACAGGTGGCCCAGGTATTATCTTTGGTAAAACAACAAACTCAATGATTAATACTGGTTCTGCAGCATCAATTGTATATCAACAAGGAGCAATGTACGCGAATGGTGAATTTATTCAAATTCATCCAACAGCGATTCCTGGAGATGACAAATTACGATTAATGAGTGAGTCAGCTCGTGGTGAAGGTGGACGTATTTGGACATACAAAGACGGTAAACCTTGGTATTTCTTAGAGGAGAAATACCCTGATTATGGTAACCTTGTTCCTCGTGATATCGCTACACGTGAAATTTTTGATGTATGTGTGAATCAAAAATTAGGTATCAATGGTGAAAACATGGTTTACCTTGACTTATCACATAAGGATCCACATGAATTAGATGTTAAACTCGGTGGTATTATTGAGATTTATGAAAAATTCACAGGAGACGATCCACGTAAAGTACCAATGAAGATTTTCCCAGCAGTACACTACTCAATGGGTGGACTATACGTAGATTATGATCAAATGACTAACATTAAAGGTTTATTTGCAGCTGGTGAATGTGATTATTCACAACACGGTGGTAACCGATTAGGTGCCAATTCATTACTTTCTGCTATTTATGGTGGTACAGTTGCAGGGCCTAATGCTTTAGATTACATTGCAAATATTGAAAAGTCATACACTGACTTAGATGATGCTATGTACGAAAAAGCAGTTCAAGTAGAACAAGAAAAATTTGATCAACTATTAACTATGAAAGGTACTGAAAATGCCTATAAGATTCATAGAGAATTAGGGGAAATCATGACAGCTAACGTAACAGTTGTACGTGATAATAAAAAATTACTTGAAACAGATAAGAAAATTGTAGAATTGATGGAACGCTATCAAAATATTGATATCGAAGATACACAAACTTGGAGTAACCAAGCAGTATTCTTTACTCGTCAATTATGGAACATGTTAGTTCTAGCACGTGTAATTACGATTGGTGCATATAACCGTAATGAATCTCGTGGTGCGCATTACAAACCAGAATTCCCAGATAGAAATGATGAAGAATGGTTGAAAACAACACTTGCGACATATCAAGGTAAATCAGAAGCACCTAAGTTCACTTATGAACCAGTTGATATCAGTTTAATTCCACCACGTAAACGAGATTATTCTACTAAGTCTACAGGGGGTAAATAATCATGGCAGAGATTAAAGAAGCAAATGAAGCTCCAGTAAAAGATAATGAAAGCAAACAAAAAACGATTAAATTAATAATTAAACGTCAGGATAACTCGGATTCTAAACCATATGAAGAAGAATTTGAAATTCCATATAGAGAAAATTTAAACGTGATTGCATGTTTGATGGAAATCAGACGTAATCCAGTAAATAGTAAAGGTGAAAAAACAACACCAGTTGTTTGGGACATGAACTGTTTAGAAGAAGTTTGTGGTGCATGTTCTATGGTAATCAATGGTACAGCTAGACAGTCTTGTTCAGCTATCGTAGACCAATTAGAACAACCAATTAAATTAGAACCTATGAGCACTTTCCCAGTTATTCGTGATTTACAAGTAGATCGTACAAGAATGTTTGACAACTTAAAACGAATGAAAGCATGGGTACCAATTGATGGTACTTACGATCTTGGACCAGGTCCACGTATGCCTGAGAAAAAACGTCAAACTGCATATGAATTATCAAAATGTATGACATGTGGTGTATGTTTAGAAGTTTGTCCTAACGTTACTAGTAAAAATGATTTCGTTGGTGCGCAAGCAATTTCCCAAGTTAGATTATTCAATTTACATCCAACAGGTTCTATGACTAAGGATGAAAGATTAGATGCATTGATGGGTGGTGGAGGATTACAAGAATGTGGTAATTCTCAAAACTGTGTTAACGCTTGCCCTAAAGGAATTCCGTTGACTACATCAATTGCAGCTTTAAATAGAGAAACTTCATTCCATATGTTTAAGTCATTCTTTGGTTCAGATCATCAAGTGAACTAATATTTAAACTATGGTAAACAAGGCTTAACATTTGTGCTAAACAGATGTTAAGTCTCTTTTTTTATACTTCATTTAAGAAGCATATTTTAAAATAGATAAAAATTGGTGGAAATATTATATATAATTTAAAAAATATACCTACTTTAAATCTTGATAAATGATTTTGAATTTATGACTGTGCTAAAATAAAGATTAAGTAAATAAATTGAGGATGAAGTCAAATATGGATAAACCAATAGGCGTTATTGATTCAGGAGTCGGCGGTTTAACAGTTGCGAAAGAAATTATGCGCCAACTCCCAAATGAAACCATTTATTATCTAGGGGATATTCAACGTTGCCCTTATGGACCAAGAGAAGGTTCAGAAGTTAGAAAATTCACGACAGAATTAGCTGAAAAACTTATGACATTTGATATCAAAATGTTAGTAATTGCGTGTAACACAGCAACTGCTGTAGCATTAAACCATTTACAGAGTTTATTGCCAATACCGGTTATAGGTGTTATTGAACCAGGTGCACGCACTGCAATTATGACAACAAAGAATCAAAATGTTTTAATTCTCGGTACAGAAGGTACAATAAAATCGGAAGCATATAGACACCATATTAAAAATATTAATCCTAATGTTGAAGTTTCAGGTGTTGCATGTCCTGGATTTGTACCTTTAGTAGAAAAAATGCGTTACAAGGATCCAACTATTACAAGTATTGTTATGCATCAAACACTTAAACAATGGCGTAATAGTGATGCAGATACGATTATTCTTGGATGTACGCATTATCCATTATTATATCAGCCAATCAATGAATATTTTGGTGGTGAAAAGGTTGTCATTTCATCTGGTTTAGAAACTGCACGAGAAGTGAGTGCATTATTAACATTTAGCAATGAACACGCAGGTTATAAAAGAAAACCGAAGCATAAGTTTTTTGCAACAGGTGATACAGAACACATTGAGCGTATTATTGAAGAATGGTTAAATATGAAGGTGAAAGTAGAACGAATAGAAGTAACATGTGAGGAGTCGAAATAATGGAAGATATTGTAATTGCAACTAATAATAAAGGTAAAATAAATGATTTTAAAGTTATTTTCCCAGACTTTAATGTTATTGGTATTTCAGAAATTATTGAAGGGTTCGACGTGGAAGAGACAGGTGATACCTTTGAAGCTAACGCTCGTTTAAAGTCAGAAGCTGCTGCTAAAGCATTGAATAAGAGAGTAATTGCTGATGATAGTGGGCTAGAAGTGTTTGCATTAAACGGTGAACCAGGTGTTTACTCCGCCAGATATGCTGGTTTAGATAAAGATGATAATGCTAATATTGAAAAAGTACTAGCGAATCTTGAAGCTGAAACAAATCGAAAGGCGCAATTTGTATGTGTCATTAGTATGAGTGCACCTGGCGAAGAAACTAAGCAGTTTAAAGGAACAGTTCAAGGAGAAATTACCTTGAGTAAAATTGGCGACAATGGATTTGGTTACGATCCAATTTTTTATATAGAAGATAAAAATAAAACAATGGCTCAACTATCGCCAGAAGAAAAAAGTGAAATCAGTCATCGCGGCAGAGCAATAGATAAGTTGAAAGCATACTTAGAAGGTGAATAACAATGACAAAATGGATATTAATTAGTGACAATCATACAGAACAAGGTATTTTATATGATGTATTACAACATCATAAAGATGTTGATGTTGCAATTCATTTAGGTGATTCTGAATTTTCATATGATGATACAGAGCTAAGTCAATTTTATAGAGTAAAAGGCAATACTGATTTTTATCCAGAATTTCCAAATGAAGAAGTAGTGCAAGCCAATGGTGTAAGGGCGTTTTGTACGCATGGTCATCTGTATAGTGTGAATCGTAGTCGTATGCAGTTAGCTGAACAAGCTAAAGCGCATGAATGTCAGTTTGCGTTTTACGGACATACACACGTGGCAAAACATGAAACTATTGGTGGTGTTCATGTGATTAATCCTGGAAGTATTTCACAATCTAGAAGTAGCATAGAAGAAAGCTATGTAGAATTAATAATTGATGAAACAATTGGACAAGCAGAACTTAAATTAAGAAATCGACAACATGAAATTATAGACCAAGATAAATTTGAAATTTAAACATAAACCCATTTGTATTCAGTAAAATGAATATAAATGGGTTTATGTACTTTTTGTATTATTGTATAAGTGGTTAATTAATTTAGTTATCTAAGAACACTTTAAATATGGAAAAACTTCCAATGAAAAGGAACTATAGCCTGTGTTATTTGATGAAAATAGTCTTAAAGAAACAAGATTTCCATTGTTATTGATTACATAAGCACTATTAAAACAACCTAGACTATGAAACATCGTTTTCTAAATACCAATGAGATTATCAATTTAATTGATTGTAGGATGTTTTAGATTTCCTTGTAAAACTCGAGGTGTTTTATATTTTTAGGCGATTTCAAATATGACACTACAAATGTATTTGTCGATATTTATTTTATGTCTACCAATATTACTATTTATTGGTAGTAAAAACGCATTTTTATTTTTTAGATAAAAAGGAAAGAGCGTGATGATTGAGGAGTGAATACAAACATGTATAAAGTTAATAGAAAGCGGTATAACTGGCTATCAGATCTATAAAGATAGTGGATTAGTCAAACTGTTATGTCTGCATTAAGAAAAGGTAATTGTGATATTGATAATTTACAATTGAAAAACTATATAAATATATAGAAAAACCCATCTAAATGAATAGGTGGGGATTTTTACGTGTCAAATGCGTGTCAATTTAGTTGAGTTTAGTTAGTTTTAGATAGAAAATAAAAAAGCCGAAATCCTTTAGTTAATAGGATTTCGACCTTTTTAGAAAAGTTATTAGCGTCCTGGGAGGGATTCGAACCCCCGACCGATGGCTTAGAAGGCCATTGCTCTATCCAGCTGAGCTACCAGGACATATCTCTTTTGAACACAATAATTATTATATCGAACTTGTAATGATAAAGCAATACTCCACCTATCAAAAATAAATATGATTTTTCACTATAATGGTCTTTTTATCTTCTTTTAGATATAATTCTATGAATTTAATGTAATTAGAACTATAAACTTGGTTGATGTTATCGTGGTTAATCAAATTTAATGCTACTTTATCAGAACATTTTCAAAAAATAATTAGCAATACGTTCAAATTAAAGAGCTAAATGGTAGTTTATTTAATTATCTAAGAAAAATTAAAAACTAAGTTAAGTTGATGAGCTATGAAGTGATTTCAATAATATTTAATTTTTCTGTATTATCGGGTGCTTCAAAGAAACTGGATACATAATCAAAGGTTTCTTTCGTATCAAATGTGTTTCTATCAGGTTCTTTATCGGCTCTTTTTTTCAATTGTTTTAAACACTGTTCATCAGCAAGGTTTAAATAAATGAGCTGGTGATTGGCATGTATTTCATTTGCAATGCTTAATAGCCAAGCGCGTTGTTTTCTTGTGTTTCCAGGGAAGTCCATAACTACATTACTGCCAACTTGTAAAATACTTTGAATGTGCATCTTTAATATAGGTTTAATTATTTGAGAATAATTAAGATAATCATCGAAGTTTTTTATTTGATGTGGGTATAATGCTGCTAACTATTCATCTTCTGATAACAGTACAGCATTTTTACTTTGTGCTAATTCTTTCGATTTTGTTGATTTACCTGATCCCATTTTTCCAGTGAAAAAATATAAAGTTCCGAGAGTATTCAATATTTGTCACTCCTAAAATCTAAAGTATATAAATAATAGCCCTAATAATTCATTTTGACAATCTAAAATTTAAAGATTTATTTATGAGTAATAGGGCATATTAAAATAAATATAATTTAGTATAAGGTGATATATTATGGTGAATATAATTATTATTAGAGGAAATTCTGGTAGTGGTAAAACAACAGTTGCTCGCAAATTGCATGAAATATTGGGGCGTGGAAATTTATTAATTTCACAAGATGTAGTTCGACGGGAAATGTTAAATGTACATGATCGCCCATTCAATCTAGCGATTGCTTTAATAGAAAAATGCTGATATTTGGGATAGAACATTGTGAATTTGTCATTCTAGAAGGTATTTTAGCTGAAAATAAATACGGTGACATGTTGAAGAATGTCTTAAATAATAGGATGGATAATGTATTTGCATACTACTATGATTTGTCCTTTGAAGAAACGGTTAGAAGACATAATTCAAAGAAAGAGACCGACTTTGGTATAGCAGAATTAAAGTCTTGGTTTGTTGCTAATGATTATCTTGGCTTTGCAGGGGAAAAATCCATTTCAAAAGCGCTGTCTATAGAAGAAACAATAAACAATATTTTAACTGATGTAAGATACAGTCATTAGATGGTTGATAGATGTAACGAATTTTTTCGAATTTCTAACGCATTACCATAGGTGAGCAATAGGATTTGAAAATGCAATAGTAATAAAAAAAGCGCAAAGATTGTATGTAATCTTTGCGCTAAATGATTAAAATATGAGTCGTGCTCGAGCATTTCATTGTTATTTTTAAAATTTGAAATATGTATGTGGATCAAAATTTGTATTACATTTACCTTGAATTAAAGTCCAAAGACAGATGTCACAATTGGATATAAATATGCCATGAATAATAGACATACAATGATTAAATAAATAAAGCCTTCGATAGTTTGTTTCATGGGGTCACAACCTTTAGAAATTATTATATTAATTATAGTTTAATTAGGTAATTAGATATAGTCAATCGGCCTTGAGGTGTATTATATTTTTATAATTTAATAATTCAAATGAATTTCACTAAAGATTCGTGCTTGCTTTATTTTTAATTATTTCTATCAGTCTAGTGTTGATTACTGTGGTATCTACATATTTTAAATTACTTAGGAGTGCTTGTTTTGACATTTTTAAGTGTCTTATGTTCGCATTATTTAGTTTTTTTGAGCGTTCGTTATGACTATGATTACATAATGAGGTAGTAATTAAATAGGCATCACACGTTTGGTGATAGAGATGTTTATTAATAAAGCGCATATGTTGAGGGTTGTTTATAATTGGTATTAAAGTAATTGTGAATTTGATATTTTTAATTAAAATATCACTGTTATATGAAGAAAAATGGTCATAATAATTAAAATGTACGCGCTTATTAAGGCGAATTTTCATTTGATATTTTTCAATTTGATTAGAAAATATGTATACATGATCATCATAATGATTTAATAACCAATTTATTATTGAATTAACATTGATAGTACCATCAAAAATAACATTTGCCATAGTTATTTAACCCCTTAATCAATTTTTAAGTAGTGGTTTGAAGTATAAATAATTATTACAGATATTACAATTAATGTAATGATGTTCGATTAATTAGTAATTTAGGGTTTAATATATTATGTTATAGGTATAAATAGATTGATTATCAAATAAACAGTTTGTTAATCAATACATAAATAGAGGGGGATTTTGTTGAAAGAAAAATTAAAGCAACAACTAAATAAATATGTGGAAAACGGACAATTAGAAAAAGGTTTAAATAAAGTGAATGATCAAGTGAAAAAGAAAAAAGGTAAAGATTATTCCAAGTATGTAGATAAATTAATGAAGTTTTTAAATAAAGATAAAAATAATAATAAGTAATACAGTAATAAACCCTTGTTTATTGAGTGATGAGATACATTCAAAAGCAAGGGTTTTTTGTTTAAGCTAAATTGAATACGTAAGCGACATTAATATTATTAAGTTACCGCGTTGTTAAATAATTTAGTGGATGATAGATAAATGTTAAAAATAGTTGCATATTACCCCTGTGGCCTTGGGTATAAATATGATAATACAAATAATTTAGTGTAATTCAATGTTGAACAGCCAAAAGGGGTTTTAATATGGATAAATTAGTAACTATTATCGTTCCTGTTTATAATAAAGAATTGTTTTTACATGATTGTATAGAATCAATAAACCGATTGAATATTGATCATCATTATGTTGAAGCGATTTTTGTAGATGATTGCTCAACGGATTCGTCGTTGAGTATTATTGAATCTTATCAACAAAAATATAATTTTTTAAAAGTTATACAGTTAGATAAGAACACAGGGAGTCCAGCAGAGCCAAGGAATGTTGGCATGAATTATGCAACAGGTAAGTATATTACCTTTTTAGATGCAGATGATTGGTTGGATAGTGAGGGATTTCCAGAGTTACTATTGCAAGCTAACAAACATAATTCGGATATTGCCTTTGGACAAAGTATTAAACACGACGATAGAGGAATTAGTAAATTGGGAAGGTTCACATCATTTAAAGTGGAAAATGGTCTCATTCCGTATGAAATAGATAAAATATTTAGAGCTGTTGGACCACCGGGAAAAATTGTGAAAGCAGAAGTTATAAAATCTAACAAACTAAAGTTTAAACATTTAAAGTTTGGCGAAGATAAATTATTCTTTATTGAAGCAATTTCCAGATGTAAAACTGCTTCTATGAACTCAGCAGCGGTTTATCATGTGAATAGATACAATGAAAATCAATCACTTGTTACTGAAACGAATATATTAGAAAAAACTGCAGATAACTTAACCGTTTTAGAAGAAGTGTTGCAATTAAATTTACCGGAAAAAGCAGAATTTCAAGCAATTAGTAGAATAGTTGAAGTTGATTTTATAAGCAGGTTATTTAATAAAAAACGATTTTTAAAGAGCCATCAAAAAGCAGAATTCTACGATTACTTTAAACGTTTAACAGAAATGTTGCGTATGAATGGTAAAAATATTGAAGATTATTTAATTGAAGACAAATATAAAAATAATTTCAAATTACTGTATGAACATCGATATGATGATTTATATGACTATATAGCACTGTTAATTAAAGGTGGTAAAGCAGATCGCTATATAAAAAATAATCAAGTTCATTTCGTAATGCCAGAACAGTTACAGGATTTAATACCGGTCACGGAAGAAATGTTTGCGGTATATGAAGGTACGCACGAATATGAAGATGTACATTATGAACAAATTAGAGTCTATAAACATCCTGATATTACCATTGATAAGGTGCTGTTCACGGAGATTCATAATGAACCTCATGCACAAGAAGTGAAATATGTTGAACGAGATAACAAAATTTATATCAAATCTTCTGTATTAGAGGATATTGCATATAATTTTAATATTGTATTAATTTACAATGAATATAAACCGTATACAGTGAATATGAATTTGCCTAATATGAATTCTAATATTAATTTGAAGAGACAAAATTTTAAGGCTGAGTTTATGCAAAAGGAAAAAAATAATAAAAAATCTAATGAAGTGAAAAGATACTTTCATTTTAATCCACAAACTGTATCTGTGCTTAATAAATTTAAAATTTATCATGATGTTGAATTTAAAGCACAAGTCGATCGTAGTGTGGAAGTTGGGGAAATATTAGAAGTGAATGGCATAGCGCATACCAAAAAAGGAACACCTAGATTATTAATTGACGACAATAAAGTGATTACAGCAAATAGGGCGTTTGTTGCTGCTGTCACTAAAGATAATAACGACCAATATTATTATAAAGCACCACAAAAAGTGAAAATTTTACAGCAATGTAAAGAATATGATTCAAGGAACTTTAAAAACACAATAAATATATTAGAGTCTGACAGTGTGGTAGCGATTGAAAAGGTCATCCTATCACCTAAAGGAACGCCTAGATTAAAAACAGATTCGGATACTTTTATTACTGCGAATAAATCGTTCGTTCAAGCAATAAACTAAACTTTTCAAATATAATATTATTAGATTTTGTCATATCTATTCCTTTATCCTATTTAGATATTTTTGAGTAAAAATATTATTTGGTTAATTGATAAAATTTTAAATAAAAATATGTTTTAATTTTTTCGTGAGTGGTATTTAATAAATAACTGTAAGAGAATTAGAATAATTGATTAATTTGCTCAGTGTACGTTGCTTCGGAAAAAGCAACGTACATTACTTGTGCGTTGTAAATAGAACGTTGTGAGTGAATTAGTTATGAATAGAAATAATCGGCATTTAGTAATATAGGTCAATGGAGTAATGACTCAAGTGAATAACCAATGATCATTTATGGTGTCAAACATGGCGTCATATACAGAAATTGGTATAAATGATATTACATTGTTAGTCATTTCATCGAAAAGGTCATTTTTATTATTAGTAGTAAACACATAAGAGGCTGGGTCATAAATTCCATGTGCTATATACGAAAGTTATACAATTAAAGATCGTTCCCTTCAAAGTAGACACTCAAAAACGTCAACTTTGAAGGGGATTTTTTATGTCTTGATAAAAATAAAAAGCTAAGATGATTAGCAAAATAATTCATTAATACAAAATAAAAATGGAAGCATATATAAAGGCGAGACTCCTGAAGGAACAAGACGAGCTGAAGACTACAGGCTGAAGCAGTCCCTTAGTAAAGCGAGCCGACGATATAGCACACTACAAACACAAGATAAGTTAATGAACTTAGATCTCGTTATTGTTTATAAATATTAAGAGTAAATCAATACAAACAACAAAAATAAAAAGCTAAGATGATTAGCAAAATAATTCATTAATACAAAATAAAAATGGAAGCATATATAAAGGCGAGACTCCTGAAGGAACAGGACGAGCTGAAGACTACAGGCTGAAGCAGTCCCTTAGTAAAGCGAGCCGACGATATAGCACACTACAAACACAAAATAAGTTAACGAATACAATAAATAGTCATCAATATTATTATTGTAAAAATACATCATTGTATCTAATTGTATATAATTCAATAGTGCATAATACAGTTAGGATTTCAAAACTGTAATTCACAATGTAAAAATAGACAGATTTGATGTAAAAATGGTGAAGTAGGAAAAATTGCACAATTCAATTGTATTATATTTTATATTATAGATAACAAAACGATAGCTTATTAAACCAAAGCACAACATCGTTTTAAATATTTTGTAAGTTTGTAAAAGCTTTAAGATCTCAAAAAATATAGAGGAGTGTTTTTAATGGAAGATTTATTCAAAGCAATTAAAGATACAGTTCAAGCAGGAATCGATGGGGACAACGCTAAATTAGGTACAAGCATTGTAAGCATCGTTGAAAATGGTGCAAGTGTACTTTCTAAATTATTTGGATTCTAATTTAAACATTTTAAATATAAATTATAAAGGGAGAGATTTTAAATGACAAAATTAGCAGAAGCAATCGCAAAAACAGTTGAAGCAGCAAAATCAGGAAACGACGCAGAATTAGGTTCAAGCATTGTTGATATCGTATCAAGCGGTGTTGGTTTATTAGGTAAATTATTCGGATTCTAAGCATTAATTTAAAATATATAAATAACTCAAAGGAGCGCATTTATTATGACAAAATTAGCAGAAGCAATCGCAAAAACAGTTGAAGCAGCAAAATCAGGAAACGATGCAGAATTAGGTTCAAGCATTGTTGATATCGTATCAAGCGGTGTTGGCTTACTAGGTAAATTATTCGGATTCTAATAGTTGAAAATTATAAAAAAATAGTAGAGGAGATATTAACATGGAAAAATTATTCGAGGCAATCAAACAAACAGTACAAGCAGGAATCGATGGGGACAACGTTAAATTAGGAACAGGTATTGTAAGCATCGTTGAAAATGGTGTAGGCGTACTTTCTAAATTATTCGGATTCTAATATTGATATAGACAATGGTCAAGGTGATAACCTTGGCCATTTTTTAATGTCTAATTTTATATACTGAATTAAGTGATATATGTTACTATCTTAATTAGAAATTACGGTCGAGTAAATTGAGAAAGTAGTGGGATAAAATGGAAAGTAAAAATATATTTATTGATTTTGATGATACATTAGTCGATTTTCACGATGCAGAAGCATATGCGTTCTTTAATTTAACTAAACATTACCAATTACATACAACTAGGCATGATTTAGAAACATTTATGAAAGTAAATCAATCACATTGGGAAGCGTTTCAGAATAATTTATTAACTAAGGATGAAGTGTTATCTAAACGTTTCGAAGCGTATTTCGATTTACATGCGTTAAAGGTAAATGGTGTAGAAGCAGACCATATCTTTAGAGATGAATTAGCCAATGCACCGATAAAGTATTTTCCAAAGACGTTAGAAACATTAGAAAAGCTAAAAGAACAACACAACTTATATATTGTTACGAATGGTGTGCTAGAAACGCAAGAACGTAGGATTGGAAAAACGCCTTTTGGTCAATGGTTTGATGGTGTGTTTGTTTCAGAACAGACCGGTTATCAAAAACCAATGCCAGAATTCTTTGATTTTGTATTTAATGAAATTGGTGAGGACAAGCGTAATAATGCAATTATTATAGGTGATTCATTGACTTCTGATATTTTAGGTGGAAAAAACGCAAATATTGAAACTTGCTGGTTCAATCCACGTCAGAAATTAAACACTACTGATATCGAACCTGATTTTACAATTACTGATATGCAAGAATTGATTCGATTAATTTAAATGCATGCAAATAAACATATGTGATAGGTGAGAGACATGTCACTTATTCTCTAGTTGAAATGTTTGCAAGATAGTTTGCAGTTTAACATATCGTTTTGGGTTAGTTGCTAATTTAACTAAATGACAGCATGTATACTGTATAACAGTCTGATGTAGAAAGTATCATTTTAAACCAATAAATAGCTAGTGATTTGTGTGCATAAATGTACTGTGTAAAAGTAAATGCAACATAAGATGAATAATTTAAATAACAACCTCACTAACTAGGTTTTAATTTGAGATGCTAAATAGAACAAGATAAGTATTAAGATTAAAGCATAATATTAATATGAGATAAGCGCTGGATATTAATACGCAAGCTTTCAAAATAAAGAATGCCGATTCAAAAGTTTAAATCCAAACTTTTGAGTCGGCGATTTAATATGAGTTAATCTCGTTACGTTTTGATTTTAAAAATGGCTTCCTAACGCAATCAAAATGTTTAAACGAAACTGCTAGAATCAGTTTCATTTATGGTGTCCAAACGAGAACGTCATGACCATCTTTGTTTGTTTCATTTAAATCAGTAAATCCTTGTTTAATAAAGAATTCTTTAGATTGATTTCTTGCGATAACTTTAATTGGTAGACCTTGTTTCTTTGCGAAATCTAGTAAAGTTGTACCATAACCTCGATCTTGGAAATCACGTAAAACTTCTAATTTCCAAATGATATTATAATCTTCGAAGTCAGGGAAGTGTTGTTCTTCGACCTCACCTTTTCTATATAATGCCATCCTTGCACCTAGTCTATCTCCGACGTAAATGCCGTAGAATGGCGAATCCGAACTAGCATCAATCATTTCACCACGAAGTTCATCAACTAAATATAAATCTTCGTTGCCAAAATTTCTAAAATCTTCAAATAATTCATCTGTTTTATAATTGATACCTAGACTTTTTACTTCACTCATAGACGGCTTCCCCCTTTGTTTTGTTATTTCTATTATACAATATTTATATTGATTTTTCACAAAAATGACTGTTTTAAACATGTATTTACTTATAATTGAAAATTTGTGGAGGTACGTTTACATATAAAAGTTAATTATGAGAGTTCAAACTATTTTTGTTAATCAGGTAATAAAAGATAATGAAAAAGTTGGATTTTTATAAGCCGTAAAATTGTCAATATAGTATATAAACTTTATACTAGGTAGGAATAGAGTAGCATAAGGAGAATTTCGAATGTATTGTATGACTGAGAAACTAAATGAAAACGATAAATTTATAACGAACCTAAAAAATAGTGACCATACATTAGCGCAATTTTACCATTTAGATGCAATGAATCCTGATAGCTTTAAGCAGAGATTTGATTTAGAGAATAATGGAAGAGAGATTGCAGTAGCTAATGTTATTGAAAAGTATATGAGTGATCTATCACTTACATCTGAGCAAGTTGAGAATATAGATGCTTTAAAAAAGGGTGCAAAAGTAGTAATTGGTGGCCAGCAGGCTGGTTTATTTGGTGGACCGCTATACACTTTGCATAAAATTTTTTCAATCATAACGTTAAGTGAAGAATTAAAAGAAAAATATCATAAAAAAGTAGTTCCTATTTTTTGGATTGCAGGAGAGGATCATGATTTTGACGAAGTAAATCATACATTTGCCTATAATTCGAAGAAAGCAAAGCTACATAAAATTAAATATCATACTATGACACCACCAGAAAGTAATGTTTCTAGATATTCTCCTGATAAGGAAGAGTTACGTGATACATTGAATCAGTTTTTCCAAGCATTGCCAGAGACACAACACTCTCAATCCATTATCAATCTATATAGAAACGTGATTGATCAATACGATAATTGGACTGATATGTTTAAGGCATTATTAAATGAAATATTCAAAGCATATGGCGTATTATTCATTGATGCTAATGATGAAGGTTTGAGAGAAGTTGAAAAGCCTTTTATAAAACAATTAATCCAACAACACCATGAGGTCGACACAGCATTTAGAGCTACTCAAGCACGTACTAAGGAAAGTGGACTAGAACAAATGATACAAACAGATACAAATGTTCACTTATTCTTACACGAAGATAATATGAGACAGTTATTAACATTTGAAAATGGCCAATTTAAACTTAGTAAATCTGATAAGGTTTATTCGACTGCTGAGTTATTAAACATTTTAGAGCAGGAACCGGGAAGATTTTCTAATAATGTTGTTACACGTCCAATTATGGAAGAGTGGTTGTTTAATACTGTTGCATTTATTGGAGGTCCGAGTGAAATAAAATATTGGGCTGAGTTAAGTGATGTGTTCAAAGTAGTCGACGTATCGATGCCTATTGTCTTACCTCGTTTGCGTATTAGCTATATTAATGAAAGAACTGAAAAATTATTATCGCAGTATCAACTTGATTTAAACAAAGTATTAGTTGATGGGATAGATGAAGATAAGCAACGATTTGTTAGAGCGCAAGCCTCTGATTCATTCTTAGAACAAGTCGAGCAAATGAAGCAACGACAAGATGAATTATATAAAAACTTATTATTGGAAGTTTCAAATAGTAATGATAATAGACTATTAGTCGATAAAAATAATGAAATTCATCAACAGCAATATGATTATCTACTTAACCGATATTTATTAAATATTGAACGTGAAAATGACATAAGTATGAAACATTTTAATGAAATTAACGAAGTGCTCCACCCAATGGGAGGATTACAGGAAAGAATTTGGAATCCAATCCAAATAATGAATGAATTTGGGATAGATGTGTTCAAGCCCTCCACCTATCCACCACTTTCCTACACTTTTGATCATATCATTGTAAAACCTTAGAGAGAGTAAGGTTGAGCCCGATTCATCGGAATGATGAATCGGGCATTTTTTTATGTTCTATAACAAATTTTGGTGAAAATTGTATAATTAGTGGAGGATAGTGGTGAGATGTGGTAAATTATAAATATAAGAAGGTGAGGTGATTATAAATGTTCATGGGTGAATACGAACATCAGTTGGATACAAAGGGACGTATGATAGTGCCTTCCAAATTTCGTTATGACTTGAATGAGCGTTTTATAATCACTAGAGGCCTTGATAAGTGTTTGTTTGGTTACACTTTGGAAGAATGGCAAGTTATTGAAGAGAAGATGAAGACGCTTCCTATGACAAAGAAAGATGCTCGTAAATTTATGAGAATGTTTTTCTCTGGTGCTGTTGAAGTGGAATTAGACAAACAGGGGCGTATTAATATTCCGCAGAATTTAAGACAATACGCCAATTTAAGTAAAGAATGTACAGTCATCGGTGTATCAAATCGCATTGAAATATGGGATAGAGCAACATGGAATGATTTCTATGATGAATCTGAAGATAGTTTCGAAGATATTGCTGAAGACTTAATTGATTTTGATTTTTAAATGGAGGAATTAGAGTGTTTCATCATGTCAGCGTAATGCTTAAAGAAACCATTGATTACTTGAATATAAAAGAAGATGGTATATATGTCGACTGTACATTAGGTGGAGCTGGACATGCCCTTTATTTATTAGAGCAATTAAGTGATGATGGTAGGCTAATAGCAATAGACCAAGATACAAATGCAATTGAGAATGCTAAAGAAGTACTGAGTGATCATTTACATAAAGTGACTTTTGTACATAGTAATTTTAGAAAGTTATCTGAAATTTTAAATGATTTGAATATTGAAAAAGTAAACGGTATCTACTATGACTTGGGCGTATCTAGTCCACAATTAGATGTTCCTGAAAGAGGATTTAGTTACCATCACGATGCGCAATTGGATATGAGAATGGATCAAACACAATCACTTTCGGCCTACGAAGTTGTTAACGAATGGTCATTTGAAAGTTTGGTTCGTATTTTCCATAGATATGGGGAAGAAAAATTTTCAAAGCAAATTGCTAGACGCATCGAACAAAACAGAGAACAACAACCTATTAATACAACATTAGAACTTGTAGATATTATAAAAGAAGGTATTCCTGCAAAAGCTCGACGTAAAGGTGGCCATCCGGCTAAAAGAATATTCCAAGCGATTAGAATTGCAGTGAATGATGAATTGTCAGCTTTCGAAGATTCATTAGAACAAGCAATTGAATTGGTGAAAGTAGACGGTCGAATTTCAGTCATCACTTTCCATTCGCTTGAAGATCGTTTGTGTAAACAAATGTTTCAAGAATATGAAAAAGGACCTGAAGTGCCAAGAGGATTACCTGTAATACCTGAAGCATACACACCAAAATTAAAACGAGTTAACCGTAAACCTATCATTGCGACTGAAGATGATTTAGAGATAAATAACCGAGCGCGTAGTGCTAAATTACGTGTAGCCGAAATCTTGAAATAAGGAGTGGATTATGAGTGGCAGTAGAAAAAGTATATCAACCATATGATAATATTGAACAACAAATTCCAGAGACAAAACCCTCGACCCAACCTAAAACAGTTAAAAGAAAAGTTGTAGTACAGTTAACAAAATTTGAAAAGATGTTATACATAGGACTTATAACAATAATTGCTTTAATCAGTATATATATGCTATCTTTAAAAATGGATGCGTATGATACTCGAGGGAAAATTGCAGATTTAGATACAAAAATAGAAAAGCAATCTAGTGAGAATAGCGCAATAGAATCTGAAATTAAAAAGAACTCATCATATGAACGCATTTACGACAAGGCTAAAAAGCAAGGTATGAGCCTTAAGAACGACAATGTAAAGGTAGTGCGTAATAATGACGAAGCGAAGAATTAAATTTAAAAAACCAAAATTACCAATAAAACAAAATAAAATAGGGGCAGTCCTACTCATTCTTGGATTCGGACTGCTCTTTTTTACGTTGGTTTTAAGATATTCATATATTATGTTGACCGGCCACTCATCTGGAGAAGATTTGATTTTAAAAGCTAATGAAAAATACTTGGTAAACAGTCAAGAACAGCCTGAACGTGGTAAGATTTATGATCGAAACGGTAAAATATTGGCAGAAGACGTAGAACGATATAAACTTGTAGCCATTGTGAGTAAAAAAGCCAGTGAAGGTAGCGATAAACCTAAAAACGTTACTGATAAAAAGAAAACTGCAAAAAAACTAGCAACGGTTTTAGATATGTCTGCCAAAGAAATCGAAAATAAGTTGAATAACAAGAAAGCCTTTCAAGTTGAATTCGGTCAAAAAGGTACCGATTTAACGTATCAAGAAAAGGAAAAAATTGAAAAAATGAATTTACCAGGTATTACATTATATCCTGAGACTGAACGTTTTTATCCTAATGGAAACTTTGCATCTCATCTTATAGGTATTGCTCAAAAGGACCCTGATAGTGGGGAACTTAAAGGCGCGATGGGTGTTGAAAAGATCTTTGATAGTTATCTGAAAGGGCAAAAAGGTACCTTGTCATATATTCATGATATTTGGGGTTATATTGCACCGAATACGAAAAAAGAAAAAACACCTAAACGTGGTGATGATGTTCATCTGACAATAGACTCGAATATTCAAGTCTTTGTTGAAGAAGCGTTGGATAGCATGGTTGACAGATATAAACCAAAAGATTTATTTGCTGTGGTAATGGATGCGCATACCGGTGAGATATTAGCATTTAGTCAACGACCAACTTTTAACCCTGAAACAGGAAAAGACTTCGGGAAAAAATGGGCGAATGATTTATATCAAAATACCTATGAACCAGGTTCTACATTTAAATCATTTGGTTTAGCAGCTGCTATTCAAGAAGGTAAATTCAAACCAAATAAAGAGTATACTGCAAGACCGAGAACGGTTATGGGGTCTAAAATTTCTGACTGGAACAAAGTAGGTTGGGGAGATATCCCGATGACATTAGGTTTCACGTATTCATCAAATACCTTAATGATGCATCTACAAGACTTAGTTGGTGCAGATAAGATGAAACATTGGTATGAGAAGTTTGGTTTTGGCAAAACTACAGACGGCATGTTTGATAGTGAATCATCTGGTGGAATTGCTTGGGATAATGAAGCACAACAAAAAACTTCATCATTCGGTCAATCTACTACTGTTACTCCGGTACAAATGTTAAGAGCGCAATCTGCTTTCTTCAATGATGGTAATATGCTTAAACCTTGGTATGTCGACAGTGTGACAAATCCAGTGTCGAATAATACTTACTATAAAGGTAAAAAAGAGTATGCAGGCAAACCAATTACTAAAGATACTGCGAAAAAGGTACGTACAGAGTTGGATAAAGTTGTAAATAGCGAAGACAGTCACGCTAAAAATTATCGTGTGGATGGTTATGATATCGCTGGTAAGACTGGTACAGCGCAAGTTGCTGATCCTGATAATGGAGGATATGTCCAAGGTGAAAATCCATATTTCGTTAGCTTTATCGGTGATGCACCTAAGAAAGATCCAAAGGTCATTGTTTATGCTGGTATGAGTTTAGCGCAACAAAATGACCAAGAAGCATATGAAATGGGTGTAAGTAAAGCGTTCAAACCAATTATGGCAAACACGCTTAAATATTTAAATGTCGGAGAGAACAATACAAAAGATAGTTCAGATGTGAAATATAGTAAAGTTCCAGATGTTGAAGGGTTGGCTACTCAGAAAGCCGAAGATAAAATCAACGGCAAATCCCTAGATGCCATCGTTATTGGTAATGGTGAAAAGGTAACCAGTCAATCTGTAACGGCAAATAAAGAAGTATTACCTAATAATAAGGTATTACTACTAACTGATGGTGATATTACAATGCCAGATATGACAGGTTGGTCAAAAGAAGAAGTCATTGCATTTGAACGTATGACAAATACTAAAGTGACAATGAAAGGTAGTGGCTTTGTATCTAGCCAATCAGTAACAAAAGGTCAAAAAGTTAGTAAAAATGATAAAATTCAAATTACACTTTCATCAGAAGAAATTGATGGTGAAGCAAGTACAAGTTCAAACTCAAAAGAAGAAACAACTAAAGAAGATAAATCAGCATCTGAAAAATCTGCTGATGATAAGTCAACAACAGACAAGAAAGATAAAAAAGAAGAGAAATCATCGAGTGATAAATCAGAATAATAGACGTTATTTATTTACCATTCGTAAATTTGAGAACGACAGAATAACAATTTGAAAGATAGGCTATATCAGTGAACGATAATAACAAAAATATTATCTTATCACTGATATGCCATGTTTCATTTTACATAATGTTTTAACCCTGCATGACGACATACAAAAACATATTCCAATTAAATATATAAAGGAGCATAATATGGTTTATCTACTCGCAATCATTGCACTTTTAATCACATTTATTTTAGTCCCAGTATTAATACCAACTTTAAAAAGAATGAAATTTGGACAAAGCATAAGGGAAGAAGGTCCACAAAGCCACATGAAAAAAACAGGTACACCGACGATGGGTGGACTGACTTTCTTAATCAGTATCATAGTTACATCGATTCTTGCAATTATATTTATCGATAATTCAAATCCAATTATTCTATTGCTATTTGTAACAATAGGATTTGGGTTAATTGGTTTTATTGATGATTATATTATTGTTGTGAAAAAGAATAACCAAGGTTTGACAAGTAAACAAAAATTCCTAGCACAAATTGGTATTGCTGTAATTTTCTTTGTATTAAGTCAAGTGTTTAACCTAACTGATTTTTCAACGGGTATTCATATTCCGTTTATCGGTATTGAAGTACCACTTTCAATTGCATATGTCATTTTTATTGTATTTTGGCAAGTTGGTTTTTCTAATGCTGTAAACCTAACTGATGGTTTAGACGGTTTAGCAACAGGATTATCAATTATTGGATTTATAATGTACGCGTTGATGGCATACTTCCAAGGTGCAACATCAATCGGCTTATTCTGTGTGATTATGATTTTTGCATTATTAGGATTTTTACCTTTTAACTTAAACCCTGCTAAAGTATTTATGGGAGACACAGGAAGTTTAGCATTAGGTGGTATCTTTGCCACAATTTCAATTATGTTAAATCAAGAATTATCATTAATATTCGTAGGTTTTGTATTTGTTGCAGAAACGTTATCTGTAATGATTCAGGTTACTTCATTTAAATTAACTGGTAAAAGAATATTTAAGATGTCACCATTACATCATCACTTTGAATTGGTAGGTTGGAACGAGAAAAAAGTTGTTACAGTGTTTTGGACAGTAGGTTTAATTTCAGGGCTTATTGGATTATGGATAGGAGTGAATTAAATTGCTAAATTATACAGGGTTAGAAAATAGAGATGTATTAGTTGTTGGACTTGCCAAAAGTGGCTATGAAGCAGCTAAATTATTAAATAAATTGGGTGCCAATGTAATCGTCAATGACGGAAAAGATTTAAGTAATGACTCACATGCTAAAGATTTAGAAAATATGGGTATTACAGTAATTGGTGGTGAACATCCACTGTCATTATTGGATAATAATCCTGTAGTTATTAAGAATCCGGGTATTCCTTACCACGTACCACTTATTGATGCAGCTGTTAAAAAAGGTTTGAAGATATTAACTGAAGTTGAACTAAGCTATTTAATATCTGAAGCGCCGATTATCGGCGTAACAGGTACAAATGGTAAAACAACAGTTACCTCTCTTATTGGTGATATGTTTCAAAAAAGTCGAGTTACAGGCAAAATATCAGGTAATATCGGTTTTGTTGCTTCAAAGGTTGCACAGGAAGTAACATCAACTGATTATCTTGTTACTGAATTATCATCATTCCAATTACTTGGAATAGATCAATATAAGCCACATATAGCAATTATTACTAATATTTACTCTGCACATATCGATTATCATGAAACATTAGAAAATTATCAAAATGCAAAGAAAAAAATTTATGAAAATCAAACAGCAGATGATTATTTGATTTGTAACTATCATCAAAGGCATTTGATTGAGTCAGAAACTTTAAAAGCAAAAACATATTATTTTTCAACACAACAAGAAGTAGATGGTATATACGTTAAAGATGGGTATATCGTGTTTAAAGGTTTCAGAATCATACATAAAGATGATTTAGTGTTACCTGGTGAACACAACTTAGAGAATATTCTTGCTGCTGTATTAGCAGCTTTATTAGCAGGAATTTCAGTACGAGCAATCATCGAGAGTTTGACCACATTCTCAGGTATAGAACATCGATTACAATATATAGGAACTAATAAAACGAACAAATATTACAATGATTCCAAAGCAACAAATACATTAGCTACACAATTTGCACTAAATTCATTTGAACAACCTATTATTTGGTTGTGTGGCGGGTTAGATCGTGGTAATGACTTCGATGAACTCATACCATATATGAAAAATGTGCGTGTGATGGTAACGTTTGGTGAAACGCAAAGTAAATTTGTTAATTTAGGTGAGAGTCAAGGTAAGTATGTGATTAAGGCAGTTGATGTTGAAGATGCTGTAGATAAAATACAAGAAATTATTGAACCGAATGATGTAGTGCTATTGTCTCCTGCATGCGCAAGTTGGGATCAATACAATACTTTTGAAGAGCGTGGAGAAAAGTTCATTAATAGATTCAAAGCGCACTTGCCATCTTTCTAAAGGATGTGAAAAAATATGGCCGATAAAGTACGTGAATTTGACTCTGAATACTTGAAGCAAAAACGAGAATTAAGGCGTAAAAGGCAGAAACAAATTCAATATTCAGTATTCGGTGTATTGTTGTTTTTTATCTTATTGATACTTATCTATATGTTCACACCTTTGAGTAAAATAAGTAGTGTTGAGATAAAAGGTAATAATAATGTATCGAAGAGTGATATCAGTAAAGCAATAAATGTTAAAGATGATTCAAGAATGTATACTTATAGTACTTCAAAAGCTGAAAAGAAATTAAAAGAAAACACATTAGTTAAAGATGTCAAAGTAACAAAGCATTTTCCTAATAAAATGACGGTTAAAGTGACAGAAGATCAAATTGTGGCATTAATTAAAAAGAAAGATAAATATGTTCCAATAACGGAGGATGGCACTGAATTGGAAAATTTCCAAGATAGTGTGTTGGATGATGGTCCGATTATTGATGGTTTCGATAAAGAACGAAAGGACAAAATCATACGACAGTTAGCTGAAATGCCAGCAAAAGTTAGGGGACTAATATCTGAAGTTAAATATGATCCACAACCCAATATGCAAAACCAAGTGAAATTATTTACTACAGATAATCTTCAAGTAGTAGGTAACTTAAATACAATTGGTAGCAAAATGAAGTATTATCCTCAAATGTCACAATCATTAGATCGTGACGAAAGTGGAAACTTGAAAAAAGCAGGTTATATTGATTTATCTGTTGGTGCTTCCTTCATTCCATATAGTAGTGGTTCTGATCAAAAATCAGAAACGGATAAAAATGTTGAACAAGGAAATAACCAAGAAGATAAAGCGAAAGATCAGCTGCAAAGTGCTTTAAATAAGATAAATAAGAAAAAAGACAAAAATAATTAAAAAATTTAGACAAATACATGTGTTTATAGTTCACAACCGCGAAACTGTATTGTAAACTGTTAATAGTGTGAACTTGATTATGTAATTGTCAGGAGGTGCCTATCTATGGAAGAGCATTATTATGTAAGTATAGATATCGGTTCATCAAGTGTAAAAACAATAGTAGGCGAAAAATTTCACAATGGAATTAATGTGATAGGTACAGGACAAACCTACACGAGTGGAATTAAAAATGGTCAAATCGATGATTTCGATATTGCGAAACAAGCAGTCAAAGATACAATTAAAAAAGCTTCTATTGCTTCAGGTGTAGACATTAAAGAAGTGTTCCTTAAACTTCCAATTGTCGGCACTGAAGTGTTTGATGAATCTAATGAAATAGAATTTTATGAAGATACTGAATTAAATGGTACACATATTGAACATGTACTAGAAGGTATCAGAGAAAAAAATAACGTACCGGAAACAGAAATAATTAATGCATTTCCGATTAAGTTTCTAGTTGATGGCGACAATGAAGTTTCTGATCCAAAGGAATTAATTGCGAGACATAGCTTGAAAGTAAATGCAGGTGTCATTGCGATTCAAAAATCAATCTTAATCAATATGATTAAATGTGTAGAATCTTGTGGTGTAGATGTATTAGATGTATATTCTGATGCGTACAACTACAACTCAGTTTTATCTGCTACAGAGAAAGAACTTGGTGCTTGTGTGATTGACATCGGCGAAGATTTAACTCAACTTGCTTTCTATGAACGTGGTGAACTTGTTGATGCGGATGCAATTGAAATGGCAGGTCGTGACATTACAGAAGACATAGCTGAAGGATTAAACACTTCGTATGAAACAGCTGAAAAGGTTAAACACCAATATGGGCACGCTTTCTTTGATTCAGCATCTGATCAAGATGTATTCACTGTGGATCAAGTAGACAATGAAGAGGATGCACAATTCACTCAAAAGGACTTAGCTGATATTATTGAAGCACGTGTAGAAGATATCTTCTTTGAAGTGTTCGATGTATTACAAGAGTTACAATTAACAAAAGTTAATGGTGGATTTGTAGTAACTGGAGGTTCAGCAAACTTATTAGGTGTTAAAGAATTATTACAAGATATGGTTAGCGAAAAAGTAAGAATTCATACACCGTCACAAATGGGTATAAGAAAACCTGAATTCTCTTCAGCAATTTCAACAATTTCTAGTAGCATTACTTTCGACGAATTGCTAGATTATGTTACAATAAGTAATCATGACAGTGAAGAATTCGAAGAAGAAGTTATCGAATCTGATGAGACGACGAATAATACAAAAACAAGCGGATTTGATTGGTTTAAGAAAAAATCGAATAAGCAAGATGAAGCACCAGCGTCAGATTCATCTTCAGAAGATTCACAAGTGACAGAGACATATGACGAAGAAGTAAACGCTGATAGCGACGTTGAACATAAGTCTCAACACAACGAACAAAAGGATGAAAGTAAATTTAAAAAACTGATGAAATCTCTATTCGATTGATTGGCCATTAAAACTAGGAGGAAATATAAATGTTAGAATTTGAACAAGGATTTAATCATTTAGCGACGTTAAAAGTCATCGGTGTAGGGGGCGGCGGAAACAACGCTGTAAACCGAATGATTGACCATGGTATGAACAATGTTGAGTTTATTTCAATCAATACGGACGGGCAAGCTTTAAACTTATCTAAAGCTGAGTCTAAAATCCAAATTGGGGAAAAATTAACTCGTGGTTTAGGTGCAGGTGCTAACCCAGAAATTGGTAAAAAAGCTGCAGAAGAATCACGTGAACAAATTGAAGATGCTATCCAAGGTGCAGATATGGTATTCGTAACTGCAGGTATGGGTGGCGGAACTGGTACAGGTGCTGCACCAGTCGTAGCTAAAATCGCAAAAGAAATGGGAGCGTTAACAGTTGGTGTTGTTACTCGTCCATTCGGCTTTGAAGGTCGTAAACGTCAAACTCAAGCAGCTGCAGGCGTAGAATCAATGAAAGCTGCAGTTGATACACTAATTGTTATCCCTAACGATCGTTTATTAGACATCGTTGACAAATCAACGCCTATGATGGAAGCATTTAAAGAAGCAGATAATGTTTTACGTCAAGGTGTGCAAGGTATTTCTGATTTAATCGCTGTTTCAGGTGAAGTTAACCTTGACTTTGCAGACGTGAAAACAATCATGTCTAACCAAGGTTCTGCATTGATGGGTATTGGTGTTTCTTCTGGCGAAAACCGCGCGGTAGAAGCAGCTAAGAAAGCAATTTCTTCACCATTATTAGAAACATCAATCGTAGGTGCACAAGGTGTGTTAATGAACATCACTGGTGGAGAGTCATTATCATTATTCGAAGCACAAGAAGCTGCTGATATTGTACAAGACGCTGCAGATGAAGATGTAAACATGATTTTCGGTACAGTAATCAATCCTGAATTACAAGATGAGATTGTAGTTACAGTAATTGCTACTGGATTTGAAGATAAACCATCTTCTCAAGGTCGTAAAGCTTCAAATACTGGTTTTGGTAGCAGTGCAACAAGTGGTAGCGTAGCATCTAATGAAACTACAATTAGTTCAAGTGCTGCTAGCTCATCACACTCAGTAGAAAGCAATACTGAAAGCAGAAGTCATACAACAAATGAAGATGACATTCCAAGCTTCATCAGAAATAGAGAAGAAAGACGTTCAAGAAGAACTAGACGTTAATTTGTCGGATAGTACGTCTTAAACAAAATATACTTAAGCTGAAGTTAGTAATAATAACAGTATCTATGTCATCAGGTCTCAGATCTGATGACTTTTTTAGATTTTTAATTCTAGAAGTTATTTTATGGCTATTCAATATTCAAATTAGAAGTAGTAACAGTCAATCAAGATGGAAACGGATAATCGAATAACATTTATTTTGAAGAACAATTAGCGGAGGGTTTATAATGCCAGAAAAATTTGTGGAAAATAGTCATATTTTAGAATATAGAGATGACCCATTACAAAATGTTACATTAGGTATCACAACGCGAAAGAATGGATTTAGTGATTATCCAAATCACGCATTTAACATGGCGCGATATATTGATGATAATCCACAAAATATAACTAAACATCAACAAAAACTAGCTGAATTAATAAAGTTTGATAGAGCGCATTGGGTGTTTCCGATACAAACACATGAAAATAAAGTCGTAGAAATTACAGAAGAGCATCAAGGCATGAATATCGATACACTAACTGATGATTTACATGGGGTTGATGGCATGTACAGCTATGAATCTAATGTATTATTAACAATGTGTTATGCTGATTGTGTACCAATATACTTTTATAGTGAAAAGCATCATTTTATAGGTTTAGCACATGCAGGTTGGCGTGGTACGGTTGGGCAAATTGTGGTTGAAATGATAAATAAAATTGACTTTAATTTAAACGATTTACAGGTTGTTATAGGACCAGCTACATCTATGTCATATGAAATTAATGATGATATCAAAGCAAAGTTTGCTGCATTGCCAATTGATAGTACAAAGTATATAGAAACGAGAGCGTCAGATAGACATGGTATTGATTTAAAGGTTGCTAATGCATTGTTATTACAACATAGTGGCGTTCCGAAAGAAAATATTTATATTACTAATTATGCAACTTCCGAAGATTTGGATTTATTCTTTTCGTATAGAGTAGAAAAGGGTCAAACTGGTAGAATGTTAGCATTTATTGGTCAAAAATAAAGAGGTGTATACAGTGAATGTAAGTGAAAATCTAAATGACATCGAGCAACAACTACGACAGTCAGCGGACAAGGGTAATATTTCAACATTGCCAAACGTGATTGCCGTTACAAAGTATGTTACAATAGACCGAGCTAATGATGCATATCGTGCAGGAATTAGACACTTTGGTGAGAACCGAGTAGAGGGTTTTCAACAAAAGCAACAAGCTTTACCAAATGACGTGACAATGCACTTTATTGGTGCGCTTCAAACTAGAAAGGTTAAAGAAGTTATCAATGATGTGGATTATTTTCATGCGTTAGATCGTCTTAAATTGGCAAAGGAAATTGATAAGAGAGCGACACACACAATCAAATGCTTTGTACAAGTAAATGTTTCAGGCGAAGCATCTAAACAAGGTGTGGCATTAGATGAATTAGATACTTTTATTGAAGAATTAGCACAATTTGATAATATAGAAGTAGTCGGTCTAATGACGATGGCTCCGTTAACAGATGATGAGTCGTATATCAAAGACTTGTTTCAATCATTAAGAATAAAGAGAGATGAAATTAAAGCGCTCAATTTAAATTATGCACCGTGTACTGAATTGTCGATGGGAATGAGTAATGATTTCCATTTGGCCACTGAAGCAGGTGCCTCATTTGTGAGAATTGGGACTAAACTTGTAGGAAAAGAGGAGTGAGCCCCGTGGCTTTAAAAGATTTATTTAGCGGATTTTTCGTGGTTGAAGAAGAGGATGACCAATTAGAAGCACCACCTGAAGAAGACAATAGACAACATCAAAAGCAACAAGCACAGTCTCAAAATAATTTTAACGAACAATCAAATAATGAGAGTAATGAACGTCAAAGAGCGATACAATCCGTACCTAAGAAACAATCATCTAGATTACAACAATCTACAGGGGAAAGGAAGTATCAAATGGCTAGCAATACATCAAATAATAATACTAGGAACGTTGTGAATATGAATAATCAAGAACAAGATCAATTCGGCTTTGCACAAGAAAGTTCTAAAATGTGTTTATTTGAGCCACGCGTATTCTCAGATACACAAGATATTGCAGATGAACTAAAAAATCGTCGAGCTACTTTGGTAAACTTGCAACGCATTGATAAAGTTTCTGCAAAGAGAATCATAGATTTCTTAAGCGGTACTGTTTATGCAATTGGTGGCGACATTCAACGTGTTGGGACTGATATCTTTTTATGTACACCAGACAATGTTGAAGTAGCAGGCAATATAACTGACCAAATTGATAACATGGAATATCAAGGTGAATAGAGGTAAGAATAAATGGATGTAGGTTTACTTGCAACTGTATTTAAATTTATATTATTCTTAGTTCAAATTTATTATTATGGCATGATTGTTTATTTCTTTATGTCATGGATACCGAATGCACGAGAAAATAAATTCGGACAATTTTTACAAAAAATATATGAGCCATTTTTAGAGCCATTTAGGAAGATTATTCCTCCGATAGGCATGATTGATATATCATCCATCGTTGCAATTATTGTTCTCGTGTTGTTCCAAAGAGGTTTAGTGAGTATTTTTAATATGATAATTATGCATCTTGCGTAAGGCAAACTAAACTATAAATTGAATTTAAGTGTAAAATGAATCGATAATTAAGCACCTCCCGTTATCATTGTATGACGATAGGTGCTTTTATATTGTGTTTGGAGTGATATGCAATCGATATTTATCAACATTTTAGAAAAGAAGAACAACAACTTATTGATAACTTAATGGATAAATGTAAACGAGCTAATGAGCAATATGCACCAATACTAACGAATTTCTTAGACCCAAGAGAACAATATATTTTAGAGGTAATAGTAGCGAGTTTCGAAGAATTAACAGTGCATTTGTATGGAGGTAAACATGCGGAACGCAAACGAGCGATTATAGCGCCTACTTATTTTGAACCTGAGGATTCAGACTTTGAAATTGTACTAATGGCAGTTGATTATCCAGAAAAATTCGTTACATTACAACATCAACATATACTTGGTACAATTATGTCATTAGGTATTGAAAGAGAGCAGTTAGGTGACATCGTCATAGATGGAGAAATACAGTTTACATTGACAAAACAATTAGAATCTTACATGTTACTTGAATTAAATCGCATCAAAGGTGCTACAGTTAAACTTAATTCTATTCCGTTATCAGATATGATACAATCAAAAGAGGAATGGAAGTCATTCAATACAACCGTAAGTGCATTAAGACTTGATGTTGTATTGAAAGAAATGATTCGTAAATCAAGAACAATTGCCAAACAATTAATAGATAAGAAGCGCGTTAAAGTGAATCATACGATTATCGATGCAGCTGATTTTCAGTTAGCAAGTGGGGATCTATTATCTATCCAAGGGTTTGGTCGTGCCAAAGTTACTGACATTGGTGGTACTACGAAAAAGGATAAAGTTAGAATTTCATACGAAACTTTATTCAAATAATGTTATACTTAACTTGTCGTTGACGATATGTTATGAATAAATAATTGTTGATTTTTGTACGACATTTACAGTATAGTATATAAAATAAACTGCAAAGAATACTATTTCTCGTATTTATTGAAATGATAAAATAGTGTATGATTAAGGGAGGATAATGTATGCCTTTTACACCTAGTGAAATTAAAAATAAAACTTTTACTCAAGCCAAAAATGGTTTTGAGCCTACTGAAGTAGAGAGTTATTTACAACAATTAAGTAATGAAATCGAAAGATTAAAAGAAGATAAAAAACAATTAGAAAAAGTTATAGAAGATAAAGAGACGAATATTCAGTCTTATAAAGATGTTCATCAATCTGTTAGCGATGCTTTAATTCAAGCTAAGCAGGCTGGTGAAGAGACAAAAGCTGCAGCAAATAAAGAGGCAGAGGCAACAATTGCAAAGGCCAAAGCAGAAGCAGATCGAATTGTAAATGACGGTGTTGAAAAAGCGCGTCGTTTGTCATTCCAAACTGAAGATATGAAACGTCAATCTAAGATTTTCCGTTCTAGATTCCGTATGCTTGTTGAAGCACAGTTAGACCTATTAAAAAATGAAGATTGGGATTATTTACTCAATTATGACTTAGATGCTGAACAAGTTACAGAAGAAAATGTCAATCATTTAAATGACAATGAATTAACAGAAGAAGAGAAAGCTTTAAAAGCTAAAGCAGAAGCGGATAATCAATCAGCTGATGCTACGAGTGAAAGTACAGATAAGAAATAACAGACACGTAAGTAATAATACAGCATATCAAAGCGAGAAAGGGATAGTGAGAGCCTTTTATATGTATATTACTTATATCACTGTTATCCATAGTTCAATACAGCACAATGAGAGAACTCTAAGTTGAGTTAAATAGGGTGGTAACGCGGTTTATATCGTCCCTGTTAATTGAACTTAGAGTTCTTTTTATTGTTATTAAATTGAAACACAATAGAGGAAAAATGTATTAAGGAGTGTAGAAAATGGATTATAAAGAAACATTATTAATGCCAAAGACAGCTTTCCCAATGCGTGGGGGATTGCCAAATAAAGAGCCGAAAATTCAAGAAGAATGGGAAGCAAAAAATATTTATCAAAAAGTATTAGACCAAAATAAAGGAAACCCATCTTATATTCTTCATGATGGTCCACCATATGCTAATGGTAATTTACACATGGGACATGCATTAAACAAAATTTTGAAAGATATTATTACGCGATATAAATCAATGCAAGGCTTTTATGCACCATATGTACCAGGTTGGGATACGCACGGTTTACCAATTGAACAAGCGTTAACTAAAAAGGGTGTTAAACGAAAAGAATTATCTGTTGCAGAATTCAGAGAAAAATGTGAAGCATTTGCATTAAAACAAATCGAAGGTCAGAAAAATGACTTTAAACGTTTAGGTATCAAGGGTGATTTCAACAATCCATATATTACGTTAGAACCAGAATATGAAGCTGCTCAAATTCGTTTATTCGGTGAAATGGCAGATAAAGGTTTAATCTATAAAGGGAAAAAGCCAGTTTATTGGTCACCTTCAAGTGAGTCATCACTAGCTGAAGCTGAAATTGAGTATCATGACAAGCGTTCTGCTTCAATCTTTGTAGCATTTGATGTTAAAGATGGTAAAGGCATAGTGGATGAAGATGCTAAGTTTATTATCTGGACAACTACACCTTGGACATTACCTTCAAATGTAGCTATTACAGTACACCCTGATTTGACTTATGGCCAATATGAAGTAAATGGTGAGAAATTTATCATCGGTAAGGATCTAGCTCAAAGTGTTGCTGAAACTTTAGGTTGGGATGATAACGATGTTAAATTAGATAAAACATTTACAGGTAAAGAATTAGAATATGTTGAAGCACAGCATCCATTTGTTGATCGTACATCATTAGTAATTAACGGTTTACACGTTACTACAGATGCAGGTACAGGTTGCGTTCATACAGCACCTGGACACGGGGAAGATGACTATATCGTTGGTCAAAAATACAATTTACCAGTTATTAGTCCAGTAGATGATAAAGGTGTCTTTACAGAAGAAGCTGGCCAGTTTGCAGGACTGTTTTATGATAAAGCAAATAAAGAAATTACTGATTTATTAACAGAAAAAGGCGCATTATTAAAACTAGAATTTATTACACATAGTTACCCTCATGATTGGCGTACAAAGAAACCTGTTATCTTTAGAGCTACGCCGCAGTGGTTTGCATCTATTGATAAAGTCCGTCAAGATATCTTAGATGCGATTACAGACACTACATTTAAAGTTGATTGGGGTAAAACACGTATCTATAATATGATTCGTGACCGTGGTGAATGGGTTATTTCACGTCAACGTGTTTGGGGTGTACCACTACCAGTATTTTATGCTGAAAATGGTGACATCATCATGACGAAAGAAACAGTTAATCATGTAGCAGATTTATTCCAAGAACATGGTTCTAACATTTGGTTTGAAAGAGATGCTAAAGCATTATTACCTGAAGGCTTTACACATCCAGGTAGTCCGAATGGTGAATTTACAAAAGAAACAGATATTATGGATGTTTGGTTTGATTCTGGTTCATCTCATAGAGGTGTGTTAGAAGAACGACCAGAATTATCGTATCCTGCAGACTTATACCTTGAAGGTAGTGACCAATATCGAGGTTGGTTTAACTCTTCAATTACGACATCAGTAGCTACAAGAGGACAATCTCCATATAAAATGTTATTATCTCACGGATTTGTTATGGATGGCGAAGGTAAAAAAATGAGTAAATCATTAGGTAATACAATTGTGCCAGATCAAATCGTGAAACAAAAAGGTGCTGACATTGCACGTTTATGGGTAAGTAGTGTGGACTATTTAGCTGACGTACGTATTTCTGAAGAAATCTTAAAGCAAACGTCTGATGTATATCGTAAAATTAGAAATACATTAAGATTTATGTTAGGTAACTTAAATGACTATAATCCAAATACAAACGCAGTTGCTGAAGATCAATTATTAGATGTTGATAAATATGTATTAAATCGATTACATGAATTTACAACAAGTACATTAGATCATTATGATAACTTTGACTATTTAGATATTTATCAAGAATTACAAAACTTCATTAATGTAGAACTAAGTAATTTCTACTTAGATTATGGTAAAGATATCTTGTATATCGAAGAACAAGATTCATTAAAACGCCGTAGTATGCAAACAGTGCTATATCAAATTGTTGTCGATATGACGAAATTATTAGCTCCAATTTTAGCACATACAGCAGAAGAAGTTTGGTCGCATATACCTCATGTTGAAGAAGAAAGTGTACATTTAACACGTATGCCTGAACGCGTTGAAATTGATAGTGCATTTGTAGAAAAATGGAATACATTTATGAAATTGCGTGATGACGTTAACCGTGCTTTAGAAGTTGCACGTAATGAAAAGGTAATCGGTAAATCACTTGAGGCAAAAGTAATTATTAGTAGTAACGAACACTTTGATGCTACGTCATTCTTACAACAATTTACTGATTTACAACAATTGTTTATCACTTCACAAGCTGAAGTTGTTGATAAAGTTGATAGCGGTGAAACCTATAATTATGGTGACATCAAAATTGAACATGCACATGGAGAAAAATGTGAACGTTGCTGGAATTATAGCGATGAACTTGGATCTGTTGGCGAGTTAGATCATCTATGTCCACGTTGTCAATCTGTCGTTAAGACACTAGTTTAAGTGAAATTAAGACAAAAATTTTAACAAGATTACCAGATTTTGCAGCATTAGGATTATAATTTCCAATTCTTAAAATAAGAGCGCTATTCTGCAATGAACTTCGCTCTGTAAAATAGACTCAAAAAAAAACACTAAGTTTATGGCTACCTTATATTTATGATATGAGCGTAGCCATTTTTAATGTGATGTGATTTTTATGGTGAAATCCAAGACATAAAGTAATAACTATTATTGTTTTAATTTTAAAAAATCAAATGGTATCGTCCAAAATAGCGAATATTGTAAATTAAATATTATTTTATAGAAAGTAATAAGATGAGACTTCTGAGGAAGCATAAGGAGTCGAAGATTACAGGCAGAGGCTGTCGCTTAAGAAAATGAGCTAACAATATCAGTTAATTACTATACACAACTTCAGGTAAATTAAATTTTTAACATTATTATATTTATTAAAAAGGGTATAGAAAATAAGCTGATTCAATAAAACAAAGATCATAGTAAGACTAAGTGTAACAAGCAATAGATGTAGCATATTATTATAGTTAAAGGTAGTGTCAAAACATGAAGAAAAGGATTACTACATTAGTCACTTTAGGCTTAATAATTACAGGAATTGCAACTTATGACGGTATAGATAATAGAGATATGACAGAACCAGAAAATACACTATGGTCGACGAATCCGATGAAACACAATAATTATGTAAAAGGACAATGTACGAATTACGTTTTTGATAGAGTGAGAGATGCGGGTAATAAAATTGGTAGGTCCTGGGGAGATGCTAAATATTGGAAAGTAAAAGCGCAACAGGATGGTTATACTGTAAATCATCATCCCAAAGTGGGCAGTATATTACAATCTACTAAAGGTAAATATGGACATGTGGCATATATTGAACGTGTCTTTGATGACGGCACTATCAAAGTGAAAGAAATGAACTTTTATCATCCATTCGAAATTACGACGCGAGATATAAGTCCACAAGCATTAAAAAAATATTACATCATCCATCCTAAAGAAAATAAAGCAAAGTGAATCAATGTATTGTTAACTACGAAAGTATATTTAAAATAATTATATTATGTAAACTAAGTAAGCGGTTTGAAAGATAGTGAAATATTATTGCAAAAAAGACAAATTTTAAGCATATCTAAAAATAAATGTGATAGATATAAACTGTAACTTTTTTTATAAGTTTGATTAAGCTATAATGAAAGATGTTGTAAAAGCGTCAGATAGTAGAATAGGAGGTACAGGCATGAAACGTCAGTACTATTTAGGTATTTCTATATTCATTACGATTGTTATTTTAATCTTAGATCAAATCACTAAATTTATAATAGCGAGTTCAATGAAAGTTGGAGATTCTTTCGAAGTGATTCCTAACTTTTTAAATATTACGTCACATAGAAATAACGGAGCTGCGTGGGGTATTTTAAGTGGTAAGATGAGTTTCTTCTATATTATTACTATTATTATCCTTATCGTACTTATAGTATTTTATATTAAAGAAGCAAAGCACAATTTATTGATGCAAGTGGCAATTAGTTTATTATTTGCCGGTGCATTAGGTAATTTCATCGACCGTGTGTTACATGGTGAAGTCGTAGACTTTGTCGATACATATATTTTTGGATATAATTTCCCAATATTTAATGTTGCAGATGCTAGCTTGACGATAGGTGTATTGCTAATTATTGTCGCATTATTAACAGATATGAAAAAAGAAGTGTAGGAGGTTGCAATTATGAGTAATCATGAGTTTGTAATAGAACAAGCAGACTTGTCAGGTCAGCGTATAGACAAAGTATTACCTGAATTAAATTCAGAGTGGTCGAGAACTCAAATTCAAGACTGGATAAAATTATCGTTAGTCACAGTCAATGGTAAAGTAGTAAAATCAAATTATAAAGTAAAATTAAATGACCAAATAAATGTAACAGAAAAAGAAGTCGTAGAAACTGATATCAAACCAGAAAATTTAAACTTAGATATTTATTATGAAGATGATGATGTCGCAGTTGTTTATAAACCTAAGGGCATGATAGTACATCCATCAGCAGGACATTACAGTGGTACATTGGTTAATGGTTTAATGTATCAAATGAAAGATTTATCAGGTATTAACGGTGAGATTCGACCAGGGATTGTACACCGAATTGATAAAGATACATCAGGTTTATTGATGGTTGCCAAAAATGATATTGCACACCGTGGATTGGTAGAACAATTGGTGGATAAATCTGTAAATCGTAAATATGTTGCATTGGTACATGGAAATATTCCGCATGATTATGGTACGATTGATGCTCCAATTGGTAGAAACAAAAATGATCGACAATCAATGGATGTCGTAGATGACGGTAAAGAAGCAGTAACACATTTCAATGTTTTAGAACACTTTAAACATTATACGTTAGTTGAATGTCAGCTAGAAACGGGTAGAACACACCAAATTCGTGTTCATATGAAATATATTGGTTTCCCATTAGTTGGTGACCCTAAATATGGACCGAAGAAAACATTAGACATTGGAGGTCAAGCACTTCATGCAGGTGTTATTGGTTTTGAACATCCAGTTACAGGTGAATACATTGAGAAAACTGCGGAATTGCCAAGTGAGTTTGAGCAATTATTAACAGATATTAGAAAAAGTGATCAATAACTTATGCTTTAAATAAAGGTTATAACAAGTAATATGAATGAATTTACCTCATTATAAAAATGGCGCGAGTCAAAAATATAATGAGGTTATTTTTTATGTAAAAATGATTAAATCATATAGTGGCTGGAAAGCAAGTGGATATCAATAAAGGTTACTTATAATAAGAATAGTGTATTTATGCATTTAAAAGGCGCAATGCAACTTAGACAGGTTCTTGCACATTATATAAAATCATGATATTATAATGACAGTTTAATAAAGCGAACGTACGTCTTTAAATGAAAGTCCAGAGAGGCTTCGAAGACATGAATTTAATAACTTGTACACAGATGAATCTATGCAACGTAACTATTCGTGCATAATCAAACATGAATGATTTACATTCATGATAGAGAAAGCGTCTTATAACATAGAAATGTCTCTGTTTTCATTTGTGATACGATTATTGAGAAACCTCATGTCTTCATTGAAGATATGAGGTTTTCTTTGTATCATCTTGTAGCTAAAGCAAATTAATATGAATTGAGGAAGGTGCCTAAAATGTCAGAACGCGTTATTATGGATGAAGCAGCGATACAACGTACGGTTACTCGTATTGCGCATGAAATATTAGAATATAACAAAGGTACTGATAATTTAATTTTACTAGGTATTAAGACACGAGGCGCATTTTTAGCACGTCGCATACAGCAAAAGATAGAAAACATCGAAGAAAAGGTCGTACCAACTGGAACAATAGATATAACGCAGTTTCGAGATGATTTAGAGAATAGAACAGCACAATCGAATGAAGAAACCTATGAAATCGATGTTAATATTACCAATCAAGTTGTAATTATAATAGACGATGTACTTTATACAGGTCGTACTGTACGCGCATCTTTAGATGCAGTATTACAGTATGCGAGACCTAAAAAGATTGGATTAGCAACTTTGGTCGATCGTGGTCATCGAGAATTACCAATTCGAGCTGACTTTGTCGGAAAGAATATACCGACAGCGCGTGAAGAAGCGGTGTCAGTTTATCTAGATGAGATTGATTCAAGAAATGCAGTAGTAATTGAATAATAACCTTTTAATTCAGTACGAGAGACTGAGAAAGGATAGGTTAGTAAGTGTGAAACTTTTAAACTAGAGTAACAGTGATGACTCTAATTTAAAAGTAGCAACTTTCTATACCGTCATATCTTCAATAGCACCCTTAGTACAATTGTAATACACTATCTAACTAAGGTTATTGAACTGATAGACCCTTCGAAGTCTCTTTACATGAATACGATGTAAAGAGATTTTTTTTATGAAAGGAAGCGAAATGCAATGGAAAATGAAACAATGTTTGAAAGGACAGTTAAACCGGTCTTAGATGTACGTGACAAACCGAAATTAGGACAGTGGGCATTTTTAAGTACTCAACATCTATTTGCGATGTTTGGTTCAACTGTACTTGTACCTTTCTTAACAGGATTACCGATATCTTCTGCACTGTTAGCATCAGGAATCGGAACATTGTTATATATATTAATTACACAAGCCAAGATACCAGCCTATCTAGGTTCAAGCTTTGCCTTTATCACGCCAATCATATCTGGCTTGAATTCACATAGTTTAGGCGACATGTTAACCGCATTATTTATGAGTGGCGTCATGTACGTGCTTATCGGTTTAGCGATAAAAATTAGTGGCACAGGCTGGCTGATGAAATTGTTACCACCAGTCGTAGTAGGACCAGTTATCATGGTTATTGGGTTAAGCTTAGCACCAACAGCGGTCAATATGGCAATGTTTGAAAATAGTTCAGACATGAAAGGATACAACTTAAGTTACCTTGCTGTAGCAATGATTACTTTATTAGTTACGATACTCGTTCAAGGTTTCTTCAAAGGGTTTTTATCACTTATTCCAGTATTAATTGGAATAATCACAGGATACATCGTATCGATCTTTATGGGGCTCGTTAACTTTAAACCAATTGTCGAAGCGAAGTGGTTACACTTACCGGAAGTATACTTACCCTTTAGAGACTATACACCATCAATTCATATAGGGTTGATCTTAGTCCTGATACCCATCGTTTTTGTAACGGTTAGTGAACATATTGGTCATCAAATGGTCATAAATAAAATTGTCGGTAAAAACTTCTTTAAAGACCCAGGATTAGATAAATCGATTATTGGTGACGGTGTATCAACTATGTTTGCAAGTGTTATCGGTGGTCCACCAAGCACAACATATGGTGAGAATATAGGTGTATTGGCAATTACTAAGATTTACAGTATCTATGTTATAGGTGGTGCTGCAGTAATAGCGATTATCCTAGGCTTTGTAGAAAAATTCACTGCACTTGTGTCTTCAATACCAACACCCGTAATGGGCGGTGTATCAATATTGCTATTCGGTATTATTGCAGCGAGTGGTTTAAGAATGTTAGTGGAAAGTGAAGTAGATTTTGCAAGTAACAGAAATTTAGTTATCGCATCTGTCATTTTAGTAATAGGCATAGGCAACCTAGTGTTTAATTTACATGGACTAGGTGTGAAATTAGAAATAGAAGGAATGGCTCTCGCAGCTCTCGCAGGAATTATCTTGAATTTAATCTTACCGAAAGAGAAAACAGAAACGAACTAAAATCATTGTATTTTGAGGAGGCAAATGATGGATAATCTATTATCAATGGAACATCTTACTACAGATGAAATTTATGAGTTGATACAACGCGCAAGTGATATCAAAAAGGGTGATTTAAAACCTCGAAATTACGAAGATAAATTTGTAGCAAATTTATTCTTTGAAAATTCAACGAGAACTAAGAGTAGTTTTTTAGTAGCTGAACAAAAGTTAGGTTTGAAATTAATTGATTTTGAGACGACAACATCATCTGTTCAAAAAGGTGAGTCACTTTATGATACATGTAAAACACTCGAGCAAGTGGGTGCAGATGTTCTGGTGATAAGACATTCACAAACAACCTATTACGATGAATTAGAAACGTTAAATATTCCTATTATCAATGGTGGTGATGGGAGTGGTCAACATCCAACACAAAGTTTACTCGATTTGATGACTATCTATGAAGAATACAATGATTTTAAAGGGTTAAATATACTAATATGTGGAGATATCAAAAACTCACGTGTTGCACGCAGCAATTACCAAAGTTTAACAGCACTTGGAGCAAATGTTATGTTCTCCAGTCCTGAAGCATGGAAAGACGAATCACTTCGAGCGCCGTATGTCGATATTGATACAGTCATCGATCAAGTCGATATTGTAATGTTATTAAGAGTACAACACGAAAGACATGAAACAGGCGAAATAGCTAGCTTTGAATCCAAGAACTATCACGAAGCATTTGGTTTAACTAAAGAACGCTACGACAGATTGCATGACAATGCAATTGTTATGCATCCTGCACCGGTTAATAGAGGCGTTGAAATTGATGATTGCTTGGTTGAAGCATCGAAGTCTCGCATTTTCAAGCAAATGGAAAATGGCATGTATTTACGAATGGCAGTTATAGATTATATTTTACAAACAAAAGGGGTACAAAAAAATGAAATTACTAACTAATGCTAAAGTATTAAAAAACAATGAACTCGTAACAACATCAATTCTTATTGAAGGTCAGTATATTAAAGCAATTTCTCCGCAAATTGATGTAGATTCAGATGTAGAAGTAATTGACGTACAAGGACAATTTGTAGCGCCAGGATTAGTAGATGTACACGTACACTTACGTGAGCCGGGTGGAGAGCATAAAGAAACGATTGAAACAGGAACAAAAGCGGCAGCAAGAGGTGGATTTACTACTGTTTGTCCAATGCCAAATACACGACCTGTTCCTGATTCTGAAGAAAATTTAGAACGTTTAAATCAATTGATTGCAGAAAATGCTCAAGTGAGAGTATTGCCTTATGCATCGATTACAGTAAGACAAGCTGGTAAAGAACATGTAGACTTTAAAGCTCTTGCTAATCAAGGCGCATTTGCATTTACAGACGATGGTGTAGGTGTACAGCAGGCAAATATGATGTATGAGGCTATGCAACAAGCTGCAAAAGTAAATAAAGCTGTAGTAGCACATTGCGAAGACAACAGTTTAATTTATGGTGGTGCAATGCACGAAGGACAACGTAGTGAAGAATTAGGAATTCCAGGTATTCCGAATATTTGTGAAGCAGTACAAATTGCGCGTGACGTATTATTGGCGGAAGCTGCTGGTGCACATTATCATGTTTGTCATGTGTCTACTAAAGAGAGTGTACGTGTGATTAGAGATGCTAAAAAAGCAGGCATTCACGTTACTGCAGAGGTTACACCGCATCATTTATTGCTCACAGAAGATGATGTTCCTGGTGATGATGCTATATTTAAGATGAACCCACCATTGAGAAGTAAAGAAGATAGAGCAGCTTTATTGGAAGGTTTATTAGATGGGACAATCGATTGTATAGCTACTGATCATGCGCCACATGCTGCTGACGAAAAAGCACAGCCAATGACAAAAGCACCATTCGGAATTGTTGGTAGTGAGACAGCTTTCCCATTACTTTATACTCACTTTGTAAAAAATGGAGACTGGTCATTACAACAATTAGTAGATTACTTAACTATTAAACCTGCTCAAACATTTGATTTACCTTATGGTCGACTTGAAGAAGGTGGATTTGCAGATTTGACTGTAATCAATTTGGACCAAGAGACTGAAATTAAAGCAGAAGATTTTGCATCAAAAGGGCATAATACACCATTTATCGGCTATAAAGTATACGGTACACCAGTGTTAACTTTAGTAGAAGGCGAAGTTAAATTTAAGGAGGAAAAATAATGTTGCAAAAACGCTACCTTGTATTAGAAGATGGTTCATATTATGAAGGCTACAAATTAGGATCAGATAAATTATCTGTGGGAGAAATCGTATTTAATACAGCAATGACAGGCTATCAAGAGACAATTTCAGACCCATCTTATACTGGACAAATTATTACATTTACTTATCCTCTTATTGGAAATTATGGTATTAATCGAGATGATTTTGAGTCTCTTGTACCAACGCTTAATGGTGTCGTTGTTAAAGAAGCGAGTATGCATCCGAGTAACTTCCGTAAACAAAAAACATTACATGAAGTACTAGTTGAATTTGAAATTCCAGGTATTGCTGGTGTTGACACAAGAAGTATCACAAGAAAAATTAGAAAACACGGTGTATTAAAAGCAGCATTTACCGATGATAAAGCTGAAATTGAAAGCATTATAACAAAGTTGAAAGAAACAGTCTTACCACGTAGTGAAGTTACAACAGTATCTACAAAATCACCTTATGTATCTACAGGTAACGACTTAAGTGTAGTGTTAGTTGACTTTGGTAAAAAGCAAAATATCGTGCGAGAATTAAATGAACGTGGTTGTAATGTCACTGTTGTACCTTACGATACAAGTGCTGAGACAATTATCAGAATGTCACCAGATGGCGTCATGTTATCTAACGGACCAGGAGATCCAGAAGAAGTAGATGTTGCTGTTGAAATGATTAAAGGAATTCTAGGTGTGATTCCATTCTTTGGTATTTGTTTAGGTCATCAGTTGTTTGCCCTATCACAAGGTGCAACTTCATTTAAAATGAAGTTTGGGCATAGAGGTGCAAATCATCCTGTTAAAGATTTGAAGACAGGTAAAGTAGCATTAACAAGTCAAAATCATGGTTATGCAATCGATAAAGATTCCTTAATTAATACTGAATTAGAAGTTACACATATCGCAATTAATGATGGAACAGTTGAAGGATTGAAACACAAATCACTACCTGCATTTTCAGTGCAATATCACCCAGAAGCTTGCCCTGGACCATCTGATTCAAATTACTTATTTGATGAGTTTATTGAAATGATGAACGAATATAAAGCGAAGGAGCGAATTACCAATGCCTAAACGTAATGATATAAAAACAATTTTAGTAATAGGCTCTGGCCCAATTATTATCGGTCAAGCTGCAGAATTCGACTATGCGGGAACACAAGCTTGTTTAGCTTTAAAAGAAGAAGGTTACCGTGTCATATTAGTAAACTCAAATCCAGCGACAATTATGACTGATACAGAAATCGCAGATAAGGTTTATATTGAACCATTAACACATGACTTTATCGCACGCATTATTCGTAAAGAACAGCCTGATGCATTGTTACCAACGCTTGGTGGCCAAACAGGTTTAAATATGGCGATTCAATTACATGATAGTGGTGTATTAGCAGCTAATAACGTACAGTTATTAGGAACGAAATTAGAGTCAATTCAACAAGCTGAAGATAGAGAATTATTTAGATCATTAATGAATGATTTAGACGTAGCAGTACCAGAAAGTGACATAGTTAATACTGTAGAACAAGCATTTGAGTTTAAAGAGCAAGTTGGTTATCCATTAATAGTTAGACCAGCCTTTACAATGGGAGGTACTGGTGGAGGTATCTGTCATAATGATGCTGAATTAAAGGAAATTGTGTCAAATGGCTTACATTATAGTCCAGCAACACAGTGTTTAATCGAAAAATCAATTGCTGGTTTTAAAGAAATTGAATATGAAGTGATGCGAGATCACAACGATAATGCCATCGTTGTATGTAATATGGAGAATATTGACCCTGTTGGTATTCATACCGGAGATTCAATCGTTGTCGCACCAAGCCAAACATTATCTGATGTTGAATATCAAATGCTACGTGATGTGTCACTAAAAGTAATCCGTGCACTTGGTATTGAGGGTGGATGTAATGTGCAATTAGCATTGGATCCGCATTCTATGGATTACTATATTATTGAAGTAAATCCACGTGTATCACGTTCATCTGCTCTAGCATCTAAAGCGACAGGTTATCCTATTGCTAAACTAGCAGCTAAAATTGCAGTTGGCTTAACGTTAGATGAAATGTTAAACCCTGTAACAGGTACTTCATATGCAGCATTTGAACCAGCACTTGATTATGTTATTTCAAAAATTCCACGTTTCCCATTTGATAAATTTGAAAAAGGTGAGCGTGTCCTAGGTACTCAAATGAAAGCTACTGGTGAAGTTATGGCCATTGGTAGAACGTATGAAGAATCATTACTTAAAGCAATTCGTTCTTTAGAATATGGTGTGCATCATTTAGGTTTACCAAACGGTGAAACATACGATTTAGACTATATTAAAGAACGTATTAGTGATCAAGATGATGAACGTTTATTCTTTATTGGTGAAGCAATTCGTCGTGGTACAACTTTAGAAGAAATTCATAATATGACTAAAATTGATTATTTCTTCTTAAATAAATTCCAACATATAATCGATATCGAACGACAATTAAAAGAAAATAAAGGTAATATTGATTACTTAAAATTTGCTAAAGATTATGGCTTTAGTGACCGTGTCATTGCACATCGATTTGACATGTCAGAAGCAGAGGTATATCAACTCAGAAAAGAGAATGATATTCTTCCAGTTTATAAAATGGTTGATACATGTGCAGCAGAATTTGAATCGGCAACGCCATATTATTACGGTACGTATGAACAAGAAAATGAATCAATTGTTACAGAAAAAGAAAAAATCCTCGTATTAGGTTCTGGTCCAATTAGAATTGGTCAAGGCGTTGAATTTGATTATGCTACAGTACATGCTGTATGGGCAATTCAACAGGCAGGCTATGAAGCTATTATTGTTAATAATAATCCTGAAACAGTGTCAACAGACTTCTCAATTTCAGACAAATTATACTTTGAGCCACTAACTGAAGAAGATGTAATGAACATCATCGATTTAGAACAACCTAAAGGTGTTGTTGTACAATTTGGCGGTCAAACGGCTATCAATTTAGCTGATAAACTAGCTAAACATGATGTTAAAATTTTAGGAACAACTTTAGAAGATTTAAACCGTGCAGAGGATAGAAAGGAATTTGAAGCATTACTTCATACTATAGATGTGCCTCAACCAAAAGGGAAAACAGCAACATCACCAGAAGGCGCATTGGAAAATGCTCGTAACATTGGCTATCCAGTTGTTGTACGTCCATCATACGTTCTTGGTGGTCGAGCAATGGAAATTGTCAATAGTGATGCAGAATTAGAAGATTATATGAATCAAGCTGTAAAAGCGAGTCCAGATCATCCAGTACTTGTTGATAGATATTTAACAGGTAAAGAAATAGAAGTAGATGCTATCTCAGATGGTGAAACAGTAATTATCCCAGGTATTATGGAACACATTGAACGTGCTGGCGTCCATTCTGGTGATTCGATTGCGGTATACCCACCTCAGACATTATCTCAGTCAGAAATTGATACATTGGAAGATTATACAATTCGTTTGGCAAAAGGTTTAAACATTGTAGGATTAATTAATATCCAATTTGTTATTGCACATGATGGTGTTTACGTGTTAGAGGTTAATCCGCGTTCAAGCCGTACCGTGCCGTTCTTAAGTAAAATTACAGATATTCAAATGGCACAACTTGCAATGCGTGCGATTATCGGTGAAAAATTAACAGATCATGGCTACAAACCAGGTATACAACCGTATTCGGAAGGTGTATATGTCAAAGCACCGGTATTTAGCTTTAATAAGTTGAAAAATGTTGATATCACATTAGGACCAGAAATGAAATCTACTGGCGAAGTCATGGGTAAAGATTTAACGATGGAAAAGGCGTTATTCAAAGGGTTAACTGCAAGTGGTGTAGAAGTAAAAGACCATGGTACAGTGTTAATGACAGTGAGTGATAAAGATAAAGAGGAAATATTAAATATTGCGCATCGTTTAAATGAAGTAGGTTATAAAATTTTAGCTACAGAGGGTACAGCGCATAAGTTAGCAGAAAATAATATTCCGGCAGAAATCGTTGGAAAAATCGGCGGAGAAGACGATTTATTAACACGTATCCAAAATGGAGAAGTACAAATCGTTATCAATACTATGACAAAAGGTAAAACATTTGAACGAGATGGTTTCCAAATTAGAAGAACGTCAGTAGAAAATGGTGTCCCTTGTTTAACATCGTTAGATACAGCTGCGGCGTTAACAAATGTAATTGAAAGTATGACATTTACAATGAAAAATATGTAAACTTTGTTTTCAAATAAGACAAAATAGCGTGAATAAATAGCGTTGTTTTGTCTTAATTCTAAGTGACATAGTTTATAAATGAGGTGTAGGACAAATGATGAACCAATTACCAATAATTGCTTTGGATTTTGAATCTGAGAAAGCTGTAAATCAGTTTTTAGATCAATTTGATGAGCCACTTTTTGTGAAAGTAGGTATGGAACTTTTTTATCAAACGGGACCAAGTTTAATAAATTCAATTAAATCTCGCGGTCACGATATATTCTTGGATTTAAAGTTACATGATATTCCCAATACTGTGGGAAAAGCGATGGAAGGGTTAAGTAAACTAAACGTAGATTTAGTTAATGTACATGCTGCAGGGGGTTCTGAAATGATGCAGCGTGCTGTTGAAGGTATACGAAAATATAATAAAGATATTAAAATAATTGCTGTAACGCAACTTACTTCAACGACAGAAACAATGTTACAACAAGAACAAAACATACAAACTTCTATCGAAGATGCAGTATTGAATTATGCAACACTAGCAAAAGAATCAGGGTTAGATGGTGTAGTTTGTTCTCCATTAGAGGCATCATTATTAGCAACAGAATTAGGTGAATCATTCTTAAAAGTAACACCTGGAATTAGACCATTAAATACGAGTACAGATGATCAAAAACGTATCACAACACCACAAGAAGCAAAGGCACTCGGTTCAACACATATTGTTGTAGGCCGTCCGATCACTCAAAGTGACAATCCAGTAGAAAGCTATCATAAAATTAAAGAAAGTTGGTTAGGTTAAATATGGCAAAACAAATCGCTCAATCATTACTAGAAATAGAAGCAGTATCACTATCGCCAAATGATCCATTCACATGGAGTTCAGGTATTAAGTCACCGATTTATTGTGATAACAGAGTGACATTAGGTTACCCTTCAGTTAGAAGAGAAATCAGAGATGGTTTAGTAGAACTTATTCAAACTCAATTTGGTGAAGTTGAAGTTATATCTGGCACAGCAACTGCTGGTATACCACATGCAGCATATATTTCTGAAACATTGAATTTACCAATGAATTATGTACGTTCTAAGAGCAAAAGTCATGGTAAACAAAACCAAATCGAAGGTGCACAGAGTGAAGGTAAAAAAGTAGTCGTGGTAGAAGATTTAATTTCAACTGGTGGATCATCAATTACTGCCGTCGATGCACTTAAAGAAGCGGGTGCAGAGGTGATTGGTGTTGTGGCAATTTTCACTTATGGTTTGAAAAAAGCAGATGAACAATTTGAGGCAGCGGGTATACCGTTCTATACTTTAAGTGATTATAATGAACTTATAGAAGTGGCAAATGAAAAAGGTGAAATTTCTGAATCTGAAATAGAGACATTAGTTGAATGGAGAGATAACTTGTCATAATATATAGTCGGAGGGGATGTTATGACAAAGGACCCGAATGATGCATATAATCATTTTGCACACTTAAACAAATTTTTAAAAAAAGACGAAGATTATAGAAATCAACAATATGATGATGAAGAAAATGAATTACTTTCTAAGTCATCAGAGAAGAATATTTATAAAAAGTGTAAGTCAAGTATTAAAGAAAAGGGTAAACTTTAATATTTAGTTTTGAATTATAAGTATTTTAGTGTTTTTGAATCATAATTATATTAAGTTAAATTGCCGGCAAAGCATTAGTCTTTGTCGGTTTTTTGATTTGTATGTGAGATGGGTGTAGTTAGAAGGTTAATCTGGTTACTGTTAGAAATGATATGATGTGTTTCATATTGTGAGGTAGTATGTAAATTGGTTTAAAGATATTTAATTAAAAAAGACAAATCGATGAATATGAGTTCTATCGATTTGTCTAAGATGAAATTGTGATGTGTTTAACGGATCATAATTTTAATAATGAGGTAACCTATAAGTAAGACTAAAGCTGCTACAAGTAAGGGAATTATATAAAAAGTCATGAATCATTCCTCCAAGTTAGTTTATATTTATTTTAACTGCTTTGAATATAAAGTCAAAATATTAATCGATGTATATGCATATTAGCATTATTCTAGTAACGTTAAAGTGGTCAGCATATACAAATCTACACATGAGTTAGGCTTTAATTTTTTGTGTATCTTGTAGTTTTGTAATTGCTCGCTTTCCTAGGGGACAGCTTCAGCCTGTAGTCTTCAGCTTGTCCTGTTCCCTCAGGAGTCTCGCAAACAAAACTAGTAGCATATGCCTGTTGATTACAAACACAAGTTATTTTCATATACTGTGATGAATTTTGATTCATACACCATAGTAAATGGTAGACTTCTAGTGTATCTTGTAGTTTTGTAATTGCTCGCTTTCCTAGGGGACAGCTTCAGCCTGTAGTCTTCAGCTTGTCCTGTTCCCTCAGGAGTCTCGCAAACAAAACTAGTATCATATGCCTAAAGTAAGTTTTATATTATTATGATGTTGATAGTATTTTCCATTCATCGATATCTTTAGATAGTGAATATATATTTTTATAAATTATGGGCATATTAACAAGTAACAGTAAAAAGGGGGAAGTCTATGCAATTGTTACGTCAATTATTGAAAGATCATACTAAGAATATCTTCGTATGTTTAATTGGATCATTTATTAGTGCGATTGCCGTGAATTGTTTCATTTTAGGTTCCAATTTGGGAGATGGGGGTACAGTTGGGATTTCCTTAGCACTAAAGTATAGCTTTGGTTTTTCTCCGGCAGTATCTTCTCTAATTATTAATACAATCGTCATTTTAGTTGGTTGGAAATTTTTAAGTTTAAGAACAGCAGTATATACATTAATTTCTAATACTGCAATTTCAATTTTTCTAGATTTAACGGAAAGTTGGAATACAGGTGTGCATCATTTTGTTGTTAATGCTACATTTGGTGGTGTGCTTGTTGGCGTTGGCATTGGATTAGTTATTGCGTCAGGAGGAGTGATTGGTGATACATCTGTTGTTGCTAAGATGTTAAATAAATACTTAGATATTAAAACATCACAAGCAATATTTGTATTAGATGGTTTAGTTGTGCTTTCATTCTTATTTGTATTACCGTTAACGAATGTCTTATTTACGATTATTATGTTATTTGTGACGGAACGAGCAACATCTTTTGTAATAGAAGGATTTAATCCGAAAAAAGCGGTTACTGTGATTTCGGCAAAAAATGAAATTATTAGTGATAGAATTAACCAATTTACCGGCAGAGGTTCAACATTATTGAATGGTAAAGGTGGTTATGGTAAAAATGAAACTAGCATGCTTTATGTCGTCGTACCCCAATCTCAGGTGACGAGAGTGAAAAAACTTATTAATGAAGAGGATGAAAATGCATTCTTAGTGATTCATGATGTGCGAGATGTATTAGGTAATGGCTTTATGAATCTTTCTTAAAAGCGGCAACATTTACAGATGATAAATGCATTATTTTTATAGAATAATAATGCGATAATACGATTTATGTAAATTAAATGAGGAGGCAAACATTATGGCAATACCAAAAATTACGACATTCTTAATGTTTAATGGCCAAGCAGAAAAAGCAATTGATTTATATGTTAATTTGTTTGAAGATGCTGAAATTTTATCACTAGTTAAATATACTGAAAGTGATAATGCACCAACAGGAAAAGTTCAACATGCGATATTTAGATTGAAGGATCAAATTTTTATGGCTATCGATAATGTGAACGGTGTAGATGTAGATATGAACCCAGCTATGTCCCTTTATGTAACTGTTGAAAATGCTATGGAAATGGAGCGTTTGTTTAACGGTTTGAAAAGTGGAGGTGCGATACTTATGCCAAAGACCTCTATGCCACCATTTAGAGAATTTGCTTGGGTACAAGATCAATTTGGGGTTAACTTTCAGCTTGCATTACCAGAATAAATAACATATTAATTTTTCTGTTAATTATCGTAAAGCATAATACGATTTTATGATGTATAACGGCTAAAACAAATTGATATTTGAAGTGATTAAACACAAATGCCTATTGATTTAGTTAATGATTAGCAATAGTTAATAGTATAAATGGTACTATTTTGTGTTTACCCAATATTTTATAATGAGCTAAGGCTATGTCTAATTGACTGGATAATCGATATTATAAAATTGACAAATTGCTATATGAAAAGCCTTTAAGTGAAACGAAATAGAGCGTTCACTTAAAGGCTTTAAATTTTATGCGTGCCAATTTTAGTTAGATAAATAAAATTGGCATGCATTTTTATTGGTTTTATATATGGTGCGTTATAATCATAAATTTTTTAAACAATATTTAGTTAACTTTCATACTTTGAATATGGTCATAATCAGGCGTAACATATAATGTTTTTTGATTATCATATGTGACGAAACCGGGTTTACTACCTGAAGGCTTATGCACATTTTTAATTTCAGTATAATCTACAGGAATTTGTCCTGAATTACCAGCTTTTGAGAAATAACCAGCTAACATTGCCGCTTCTTTAATTGTTTCTTCGGATGGTTTATCGTTTAGGATAACGACATGTGAACCAGGGATGTCTTTTGTATGGAACCAAATATGGTTCTTGGCTGCCTTCTTATTCGTTAAATAATCATTTTGTTTATTGTTTTTACCTACGTGAATAGTATCTCCAGCAGATGAAGTATAGGTTTGCAGTTCTATGGTTTGCTTTTTCTTCTTTTTACTTTGTTTACGTTGCTTCATAAAACCTTGTTCAGCTAATTCATCGCGAATATCATCAATTTCATTTACAGAAATATGACTTAATTGTTGATCGATACTTTCAAAATATGAAATGTTTTCTTGTGTGAGTTCTATTTGATGTTTTAATTCATGTTCACGAGTTTTTAATTTGTTATATTGTTTGTAATAATATTGTGCATTCACTGCAGGTGCCTTAGTTGGATTTAGAGGTATTGTAACATCTTCACCAGTATAATAGTTTAATGCCGTAACTGTAGCATCACCCTGCTTTATTCGATAAATATTCGCAGTAATTAATTCACCATATAATTGTTGTTCGTCTTTCTCTTTAGTACCTTCTTGTTCATCATAAAGCTTATTTAATTTATTATGATATTTATTTAATTGTTGCTGCACAAATTTCACTAAATCATTAGCGCGCTGTTTAACGCGTTCTCGTTCTCCTCGAGCATCATAATAACGATCTAATAAGTCATGTATTGTTTCATATTCACTCACATCGTCATAAAATTGATTTAATTTCATGAAGTAAAAATCTTCTTTACCAGTTTCATGATTCTTATGAAAAACAGGTGTTGCTGGTAATTTAGTTTGTGCGATAACTTCATCAAAAGCTGCTGGTAAAGTTTCGGCAGTCATAAATTGACGTCGATCTACAATTTCATTAGTGATGAGTGGACTAAAACCTTCAAAATGATTTAATAATTGTCTAGCAATTTTACCACTATTGAAATCAATGTATTTCAAGACCTCTTGACCACTCATATCATAAGGATTGATTTTATTTTGAGTGGGAGGTGTTTCATATTTGAAACCAGGCATTACTGTACGGAATTGGTTTGTATTTGGTGTTAAGTGTTTAAAACCTTCAATTATTTTTCGAGTATCGTCTACTAAGATTAAATTACTGTGTTTACCCATTATTTCTAAAATGATTGTTCTATTTATAGTATCTCCAATTTCATCTTTACTTTGAACATCTATTTCTACACGACGGTCATTACCTATTTGTCGAATTGCTTTGATAAATCCGCCCTCAAGATGTTTACGAAATACGCGAGCAAACATAGGTGGGTCAAATGGATTGTCGTATTTTTTATGTGTGAGATGCATTCTAGTAAAGCTTGGATGGATAGAAAGTAATAGTTGATGATTCTTTCTATTTTGGCGAACGACAATGATAATTGTGTCGTTTTCAGGTTGGTTAATTTTGTGGATTCTACCATCTACAAGAAATTGTAATGATTCCACCATTTTTCTTGTAAATAAACCATCATATGCCATTGTTATCAGCCACCTTATTTTTATTCATTCAGTATATTGTAACATGGCAAAAAGAATTGGTCATGGGCGAAGTTTGTGGCAAAGTATGCTATACAACGGATTGGTTTATATGGTATTATGTGTTAATAATAGAAGTATAGCTTAGAGAGGTCGTAAGTCATGGACAATGAGAAAGGTTTATTGATAGTACTATCTGGACCTTCAGGTGTAGGTAAAGGTACAGTTAGAAAGAAAATATTTGATGATCCATCCACATCTTATAAATATTCTATTTCAATGACAACACGTAATATGCGTGAGGGAGAAGTTGATGGTGTTGATTACTTCTTCAAATCAAAGTCAGAATTTGAAGCCTTGATTAAAGAAGATCAATTTATAGAATATGCTGAATATGTAGGCAACTATTATGGGACACCTGTGCAATATGTTAAAGATACGATGGATGAAGGCCACGATGTATTTTTAGAGATTGAAGTAGAAGGCGCTAAGCAAGTGCGTAAAAAATTCCCGGATGCATTATTTATTTTTCTTGCTCCACCGAGTTTAGACCATTTACGTGAAAGATTAGTAGGACGCGGTACTGAATCAGATGAGAAGATTCAAAGTCGTGTTAAAGAAGCACGTAAAGAAGTAGAAATGATGAATTTGTATGATTATGTTGTAGTGAATGATGAGGTTGAATTAGCAAAGCAACGTATTCAATCTATCGTTGACGCTGAACATTTGAAACGTGAACGCATTGAAGCGAAATATAGAAAAATGATATTGGAGGCAAAAAAATAATGTTACACCCACCATTAAACCAATTAACTGCAAAGATTAATTCTAAATATTTAATTGCAACAACAGCTGCAAAACGTGCTCGTGAAATTGATGAGCATCCTGAATCATCATTATTAGAAAAATATAGTGCGAAAAAACCAGTAGGTAAAGCATTAGAAGAAATTGCCAATGGGGATGTTTTCCCAGATGGTACATTTAAATAATCACTTTCTAAATTATTCATGAATATAATAACGTATATACAAGCTTTTTAAACGATTGATTGTATATTTTTAAAGTACACCATGTGGCATCAAGGTGTGCTTTTTTTATTTAAACCATAATTTGTGTATAATATGGAGTAATGAACTGAGCATGTGTGCAATGTAAATCAATACAGTTAGTTTTAAGTATTTGATAGGCATGGATGAACAATTTTTATATAAGTTGGAGGAACGTTGTAATGAAACGAATATTACTTGCTGTAACTGGCGGTATCGCAGCATATAAAGCAATTGACTTAACGAGTAAATTAACTCAAGCAAATTATGATGTTAGGGTGATGTTGACAGACCATGCCCAAGAATTTGTCACTCCTTTGGCCTTTCAAGCTATCGGTAGAAACCCAGTATATACCAGTACATTTATTGAACAAAATCCAGAGGAAATCCAACATGTTGCCTTAGGTGATTGGGCAGACGCAATTGTTGTAGCACCAGCTACGGCTAACACAATTGCAAAGCTTGCGCATGGTATTGCTGATGACATGGTAACATCTACATTGTTAGCTACAGAAACGCCTAAATTTGTAGCACCAGCAATGAATGTGCATATGTATGAAAATAAAAGAACCCAGCATAATATGTCTATTTTACGTGGAGATGGTTATCAATTTTTAGAGCCAGGCGAGGGCTTTTTAGCATGTGGTTATGTTGCAAAAGGTCGTATGGAAGAACCATTGCAAATTGTTGAGCGTTTAAATATGTTCTTTGATGAGACACTAATTGACAATAGTTTGGCTGACAGTAGTTTTAATGGGAAGCATGCGCTCATCACAGCTGGGCCCACTATTGAAGAATTAGATCCTGTAAGGTATCTCTCTAATCGTTCTTCCGGTAAAATTGGTTACGCTTTAGCTGAATCATTAGCTAAACGTGGTGCTAAGGTGACATTGGTATCAGGACCTACGCATTTAACGCCACCAGAAGGTATTACATTTGTTTCTGTCCAAAGTGCGGAAGACATGTTTCAGGCAGTAAAAACGCGTTATGATGCTCAAGATATTGTGTTTAAAGCAGCGGCAGTTTCGGATTATACTCCTGCAGATCCACTAGAACATAAATTAAAAAAGCAAGATGGTACCTTATCAGTAACATTTAAGCGTACTCAAGATATATTAAAGTATTTAGGTGAACACAAAGCACATCAATATTTAGTTGGATTTGCAGCAGAAACACAGAATATAGAAGCATATGCTCAAAAGAAATTGCAACATAAAAATGCTGATGTCATCATTGCAAATAACGTTGGTGACCGTACAATAGGGTTTAGTTCAGATGATAATGACTATACGATGTATTTTAAAGATGGCGATGCATTAAGTTTAGGTAAGGAGAAAAAAGTTATCCTTGCAGAACATATAATTGATAGTTTAGAGACAAGGTGGCAGTAACATGATAGCAAAAGTAATCGTTGATATACCTTCTAAAAGTGTAGATTTCACCTTTGATTATCTCGTGCCTTCTAGAATGCAATCGATGATTCAAATTGGTATGCGTGTTGTAGTACCATTTGGTCCTAGAACAATACAAGGTTATATTATGGCAATTACTGAACAGCCAGATAACGATATAGATATATCAAAGTTAAAAGAAATAAAGGAAATCCAAGATATTACGCCAGAATTAACACCAGAGTTAATAGAGTTGACGGATTGGTTTAATACTTATTTTGTAACGAAGCGAATTTCGATGCTCGAGGTCATGTTACCGAGTGCGATAAAGGCAAAATATACAAAATATTTTATTGTTAATGAAGACAGAATAAATGAATTGCCAGAACACTTAAAGCAACAATTTAATGATGGCGGCCAATATTTATATAAGGCAGCACAAGCAAATGGTGATTTAGATAAATTATTGCCATTATTAAGAAAAGGTGTAATACAAGAGCACACGGAATTATCGCAAAGTTTGAAAAAGAAAAAGCAAAAAGCACTTCGTATCGTCGAAAATATTGATATTGATCACGTTCTTAATACTTTAGAAAAATCTAAGAAACAATATGAACTATACGCTTATCTTGCAGATGAACGTCAACATATCGTACTACTAAGAGATATTGAAGCGATGGGATTTTCGAAATCAAGTGTAGATACTTTAGTACGTAAAGGATACATTGAAAAGTTCGAAACTATTGTAGAACGTAATCCATTTGAAACAAATGTGTTCGAACAAGATAAGAAGCAACAACTAACTCAAGATCAACAAGCGGCATATGATGCCATCTCCAAAACTATTGAATCTGGAACGCAACGAACATTCTTGTTACATGGCGTAACTGGATCGGGCAAGACAGAAGTATATCTTCAAACAATAGAACAAGTATTACAATCAGGAAAGCAAGCAATGATGCTTGTTCCTGAAATTGCGTTAACACCTCAAATGGTATTGCGATTTAAGCGTAGATTTGGTGATGAGGTAGCCGTACTTCATTCTGGTTTGTCAAAGGGTGAACGTTACGATGAATGGCAAAAGATTAGAGACGGTAAGGCAAGTGTAAGTGTAGGGGCGAGATCTAGCGTTTTTGCGCCATTTAAATCACTGGGGATGATCATTATTGATGAAGAACATGAATCCTCTTATAAACAAGAAGACTATCCGAGATATCATGCACGTGATATCGCTGAATGGCGAAGTCAATATCATCAATGTCCACTTGTCTTAGGCAGTGCAACACCTAGTTTAGAGAGCTTTGCCCGTGCTGAAAAAGATGTCTATAAACTACTTTCACTACCGAATAGAGTAAATCAACAGGCTATGCCAGAAATAAATATTGTAGATATGAGAGAAGAATTGAGTTCTGGAAATCGTTCGATGTTCTCTACAGAACTTAAAGAAGCAATCCAGTTAAGATTAGATCGCAATGAACAAATTGTATTGTTTTTGAATCGACGTGGTTATGCTTCGTTTATGTTATGTAGGGATTGTGGTCATGTGCCACAATGTCCGAATTGTGATATTTCATTGACTTATCATAAATCTACGGATCAATTGAAATGTCATTATTGTGGACATCAAGAAGCAGCACTTCATATTTGTCCGAGTTGTGAAAGTGAACATATTAGACAAGTTGGTACAGGTACACAACGTGTAGAGGAATTATTACAAGATACCTTTAATGATGCCCGGATTATTAGAATGGATGTCGATACAACTTCACGTAAAGGGGCACATGAAAAACTATTAAATGATTTTGAAGCTGGTAATGGAGATATCTTACTTGGGACACAAATGATAGCCAAAGGTTTAGACTATCCCAATATAACCTTGGTAGGTGTATTAAATGCTGATACAATGTTAAATCTGCCAGATTTCAGAGCTAGTGAACGGACGTATCAATTGTTGACACAAGTTTCTGGTCGTGCAGGCAGACATGAGAAAGAAGGGCAAGTCATTATTCAGACTTATAATCCAGATCATTATGCAATTAAAGACGTACAAGCGAATGATTATCAGGCCTTTTTTGAAAAGGAAATGAACTATAGAAAGTTAGGGAAATATCCACCTTACTTTTTCTTAATTAATTTTACGATTGCGCATAAGGATATGAAAAAAGTAATGGAAGCATCAAAACATATTCATCAGATTTTATTACAACATTTGTCAGAAAAAGCATTTGTCCTTGGACCATCTCCAGCGGCCTTAGCTCGTATCAATAACGAATATCGCTTTCAAATATTAGTAAAATATAAAAGTGAAATTGCTTTGCATAATGCCTTAAAATATTTAGATGATTATTATCATGACCAATATATTAAAGAAAAGTTGTCTTTAAAAATTGACATAAATCCTAATATGATGATGTAATTTAGTGTTATAAATGCTTTGTTATCAGTAGTTATAAGGGGTTTGGGAGTTAACGAAAATATAAAAAGGGCAGAAAAAAGGACAGACAGTTCATTCAACTGCCGACTTACAGAAAGACTTGAAATAATTAAAATAAATTATGGTAATAGAGGATCTAACCTATGGAAACATATCAAAGATGTGCAACTTAGGGTTAGGTCTTTTTTATTAGAACATTTATAAAAGAAAAAAATAGTTTGAGTTCAGATAATTATACCGGTATAATTAAATTGTAACTATTTAATTATTGGAGGGGTTCTATGAATTTAAAGCTCGTCGTTACAGATATGGATGGCACATTTCTTAATAATGAAGGTACCTTTGATAGGGAAAGTTTTCACCTGCTCAAAAATCAAATGACAGAAAAAGATATTAAATTTGTTTTTTGTACGGGAAAACAGTGTGAAAGGGTTGAGGCGTTAATAGGTGAACACACGAATGATGTATATATTATTGGTGATAGCGCAACTAAAATTAAATATAACAAGCAAGTACTATATAAAGCTGCAATCGAAAATCGTTTAGGGAAAAAGATAATAGATGATTTAAGACATATAGATGAAGCACAGACAATTATCGCCTGTACGGATGAGACGGCATTTGTATTAAATAACTTGAATCCTTCCGAATTACAAATTGTTCGTGGTTCTTATCATAATGTTACCCTTATTGAAAGTTTTGAAGAAATTAAAGATGATTTTTTAAAGATTACAGTACATGATGCACAACAAAAATGTAAATATACTGCACAACTACTTGCGAAAGGTTATGCGAATGTATATATCATTGCTTCAGAAGATAGTTGGATTGATATTACGAAGCAAGGAATCAATAAAGGAACAACTATAAATAAAATTCAAGAACATTTAGGCATCGAAATTTCAGAAACGATTGCTTTTGGAGATGGATTAAATGATATTGACCTATTTAAAGCTGCGAAATATAAAGTCGCAATGGATAACGCATACCCGGAATTAAAAGCACAAGCTAATTTGATTGCAAAAAATAATGATGAGAGTGGAGTAATAAAAACGCTACAATTATTAATTAATGATTAGTTAATCCACTAAATCACTATTAGATAATACTGTTTAAGAAAATTAAATATAATTAAGTTTAAACAACTCACTTTAATGATTTAATAAAAGTGAGTTGTTTTTTATTGTTTCTCGTATTTTAAAATGAGGGTAATAAAATCTTAAAATAATTTCTAATTAACCTTGCTATTTATTTTAATACATTTTAAAATAAATAAAACCGACTAAAATTATAAGGATTAAGTCAACTTTCTTATGAATTTATAAAAAAAATATCAAATTTTAGTTTGCATTTATTTGTAATTACAGTTATATTAAATATTAACGAGAACAATATAAATTGTATTCATATTTTTTAAGGTGGTTTTTAGATATTAAATGAATTAAACGTCATAAATATGTTAACTGATTTTCAATCAAATAATATGTATGAGGGGCTGTGCTTATGAGTTTACTTAGTAATAGAGAAGCGATTGGATTAAGTATTGAAGAATTATCGAATCGTTTAGCATCATTATATAATACCAAATTAAGTCCTGAAGTCATTAAACAAATTGAGACTAAGAAGGTTAAATTAGGAAACGAAGAAGTACAAATTTTAGCTGAATTTTTTAATACTACGACAGACGATCTGATCTAACACAAAAATAATTGCCTATTTTTATATTTCGCTTTACAGTTAAAGGTGGAATGATTATAGGAACTAATTTTAGTGTTTAGGTAACGAATGGTTATAGTTTTCCTTATAAATCAAGCGTTATATAAAACGGAGATGACTTCGTTTGAATTTTGCTATATTACTTGAACCTAAAGAAAAAGGGGAAAGATAAGTAAATGAATTATAATGAATTTGACCAACCAATTGGTGAGGCTTTACGTGAATTTAATATGCCTGAATTTCCAAATGTACAAACTTTAACTGGACAGTATAGTAGATTGGAAAAATTAGACATGAAACATGTAGATGATTTATTTGATCATTTCAGCACGCCAGAAGATTTACCGAATTGGACATATTTACCAGATGAGCAACCTCAAAATTATACACAGTTTCAAGCATATATTGAACAACGTATTGCCTCAACAGATCCATATTTCTTTGCAATTGTCGACCATAATACGAATGAAGCACTTGGTTTATTATCGTTATTACGTATTAATCCAAAAAATGCTTCGATTGAAGTGGGACATGTCCATTTTTCCAATAAGATGAAAAGAACTAGAATTGCAACAGAGGTCCATTATTTATTGGCAGGCTATATATTTGAAACGTTAGGGTACCGGAGATATGAATGGAAATGTGATTCGCTTAACCAACCATCTATTAAAGCAGCACAACGTTTAGGCTTTAAATATGAAGGTACCTTTAGAAATCATGTCATTTATAAAAATAGAAATAGAAATACCGTGTGGCTTTCCATGTTAGATGTTGAATGGCCAACACTCAAAATGATAATGGAAGACTGGTTAGCATTAGAAAATTTTGATGCTGAAGGTAATCAGATTAAACGCTTATCTGTATGATAATAAAAATGAAAATAATCTGTAGAATTTAATACTACATAATGAAGCTCGTCAGAATTCAATCTGGCGAGCTTTAGTTATTTTTAAAAATAAAACAATACATGTTCGCTTGTATGATTGACTAATGAGATGATGACTTGACAATAGTTCGTAGAAAAAATAGTAATAATAACGTGCAGATTGTTATTGAATTTATTGCGTGTTTAGAATATGCGTAATGCATTTTTAGTTAAAATAAGTTATAATAGTTTGATGAATTTTTATAAGGAGCCGATTCGATGACGATTAAACGACTTGTTAGTGACCAACATCCTATTTTAAAGAAACAAATAGCACCAGTTACAACTTTTGATTCAGAATTAGAACAATTGTTACTAGATTTGGAAGATACAATGTATGATTTGGAAGCTTCGGCACTTTGTGCACCTCAAATTGGTATTGACCAACAAGTAGCGATTATAGATATGGAAATCGATGGTTTATTGCAATTAATTAATCCAGTAATAATTAATGAATCAAATGAACAAGTGACGGATTTAGAGGGCTCTGTAAGTCTACCTAATGTTTATGGAAATGTGACAAGAAGCAAGATGATCGTGATAAAGGCTAACGATAAACAAGGTAATGAAGTTGAAATGACTGCATATGATGATGTGGCTCGAATGATACTCCATATGGTTGATCATTTTGAAGGTAAGTTATTTACGGATAAGGCAGAAAAAATATTATCTGAAGCTGAAGTGGAGGCGTTTTTTGACAATGAGTAAAATTATATTTATGGGTACACCTGATTTTTCAACAAAGGTATTGGAAATGTTAATTGCGGAACATAACGTGATAGCGGTTGTAACACAGCCTGATCGACCTGTAGGAAGAAAGCGTAAACTAACACCACCACCGGTTAAGGAAGTTGCTGTACAACATGGTATCCCAGTGTATCAACCAGAAAAATTATCAGACTCTGAAGATTTACAAACTCTAATTGACCTAAATGCAGATTTAATTGTCACAGCTGCATTCGGACAATTATTACCTGAGTCTTTATTAAAGGCGCCTAAACTTGGAGCTATCAATGTACATGCATCTTTATTACCTAAATATCGAGGTGGTGCACCGATACATCAAGCTATAATTGATGGTGAGCCAACAACAGGAATTACAATTATGTATATGGTGAAAAAGTTAGATGCTGGTAATATTATTTCACAGAGTGAAATTGAAATTGAATCACAAGATAATGTTGGAACAATGCATGATAAGTTGAGCTTTTTAGGTGCAGATTTACTAAAAGAGACATTGCCTTCTATTATAAATGGTACAAATGATAGTATTCCACAAGATGATAATAAAGCAACATTCGCATCGAATATTAGTAGAGAAGATGAGAAAATTGATTGGACTGCATCTGCTGAAACGATTTACAATCACATTCGAGGTTTATCTCCATGGCCTGTTGCCTATACACAATTTGAAGATGGTAATTTGAAGGTATTTGCCGCTTATATTGAAAAAGGGAAATCAGGCGAGCCAGGTTCAATTATAGAAACAACTAAAAAAGCAATAATTGTAGCTACAGGATCAAATGATGCGATTGCTTTAACTGATATCCAAGTATCAGGAAAAAAACGTATGCTAGCTGCTAACTATTTAAGTGGTGTTCAAACATCATTAGTCGGGAAGGTATTAACATGACATCTGAAATAAATGTAAGAAGCTTAGCATTTGAGACATTGCAAGACATATTAAATGATAAAGCATATAGTAATATTGTTATCAATGAGGTTTTATCTGAATATGAGATGACTAGAGCGGATAAAGGCTTATTGACTGAATTGGTATATGGGACATTGAAGAGAAAATATACCTTAGATTATATCTTGAAACCATTTGTCCAAACAAAATTAAAAGGTTGGGTCAGACAATTACTATGGATGAGTATTTATCAATATGTATACTTAGATAAGATACCTGAACATGCCATAATAAATGAAGCCGTAAATATTGCAAAATACAAAGGTGGACCACATAATGGTAACGTTGTTAATGGTATATTACGAAATGTAATGCGCAGCGAGTTACCTGATTTTAGTGAAATTGCTGATGATAAGAAACGTATTGCCTTGCAATATAGCTTGCCTAAATGGTTAGTCGATCACTGGACAACACATTTTGGTATAGAAAAAACAGAAGCGATTGCTACCTCTTATTTAACAAAAGTAGGTCAGACTGTACGAGTAAATTTAACAAGAATTTCAATAGATGATGCGATAAGACGCTTAGTTGATGATGACTATATTGTTGAACAAGATAGAGATTTAGATATTTGTTTACATGTAAGTGGAAAACCGATTATTGAATCACGTATGTTTAAAGATGGTCTAGTATCTATCCAAGATAAGAGTTCAATGTTTGTTGCGGAACTCATGGATATCAATGAAGGTGATATGGTGCTTGATGCGTGTAGTGCACCCGGTGGAAAAGCATGTCATATCGCAGAAGTTTTAAATCAAACGGGTCATGTAGATGCCACAGATATCCACGAACATAAAATTGACTTGATTGATTTTAATATTAGAAAATTACGATTATCTAACATTTCTGCTTTTCAACATGATGCGACTGAAAAATATGATAAAGTGTATGATAAGATTTTAGTTGATGCACCATGTAGTGGTTTGGGTGTTTTAAGACATAAACCTGAAATTAAATATGAACAATCGCAAAACGGAATCAATGCTTTAGTAGAGATTCAGTTGGAGATTTTGAATAATGTTAAACATAATTTGAAACCTGGTGGAACTTTAGTTTACTCTACGTGTACAATAGAACAATTAGAAAATGAAAATGTAATTTATACATTTTTAAAAGAAAATAAAGACTTTGAATTTGATGGATTTGAACATCCAATAACTGGCGAAAAAGTAAAAACCATGCAAATATTACCTCAAGACTTTAACTCAGATGGCTTTTTCATAACTAGGATTAAAAGAAAGGAAAATTAATATATGATTACTGCAGAGAAGAAGAAAAAGAATAAGTTTCTTCCCAATTTTGAAAAGCAATCCATTTATTCATTAAGATATGACGAAATGCAAAATTGGTTACAAGACCATGGTCAACAAAAGTTTAGAGCGAAACAAATTTTTGAATGGTTATATGAAAAACGTGTAAATAGTATTGATGAAATGACAAATTTATCAAAAGAATTAAGAGAAATTTTAAAAGATAACTTTGCAATGACGACACTTACAACTGTTGTTAAACAAGAAAGTCGAGATGGTACAATAAAATTCCTCTTCGAATTACAAGATGGCTACACAATTGAAACAGTGTTGATGCGTCATGAATATGGGAACTCTGTATGTGTTACAACACAAGTAGGTTGTCGAATTGGATGTACATTCTGTGCGTCTACACTTGGGGGTCTAAAGCGTAACCTTGAAGCTGGAGAAATCGTTTCACAGGTACTAACTGTTCAAAAGGCATTAGATGAAACAGATGAACGTGTTTCTCAAATCGTTATCATGGGTATCGGTGAACCGTTTGAAAACTACGATGAAATGATGGATTTCTTGAAAATAGTGAATCATGATAATGGTTTAAATATTGGCGCACGCCATATTACCGTGTCTACTTCAGGAATTATTCCACGTATTTATGATTTTGCAGAAGAAGATATACAAATTAATTTTGCAGTGAGTTTACATGGCGCTAAAGATGAAATTCGTTCACAATTAATGCCGATTAATAGAGCTTATAATGTTGAAAAACTGATGGAAGCAATTAAATATTATCAAGAAAAAACAAATAGACGTGTAACATTTGAGTATGGTTTATTTGGAGGCGTTAATGATCAGGTGGAGCATGCGAGAGAGTTAGCGCATTTAATTCAGAAGTTAAACTGTCACGTCAATTTAATACCTGTAAACCACGTGCCAGAAAGAAATTACGTTAAAACACCAAAAGAAGATATCTTTAAATTTGAAAAAGAATTAAAACGATTAGGTATTAATGCAACGATTCGCCGTGAACAAGGTGCAGACATTGATGCTGCTTGTGGGCAACTTAGAGCAAAGGAACGAAAAGTAGAAACGAGGTAGTGACATGCTAAAAGCACATTTTTTTACTGACATGGGAAGATATCGTGATAAAAATGAAGATGCAGGTGGCGTTTTTTACAATCAAACTGAGCAACAATTATTAGTGTTATGTGATGGTATGGGCGGTCATTTAGCAGGGGAAGTTGCGAGTCAATTTGTAACAGATGAGTTAAAACGTCGCTTTGAAGCTGAAAACCTAGTAGAAGAGGAGCAAGCTGAAACATGGTTGAGAACTACTTTGAAAGCAATCAATCGTGACTTGTATCGACAATCAGTAGAAAATCCTGAATACAAAGGTATGGGAACTACATGTGTTTGTGCATTGGTTTTTGATCATTTTATCGTTGTGGCCAATGTTGGAGATTCCAGAGCATATTTGGTCAACAGTAGAGAAATTGAACAAATAACAAATGACCATTCCTTTGTTAATCACTTAGTGATGATGGGACAAATCACTCCAGAAGAAGCATTTCACCATCCGCAACGAAATATTATTACTAAGGTTATGGGAACGGATAAATTAGTGACACCTGATGTCTTTGTTAAAAAAACGAAGTTCTTTGACTATCTATTGTTAAATTCTGACGGATTGACTGATTTCACCTTGAATCAAGCAATCCAAGAAGAATTGATGACTGATCATACCTTAGAGCAACATGGACAGAATTTAATTAACTTAGCTTTAGCTAATGATTCTAATGATAATGTTAGTGTAATATTGGCTGAGATTGAAGGAGATAAAGTATGATAGGCAACTTAATAAATGAACGCTACAAAGTGATTAAGAAGCTTGGTGGTGGGGGAATGAGTACAGTCTATCTTGCTGAAGATTCAATACTCGACCGAAATGTTGCGATTAAAGCAATTCGAATTCCTCCTGGGGAAAAGGAAGCGACGATCAAGCGTTTTGAGCGTGAAGTACATAACTTAAGTCAGTTATCGCATAATAATATTGTTAACGTTTTTGATGTAACAGAAAATGATGAAAATTTCTTTTTAGTAATGGAATATATTAAAGGTCCTACTTTGGCAGAGTATATTCAACAGCATAAATCGCTTGATTTACAAACGGTTATTTCATTTACAAAGCAGATTATTGATGGAATTAAACATGCACATGAAACTCAGATTGTGCACAGGGATATTAAACCACAAAATATTCTTGTCACTGATGATCTAACATTGAAAATACTTGATTTTGGTATCGCTAAAGCGTTAAGTGAAACCACGATGACACAAACCAATCATGTTTTAGGTACGGTTCAATACCTTTCTCCTGAACAAGCACGTGGAGAAATGACGGATAATGGCACAGATATTTATTCTATAGGTGTAGTCTTGTATGAAATGTTAGTCGGGAAACCACCATTTTCAGGAGAAACTGCAGTTGGTATAGCAATTAAACACATTCAAGATCCTATGCCGAATGCTACAGAACAACGTTCAGAGGTGCCACAATCCTTGAGCAACGTTGTCTTAAAAGCTACTGAAAAGGATAAACGAGATCGCTACCAAACTGTAAATGAAATGGAAGCAGATTTAGACACAGCATTATCTTCGTCAAGACAATCAGAACCGACATATCAATCTGATGAAACAAATACGAAAACCATCGCAATTGATAAAACGGAGTTGGCGAACAAAACAAAAGAAGACAAAAATAAGAATTTAAAGCAAACAATGCAAATTCCAATTGTCAATCAGCAAGCGTTTCAATCGAGTGAAGAACCATTTTATGCAGTCCCAGCAAAAAAGCGCTCAAAACGTAAAAAGATTATCTATGCAGGGATACTCGTATTATTACTATTTGGCTTGTTTGGGTTTATGGCAATGGGGATGTTTGGCAATAAATATCTTGAAACGCCAGATTTATCGGGCAAAACAGAAAAGCAAGCAGAGAAAATACTTAATGACAATAAGCTAGAACTAGGAAAGATTTCACGTGAATATAGTGATAAATATCCAGAAAATAAAATCATTAAAACAAAACCGGAAAAGGGCGAACGACTTGAACAAAATAGTAAAGTTGATCTCATTTTATCAAAAGGCCCGAAAATGGTTGAAATGCCAAGTTTGTATGGTGTTTCTAAAGATGAAGCACTTGATCGTTTGAAAAAACTGGGTATCGATGATGTGAAAGTAGATACGCGCTATACTAAAAATAATACTGCTAAAGGTTTAATAGAAGATCAAAATATTAATCCTGGCGATAAAGTGAAGATTAAAGATAGTGGCATACAACTAATAGAATCATTAGGTGTGAAACAAGTTTATGTTCCTAATTATGAGAAAAAATCATTTAAATCTGCAAAATCAGCTTTAGAAAGTAAAGGCTTTAAAGTTGTAGTCAATGAAGAACAAGAACACGATAAGATTAAAAAAGGTAATGTTATTAGTCAATCTCCAAAAGCTGAAGAAGTAGATGAAGGTTCTACGATTGCCTTTACAGTATCTTCTGGTGCTCCTAAAGCAGATGATAAAGATGATGATCAAGATAAGGACGATGACAAAGATAAATCTGAGGATAAAGACGAAGAGGCAACAAAAGAATATACAGAGACATATCAAGTGCCATATTCAGGTAAGGATGATAAAGCACAAGAAGTTAAAGTATATATCAGAGATAAAGACAATCCAGGTACTTCGGCTGCACAAACTTTCAAGATTAAAGATAACAAGACAGTTAAAATTCCGATGACGATTGAAAAAGGAAAGACTGCAGGTTACACAATTCGTGTCGATAATAAAATCGTTGCAGATAAAGATATTCCTTATGATTTTTAGAATATAAATCGCCTTTAAATATAGCGCCTAGAACAGTTTGGTTTCAATATCAAACTATTCTAGGTGCTTTTGTTATTTATTGAGATAAAAATGTTTAATATGTCTCATTGTCATAGTGATTTCAAAGCAGTATTTAATTATATGAAAATAGGCTCATGGTTTAGTGTGATAATACAAAGTTATTAAAGTATTTGTATAATTGTGTAGTGATATAGTTCGAAAGTTGTACCATATGAGAATGCTTTTTGTAATCAATCTATGATTATAGTCAATTTTTACGATTAAATTCTTAGCATACTAAAAAAGAAATGTATGAATTTTCTATAAAGATGCTTTATTCATATTTAAAATGAATTTGCTTTGCTATAATATATAAAGTAATAGTATTTAAAAGAGGGGTGCCTAAGTGAAGACAGGTCGCATCATAAAATCAATTAGTGGCGTTTATCGTGTAGATGTAGATGGAGAACTATATGATACAAAGCCGCGTGGATTATTTAGGAAAAATAAATTTTCGCCTATTGTTGGTGATGTCGTAGATTTTGAAGTGGAGAATGTAACTGAAGGCTATATTCACCACGTTCATGATAGAAAGAATGAATTGAAGAGGCCACCTGTAAGTAATATTGATCATCTCATTATTGTTATGAGTGCGGTGGAGCCCGATTTTTCAACACAATTATTAGATCGATTTTTAGTTATTGCACATTCATATCATTTGCGTCCGCGTATTTTAGTAACGAAAAAGGATTTAACTACTGACACTATTGCGAGTCAGATTAAACAGAATCTAGCTATTTACGAAGCAATAGGTTATAAAACACAATTTATAGGTGTTAACGACGATGTTAATGATGTGTTTCAAGCATGGGGTTCAGGATTAGCTGTGTTAAGTGGACAATCTGGAGTTGGAAAATCGACATTACTCAATCATTATTTTCCAGAATTAGAATTAGAGACACAACATATATCTAAATCACTGAATCGAGGAAGACATACAACGCGACATGTTGAATTATATGAAAGGTCAAATGGCTTTATAGCTGATACCCCTGGATTTAGTGCATTGGATTTTGATCATATACAAAAAGACGAAGTAAAACATTATTTCTTAGAGATAAATGAATTCGGTGAACAGTGCAAATTTAGAAATTGTAATCATATCAAGGAACCGAAATGTCAGGTAAAATCCGAAGTTGAATTGGGTAATATTGCACAATTTAGATATGATCATTATGTACAACTATTCAATGAGATAGCAAATAGAAAGGAAAGATACTAGTGGCAAAATTATATCCATCTTTATTATCAACAGATTTTTTAAATTTACAACAAGAATTAAAGGATTTAGAAGCAGCAGGCGTCGATGGTGTACATTTCGATGTTATGGATGGGCGATTTGTACCAAATATATCGATTGGTCTTCCTATTTTGGATGCGGTCAGAAAAGGGACAAAATTACCTATTGATGTGCATTTAATGATAGAGGAACCTGAGAAATATGTTGATTTATTTGCACAACATGGTGCAGACATGATTTCTGTACATGTAGAAGCAACGCCGCATATTCATAGAGTGATTGAACAAATCAAATCGCAAAATATAAAGGCAGGTGTGGTATTAAACCCTGGCACACCTGTAGATGCAATATTGCCAGTTATTAGAATGGTAGATTATGTCTTAGTGATGACTGTAAATCCTGGGTTTGGAGGACAAAGCTTTATCAGTGATAGCATCGAAAAATTAGATCAATTAACTTCTATTAAAGATAGAATGGAACTCGATTTTGATATAGAAGTAGATGGTGGTATAAATAATGAAACCGTTAAAAATGTAATTGAACATGGCGCAACGATGCTAGTTGCTGGCTCTTATTTCTTTAAACAAGATGATTATAAACAAGTTACAAAATTGTTGAAAGGTTGATAAAGATGAAAGTCAACTTGCTTTGTGGGGATAGAAATTTACCAATTGATATTTTAAAGAGAAAGTCTAATGAGCGATGGATAGGGATAGATCGTGGAACATTAGTATTAATTGAACATAAGATCACACCACAATTTGCGGTAGGAGACTTTGATTCTATAAATGAGGATGAACGTGCTTTGATTGAACGGCAAATCACACTTAATCCGTTGAATCCGGAAAAGGATGATACGGATTTAGCATTGGGTGTGGAACAAGCAATAGCCTATGGTTATAGGGAAATTGAAATATATGGTGCCACGGGTGGCAGATTAGATCATTTTTTAGGTGCAATCCAAATTTTAGAAAAGCCTGAATTTGAAATGCAAGACTTAACAATAGCGTTAATTGATGACTGCAATGAGATTCGCTATTTGTCGGCGGGGCAACATTTTGTAAAGCGCAATCCAACGTTACCATATATCTCATTTGTACCAACAACAGTACCAACTGAAATTTCACTAACTCATTTCAAATATAATTTAGATCATGAAACTTTGTTAAAGGGCTCTACATTAACGATTTCTAATGAAATAGCTGATGATTTTGGAAAGATTGAGATTTTTAAAGGCAATGTATTAGTGATTCGTAGTAGAGATAAGTCATAACTTTACAATAAAATAAATAAAAAAAGACCAATCCTCCACATAAGGACTGGTCTTTTTCGTGCATTATATTTATTAAACTCTAGTTACTTTACCAGATTTTAAAGCACGTGCAGAAACCCAAACTTTTTTAGGTTTTCCGTCTACAAGAATTCTAACTTTTTGAAGGTTAGCATTCCATCTTCTTTTAGAAGAATTTAAAGCGTGTGAACGATTGTTTCCAGTTGAAGCTTTACGACCTGTTACGAAACATTGTTTGCCCATGAAAGTACCTCCTTTAATAAATATAAATACACGTATCTACTACATACTCAAATAATGTACCATAGATATTTTTATATAGCAATATTTTCATGAAAAAAATTACTGTTTTATAACAGTAATGCTTTTGTTAAAATCAATTTATGCTATAATTGTACAATGTGGATAAATATAATAAATTATCATCAGAAGCAAATTAAATATGATTTAATAACAAATTACTAGGAGGCCTATAAAGATGACATTAGAGATCACGAATGATTATGGTAGTATAGACATTTCAAATGAGGTAATAGCTTCGGTCGTAGGCAGTAAAGCAGTAGAATGTTATGGGATTGTAGGCATGGCTTCTAGACAACAAGTTAGAGATGGCATAGCAGAAATTTTAGGATACGATAATTATGCAAAGGGAATTATTGTTAAGGAAGAAAATGGTTTAGTAAATATAGATATGTATATCATTGTGAGTTTCGGAACAAAAATCTCTGAAGTCGCAAGCAATTTACAATCAACAATAAAATATACAGTAGAACAAACATTAAAAGTAAAAGTAAACTCAATTAATATATTTGTACAAGGTGTACGAGTGAATAATGGCGTGAAAAACTAGGAGGATAACGTACAATGGTTAGCGAAATTAATGGTAAATTATTTGCTGAAATGATAATTCAAGGAGCGCAAAATTTATCAAATCATGCGGATTTAGTTGATTCATTAAATGTTTACCCAGTACCAGACGGTGATACAGGGACGAATATGAATTTAACAATGACATCAGGTAGAGAAGCAGTAGAGCAAAATTTATCTCAACATATAGGAGAATTAGGTAAAACTTTTTCTAAAGGATTACTTATGGGGGCAAGAGGTAATTCTGGTGTTATTTTATCTCAGATTTTCAGAGGATTTTGTAAACAGCTAGAAGACTTAGAAGTGATTAATGCACAACAATTAGCAGATAGCTTTCAAGCAGGGGTAGATACTGCATATAAAGCGATATTAAAGCCAGTTGAAGGCACAATCTTGACAGTGGCAAGAGATGCAGGAGCAGCAGCTCAAGCAAAAGTTACAGAAACAACGGATTGTATAGAATTATTGTCATTTATCGTAGCAGAAGCCGAAAAATCTTTGGAAAATACACCGAATCTATTACCTGTACTTAAAGAAGTAGGTGTAGTAGATAGTGGTGGTAAAGGTTTAGTACTTGTTTATGAAGGCTTTTTAAGTGCATTAAAAGGCGAAACAATAGATGCACAAGTTACAAAATTAGATAAAGACACATTAGTCAATGAAGCACATGATTTTCATGGTGTAATTAATACAGAGGATATTGAATTCGGCTATTGTACAGAAATGATGGTACGCTTTGGTAAAGATAAAAAAGCATTCGATGAACAACAATTTAGAAATGACATGAGTGCATTTGGAGATTCTTTACTCGTAATTAATGATGATGAAATTGTTAAGGTTCATGTACACACTGAAAAACCTGGTGATGTATTCAATTACGGTCAACAATATGGTGAATTGATAAAGCTTAAAGTGGAAAATATGCGTGAACAACATCGAGAAGTTGTTAAAAAAGAAGAGAGCAATTCATCAAACAACACTGCATCACATGAAGTCGAAACGGCAGTGATTACCATCTCAATGGGTGATGGTATTTCTGAGTTATTTAAATCAATGGGCGCAACGCATGTTATAAGTGGTGGTCAAACGATGAATCCATCAACAGAGGACATTGTTAAAGTAATTGAACAATCTAAATGTAAACGTGCAATTATATTACCAAATAATAAAAATATAATGATGGCGAGCGAACAAGCAGCTAGCATTGTAGATGCTGAAGCGGTAGTCGTACCAAGTAAATCGATACCTCAAGGTATTGCGGCTTTATTCAATTATGATGAAGCAGATTCATTGTCAGATAATAAAGCGCGTATGAACGAAACACTTAGTGTGGTATCATCGGGTGCAATTACATATGCTGTACGTGATACAAAAATAGACGGCATTGAAATTAAGAAAGATGAATTTATGGGCTTGATTGAGGATAAAATTGTAACTAGCAACCCAGTGTTAATTGATGCAGCGCAAAGTTTATTAGAAACGATGATTGCTGAAGATAGTGAAATTGTCACACTTATAGTTGGTGCGGAGGCGAATCAATCAGAAACAGAAGCGATTGTATCATGGGTAGAAGCAAATTATGAAGATGTTGAACTTGATGTTCATCAAGGAGATCAACCCGTTTATCCATATTTATTTTCGGTAGAATAGTGAAGGTAGACTATTAAAAAGTAAGGTACATAATATACGTAGTTAGATGTATTAATCTAATTGCGTATATTTTTATGTGTTAGCATATTGATTGCAAAAGTAAATTCCATTATTATTAACTATTGGCTTTGCTTATAAGTGCACAATTAATTGTGCGCTATAATATGCTTTAGTTTTTAAGTGATTATTACAACCGGAATTGGTTTATAAACGATTAGTAAGTTGTTATAATAATAGCAACGTTCAAAAATGTAAGCGCAACACATTAGAAACATTAAAAATAAGAGTGGGGTATAAATTATGAAGTATAAAACAGTCTTTGATATTATCGGTCCTACAATGGTCGGCCCATCTTCTTCTCATACAGCAGGCGCGGTTAGAATCGGACTTGTAGCGCGTGATTTATTTAATTATCTACCTAAGCAAGTAGATATCTATTTATATGGTTCATTTATGGAAACATATAGAGGCCATGGTACAGATGTAGCATTAGTCGGTGGTTTGCTTGGCTATGATACAGATGATGATAGAATACGGACAAGTTTAGAAACGGCTGAAGAAATGGGTGTCAAGGTTAACTTTATTGAGATGGCTGAAGAAAGATCGCATCCAAATACGGCGATTATTAATATGAGAGATAGTGAAAAGGAAATTTCGGTTGAAGGTGTCTCAATAGGTGGAGGTAAAATTGAAGTTGTAGCTATCAATGGATTTAACATTGCTATTAGCGGTAATTATCCTGCATTGTTAGTATTCCATAAGGATACTTTTGGAACAATCGGACGTGTAGCAAATATCTTAGGAGATTCAAGTATTAATGTTGGTAGTATGCAAGTTTCAAGAAAAGAAAAAGGAGACCAAGCATTAATGACTTGCGAGTTAGATGATGCGATTAACGATGAAATAATAGAAAAAATTAAAAACGTCGATGGTGTAGTGACGGTTTCACTCATGGGAGACGCATGATGGAGGTTATTACATGTTTAAAAGTGTGGAAGAATTAATTGCATTATGTGAATCACAAAATAAAAAAATTCACGAAATTATGTTAGAGCAAGAGATGGAAGTTACAGGATTATCAGAAGCAGAAATATATGCTCATATGGATAAAAATTTACAAACAATGGAAAATGCCTTAGAAGAAGGACTAAAAGGTGTAACCTCTACAACAGGATTAACTGGTGGAGATGCAGTCTTATTACAAGAGTACATTAAATCAGGTAAGTCATTGGCAGGGCCAACGTTATTAGATGCTGTAAGTAAAGCAGTTGCAACTAACGAAGTTAACGCAGCTATGGGGAAAATTTGTGCAACGCCTACTGCAGGTTCTGCGGGAGTTGTACCAGGTGTATTATTTGGTTTAAAACCTCGTCTAGAACCTAGTAGAAAGGATATGTTAAATTTCTTATTAACTTCTGGTGCATTCGGCTTTGTCGTAGCTAATAATGCATCCATTTCAGGGGCTGCTGGTGGTTGTCAAGCTGAAGTAGGTTCTGCAGCTGCAATGGCGGCTGGTGCAACAGTTGAATTAGCAGGTGGAACGCCACAACAATCTGCCGAAGCCTTTGCAATTTGTTTGAAAAATATGCTAGGTTTAGTATGTGATCCAGTTGCAGGTTTAGTTGAAGTGCCATGTGTAAAAAGAAATGCCGCTGGCGCTTCAAATGCAATCGTGTCTGCCGATATGGCATTAGCTGGCGTGACTTCAAGAATACCTACGGATGAAGTTATTGAAGCAATGTATAAGATTGGCCAAACGATGCCATCTGCTCTGCGTGAAACTGGAAGAGGAGGTCTAGCAGGTACACCTACAGGCCAACGATTAAAACAAGAAATATTTGGTGATTAAAATGTCGAAAATCAACTTAATAGATAGTCCTTTCCCTTTAGCACAGATAAAGGGTTTAGGACCTAAACGTTTGGCTGTACTAAATGAATTGAATATTTATACGGTAGAAGATTTAGTATTATATTTACCGACACGCTATGATGATAATACTGTAATAGATTTAAATCAGGCGGAAGATCAGGCGACAGTGACAGTAGTGGGTGAAGTTTATTCAACGCCTACTGTCGCTTTTTTTGGTAGAAATAAATCTAAATTGACTGTGCATATTATGGTAAATCATATTGCGGTTAAGTGTACTTTTTTTAATCAACCGTATTTAAAGAAAAAAATAGAATTGCACGGTATGGTTACAGTAAAAGGTAAATGGAACCGTAGTAAACAAGAAATCAATGGAATGCGGATGTTTTTTACTCAAAGTAGTGAATCAGAGACTCAATTTGAACCGGTATATCGAATAAAAGAAGGTATCAAACAGAAACCTTTAAGAGAAATGATTCGACAGGTTTTGGGTGAAGTTACAATTCATGAGTGGCTATCAGATGAGTTAAGAGCAAAATATAAATTAGAAACATTAAATGATACATTACATGCGTTGCATTTTGCTCCTGATAAACAATCATTGCTTAAAGCAAGGCGTACATATGCCTTTACTGAGTTATTTATGTTTGAATTGAGAATGCAGTGGTTGAATCGAATTGAAAAAACATCAGATGAAGCGATCGAAGTAGATTATGATATTGAATTAGTCAAACAATTCATTAAAGATTTACCATTTGAATTAACGGATGCTCAGAAAAATAGTGTGAATGAAATTTTCAGAGACTTAAAGGCACCATTACGCATGCACCGTTTACTACAAGGAGACGTTGGATCAGGTAAAACAGTGGTTGCAGCTATTTGTATGTATGCTTTAAAAACAGCGGGTTATCAGTCTGCATTGATGGTGCCAACTGAAATTTTAGCAGAACAACACGCTGAAAGTTTAGTTGGAATATTTGGTGATCGCATGAATGTAGCACTGCTTACTGGATCGGTAAAGGGGAAAAAAAGAAAACTACTTTTAGAACAACTTGAAAATAATGAAATCGATTGTATTATAGGGACACATGCATTAATACAGGATGATGTTATATTTCATAATATTGGTTTGGTAATTACGGATGAACAACATCGCTTTGGTGTGAATCAGCGACAATTATTAAGAGAAAAGGGTGCGATGACTAATGTACTCTTTATGACTGCCACACCAATACCTAGAACATTGGCAATATCTGTCTTTGGAGAAATGGATGTATCCTCAATAAAGCAGTTACCAAAAGGAAGAAAGCCAATTATTACCTCATGGTCTAAGCATGAAGCGTATGACAGTGTGTTAAATCAAATGACAGCTGAATTAAGAAAAGGGCGACAAGCCTATGTCATTTGTCCTTTGATTGAAAGTTCTGAGCATTTAGAAGACGTACAAAACGTAGTAGCACTATATGAATCATTAGAACAATATTATGGTGAAGGAAAAGTAGGGCTCTTACATGGTAAGTTATCATCTGATGATAAGGATGAAGTGATGCAACGATTTAGTAATCATGAGATTGATATTTTAGTATCAACTACTGTTGTCGAAGTAGGAGTCAATGTACCCAATGCTACGTTTATGATGATCTATGATGCTGATCGTTTTGGGTTGTCTACATTACATCAGTTGCGTGGTCGTGTTGGTAGAAGTGAACATCAAAGTTATTGTGTGTTAATTGCTTCTCCGAAAACTGAAACAGGAATTGAAAGAATGAATATCATGACTCAAACGACAGATGGCTTTGAATTGAGTGAGAGAGACCTAGAAATGCGTGGTCCTGGTGATTTCTTTGGTGTAAAGCAAAGTGGACTGCCTGATTTCCTCGTAGCCAATGTAGTTGAAGATTATAAAATGCTTGAAGTTGCAAGGGATGAAGCTGCTGAGTTAATCCAATCTGGTGCGTTCTTTGAACCGCAATATGAGCGATTAAGGACATTTATTCAAGATAATCTATTATATATGAGCTTTGACTAGTAGTGATTTAGTATGTAATGGATATGCTAAACATGTGCTTAATCGAAATTATGATGTGAATAAATAAGTGCAATAGAGGAATATAAATATAGCCACGCCCAAAGATTAATTCAATCTTTGGGCGTGGCATTTTTAAATTAGAAAATATGTTTCAAATTGTCAGTTACTAGTCTGTAACGCCTACATCATTCCAAGCTTTTTCAATTGCTTGTGTTTCAGTACTATTATCACCATATAATTGATTTGCAGCCGCTTTTAATGAGGCTTTTGCATCAGTGAATTGTGATTTAGGTGTTAGGTATTGTGTTAATGCTAAATAGTAAATTTGTTCTGCTTTTGATTTGCCAATTGATTTTATAGTTAGATAAGCAGCTTTATTAGGGATACCACTATTGATATGTACGCCGCCTTCATCGTCTGTGCCTTTATAATAATCAGCCATATTAGCAGGTTGATTATATTTCTCTGGATTTGATAGACTACGTAATCCGTCGCCATCTTTACCTGGTGTATACACATCTTCTCCCATCAACCAATTATCAGGATCATTGAAATAGCCAAAGACATCTGAGAATGATTCATTTAAAGCTCCAGGTTGGTCATGATATTCAAGTGCTGCAGTATTTTCAGTTACTGCGTGTGTTAATTCATGAGCTACTACATCTTTAGCACCTGATAGAGGTGCAAATTGTTTGCCATCTCCATCACCATAAACCATATATTGACCAGTCCATGCGGCATTATTATATTGCTTTCCATAATGTACTACAGAATCAATTTTTTTATTATTATTATCTAAACTTTTGCGATTAAACTTGTCTAAGTAATAGTGATAGACTGAATTAGCGTAATAATGTGCATCGACACCAGCTTTTTGATTATCTTTATTGAAATTAGTTGAACCATTGATAATTGGTAATGATAATGATTCAGTACTATTTGCTGAACGCGTTTCGATTTCAGTATCTTGAGATGTATCGTGTAAGGTATATTTACCTAGTGTGTTTGTAATATTTAAAGGTGATTTCACATCGCCATTTACGCCTGTACCTTTACCTGTAGCACTAGCATGTTCGATTAAGTTTTGTTTTCGAATTACGTCACCTGTATTTGCGTCAATTTGGACTTTCCAATGTGCAAGTTTAGGGTGTATGTAGTTAATCTCAACATCGTAAACAAGTTTTTTCTTATCACTATTAATATCAAGTTTATTATCACTAATAACAGGATATCCTTTAATATTACTAATTTTATTTTTATCGATGCCTAAGGCTGAGAGAGCTTTATCTTCTGCATCGTTTTTAGATAATTGAACTTTATTCGTTGTTTCGATTTTTGGCTTATCTAAATTACCATTAATTAAAGTAACTTTATTATCGTTATTTACATGTACTTTAATTCGGCTATCAGACGCTGTTACGTTGTCTTTATTTGGTTCTAGCGTATAGTGTGTTGAACCTGATTGATCAGCTTCTTTCTTAACGACATGATACTGATCAAATGCAGAACGAACATAACTCTCATCTTTAGCTTTCGTTTTATTCTGAATTAATTTTTGTGCATTATCTTGCAGTAATTTTTCAATATCTTGGTTGCTTGTAACGTTTATATCATCTAGATGCTTTAATTGACTTTCAGTTATCGTTTGCCTTGCTGATGTCTCTTTAGCGTCAACGGTATTACTTAACAATGCAATCGTTGCACTCGATGCCAATGTTGCGAGTAAAAATTTTTTCATTTAAATACCTCCGAAATTATTAAAAAGCAAATTAATATTTTATTTATTAATTGCTTATCATTATGCAATTAATATTAGTTAAAATCAATAACTATTTTAAAAATAATTAAAGATTAATAAATTTGTAATTTTTCTATTGTTAAAAATGGCTATATCATTTAGAAAAAAATATTAAGTTACTAAATTTATTTACTTGCTACTTTACTAAAAAGTAATTGTGAAAAATAATTAAAGATAATAATGATATTTGTTGAGTAGAACAAATAGAAAGTGTTATGATATGTGAGGAATGTTTAAGACTTGGTACTAAAAAGTAGGGGTTGAGCAAAATGAAGTTAAAAAAACAAGAACGACGCGAAGCTATAAAAAAAGAAATAGAAAAAAATCCCTTTATTACTGATTTGGATTTGAGTACGTTGTTTTCAGTGAGTATTCAAACAATCAGGTTGGACCGTACATACTTGAATATTCCGGAATTGCGAAAGAGAATCAAGACAGTTGCTAGGAAAAATCACGACCGTATCCGTTCAATCGACGGCAGTGAAATTATTGGGGACGTCATTAATGTCCAACCAAATCGTGAAGCAACTTCTATTATCGATATTGACGAGGATTCAGTATTTACCAGAAACCAAATTGCACGTGGTCATGTATTATTTGCACAAGCAAATTCGCTTTGTGTGGCACTTATACATAAATCAAGTGTGTTGACGAAAGAAAGTAATGTAGAATTTTTAAAAACAGTAAAATTAAATGATACAGTACGTGCAGAAGCACACGTAATTGAAAGTACAAGTAAGTACTTTATAATACAAGTAAATTCATATGTAAAAGATGCATTGGTATTTAAGGGTACATTTAAAATGTATTATATAAGTGAGGATGAGCAAGATGGTTAAATTAGCTATTGATATGATGGGTGGAGATGATGCACCACAAATCGTTTTAGATGCCGTAAAAAAAGCGGTAAATGATTTTAGTGATTTAGAAATCATTTTATTCGGTGATGAAGCTCAGTGTACAATTCAACATGAAAGAGTTGAAGTGAGACATTGTACAGAAGAAATTACTATGGAAGATGAGCCAGTACGCGCAATCAAACGTAAAAAAGATAGTTCAATGGTAAAAATGGCAGAAGCTGTTAAATCAGGTGAAGCAGAAGGGTGCGTATCTGCAGGTAACACTGGTGCGCTCATGTCTGCAGGTTTGTTTATTGTTGGGCGAATTAAAGGTGTAGAACGACCAGCATTGGTAGTAACATTACCTACAATTTCAGGTAAAGGGTTTGTGTTTATGGATGTTGGTGCGAATGCGGAAGCTAAACCAGAGCATTTATTACAATATGCACAATTAGGACATATCTATGCGCAAAAGATTCGTGGCATTGAACATCCTTCAGTTGGATTGTTAAATATTGGAACTGAAGCTGCAAAAGGTAATAGTTTAACAAAAAAAGCTTACGGATTGATGGCTGAGCAACAAGTATTTAAGTTTGCGGGAAATGTAGAAGCGAAAGGCTTAATGCAAGATGTAGCAGACGTAGTAGTAACTGATGGTTATACAGGTAACATGATTCTTAAAAATCTCGAAGGTGTTGCTAAATCTATAGGAAAAATGTTTAAATCTACATTGTTAAGTAGTTTTAAAAATAAAATGGCTGCTTTAATTTTACGTAAAGATTTAAATCAATTAATGACTAAAATGGACTATGCAGAATATGGTGGTTCGGTCTTGTTAGGTTTAAATGGTACAGTAGTAAAAGCACATGGTAGTTCTAGTGCAAAGGCATTTTATTCTGCTATCAAACAAGCAAAAATTGCTGGTGAACAACGAATTGTTCAAACAATGAAAGAAACGGTAGGTGCAGAAAATGAGTAAAACAGCTATAATTTTTCCGGGTCAAGGATCACAAAAGGTCGGAATGGCAAGTGATTTATACAATGAGAACGAAGCGGCAACTGCAATATTAAATGAAGCACAATCTGCTGTGGATTTTGACTTATTAGAAACGATGTTTACAGATTCAGATGAGAAACTGGGTCAAACTGAAAATACACAACCTGCATTATTAACACATAGTTCAGCTTTGCTGAGTGCTTTGGAAAATATTGATGCAGACTATACAATGGGTCATAGTTTAGGCGAATATGTGAGTTTAGTTGCAAGCGGCGTATTAAAATTTGAAGATGCTGTGAAAATTGTGCGCAAACGTGGTCAATTGATGGCAGCAGCCTTTCCAGATGGTGTTGGTAGTATGGCAGCTGTGCTTGGTTTAGATTTTGATGAAGTAAACGCAATTTGTAAAGATTTGTCAACAGCTGATGAAGTTATTGAACCTGCTAATATCAATTCGCCAGGTCAAATTGTGGTTTCAGGTCATAAAACGTTAATTGATCAATTAGTAGCAGAAGGGAAATCTAGAGGTGCGAAACGTGTATTACCTCTAGCAGTTTCTGGGCCATTTCATTCTTCAATGATGCAAGTGATTGAAGATGACTTTGCACAATATGTAGATCAATTTGAATGGCACGATGCACAGTTTCCAGTGGTTCAAAATGTACATGCACAAGGAGAAACTGATGCTAATATCATTAAAGCCAATATGATTAAACAATTATATTCTCCAGTTCAATTTATTGAATCGACTGAATGGTTGATCGCACAAGGCGTTGATCATTTTATAGAAATCGGACCGGGTAAAGTATTATCAGGTTTAATAAAAAAAATAAACAGAGATGTAAAAGTAACTTCAATTCAAACATTAGAAGACGTAAAAGGGTGGAATGAAAATGACTAAAAGCGCATTAGTAACAGGAGCATCAAGAGGTATAGGTCGAAGTATTGCACTACAATTGGCTGATGAAGGATACAATGTAGCCGTGAACTATGCGGGCAGTAAAGACAAAGCTGACGCAGTAGTCGAAGAAATTAAAGCAAAAGGTGTAGACAGTTTTGCGATACAAGCCAACGTTGCCAATGGTGATGAAGTTAAAGCAATGATTAAAGAAGTTGTAAGTCAATTTGGCTCAGTGGACGTACTAGTCAACAATGCTGGTATTACACGTGACAACTTACTTATGAGAATGAAGGAACAAGAATGGGACGACGTTATTGATACAAATTTAAAAGGTGTATTTAACTGTATTCAAAAGGTAACACCACAAATGCTTAGACAAAGAAGTGGTGCCATTATCAACTTATCAAGTGTGGTAGGTGCCGTTGGTAATCCAGGTCAAACAAATTACGTAGCAACAAAAGCTGGCGTTATTGGTATGACGAAATCTGTTGCCCGCGAATTAGCTTCTAGAAGTATCACAGTAAACGCAGTTGCACCAGGTTTCATTGTTTCTGATATGACGGATGCATTAAGTGATGAGCTTAAAGAGCAAATGTTAGATCAAATTCCATTAGCACGTTTTGGTGAAGATAAAGATATTGCCAATACTGTTGCGTTCTTAGCTTCAGATAAGGCAAAATACATCACAGGCCAAACAATTCATGTTAATGGTGGCATGTTTATGGAATAAAACCATTGAATTGTCAATGGTTGAAATAAAAGGCCGATTTATAAAAATGTTATAAAAAAGTTGTAATTTTAATTACACTTTTGCATGATGATTGTGAATTAACTTGTAAATTTATTCACTTCCCATTTGGAGCATTGAAATACTACTTGTATTTCAATCGATAAAATGGGAAAATAAAAAAGTCTATAAGTAAACTTTTAGAAGGAGGTGAATCGACGTGGAAAACTTTGACAAAGTAAAAGATATCATCGTTGACCGATTAGGAGTTGACGCTGAAAAGGTAACTGAAGAAGCATCTTTCAAAGATGATTTAGGCGCTGACTCACTTGATATCGCTGAATTAGTTATGGAATTAGAAGACGAGTTTGGTACTGAAATTCCTGATGAAGAAGCTGAAAAAATCAACACTGTTGGTGATGCAGTTAAATTTATTAATAGCATTGAAAAATAATAAACACATATCTGAGTCGTTATAAGATACGGCTCAGATTTTTTATTGTTAAAAAAGTACAACGATTGTTATTTTTAGAGAATATCAATGTAAAATACCCGACGTGTTGTTGGCTGTTTTACTATCGTTTTTTTAAAACAGTTTTCTCTTTAGTTTTATGTACAAATCACGTAAAATGTAAGGGTATATAATAGATTAGCTCTAAATCTGAGGAGGAAAGAGATTGACCAATTATAAAAAAAAGGAAATGGTTCAAGCATTCCAAACGAGGTTTGCTGAAAAAATGCAAGAATTAGATTTGAATTTTAATCAAATTGATTTATATCAACAAGCATTTTCTCACTCTAGTTTTATAAATGATTTTAATATGAATCGTTTAGATCACAATGAAAGATTAGAATTTTTAGGAGATGCGGTATTAGAATTGACGGTTTCACGTTATTTGTTCGATAAATACCCAGAATTGCCAGAAGGTAATTTAACAAAGATGCGTGCAACAATTGTTTGTGAGCCCTCACTTGTAATATTTGCGAAAAAAATTCACTTAAATGATTTAATTCTATTAGGTAAAGGTGAAGAAAAAACGGGTGGTCGTACGAGACCGTCGCTCGTGTCTGATGCTTTCGAAGCTTTTGTAGGTGCGTTATATCTAGATCAAGGTTTGCCATCTGTATGGAAATTTGCAGAAAAGACAATCTTCCCGTTTGTTGAAGATGATGAACTTGAAGGCGTGGTAGACTTTAAAACACAATTTCAAGAGTATGTACATCGTCAAAATAAGGGTGATGTAACTTATAGATTAATAAATGAAGAGGGTCCAGCACATCACCGCTTATTTACTTCAGAAGTAATCCTAGAAGGAACAGCAGTAGCTGAAGGTAAAGGTAAAACCAAAAAGGAATCAGAACAAAAAGCAGCAGAACGTGCTTATAAATCATTAAAGAATAAAGTTAAATAGCTTTGTTATTAAAGCAGTTTGGAATAATCAATACATTGTTTATTTAATCAATGCAATGTAATTTTTTAAGGAGAATAGCATGGTATATTTGAAATCAATAGATGCTGTTGGGTTTAAGTCGTTTGCTGAACACACAAACGTACAATTTGATGAGGGTGTTACAGCGATAGTAGGGCCTAACGGTAGTGGGAAAAGTAATATCACCGATGCGATTAAGTGGGTGCTAGGAGAGCAATCTGCAAAGTCGTTACGCGGGGCGAAGATGGAAGATATCATTTTCTCAGGAGCTGAACATCGAAAGGCTCAAAATTATGCGGAAGTAAAATTGAAGCTTGATAATAGTGCTGGTAAATTACAAATTGATGCCACAGATGTTGTAGTTACGCGCAGATTGTACCGCAGTGGTGAAAGTGAATATTATTTGAATAATGACCGCGCTAGATTAAAGGATATTACGGATTTATTTTTAGACTCAGGATTAGGAAAAGAAGCGTTTAGTATTATCTCACAAGGTAGAGTGGATGAAATATTAAATGCTAAGCCAGTAGATAGAAGGCAAATATTAGAAGAGTCTGCTGGTGTATTAAAATATAAAAAGCGTAAAGCAGCTTCGATGCAGAAACTAAATCAAACTGAAGACAATTTATCTAGAGTGGAAGATATTTTATATGATTTAGAAGGTAGAGTTGAACCATTAAGAGAAGAAGCGGCGATAGCTAAAGAATATAAGCATCTTTCTCAAGAAATGGAACGTAGTGATGTTCTTGTAACGGTGCATGATATTGCAAACTATAATAAAAATATTCATGAATTAGATGACAATTTAAATCAACTTAAAAGTCAACAAGAAGCAAAAGATGCTGAAAAAGTACAACATACTAATGCTTTAAATAAATTTAAATCTGAAAGACAGCAGCTTGATGATACAGTGGAGTCACTAAATTATCAATTAGTTAAAGCGACAGAAGATGTTGAAAAGTATTCTGGCCAACTCAATTTACTTGAAGAACGCAAAAAAAATCAATCAGAAACGAATGCTCGTTTTGAAGAAGAACAAGCAAGTTTAGAAAGTCAGAAAGAACAACTAGAAGCAGAACAACATGAGGCCAAGACACAACTGAGTCAATTGAAAGCGCAACAAAAGGAATTAAACGAGACGATACAATTATTAGAATCACAATTATACGTATCTGATGAACAACATGATGAAAAACTAGAACAAATTAAAGACGAATATTATCAATTGATGTCCGAACAATCAGATGTAAACAATGATATTCGATTTTTAGAACATACAATTCAAGAAAATGAATCTAAACAATCTAGGTTAGATTCAAGATTAATTGAAGCATTTGAACAATTAAAGTCGATACAAGCAGAAATAAATGCAGTAGAAGAACAATATAAAGGTGCGCAAAAGGAATTAAAGGAATTAGAAACTGAATCTGCTCAATGTGAACGTAAATTGACGCAACTGAAACAACAACAAACAACATATGAAGACAAATTACATCAAGCATATCGCTATAATGAAAAATTAAAATCTCGAATTGATAGTTTGGCAACACAACAAGAAGATTATAGTTACTTTTTCAATGGTGTAAAACATATTTTAAAAGCGAAGAAGGACAAACTTTCTGGTATTCATGGTGCGGTTGCGGAAGTAGTACAAGTACCATCTGATTTAACTAAGGCAATTGAAACAGCATTAGGTGCATCATTACAACATGTCATTGTAGAAACTGAAAAGGATGGACGACAAGCAATTCAATATTTAAAGCAACATGGACTGGGTCGTGCGACTTTCTTGCCGTTAAATGTCATTCAACCGAGACAACTTAGCCAAGAAATTTTATCTGCAGCACAAAAAGCTGAAGGATTTGTCAATATAGCATCTCAAGCAGTATCAACTAGTGATGCTTATCAAAATGTTGTCCAGAATTTACTTGGCAATACAATTATTGTTAAAGAATTGAAACATGCAAATGATTTAGCAAGAACAATTCGTTATCGTACGAGAATTGTGACATTAGATGGAGATATTGTTAATCCAGGTGGTTCTATGACTGGTGGCGGTGATCGTAAGACTAAAAGTATCCTATCTCAAAAGGATGAACTTGCTACAATGCGCGCACAACTTGAAGATTATCAACGTCAAACTGTTGAATTTGAGCAACAATATCAAGCAATTAAAGATGATTCAGATAAACACAGTGAGCGATATTTTGATATAGGTCAACAATATAATACTGTTAAACAAAAAGTTCATAGTTATGAATTAGAATTGGATAGACTACGTAAAAATGAAGCGCACTTAAAAGATGAACATGAGGAATTTGAATTTGAGAAAAACGATGGTTATCAAAGTGAGACGAGTAAGCAAACCTTAAACGATAAAAAACAGCGTTTGCAAGAAATCAAAGATGTATTAGGTAAACTAGAAAATGATATAAATGTTTTTACAAAACTTTCCAAAGAAGGAAAGGAAAGCTCAAATCAAATACAACAACAATTACATCAAAAGAAATCAGATTTAGCCGTTGTCAAAGAGCGTTTAAACACGCAAAAGCAAACGGATGCTAAATTAAAACAACAACTACAACAAGTTTCAGAGCAACAACAACGTTTAGACGAACAAATCGAATTGTTTAATTCAGATGAAGTTACAGGTGAAACGGCATTTAACAATATTCAAACAAAAATTACAGACAGTAAAGAAACCAAAGCACAATTAACTGAACAACTTGAAACATTAAAGCAAAAACGTTTGGAGTTAAATGAAACAATTGAAACAACTGATCAAAAATTGAGTGAAGCAAACCAAGATATTTTATCGATAGAAAACAGGTATCAAGATATTAAATCTGAACAGTCACGTTTAGATGTCCTTATTAATCATGCGATTGATCATTTAAGCGAAACATACCATTTAACTTACGAACGTGCGAGTGAACTATATGAATTAGATGATGATATTGAAGCGCTTCGTAAAAAGGTGAAACTAACTAAAATGTCAATTGAGGAACTTGGACCAGTCAATTTAAATGCAATTGAACAATTTGAAGAAATAAACTCTAGATATACCTTCTTAAACGAGCAACGTACAGATTTAAGAGCAGCTAAAACGACACTAGAACAAATAATAGAAGAGATGGACCAGGAAGTTAAAGACCGCTTTAAAGAAACATTCCATGCAGTACAAGGTTATTTTGCTGAGGTCTTCAAGTCATTATTTGGTGGCGGCCAAGCAGAATTGCGTCTGACAGATGATGATTATTTAACTGCAGGTGTAGATATAATCGTACAGCCACCTGGTAAAAAATTACAACATCTCTCGTTACTTAGTGGTGGAGAACGTGCTCTAAGTGCAATTGCCTTATTATTCGCTATCTTACAAGTACGCTCAGCGCCATTTGTAATATTAGATGAAGTAGAAGCAGCTTTGGATGAGGCAAACGTTATTCGCTATGCGCAATATTTGAAAGACTTATCAGATCAAACACAGTTTATAGTTATAACGCATAGAAAAGGAACGATGGAATATTCAGATTGCTTATATGGTGTTACAATGCAAGAATCAGGTGTTTCTAAATTGGTAAGCGTGAATTTAAATACGATAGATAAAGTCATGGAGGAGGAACAAGCATGAGCTTTTTCAAACGATTAAAGGATAAATTTTCGGGTTCAAGTGAAGAACCAAAGCAACAAGAAGAATTAGAACAATTAGAATCAGACGGACAGCCTCAAGAAGATTCAGAGGTTGCTGAACAAGTTGAGCAAAAGGAAAAGAAGAAACCGAAAAAGTTAAAAGAAGCAGACTTTGATGAAGATGGTTTGATTTCGATTGAAGACTTTGAAGAAATAGAAGCACAGCAATTAGGTGCTAAGTTTAGAGCTGGTTTAGAAAAATCTCGTGAAAATTTCCAAGCCCAACTTAACAACTTAATCGCGCGTTACCGTAAAGTAGATGAAGACTTCTTTGAAGCATTAGAAGAAATGTTAATTACGGCAGATGTCGGATTTAATACTGTAATGCAATTAGTTGAAGAATTACGCGATGAAGCAAAGCGTAGAAATATCACTGAGACTGAAGATTTACGTGAAGTTATTGTTGAAAAAATTGTTGAAATTTATCATCAAGACGATGAACATTCAGAAGTCATGAATCTAGAAGATGGTAGATTGAATGTCATCTTAATGGTTGGTGTCAATGGTGTTGGTAAAACAACAACAATTGGTAAATTAGCACATCGATATCAAGCTGAAGGTAAAAAGGTAATGCTTGCCGCAGGTGATACGTTTAGAGCAGGTGCAATAGAGCAACTTAAGGTTTGGGGAGAGCGTGTTGGTGTAGAAGTGACGAGCCAAAGTGAAGGTTCAGATCCTGCTGCAGTGATGTATGATGCAATTAATGCAGCCAAAAGTAAGGGTGTCGATATCTTAATCTGTGATACAGCTGGACGTTTACAAAATAAATCCAACCTAATGAATGAGCTTGAAAAAGTTAAACGTGTCATTGGTCGTGCAGTACCTGATGCTCCTCATGAAGTCTTGTTGTGCTTAGATGCAACGACAGGTCAAAACGCACTTTCACAAGCTAAATCATTCAAAGAAGTTACAAACGTGACAGGTATTGTGCTAACGAAACTTGACGGAACTGCTAAAGGTGGTATTGTATTAGCGATTAGAAATGAGCTCCACATACCTGTTAAATATGTTGGATTAGGTGAAAAATTAGATGATTTACAACCATTTAACCCAGAAAGTTATGTTTACGGTTTATTTGCAGATATGATTGAACAAAATGTAGAAGTGTCTGAAGATGGGGATAGTGAGTTGACGTCTGATCAACTTAACACTGGTTCAGTAGAAGGTCGATCAGATGAGCCAAAATAATGATTTAATTAAAACGATTAGAATGAATTACTTGTTTGATTTTTATCAAGCACTATTAACAAAGAAACAACGCAATTATCTCGAATTATTTTATTTGCAAGATTATTCGTTGAGTGAAATTGCTGATACGTTTGATGTGAGTCGACAAGCAGTGTATGATAATATTAGAAGAACTGGCGACCTAGTTGAAGATTATGAGACAAAGTTAGGTTTATATAAAAATTTTGAATTAAGACAAGAAATATACGAACAGATGAAATTAAATGTAAATGATTCTGAGAAGATTAAACAATATATACAAGCTTTGGAAGATTTAGAATAAGCATAAATTAATATAAAGCAAAAAGGAGGGTATTTGATATGGCATTTGAAGGATTATCCGATCGCTTGCAAGACACAATGCAAAAGATTCGAGGCAAAGGTAAAGTAACTGAAGCCGATATTAAGGTTATGATGCGAGAAGTGCGATTGGCGTTATTAGAAGCCGATGTTAACTTTAAAGTTGTTAAGGAATTTATCAAAACTGTATCAGATAGAGCTTTAGGATCAGATGTAATGAAGTCATTAACACCTGGTCAACAAGTAATCAAAATCGTACAAGAGGAACTGACTCAATTGATGGGTGGGGAAAACTCAACGATAACAATGGCAAATAAACCACCAACAGTAGTTATGATGGTAGGTTTACAAGGTGCAGGGAAAACAACTACAGCTGGTAAGTTAGCGTTATTAATGCGAAAGAAATATAATAAAAAACCATTGCTCGTAGCAGCTGATATCTATAGACCTGCAGCAATTGACCAATTGCAAACCGTTGGTAAGCAAATTGATATTCCTGTTTATAGTGAAGGAGATCAAGTTAAACCACAACAAATTGTCGAAAATGCAATTCAACATGCTAAAGCAGAGCATTTGGATTTTGTAATTATTGATACAGCTGGACGTTTACACGTTGATGAAGCGTTAATGCAAGAATTAACAGATGTTAAAGAAATTACGAAACCGAATGAAATTATGTTAGTTGTGGATGCCATGACAGGTCAAGACGCAGTAAATGTAGCGCAATCATTTGATGAGCAACTTGAATTAACAGGCGTAACACTGACTAAATTAGATGGTGATACACGTGGTGGGGCAGCACTCTCAATTCGTTCTGTAACTCAAAAACCTATTAAATTTGTGGGTATGAGTGAAAAATTAGATGGATTGGAACCATTCCATCCGGAAAGAATGGCTTCAAGAATACTTGGTATGGGTGATGTGCTAAGTTTAATTGAAAAGGCTCAACAAGATGTCGATGCTGATAAAGCTAAGGATCTTGAGAAGAAAATGCGCACTTCATCATTTACGCTTGAGGATTTCTTGGAACAATTAGACCAAGTCAAAAACCTGGGTCCGCTTGATGATATTATGAAAATGATTCCTGGAATGAACAAGATGAAAGGTATCAATAACTTAAATATGGATGAGAAACAGATCGACCATATTAAAGCGATTATTCAATCTATGACACCGGCTGAACGTAATGATCCAGATAGTTTAAATGTATCACGTAAGAAACGTATTGCTAAAGGTTCAGGACGTTCAGTACAAGAAGTGAACAGATTGATGAAACAATTTAATGATATGAAGAAAATGATGAAACAATTTTCTGGTGGCGGAAAAGGTAAAAAAGGTAAACGTAAGCAAATGGAGAATATGTTAAATGGTATGAACTTACCATTCTAATTCAATTTGCTTAGTAGTTTAGTCCTAGAAGATATTTAACCGTTTAACAATCAATAAAGTGCGATAAACAATGTTAGTGCTTGATGATAGTTGAATCCACTAACCTAATTCTGCAATATTACTATTAATTTGAAAAAGAGAAATCCCTTCAAGGTAATCAATGATTTGATAACTTTGAAGGGGTTTTTTATTTATGTTTTGTATTCATATTGCTGATTTATCTATGGAATTATTACTATTAATGTGAGTAATAAACCAATGGTTATCAAGAACAATAGTACACTTGTTATTGTAATGCTACTACATGTAATCATAGTTAATTATACTAATTGAATGCATTGTATTTCAATGTGTTAAAGTTACAGAAATATTTTTACAAAAGTCCAAGATTTTCTCTAAATGTAGTCCCTTCATATTCAATGCGATAAAGTCCTCGTTTTTGTAATTCAGGTACGATATAATCAACGAAATCTTCTAAACTATTAGGGAACACCGGTGGCATTAAGTTAAAACCGTCTGCAACACCAGCATTAAACCATCTTTCCATTTCGTCAACGATTTGAGTAGGTGTACCTATCAACGTTAAATGTCCGCCACCAGCGCTAAGGTAACCCAATAATTCACGCAGTGTAGGATTTTTATCATTGATAATTTCTAGTACAGTTTGGTAACGACCTTTGGGTCCTGTAAAGTTCTCTACAGGTGGTAATGGTGGAATAGGTTCGTCTAAATCCCAACTATGACAATCTTGGCGAATAAAGAACTTTAATTGATTTAATGCTGTATCAATGGCTAAGGACTCGTCCAATTGACGTTTTTTGGCGTAAGCTTCAGCATAAGTTTCTCCGACATAGGTAACTAAACCTGGATACACCTTTAAGCTGTTCGTTGGTTTTCCAACCGATGTTAATTTGTTATTTAATTTTTGGCGAAATGCTGTAGCTTGCTTTAGGTTCCAAGCGACTGCATAGACAGCATCTGCATACTTAGTTGCTAGCGTGATACCTTGATCTGAGGCACCAGCTTGCATTGCAATGGGTTTGCCTTGAGGACTTCCAGGTGTTGTTAGTGGTCCTTGGACATCGAAATAATGACCTTTAAAATGAATTGGCTGAATTGCATCAGCGTTGATTAAAGTATTTTCTGCTTTATTATGTAAGAAATCTGCCGTTGTCCACGAATCTAACAACAGATTCATGACTTGAGCGAATTCGTCTGCTTTTTCATAGCGCGTATCATGATCTGGTAGACGCTCCATACTGTGGTTTGCTGCTTCTAAATCAGTCATAGATGTTACTAAGTTCCAACCTGCACGTCCGTTACTCATATGATCAATACTTAAGAGTTGTCTAGCTGCTGTATATGGATTAGCAAAGGTACTGGAAATCGTTGCAACTAAGCCAACGTGTTGCGTAACTTGGGCTATTGCAGCTAAATTGACCAAAGGGTCAAACCAAAATGCGGGCATATCACTTGGTGATTGTGCTGGAAAAGATTGATTATCTGCAAAAAATATCGCATCAAATAATCCACGTTCTGTAATTTGAGCTAATGATTGATAATACGAGATATCTCCTATACGTTCAACACTTGAATTGCTCATACGCCAAGCCGCTTGATGATGACCGCATCCATAAATTAGTACACCGATGTTAAGTTGACGAGTTTGTGTCATAAGATGATTCATCCTCCATTTCTTAATTCATTGTTAATCCACCATCAACTGTAAAGTTCTGACCGGTTATCCCTTTAGCTTGATCAGAAATGAGGTAGCTTACCATATTTGCTACATCTTGAGGTGATGTGACTTGTCTTAATGGCGTGGTTTGAGCAATAAGATCAAATACTTCTTGTGTCGTCACTGCACTTGCGTCAGTCGTCTTTAGTAAACCGCCAGATACAACATTTGCATTAATACCATATTGACCTAATTCAGCGGCGATATTTCGTGTGAATCCTATTAAACCTGCTTTTGCAGTGGTATATTCATGGTAGGGTACGACTGGATTTTGATAAAGGTTTGTACCAATCGAAACAATTGTTCCTGTTTCTCTTGTGATAAATTGTTTAATGACTGCTTGAGTCACATTGAATGCTCCTTTTAACGTGCCGTCGAGTTGTTGTTGATAGTCATCCCAACTTAAATCTATAAATGCTTTTTGTGCTGTGGGGTCAAATTTAAATCCTACAAGCGCATTATTTACCACCGCATCTATTTGCCCAAAATGTTCTGTTGCATGTGCAATCATTTCATCAACTTGGTTTCTATCAGTAATATCTGCTGGTAAAGCGATAGCCTGTGATTCACCAATTTCACGTACGAGTTGTTTAGCTAAGTCTTTACTTTTAAAATAATTTATAATTACATTATGACCTTGTGTAGCTAATGTTCTTGCTATCGTTGCACCTAACCCTCTGCTACTACCTGTGATTAAAATTGTTTTAGTCATATATTCACCTCATCATTGATTTATTAAATAAAAAAATACACAACCCTCTCTAGGAAAGTTGTGTATCAAAAAGTATATGAATACGTCAAAAAAGACTATCAGTTTCATTATCATATTGGTAACACTTTCCTACGCTAGTCTTAGCTAGATCAGGTTCGAAGGGTTTGAGTTTTGCTCATCTCAGTTTTAAAAAACACCCCTAGTGCATGCGTTATTTAATTTAACTTCAATGTATAGCTTTTAATAAAGCATGTCAAGTTGTGCAAAAGTTTAAATTTAAATACAAATCAGGTGATTGACTAAAAGTCACAGTTTAAAAATATAGATTCAATATTGGTAAAGAAAAAACTCTTTACAAAGTACTACAGAACTGTTAATATTATTTCTTGTAGAAAATAAAAATATTAAGAACATAAAGGAGAGAATATAAATGGCAGTTAAATTACGTTTAACACGTTTAGGTTCAAAAAGAAATCCATTCTATCGTATTGTAGCAGCTGATGCTCGTGCGCCACGTGACGGTCGTAACATCGAACAAATCGGTACTTACAACCCTAACAATGTAAATGCACCAGAAGTTAAAATCGACGAAGAATTAGCATTAAAATGGTTATCACAAGGTGCAAAACCAACTGATACTGTACGTAACATCTTATCAAGAGAAGGTATCTTGAAAAAATTCGACGAACAAAAATAATAATAAATCGAACGTATTGATTTATTTTAAATATGTTAGAACTAGAAGGTTATAACATAGTCTAGAAGATGATTTTTACTTTTATCTAAAGTAGAAATCATCTTTTTTTATTGGTCAATATTGAATTTGAAGGCTAAACGGTAAATAGGGTGATTTAAGCCGTAATATTAAGCTTAGAAATAAAATACTTATTGCCTGAAATTAGCGGCTTGCTAATAAGAAATACTGTATTAGTTGTTCGAGTTACTTGAATAATTTTTATTTATTTTAGTAAACACTACTTCTATACGATAACGTATTACAGCTATCTCAATCCATGTTATAATGGATTACGAATTTTATTTAGTTTCATTACCTATGAAGATAGTTGTAATGATGACGGAGGAAAAATAATGAAAGTTGAAATTGGTAAATTTGTAAACACACATGGTGTTAAAGGTGAAATTAAGATTAAATCACATTCTGATTTTACAGATACTCGATTCCAACCGGGAGAATCTGTAATAATTCAAGCTGAGGGTAAAGAAGCAGAAACGTTTAAGATTAGTAGCCACAGAATGCATAAAGGCTTGCATATGCTTAAGTTTGAAGGAATTAATAATATTAATGATATAGAATATTTAAAGGGTGCAACATTATTACAAGAACGTGATCATGATGAGATAGAATTAGCCGAACATGAATATTTCTATTCAGATATAATAGGTTGTACTGTATTTGATGATGAAGGAACTGCAATTGGACGTGTGACAGAAATATTTGAAACTGGTGCTAACGATGTTTGGGTTGTTAAAGGTAATAAAGAATATCTTATTCCGTATATTGCTGATGTGGTTAAAGATGTCGATGTGGAAGGTAGAAGTATCACAATAACACCAATGGAAGGATTGTTAGATTAATGAAAATAGATTTTTTAACACTTTTTCCAGAAATGTTTGAGGGCGTTTTGAGTCATTCGATTTTAAAACGTGCTCAAGAGAAATCAGTGTTACAGGTAAATACTGTAAACTTTAGAAATTTTGCTGAAAATAAACATGGTCAAGTTGATGACTATCCATTTGGTGGTGGTCAAGGCATGGTATTGAAACCTGAACCTGTATTCAATGCAATGGAAAGTATTGATAAGACCCCAGACACACGTGTGATTTTAATGTGTCCTCAAGGTCGTCCGTTTAACCAAGATATCGCGCAAGAATTAAGCGAAGCGGAGCATCTTGTATTTATTTGTGGTCACTATGAAGGGTATGATGAACGTATACGGCAACATTTAGTGACGGATGAAATTTCTATGGGTGACTATGTGCTTACTGGTGGTGAATTGCCAGCAATGGTCATGACTGATGCTATTGTACGATTGATACCAGGCGTGTTAGGAAATCAACAATCACATGAGGATGATTCATTTCAAGATGGCTTATTAGAGTTTCCACAATACACACGACCTCGAGACTATAAAGGATTAGGCGTACCTGACGTGTTAGTTTCTGGAAATCATGCGCATATTGATGCGTGGCGTCATGAACAAAAACTAATTAGAACCTACGAAAAACGACCGGATTTACTTGAAAGCTATCAGTTAACAGATAAAGACCGCGAGATTATTGAAAGATATAAAAAGCAATTGAAAAATGATTAGCGATATGCTAATATATTTTAAGTGTGCAATACACGAAAAATCACTATGATCCGCTGCTATATTTTGTCGAGGCAAGAACATAGGTTGAAGGAGAGAATAAATAATGAGTAATCACAAATTAATCGAAGCAGTAACACAATCACAATTACGCACAGATTTACCAACGTTCCGTCCAGGTGACACTTTACGTGTACACGTACGTATCATTGAAGGTACTCGTGAGCGTATCCAAGTATTCGAAGGTGTTGTAATTAAGCGCCGTGGTGGAGGTATCTCAGAAACTTTCACTGTACGTAAAATTTCTTCAGGTGTTGGTGTGGAACGTACATTCCCATTACACACTCCAAAGATTGAAAAAATCGAAGTTAAACGTCGCGGTAAAGTACGTCGTGCTAAATTATACTACTTACGTGAATTACGTGGTAAAGCTGCTAGAATTAAAGAAATTCGTTAATCAGCAAATAAGAAATAAAAAAGGTGTGCCAAATTGGGTATCACTTGAAAATATAGAGGAATCTTGTACAAGTTATTGTATAAGATTCCTCTATTTTTATTTAATACTTTGTATGGTCAGTTTGTTCACCTAGGGAGCAGATTACGCCTATAGTTTTCAATTTGACCTGTTCTTCCACTGCGTCTCGCTAAAATACTATAAAATCAAAGACATCATCATGTAATTTAAGCAAAAGCACTAAATTACATGATGATGTCTGTTAAATAAAAAATATAAAGTATCTCTTAATCTGTTTCGATATAATTATCAAAAAATGTTTATTTCAATTTTGATACTATTTTAGTAAAAATGATGCTAAGTATAATGCCAAGTATACTAAGTATTATTAATAGGATTGTGTGTGGAGGCGTATAGGTTAATTTAATAGTTGATTGACCTTTATTAACTGGTATAACGGTCATAATCCCATTACCTTTTTTGACTGGTAACGCTTGTGATCCTGATTTGGCCTGCATGCCTTTACTATATGCAATAGGTAGTACTACATATCCATCTTTATTTGTGTTATGTCGTATCGTGTAGCCGTTTCGTGTTTGTTTTACAGCCACTTTATCTAATGAACGCGTCGCACGCTTTAAGGTACGATAATCTTCACCATATATGCCCTTTACATTGAGTCGATATGTACCTTTAGGCATTCTTATTTTCAAGTCTTGATCGGCTTTAACTCGCATAGTTACAGGTGTTACAAAGCGACGATATTTATAGTTTAGTTCGTTACGTTGTTGTGCATATTCATTTACACCTACATAATGTCTTTTGCTTGGTGTTAATAGTTCTACATCCATTTCTAAATACATATCTTGATATTTGTCGCTGATTTCTTTTGGAAATTGGTATGTCATACCGCCATTATTTTCAGTGACAGTTATTTTATTATGTCCACTTCGATAGGCATTCCGTAAATTATGAGTTGTTTCTGGCAATAGGTTTTTACTTGGTGTAATATGACTGTTTGCTTTTTGATTAGAATCTGAGAACACGACTCCATTTAACATAGCGTGTTCCTTGTCGATGGGTGTCTTTAGCTCTGAATTGCGATAGATTTTATCAGTGAAATGTGCACTTGGATAGTTAATCTGATTTGTTGAATGAATAAAAGGCTCATTTTTCGAATGGTAAATTGTATCTTGTATCTTAAACCCATACGGAATGTTTAAATCATTAGGACGACGTATGCGATCGTTAACGTTCCAAAGTGCCATTAAATTTGCTCGGTTGGACAATAAACGGTAAGTACTGTTTTTATCTATAGGCATATTAATTTGCATCGTTTTATCATAGTAGTTCAATATTGATCCATCAAAGATACTTGAGTATAGTGAGATACCATTATAGTGGTATAACATAGGTGAATTTAATCCATATTTAGACATATAATCTATTCTACTAAGTGGATCATCTTGGTGATTTTTATTAATTTTATTTATTTTTTTAGTTAAGGTAGGACTCTTGTATTTAGATGCAGACATGGCGTCCAAGGTTGATTCATAACTTTTAACATTATTATGATGATCGTTAGTTAAGATAACAGCTTGCTGAATTACTAATAATATGGCAATTATCCAAAAACTATACTTGTTGTGTAGTAAATGTCTATACTTTAAAAGTATAGCGATTAGTACAATTAATATTAAACATATCAACATCCAAGTGATATGTAAATTTTGTTTGAAATATAAGCTAGTCGTCATTATCAGCAACGGTACAATGCTAGAGGTAACGAAAGATTTAAATGTTACTTCATTCAGATAACGGATAAATAAGGCAATTAATCCTGCGGTTGTTAGTGCGAAAATATAAATCCAACGACGTTCTGGTGTTGAGAATCCATTGAACATACTGTCAAAGTAGGGTGTTAATGAACCTAACAACATAATCCAAGTCGCGATTGCAAATAACCTATAATAATAATGCTTATATAATTTGAATGATAACAATGCTATAAGTGCAAGTAGTGATACAGTTATGTAAAAACCATATGAGAAAAAATGTTTTTGTCGTGCAAAATCAGTAAATAGAGGTATTTTAAAATATGGGTTACTGACTCGGTCATTAGCAAGAAATGATGAAACACCAGTATAAAATCCCCATATACCTACTAAAGTGCTAAGTATTACTGCAATTGGTATAATCCATAGCTTTTGTTTGATGGTCACTTTATCTAAAGGATGTGGAAATAGACATCGATAAATATAATAACTCATTAAAATGATTGCTTCATAATAACTAAAGTAAAAATTAGAAAATAACGTTAGGCTAATTGCAATAATAAATAAACCTATTTTCTTTTCTTTAAAGAATCTTTCAATTGCTAATAATGATAAGGGTAAAAAAATTAATAAATCTCCATAATATGACCAAGTGAAATTAAAGTGAATGACAACTGTAGAAGCTGCATATAAAAAGGCAGCAACTAATGTATGATTAAATTTAAATTTTAAGTATCTAAAAAAATAAAACGCACAAACAAATGTAATTGCAGCTTTAAAATACGAAACAATCAACTGATTATATGCCCAAAATTCAATGTGATGTGGATTAATTTTAAAGACAAAATCGCATAACCAAATGATTATGAAATTAATTAAGGTAAAGGGTGATGTAGCGTAATAGTAAGATAACCCTTTAACATAGTCACCACCTAAACCAAATGAATGGTCATAGAAACTTTTGAATTTTGTAAAATGTTCATATAAATACATTTGAAATGGCATCATTTGTCTATAACCATCGCCTGAACCACTAAACACAATGCCTTGTGAGAAAAAACGATAGATGTAAGGGGCGAACGTAAATAATGCAACAATCAACCCCATAGCAAATATACATGCAAATCTGGTATGTTTTTTGTTCCAAAGCTTGCTAAACATGGATAAACCTCATCTCCAACTAACTCCTTCTGCCAAAAATATAATCATTTTTTAATCTTTTTCACCCAAATAAAGCTCATAACAATTGTTATTATAGAAATAAAAATCATACTATACCACCATTTTGGGCGATATTTAATAATGATTTCATCACAATGTTTAGGCACTTTAACGCCTGTCATCATGTAATTCACTTTAAAGGGTGTTACTTTGTGTCCATTGATATAAGCAGACATGCCTTCTCTATATGGAATGTTTATAGTTGCAATACCCTTTTTGTGAGGCTGTAATTTAACCTTTACACCATTTTTAATATCTTTATATGAACCATGATTTTTTTTAACATTATATGCTTTTTTAAGATGTTGATAATTCTCTCCATACAATCCTTTTAATTGAAATTGATAATTCCCCCTTGGACTCAAGGTGATATTAATATTTCCATTTTTGTCGGGTGTCGCTCTGTATAATTGATGATCGACACCTGTACGATATGTAGAATTATTGTACAAGCGGTTATTGATATAATCATTTACATTTACGAGATAATTACTGTCTGGATTGTCGCGTTTAACTATTAATGATAAGTAAAAATCTTTATATTGTTGTCTGATATTTTTAGGTATTTTTAATTGTAGCGAACCAGTTGCTTTAGTAAGTTGTATCCTATGATTTTGCCTTAATTTTATGTTTTTATGACTCATTGTCGTTGAATTCAAAAGGTTTTTAGCTTTTTGAGGATAGTTTTCACCTTTATGAGATATTACAATACCATCTAACATTGCGTGTTCTCGATCAATAGGGTTGTATAAACCTTCAGCTCGATATACTTTGTTTGTCACTCTAACGGTCGGTAAGTTTAAGGTGTTTTCATATATTTGATATTGGCCTCGTGATTTTATCTTTTTAAAATAATACGGCACATTAGATTGATATGATTTTAACATTAAAAATCGTTCTGAAAATAAACTCGCAATATTTTGTCGTCCATTCGTTGATTGATAACGACTAACAGATTCGTTCTTTAGATTGATTTGTAAATCGTCGTAATAGTAATCTAGAATATTATGATCAAAAATACTAGAGTACACACTCATACCTTTAAAATGTTGATACATCGGTGTATTATCTTGTTCGTTTACACGCCAATCTATACGTTCATCTGCCTTTTTACTCGCGTTCATTGCTTTAACAAGTTGTTGTTGCAACTGAGAATCATAGAGACTAGAAGTAGCATAAAAACGGTTAGCTCTGTTAACGTGATCTTCAAAATATATTTGATTTCTAGTAAATACAAAGCTGACTAAAACAGCTAAAATCATTACTGCGATGATATAGAAATTTGTAAATTTAACACGGATTGCTGGCTCTTTCACTAATAAAATAAGTAGACCAATTATCGTTACGACAGGTGTAAAATAAAGCCATGCTACGACTTCTTGATAATACCAACTACTTATAAAAATACATGCTAACGCTATAATTGATGGAAAAATATAGCTTTTAATTGTTAAAGTTCGAAAATACTTAACATATAAACCAATTATTGTTGCAGAATTAAATGCTAATAAGTAATGCCAACGTTTTTGTGGTGCAGAAAAACCATTAAATAATTGGTCGACAAATGGTAAAAAATTAGCTGCGATACATACGATGGTAAGACAAGCAAATAACTTAAAGTAATAATGTTTATACAGTTTGAAAGTAAGTAAAGCTTGTAATGTTACAAAAAGAATTACAATGAGATAATTATCAAACAATACATTCGTGTTTTGATCAAAATGTTCAAACCAGTCGACTGTACCTGTAAAAGGTATACGTCTATTATTTAAATAACTTTGAACTCCATGAAAAAAGAAGAATAAACTGTTTCCTAATGCCAATAATGCGGCAATGATAATACATTTGATTGTACTTTTTCTTGATAAAATATCGTGTTGATGACGAAAAATAATTCTAATAGAAAAATAAATTAAACCAGTAAGTAACTGATAGTAAGCAAAATAGAAATTATTAACTAAGGATAATGTCACAATGACGATAAACCAGCCAAACTGTTTCCTTTTTAAGATACGTTCAATAGACCATAATAACAGTGGTAACAAAATGAAGATATCACTAAAAAATGGCCAGTAAACCGTGAAACGAAAATATAAAGGAGAAATGACAAATACAAACGCTGTTAATACTGCTATGTTACGATTAAGCACAATATATTTCATAAACAGAAACGTTGCTAACATGGCTAAACTCGATTTAAGAATAGATACAATTAAATCATTGGTTATCCAAAACATAACAGATTCTGTCTGCAGTGGAATAACGAGTTTAATCAGTGCTACGACCAAAGTATTAAGTATAAATATAATATTGGTTGAAAAGTAATAACTTAAATCTGTGAAAAAATCTCCGCCTAAGCCGAATTTTGAAGAATAAAACCAGTTACCGTTGCTCCAGTTTTCATATAAAAACATCTGTATCGGTACCATTTGTTCCATGCCATCATTTGGGCCTGTAAATAAGACTCCATTGACGATGAATCTATATAATATGTAACTATGACCGATCAAAGCCAAGCTAATAAACAAAATGATGTATAACAATTTGCGCCGCATTTTTTATCTCCTATAGCGATGTTTAGTAAGTAATTTATGATTCAAGTAAATCTCGATGATAATAAGCATTGAATACATAAAATATATTTTACTGTTTAATTAATAATACTATATATTTTTAGCTATACCCCAATCAATTCGTAAGTAAATCTCAATAACTTATGTATTTATAGATTTATAAGGTATATAACTCAATTATATTGTAAAATTAAGATTAATAATGAATTTAGATACTGTCATTCATTTTAAAGCGTGCATGTACATGTTATTATTTTATAGTCTATTTAAAAATAAATATAAGCTAAAGTATGAACATTAAATGATATGTTTGAAATTAATGAAGTTTTCAAATTGAGAAAGGTGATAATTATGGTAATTCAATGGTATCCAGGACATATGGCTAAGGCTAAAAGAGAGGTATCAGAACAACTTAAAAAAGTGGATGTTGTATTCGAACTTGTTGATGCTCGAATTCCATATAGTTCAAGAAATCCTATGATAGATGAAGTCATTCAACAAAAACCACGTGTTGTTATCTTAAATAAGAAAGATATGGCAAACCTTAAAGAATTAGAAAAATGGGAGTCGTATTTTAAATCGAAAGGATATTATCCTATAGCAATTGATGCTAAACATGGTAAAGGCTTGAAATTAGTAGAGCAGGCAGCCATCAAAGCGACAAAAGAAAAGTTTGAAAGAGAAAAAGCAAAGGGACTAAAACCACGAGCTATCAGAGCAATGATAGTCGGCATACCAAACGTAGGAAAATCGACACTAATCAATAAATTAGCTAATAAATCTATTGCTAAAACGGGTAACACACCAGGTGTTACTAAACAACAACAATGGATTAAAGTAGGAAATGCATTACAATTGCTAGATACACCGGGTATTCTTTGGCCGAAGTTTGAAGATCAACTTGTAGGAAAAAAATTAAGTATAACAGGTGCGATAAAGGATAGTATTGTCCATTTAGATGAAGTAGCAATATATGGTCTTGAATTTCTAAAGGAACATGATTTTGAAGGGCTAACTAAACATTATAATGTAGATGTAGATAAAGATGCTGAAATATTAGAATGGTTTGATGCAATTGGTAGAAGAAGAGGATTACTAAGACGTGGTAATGAAATAGATTATGAAGCTGTAATCGATTTGATTATACATGAAGTACGTAACGCTAAAATTGGAACCTATACATTTGATATATTTAAAGAAATGGATGTATAGGTCATTATGATAAAACAAACTATTGCTGAAATTACCAATTTACTTAAAAATCAACAATCTATTACGTCTATACAAGAACAATCTTATTATCAAGATGAGCGTAAAGGTGTTCAAAATGCTATAAAACGAAGAATTAAACAATTAGAAAAAGAACAAGCACTGTTAGATAAATATGTTGAAATGTCTAGCTATGAAAATGATATTTTAAAACAGAATAGTGAAGCACTCATTTGTGGTATTGATGAGGTAGGCAGGGGACCTTTAGCGGGACCAGTTGTTGCCTGTGCTGTTATCTTAAATAAAGACCATCAATTTACGGGTTTAAATGATTCAAAGCAACTTTCTGCCAAAAAACGCAATGAGTTAGAAACAGAATTAAAGTCTAAAGTATATGCTTATGCATATGGCTCTGCTTCTGTTGAAGAGATCGACACATTTAATATTTACGAGGCTACTAAATTGGCTATGCTAAGAGCTATTGCTGCACTTGATGTACGACCTGACCATTTATTGATTGATGCCATGGCATTAGACATTGATATCCCACAAACCTCTATTATTAAAGGAGATGCTAAAAGTATTTCAATCGCTGCTGCTAGTGTGTTGGCCAAAGAACATAGAGATCAATATATGAAACAACTTTCAAAAAAATATAATGTTTACGGTTTTGAAAAAAATGCAGGTTATGGTACACAACAACATCTTGATGGAATTAAGAAGTACGGCATTATCAGTGAACACAGAAAATCATTTGAACCAATTAAATCACATTTCAATTAATCAATTTTATAAATTAATTAAAAGAAGTGTGCTAAATCAGTTTACAATAGCGCTTTCATTTCTTATAATTGATTATGAACTTAACCTAAGAAACAGGAGGATGGAGAATGAATATCCACGAGTATCAAGGTAAAGCAATTTTTCGTTCTATGGGCGTTGCTGTCCCAGAAGGACGTGTAGCATTTACTGCTGAAGAGGCAGTAGAAAAGGCAAAAGAATTACAATCTGATGTGTATGTGGTTAAAGCACAAATTCACGCCGGGGGTAGAGGTAAAGCAGGCGGAGTAAAAATTGCAAAATCACTTTCTGAAGTTGAAACTTATGCAAATGAATTGCTAGGTAAAACTTTAGTAACGCATCAAACTGGCCCAGAAGGGAAAGAAATTAAACGCCTTTACATAGAAGAAGGCTGCGATATTCAAAAAGAATATTATGTAGGTTTTGTAATTGACCGCGCAACTGATAGGGTCACTTTGATGGCTTCTGAAGAAGGCGGTACTGAAATTGAAGAAGTGGCTGCTAAAACACCTGAAAAGATTTTCAAAGAAACAATTGATCCAGTTGTTGGTTTAGCACCATATCAAGCAAGAAGAATTGCATTTAACATTAATATTCCTAAAGAATCAATTAATAAAGCAGCTAAGTTTTTAATCTCGCTTTATAATGTATTTATTGAAAAAGACTGTTCTATTGTTGAAATCAACCCATTAGTAACAACTGGTGACGGTGAAGTCTTAGCATTGGATGCGAAAATCAACTTTGACGATAATGCATTATTTAGACATAAAGACATCCAAGAATTACGTGACTTAGAAGAGGAAGATCCAAAAGAAATCGAAGCTTCTAAATATGATTTATCTTACATCGCTTTAGATGGAGATATCGGTTGTATGGTAAATGGTGCTGGTTTAGCAATGGCTACTATGGATACAATTAATCATTTTGGAGGAAATCCTGCTAACTTCTTAGACGTAGGAGGCGGCGCAACTAAAGAAAAGGTTACTGAAGCATTTAAAATCATCTTAGGTGATGAAAATGTTAAAGGTATCTTTGTAAACATCTTCGGTGGCATTATGAAATGTGACATTATTGCCGAAGGTATTGTTGCAGCAGTTAAAGAAGTAGAACTTACATTACCACTTGTAGTACGTTTAGAAGGTACAAACGTTGAAAGAGGTAAACAAATTCTTAAAGATTCAGGTTTAGCAATTGAACCAGCTGCAACTATGGCAGAAGGCGCACAAAAAATCGTAAAACTTGTAAAAGAAGCGTAAGGAAAGGATGGGAGCACTAAGATGAGCGTATTTATTGATAAAAATACAAAAGTAATTGTACAAGGTATTACAGGGTCAACTGCCCTTTTCCATACAAAACAAATGCTTGAATATGGTACACAAATTGTTGCAGGGGTAACGCCAGGTAAAGGTGGACAAGTTGTAGAAGGTGTACCAGTATTTAATACAGTTGAAGAAGCAAAAGCAGAAACAGGTGCGAACGTTTCTGTAATTTATGTACCAGCACCATTTGCTGCAGATGCTATTTTAGAATGTATCGAAGCGGAGCTAGACTTAGCTATTTGTATTACAGAGCATATTCCAGTTGTGGATATGATTAAAGTGAAACGTTATTCTGAAGGCAAGAAAACACGTGTTGTAGGTCCTAACTGCCCAGGTGTTATTACTGCTGATGAGTGTAAAATTGGTATCATGCCAGGTTACATTCACAAAAAAGGTCATGTAGGTGTGGTATCACGTTCAGGTACACTAACTTATGAAGCTGTACACCAATTAACTGAAGAGGGTATTGGCCAAACAACTGCAGTAGGTATCGGTGGTGACCCTGTTAATGGCACAAACTTTATCGATGTCCTAAAAGCGTTCAATGAAGACGATGAAACTAAAGCTGTAGTTATGATTGGTGAAATCGGTGGTACTGCGGAAGAAGAAGCTGCAGAGTGGATTAAAGCTAATATGACTAAACCTGTTGTTGGTTTCGTAGGTGGACAAACTGCGCCTCCAGGTAAGCGTATGGGTCATGCTGGTGCTATCATTTCTGGTGGTAAAGGTACTGCCGATGAAAAGATTAAAACACTCAATAGCTGTGGTGTTAAAACAGCAGACACACCATCTGAAATTGGTACGACTTTAATCGAAGCAGCAAAAGAAGCTGGCATTTATGATGAATTATTAACAGTTAAATAATTTAATAATGCACTAAATAAGCACAAATTCCGAAGTATGTCGGGGTTTGTGCTATTTTAAGTGCCTAAAATTTACAATTCTCCTATTATAATAGTAGAAACTGATTTTTTTACTATGTTTTCTCTGAGATAATTGTTGTTTGTAAATGATTAGTCGATTTACAAATGATTTAAAATTACTTTTTAAAATCAGATTAAATTTTCAACTTATAAGACATAAAACTGTAAATTAAATTTGTACATTCTTGGTATATAATTTTAAGTATAAGGAGGGAACTATGAAACGTAGTTATCTATACTTAAAGCTAAGGTTTGCAGGTTTATCGACAATACAAATCTACAATTTATGTAAATTATTTCCTCATTTTCTAACTGCTCCGTTCAATGATCAACATCAATTACTATCCCGATTCTTATCTATGTCAAAGATCACTCATTCAGCGACTATCTCGCAGAAATTTCAGACTGAAACAATTACACAAATACTAACAACTTTGAACAATAGTCAAACGCATTTTGTTAGTATTGACCAATGTCACTATCCTTCTATACTTCGCGAAATTTATCAACCTCCATTAATATTATTCTACAGAGGACGTACGGACTTACTATCTCTTCCACATACATTAGCCGTAATTGGTTCAAGACATGCAACTCAATACTCCTATCAAGCACTAGATATGTTATTTCAGTCATTACAAGCTCATCGTTTTTGTATTGTTTCTGGGTTAGCAAAGGGTGCTGATTGTTATGCGCATCAATGTGCGATGTATTGGCAAATGCCAACTATTGCTGTTTTAGGGTTTGGTCATAATCATCATTATCCAAAGGAAACTGCAAAAGTCCGTCAATACATAGAACAAAATGGCATTGTCATAAGCGAATATTTACCTGATGATCCACCAAAAAAATATTACTTTCCTCAACGTAACAGAATTATTAGCGGTATATCTAAAGGTGTCTTGATTACAGAGTCTATGGAGCGAAGTGGCACATTAATTACAACACAATTTGCATTAGAGCAAAATAGAAATGTCTATATCTTACCTGGAAGTATATTTGATCCAATGGTTAAAGGGAATTTATTAAGTGCACAGGAAGGCGCAAAAATTGTGATTAATGCAATGGATATTATAGAAGATTATATTTAAATTTCTCAAAACAGTAAAAGTGTAGTACAGTTTAACCTGAGTAAATAATTCAATCACAAAAAGAGTGTATAGATGATGTAATTTGAACAGGTCAAGGTTTTAAAATTGTAACTCTATAATTAAAAACATTGACAAAAACAAAATACACCGTTTATCATTTATCTTTGTAATTAAGAAATGCAAGGGGGTAACTACTTTGGCAGAAAATTTAGTCATAGTTGAATCGCCTGCAAAAGCTAAAACCATTGAAAAATATTTAGGTAAAAAATACAAAGTAATCGCATCAATGGGGCATGTTAGAGACTTGCCACGAAGCCAAATGGGTGTAGATTATGATAATGATTATGAACCAAAATATATAACGATACGCGGCAAAGGTCCTGTTGTAAAGGAATTAAAAAAGCATGCTAAAAAAGCAAAGAAAGTCTTTTTAGCGAGTGACCCTGACCGTGAGGGTGAAGCAATTGCTTGGCATTTAGCGAACATTTTAAATTTAGAAGATTCAAAAGAAAATAGAGTAGTATTTAATGAAATAACAAAAGATGCTGTGAAAGATAGTTTTAAACATCCAAGAGGCATAGAAATGGATTTAGTTGATGCACAACAAGCTAGACGTGTATTAGATAGATTAGTAGGATATAATATTTCGCCGGTATTATGGAAAAAGGTGAAAAAAGGTTTGTCAGCTGGTCGTGTACAATCAGTTGCATTAAGACTTGTTATTGATCGTGAAAATGAAATTCGAAACTTCAAACCAGAAGAATACTGGAAAATTGAAGGTGAGTTCAGATATAAGAAATCTAAATTCAATGCGAAATTCTTACATTATAAAAATAAACCTTATAAATTGACTAACAAAGATGACGTAGAAGTGATCACTAAGGAATTAGATGGTGATCAATTTGAGGTTACTAAAGTCACGAAAAAGGAAAAAACGAGATATCCAGCAAATCCATTTACAACATCGACGCTACAACAAGAAGCCGCGCGTAAATTAAACTTTAAAGCTCGTAAAACAATGATGTTAGCACAACAACTATATGAAGGTATCGATCTGAAGAGACAGGGTACTGTTGGTTTAATCACATATATGAGAACAGACTCCACAAGAATTTCAGACCAAGCCAAAGCTGAAGCAAAAGGTTACATTCAAGAAAAATATGGAAATGATTACACATCTAATAGAAAAGCTAAAGGTCAAGGCGACCAAGATGCCCATGAGGCAATCAGACCTTCGAGCACTTTGAGAACGCCAGCAGATATGAAAGATTATTTAACGCGTGATCAACACAGATTATATAAATTGATATGGGAAAGGTTTGTAGCTAGTCAAATGGCACCTGCCATTTTAGATACAGTAGCTTTGGATTTAACACAAAATAATATTAAGTTCAGAGCTAATGGACAGACGATTAAGTTCAAAGGTTTTATGACATTATATGTCGAAGCTAAAGATGACGAAGAGAATGGTAAAGAAAATAAATTGCCGAATATTGATGAAGGTGAGAAAGTAACAGCAACAAATATTGAACCTTCTCAACATTTTACCCAACCACCACCACGTTATACTGAAGCACGTCTTGTTAAAACATTAGAAGAATTAAAAATAGGTAGACCATCCACATATGCACCAACAATTGACACAATTCAAAAAAGAAATTACGTCAAAAATGAAAGTAAGCGATTTGTACCAACTGAATTAGGTGAAATTGTGCATGAACAAGTCAAAGATTATTTCCCTGAAATTATTGATGTCGATTTCACTGTAAACATGGAAACTTTACTTGATAAAGTAGCAGAAGGTGACATTGCATGGAAAAAGGTTATATCTGATTTTTACAATAGCTTTAAACAAGATGTTGAACGTGCAGAAGAAGAAATGGAAAAAATAGAAATTAAAGATGAGCCTGCTGGTGAAGATTGTGAAGTATGCGGTTCACCAATGGTAATTAAAATGGGACGTTATGGTAAATTTATGGCGTGTTCAAATTTCCCAGATTGTCGTAATACCAAAGCAATCATTAAGTCAATCGGCGTGAAATGCCCAAAATGTAATGAAGGGGACGTCGTGGAAAGAAAGTCTAAGAAAAACAGACTGTTTTATGGTTGTTCTAAATATCCAGAATGTGACTTCATAAGTTGGGATAAACCAGTTGGACGTGCATGTCCAAAATGTGAACACTATCTTGTTGAGAAGAAACAAGGTAGAAAGAGTCAGGTTGTCTGCTCAAACTGTGATTACAAAGAAGAAGAACAAAAGTAAAAGTAATTAAATTAGTATGTTCATAATAGCGCCTTATTAGCGCAAAATAAAAATTATAATAACAGCAACTTACGGCACATATTTTAAAAAGTGGTAATCAGTTTTTATAATATATGATATACGTGTCGTAGTTGCTATTTTAATGTATTGGAGGATTTATCATGACTCAAACGGTAAATGTAGTTGGAGCAGGGTTAGCAGGATCAGAGGCAGCATACCAACTCGCACAAAGAGGTATTAAAGTGAATTTAATAGAGATGAGACCGGTTAAACAAACACCTGCACATCACACGGATAAATTTGCAGAATTAGTTTGTTCCAATTCACTGCGAGGTAATGCCTTAACAAATGCTGTGGGCGTTTTAAAGGAAGAGATGAGAAGATTAGATTCGTTAATCATCAGTGCTGCCGATAAAGCGCGAGTACCTGCAGGTGGTGCATTAGCGGTTGATAGACATGACTTTGCAGGTTATGTTACAGAAACTTTAAAAAATCATCCTAATGTGACTGTATTGAATGAAGAGGTTGATGGTATACCTGATGGCTACACAATTATTGCTACTGGACCACTAACTACGAGTAATCTAGCACAAGAAATTGTAGATGTTACTGGTAAAGATCAACTTTATTTCTATGATGCAGCAGCACCGATAATCGAAAAAGATAGTATCGATATGAATAAAGTCTATTTAAAATCACGTTATGATAAAGGAGAGGCGGCATACCTTAATTGTCCAATGACAGAAGAAGAATTTGATAGATTTTATGAAGCGGTATTGGCAGCTGAAGTTGCTCCAGTTAATGAATTTGAAAAGGAAAAATATTTTGAAGGTTGTATGCCATTTGAAGTGATGGCAGAACGAGGTAGAAAAACGTTATTATTCGGACCGATGAAACCAGTTGGACTAGAAGATCCAAAGACAGGGAAACGTCCATTTGCTGTAGTACAATTACGTCAAGATGATGCAGCTGGTACGCTATATAATATTGTAGGTTTTCAAACGCATTTAAAATGGGGTGCCCAAAAAGACGTGATACGTCTTATACCTGGTTTAGAAAATGTAGATATCGTAAGATACGGTGTTATGCATAGAAATACCTTTATTAATTCACCTGACGTTTTAACAGAGACTTATGAATTAAAAGGAAGAGAATCACTTTATTTTGCAGGACAAATGACAGGTGTTGAAGGTTATGTTGAAAGTGCTGCAAGTGGACTTGTAGCAGGTATTAACTTAGCTCATAAATTACAAGGTAAAGGCGAAGTTATTTTCCCAAGAGAAACTATGATTGGTAGTATGGCATATTATATTTCTCATGCTAAAAATGAAAAGAATTTCCAACCTATGAATGCTAACTTTGGTTTATTGCCATCTCTTGAAAATAGAATTAAAGATAAAAAAGAACGTTACGAAAAGTTAGCTAATAGAGCATTATCATTCTTAGATAATTACAAACAAACCTTATAATAATAAATTTACAACGTTTGTTTCCGAAAATTTAGAAAATTTACCACAACTTAATAGTTATTTTTCGCAGTCCCCTTCCACAATATGCTAGAATACTTATTGATGGAGGGGTTTTTATTGGAAGAAATCCAAACAGCATACCTGTATATGTTGAAAGTTGAGAGACAATTTTCAGAACATACTTTAAAGTCATATCACGATGACTTAGAACAGTTTAATGCATTTTTATCTCAAGAATATTTAAATTTAGCAACCTTTGAATATAAGGATGCAAGAAATTATTTGAGTTTTTTATATTCAAAAGGCTTGAAAAGAACGACAGTTTCCCGTAAAATTTCTACGCTGAGAAGTTTTTACGAATATTGGATGACTCAAGATGATCAAGTAACTAATCCGTTCGTACAGCTCGTACATCCAAAAAAGGAACAATACTTACCACATTTTTTCTATGAAGCGGAAATGGATGCGCTATTTGATACAGTTGAAAGGGATGCCAAAAAAGGATTGCGAGATCGTGTAATCTTAGAACTGTTATATGCAACTGGCATAAGGGTGTCGGAATTAGTTAATATTCAAATGTCTGACTTAGATATGAATTTACCCGGAGTTAAGGTGTTAGGGAAAGGCAGTAAGGAAAGATTTATTCCTTTTGGCGAATTTTGTAAACAAAGTATTGAACGATATTTAGAAAGCTATAAACCTAAGGTAAATGCAAATCACAATTATTTGTTAGTAAATATGAGCGGTGCGCCTATAACAGAGCGTGGCGTTCGTTATGTGTTGAATGATGTTGTCAAACGAACGGCAGGCGTGACAGAAATTCACCCTCATAAATTGCGGCATACATTTGCAACGCATATGTTAAATCAAGGCGCCGATTTAAGAACAGTTCAATCACTGTTAGGGCATGTAAATCTTTCGACTACAGGTCGCTATACACATGTGACAAATGATCAGTTGAGAAAAGTTTATTTAAATGCACATCCACGTGCAAAAAAGGAGAATTAAATTATGAGTACATCTATACATGCAACAACTATATATGCTGTGAAACATAATGGTCATTCTGCGATGGCAGGTGATGGTCAGGTAACACTTGGGGAACAAGTAATTATGAAAAATACTGCTAGAAAAGTGCGACGTTTATACAACGATAAAGTGTTAGCTGGTTTTGCAGGAAGCGTTGCGGATGCCTTCACTTTATTTGAAAAATTTGAAACAAAGCTTCAACAATTTGGAGGTAATTTGGAAAGAGCTGCTGTAGAGCTTGCTCAAGAATGGAGAGGCGATAAACAATTACGTCAACTTGAAGCGATGCTTATCGTTATGGATCAAGAATCATTACTAGTTGTAAGTGGAACAGGGGAAGTCATTGCACCAGATGATGACTTAATTGCAATTGGTTCAGGTGGTAATTATGCATTGAGCGCAGGAAGAGCACTGAAACGCCATGCAACACATTTATCTGCAAAGGAAATGGCATATGAAAGTCTGAAAGTTGCTTCTGACATTTGTGTGTTTACCAATGATCATATTATCGTCGAGGAATTATAAATTAGAATGACAGAATAGTTTAAATATAGTAATAAAAATGTATAAAATATTTGAAATCGGATAAAGTATAAGCAATTGCTTGTATAGCGATAAGGCATTTAATTATTGTTTTTTAATTATTATGCATAAATGGAGGTTATACAGATATGGACACGAATGGTATTAAACTAACACCAAAAGATATCGTTTCAAGTCTGAATGAATATATTGTCGGACAAGAAGATGCAAAACGTAAAGTCGCAGTTGCGCTTAGAAATAGATATCGCAGAAGCTTGCTCTCTGAAGAAGAAAAGCAAGAGATTGCACCTAAAAATATTTTAATGATTGGTCCAACAGGTGTTGGGAAGACAGAAATTGCTAGAAGAATGGCAAAAATTGTAGGTGCGCCTTTCATCAAAGTGGAAGCTACTAAATTTACAGAAGTAGGCTACGTTGGTCGTGATGTTGAAAGCATGGTTAGAGATTTAGTTGATGTAGCAGTACGTTTAGTAAAGGAACAAAAAAAATTACTTGTTGAAGATGAAGCTAGAGAGAAAGCAAACGAAAAACTGGTTAAGTTGTTAGTACCTAGTATGAAGAAAAAAGCGAACCAAAATAACAACCCGTTGGAATCATTATTTGGAGGGGCAATGCCTAACTTCGGACAGAATAGTGACGAAGAGGAAGAAGCCCCAACTGAAGAAATTAAAACTAAACGCTCTGAAATCAAACAACAATTATTAAATGGGCAACTAGAAGAGGAAAAAGTTCGCATTAAAGTTGAGCAAGACCCAGGAGCTATGGGTATGTTAGGTACAAACCAAAATCAACAAATGCAAGATATGATGAACCAATTATTGCCTAAGAAAAAGGTAGAGCGAGAAGTGCCAGTAAAAACTGCGAGAAAAATATTAGCAGATGAATTTGCAGATGAATTGATCGATCAAGAATCAGCAAACCAAGAAGCAATTGAACTAGCAGAACAAATGGGCATTATCTTTATTGATGAAATAGACAAAGTTGCCACAAATAATCAAAATTCTGGTCAAGATGTGTCAAGACAAGGCGTTCAAAGAGATATCTTACCAATTCTTGAAGGTAGCATGATTCAAACGAAATATGGTACTGTAAGTACGGAACATATGCTGTTTATTGGTGCTGGTGCATTCCATGTTGCTAAGCCAAGTGATTTAATTCCTGAGTTGCAAGGTCGTTTTCCAATTCGTGTTGAATTAGAAAGTCTTTCAGTAGAAGATTTTGTTAGCATATTAACAGAGCCTAAATTATCACTTATCAAACAATATGAAGCATTGTTACAAACAGAAGATGTGACGGTGAACTTTACTGACGAAGCGATTCAGCGTTTAGCTGAAATTGCATTCCAAGTCAATCAAGATACGGATAATATCGGTGCACGTCGACTACACACGATTTTAGAGAAAATGCTTGAAGATTTATCGTTTGAAGCACCAAATATGCCGAATGCTGTGGTTGATATTACACCACAATATGTCGATGATAAATTGAAAACAATCTCAACAAATAAAGATTTAAGTGCATTTATTTTATAATATAAATTACAAAGGAGTAAGAATATGAGCTTATTATCGAAAACTAGAGAATTAAACACACTTTTGCAAAAGCATAAAGGAATTGCCGTTGATTTCAAAGATATGGCGCAAACGATTAGTAGTGTAACGGTAACAAATGTATTTATCGTTTCAAGAAAAGGGAAAATTTTAGGATCAAGCTTAAACGAATTATTAAAAAATGAACGTATTATTCAAATGCTTGAAAATCGTCATATCCCAAGTGAGTATACAGACCAATTAATGGACGTAAAGGAAACACAATCTAATATTGACATTGAAAATGTACTCACAGTATTCCCACCTGAAAATAAAGATCTATTTACTGATAGTCGTACGACAATCTTCCCAATTCTAGGTGGTGGGGAACGTTTAGGTACTTTAGTATTAGGTAGAGTTCAAGATGATTTCTCTGAAAATGACCTAGTATTAGGTGAATATGCTGCAACAGTAATCGGTATGGAAATTTTAAGAGAAAAGCATAATGAAGTTGAAAAAGAAGCTCGAGATAAAGCTGCAATTAGCATGGCTATCAACTCATTATCATATTCTGAAAGTGAAGCAATCGAGCATATTTTTGAAGAGTTAGGCGGAAAAGAAGGCCTACTTATTGCTTCTAAAGTTGCAGATCGTGTTGGCATTACAAGATCAGTTATTGTTAATGCATTACGTAAATTAGAAAGTGCGGGCGTTATAGAGTCACGTTCACTCGGTATGAAAGGTACTTTCATTAAAGTTAAAAAAGATAAGTTCTTAGACGAATTAGATCGTTTTAAATAAAAAGAATTTAATGTTGTATATAAAAAAAGAACGTGAGAATTGACTAGGTTGAACGCGTGTTATAAATTTCGTTCATTGTTATAACACGTTCTTTTTTTATGTCATAATTCAACTAATGAAATAGTTGCTTTATAAATACAAATGTGATATATTTATTCACGGCTATAAAGCCAATACACACATAAGAAGTGAAAGTATAAACGGTGCGATAATTCATTATCGTGTTTGTATGAGCTTTTTATGGAGGTAGAAAACCAATAGGAGGAATTTAATCATGGCAGTAATTTCAATGAAACAATTGCTAGAAGCAGGTGTTCACTTCGGTCACCAAACACGCCGTTGGAACCCAAAAATGAAAAGATATATCTTCACTGAGAGAAACGGTATTTACATTATCGACTTACAAAAAACAGTGAAAAAAGTAGAAGAAGCTTATAACTTCATCAAACAAATTTCTGAAGATGGCGGTAAAGTTTTATTCGTTGGTACGAAGAAACAAGCTCAAGAATCAGTTAAAGCTGAAGCTGAGCGTTCTGGTCAATTCTACGTTAACCAAAGATGGTTGGGTGGAATCTTAACTAACTATAAAACAATCTCTAAACGTATTAAACGTATCTCTGAAATTGAAAAAATGGAAGAAGATGGCCTATTCGAAGTATTACCTAAAAAAGAAGTTGTAGAACTTAAAAAAGAATATGACCGTTTAATTAAATTCTTAGGCGGAATTCGTGATATGAAATCAATGCCTCAAGCATTATTCGTTGTTGATCCTCGTAAAGAGCGCAACGCAATTGCTGAAGCACGTAAATTAAACATCCCAATCGTAGGTATCGTGGATACTAACTGTGATCCTGATGAAATTGATTACGTTATCCCTGCTAACGATGATGCTATCCGTGCCGTTAAGTTATTAACTGGTAAAATGGCAGATGCAATCTTAGAAGGTCAACAAGGTGTATCAAATGAAGAAGTAGCAGCTGAACAAAACATTGATTTAGAAGAATCTAAAGAAGCTACTGAAGCAGAAACAACTGAAGAAGACACTTCTGTTGAATCAAACTAAGAATAATGTAAAATGGGTGATAAGATAAATAGGCTTATCACCTTTTTTTAAGATAAATTTATTAAAATTCATTAATAATGGAGGAATATGAAATGGCAATTTCAGCTAAACTTGTAAAAGAATTACGTGAAAAAACTGGCGCTGGTATGATGGACTGTAAAAAAGCGTTAACAGAAACTGATGGAGATATTGATAAAGCAGTTGACTACCTACGTGAAAAAGGTATTGCAAAAGCAGCTAAAAAATCTGATCGTATTGCAGCAGAAGGTCTAGTACATGTTGAGGAGAAAGGAAACGAAGCAGCAATCGTTGAAATCAACTCAGAAACTGACTTCGTTGCACGTAACGAAGGTTTCCAAAACTTAGTTAAAGAAATTGCTATCCAAGTATTAGAATCTAAAGCTGATTCAGTTGAAGCATTATTAGAAACTACTTTACCAAGTGGTGAAACAGTAGACCAACGTATGAAAGAAGCAATTTCTACAATCGGTGAGAAATTAAGCATTCGTCGTTTTGCTGTGAGAACAAAAACTGACAACGATTCATTCGGTTCATACTTACACATGGGTGGACGTATCGGTGTATTAACAGTAGTAGAAGGTTCTACTGATGCTGAAGCAGCAAAAGATGTAGCAATGCACATTGCGGCAATCAATCCTAAATATGTTTCATCTGAACAAGTAAGTGAAGATGAAATTGCTCACGAAAGAGAAGTATTAAAACAACAAGCATTAAATGAAGGTAAACCAGAAAATATCGTTGAAAAAATGGTAGAAGGTCGTTTACGTAAATATTTACAAGAAATTTGTGCAGTTGACCAAAACTTTGTAAAAGATCCTGATCAAACAGTTGAAGCTTTCTTAAAATCTAAAGGTGGAAAACTTGTTGACTTCGTACGTTATGAAGTAGGCGAAGGAATGGAAAAACGCGAAGAAAACTTTGCTGACGAAGTTAAAGGACAAATGAAATAATTTTTCATAGCTTGAACAAGAAAGAAGACACCTTTTGTGCTCCATATGAAAGATTTACTTTTGTATTGGAAGACCTATTGTGTCTTCTTTACTTGTATCAATTACATATTTTTACAATAGAGAGGATAAGACAATGGCTCAAACTTCTAAATACAAACGTGTTGTTTTAAAATTAAGTGGCGAAGCACTAGCAGGTGAGGATGGTTTTGGAATTAATCCAATCATTATAAAAAGTGTTGCTGAACAAGTGGCAGAAGTTGCTAAGATGGATTGCGAAATTGCAGTCATCGTTGGTGGCGGCAATATTTGGAGAGGTAAGACAGGTAGTGACCTCGGTATGGATCGTGGTACAGCGGATTATATGGGTATGTTAGCTACTGTAATGAATGCATTAGCATTACAAGACAGTTTAGAGCAACTAGAATGTGATACGCGCGTTTTAACTTCAATTGAAATGAAACAAGTAGCAGAACCATACATTCGACGCCGTGCAATCAGACATTTAGAGAAAAAACGTGTTGTAATTTTCGCAGCTGGAATAGGTAATCCATACTTTTCTACTGACACAACTGCAGCTTTACGTGCAGCGGAAGTTGAAGCTGATGTTATCTTGATGGGTAAAAATAACGTTGATGGCGTTTATTCTGCAGATCCTAAAGTAGATTCAAGCGCGGTCAAATATGAACACCTTACTCATATTCAAATGTTACAAGAAGGTTTACAAGTAATGGACTCAACAGCATCATCATTCTGTATGGATAATAATATTCCATTAAATGTATTTTCAATTACAGAAGAAGGTAATATTAAACGTGCTGTAATGGGCGAAAAAATAGGAACTTTAATTACAAAATAATTAGGAGTGTATGACAATGAGTGACATTCTTCAAGACACAAAGTCAAAAATGAAAAAATCTATTGATAATCTATCAAGAGAATTAGCTAATATCAGTGCAGGTAGAGCCAATTCTAATTTATTAAACGGAGTAACAGTTGATTATTATGGTGCACCTACACCAGTTCAACAATTAGCAAGCATCAATGTGCCAGAAGCACGTTTATTAGTGATTTCTCCATATGACAAGTCTTCTGTTGCTGATATTGAAAAAGCAATTAATGCTGCAAATCTTGGTGTTAATCCTTCAAGTGATGGTGAAGTAATTCGTATTAGTGTACCAGCATTAACTGAGGAGCGTCGTAAAGAATTAGTTAAAGACGTTAAAAAAATCGGTGAAAATGCTAAAGTTGCAATTAGAAATGTTCGCCGTGATTCTAATGACGAACTTAAAAAACAACAAAAAGATGGCGACATCACTGAGGATGATTTAAGATCTCAAACAGAGGATGTTCAAAAGTTAACTGACGATTCTATTAAACAAGTAGATGAACTATTAGACGAAAAAGAAAAAGATATAATGTCAGTATAAACATGGTAAGAATGCATTTATTCTAAGTTATGAGCATATTGCGTAAGCATGTCATCATAATTATTATAGCAATGCATAATTTTATCTGAACTGTATCAAATAGGACTTTGGTACAGTTTTTTTATTTGTTTATTCAACGTGCTTATCTATTATGATAAAATGGTAGATAAATGTATCGTGAACCTATTATAATAAACAGAGAGACGCAAGCTCGGAGGAAATACCATGTTTAAAAAGTTAAATAAACAGAAAAAGAAACAATCACAGCAATTAAATTCTGAAATAGACTTACATAATATACCAGAACATGTTGCAATCATAATGGACGGAAATGGTCGATGGGCAAAAAAAAGAAAGTTACCTCGCATCAAGGGTCATTATCAAGGTATGCAAACAGTTAAAGAAATTACTAGAGAAGCTAGTGATTTAGGTATTAAATACTTAACGTTATATGCGTTTTCTACAGAAAATTGGTCTAGACCTAAAAGTGAAGTTAACTATATCATGAATTTACCTGTTAATTTCTTGAAAACATTTTTACCAGAATTGATTGAAAAAAATGTAAAAGTTGAAACAATTGGTTTTATGGAACACTTGCCAGATTCAACATTAAAAGCTATCAATAAAGCGATTGAAGAAACGAAAGACAACACCGGCTTACGTTTAATCTTTGCATTGAACTATGGCGGTCGTGCAGAAATTGTGCAGAGTATGAAAACAATATTCGATGAATTATCTAATGAGGGACTTACAAGTGATTCGATTAATGAAGCAATGATAGAAAAACACCTAATGACACATCGTTATCCAGATCCGGAATTGCTAATTAGAACTTCAGGAGAGCAAAGAATTAGTAATTTCCTAATTTGGCAAGCATCATATAGTGAATTTATTTTCAATGAAAAATTGTGGCCCGACTTCGACAAAGAAGAGTTAATAAATTGTATTAAAATTTATCAATCACGCCAACGTCGATTTGGCGGGGTTATAGATAGTTAGGAGAAAAGTATGAAAGTTAGAACTTTAACAGCAATTATTGCGCTGATCATTTTCCTTCCAATTTTATTAAAAGGTGGATTTAGTTTAATTTTATTTTCATATTTACTTGCTTTTATCGGTTTAAAAGAATTGCTAAATATGAATATGATTAAGTTCTTATCAATTCCAGGTATAATAAGTGCATTAGGTGTGCTTATTATTATGTTGCCACAAGATGCTGGTACATGGGTTAATGATTTACAACTTAAATCATTAATTGCAATGAGTTTCATTCTATTAAGTTATACAGTATTGTCGAAAAATAGATTTAGTTTTATGGACGCAGCCTTCTGTTTAATGTCAATTGCATATGTTGGTATTGGATTTATGTACTTATATGAAACACGATCAGAAGGTATACATTACATATTATTTGCCTTTTTAGTGGTATGGTTAACTGATACAGGAGCATATATCTTTGGTCGCCTAATGGGTAAACATAAGCTGTGGCCTGTAATTAGTCCTAATAAGACAATCGAAGGTTTTATTGGTGGTTTGATTTGTAGTTTAATTGTTCCATTAATTATGATTATGTTTGTGGACTTTGATATTGCGACATGGTTATTATTAATTCTTACAGTGATACTAAGTATGTTTGGTCAGTTAGGTGATTTAGTTGAATCTGGATTTAAACGTCACTTTGGTGTGAAAGATTCCGGCCGAATTTTACCTGGTCACGGTGGTATTCTCGATAGATTTGATAGCTTTATGTTTGTATTACCATTATTAAATATTTTCCTTATTCAAATGTAAGTTTAAATTATAGATTTACACGTAAAATAGATATATCTTTTACAGGAGTTAATGAATAATGGATCCTAATTTCTAAGTAATTAGGTGAAATTGTTTCTTAACTCCTTTTCACAAGGTTAGAAAATCTATGTTAAAAATTAGATCATATCGAATTGGTATAGTTATGTGTAACGTAAAGTAGAGTTGTGTTATACTTTTATAATCTTGAGTAATGCTTAAGAAACAATAATATGTAATTAAATGTTTAAAGATGGTAACAACGTCACAATAATTAATTTATATCGAAAAATATGAGGTGTATTGAATTGAGTTTTCTAGTAACAATAATATCTTTTATCATCGTATTTGGTGTACTGGTTTCCGTTCATGAATATGGACATATGTTCTTTGCCAAAAGAGCAGGAATTATGTGCCCCGAATTTGCTATTGGTATGGGTCCCAAAATATTTAGTTTCAGAAAGAATGAAACGTTATATACAATTCGACTATTGCCAGTTGGTGGTTATGTTCGAATGGCGGGTGATGGTTTAGAAGAATCACCTGTACAACCTGGAATGCATGTTAAAATCAAAGTGAATGATAATAACGAAATAACGCATATCATATTAGACGATCAACATAAATTCCAACAAATCGAAGCAATTGAAGTAAAGCAATGTGATTTTAGTGAAGGCTTATACATTGAAGGTGTCACAGCTCATGATCAAGAACGTCACCATTATCAAATCGCTAAAAAAGCTTTCTTTGTGGAAAATGGTAGCTTGATTCAAATTGCACCTAAAGATCGTCAATTCACATATAAAAAGCCTTACCAAAAGTTTTTAACTTTATTTGCAGGTCCATTATTTAATTTTTTACTTACTTTAGTTATTTTTATCGGACTGGCTTATTATCAAGGTACGCCTACAAATAGTATAGATAAAGTTTTTGATCATACACCTGCCCAACAAGCAGGGTTACAATCTGGTGATAAAATCACTAAAATAGCCAACTATGATATCAAAAATAAAGATGATATAGATAAAGCGATGGCCAATGTGAAAGATCAGAAAACAAAGGTTACGGTAGAACGCGATGGGAAAGAGAAATCGGTTGAAGTTAAGCCTAAAAAAGTAGAACAAAAAATGACGAAAACACAGTCTGAGACAAAATATATACTTGGCTATCAACCTGGAACCGAACATTCGCTATTTAAACCAATTGTCTCTGGTATTGAAAGAACAATATTTGCAGGTAAATTAATCTTTACTGCAATTTTAAGTATGATTGCCAGTATTTTCACGGGTCAATTTTCATTTGATATGTTAAATGGTCCTGTGGGTATATATCACAATGTGGATTCAGTTGTAAAAACTGGTATTATAAATTTAATTTCGTGGACTGCATTATTGAGTGTTAACTTAGGTTTAATGAATTTACTACCTATTCCTGCACTTGATGGTGGCCGAATTTTATTTGTAATTTACGAAGCAATTTTTAGAAAGCCAGTTAATAAAAAGGCAGAAACAACAATTATTGCAATTGGTGCGGTATTTGTATTGATAATTATGGTCTTAGTGACTTGGAATGATATCCAACGCTATTTCTTATAATGTAGATTAGAGAGGAGCAAACAAAGTAATGAGACAATCAAAAGTATTTATACCAACGATGAAAGAAGTTCCTTCTGGTGCTGAAGCACTAAGCCATCGTTTATTATTAAAAGCGGGGTTAATTAAACAAAGTACAAGTGGTATTTATAGCTATTTACCACTAGCAGCAAGAGTATTAAATAATATAGAAAGTATTGTTCGAGAAGAAATGGAACGTATCGATGCAGTGGAAATCTTAATGCCTGCATTACAACAAGCAGAACTTTGGGAAGAGTCTGGACGCTGGGATGCATACGGTCCTGAACTTATGCGTTTACAAGATCGTAATGGACGAGGATTTGCATTAGGTCCAACACACGAAGAAGTTGTTACATCAATTGTTAGAGATGAATTGAAATCTTATAAGCAATTACCATTGACGTTATTCCAAATTCAATCGAAATTTAGAGACGAAAAGCGCCCACGCTTTGGATTATTACGTGGACGTGAATTTATCATGAAAGATGCATATTCATTCCATGCAGATGAAGCATCTTTAGATGAATCATATAATGATATGTATGATGCTTATGGTCGTATATTTAAACGTGTTGGTATCAATGCACGTCCAGTAGTGGCTGACTCTGGTGCAATTGGTGGTAGTCATACACATGAATTTATGGCATTAAGTGAAATCGGTGAAGATACGATTGTCTATAGTGAACAAAGTGACTATGCCGCAAATATTGAAAAAGCTGAAGTTGTTTATGTACCAAATGAAAAACATGATGAAATTCAACCGTTATCAAAAATTGAAACGCCAAACATTCATACAGCAAAAGAGTTGGCAGACTTTCTTGAGAAACCATTAGATGAAATTACTAAATCTATGGTATTTAAAGTTGATGGTGAATTTATCATGGTCTTGGTACGTGGTCACCATGAAATTAATGATATTAAATTAAAGGCTTATTTTGAGACAGACAATATTGAATTAGCTACAGAAGCTGAAATTGTTAATTTATTGGGGGCAAAACCAGGTTCATTAGGACCAGTTACTGATAAAGAAATTAAAGTTTACGCAGATAACTATATCCAAGATTTAAATAATATTGTTGTTGGTGCAAACGAAGATGGTTACCACCTATTGAATGCAAATTTAGATCGTGACTTTAATGTTACTGCTTTTGGAGATTTCAGATTTATATTAGAAGGTGAAGCATTAGCGGACGGATCTGGTGCTGCTAAATTCGCAGAAGGTATTGAGGTAGGACAAGTCTTTAAATTAGGTACCAAGTATTCAGAGTCAATGAATGCTACGTTTTTAGATAATCAAGGTAAAGCAAAACCATTATTAATGGGTTGTTATGGTATTGGTGTATCAAGAACGTTAAGTGCTATCGTTGAACAAAATAACGACGAAAATGGTATTATTTGGCCAAAATCAGTTACTCCATTTGATTTACATTTGATTACGATTAATCCAAAGAAAGATGATCAGCGTGAATTAGGTGATGATTTATATACACAATTAGCTGAACATTTCGACGTGTTGTATGATGATCGTAAAGAACGCGCAGGTGTTAAATTTAACGACGCAGATTTAATTGGATTACCAATTAGAGTCGTTGTCGGTAAAAATGCTGCCGAAGGTATTGTTGAAGTTAAACGTAGAGACAATGGTGAAAGCGAAGAGATACATGTGAATGATTTAATTAATTATGTGAATGAGTTATATACGAAACTTTAATTAAATTATTTGGCATATTAATAAGTCAATTTAACCGTTTATATGATAGAGAAATTAGAATTAAAATGCACGATTAAATAGCATTAGATTTTAAAACATATAATAAATCAAATTGTTATAAGGCATAGAAATGAGCGTACAGATCTGAATTGAGACGCTAATTTATGATTAGCTCAACACAAGAAATGCATAATAGGGAGTGGACTAAGAAATCTGATATACCCAGAGATTTCGATTCCACTCTCTTTTCTATGAATTACTATGTTTCATACTATGCATTGCGCCACTTTTATGAATTGTGGGAATTTTTAAAAGTGATGCATTTATATATTAGAAATATAGGTAAATGCGTTATAATATAGAGAATGATAAAAAATACATACACCGTCATTGAGAGAAAAATAAAAACAGTGTAATACAAAGTAAGGTGGTAATCGTCATGGCAATGACAAATCAGGAAAAATTCAAAGTCTTAGCTGATCAAATTAAGATTGCGAATCAGTTAGATTCAGAATTTCTTGAGCAAAGTGAATTAAATCGAGTTGATGTATCGACGGCAGATCGTTCTTGGATATTTCAAATTACATTCCCGTACTTTTTATCTATAGAAAACTATTTATTATTTATTAATGCCATTCAAGAAGAATTTAAATCTATAGCTAAAGTAAGTTGTAACTTTACTATTCAAAATAAAGCAAATCAAGATGAGTATGCGATTAAATATTTTAGTTATTGTATTGATCAAACTAAGTTATCACCAAAAGTTAAAGGACAATTGAAGCAAAAGAAATTGATTATGTCTGGTGATGTCTTGAAGGTCATGTGTCAAAATGATGTTGAGCGTAACCATTTTGATAAGGCATGTAACGGTAGTTTGATTAAAGCGTATCAGCAATGTGGTTTTGATATCAGCGGTATTATCTTTGAAACAGATAGTGTTGGTACTGAAGATGATTTGGCTTCACTCGAGGCACATATTCAACAAGAAGATGAGCAAAGTGCGCGTGAAGCAACAGAAAAATTAGAAAAAATGAAAGCTGAAAAGGCAAAACAACAAGACAACAATGAAAGTAATGTAACGAAATGTCAAATTGGTAAACCAATTCAAATTGAAAATGTTCGTTCTATAGAATCAATAGTCGAAGAAGAATTCAAAGTAGCTGTTGAAGGTGTTATCTTTGATATTAACTTAAAAGAATTGAAGAGTGGTCGTCATATCGTAGAACTAAAGGTAACTGACTACACAGATTCATTAGTACTAAAAATGTTTACACGTAAAAATAAAGATGATTTAGATCATTTTAAAGCATTGAGTGTCGGAAAATGGGTTCGTGCACAAGGAAGAATTGAAGAGGATACATTCGTACGTGATCTAGTGATGATGATGTCGGATATTGAAGAAATTAAAAAGAATCCAAAGCAAGATAAAGCTGAGGATAAAAGAGTTGAATTCCATTTACATACATCAATGAGCCAAATGGATGGTATTCCTAATATCTCTGCATATGTAGAGCAAGCTGCAAAATGGGGACATAAAGCAATTGCTGTAACAGATCATAATGTTGTTCAAGCATTTCCAGACGCTCATAATGCCGCAGAAAAAAACGGCATTAAAATGATTTATGGTATGGAAGGCATGCTCGTTGACGACGGTGTTCCTATTGCTTATAAACCATTTGATTGTGACTTGAAATCTGCTACATATGTTGTATTTGACGTGGAAACAACAGGGCTATCAAACCAATATGATAAAATCATTGAACTTGCTGCAGTTAAAGTCAAAGATGGCGAAATTATTGATAAATTTGAACGTTTCAGTAATCCACATGAAAGATTATCAGAAACAATTATCAATCTAACGCATATTACGGATGATATGTTAATAGATGCACCTGAAATTGAAGAAGTACTCACAGAATTTAAAGCATGGGTTGGAGATGCAATATTTGTAGCTCATAACGCTTCATTTGATATGGGCTTCATTGATACAGGATATGAACATGTTGGTTTAGGTGAGTCAACTAATGGTGTAATTGATACCTTAGAGTTATCACGTACGATTAATACAGAATATGGTAAACATGGCTTGAATTTCTTGGCTAAAAAGTATGGCGTTGAACTGACACAACACCATAGAGCCATTTATGATACAGAAGCAACGGCTTATATCTTCATTAAAATGTTAAAGCAATTAGAGGAATTAGGTGTTAATAACCATAAAGATATTAATCAGTCACTCTCCAATGAAGATGCATATAAAAGAGCGCGACCAAACCATGTAACACTTATTGTACAAAACCAACAAGGTTTGAAAAATCTCTTTAAAATCGTTAGTGAATCATTGGTCCATTATTACTATAGAACGCCAAGAATTCCACGTTCGTTGCTAGACGAATATCGTGAAGGAATACTTGTTGGTTCTGCTTGTGACGAAGGTGAAGTATTTACTGCGGTAATGCAAAAGGATCAATCTCAAGTAGAGAGAATTGCGAAATATTATGATTTTATTGAAGTACAACCACCAGCATTGTACCAAGATTTAATTGATAGAGAATTGGTTAGAGACAACGAAACGCTACACGAAATTTATCAACGTTTATTACAAGCTGGTCAAACAAACCAAATTCCAGTCATCGCTACAGGCAATGCGCATTATCTATTTGAACATGATAGTATTGCTCGAAAAATATTGATTGCATCACAGCCTGGGAATCCACTAAATCGATCTACGTTACCTGAAGCACATTTTAGAACAACAGATGAAATGCTCGATGAACTACATTTCCTAGGTGAAGAGACAGCATATGAGATTGTTGTGAAAAATACGAATGAATTAGCTGATCGTATCGAACGTGTAGTTCCGATTAAAGATGAATTATATACACCACGTATGGATGGAGCCAATGAAGAAATACGTGAACTAAGTTATTCTAATGCTAAAAAACTTTACGGTGAAGACCTACCACAAATTGTTATTGATAGGCTCGAAAAAGAATTGGCAAGTATTATCGGTAATGGTTTCGCAGTAATTTATTTGATTTCGCAACGCTTGGTAAAAAAATCATTAGATGACGGTTATTTAGTTGGTTCACGTGGTTCGGTTGGATCTAGTTTTGTTGCGACAATGACCGAAATTACAGAAGTAAATCCATTGCCGCCACACTATATTTGCCCTCAATGTAAGGAAAGTGAATTCTTTGATGATGGTTCTGTAGGTTCAGGGTTTGATTTACCGGATAAAAAATGTCCACACTGTGATTGTGATTTAATTAAAGAGGGACAAGACATACCTTTCGAAACGTTCTTAGGATTTAAAGGTGATAAAGTACCTGATATTGACTTGAACTTTAGTGGTGAATATCAACCAGAAGCACACAATTATACCAAAGTATTATTTGGTGAAGATAAAGTATTCCGTGCAGGTACAATTGGTACTGTTGCTGAAAAAACTGCCTTCGGATTTGTAAAAGGTTATTTAAACGACCAAGGAATTCACAAACGAGGCGCCGAAGTAGACCGATTAGTTAAAGGTTGTACAGGTGTTAAAAGGACAACTGGGCAACATCCAGGTGGTATTATTGTTGTACCAGATTATATGGATATTTATGACTTTACACCGGTTCAATTCCCAGCAGATGATCAATCATCATCATGGATGACGACGCACTTTGATTTCCATTCTATTCATGATAATGTATTGAAACTTGATATCCTTGGACACGATGATCCTACAATGATAAGAATGCTTCAAGATTTATCTGGTATTGATCCTAAGACGATTCCAGTTGATGATAAAGAAACGATGGGAATATTTAGCTCACCAGATCCTTTAGGTGTAACTGCTGATGATATTCTGTGTAAGACGGGAACATTCGGGGTGCCAGAATTTGGTACTGGATTTGTTCGACAAATGCTTGAGGACACGAAGCCGACTAGTTTTTCAGAATTAGTAAGAATTTCAGGTCTGTCCCATGGTACGGATGTATGGTTAGGTAATGCACAAGACTTAATACGCTCAGGCACATGTGATTTATCTAGTGTTATCTGTTGTCGTGACGATATTATGGTTTATCTAATGTATAACGGCTTAGAGCCTTCGCTTGCCTTCAAGACTATGGAATTTGTCCGAAAAGGTAAGGGTCTAACAGATGATATGGTTGAAGCTATGGTGGATAATGAAGTGCCAGATTGGTATTTAGATTCATGTAGAAAGATTAAATACATGTTCCCGAAAGCACATGCTGCTGCATATGTTTTGATGGCTGTTCGTATAGCATACTTTAAAGTACATCACCCATTGTATTATTATGCAAGTTACTTTACAGTGAGAGCGTCAGATTTTGATTTAATAACAATGATTAAAGATAAAGTTAGCATCCGTAACACTGTTAAAGATATGTATTCACGTTATATGGATTTAGCTAAAAAGGAAAAAGATACCTTAACTGTATTAGAAATAATGAATGAAATGGCACAAAGAGGCTATAGAATGCAACCAATCAGTTTAGAGAAAAGTAAAGCATTTGAATTTATTATTGAAGGTGACACATTAATTCCACCATTCATTTCGGTTCCAGGCTTAGGTGAAAACGTTGCTCAAAGAATTGTGGAAGCTAGAGATGAAGGACCATTTTTATCTAAAGAAGATTTAAACAAAAAGGCCGGATTATCACAAAAAGTTATTGATTACCTAGATGAATTGGGTTCTTTACCAAATTTACCCGATAAAGCGCAATTATCTATATTTGATATGTAAGCAGGAATCACTTAACATAATGTTGTGTCCACTTTTTCAAAAGTAAAAGAATTGAATAATTATGTAAAAGTAAATAAAGCGTCTAAATTTAACACAAATGCCATGTCATATTGTCATCACGGGATTGTGATTATGTAGTTATTTGTCTACATGAATAACATATGATATAATAATAGTGCTTAAAAAATTAGACTCAGGCAGAAAGAGTGGGCATAATACCCGCTCTTTTCTATTTGCCAAAAAAGGAGGTCAGCATGAGTAAAATAACTGAGCAAGTTGAAGCAATTATTCAGCCAGTGCTTGACGACTTAAATTTTGAATTAGTTGAAGTTGAGTTTACTAAAGAAGGAAAAGACCATTTCTTAAGAGTTTCAATCGATAAAGATGGTGGCGTGGACTTGAATGACTGTGCATTAGCATCTGAAAAGATTAGTGAAGTAATGGACCAAGAAGATCCTATTCAAGAAATGTATTATCTTGATGTGGCATCACCTGGTGCTGAAAGACCAATCAAAAAAGAAAAAGATTATCAAAACGCTATTTCTAAACCGGTATTTGTTTCTTTATATGCACCTATTGAAGGCGAAAAGGAATGGCTAGGTATTTTACAATCAGTTGATGATGAAACTATTGTTATGGAAGTAAAGGAAAAATCTAAAAAGAAACAAGTTAAAATTCCAAGAAGTAAAATCGCTAAAGCACGTCATGCTGTAATGATTTAACGTGATTAGGAGGATAAATCGTGTCAAGTAATGAACTATTATTAGCTACTGAATATTTAGAAAAAGAAAAAAAAATCCCTAGAGAAGTATTAATCGACGCAATTGAAGCAGCTTTAATTACTGCTTATAAGAAAAATTATGATAGTGCGAGAAGCGTTCGTGTTGAATTAAATATGGACCAAGGCACATTTAAAGTGATTGCACGTAAAGATGTAGTAGAAGAAGTCTTTGATGATAGAGACGAAATCGATTTAAGTACTGCATTGGTTAAGAACCCAGCTTACGAAGTCGGTGATATTTATGAAGAGGATGTTACACCAAGTGACTTTGGCCGTGTGGGCGCACAAGCTGCGAAACAAGCAGTAATGCAACGTTTACGTGATGCTGAACGCGAAATTTTATACGATGAATTTATCGACAAAGAAGACGATATTGTTACTGGACTTATCGATAGAGTAGATCATCGTTATGTTTATGTAAATTTAGGACGTACAGAAGCTGTGTTATCTGAAGCTGAAAGAAGCCCTAATGAAAGTTATATTCCAAATGAAAGAATTCGTGTTTATGTTAATAAAGTGGAACAAACAACGAAAGGGCCACAAATTTATGTATCACGAAGTCATCCAGGTTTGTTAAAACGTTTGTTTGAACAAGAAGTACCAGAAATCTTCGATGGCACAGTTATTGTCAAATCAGTTGCACGTGAAGCAGGCGACCGTTCTAAAATTAGTGTGCATTCTGATAATCCAGACATCGATGCAGTTGGCGCATGTGTGGGTTCAAAGGGTGCTCGTGTTGAAGCGGTTGTAGAAGAACTTGGTGGAGAAAAAATTGACATCGTTCAATGGGATGAAGACCCGAAAGTATTCGTGAAAAATGCTTTAAGTCCTTCACAAGTATTACAAGTTATCGTTGATGAAGAAAATCAATCAACTGTTGTTGTTGTACCTGATTACCAATTATCATTAGCAATTGGTAAACGTGGTCAAAATGCTAGATTAGCTGCAAAATTAACAGGTTGGAAGATCGATATTAAATCAGAATCAGATGCTAGAGAAGCAGGTGTTTATCCAGTAGCTGAAACAAAAGCACAACCAGTTGAGGATACAGAAGACATTGAATTGGAAGAATCAATTTCTGAAATAACTGAAGCACCAGAAAATTCAGAAACAGATAAAGACGCTGAATAATTAATTGGAGTGATCGCTTTATGAAAAAGAAAAAAATTCCAATGCGTAAATGTATACTTTCGAATGAGATGTTTCCTAAAAATGACATGATTCGTGTAGTAATTAACAAAGAAGGCGAAATATTTGCTGATGCAACTGGCAAGAAACAGGGTCGCGGTGCATATGTATCTAAAGATGTTAAATCAGTTGAACAAGCACAAGAAAAAGGTATCCTAGAAAAATATTTCAAAGCCGATGCAGAAACTTTAGATCCAGTTTATAAAGAAATTATACGTCTTATATATCGCGAAGAGATTCCTAAATGAACAAAGACCAAATAATAAATTTTTTAGGCTTAGCAATGCGTGCTGGAAAAGTTAAAACAGGTGAATCAGTTATTTTAAATGACTTGAAAAAGAACAAATTAAAATTCGTGATTGTCGCATCAGATGCTTCTGAAAACACTACAAAGGTGATTAAGAATAAATGCGACAGCAATCGTGTGCCTATGCGCATTTTTGCTTCACGAGTTGAACTAGGACAAGCATTAGGAAAATCAGAAAGAGTCAACATAGGAATTACCGATCAAGGTTTTGCTAAGAAATTATTGTCAATGATAGATGAATATAGTAAGGAGTGACTATATGAGTAAACAAAGAATTTACGAATATGCAAAAGAGTTAAATATAAAAAGTAAAGACATTATAGATGAATTAAAGAAAATGAACGTTGAGGTTTCAAATCATATGCAAGCTTTGGAAGCTGATCAAATTAAAGAATTAGATAAAAAATTCAAAGCAAGCCAATCAACTGATTCAAAGAAATCACAACCAAAATCAAATCAAAAACCAGCACCTAAAAATAACAACAAGAAAAATAATAAAGGCAACAACAAGAATAATAAAGGTAACAACAAAAATAACAAGAAACAACCAAAACAAGAAGAACCTAAAGAAACTCCTTCAAAAATTACTTATCAAGATGGAATTACAGTTGGTGAATTAGCAGACAAATTAAATGTTGATTCATCAGGTATCATTAAAAAGTTATTCTTATTGGGGATCATGGCAAATATCAACCAATCATTAGACGATGAAACATTAGAATTAATCGTTGATGATTATGGCGTTGAAATTGAAAAAGAAGTTGTGATAGATGAAGAGGATTTATCTGTATACTTCGATGATCCATCTGAAGATGAACAAGCAGTAGAAAGACCAGCTGTTGTCACTATTATGGGTCACGTAGACCACGGTAAAACAACATTATTAGATTCTATAAGAAATACAAAAGTAACTGCTGGTGAAGCAGGTGGAATTACACAACATATCGGTGCTTATCAAATCGTCAATGACGGTAAGAAGATTACATTCTTAGACACACCTGGTCACGCAGCATTTACAACTATGCGTGCGCGTGGAGCACAAGTTACAGATATTACTATCTTAGTTGTTGCAGCAGATGATGGTGTTATGCCACAAACAATCGAAGCCATTAATCATGCTAAAGAAGCAGATGTACCAACAATCGTAGCTGTGAATAAGATTGACAAACCAACTTCAAACCCAGACCGCGTTATGCAAGAATTAACTGAATATGGTTTAATTCCAGAAGACTGGGGTGGCGATACAATCTTTGTACCACTTTCTGCTTTAAGTGGAGAAGGTATCGATGATTTATTAGAAATGATTGTCTTGACTTCTGAAGTACAAGAATTAAAAGCAAATCCTAGTCAACGTGCTGTGGGTACAGTTATTGAAGCTGAATTAGATAAATCTAGAGGTCCAGCTGCGTCATTATTAGTACAAAACGGTACACTAAACGTTGGTGATCCAGTCGTTGTAGGTAATACGTATGGTAGAATTCGTGCAATGGTTAATGACTTAGGTCAACGCATTAAGACTGCTGGTCCATCTACACCTGTTGAAATTACTGGTATCAACGATGTTCCTCAAGCTGGGGATAGATTCGTTGTATTTAAAGATGAAAAACAAGCACGTAGAATAGGCGAAGCACGTCACGAATCTAATGTGTTACAACAACGTCAAGAGAGTAAAAGCGTTTCATTAGATAACTTGTTTGAACAAATGAAACAAGGTGAAATGAAAGACTTAAATGTGATTATTAAAGGTGATGTTCAAGGTTCTGTTGAAGCATTGGCAGCGTCATTAATGAAGATTGATGTTGAAGGTGTAAATGTACGTATAATTCACACTGCAGTTGGTGCAATCAATGAATCAGATGTAACATTGGCTAATGCATCAAATGGTATTATCATTGGTTTTAATGTGAGACCTGATACTGGTGCAAAACGTGCGGCCGAAGCTGAAGGTGTAGATATGCGTTTACACCGTGTTATTTATAACGTTATCGAAGAAATTGAATCAGCTATGAAAGGTATGCTTGATCCTGAATACGAAGAACAAGTTATCGGACAAGCAGAAGTTAGACAAACATTTAAAGTGTCTAAAGTTGGTACTATCGCAGGTAGTTATGTTATAGATGGTAAAATAACTCGTAATGCTGGTGTGCGCGTGATTAGAGACGGTATCGTACAATTTGAAGGTGAATTGGATACATTGAAACGTTTTAAAGATGACGCAAAAGAAGTTGCACAAGGTTACGAATGTGGTATTACAATTGAAAAGTATAATGACCTTAAAGAAGGCGATATTATCGAGGCCTTTGAAATGGTTGAAATTAAAAGATAATTGAGTGATTTTTAGATTTATAAAAATATATGATTAAATAGATAAGTAGTAATCCATTTAAGAGAAATGGATTACTACTTTTTTTGTTTTATAATCGTATTGTTGGCTCGCGTTCCTAGGGGCCAGCTTCAGCCTGTAGTCTTCAGCATGTCCTGTTCCCTCAGGAGTCTCGCCAACAATACGAGTTCAATAAATTAAGCAATAAAAGGGCGATACCATTGCCTTTAATTAAAAAGTTCAAAAATGATATCTAATGCATTCAAACTTTGTATATTATAGATTGTTGGCTCGCGTTCCTAGGGGCCAGCTTCAGCCTGTAGTCTTCAGCATGTCCTGTTCCCTCAGGAGTCTCGCCAACAATACGAGTTCAATAAATTAAGCAATAAAAAGGGGATACCATTACCATTGTCAAATGATCTTTTTCTAGCTGCAAAACTCACTTTACTGTACTAAAGATATAACTAGATGATATAATTATATTTATTATAAAATTTATTTAGTAAAAATTATAAAATCATTTATTTATTAACGGTTTTTATTTCGGAATTCATGTAATAACTATTAATTAATAATATGAGCTATACCTTTCATGGATATCACAAAAGGTATAATACACTTATAAAATTACTATGAATAAAAATAAATGATTTAATCATTAGTTTTACGGAAGACGATTTTTCTATCTCAAATAAGTTAACCTTCAAAGAATCTGCATTTTAAATTTCTTTAATCATTCTTAAATTTATTTTATTATCTGTATTATTCTTCAAAAGTTTCTATCTTTAACAATATTGAATCACTTTATTAATATTACTCATTTATACTTCCTATATTAATTAATCAAAATACAAGTCACATTATTTTTAGCACATCATATTTCGGCATTGTTACTGGAGATGCATATGAAGTTTTCTAAATAATATTAATAATAAACCAGACCATTTTTATAGCAAAGTAAGTATATATATAATGAATATTTATAAACTATATTGATTAGGAAAATTATAGTTAGAGATGATTGAAAAATAAAGATATGATAAAATATTAATCGTTTTCGTATTAATAGGCAAAGATTAGTTAATTTATATATAGAAAATTTACTTTTTTTATAAGACGGACACTTACTGTCCAGTTACTTATTTATAATACTATTAAGAGGAGGTTATACCATATGAGCAGATATTTAAATGAAATCAATGAATTTTGGCAACAATATTTAGAACAATATGATGCCGTGTATGATGACCATACGTTAAATCAAATTATCGAAAATAATGATCGAACAGCCTTCATACATCCACAAGATTTATTATATTTAAAGCAGCATTTCGGTGAAGATTTTGCTGAAATACCAAGGTTCAAAAAGATGATAGACTTTGCAAATGGTATAATTTCAATTAATAAAGATAGAAGAAAAGTAATTTCGAATGAAAATTTAATTAATCCGGCGATGGCCAGACCATTTTTCGGCAATCCTGAGAAAGCAGATATCGTTATATTAAAAAAGCATCCTGAAAAAGATTTTAATAGTTATAATACTAATCTTTCTAATGATACGGCTATAGAATATAGAAAGCGTATTGTCTTAGATATCCAAGGTAAGTTAACGTTCAATAATGAAAAACTATTCCTACCTTATATTGATAAGCATAGATGGTTTGTAAAATTTCTATACAGTAATTCGTCTATGTTGAAGCAATTTAATATTGACCCGAACAGAGTCATGGTATTGAATTTCTTTCCTTATCAAGCTGGCCATAGTGCAGGTATACCACGTGATTTTTTAACATTAAACCATATATTACCGTCTCAAAGGGAAAATTTTAATTTGCTGTTGAAAATGATAGAGGATAGTAAAGAGAGAATATATATTTGCAGTGAAGAAGAATTATTTATTTCTATTTTCAAAAACTTTACTGATGAAAAACTTTGTACTTATATCAAGGAAAACTTATTTGTTTTGGCATCTAAACAAAATAGAAGAATAACGACAGGTAATCTATTAAGCTATAAAGAGCATAAATTGCGCTTACGTAAAAAAGAAGAACTCACCAAGCCTGAATACTATAGATGGAATAGACAACAAAAAGAAGCACGTGAAGGTGGGGCGTCAGATTTTAATAAACGTATTCGCAATTTACAACGCACACTACAACAACAATAACTTGAAGTATATACCCCTAATGTTGGATGAAAATGCTAACTCTTAGGGGTTTCATTTTTGTTAAAAAAATAAAAAAGTGGTCAGAATGTTAATTAGGACAGATTGCTTGAAAATTAATGGTATTTATTGAATAGCTGTTTTAATTTAGTTTTGAAGGCATCAACATAAATTTGAGGTTTTAAAATAGTTATTTCACTGGCATATTTATAAGCAAGTTGTAAACATTCTTGTTGTGAAATTATAATGTTAGCAATGACGCCATTTTCAACATTTTGTGTATGTGCCACTATAAATTGTTTATGTATCTCATTCCAAATAGAAGTACTAAAGTGCAGTTTGACAGGTTCTATTTTATTAATAATATCTAAATGGAATTGATCATTTAAAGGAGTAACGTCTCTAACATTAGCTAAATTCACACAGGTGATTTCTCCGTGATAATAATAAGTAAACCAATGATGTCTATCATAATAGCGTGTATAAATGGGTATGACCTTTATTTGCTGTTGATTATTGATTGATAAAGAAATAAATTCATAGTTTTCAATAGCAATTTGAATTTTGAAAATGAGTTGAGATTCAACTTTTACTTTGTTGAGTTTAAATTGATTTAATAATTTATTAGAAAGCATTTTTTCAGCCATATTAATGTTGGCATTTAACCCTCTAATTAGGTTATAAGTATCTTCATGAATGATAGGTGTCAATGTTTTCATTCTAAACACTAGATTTAATAATCGATTACTTTCAAATTTATATTTATCAATTTTTAAACGGTGTTGTTCGATGTTTTTATCATAAATAATCGTACCACCTAAACCTTGCCATTCAGCATCTTCATATATAAAGTGATTTAAATCACTGATATCTCGTTGGATGGTACGTAAATTAACATTTAATGCCTCTGCTAGCGCTTCTTTATTTAATGTTTTGCCATTTAAAAAACGTGTGTAGATATATAATAAACGTTCAGGTTTTTCCAAATTGCACGCTCCTAATAATTTTTGTAATAAGCATTTAAAATGTTCATTAGTTTTACATTATACCATTTGTTATATATAATGCGTAACACTTTTTTATTATAAATTTATTATGTAAAAGGCAAGCTACTCTGTAACAAAAAGTGATATAAAATAAACACTTAGGCATAAAAACTAAACGTTCAGGCAATATAAAATGTAACAAATAACATTTTATTTCATATTCGTTTCAAAAATTAACAGTTAGGAATAAAAAACATGCCTAACTGTTAAAATAATTTCGCACTTTATAATTCCGCGCAACTTAAATTGATATGTGTTATTTGTCAATCTGAATTTATAAAGTGATAATATTTGTTTGACGTTATGAAATAAACTATCATATAATCGCTAAGTAAGGATGACGCCAATTACAAAATAAACAAACCGTTGTGAGGTGAAATGAATATGAATATGAGAGCAGAACGTGTCGGAGAGCAAATGAAACAAGAGATAATGGATATTGCTAACAACAAAGTCAAAGATCCAAGAATTGGGTTTTTAACTATAACTGATGTGCAATTAACAAATGATTTATCTATTGCAACTGTATATCTTACGGTGCTTGGTAGCAAACGTGAAATCGACGATACATTCAAAGGACTAGAAAAAGCTAAAGGCTTTATAAAATCTGAATTAGGATCACGAATGCGATTACGAATTGTTCCAGAGTTAAACTTTGAATACGATGAGTCGATTGATTATGGTAATAAAATAGAGAGAATGATTCAAGACTTGCATAAAAAAGATAAATAGTAAATACTACTGAAGCAAAATTGAAATGTAATTTTGTTTCAGTTTTTTTATGCTCTACAAAAAGCTGTTACATGTTAGAATATATGATGATTGTATTATGTAATATTGAAGGTGGCGAAATAAATGTATAACGGTATTTTACCTGTTTATAAAGAGCGTGGTTTAACAAGTCACGATGTCGTATTTAAATTAAGGAAAATATTAAAGACAAAAAAAGTAGGTCATACTGGAACATTAGACCCGGAAGTAGATGGGGTATTACCAGTATGTATCGGCAATGCGACAAAGGTCAGTGACTATATTATGGATATGGGAAAATCATATCAAGCAACAGTGTATCTTGGTAAAAGTACAACAACAGAAGATCAAACAGGTGAAACATTAGCGGTTGCTGAGGTTACAACTTCTGATATTAATACAAGTATAATAGATGACGTATTACAGCGATTTCATGGTGAAATTAAGCAAATTCCACCTATGTATTCTTCTGTCAAAGTTAATGGTAAGAAGTTATACGAATATGCCCGTAAAAATATTGAAGTTGAAAGACCAGAACGTACAGTGAATATTAAGGATATACAGCGTACTTCGGATTTGACCTTTGACCAAGATGGATGTCAATTTGATATCTTTGTGACTTGTGGGAAAGGTACATATATTAGAACGCTTGCGACTGATATTGGAAAGGAAGTCAATATACCAGCACATATGTCTCAATTGACTAGAGTTGATAGTGGTGGCTTTGCATTAAAAGATAGTTATAAATTGCATGAAATTGCTCAATTAGTTGAGCAAGAGACGTTACAAGCTAAATTATTTCCTATAGAATATGGGTTAAAAGGTTTACAGCAAATTGTTATTACTGAAGCTGCTATGCAACAGAAGATTTTGAATGGTCAAAAATTTAATAAGCGACTATTTGATGTAGAAATAGCGAATCAGGTTGCAATGATTAATGCGACTGATAAAAAGGTATTAGCAATTTATGAACCACATCCTGAAAAGCAAGATGAAATAAAACCTAAAAAGGTCTTTAACTAAAGGAGAATAGACATGAAAGTGATTGAAGTAGCACATCCAATTCAAGAAAAACAATATATACAAGAAGATGTTGCAATGGCTTTTGGCTTTTTTGATGGCATGCATAAGGGACATGCAAAGGTCTTCGATACATTATCACAAATAGCTGAAGAGAAAAATTTGAAAAAGGCTGTAATGACATTTGACCCTCATCCATCAGTTGTACTTAATCCAGAGTTAAAACGTACAGATTATTTAACACCAATTCAAGATAAAGTTGAAATTCTTGAAACATTTGGTATAGATTACTGTATCGTAATTAATTTTTCATCAAAATTCGCAGATGTTACTGCCGAATCCTTTATAGAAGATTATATTATCAAAAATCATGTTAAAGAAGTTGTTGCCGGATTTGATTTTACTTTTGGTAAATTTGGAAAAGGGAATATGTTAATTTTAGATGAAATGTCAGAATTTAATACAACCACTGTGAGTAAACAAGAAATTGAATCTGAGAAAATTTCCACAACAGCAATTCGCAAGGCTTTAAAATCCGGTGATTTACAAAAAGCAAATGAAGAATTAGGCTATCGTTTTCGAATTAAAGGGACAGTCGTACAAGGTGAAAAGCGTGGTAGAACAATTGGGTTCCCAACTGCTAATGTTCAACCGAGTGATGATTACGTCTTGCCTAAAAATGGTGTCTATGCAGTAAGCATGGAAATTGGGTCGGATCATAAAGTATATCGTGGTGTAGCCAATGTAGGCGTTAAACCTACATTTCATGATCCATCTGTAGCACAAGTGGTTATTGAAGTTAACATCTTTGATTTCAACGATGATATATACGGAGAAAGAGTAACTGTATTTTGGCATCATTTTTTACGCCCTGAGATCAAATTTGATGGTATCGATCCTCTTGTGGAACAGATGAACAAAGATAAAGAAAAAGCGAAATACTTATTAGCGGTTGATTTTGGAGACGATATATCATATAATATTTAAGTCTAATGTGTAGAGCACATTAAAGCACCTTTATCTTGGCTAGTTCGAAACTCCGACGATTAGCTCGGATTGAGGCGTATAACAATAAAAGGAGGAAATTGACAATGGCAATTTCACAAGAAAGAAAAAATGAATTAATTAAAGAATACCGCACACACGAAGCTGACACTGGTTCACCAGAAGTTCAAATCGCTGTATTAACTGCGGAAATTAGTGCATTAAACGATCACTTACGTACACACAAAAAAGACCACCATTCACGTCGTGGTTTATTAAAAATGGTAGGTCGTCGTAGACACTTACTTAACTATTTACGTAACAAAGATATTCAACGTTACCGTGAATTAATTAAATCATTAGGTATCCGTCGTTAATCTTTTGACGTTTATTGATAGGGAAAGAACCTTAAAGGTCCTTTCCCTTTTTTATAATTAATATAATGATAATCTAAAATAAGATACTAATATTAAATTTATAGTAGAAATGATATGATAGACTTATTAGAAATATGAGAGGAGATTCGTAATGTCTCAAGAGAAAAAAGTTTTCAAGACTGAGTGGGCTAATCGTTCTTTAACGATTGAAACAGGACAACTTGCCAAACAAGCGAATGGCGCAGTGCTTGTTCGTTATGGCGATACTGTAGTACTTTCTACAGCAGTAGCATCAAAGGAACCACGTGATGGTGACTTCTTCCCACTTATGGTAAATTATGAAGAAAAAATGTATGCAGCAGGTAAAATACCAGGTGGATTTAAGAAACGTGAGGGTCGTCCAAGTGATGAAGCTACACTAACAGCACGTTTGATCGATAGACCGATACGTCCATTATTTCCGAAAGGTTATAAATATGATGTGCAAATTATGAATACTGTATTAAGTGCGGATCCAGATTGTTCACCTGAAATGGCTGCAATGATAGGTTCATCAATGGCATTAAGTGTATCTGACATTCCTTTCCAAGGACCTATCGCAGGTGTCAACGTAGGCTATATTGATGGAGAATACATTATTAATCCAACAGTTGAACAAAAGGAAATCTCTAGATTAGATTTAGAAGTTGCTGGTCATAAAGATGCAGTAAACATGGTTGAAGCGGGCGCGAGCGAAATAACTGAAGAAGAAATGTTAGAAGCAATCTTCTTTGGTCACAAGGAGATCCAACGTCTAGTTGATTTCCAACAAGAAATCGTTAATCATATTCAACCTGAAAAGAAAACATTTGTACCTGTTGAAAAAGATGAATCACTCATCGAACAAGTAAAACAATTAACTGAGGCTAACGGATTGAAGGATACTGTGTTAACTTTTGATAAGCAGCAACGTGACATCAATTTAGATGCATTGAAAGAAAAAGTTGCAAGTGAATTTATCGATGAAGCAGATCCAGAGAATGAAACATTAATTAAAGAAGTATACAGTATTTTGAATGATCTTGTAAAAGAAGAAGTAAGACGTTTGATTGCTGACGAAAAAATTCGTCCAGATGGTCGTAAAACGGATGAAATTAGACCGCTTGATTCAGAGGTTGGTTTATTGCCAAGAACGCACGGTTCAGGTCTATTTACAAGAGGTCAAACTCAAGCGTTATCTGTCGTTACATTAGGTTCATTAAGTGAATATCAAATACTTGATGGTTTAGGAGAAGAAGAACAAAAACGCTTTATGCACCACTATAACTTCCCTAACTATTCAGTTGGTGAAACAGGTCCTGTTCGTTCTCCAGGACGTCGTGAAATTGGTCACGGTGCATTAGGTGAACGTGCATTAAGTCACATTATACCTGATACACAAGATTTCCCATATACAGTACGTGTGGTAAGTGAAGTGTTAGAATCAAATGGTTCTTCTTCACAAGCTTCAATTTGTGGGTCAACGCTTGCATTAATGGATGCTGGTGTACCAATCAAAGCGCCGGTAGCTGGTATTGCTATGGGACTTGTAACTCGTGAAGATAGTTATACTATTTTGACAGATATCCAAGGTATGGAAGATGCTTTAGGCGATATGGACTTTAAAGTTGCAGGAACTGCTGAAGGTATTACGGCTATTCAAATGGACATTAAAATTGATGGTTTAACTAAAGAAATTATTCAAGAAGCATTGGCACAAGCAAAAGAAGGTCGCTTAGCAATCTTGGATCATATGCTACAAACTATTGACACACCACGCAATGAGTTAAGCATGTATGCACCTAAAGTGGTTACAATGCAAATTAAGCCAGAAAAAATCAGAGATGTCATCGGTCCTGGTGGTAAGAAGATCAATGAAATCATCGATGCAACAGGAGTAAAACTTGATATTGAACAAGATGGCTCAATCGTCATCGGTGCTGTAGATAAAGAAGCAATCGACAAAGCACGTAGTATTATTGAAGATATTACACGTGAAGCTGAAGTTGGCCAAGTCTATGACGGCAAAGTTAAGCGTATTGAAAAATATGGTGCGTTTGTAGAATTGTTCCCTGGTAAAGATGCATTAGTTCATATTTCTCAAATTGCGAATGAACGTATCGATAAAGTGGAAGATGTCTTGAAAGTTGGAGACACATTTAAAATTAAAGTAACAGAAATTGATAAGCAAGGTCGTGTCAATGCTTCACATAAAGCATTGTTATCAGAAGAATCTTAAGCTTAAATATTAGCATGATTTTGAAACTAGTTGTGATTAGGAATATAGTTGACGGGAAATCCGTTTGATTATGTTTCTAATCAATAAAGCTGGTTTCTTTTTTTTTAGCGAAAGAATGACATCACAACATGTCTAATTAAATTGTACTATGTCATAAAATCTGTAGGTACACGTTACTCAAAATGATATCAGTTGATATATTCTAGTTAGTGTTAAAGCATGTAAACCTTACTTTAATAGTGTACATCAAGCTTGTTTTAACTTATAATAAATTATGAGTTTATATATGGTCGGGGATATTCAAATAGGAGGTAACATTTTGAGTTTAATAAAGAAAAATAATAATAACATTCGTATTATTCCTCTTGGCGGAGTCGGAGAAATAGCGAAAAATATGTATATCGTTGAAGTAGACGATGAGATGTTTATGTTAGATGCAGGATTGATGTTCCCAGAGGATGAAATGCTGGGCGTAGATATAGTAATTCCTGACATTCAATACGTAATTGAAAATAAAGACAAGTTGAAAGGGATCTTCTTAACACATGGACATGAGCATGCGATTGGTGCAGTTACATATGTGCTTGAACAAGTTGATGCACCTGTATACGGTTCGAAGTTAACGATCGGCTTAGTCAAAGAGAATATGAAGGCAAGAAATGTCAACAAGAAAGTTAGATATTACACTGTAAACAATGAATCTATCATGCGTTTCAAAGGTGTAAACATAACGTTTTTCAACACGACACACAGTATCCCAGATAGTTTAGGCGTTTGTATTCATACATCATACGGTGCAATTGTTTATACGGGTGAATTTAAATTCGACCAAAGTTTACACGGACATTATGCACCAGACTTAAAGAAAATGACGGAAATTGGAGAATCAGGTGTATTTGCATTGATTAGTGATTCTACTGAAGCTGAGAAGCCAGGTTATAATACGCCTGAAAATGTAATTGAATCTCATATGTATGATGCATTTACTAAAGTTAAAGGGCGTTTAATTGTTTCGTGTTATGCATCAAACTTTATTAGAATTCAACAAGTGTTGAACATTGCAAGCAAATTAAATAGAAAGGTTTCTTTCTTGGGACGTTCTCTAGAAAGTTCATTTAATATTGCACGTAAAATGGGTTATTTCGATATACCTAAAGACTTATTAATACCTATTAATGAAGTTGAAAACTACCCTAAAAACGAAGTGATTATAATTGCTACTGGTATGCAAGGTGAACCTGTGGAAGCATTAAATCAAATGGCATTGAAGAAGCATAAAATAATGAATATTGAACCAGGAGATTCAGTGTTCTTGGCAATTACGGCATCTGCAAATATGGAAGTCATTGTAGGAAATACACTTAATGAATTAGTGCGAGCTGGTGCAGAAATTATTCCAAATAATAAAAAGATACATGCATCAAGTCATGGATGTATGGAAGAATTAAAAATGATGATTAACATTATGAAACCAGAGTATTTCTTACCAGTTAATGGCGAGTTTAAAATGCAAATTGCACATGCTAAATTAGCTAATGAGGCAGGCGTTCAACCTGAAAAGATTTTCTTAGTTGAAAAAGGCGATGTTGTTAACTTCAATGGTGAAGAAATGATTCTAAATGAAAAAGTCAATTCTGGTAATGTATTGATTGACGGAATTGGTGTCGGTGATGTAGGTAATATCGTGTTACGTGACCGTCATCTCTTAGCTGAAGATGGTATCTTTATCGCTGTAGTAACACTTGATCCTAAGAATAGACGAATTGCAGCTGGTCCTGAAATCCAATCTCGAGGCTTTGTTTATGTGCGAGAAAGCGAAGCGCTATTGAATGAAGCTGAAGAAAAAGTAAGAGAGATTGTAGAATTAGGTTTACAAGAGAAAAGAATAGAATGGTCTGATATCAAACAAAACATGAGAGACCAAATTAGTAAACTGTTATTCGAAAATACAAAACGTCGTCCAATGATTATTCCAGTTATTTCTGAAATTTAATAGAATTGAACAAAACAAAGAGGTTAAGACAAACGCTTAGGTTAACATTTTAAAAGTCGATTGCTGTCATTAGTTGTGATTTAATATGAATCCATGATTAATAAGACGCAACCTTTAAAGCTAGCAGAAGCGGAATAAGTCTTTGCCTCTTTTGTGTTATCATATTGATGTAATAAGTTAATGTTTTGAGTTATAGAATGGAGAAAAGGTACTGTTAGATATGTATGAGTTTTAAAGTAATACATATCATATTCAAACTTACATAAATAGACGAAATTAGAGTTGAAAAGAAGGTGTGAAATTTGGCACAAACGAAAAAGAGAACGACAACTAAGAAAAAATCAACAAATACTAGAAATAATAAAAGTCGCCAGAAAAAGAAACAGACAGATAGTCCGTTAAGATATATTTTAGCTATTGCAATCTTTATATTAGTAGGATTAGGAGCCTTTCAATTAGGTATTGTAGGAACGATGATAGACAGTTTCTTTAATTATTTATTTGGAACTAGTCGATTTCTTACTTATATATTAGTATTAATTGCTACGGTGTATATGACATATTATAAAGCATTACCTAAAACTAGAAGAACAGTAGGCGCTGTAGTGTTACAATTCGCCTTGCTATTCTTAATGCACATCATTTTTTATTTTACAAATCACACTAAGGCGCAACGAGAGCCAGTATTATCGTTTGTATATAAATCATATGAACATACACATTTCCCTAATTTTGGGGGAGGGTTAATTGGTCATTATTTATTAGCATTATTTAACCCATTAATTTCAATAGTCGGCGTGATAATCATTACATTATTACTTATTGCTTCAAGTATTATTTTATTGTTAAAGCAAAAGCACAGAGATGTTTCTAAAATGATGTTTGAACAATTGAAAAGTAAAAGTAAAGACGCATCTGCCAATATGCATGAAAAAAGAAAACAAAATAAAATTAAAAAAGACGCAAAAGCTAGAGTGAAAGCAGAAAGAAAAGCTGAGCAAGAAAAACAGTTGGAGTTAGAAGAACCAATGAAAGACGTAAGTAACTTCCCTGAAGTACAAGATTCAGAGTCAGCATCGAATCAAGCAGATATTCCAATCTATGGTCATAGTGAAAGTGATGAAACAAGTACATTGAGCAGAACGAAGAAACGCTCAAAACGTGTATTTGATCAAGATAATAATCAAAGTGATCAATCAGGAGTACAGAACTCAGAAAATCAATCACATGAAGATGTTCATTCGGATCATGAAAGTGACCATGATAATACTTCGGACAATAGCGGTTCGATTTCTGAAGCAGGAGAAGTAGAAAATGAAGCATATAAAATACCACCATTAACATTGTTGAATCAACCTGCAAAGCAACAATCAACTTCAAAAGCGGAAGTACAGAAAAAAGGTCAATTACTAGAAACAACATTGAAAAACTTTGGAGTTGATGCTAGAGTCACTCAAATCAAGATTGGGCCAGCAGTAACACAATACGAAATTCAGCCAGCTCAAGGTGTAAAGGTAAGTAAAATCGTTAATTTGCATAATGATATTGCCCTTGCATTAGCAGCAAAGGATGTACGTATTGAAGCCCCTATACCTGGACGTTCTGCTGTGGGTATTGAGGTTCCTAATGATAAGATTTCACTTGTATCTCTAAAAGAAGTATTAGATGAAAAATTCCCTGCCAAAAACAAATTGGAAGTTGGATTAGGAAGAGATATTTCTGGAAGTCCGATAACAGTTGAATTAAATAAAATGCCACATTTATTAGTTGCAGGTTCGACAGGTAGTGGTAAATCAGTATGTATCAATGGCATTATTACAAGTATCTTACTTAACGCGAAACCCCACGAAGTAAAACTTATGTTAATTGATCCAAAAATGGTAGAATTAAATGTATATAATGGCATACCACATCTATTAATTCCAGTAGTTACTAATCCTCATAAGGCATCTCAAGCATTAGAAAAGGTTGTGGCTGAAATGGAACGTCGTTACGATTTATTCCAGCACAGTTCAACAAGAAATATTGAAGGCTATAATGAAATGATTCGTAAACAGAATAAAGAATTAGATGAAAAGCAGTCAGAGTTGCCATATATTGTCGTTATAGTAGATGAATTAGCGGATTTAATGATGGTAGCAGGTAAAGAAGTGGAAAATGCAATTCAACGTATCACACAGATGGCCCGTGCTGCTGGTATACATCTAATTATTGCGACTCAACGTCCTTCGGTTGATGTCATCACAGGGTTGATCAAGAATAATATACCAACTCGAATTGCATTTGCAGTGAGCTCACAAACCGATTCAAGAACGATTATTGATAGTGGCGGTGCTGACAAACTTCTTGGAAAAGGGGATATGTTATATGTAGCCAATGGTGGGTCAACGAGAACACGTGTACAAGGTGCTTTCTTAAGTGATCAAGAAGTACAAGAAGTCGTTAACTATGTTGTAGAACAACAAAAGGCGAATTATGTTAAAGAAATGGAACCTGATGCGCCAGTGGATAAAGCTGATATGAAGAGTGAGGATGCACTTTACGATGAAGCATATTTATTCGTTTTAGAACAACAAAAGGCAAGTACATCGTTACTACAGAGACAGTTTAGAATCGGATATAACAGAGCTTCTAGATTGATGGATGATTTAGAGCGTAATCAAGTAATCGGACCACAAAAAGGTAGTAAACCTAGACAAATTCTTGTGGATTTAGATAGTGATGAGGTGTAAATATGGAACTTACTTCAGTTTATAAAGTCAAAGAATGGTTAATACAGCAAATTAAATCAGGTGATTTTCAATATGGTGAGCAGTTACCAAGTCACCTTGCTATAGCAAGAAAGCTAAATGTGAAAACAGACGATGTTTATGATGCTATTGATGAACTCATTACTGAACAAGTGTTATCAAATAATTTAGAGGAAGGTGCGAGTGTTAAATCACAGCACCCATTCCTTTATCCATTAGGTGAGTTAGTTAGTATCAGTAAAATGATTCGAGCAAAAGGTTATGAACCTGGAACAGAATTCATTAGTTTTGATGAAAAGCCTTCAACTTCGTTAGATGCGACAACTTTAAATTTACCTGAAAAGGATTATGTCACAATCATCGAACGTATTCGAACGGCAGATAAACAACCAGTTGTTTACTGTTTAGACAAGGTGCCGACACGACTACTAACATGTGCTCAATATCAAAATAGTAATGAGTCATTATTAGAAGCCATCGAACTCAATTCATCGACAAAGATAGCATATGCTGAAACAGAAATAGAGTCGATAAGTTATGAACCGCATATTTCGGATGTATTAGATGCATCACCACATGAAGGTTTAATGTTATTAAAGCTCGTGCACTATGATCAAGATGAAAAACCAATATTTTATTCTTTTAATTATTTCAAAAGTAGTTTAGTTAAATTCAAAACGGTTAGAAATAGATTATAATAACAAAATTATGAAAGTGAGGCATGACAATTTGAATAAAAACACACGACAAAATGATTTACATATCAAAGTAATGCCAACGTCTAAATTTAAGACAACCACCATTACGTTAAAGTTTATGGCACCACTAGATAATGAAACCATGACAGCAAGGTCAGTACTAAGTAAATTATTAGTGAGAGCAACTAAAAAATGGCCGACGGATAAAGACTTTAATCGTCATTTGTCTAATTTATATGGTGCATATGTTAATAGTTTCGTTACAAAATTTAAAGATAAACATGTAATTACCATATCTTTAGAACTCGTAAATGAACGTTACTTAAAGGATCAAACACCTCTTTTTGAAAAGGGATTACAACTACTAAAGGAAATTGTTTGGAATCCTCTCGTAAATGACAATCAGTTCAATGAGAACTTTGTAGCACAAGAAAAAACATTATTAGCCAAGAAATTAGAAGCTATGGTCGATAATAAATCACAGATATCATTTTTAAATTTATTAAAGCATATGTTTGGAGATCACCCATACAGACATCTTGCAACTGGTCAAGTTTCATATATTAACAACATAACACCGGAAACCTTATACCATACATATCAATCTATGTTATCTGACGACTTTTGTGCCGTTTATGTAGTCGGTAATGTGGATGAAACAACAGTAAAATCTCAAATAGACACATATTTTAATATTCAAACAGTACCATTTGAACTTACTACTGTGACACCAATGTTAACGAATCATGAGTTGCCTCAGACAATCCTTGAAGAAGATGACGTAGACCAAGCTAAGTTAAATATGGGCTTTAAACTGCCAACAGTATATGGAGAAGCAGATTATTTTGCAGTGGTTGTATTTAACATTATGTTTGGAGGCGACCCTTCTTCAGTACTTTTCAATGAAGTCCGTGAAAAACAAAGTTTAGCGTATTCGATTCATTCTCAAATTGATGGTAAAAATGGATATATGTTTGTATTAAGTGGTGTTTCGAGTGATAAATATGAAGTTGCAAAAGATACCATTATTGAAGAATTTAATAAAATCCAAGCAGGTCAATTTGATGATAGTAAATTGGCATTAGCCAAAAAGGTTATCGTTTCACAAAGACAAGAGTCACAAGATAGAGCAAAGAGTATTATTGAGATTTTAAATAATAATATTTTATTAAATGAGGATTTAACCGAAGATATGTATATTGAAGGAATAGAGCATGTTACAAGAGAAGATGTCATCAAGGTTGCACAAGCAACAGTGCTCGATACGATATATATATTGACGAAAGGAGGTAGTGAATCGTGAAGGAAACATACTATGATCAAATAGATGAGCGGGTCTTTGAAGCAGAATTAGAAAATGGTTTGAAGGTATTTATTATTCCAAAAGCAGGATTCCAAAAGACCTTTGTCACATATACTACTCAATTTGGATCGTTAGATAATAAGTTTAAGCCTCATGGCAGTGATACATATGTAACAGTACCAGACGGTGTGGCGCACTTTTTAGAACATAAATTATTTGAAAATGAAGAAGAAGATTTGTTTACTGCATTTGCAGAAGATAATGCACAAGTTAATGCCTTTACGAGTTTCGACCGTACAAGTTACTTGTTTAGTGCGACTGATAACGTGGATCGCAATATTAAACGATTATTGACTATGGTAGAGACACCTTACTTTACAAAGGAAACTGTTGATAAGGAAAAAGGCATTATTGCTGAAGAAATTAAAATGTATCAAGAACAGCCAGGATATAAATTAATGTTTAACACGCTAAAAGCAATGTATCAAACACATCCAATTCGTGTCGATATTGCAGGTAGTGTTGAAAGTATTTATCAAATTACTAAAGATGATTTATATCTTTGCTATGAAACATTTTATCATCCGTCAAATATGGTGCTATTCGTTGTTGGAGATGTAGATCCTGAGCATATTTATCGTGTCGTAGCTGAACATGAGGATATGAGAGATAAAGAGTATCAACCTGAAATAGTGAGAGATCCTCTGATTGAACAAGAGAAAGTAAGTGAATCGGTTGTAACTGAGACAATGAAATTACAATCACCACGACTAATGCTTGGATTTAAAAATAAGGTTCCACAGAATGAACCATCAGAGACATACGTACGTCGTGACCTTGAAATGACACTCTTTTTCGAGATGGTATTCGGTGAAGAGACAGATTTTTATCAAACGTTACTCAATCAAGATTTAATTGACGAGACATTTGGATATCAATTTGTACTTGAACCTACATACAGTTTCTCTATCGTGACAAGTGCAACACAAAAACCAGATGAATTAAAAGCATTATTACTTACCGAATTAGAGCATAAGTTAGGTAATATTGAGGATAATGATGCATTTGAATTATTGAAGAAACAATTTATAGGAGAATTTATTTCAGGATTAAATTCTCCAGAGTATATAGCAAATCAATATACAAAACTTCACTTTGAAGGTGTCAGTCTATTTGATTTATTAGACATAGTAGAAAGTATTACTTTGGAAAGTGTGAATGAAACAGCGAAGACTTGTCTGAATCTAGAACAGATGGTCGACAGTCGACTGGAGATGAAATAATACATGAAAGCATTAGTGATTGGTGGCTCTGGGTCAATTGGTACAGCGATTACTGAACGCCTATTGTCTGATGGCTATGAAGTTATTGTTCACTACAATCAAGCTGATTTATCATCATTACAAGAGCACTATCAAGGACAAGCAGTACAATTTGTACAATGTGATTTAAGTAAAGTAGACAATTTAGATGAATATTTTTATTTTGTTCAAAATTTAGACTGTTTGATATACACCAGTGGGCAAGCTTTATACGGTATGTTACAAGATATGACAGATGCGATGATTGATGAAAGTTATACGTTACATCTTCGTCAACTCATGCGTATTTGTCGATACTTTATTGATCAATTGAGACAAAGTATAAACGGTCGCATTGTTGTAGTCTCATCCATTTGGGGTGAAACTGGTGCGAGTTTAGAATCGGTTTATTCCGCAATGAAAGCTGGACAAATCGGTTTTGTTAAAGCGCTGAGTCAAGAATTGGCCTTAAGCACTGTTACAGTTAATGCGATTGCACCTGGCTTTGTCAGTGGGCGCATGACACAAGTATTTGATGATGATACATTAACAGAAATGGTTGAATCATTGCCACAACAGCGTTTGATTGACCCTCAAGAAATTGCGCATACATGTAGTTATCTTTGTCATCCTTATGCCAAGAGCATCACGGGTACTGTTCAAAAAGTTAATGGAGCTTGGTATTTATAAATTTAAATACTGTTGAAAAAACAATCCAACTCATGTACATTCAGTGCTATAATGTGATTACAATAAATGATAAAGTAACAAATGAATAGCTCTATATTTATAATAAATTTTAATTTATTGTTTTTACTAGACGTTTATTTTTATCAAAGCTATTATAAATAATAACTGTTGTTTTGAAACGAAGGGGTGTTTATTTCATGGCAGTCGCTACTAGAAAAGAATGGTATTTAGAATATGAGATAACAATGAACCGTGCTGGATTATTAGGTGATATTTCAAGTTTACTTGGTATGATGGGGATTAGTATTGTCACTATTAACGGTATTGAAGAAAGTAGACGTGGTTTACTTATCAAGACTGATAGTTTAGAAAAGGTAAATCGCTTTGAAAACATTGTAATGGAAATTGATGATATTTCGATTACTAAATTGAGAAAGCCAGAACTGCGTGATCGTTTAGCTGTCCGTCATGGTAGATACATAGAGCAAGATGCCGATGACAAGAAGACATTTCGTTTTGAACGTGAAGACTTAGGGTTACTTGTCGATTTTATGGCTGAATTATTTAAAGAAGATGGTCATAAATTAATTGGTATAAGGGGTATGCCAAGGGTAGGAAAGACAGAATCTATCGTTGCAGCAAGTGTCTGTGCACATAAAAGATGGTTGTTTATCAGTTCTACTTTAATCAAGCAAACTGTGAGAAGTTCGTTGATTAAAGGTGAATATGACTCAGACCATGTCTATATTATTGACGGTGCAGTTACAGCACGTGAATCAAGTCAAAAGCACCAGGATCTTGTGAAGGAAGTAATGAGTTTGCCGGCTATTAAGGTAGTTGAGCATCCAGATTTATTTGTTGAAACAAGTGATTACGAAATGAAAGATTTTGATTATATTATTGAATTAAGAGAAAATAAAAATCAAGAAATCCATTATGAAGAAATGAAAAAACAAACAGTTAAAAGTAAAAACAATTTAGACTTTAGCGATGATGGTTTTGGTGGCGGTTTTGGCTTTTTTGAATAATCAAATTAATTACATTTTATTAAAGGAGGCTTTACAACTTTGAATTCAATAGGTCAAACTTTAAAAGGTCGCCGAGAGCGTTTAGGTATGACATTAAATGAATTAGAGTCTCGTACACAAATTAAAAGAAAAACACTGACATTGATTGAAAATAATGATTTTGCTTCACTGAAAAATCAAAACTATGCTGAAGGCTTTATTATAAAGTATGCTAAGGCAGTGAATATCGATTCGGATCAACTTATTGAAGCACACAAAGAAGAAATTCCCAATGCGGATTATGATTTGGATCAAGTCATTGCGGCTTTTTCAGGTGAGCATAAACCAACATATAGAAGTAAAGATAAAGAACCACTACAACTTGCTGTAGTCGTTAGTTTTATAGTTATTGTTACAGCTATACTGTGGGTATTAGCAGTATTATTCTTGTAGATGAATTTAAGTTATAAATAGAAATGAGGCATTTTATATGAATATACCGAATTGGATAACCGTTTTTAGAGTTATACTAATTCCAGTGTTTATGGTATTTGCATTAGCAGATTTTGGTTTTGGTAAAGTTTCTTTTATCGGTGGAAATGATATTAGAATTGAATTATTGATTAGTGGTGTTATTTTTATCATTGCATCGTTGAGTGACTTTGTAGATGGTTATCTTGCTAGAAAGTGGGAGTTAGTTACCAATATGGGTAAATTTCTAGACCCATTAGCAGATAAATTACTAGTGTCGAGCGCATTAATAGCATTGGTACAAATTGATTTAACAAACTCGGTTGTAGCAATTATCATCATTGCACGTGAATTTGCAGTCACAGGTTTAAGATTATTGCAAATTGAGCAAGGATTTGTCAGTGCTGCTGGACAATTAGGAAAAATCAAAACGGCCGTTACAATGGTAGCAATTGTTTGGATATTATTAGGCGATCCACTTGCAAATTGGATTGGTTTTTCACTAGGTCAAACATTATTATATATCGGTGTATTCTTTACAATCTTATCTGGAATTGAATATTTCTATAAAGGTAGAGATGTGTTTAAAGCTAAATAATGTCGAAATGCTGTCGAAAGCATTTAAAAGTTACTAAAGTCAGATAAATCATCTGACTTTTTTTGATTTGAAAAGACTAACCATACTTTTTTATCAATTAAAAACGAAATATTTCGTTTTTGCTTGTACTTCGTTTTATAATTTAACTATGTTAAATATAGTGTAGCTTGTATGAAGGAGGAGTTTTCTTGAATATATCAATAATCGCAGTGGGTTCTGAATTATTATTAGGACAAATTGCTAATACCAATGGTCAATATCTATCACAATTATTAAATGGGATTGGTCACAGTGTGGTGGAACATGCAGTTATTGGTGATAACCCGGAACGTTTAAAACGTGTATTCAATACAGCACTAGACAACAATGATGCAGTGATTCTAACTGGTGGTTTAGGTCCTACAAAGGATGATTTGACAAAGCATACAGTTGCGGAGGTGCTTGGTCGTGAATTAGTAACAGATAGTGCTGCTTTAGAAGATATTGAACAGTATTTTATCAAGCAAAACGTTGAAATGACGCCTAATAATCGTCAACAAGCACTTGTAATAGAAGGGGCAGAAGTGTTAGAAAATAAATTTGGCATGGCGCCAGGTATGTTAGTTAGACATAAGGATAAGAAAGTGATTCTACTCCCTGGGCCACCAAAAGAAATGCAACCTATGGCTAAAAATGAACTATTGCCATATTTATTAGATGGCGAACAAATTATCTTCTCAGAATTACTGCGTTTCGCTGGTATCGGTGAATCTAAAGTTGAAACAGAATTATTAGATTTAATCGATAATCAAACAAATCCTACAATAGCACCTTTAGCAGGTACTCATGAAGTGAATATCAGACTAACTGCAAATGGTGAAACAGTTGAAAACTGTAAAGCTTTGATTGATCCAATTAAAACAGAGATTCTAAAGAGAATTGGTGATTTCTATTATGGTTCTGACGATATTAAGTTAGAACAAGCATTGATGCAAAATATCGAACGTACATTTGCGATATATGATGGTGTTACTGATGGAGATTTATATTCTCGTTTAAAAGATTTTGACCAAGAAGATCGCTTATTAGGCATGTTGCCACATAATAACCAATTTATAAGTAATGACTTGGATATTGAGAGACAATTATCAATTTCAACGAATATTGTAAAGGATTTATATAAATCTGAAGTTGCAATATCATTACTATATAATAAAGATACGGTGTATTTAGGCGTTCTTAAGGAAGGCAAATTGTCTGTACAACATTTTAAAATGATACAACAACGCAATTTACTTAAACACCGAACACAAAATTATGTATTAATTAGATTGTTAAATCGTTTAAAATCCCAATAAATCAATATTTATCTTTATTTTTGAACAGTACGTGTGTTCTATATTAGACAAAACGAACAGTATTTTTAGCGAACAAATATTCGCAAAATGCTTGCACTAAAATAAAAATACATGTATAGTATGGGTAAGATAATTTTCAGAGACAAAACTCATTTAGGAGGTCCAGCATTGGATAACGATCGTCAAAAAGCTTTAGATACAGTAATTAAAAATATGGAGAAGTCATTTGGTAAAGGCGCAGTAATGAAACTTGGTGACAATAAAGCACGTAAAGTTTCAAGTGTTTCAAGTGGCTCAGTCACATTAGATAATGCTTTAGGAGTAGGTGGTTACCCTAAAGGTAGAATTGTAGAAATATATGGACCAGAAAGTTCTGGTAAGACTACTGTAGCATTGCATGCTATTGCTGAAGTACAAAAAAATGGTGGTGTAGCTGCATTTATCGATGCAGAACATGCGCTAGATCCAGTGTATGCTGAAGCATTAGGAGTAGATATCCAAAATTTATACTTATCACAACCGGACCATGGTGAACAAGGGCTAGAAATTGCAGAAGCATTCGTTCGTAGTGGTGCAGTAGATATTGTAGTTGTCGATTCGGTAGCCGCTTTAACACCTAAAGCAGAGATAGAAGGAGAAATGGGTGACACGCATGTCGGTTTACAAGCACGACTTATGTCACAAGCGTTACGTAAATTGTCAGGTGCCATTTCTAAATCAAATACGACGGCAATTTTCATCAACCAGATTCGTGAAAAGGTCGGCGTTATGTTTGGTAACCCTGAAACTACACCTGGTGGAAGAGCACTGAAATTCTATAGTTCAGTTCGTTTAGAAGTTAGACGTGCAGAACAATTGAAACAAGGTCAAGAAATTGTTGGTAATAGAACTAAGATTAAAGTTGTTAAGAACAAAGTAGCACCACCTTTCAGAATTGCAGAAGTTGATATTATGTATGGTAAAGGTATTTCTAAAGAAGGTGAATTAATCGACTTAGGCGTTGAGAACGAAATCGTTGATAAATCAGGTGCTTGGTATTCATATAATGGAGAACGCATGGGGCAAGGTAAAGAAAATGTTAAGACTTACCTTATGGAAAATCCAGCAGTTAAGAATGAAATCAATCAAAAGTTACGTGAAACTTTAGGTATATTTGATGGTGATGTCGAAGAGAGTGAAGAAGAACAACCAACTTCACTATTTGAAGATGAATAAGTTGAACTTAGTGCATACATGCAAATATTTTTAAAGCACGTGTCATATCCCGAGATTAGCAGATATCTAATCTCGGGATATTTTTATAAAAAGCTTTCAAATTGAGTGTCTAACGTTTGAATACGGTACTAATTATACTGAAAGTAGTAAAATAATAATTTAAATTTATGTGAAAAATTTTATTCTGATTTTCCATAAAATAAGGCGAATCGTGTGTTATCAACACCTATAGTAAATAAAGTGTAAAAGAGAGGTCTCTAATATTGAATTTATGTAGGTGGAAACCTTGACACTTCTTGTCTTTAAACCGTACAATTACATTGTATGATTCTTATATAACTTCATATAATCATATTGAATTTGATATACAGAGCAAAATCCTAGAAAAAAGGGGGTGTTTGTGTGAATTTATTAGGCCTCCTACTCGTTTTGCTAGGTATTATTCTCGGAGTTGTTGTAGGGTATATTATAGCCCGTAATTTATTGCATCAAAAGCAATTACAAGCAAGACAAACTGCCGAAGATATTGTCGAACAAGGTAAAAAAGAAGCAGATAATATCAAGAAGGAAAAGCTCCTTGAAGCTAAAGAAGAAAATCAAATCTTAAAAGAACAAAGTGAAAATGAACTTCGTGAAAGACGTGGTGATCTTCAAAGGCAAGAAGCCCGACTTCTTCAAAAAGAAGAAAACTTAGAGCGAAAATCTGATCTATTAGACAAAAAAGATGAGATTTTAGAGCAAAAAGAATCTAAACTTGAAGAAAGACAACAACAAGTAGATGCAAAAGAGAGTAGTGTTCAAACGTTAATAAATAAGCATGAACAAGAATTAGAACGCATCTCTGGTCTCTCTCAAGAAGAAGCAGCACAAGAACAACTTCAAAGAGTAGAAGATGAATTGTCACAAGATATTGCAATACTTGTTAAGGAAAAAGAGAAAGAAGCAAAAGAAGCAGTCGATAAAAATGCTAAAGAATTATTAGCAACAACTGTTCAACGTTTAGCTGCGGAACATACTTCCGAGTCAACAGTATCAGTTGTTAATTTACCGAATGATGAAATGAAAGGTCGAATCATTGGTCGTGAAGGAAGGAATATCAGAACGTTAGAAACGTTAACTGGTATTGACTTAATTATAGATGACACGCCAGAGGCAGTTATACTTTCTGGTTTTGACCCAATTAGACGTGAAATTGCTAGAACAGCATTAGTAAATCTTGTTTCAGATGGACGTATCCATCCTGGAAGAATTGAAGATATGGTAGATAAAGCTCGAAAAGAAGTAGACGATATTATTAGAGATGCTGGGGAACAAGCTACATTTGAAATAAATGTACATAATATGCATCCAGATTTAGTAAAAATCTTAGGTCGTTTACAGTATCGTACAAGCTATGGACAAAATGTACTAAAACATTCAGTTGAAGTTGCTCATTTAGCAGGTATGCTAGCAGCAGAATTGGGTGAAGATGTTACATTAGCTAAACGTGCTGGTCTACTTCATGACGTTGGTAAAGCGATTGACCATGAAGTTGAAGGTAGCCATGTTGAAATAGGAGTTGAATTAGCTAAGAAATATGCTGAAAGTGAAACAGTTATTAATGCAATTCATTCCCACCATGGTGATGTTGAACCTACTTCAATAATTTCTATTTTGGTTGCAGCAGCGGATGCATTATCTGCCGCTAGACCTGGAGCTCGTAAAGAGACATTAGAAAATTATATAAGAAGATTAGAAAGACTTGAAACATTATCAGAAAGTTATGATGGTGTTGAAAAAGCATTTGCTATCCAAGCTGGTAGAGAGATTCGAGTTATTGTATCGCCAGATACTATCGACGACTTAAAATCACACCGCTTAGCAAGAGATATTAAAAACCAAATTGAAGATGAACTTCAATATCCTGGTCATATAAAAGTGACAGTTGTTCGAGAGACTAGAGCAATTGAATATGCAAAATAACGTTCTAGATATTTAATGAATTCTAGAACTTAGTTAAAGCCTATCCATGATTTTGGATAGGCTTTAACTTTTTATAATGTTAGTAGTTATGAAAACAATAAAAGCTATCCTCAAATATTTGAGGATAGCTTTTATTGTTGAAGTATAGCTTGGATATAAATAAATTATCTTCAATTAGCAATTAATAAGTACTAAGTTAATTCTAAATCTGCTGCTTTAATTTCTTTTAAAACTTCAGCTGTGTCGTAACAGTTTGTTGAAATGTTAGAATGTCTTTCGGCTAATCGATAGGCATTTACATAGAGTTCTAAACTGTCTTTAGCGATATCTTCTGGATTGTCACTTTTTGATGGATTTGCTGTAACTACTAAGTCAGCAAATTTTTGTGGATCAATATTTATTGACATTTATAAATTACAACTCCTATATCTAGTTAAATTAATGTTACAGTACATTATTTACCACGTCATATCACTTTAAAACTTAGAAAATTGAATATATTTTTCACATTCACTTTTCATAATAAAAAAATTACATTAAACTATCAGTAAGAGAGGATGAACTGTTAATGAGAATACTTTTTATTGGGGATATTGTTGGTAAGGTAGGAAGAGATGCTATTAAAACATATTTACCGAAGTTAAAGCAAACACATCGCCCAACGGTTACAATAGTGAATGCAGAAAATGCTGCACACGGAAAAGGTTTAACCGAGAAAATTTATAAAGAACTATTAAGAGAAGGCGTAGATTTCATGACAATGGGTAATCACACCTATGGTCAAAGACAAATTTATGATTTTATAGATGATGCTAAGCGCATGGTACGCCCAGCTAACTTCCCGGATGCAGCACCTGGTGTCGGTATGCGATTCATTCAAATAAATGAGTTGAAATTAGCAATAATTAACTTACAAGGTCGTGCATTTATGCAAGATATTGATGATCCGTTTACCAAAGCAGATGAATTAATTGCACAAGCGAAACAAGAAACAGATTATATCTTTGTAGATTTTCATGCAGAAACAACATCTGAGAAAAATGCTATGGGCTGGTATTTAGATAACAGAGCAAGTGCAGTTGTTGGTACACATACACATATACAGACTTCTGACGAGAGAATTTTGCCTGGAGGTACAGGATACATTACCGATGTTGGAATGACAGGGTATTATGATGGCATTTTAGGAATTAATCGTGCTGAAGTGATTAATCGATTTTTAACGAGTCTGCCACAACGACATGTTGTACCTGATGAAGGTAGAAGTGTGTTGTCTGGTGTTATTATCGACTTAAATAAAGAAGGTAAAACGACACATATTGAACGCGTATTAATTAATGATGATCACCCTTTTTAAGCTATCGTCCATTAGTATGATTTTTAAAATGTTCCACTCTTTACATAGTAAAAGGGTGGTTCATTTTGATATGATGAAAGATGAATTATTAATACCACTAGGAGGCAAGATGATATGAAATCACAAGTATCATGGAAAGTGGGCGGTCAACAAGGTGAAGGTATAGAATCGACTGGGGAAATCTTCGCTACTGCTATGAACCGTAAAGGATACTACTTATATGGCTATCGTCATTTTTCAAGTAGAATTAAAGGCGGCCACACAAATAATAAAATAAGAGTATCAACAACACCTGTACATGCAATTAGTGACGATCTAGATATATTAGTTGCATTTGATCAAGAAACGATTGAATTAAATCATCATGAGATGAGATCTGATAGTGTCATTATCGCTGATAGTAAGGCGAAACCACAAAAGCCTGAAGACTGCAAAGCTGAGATGATAGATTTACCATTAACTGCAACTGCAAAGGAATTAGGTACGGCTCTAATGAAAAATATGGTTGCGATAGGTGCAACGTGTGCAGTTATGGATTTAGAATTAAGTGATTTCGAGAGTTTAATCACGAACATGTTTACGAAAAAAGGTGAAAAAGTAGTTGAAATGAATATCGAAGCCTTAAAAGAAGGCTATCGATTGATGAGCGAACAACTTGAACATATCACTGGAGACTTTGTATTAGAACCTACAAACCATAATCCTCATTTATATATGATTGGTAATGATGCAATAGGTTTAGGCGCATTATCAGCTGGTTCTAGATTTATGGCTGCATATCCAATCACACCTGCTTCTGAAATTATGGAGTATATGATTGAGAATTTACCAAAAGTAGGCGGAACTGTAGTACAAACAGAGGATGAGATTGCAGCAGCAAATATGGCTATCGGTTCAAACTATGCGGGAGTACGTGCATTTACGGCAAGTGCTGGACCTGGACTGTCGTTGATGATGGAAGCAATTGGTCTTTCTGGAATGACAGAAACGCCATTTGTTGTGATTAATACACAACGTGGAGGACCTTCAACTGGTTTGCCAACGAAGCAAGAGCAATCAGACTTAATGCAGATGATTTATGGTACACATGGCGATATACCTAAGATTGTTGTAGCACCTACAGATGCTGAAGATGCATTTTACCTAACTATGGAGGCCTTTAATTTAGCCGAGATGTACCAATGTCCAGTTATTGTATTAAGTGATTTACAATTATCTTTAGGTAAACAAACTGTCGATCAATTGGACTATAATCGCATTGAGATTAAACGTGGCGCAATTGTCCAGTCTGATATTGAAAGAGAAGAAGATGACAAATCTTATTTCAAGCGTTATGCACTTACGGAATCAGGCGTATCACCAAGACCGTTACCAGGAGTTAAAGGTGGTATACATCATGTGACTGGTGTTGAACACAATGAAGAAGGTAAGCCAAGTGAAGCAGCAGATAATCGTAATCAACAAATGGATAAGCGTATGCGCAAAGTTGAACATTTATTAATTAATGAGCCCGTTGAAGCGGATGTTGTTCATGATACTGCAGATATATTATATATTGGATTTATCTCAACTAAAGGTGCCATTCAAGAAGGTAAGGATAGACTAGAAGAACAAGGTGTAAAAGTGAATCATGTTCAAATTAGACAATTACATCCATTCCCTAAAGAAACACTACAGCAAGAAATAGATAAAGTGTCGAAAGTTGTAGTAGTTGAACATAATTACCAAGGCCAACTAGCAAATATTATAAAAATGAATGTAAATTTAGGTGATAAATTAATTAATCAGACTAAATATGATGGCACGCCATTTTTACCTAAAGAAATAGAACAAAAAGGATTAGAAATTGCCGAAGAGTTAAAGGAGTTGGTGTAAGTGGCAACATTTAAAGATTTCAGAAATAATGTTAAACCCAATTGGTGTCCGGGATGTGGAGATTTCTCTGTTCAAGCTGCTATTCAAAAGGCAGCAGCTAATGTAGGCTTGGAGCCTGAAGAAGTAGCTATTATCACTGGTATAGGTTGTTCTGGACGCTTATCAGGCTACATAAATTCCTATGGTGTGCATGGAATTCATGGTAGAGCCTTACCGCTTGCACAAGGTGTTAAAATGGCTAATAAAGATTTAACAGTTATCGCTTCAGGTGGTGATGGAGACGGTTACGCCATCGGTATGGGACACACAATACATGCCTTACGTAGAAATATGAATATGACATATATTGTAATGGATAATCAAATTTATGGTCTGACTAAAGGCCAAACATCGCCATCTTCAGCGCAAGGCTTTGTCACGAAATCAACACCAAAAGGGAATATAGAACAAAATGTAGCACCATTAGAACTTGCTTTGTCATCTGGAGCTACATTTGTTGCCCAAGGTTTCTCTAGTGATATTAAAGCTCTGACGAAAATGATTGAAGATGCAATAAATCATGATGGCTTTTCATTTGTGAATGTTTTCTCACCATGCGTAACTTATAATAAAGTGAACACATATGATTGGTTTAAGGAAAACTTAACTGATATCGCAGACATAGATGGATATGATTTTACAGATAAAACAATGGCAACACAAAAGGTGCTAGAATACAATTCACTAGTTAAGGGTATTGTCTATCAAGACACAGATACGCCATCATTTGAGTCTCAAATTGATGAAATGTCTAATGAAGCATTAGCAAAACAAGATATTCATTTGGATGAAACTCAATTTAATGAATTAACGAAACAATTTGTGTAATCGAAGGACTTTTAAATATTTTTATAGCTGATATAATTCAAGTGTCAAAGATACTGTGTTATATCAGCTTTTTTTAATAAATATGGAAATTAAAATAAGGAGTATATGATGGTAGATAAATATAGGACTATGGGAGAATTATTAACCAAAACTAAGCAAGGTGATGATTGGGATATCGTAACAAGAGAGGCAACAAAACCAGTTATTATAACTGCAGTGCATGGAGGGGCAATCGAACGTGGTACATCAGAATTGGCTGATTGCCTAAGTGATTTAGGTGATTATAAATATTACACATTTAAAGGTGTTAGAAAAAACAAAAACCATGAATTACATGTAACTTCGCGTCACTTTGACGAACCAAAATTACATCAAATGATTGAGGATAGTCAATTTGCAGTTTCAATACATGGTTGCATGGGCGATAAGTCAGAAGTTTATATTGGTGGACGTGACCTAGAATTAATTGCATCCATCAAAAATGAATTAGCAGACATTAATATTATAGTGAAAGATGCACCAAGTCATATATCTGGATTTCATAGAGATAACTTTGTTAACTGTTGTAAGCGGGAGGCAGGCGTGCAACTTGAATTGACAGTTGCATTGAGAAAAAGCCTGTTTAAAAATCGTAAATTCACTTTATCAGCTCGTGAAGATAAAAATAATTGGGATGATTTGATGTATCAATTCTCGGAAGCAATACATAACGCGTTGACACGTTGTAAAGTAAGTTAAGTACCATCATTCAAATGTATACTGTGAATATGTCAGTTGAAAAAGCTAACGATTACTATTTATTTGATGAATAATTTGTTAAAATGAAATGAATTGATATTCCGAATGAAGGGCTAGTGATAGATATGCATGATACATTAATGAGCGTTCAAATTATTCCAAAGACACCAAACGGTGAAGACGTGATTCCATATGTTGATGAAGCGATTAAAGTGATTGATGATTCTGGGTTAGCATATCGTGTAGGACCTTTAGAAACAACAGTACAAGGCGAGATGAATGAGTGCCTCATTTTAATACAAAAGTTAAATGAACGTATGGTCGAATTAGAAGTACCTAGCACCATTTGTCAGGTTAAATTTTATCATGTTCCAGAAGGTATAACGATTGAAACTTTAACTGGTAAATATGATGAATTATAGTGCTTTGCCGGTTCAACTTAATGTTGTTGGATCGGTTTGTTATCTTAAACGGCATTTTGCACTTTAGTGCTAAATTTAATATAATGAAGAGATGATTATATATTGAACTTAGAACGGTAATGCAATGAGTAGCATTGTTGGTTAATTTTAATTTTGTTCTTAGTTTATATGATATAGAGAGGATTTTGTAAAGTGAATGAAGAACAAAGAAAAAGTACTTCGATAGATATTTTAGCTGAACGTGATAAAAAAGCTAAAGACTATAGTAAGTATTTCGAGCATGTATATCAGCCGCCAAGTTTAAAAGAGGCACGTAAACGTGGGAAAGAAGAAATTAATTATAATAGAGACTTTCAAATAGATGAAAAATATCGCAATATGGGTCAAGGAAAGACATTCTTGATTAAAACATATGGTTGCCAAATGAATGCACATGATACAGAAGTGATGGCGGGTATTTTAGAGGCATTGGGTTATAAACCAATCGAAGATATTAATAAAGCAGATGTGATTTTAATAAATACTTGTGCCATTCGTGAAAATGCTGAAAACAGAGTGTTTAGCGAAATTGGAAACTTAAAGCATTTGAAAAAGGAAAAGCCTGAAACGGTAATTGGTGTTTGTGGCTGTATGTCACAAGAAGAATCAGTAGTGAATAAAATATTGAAGTCATATCAAAATGTAGATATGATTTTTGGTACACATAATATTCATCGCTTACCTGAAATATTAGAGGAAGCATATTTATCGAAAGCAATGGTAGTAGAAGTATGGTCTAAAGAAGGCGATGTCATTGAAAATCTACCGAAAGTACGTGAAGGTAATATTAAGGCATGGGTTAATATCATGTATGGCTGTGATAAATTTTGTACATATTGTATCGTGCCATTTACGCGAGGTAAAGAGCGTAGTAGAAGACCCGAAGATATTATCGAAGAAGTACGTGGTCTTGCACGAGAAGGTTATCAAGAAATCACTCTACTAGGTCAGAATGTTAACTCATATGGTAAGGACATTGATAGCTTAGAATATGGATTAGGGGATTTACTAGAGGATATTTCACGTATTGATATTCCACGAGTAAGATTTACTACGAGTCATCCGTGGGATTTTACAGATCGTATGATTGAAGTTATTGCAAATGGTGGTAACATCGTGCCACATATTCATTTACCAGTGCAATCAGGAAATAATGCAGTGTTGAAAATAATGGGACGTAAATACACACGTGAAAGTTATTTAGATTTAGTCGATAGAATTAAAACACAGATACCAAATGTAGCATTAACTACAGATATTATCGTGGGTTATCCAAACGAAACAGAAGCTCAATTTGAAGAAACATTAACCTTATATGATGAAGTTGAATTTGAGCACGCGTATACTTATATTTATTCACAAAGGGATGGTACACCAGCTGCTAAAATGCAAGATAATGTACCGATGGATGTAAAGAAAGATAGACTACAACGTTTAAATCAGAAAGTATCACAGTATTCTGAAGCGGCAATGAAACCATATGAAGGCCAAACAGTAGAGGTATTGTGCGAAGGTGCAAGTAAAAAGGATGATACTGTATTAGCAGGTTATACTGCTAAGAATAAATTAGTTAACTTTAAAGCGCCAAAGGACATGATAGGTAAAATAGTTGAAGTTCAAATCGATGAAGCGAAGCAGTATTCATTGAATGGTACATTTATTCGTGAAAGTGGAAAAGCTGTGGTGACACCTTAATGTATAATAAAGATGAAATTTTAGCTGAAGCTGATAGAATAAGTGAGCATATTAAAGACTTAGATATCGTAAAGGAATATCATCGTGTAGAACAACAAATTCATAATAATAAACAAATTGAACAGAAAATGAAAGATTTAAAAAAGAATCAAAAACAATCTGTCAATTTACAAAATTATGGAAAGACGGAAGCATTGAAACAATCTGAAGGAAAGATTCAAGAAATTGAACAAAATATTAACATTTTACCAATTGTTGAAGAATTTAAAGAGTCTCAAGCAGAGGCGAATGATTTACTACAAATGTTAATCAGTACAATGTCAGATCGACTAAATGAACATAATGAAGATAATAACAATACGTAATTGTATTTTTCAGGAAAGGGGAGCGATGAATGAAGACACAAAAATTGACGTTAACTGCTATATTAATTGCGCTCAATGTCGTATTAAGTAGTATTATTGTCATTCCTTTGGGACCAGTAAAGGCAGCGCCAATACAACATTTAGTAAACGTGTTATGTGCAGTATTAGTAGGACCATGGTTTGGTTTAGCACAAGCCTTTATTTCATCAGTAATTCGCATTATTTTTGGTACAGGTAGTTTCTTTGCCTTTCCTGGAAGTATGGTTGGTGTATTGCTTGCTAGTGCCTTTTATCATTATCGTAAACATATCTTTATGGCTGCGGTGGGTGAAGTAATTGGTACTGGAATCATTGGTAGTGTAATGTGTATTCCACTAGCAGCTATTTTAGGATTTGCTGATTTTGCAGTTAAACCATTGATGCTTATGTTTTTAGTATCTAGTATAATTGGTGCAATTATCAGTTATATCATTTTAATGATTTTAAAGAAAAAAGGGATATTAAAGAAATTTTTCAATAAAGATTAACTAAGATTGAGATTTAAAATAACTGTGTTTTTCACTTTAAGTATCTGTATTTTTGGACGCTTGAAGTGGGCATAAAAGTTATTTTATCTCAATCTTTTTTATATTTCATAGCTGGAAAGCCATAATTTAAAATTTCATAATTATGTGGATGCAACCATTTTTTATTAAATGAGCGTAGTAATAAAAGTTATGTTAAAATTTAAGAGTTAAAAGGATAAATAAAGTACGTTAGGAATATAGCTAAAAATCGTATATAGCTATTGTCCACAAGTGAGTAAACGCAATTGTACTGACATTCATATTTAGTTCTATAGTTGAACAATGTGAAGTGTTTTATGCGTATAACGATAAAATGAACAAACAAAAGAATTTGTAGAAGGATAGTGAAGTAACAATATGACGAACCAAACGCCAATGATGCAACAATATTTAAAAATAAAATCTGAATATCAAGATTGTTTATTATTTTTTAGATTAGGCGATTTCTATGAAATGTTCTTTGAAGACGCAAAAGAAGCGTCTAGAGTATTAGAAATAACATTAACTAAACGCGATGCTAAAAAAGAGAATCCGATTCCAATGTGTGGTGTACCATATCATTCTGCTGATGGTTATATCGAAACTTTAATAAATAATGGTTATAAAGTCGCTATTTGTGAACAAATGGAAGATCCTAAGCAGACAAAGGGCATGGTTCATCGTGATGTAGTACGCATCGTGACGCCCGGTACGGTTATGGATCAAGGCGGGGTAGATGAAAAGCAAAATAATTATATTTTGAGCTTTATTAAATTAGAAGGCATCTATGCATTAAGCTATTGTGATGTTTCAACTGGGGAACTAAAAGTTACACACTTTGAAGACGAAGCAACATTAATCAATGAAATTACGACTATTAATCCTAATGAGATTGTAGTAAATCAAAAACTGGATCCAGAATTACGTCGCCAAATCAGCTTGACGACGGAAACAATTACATTAAGAGAAGCAATTTCTGATGCACAGTATGCTGTTAATGAAATGACAGAACGACATTTGTTTAATGCTACACAGTTATTGCTAGACTATATTCACCATACACAAAAAAGAGATTTATCCCATATTGAGACAGTCATTAAGTATGAAGCCGTAGATTTTATGAAAATGGATTTTTATGCTAAAAGAAACCTTGAGTTAACAGAAAGCATTAGATTGAAATCCAAAAAAGGAACGTTACTATGGTTAATGGATGAAACAAAGACGCCAATGGGAGCACGAAGATTAAAGCAATGGATAGATAGACCTTTAATTCATCAACAAAACATTGAAAATAGATTGAATATCGTTGAACAATTTATCAATCATTTTATCGAACGTGATACACTCAGAAATTATTTGAATCAAGTCTATGATATAGAACGATTAGTAGGCCGCGTGAGCTATGGTAATGTCAATGCACGTGATTTAATTCAACTCAAACATTCTATTTCTGAAATACCTAATATCAAAACATTAATAACTGGTTTAAATGATAACTTAGCCACACAATTCCAAGCTTTAGAACCACTAGATGAATTACTGGCATTACTCGAAGATAGTCTTGTAGAAGAACCACCTATTTCTATCAAAGATGGTGGGTTATTTAAAGCAGGTTTTAATCAAGATTTAGATAGTTATCAATCAGCGTCAAAAAATGGAAAAACATGGTTAGCTGAATTACAAACTAAAGAAAGACAACGTACTGGAATTAAATCATTAAAAATAAGTTTCAATAAAGTTTTTGGTTATTTCATAGAAATTACACGTGCCAATTTACAAGGTTTTGATCCTAATGCTTTCGGCTATCAACGCAAACAAACATTATCTAATGCAGAGCGTTTTATTACTGACGAATTGAAAGAAAAAGAAGATATTATTCTAGGGGCAGAAGATAAAGCAATTGAATTAGAGTATCAATTATTTGTGCAATTAAGAGAACAAGTGAAACGTTATACTGAAAGATTACAACGTCAAGCTAAAATCATTTCAGAAATTGATTGTCTCCAAAGCTTTGCAGAAATTGCCCAAAAATATAACTATACTCGACCGCACTTTAGTAAAGATAAGACGCTTGAATTAACAAATTCACGTCATCCAGTTGTGGAACGTGTTATGGATTATAATGATTATGTACCAAATGATTGTGAATTAAATGAAGCGGCGTATATATATTTAATTACTGGGCCAAATATGTCCGGTAAATCGACCTATATGCGACAAGTAGCAATTATAAGTATAATGGCACAAATGGGTGCTTATGTACCTTGTGATCAAGCTGTACTACCTATTTTCGACCAAATATTTACTCGAATTGGTGCAGCAGATGATTTGGTTTCTGGGAAAAGTACCTTTATGGTAGAAATGTTAGAAGCACAAAAAGCTTTAGCTCATGCAACAGCAGATAGTTTAATTATTTTTGATGAAATTGGTCGTGGGACATCAACTTATGATGGTTTAGCATTAGCACAAGCAATGATTGAATATGTGGCAAATACCTCACATGCAAAAACATTATTCTCGACGCATTATCATGAATTAACTGCGCTTGATCAAACTTTACCTTGTTTGAAAAATGTGCATGTAGCTGCCAATGAATATAAAGGTGAGTTAATCTTCTTACATAAAGTAAAAGAAGGTGCTGTAGACGATAGTTATGGTATTCAAGTTGCTAAATTGGCTAATCTACCAGATGCAGTAATTTCTAGGGCGCAAGTTATTTTAGATGCATTTGAAAAAAGTGACCAACTGCACGATAACCAAGTTGTAGTGAATAAGGTGGAAGTGTTAGATGAATCTTCACATAGCGCAGATGATGCGACAAATCAAGATTCAATGGAAGAAACTGTGTCATCAGATCAATCTCACGCTATTTTCGAAACAAATGTGTCGAATCAACACCCAGAGGATGACATAGCGAGAGATAATAAAGCTGATGCCACACAACAATTTGAACAGGCGGCATTTGAACTATTTGATGCACCAGTTGAACAAAGTGAGATTGAACAAGAGATAAAAGCACTAAACTTATCAAATATGACGCCTATTGACGCTTTAGTTAAACTAAGTGAATTACAAAAACAGTTAAAGTAGAGGTGAAGTCAAATGGGTAAAATTAAGGAATTACAGACATCGTTAGCAAATAAAATTGCAGCCGGAGAAGTGGTAGAACGACCAGGTTCTGTTGTAAAGGAATTACTTGAAAATGCAATCGATGCCCAAGCGACTGAAATCAATATTGAAGTTGAGCAATCTGGAGTCGCTTCAATTCGAGTAGTAGACAATGGTACTGGTATTGAGGCAGATGATTTCGATTTAGTATTTCATCGTCATGCTACGAGTAAATTAGACGACGATGAAGATTTATTCCATATACGTACATTAGGATTTAGAGGTGAGGCATTAGCGAGTATATCCTCTGTTGCGAAAGTAACATTAAAATCATGTACTGATAATGCAGAAGGTCAGGAAATTTATGTTGAAAATGGAGCCATCTTAGAACAGAAACCTGCAAAAGCAAAACGAGGTACTGATATTTTAGTTGAATCACTTTTCTATAATACGCCGGCACGTTTAAAATATATTAAAAGTTTATATACAGAGCTAGGTAAAATTACTGATATTGTTAATAGAATGGCAATGAGTCACCCTGATATTAGAATTTCATTAGTATCAGACGGCAAGACGATTATTAAAACCAATGGTTCTGGAAGAACAAATGAAGTCATGGCTGAAATATATGGTATGAAAGTTGCCAAAGATTTGGTTCAAATTACCGGGGATACGAGTGATTATCATATTGAAGGATTTGTAGCTAAACCAGAACATTCTAGAAGTAATAAACACTATATTTCCATTTTTATAAACGGAAGGTATATAAAGAATTTTTTATTAAATAAAGCAATTGTAGAAGGATATCACACGCTTTTAACAATTGGCCGTTATCCTATCTGTTACATTAACATTGAAATGGATCCTATTTTAGTTGATGTTAACGTGCATCCGACAAAATTAGAGGTAAGATTATCTAAAGAGGATCAATTGTATGCACTCATTGTTGAAAAGATACAAGAGGCATTTAAGGATCGCATTTTAATACCGAAAAACGATATGACGAAATTCACTAAAAAAAATAAGGTATTAAGTCAGTTTGAACAACAAAAAATGGATTTTGAACAAAGACAACAGCGCCATCTTACAAACGATCCAAAGTCTACTACGAATGTCAGTGGCAATGAAAAATACACCCAATCACACCCAGACGAATCAATTGTAGATCAACAGAGTACAGCAAATATTGAACATGGTGAGCAAGCAATAACAAAAGATGATTTATATTCTACGCACAATAATGATTCAATGATTGGACAGCAACAGTATCAATCAGGTTATGCTCAGTATGACAGTTATAATCATGCTGAAGATATCGTAGATTCAGATTATATTCGAAGTCAAAGAGATGTGCTCAATGCAATGGATAATACAGATGAGGAGAAAGCTGTTGATTATTCAGACACAGAACAGCAAACATATAGAGAAAGTACTACAACTGCTGAAGAACAACAGGATATAAAAGGGAGTGTTAGTGAGACACCAAGCCGTCGTGTTCCATACATGGAAATTGTTGGTCAGGTACATGGGACATATATTATTGCTCAAAATGAAAATGGTATGTTTATGATAGATCAACATGCTGCACAAGAACGTATTAAATACGAATACTTTAGAGATAAAATTGGAGAAGTGACAAATGAAGTTCAAAACTTACTGATTCCATTAACTTTCCATTTTTCAAAAGATGAACTAATGATTATTGATCAACATAAAGATGAACTAGAGAAAGTAGGCGTCCACCTTGAACCTTTCGGAGGCCATGATTATATTGTTGATAGTTATCCTGTTTGGTTCCCACCAGAAGAAGCAGAAGAAATTATAAAAGATATGATTGAATATGTATTAGAGCATAAAACAGTTTCAGTGAAAAAAATACGTGAAGAAGCAGCCATCATGATGAGTTGTAAAAAATCAATCAAAGCAAATCATTACTTAAAAAATAATGAAATGGCAGATTTAGTTAACCAACTTAGAGAAACGGAAGATCCATTTACTTGTCCTCATGGACGCCCGATTATTATTAATTTTTCAAACTATGAAATAGAACGATTATTCAAAAGGATTATGTAGGAGGTTAGTGGCTTGAAACCACATATTTTACCAGCAATTCGTTCGATGAAAGACTTAGAAAAGCTGACAAAAACAGATTATAAAGAATGTGTATTGTTAGATACACATATTGGTCATTTGAAGAGTATTATGGATCTATTGAAAAAGAATAAAATTGAAACTTATATCCATATTGATTTAATCAAAGGTATGAGTCATGATGAATTTGCATGTGAATATTTAATCCAGCATTATCATCCGAAAGGTATTGTATCTACCAAGACAAAGGTAATTAATAAGGCCAAAGCATTAAATACTACAACTGTATTTAGAGTGTTTATACTAGATAGTCAAGCATTATCGAGAAGTATTGATTTGATTAAGCGCGTTGAACCTGATTATGTTGAGGTCTTACCTGGTGTTGCCACCAAAGCAATTCAAATTATTAACGAAGAAACGAATACACAAGTCATTGCGGGTGGATTAATTAACGATGTAGATGAGGTTAATGTTGCAGTGGAGCACGGTGCTAAATATATTACTACGAGTGATAGAGATTTATGGTAGTTATAGATATATTAAAAAAATTATATAAGAATTAAGTTGACGGTTATAGCAATAATATTGTAATTATGCAATTATTATCGCTATAACCGTTTTTAAATTAGTAATTAAATTAAAAGTGGAGGTGATTATATGATTAAACCATCACGACTTAAATCAGGTGATACCGTTGCAATTGTCTCATTGTCATCAGGTATAGCGGGTGATTATCAATATATTTGGAGAACCTTACAGGGTATAAATAACTTAAAACAAATATTTGGCTTGCAAGTTAAATTGATGCCTAATGCACTGAAAGGTAGTCGATATTTAAAAGAACATCCTGAAGCCAGAGCTGCAGATTTAAATGAGGCATTGGTTGATCCTGAAATCAAAGGTATTATTAATTGTATTGGTGGGGATGATGCACATACGATAATTCCATTTATTAATAGTCAAAATATTAAAAAATATCCTAAAATATTTAGTGGTTATTCTGAGACAACTTCACTTCATTTATTATTCTATAAAATGGGTATAGTGAGTTATTACGGTCCAGCACTTCTAACAGACTTTGCCGAAAATGGAACGATGGATGAATATACAATTCAACATATCAAACACTGTTGGTTTGAAACGCATGATTCACACAATATTTATCCAGCAAAATACATTAGAACGAACAGTGGTGATTGGGGAAGTGCTAAGGGCAAAATGAGAAGGGGGATAATGCCGAATCATAATTATGAAGTGTTAAACGGTAACGGCACAGCAAGAGGTAAATTATTTGGTGGTAATTTAGAAACTTTATTAAAAGTGGTTAATGACGATATTTACCCAATTGTAGAACGACTAAGGGGTACAATTTTATTTCTTGAAACATCTGAAATAGAGCCGTCACTTGAAATGATAACTAAAGCAATAAACGTAATACTTACCGATGAGGTGCTTGCAGCCATTGAAGGAATTATAATAGGTAAACCATATCTCAATCGCAATTATGAATGTTATAAAAATGCATTTATTAAACGAATCAAACAAAGTAATAATCAAGATATTCCAATTTTATACAATTTATCATTTGGCCATAATGAACCGAAAATGATACTACCTTATGGATTGTATGGTGAAATCGATTGCAAAAACAAAATATTTAAATTATTGGAGTCTACTGTATCCCGTAACTAATTGTGTCAAATTAGTTACAAAATTTAGTTGACAACGCTTACAAAATAAGTGTAATATAAAGTTAAGTTAATAATTAGAACAGAGATGGGAGATTTCTACAGTACTTAGACCGGTGGTTCACAACTGGAAACTATTGTAGAAGTCTCTTTGTCTTTTTAGGAGGAATCTCAATGAATGTATATTTTGCTGAATTTTTGGGAACAGCAATACTAATCTTGTTTGGGGGTGGCGTTTGTGCAAACGTTAACTTAAAGCGAAGTAATGGTAATGGTGCTGATTGGATCGTCATTGCTGCAGGTTGGGGGCTTGCGGTAACGATGGGTGCTTATGCAGTTGGAAATATTTCTGGTGCACACTTAAATCCAGCAGTAACACTTGCATTTGCCATGGATGGCGCATTAAGTTGGTCTATGGTACCAGGTTATATCATTTGTCAAATTCTAGGTGGTATTTTTGGTGGCGTTTTAGTTTGGTTAACTTATTTAGCACATTGGAAAGTTACAGAGGATAAAGGAGCTAAATTAGGCGTATTTTCTACTGCTCCTGCAATTAAGAACTATTTAGCAAACTTTATCAGTGAAATTATCGGAACAGCAATCTTAACTTTAGCATTATTATATATTGGTATGAACAAAATAGCTGACGGTTTAAATCCTTTAATCGTTGGTGGCTTAATCATTGCTATCGGTTTAAGTTTAGGTGGTCCTACAGGTTATGCGATCAACCCTGCTCGTGACTTAGGTCCACGTATTGCGCACGCAATTTTACCAATTGCCGGTAAAGGAAAATCAAATTGGGGATATGCAATTGTACCAGTTCTTGGTCCTATTACTGGTGGTATGATGGGTGCTGTTATTTATAGATTATTCTATAAAGGTGCTTTTGATGCGATGTCTGTTGTTGCAATTGTCTTATTAATTGTTACAATTGTTCTTGGACTAGTATTAAATAAAGGTAAAGATGCAAAAGGCATTGAATCTATTTATTAAAAGTTTTAAATTTGTCCTGTTTATATTTATTGATATAGACAGGTCTTATGTTGCAAATTTTTAAAAGTTTGAGCTAAACCGTTGTGGGTATTGGGTAATAATGTGTAACTTTGAGATGAAGTCATAAACATATTTAGCATATATTCAGACAACAATAAAGATTAACAAGGGAGCGTTACATTATGGAAAAATATATTTTATCAATTGACCAAGGAACTACAAGTTCACGCGCAATTCTATTCAATAAAGATGGAGAAATTAAAGGTGTTGCACAAAGAGAATTCAAACAACATTTTCCTAAGTCTGGTTGGGTTGAACACGATGCTAACGAGATTTGGACATCTGTATTAGCTGTAATGGCAGAGGTATTAAACGAACAAAATGTTGGCGCAGATCAAATTGCTGGTATTGGTATTACCAACCAACGTGAAACGACAGTTGTTTGGGATAAAAATACTGGTCGCCCTGTGTACCACGCTATCGTTTGGCAATCACGTCAAACGCAAGGTATTTGTCAAGAATTAAAAGAACAAGGTTTAGAAAGCAAATTCAGAGAGAAAACTGGATTATTATTAGATCCTTACTTTGCAGGAACTAAAGTTAAATGGATTTTAGATAACGTTGAAGGTGCTAGAGATAAAGCAGAGAATGGTGATTTATTATTCGGTACAATCGATTCTTGGTTAGTATGGAAATTATCTGGTGGAAAAGCACATATCACAGATTACACAAATGCGAGCAGAACATTAATTTATAATATTCATGATTTAGAATGGGATAAAGAATTGCTAGAAATTCTTGAAATTCCTGAATCAATGTTACCTGATGTTAAAGCTTCAAGTGATGTTTATGCCAATACAATTGATTACCACTTCTTCGGTCAAGAAGTTCCAATCGCTGGTATTGCAGGTGACCAACAAGCAGCACTATTCGGTCAAGCTTGCTTTAACCGTGGTGATGTAAAAAATACTTACGGAACTGGTGGTTTCATGTTAATGAACACAGGTGAAGAAGCTGTAGCTTCTGAAAGTGGTTTGTTAACAACGATTGCTTATGGCTTAGATGGCAAGGTGAATTATGCTTTAGAAGGATCAATCTTTGTTTCTGGTTCAGCAATTCAATGGTTGAGAGATGGTTTGAGAATGATAAATTCTGCACCTCAATCAGAAAACTATGCTGAACGTGTAGAGTCATCAGAAGGTGTCTATGTAGTACCAGCATTCGTTGGTCTAGGTACACCATACTGGGATGCAGATGCACGTGGTGCAATCTTTGGTTTAACACGCGGTACTGAAAAAGAACATTTTATTCGTGCGACTTTAGAATCTCTTTGCTATCAAACACGTGATGTTTTAGAAGCTATGGAAAAAGATTCAGATATAGAAGTTAACAATTTACGTGTTGATGGTGGCGCAGTTAAAAATAACTTCATCATGCAATTCCAATCTGACTTACTTAATGTAGGTGTTGAACGTCCTGAAATTAATGAAACAACTGCACTTGGTGCTGCTTATCTAGCTGGACTTGCTGTAGGTTTCTGGGATAGTAAAGACGAAATTGCAAATCGTTGGAAACTTGAAAAAGAATTCAAACCAGACATGGAAGAAAAAGAAAGAGAAAAACTTTACAAAGGTTGGAAAAAAGCAGTAGAAGCTACTCAAGTATTTAAATTAGATGAAGAATAAAAAATTAGACGTATTGTAGTTATTTATGCTACAATGTGGGTAAGTTAATAATATCAAGATGAGAAATGAGAGATTCTGTTCGTACAATTTATATATGTATGGGATAGGTCTCTCTTTTTTTATTATCTATAGGAGGCGCTAGGTTTATGAGTTTATCAACATTGAAAAGAGAACAGATTACAAAAGATTTAAAAAATGACTCTTATGATGTAGTCATCATTGGTGGCGGAATCACAGGAGCAGGTATAGCATTAGACGCAAGTGAAAGAGGTATGAAAGTAGCTCTTGTTGAAATGCAAGACTTTGCACAAGGTACAAGCTCACGTTCAACTAAATTAGTACATGGTGGTTTACGTTATTTAAAACAATTACAAGTAGGCGTTGTTGCTGAAACTGGTCGTGAACGCGCTATCGTTTACGAAAATGGTCCACACGTTACAACTCCAGAACGTATGTTATTACCAATGCACAAAGGTGGCACATTCGGTAAGTTCACAACTTCAATCGGTTTAACAATGTATGATACTTTAGCAGGCGTAAAAAAATCAGAACGTAAAAAAATGTTAAATTCAAAACAAACACTTGAAAAAGAACCACTTGTTAAAAAAGATGGTCTTAAAGGTGGCGGCACATATGTTGAATATAGAACAGATGATGCGCGTTTAACAATTGAAGTTATGAAACGTGCCGTTGAAAAAGGTGCTACAGTTATTAATCATACAAAATCTGTACACTTCACTTATGACTCAAATGAAAAAGTAAATGGAATTCATGTTGAAGATCAAATCACTGGTGAAACTTACCCAATTAAAGCTAAAAAAGTGATTAATGCGAGTGGTCCATGGGTTGATGAAGTACGTAGTGGTGATTACGCTAGAAATAACAAACAATTACGTTTAACTAAAGGTGTACACATTGTTATTGATCAATCTAAATTCCCATTAGGTCAAGCAGTGTATTTCGACACTGAAAAAGACGGTCGTATGATCTTTGCTATTCCACGTGAAGGTAAAGCATATGTAGGAACTACAGATACTTTCTACAACAATGACAAAACAACACCACTTGCAACACAAGAAGATAGAGATTACTTAATCGATGCGATTAACTACATGTTCCCAGATGTAGATGTTAAAGATGAAGATATTGAATCATCATGGGCAGGTATTCGTCCATTAATTTTAGAAGAAGGCAAAGACCCTTCTGAAATTTCAAGAAAAGATGAAGTTTGGGAAGGTAAATCTGGTCTATTAACAATTGCTGGTGGTAAATTAACTGGTTACCGTCACATGGCACTTGAAATTGTAGACTTATTATCAAAACGCTTGAAATCAGAATACGGTTTGAAATTCAAACCTTGTGCAACTAAAAACTTAACAATCTCAGGTGGAGATGTTGGTGGTAGTCAAAACTTCGAAAACTTTATTAATCAAAAGGTAGAAGAAGCAAAAGCTTACCAAATTGATGAAGCAACTGCACGTCACTTTGCTTCAAAATACGGTTCAAATGCTGAAGAATTATTTAAAATTGCACAAACAGCACAATACCAAGAATCAGGTTTACCATTAGATATTTATACTGAGTTAATCTACTCAATTCAAAATGAAATGGTTTATCGTCCAACTGACTTCTTTGTACGTCGTACTGGTAAACTTTACTTCAAAATTGATGACGTTATTAATTATAAAGACCAAGTGATAAGTGTAATGGCTGGATTATTAGGTTATTCTACTGTTCAACAACAACTTTATACTAAAGAATTGAATGTTGCTTTAGAAGAAGCACAAACAGGTAATGAACAACCAGCTGAAAAAGAATAATAAAGTATTATCATTCTTATAAAAGCACTATTGTTTTATAACTGAGTTAAAGAGAGACCTATCAGAATTATAGAAATTCTGGTAGGTCTCTTGTGTTATTTATGATAAATGCGTTAATGGTTTTTCATTTATAAATCATCATTTGCGAAAGTAAAGGCTGGTGTTGTTCTAAACTACAGTGAAAATAATAAATTGTATAGCTGTAGATATGAGTTGATTATAAAAAAATTATGTTAACTAAATAAAGCTTATAAGTAGATATGCTCAAAATATAATATGATAATAATGTTGTTTGCTATTTGATAGTGGTTTCGTAAGAGGGTATATTATTTAATAAAGACTATTTTAAAACTTTCATGGTTTGGAGGCAGATTATGAATTTAAAAGAATTTAAAATCACAGTTTCTGACGGGAAAATGATTGATGTGAAATTAGATAAAGCTAAGCAACAAACAATTGGTGTAATACATTTGTTTCATAGTATGGCAGATTATATGGATAGATATGACCGCTTAGTCGCTTCTTTAAATCAACAAGGTTATGATGTGCTCAGACATAACCATAGAGGTCATGGTATAGGTATTGCAGATAATGAGCGTGGACATTTTGATTCAATTGAACAGCTTGCAGAAGATGCTTATGAAATTGCTCAGACTGTTTGTACAAATTATAATAATATACCTTATATTGTTATTGGTCATTCAATGGGATCGATTGTGGCTCGTGTATTTTCCGAAAAATACCCTTTATCATTACAAGGGCTCATCCTAACGGGAACATTGCAGCATAATAAGGGGATGGGTTTATTATTATCCTCATTATTAAAATTAATCACGATTATTTGTGGTAAACGACGTAAATTGAAGTGGTTAAACAATTTAATGAATCGTACATTCAATAAGAAAATCGATGCGCAACAAACAGAATTTGATTGGATTTCAAGTACAGATTCAGAAGTTGAAGCATATAATAACGATCCTAATGCAGGCTATTTAGTATCAAATCAAATAATTTATGATACAATGCGACAAGCAAGACGCACGAGTAAAATAAAAAATATTAAGCAAATGAATCAAAATTTACCAGTGTTATTAATCTCAGGCAAAGAGGATGCATTAGGTAATTACGGAGAAGGCATTCGTCAGTTAGGAAAATATTATAAAAAGGGCGGATTAAATCATGTGACAGTCCAATTGTATAAATTCAAGAGAAATGAAATTTTATTTGAAGAAGGTTATACACAAACATGGCAACATATGTATGAATGGATTGAAAAGCAGATTTTGAAAAAGTATGACAATACAAAGTAAAATAAAAAGAGAGAGTGAATATTAGTGGTAAATACTAAACCATTTATCATCGTTTTAGTCGGTCCAACAGCAGTTGGTAAGACTGAATTTAGTATTGAATTGGCAAAGCAATTTAATGGTGAAATTATTAGCGGTGATTCAATGCAAGTGTACAGACATATGGATATCGGGACTGCTAAAATATCAAGCGATGAAATGGAAGGCATCCCACATCATATGATAGACATATTAAATCCAGATGAAGCATTTTCAGCATATGAGTTTAAAAGCAGAGCTGAAAAATTAATTACAGAAATTACAGAACGTGGCAAGACTCCAATTATCGCAGGGGGAACGGGATTATATATTCAATCATTGATTCATAACTATGCATTTGAAGATGAAGAAACAATTTCAGAAACAGATAACAAGCGTGTACAAGAAAAAATGGCAAGTTTAGAGCCACTGTCAAATGAAGCACTACATGACTACTTAGCTGAATTTGATCCTGAATCTGCTATAGCTATTCATCCAAATAATAGAAAAAGAGTAGTTAGAGCGATTGAATATTACCAAAAAACAAAAAAACTTTTAAGTTCACGTAAGAAAAATGCGCAATATACAGAAAATTATGATACATTATTACTAGGGATAGAAATGTCGCGTCAAACATTATATAATAGAATTAATAACCGAGTTGATATAATGTTGGAACGCGGGTTAATAGATGAGGTGAAGTATCTTGTCGAACAGGGATACGAATCATGTCAAAGCATGCAAGCGATTGGTTATAAAGAGATTGTACCAGTCATACATAATGAAATGACGATAGAATTAGCTACGGAAAAATTAAAGCAACACTCAAGAAATTATGCTAAGCGGCAAATGACATGGTTTAAAAATAAACTAGATGTCATCTGGTTAGACAAAGAAGCACTCACACTTTCATCAATGTTACGAAAGGTTTCAGCCCAAATAAATAAAAGGAGTACATAACATGAATACAACAGAAAACATCCAAGACAAATTCCTAGGGCAATTTAAATCTGAAGAAACAAAAGTTATTGTTTTTTTAGTAAATGGATTCCAAATGAAAGGTACGATTGTTGATTTTGATAAATATCTGGTATGTTTATTATCTCAAGGTAAAGAACATATGATATACAAACATGCAATTAGTACATTCACAATTGATGATTCAGAAGAGTAGTTTTTAATGATTTAACCGATTGGACCGATGTTATCTATCAATAGATGATGTAGGGATTAAATCCAATACATAATGAATAAGCTTTTAAACTGTCGGTAAAGTAATAACTTGTCGGCAGTTTTTTGTCGCTGTATATGTATGCCAATGTGTTGCGCTTACGTGAAATACCAATGTTGGAATAAATATCGATAAACGAACAGTGATTATATAATTAAATTGAACTAAGTAACGGATCTATTGCACATTGACTACTACAGCATTGATAAAACACATTTCTCTAAAACATAAAAAAACATCGACAATGCTTTATATGAAATAGCAATTGTCGATGCTTAGCTTGAGATGTGTTGCTCAAATGATTATTTAATTTATAATAAAGCTTCGATATCAGACTCAATTTGGTCTGGCTTCTTTTGTGGTGAAAATCGCTTAACCACATTACCTTCTTTATCCACTAAAAACTTAGTGAAATTCCATTTGATTTTTTCATTAAAAAAACCATTCTGTTCAGATGTTAAATATTTAAATAATGGGTGTTGATTTTCACCTTTAACATCTAATTTTTCATGCATTGGGAAAGAAACACCATAGTTGATTTTGCAAAATTGTGTTGCTTCTTCACCTGTGCCTGGTTCTTGTCCGCCAAATTGATTGCATGGAAAGCCAAGAACTTCAAATGGTTGATCGTTGTACTTCTGATACAACGCTTCAAGACCTTCAAATTGAGGCGTAAATCCACATTCACTGGCAGTGTTTACAATTAACATTACTTTGCCTTTATAATCTGCTAATTTATATGATTCGCCGTTTGGTTTTTGTACTTCTATATCGTAAATCGTCATATTTATTCACCTCTTAGTTTTAATTTAACACAATTTGTCTCTATAGTCTTTATATACACACTATGATAGAATAGCAAAGAAAACTTTGAAAAGAGGTGCATGTAATGACACAGCAATCGTTACACAAGACAGAAGAACAATTAGAAACTGTCGTGTTAGTTGGTGTACATGCTCAAACAGATGATGAATTTAATTTTACGTCAACGATGGAGGAATTAGCATCTTTATCTGAGACATGTCAACTCGATGTTCAAGCGCAATTTACTCAAAATAAACAACATTTCGATCATAAATACTATGTTGGTAAAGGTAAACTAGAAGAAATTAAAGATTATGTAGAATTCCATGATATAGATGTGGTTGTAACAAATGATGAATTAACTACTGCGCAATCGAAATCATTAAATGGTCAACTTAATGTGAAAATTATTGATCGAACGCAATTGATTTTAGAGATATTTGCATTAAGAGCCCGTAGCAAGGAAGGTAAGCTACAGGTAGAATTAGCTCAGTTGGATTATTTAATGCCTAGATTACAAGGGCATGGCCGTAGTTTGTCTAGATTGGGCGGTGGAATTGGGACAAGAGGTCCTGGTGAAACAAAATTAGAAATGGACAGACGTCATATTAGAACACGTATGAATGAAATCAAACATCAATTAAATACTGTAGTTGAACATCGGGAACGCTATAGAAATAAACGTGAACAGAACGCAGTATTTCAAGTTGCTTTAGTTGGATATACCAATGCTGGAAAGTCTTCGTGGTTTAATAAATTAGCACATGAATCTACTTATGAGAAAGACTTATTATTCGCTACACTAGATCCTAAGACACGACAAATAAAGATTAATAACGGCTTTAATTTAATTATTTCAGATACAGTGGGCTTTATTCAAAAGCTACCAACTACACTGATTGCAGCATTTAAATCAACTTTAGAAGAAGCGAAAGATGCCGATTTATTATTACATGTTGTAGATAGTAGTCATCCTGAATATCGTGGTCAAATGGATACTGTGAATCAAATTGTAGATGATTTAGATATGGCTCATATTCCACAAGCTATTATATTTAATAAAAGAGATCTAAATCATGATATCGCACCGACAACCAATTTACCCTCCGTTTATGTATCAACTCAATATTCCAATGATATTGATGCTGTTAAACAATTATTATTTGATCAAATTAAGCAGATACTTAGTTATTATGAGGAACATGTTGCTAGTACAGATGCCCATCGTTTGTACTTTCTGAAACAACACACACTGGTAACTGAATTGAACTTTAATGAAGACACTGCTAAATATGAGATTAAAGGTTATAAAAAAGAATAAAGGAAGTAATTATAAATGAACGATATGACACAATTGATAGATGAAGTGGAATCTACGTTAAAGCCGTATTTTACAGAAATAGAAAAAACAGCATATTTAAACCAAGAGAAAGTCTTAGATGCCTTTCATGCGGTCAAAGCATCTGAAAGTGACTTGCAAGGCACAACTGGCTATGGATATGATGATATAGGTAGAGATCATTTAGAAGAAATTTATGCACATGCTTTTAAAGCCGAAGACGCTTTGGTAAGACCCCAAATCATTTCCGGTACCCATGCCATTACTTTGGCCTTACAAAGTACATTGAAATATGGAGATGAGTTATTATATATTACCGGTAATCCATATGACACTTTATTAGAAGTCATTGGCATCAATGGCAATGGCATCGAAAGCTTACAAGAGCATGGAGTAAGTTATAACAAAGTTGATTTAAAGGGAAATGAAATTGATATTGATCATGTATTACATGCAATCAAGCCGAACACTAAAGTTGTTGCTATCCAACGTTCTAAGGGATATGATCAAAGACCATCCATTAATCTAGCTACAATAGAACGTGCAATTTCAGCAATTAAATCCGCGCATCCTGATATTATTATATTTGTAGATAACTGCTATGGTGAGTTTGTAGAATTAAAGGAACCAATTGAATGTGGTGCAGATTTAATAGCGGGTTCATTAATTAAAAATCCAGGTGGTGGACTTGCTAAAATCGGTGGTTATATTGCTGGTCGAAAGGATTTAATTGAGCGTTGTGGCTATCGTTTAACTGCTCCAGGTATAGGTAAAGAGGCAGGCGCTTCGCTGTATTCATTACAAGAAATGTATCAAGGTTTCTTTTTAGCACCTCATGTAGTGAGTCAAAGTTTAAAAGGCGCATTGTTTACTAGTTTATTACTAGAAAAGTTAAATATGCGTACAAAACCTGCCTTTCACGAACCTAGAACAGATTTAATTCAAACTGTCGAATTTGATACAAAAGAACAAATGATACAGTTTTGCCAAAGCATCCAACACGCATCTCCAATCAATGCACACTTTAGTCCTGAACCTGCTTATATGCCTGGCTATGAAGATGATGTAATTATGGCTGCGGGGACCTTTATACAAGGCTCTTCTATTGAATTATCTGCAGACGGACCAATCAGACCGCCATACGAAGCCTATGTTCAAGGTGGATTAACATATGAACATGTTAAATTAGCAGTTACACGAGCTGCACAATCATTAAAAGCTAATCAATTAATTTAAATTATATTAATCATACAAGACGTTAAATGATTCATTGAAAGAAATCATTTAGCGTTTTTTTTAGTGTTGTATTTAAAAAATCCAAAATAATTTTAAAGAATATTCGGAAAAATGATTAACAATAGATTAATGGATGTACATAAACCCATTCATTTCGGGGTTTAGCACATCATGTAAGAAAACCTGACATATCTTTGTATTTGTCTGATAATTGTGCTAAATTAATAACAAGTTCAAAAATAGAGGTGATTGGATTGAAGTCAAATGATACTTTACGACGTAATATGCCTGTCTTCTCTATGAGTGTTGTTACGAAGTTGAGCGAGTTAACCGCAAGACAAATTCGTTATTATGAAACACATGAACTGATTAAACCGCAACGTACGGAAGGAAATAAGCGATTATTTTCATTGAATGATTTGGAACGATTGCTTGAAATTAAAAGTCTTATAGAAAAAGGCTTCAATATTAAAGGGATCAAACAAATTATTCATGATGATCAAGCACACCTTTCTGATGAAGAACAAGAAACTAGAAAACAAATGATAGTTGATGCTACACAGAAACCACAACGAGAAGCAATTCCGATAAACCGTGGGGATTTATCACGTTTTATCAAATAATTTTACTGGAGGACATTAACAATGCCAAAACGTTCATTTACTAAAGAAGACATTCATAAGTTTGCCAAGGAAGAAAATGTAAGATACTTACGTTTACAATTCACAGATATTTTAGGTGTAATCAAAAACGTTGAAGTACCTGTTAGTCAATTAGAAAAAGTATTAGATAACGAGATGATGTTTGACGGATCTTCAATCGAAGGTTTCGTACGTATCGAAGAATCAGATATGTATTTATATCCTGACTTAGACACTTGGGTAATCTTCCCATGGACTGCAGGTCAAGGTAAAGTAGCTCGACTAATTTGTGATGTATATAAAACAGACGGTACACCATTCGAAGGTGACCCACGTGCTAACTTGAAACGTGTATTAAAAGACATGGAAGAATTAGGCTTTACAGATATTAATTTAGGGCCAGAACCAGAATTCTTCTTATTCAAATTAGATGAAAAAGGTGAACCAACATTAGAATTAAATGATGATGGTGGATACTTCGACCTTGCCCCTACTGATTTAGGTGAGAACTGTCGTCGTGATATCGTATTAGAATTAGAAGACATGGGCTTTGATATCGAAGCAAGTCACCATGAAGTTGCTCCAGGACAACATGAAATTGACTTTAAATATGCTGATGCAATTACAGCATGTGATAATATCCAAACATTTAAACTTGTTGTAAAAACAATTGCTCGCCAACATAACTTACATGCAACATTCATGCCAAAACCATTATTTGGTGTAAACGGTAGCGGTATGCACTTTAACGTATCTTTATTTAAAGGTAAAGAAAATGCATTCTACGATCCTAATGGTGATATGCAAATGACAAAAGATGCATTCCACTTTGTTGCAGGTATCCTTAAAAATGCACGTGGTTTCACTGGCGTATGTAACCCATTAGTTAACTCTTATAAGCGTTTAGTGCCAGGTTATGAAGCACCATGTTACATTGCATGGAGTGGTAAAAACCGTTCACCATTAATTCGTGTACCATCTTCTCGTGGTTTATCTACACGTGTTGAAGTACGCTCAGTTGACCCAGCTGCGAACCCATACTTAGCTTTAGCTGCAATCTTAAAAGCTGGTTTAGATGGTATTGAAAACAAATTAGAAGTACCAGAACCAGTTAACCAAAATATCTACGAAATGAATCGTGAGGAACGTGAAGCAGTAGGTATTCAAGATTTACCATCAACATTATACACTGCAATTAAAGCAATGAAAGAAAATCAACCAATTAAAGATGCTTTAGGTAATCACATTTATAACCAATTTATTAATTCTAAATCTATCGAGTGGGATTACTACAGAACACAAGTATCTGAATGGGAAAGAGAACAATATATTAAACAATACTAGGTGCTAGACAAAGGGGTATAACACTAGGTATATAAGCAATCCTGTTATTCTTTATGAATATTAGGGTTGCTTTTTTTTGCACCCACTTTTATTTTATTGAACGATTTGGGTGCAGTTTAGGTATTATTTGGGGAGAATTTTTAAATATTATAAAGCAATGAATGAATAAAGCTATCATACAGTGAATATGAATCGAATTCATCTTCAAGGATTGTCTCAATGAGATCATCAATATATCTAGATATAGCGTTTGTGGTCATAATCACTGAAGATTACCCTAGTTTATGTTTGCTTGTGTCATGTTAATGATTATATACATAATCGCCCATGTTGAATTCGCTTCTTAAGATGTATTAAATAATTTACAAATGGCCATATGGATGCGACGTATTTTTACGAGACACATGAGGGAGTATGATGCGTGACGAGACCGAGATCGAACTAGCTCGCTAGGGAAGTGAGCAATATATTATTTTAAATTAAAAAGAAGCACTCAGATGAATTAAATCATCTGAATGCTTTATTTCTAGAATTTACGTCCTAGACTCGTGTCATGTTTTATACTTGTGTATTTACTTTTTATTGCGTTTATTCACAATGCCTTGAATAATTACGATAATAAACCCTACAAAAATGCCCATAAAAATTGCTAATACAGCCGCAACAAGTGGAGGTAAGTCAAATTGAAATTGTAAGACAAGTCCGATGATTATCGCTACAATGATGGCGATTGTAGAAATCATATTTTCTTTAAACATACTCAAATACGTTCACTCCTAACATGGGTATTATAGCATGTTATAGACATTGAGTTAAATTAAATAAATAACTTTGTTAATATAATTGTGAAATATTTCCTTTCAAGTGGGGTGAATTTCTAAAAGTCACCTTAGATAATAAAAATGATTCTTGACGCTATTGAATAAATTATATATGATGATTTGGACAAAGTTTAAGAAGTGGGTGCAACTATGAAATCAACAAAAGCATTAACCGGTATTATTGCGATAGTCATTGTTATCGGTGTTTTATTTTTCCAATTTATTAATCACAGTGGTCCATTTCAAAATAGTGGTTCAGACACAACTTCTGGTCCAAGTAAAACTGAAAAAGTACATGTCGATCGAGTAGTGGATGGAGATACATTGGTAGGTAGTAATGAGCAAGAACAGAATATTAAAATTCGACTAATTGGAATAGATACACCGGAAACAGTTAAACCAAATACACCGGTCCAACCATATGGTAAAGAAGCTTCGGATTATTCAAAGAAGCACTTAACGAACAAGGATGTCTATTTAGAATATGATAAAGAGCCAGAAGACCAATACGGACGAAAATTAGCCTATGTTTGGTTAGATAAAAAGACAATGTTTAATGAAGAATTAGTGAAAAAAGGCTTGGCTCGTGAAAAATATTTTGCGCCTAATGGCAAATATAGAAATGTTTTTAAGCAAGCTGAACATCAAGCTAAACAAGATAAATTAAATATTTGGAGTTAGATTATCTACTTAGTGGAAAAAACATAGCATCATTTTGAAACGTCATCATAAATTTCCTTTGAATAGACAAGGTGTACTGAAATATGTATTAATTATTTTAAATGAAACACAAAAAAACGAGTTATAAAACAACAACTTTAAACTGTTGTGATTATAACTCGTTTTTATATTAATTAATGAAAACGTTCGACTAATTTGTCATATTGTTCTTTAGTAATGGACTCGCTTGCATTGCTAAGTGTATCACCGATGACGTCTTTTAATGAAGATTTAGATGAAACAGTTTCAGTATAATCTTCTCTTACATTAGGTCCATCTATAATATTTACACTTCCATCTGTAAAGTAAACTAAACCAATGTTTTTAATATGATGATTTAATCTCTCTGCAATTCTAGTTTCTAATTCCTTTGTATTCTTTGCAGTTTGTTCAAAAGGATCATAACTATAAAAGTCGTAAATTACAGAATTATTTTTTACACGTTCTATAAAAGTGTATGAACCTGTACGTGTCGTGTTAAATTGACTGTGATATTGTTGTGCAATATAGCGTCCCACAGTTTGATGTACTGAGGATTCATTATTAGTTGAAATCTCTGTTTCAGAATCAATATCAAAGTGATAAAACGTTTTTTGTTTCCAGTTTTTCACATTAATGTTGAACACGCCTTTGTCAGTGATCACGATATAATCAAATGCTCTCGCATATTCGAATAAAGGGTGTTTAACAGCAAGATTACCAGTTGCGATAATATCATAGGCTTTGATAGTACCGGCTGTTTTGTATTGTTCAAGAATATCTTTCAAGTTTTGTTTTGCCTTTCTTAAGTCGTGGTGGTTCGAATCATTATTACCATCAAAGTGCAACATTTGATTTTTTAACTGAGTATTTTCACGAGTAACAGAACTAATTTTAGTTACTAATTGTTCTTTAGAATACTTTTCAGTTTCTAATTTTTGTTGCATATTTTTTTGATTTATAATCATCACAATAATGAGCAAAATAACAATTACAAGTAAAATGAATGTTAGTAGCATGATTATCATCCTAATCTTTATTAATATTTGAAATTACAGTTTATTTTACTCTTTTATACACTGTTGTACAAATTCGACCTGTTAAACTGTAGCTATATATAGATTATATTCGTATTAACAGTTGTTTATCAATGGTATTCATGGATTTAACTTAAATTAAACGATAATTTAATGGAGAATTTATAAAATGAATGACTTTTTATAGTATTTTAACTATTATTACATGATTTTATATGATTTGTAATTGAATTTAAGTAGTTTCGCAAAGCAGCGTTTGGTTTATGCAATGAATAGAAACATATAGTTTTAGTAGCATATATTATTTTTGGTAGACCTAGTTCGATGTTTAAGTAGTAGAATAATGTTTTTTAGTAGTTGCTAAAATATGCAATAATTGAAAGGGAATGTAACATATAGTACAAAAATATATTTAATGAGAGGTTCAACGCATTTCTGGATAAATAGTACTGAATTTTAATAAGCGTTTAGTTTACACAAAGTTGTATAAATAGATATAATAAAGTATGTGTGAAATTATTAATTTTGGGGGATTATTTTTTGAGTGCATTGAAAAGCTATCTAAACGAACTAGTTGAACGTATAAATCATAACGATATAATTGCGTTTGATAATCATCCCGTATCATTTAAAATAATAGACCAATTGTATTTTTCTAATAAAAAAATATCAGTTATTACTTATTCAACTGATATTATCAAATATGTATCTAAATATACGGATTTTAATATTATATTACCGAATGGTACTGTTAATAGTGCTTTTCATATCATTACAGGAACAGATGTTATTGATTCTTATTCAAAATATAAAATTAATTATTACTTTCTACGTGTTCCTTATATTTATGAAGAAGATTTATATCAAGATATAACAGAAATTGCTGAATTACAACGTGTACTTAAGCAAAATAGTGAGTATAGTTTTGTTATTAATAGACCACAATTTTTAGATCATACGCCTGGGCATCGCTATATAAAAATTGGTCAATTTTAAAAAAATATATGAGTTTATTATATTTGAAGTAGAATGCATTGAAAAATAACTAGACAAATTATATAATGTATTTCAATGGAAACGCTTACTTCAAGAGGAGGTGCCTGTTTGGACAAACACGTAAAAGCATTGGTAAGCCAAATAAATAGTAAAGTTGGCAATTTAATTAAATATAACGGAGAAGTTGCAAAGCAGCTTTTTATGAGAGATGAATTCAACCTATGCTGTAAGGTAGATATCAGTGTTGAAAGAAAGTATTTGGCAGAAGTGTTAAAGCATATCCCAGAAACTTATACTGTTAAGTTATATGATGACCATACATCGACAACGAATTATACTGAAATAGAATTTGCAGAGGTAACGCATGCCAACATTTATAAAGCAGATGATTTAATTATGACTGTGATTGTATATGATGTTGAAAATGACGAATGGATGTTTAGATGGAATCATAATATTAGGCTACCTGAAAAAAATATCTACTTCCATTCGATTAAATGGGATGTCGATTACATTAAACCGGAAATTGTCTTAATGTATGAATTATTGGATCCAATAGATTACCAACAAATTCCTAACTATAAAAGTGTAATAGATTCTTTAAGCTATTATCAATTTGTAATGTTGAGATTAGTAGTTGGTGATGAACGTATCAACCAAGCTCTAATTTCAGAGAAATCAGCAATGTAAAACCCACAAATCACAAGTAGGTCAACGTAACAGTTGAACAAAGTGATTTGTGGGTTTGTTTTTTTATACCTTTAGATATTCGCCATTATAGCAATACTCATATGTTGACTTAACTGCTTTTTCAGCATCAGCAACATCGATTCCAAACATAATTGAAATTTCAGAAGCACCTTGGTTCATCATTTTTAAGTTTATATTTGCTTCAGCAAGTGCATGTGTAATTGTATTGGCAGTACCTACAATACGGTGCATGCCTTCGCCTACAATCATAAGAATTGCAAGATTGTGTTCGACGTTTAATTCATCGACATCACATTTTTCTCTAATATCATTTAATACTTGTTCTTCTCTGTTTTGTATCTCTTTTGAGCGCATAATAATACTAATACTATCAATTCCAGAAGGCATGTGGTCAAATGAAATTCCATAATCTTCAAGCACGCCTAATATTTTTCGAGTAAAACCGATTTGTCTGTTCATTAAATATTTCTTGATATTTAACACAGTAAAGTCTTTGTCACAACTAATGCCACTGACTATATTTGAAGAATTAATTTCTCGGTCATGACGAATATAAGTACCTGTATCATCTGGACGATTTGTGTTTTTAATTACCACTGGTATGCGGTCTTTGTGTAATGGTTGTAATGCTTCATCGTGGAACACACCAAATCCTGCATAAGATAATTCACGCATTTCACGGTAAGTAATCTCATCAATCACTTCTGGATTTTTTACTATTGTTGGATTAGCTCTAAAAATACCTGAAACATCTGTGAAGTTTTCATATAAGTCAGCACGAACACCACGAGCAACGATTGCACCAGTGATATCAGATCCACCACGTGGGAAGGTCACAACATAACCTTGACGAGAAATACCAAAGAAACCTGGAACAATTAATTTTTCATCGTATTCTCTAAGGCTATAGAGTGCTTCATAAGATTGATCTAAAATTTGAGCATTCTGAGGTAAATCTGTGACAGTAATACCCGCTTCACCAGGTGATACATAACGTGTTGGTATACCTTGGCTATTGTTATATTCAGCTATGAGTTGGGCATTAAAGTTCTCACCACATGAAAGTAACGCATCTAATAAACGAGCAGGTTTTTCCTTTAATGTGGCAATATATGTTTCTAAAGTTTCATCAATTGTTGATAACAGTGAATCTGTCATTTCAAGTTCTAAAATAATATCAGCATAACGCTGAATAATTTCTTCTTTCTTTGCTTGATAATCTAATCCGGCAATAACCTTTTCGTAAAGTCGAATTAGTAAATCCGTTGTTTTTACATCGTCTGCATGTCTTTTTCCGGGTGCTGAAACGACGATAATCTTTCTGTCTGAGTCAGAGTTTACTATATTTAATACTTTCTTTATTTGTTCTGCATTTGAAACAGAACTTCCTCCAAATTTCGCTACTTTCATAATGAGCTACAACCTTTCTAAAAAATCAGAAAATTTTGTTTAGTTTTTATCACGAGAGTGATAGTATAGATATACGGTTTTTATTTTCAACCTTTACAAAAATAATGAATGAATTTATACTATACCATATTCTAGTATTTTTCAACTGTACAATTGTATTTTTTGAATGAACAATCGGAGGAATGAAATGATGAAGGAATTAAATGTAGCCCTGCTCGGTTTAGGTACTGTAGGTTCAGGTGTAGTGAAAATAATTGAAGAAAATAGAGAACAAATTAAAGAAACAATGGACAAAGATATCAACATTAGACATATCTTAGTTCGTGATAAATCTAGATCGAGACCCATTAACGTATCGAATTATCATCTAACAGAAGATGTAGATGAAATTTTAAATGATGACTCTATAGACATTATCGTTGAGGTTATGGGTGGCGTTGAACCGACAGTAGATTGGTTAAAACGTGCATTAAGTCAGAAAAAGCATGTTATTACTGCCAATAAAGACTTATTAGCTGTGCATTTAAATGTGTTAGAAGATTTAGCACAAGAAAATGACGTAGCATTAAAATATGAAGCAAGTGTTGCAGGCGGTATTCCAATCGTTAATGCGATTAATAATGGTTTGAATGCAAATAATATAACTAAATTTATGGGTATTTTAAATGGAACATCTAACTTTATTTTAAGTAAAATGACGCGTGAGAATACATCGTTTGAAGATGCGTTGGATGAAGCGCAAAGATTAGGGTTTGCCGAAGCAGATCCTACAGATGACGTGGAAGGTGTAGATGCCGCAAGAAAGGTAGTCATTACTTCTTATTTAACTTTTAACCAAGTGATTAATTTATCAGATGTTGATAGACACGGTATTAGCGATGTTGAACTTGCTGATATTAAGGCAGCAGAAGCACTAGGTTATAAGATTAAATTAATTGGTAAAGGTACTTATGAGCAAGGTAAAGTTAATGCTTCAGTAGCACCAACACTTATTAGTACTGCACACCAATTATCTGCAGTTGAAGATGAATTCAACGCAATTTATGTTATTGGTGATGCTGTTGGAGAGACGATGTTTTATGGTAAGGGAGCTGGTAGTTTAGCAACTGGAAGTGCAGTTGTGAGTGACTTGCTTAACGTTACCTTGCATTTTGAGTCTAATCTGCATACATTACCACCACATTTTGAATTGAAGACGGAACAAACGAAAGAATTAATGGATAGCGATGATACAGTATCGTTTAAAGAAAAAGAAAGTTATTATGTTGTCATTCAGACAGATGGTGAGGAACCGAGTAAGGTTGAAGCTTTAATTAAAGCGGAGTTACCTTTCCATAAATCATTAGCCGTTACTGAAAGAGATGCCAGAACGGTTGGTTTGATTGTAGTAGGCTTAGATGAGTCTCCTGAATCGGCAATTACAGAGGCAGGATATGTTGTAAATAAAATTTATCCAGTAGAAGGGGTTTAATAGAAATGGAAAAATGGCAAGGTTTAGTGAAGGAATTTGAAGCGTTTTTACCTGTAAATGAAAATACACCACAATTAACTTTAAATGAAGGACATACACCTTTAATTTATTGTGAAAATTTATCTGAAATGTTAGGCATTGAATTACATGTAAAATACGAAGGAGCTAATCCAACGGGCTCTTTTAAAGACAGAGGTATGGTAATGGCGATGGCCAAAGCTAAAGAAGAAGGTAAGAAAATTGTTATCTGTGCGTCGACAGGTAATACTTCTGCATCTGCTGCAGCATATGCTGCTCGTGCAGGGTTGAAGGCAATTGTCGTAATACCTGAAGGTAAAATTGCGCTTGGTAAATTATCTCAAGCCGTGATGTATGGTGCTGAAATTGTTTCTATCGAAGGTAACTTTGATGAAGCATTAGAGATTGTTAAGGAAGTAGCGGAAAACGGTGAAATTGCCTTAGTAAACTCTGTAAATCCATATAGAATCGAAGGTCAAAAAACAAGCGCCTTTGAAGTCATTCAACAATTAGGAGGAGAAGCTCCTGATATCTTGTCCATTCCTGTTGGTAATGCAGGTAATATTACAGCATATTGGAAAGGGTTCAAAGAGTATCACGATAAAAATCAAACACAATTACCTCATATGTTTGGATTCCAAGCTGAAGGTGCATCACCAATTGTACAGAACAAAGTGGTTAAGAATCCAGATACAGTAGCTACGGCTATTAGAATTGGTAACCCAGCAAGCTGGGACAAAGCTAATAATGCTTTAAGTGAATCAGATGGTCTAATTGATAGCGTAACAGACGAAGAAATTTTAGAAGCATATCAATTGATGGCAAGTAAAGAAGGTGTCTTTAGTGAACCGGCAAGTAATGCATCTATAGCAGGTTTGATAAAATTACACCGTGCTGGCAAGTTACCACAAGGTAAAAAGGTGGTTGCTGTATTAACTGGTAATGGTCTGAAAGATCCAGACACTGCAATTTCATTATTGGATAATCCAATCAAACCGTTGCCTAACGATAGAGAAAGCATCTTAGATTATATCAAAGGAGCGCTCTAACATGAGTGACATGTTGCATTTGAAAATACCGGCATCTACAGCTAATTTAGGTGTCGGTTTTGATTCTATAGGTATGGCATTAAATAAATTTTTATATTTAGATGTAAAGAAGAACGACAGCGATGTGTGGACGTTTAATCACGTCGGACCAAATGTAGAAGATTTGCCAACAGACAATAGACATTATATTTATCAAATTGCTCAAAGAGTTGCACGTAAATATGATGTTAAATTACCTGGTTTAGATATAGAAATGCGAAGCGAAATCCCTTTAGCAAGAGGTTTAGGGAGTTCTGCATCAGCATTAGTTGGTGCATTATATATTGCTAATTATTTTGGTGATATTGAATTATCAAAATATGAATTACTACAATTAGCTACTGAAATCGAAGGTCATCCTGATAATGTGGCACCAACAATCTATGGAGGCTTGGTATTAGGTTACTTTAATCCTGAGACAAAGGTGACAGATGTATCATATATTGATCCACCACGTGTGGATATCATTATTACTATTCCATCTTATGAACTACGTACAGATGATTCAAGAAATACATTACCGGAAACATTTTCACATAAAAAGGCAGTTCAAAATAGTGCGATTAGTAACACAATGATTAGTGCATTGATACAACATAACTATGAGTTGGCAGGAAAAATGATGGAACAAGATGGTTTTCATGAACCATTCAGACAACATTTAATACCTGAGTTTAAAGAAATTAAAGCGATTGCGAAACAACATAACGCCTATGCGACTGTAATCAGTGGTGCAGGTCCAACCGTATTAACATTAGTTGCTCCAGAACGGAGTGGCGAACTCGTTAGAGAACTTAAAGGAACATTTATGGATTGTCGATCGGAGTTAGTGACAATTAATGAAAGTGGAGTTGTGTCGAAAATTCTGTACCAACGCCGTTAAATTATTGTAGTATAATGTTAAGGTGTTGAAAGGAGATACAAACATGAGTAAATATAAGATGATTGTTATGGACATGGATGACACTTTAATGAATCCAGATAATGAGGTTAGTCCAGAAACTGAACGTTATTTAATTGACATTCAGCAGCAAGGATATCATGTTGTCTTGGCTTCAGGACGTCCTACAGAAGGGATGCTACCTGTTGCAAAGCAACTCAAGTTAGATCAATATGATAGTTATGTAATAAGCTATAATGGTGGTAAGACAATTGCTGTTAAAGATGAACATGTTGAAGTGAGTAAGAGTGTAACTAAGGCAGATTTTGATGCAATTGTTGATTTCTGTAGAGAACACAAATTGTTTGTTTTAACATATCATGAAGGATTTATTATATATGAAGGTGACCACGAATATATGAATATAGAGTCTGAATTGACAGGTTTGCCGATGAAACGGGTCGATGATATCAAAGCATATATTCAAGCTGATGTACCTAAAGTAATGGGTGTAGATTATGTTCCGAATATTACAAGTTTAAACATTGAATTAGCTGGTCATTTTAATGAGGAAGTAGACGTTACAACAAGTAAGCCGTACTTTTTAGAATTTATGGCTAGAGATGTTTCGAAAGGAAATGCATTAGCTGCATTTTGTGAAAAGCTCAATATTGACTTGTCTGAAGTTATTGCATTTGGTGATAGTTCAAATGATATTTCAATGCTTAACGTCGTCGGACATGCAGTAGCAATGGGTAATGCTAATGAAGCAGTTAAAGCAGTTGCTGACGAAATTACTTTAAGTAATGGCGAGGATGGTATTCCTCACGCTTTAAAAGCATTGCTTGATTCTTGATTAGATTGATATATATAATTCAAAAGTGTCTATGACATAAATGCCTAGCACTAAGCCCATCAAAGATTTTTGGTCTTTGATGGGCTTGTAATTTATATCAATATTGCTCGCTTACCTAGGGGGATGGGGCGAGCCTTGGTCTCAACACTCATCCTACACCCTTAGGCGTCTCGCAAACAATTCGTAGTTCATATATATGTTATTACTACAAAAAATAAGACACTTACTTATAATTTAATAAATTCCACTAAACTAAATTAATATAGCAGCTTATCTATAAAAATTAAAACATGCCTCAGTTTACTCTACAAATGGATTGATCAAGTCACTTTTTATTAATTTCTGAACACAGCTGATAACTCAGTATTTATTGATGATACTAAGATAGAAGCAAATGCAAATATAAAAAACTATCAGAGTAAGTTAACTCTGATAGATAATTTCTGAAGTGAAAGAATTATTTTGCTGTATGTGTCCACTCGTGTTTGCCTCTATGCCTTTTAACATGTGCATACACATTATCCGCAGCATAATCTAAATTTGTATATACTGTGATAGAGAATGCAGATTGATTATCCTCAAACGATTCTTCTAAAAAGACATCTTTAAGATGTTCAAAAAGACTTTCCATTTGTGAATGTTCTAAGCTACCATACTCTCTTAAAGTTCGTTTAAGCAATTGATTATTCTTTTCTTCAAGTGATTGCACAACAATAACGAAACGCTCTTCAGTTTCTAAAATATCATCAAATAAATTTGTTTGCCCAATCATAGTTTTCACCTCAATATAACCAATATTGTTAATTATATTATACTATACTTTTTAAGCACTGAAAATATTCAACTCTTATGTGTTAAGCATTGATTTTACTCGAATAAACAAATACGTATATATGTATAATTCTAACTGTTTTTGTAATATGTTTTTCATTAATTAAAGTGGCAAAGTAAAAGCACTGATTATATACCAGTGCTTTTACAATTAATGTTCTTTAGTTGTATTTAATTCAACGTCTTCTAGTTTCACTATTTTTGTTTTTCTAATTACTTTATGTGATAAATAAACAATTGCTAGAATAATGATTGGTGCAATGTTTCGTATAACAGAGCCATAATCGCCTGCCATTAAAGCACCAAAGGAATTTCCGAAAAATAGGAATAGCAATGCAATTATTACAATGATTGGTCCTAATGGATATAACGCTGCTTTATATGGTAATACATCTTCTGCACGTTTGTTTTGTTTTTTTATTGCAGAACGTAATCTGATTTGAGCGACAATACTTGATGCCCATATTACGATAACTAATGAACCGATAATATTGAGCAGTGAGAAGACAATATCTGATTTAAATTGCGCTAATACAATTACTACTAACACGATTACAAATGTTGTACAAATAGAAATAATAGGTAGTTTCGTCGTTTTGTTTAATTTTGCAAAAAACTTCGGTGCTTGTTTATCTTCTGCCATTGAAAATAACATACGACTTGTTGTATATATTCCAGAATTTGCAGCAGACAGTAACGATGTTAGGATAACTGCATTGATCACAGATGCAGCAAAAGCAATACCTACACGATCAAATACTATTGTGAATGGACTTTGAGTCACAGATTCATGTTTGTTTAATAGTAGAGGATCGCTGTAAGGAATAATTGCGGCAATAACAGCAATAGATAAAACGTAAAATAGCAATATTCTCCAGAATACTTGTCTAATAGCTTTTGGCATTGACTTATGCGGGTTCGATGATTCACCTGCAGTTACAGCTACCATCTCAGTACCACCAACTGAAAAACCAGCGATGAGTAACACGGCTAAGAAACCTGAAATGCCACCGACAAATGGCGCTTCACCTGTTGTATAATGTTCAAACCCATAATATTTACCACCTAAAATGCCAAATATTGTTAGTACACCTATTACTATAAAGATAATAATTGTAAGTACTTTAATTAAAGATAACCAAAATTCTGTTTCACCAAATGCTTTTACTGTAAAAATATTCAGTACAAATAGTAAACAAAGAAACAAAATACTCCAAGTAACAGGGCTGAAAAAGTGAAATACTTCCCAATAATCTAATACGCTTGATGCAATAATGATGTCAACACTCGTTACTAATACCCACATCACCCAATATAACCATCCCATTGTAAAGCCGAGGGAACTGTCTACAAATCGTGTAGCGTAAGAACTAAATGATCCTGATACAGGATAAAATGTAGCTAGTTCTCCGATTGAAGACATTAAGAAATATAGCATGACACCAATGATTAAATAAGCTAGAATCGCGCCGCCTGGACCAGCTTGTGATACAACATTACCTGTAGCGACAAAGAGTCCAGTGCCAATCGCACCACCTATTGCAATCATTGAAATATGTCGAGAGTTGAGACCACGTTTCATATTGTTTTGTCCCATATTAAAATCTCCTATAATCTATAAAAATTTATATACCTTACATTTTAATGCTTTTAATGACTACAATCAATGCATTTTTTGAGAGTTGGAGCGATAAAATTTTAAATATTCAGAAATATTTCATATTATAAGAAGTAACATAATTGCTTTTCGTATGTGTATACTTTAAAATTAGTGCTAGATAATAATAATTATTATTTACTATTTGTGAGGGGGAAACATTATGAGCAATAAAAGAAATTTAACTAGTCTTTTTGGTGCACCGGTTTCAGATAGAGAAAATAGTATGACTGCTGGACCTCGAGGACCATTGTTGATGCAAGATTGGTATTTTTTAGAACAAATGGCTCATTTTGACAGAGAAGTAATTCCGGAACGACGAATGCATGCTAAAGGTTCTGGTGCGTTTGGTACTTTTACAGTAACAAATGATATTACGCAATATACATCTGCTAGTATTTTTTCAGAAGTAGGGAAGCAAACAGAGATGTTCGCGCGTTTTTCAACTGTTGCAGGGGAACGGGGCGCAGCGGATGCTGAAAGAGATATTCGAGGATTTGCGTTAAAATTTTACACAGATGAAGGTAACTGGGACTTAGTAGGTAACAATACACCGGTATTCTTCTTTAGAGATCCTAAATTATTTGCGAGCTTAAATCATGCTGTAAAAAGAGATCCAAGAACAAATATGCGTAGTGCGCAAAATAACTGGGATTTCTGGACATCATTACCTGAAGCGTTACATCAAGTAACAATTTTAATGACTGACCGTGGTATTCCAAACGGCTATAGACATATGCATGGTTTCGGTTCACATACGTACTCAATGTATAATGATAAAGGAGAACGTGTGTGGGTTAAATTCCACCATAGAACGCAACAAGGTATTGAAAACTTACAACCAGATGAAGCGGCGAAAATCATTGCTGATGATAGAGAATCATCTCAACGTGACTTGTTTGAAGCAATTGAAAACAAAAACTTCCCAAAATGGAAAATGTATATTCAAGTAATGACTGAAGAACAAGCGAAAAATCATAAAGACAATCCTTTTGATTTAACAAAAGTATGGTATAAAGGTGATTATCCACTTATAGAAGTTGGTGAGTTTGAGTTAAATCGTAACCCAGATAATTACTTCCAAGATGTAGAACAAGCAGCATTTGCACCGACAAATATTGTTCCAGGTATAGATTTTTCTCCAGATAAAATGTTACAAGGTCGTATATTCTCTTATGGTGATGCTCAACGTTATAGACTTGGCGTCAATCACTGGCAAATACCAGTAAACCAACCAAAAGGTGTTGGAGTTGAAAATATTTGCCCATTCAGCCGAGATGGTCAAATGCGTATCTTAGATAATAACCAAGGTGGAGGAACACACTATTATCCTAATAGTGATGGAAGTTTTGAGGATCAACCTGAATTTAAAAAACCTGGCCTAGAAGTCGAAGGTGAAGCTTATGAATATAATTATCGCGAAGATGATGATAATTACTTCGAACAACCAGGTAGATTGTTTAGATTACAATCAAAAGAGCAACAACAACGCATTTTTGAAAATACTGCCAATGAGATGCAGGGTACAACATTAGAAGTTCAACACCGTCACATCCGTCATTGCTACAAAGCTGATACAGAGTATGGTAAAGGTGTAGCGAATGCGTTAGGTATTGATATTAATGATGTTGATTTAGAAGTGGCAGACTAGTTTGCTACTATATAAACTAAAAAGAAGTCACGCATGTTTAACATGTGTGACTTCTTTTTTAATTTGTCGTATTTAAAAAAGTAATTTTAACAACAGAATGTTATTTAGTTTCGCGGTGTACAGTATATTTATTTAATCTTGGGCTGTACTTTTTAAGTTCAATACGCTCTGGATTCGTACGTTTGTTTTTAGTGGTGATATAGTTACGATCTCCACATTCTGTACAAGCTAAAGTAATATTTACGCGCAAAATAAACACCTCTTTCTTAATAGGAATTGTTACGTTTTAAAATTCTAGCATACATTTATGACGATTTCAAATTTAATGTTGTTATAAAGGACTACATTAATTATAGAAGATATACGATATGATGTCATATCTCTAACTTTAAAGATAATTTTTTTCAACAAAAATAAAATAAATGATTTGCGTAAATAAAAGAATATGTTACGATATAAAACGTAATGATTACGATTTGAAGAGAAAGGTAGAGATAAAATGGCAAAAAAATCTAAAATAGTAAAAGAGCAAAAGCGAGAAGAACTTGTAAATAAATATTTTGAGTTAAGAAAAGAGTTGAAAGCGAAAGGTGACTATGAAGCATTGCGTAAATTACCCAGAGATAGTTCACCGACGCGTTTAACAAGACGTTGTAAAGTGACAGGTCGACCAAGAGGCGTTTATAGAAAATTTGAGATGTCTCGTATTGCATTTAGAGAGCATGCATATAAAGGTCAAATACCTGGTGTGAAGAAATCAAGTTGGTAATTTTCAAACTCCGACTATAGTCCATTTACATTTAGTATAAAACATTGTATATTATCTAATGGTAAAGATGAATAAATAGTTATTGTTCGGGAATTAAGTAAAATGTAATAGATTTTACGTTGTAATAGAATGGAATAGTTATAAAAATCTTACCAATGTACAAGTGTTATATAAAAAATGTTAGGGGTTTGTTTTATTATGAAAATATTCGATTATGAAGATATCCAACTTATACCAAATAAATGTATTGTAGAAAGTCGTTCAGAATGTGACACAACGATTGAATTTGGTCCAAGAAGTTTTAAATTACCTGTTGTACCTGCAAATATGCAAACAGTCATGAATGAATCATTAGCAGAATGGTTTGCTAAAAATGATTATTTCTATATTATGCATCGTTTTGATGAAGCTGCACGTATTCCATTTATTAAAAGAATGCATGAACAGCAACTATTTGCATCAATTTCTGTTGGTGTAAAAGCCGGCGAATTTGATTTTGTAAAGCAATTAGCTAGCGAAGAAATTATTCCTGAATATATTACAATCGATATTGCACACGGTCACTCAGAATCAGTGATTAAAATGATAAAACATATTAAAGCACATATTCCTCAGTCATTTGTAATTGCTGGTAACGTTGGTACGCCAGAAGGTGTTCGTGAATTAGAGAATGCAGGAGCAGATGCTACTAAAGTTGGTATTGGTCCAGGTAGAGTATGTATAACTAAAATCAAAACTGGATTTGGTACTGGCGGATGGCAACTTGCAGCTTTAAATCAATGCAGTAAAGCAGCTAGAAAACCAATCATAGCAGATGGTGGTATTAGAACTCATGGAGATATTGCAAAATCAATGAGATTTGGTGCTTCAATGGTAATGATAGGTTCATTATTTGCTGCACATGAAGAATCACCAGGTGAAACGGTTGAGTTAGATGGCAAGTTGTATAAAGAATATTTTGGTAGTGCATCTGAATTCCAAAAAGGTGAACATAAAAACGTTGAAGGTAAGAAAATGTTTGTTGAACATAAAGGTGCATTACTCGATACACTTATAGAAATGCAACAAGACTTACAAAGTTCAATCTCTTATGCAGGTGGTAAAGATATTAATTCATTAAGAAAAGTAGATTATGTAATCGTACGTAATTCAATTTTCAATGGAGATCGCGACTAAACTATAGTAGGTGTAAAAAATTAGAAAATTAATAGGATATATCGTTGTTATATTATTAATTGTATTAGTGATACCTGTTAAAGAATTTAAGCCGGTCGTTGGATTTGAACAACAATTTAAGTCTAAAGTAGCCAGTTGGACTTCAGGAACAACGACATCAAATAAGCCATTAAAAGCACCTAGCAAACAAGCTTTTGCAGTAAATAATATTCAAATGAATATGGATAAGTCTACTGTTACTGAAAAGTTAGGGAAACCCAAACGTATAACCACTAATGAATATGGTACAAAATGGTACACTTACTATTCTGATGACTATAGATCGTTTGTAATGGTAAGTTATATTGATAATAAAGTAAACGGGCTGTATAGCAATCAAAACGTAATCTCATCAAAAAGCAAAATAAAATATGGAACACCAAAATCTACTGTTCGTGATAGATTAGGAACGCCGATAACTGAAATTAGAAAAGGTCATACAAATTATGAAATTAAAGATGACGAGTATGATACTTTCCATGATGATCAAATATATACAACAGCTTTTTATGATAAACATAGTGATAATAATTTAACTGCCATATTACAAGTGAGTGAGAGAATGGAATCACGATTGCAGCAACAATATGGAGCGCCGTCAGATGAATTAGCACACAGCTTTGAACTACAAAATTTTGATTTGGTTAATGCTGAAAGAGTACAACATGAACTGCCGACACTAAAATATTCTGAAAGCATTTCTGATACAGCGAGAAAGCATAGTGAAGATATGGCTAATAAGAATTATTTTGATCATACTGACTTGGAAGGTAATTCACCATTTGATCGATTAGAAGCATATGGACATGATTTTAGTGCAGCAGGAGAAAACTTAGCATATGGTCAAACGAGCAGTATATATGCGCATCAAGGACTAATGAATTCACTCGGTCATCGGAAAAATATTCTGAAACGAGACTTCAATACACTTGGCGTAGGTGTTGAATTTAATAATAATAGACAACCATATTGGACAGAAAATTATACAGGATAATGTTTGATTTTCTTGTTTAAAGGGTATCCTTTAACTTGTAGAGGATGAGTTAGTTATGACAACAAAAAAAACAGATAAAACAGATGATATACTAGAAAAAATTAAAGAAGTCTTAGAGAAAAAAGACGAGAAATAAGAGGTTAAGCATTATGCTTAACCTCTTATTTTTATTGATATATAACTGTAACCAATAAAAGTTATATCTATCTACATTTCACGGAAAAGACCGACCACTTTACCTAACACAGAAACTTGTTCTAAATATATTGGATCCATAGAACTGTTCTCAGGTTGTAAACGATAACGCGCTTTTTCTTTATAGAAACGTTTGACAGTTGCTTCATTTTCTTCGGTCATAGCAACGATAATATCACCGTTTTCTGCAATAGTTTGGCTACGAACAATTACTTTGTCTCCATCTAATATACCTGCTTCAATCATACTATCTCCAACGACATTTAAAATGAAGATATCACTATTATGAGTAGAAGTAAAATGCTCTGGAAGTGGAAAATATTCTTCGACATTTTCTACAGCAGTTATTGGAATACCTGCTGTAACTTTACCTATAACGGGAACATGAATTGTTTCTTCCATGTTCACAGGTTCGCCAATAGATTCACTTACTATTTCAATTGCTCTTGGCTTCGTTGGGTCTCGTTTAATATAGCCCTTTTCTTCAAGTCGTGATAGGTGTCCATGCACTGTAGAACTAGAAGCAAGGCCTACAGCTTCACCAATCTCTCTAACACTTGGAGGATAGCCTTTTGATTGAACAGTTTGCTTGATATATTCAAAAATTTCATTTTGTCGTTTCGTTAATTCTCTCATAATTTAGGCACTCCCTAGCTTTAATTTAGTTACATTATAGCATGGGCTAACAATTTTTACAAACGTTTGTTCGTTTTGCTATTGACTAAGAACAGATGTTCTGATAAATTGTTAATACAAACAAATGTTCTAGGAGTGGAAATTATGATTAAATTATATAAATCGCAAGTTAAGACGTATCTAATGGTATTAGTTGCTACAATGTTATTATGTACTATATTTATATTAACGGCACATCATAGTGATGGGACAGAACAAACGTACGAAATGACTGATCATAATGTTACTGAAAATATTAATCAAGATAAAGAAAAAGCACAAAGTGATCATCAAGACAGCGAACAAAGCGAACATCAAGTTACACCACTTATAGCTGCCGTAAACTAATCAATTTATTTGGGATGAACAAGTTAATAGAATAAATGGGATAAAATAAGCGAAACTATTTAGTTTCGCTTATTTTTTTGTTATATTCTTTTATATTAATGATAACGGAGGTTTATTATGGGAAACATTGATGGCGTAGACTTGGATAGAATTAATGAGCTCGCAAAGAAGAAAAAGACAGAAGGCTTAACTCAAGCCGAAGCTAAAGAACAATCCAAGCTAAGAAAAGCATACTTAGACTCATTTAGAGAGAAATTTAAACAACAATTAGAAAGCACACGAGTAATTGACCCTGAAGGTAATGACGTTACTCCAGAAAAAGTAAAAAATATTTTAGATTCAAAAAATAATCAAGGCAAATAGCAATTCAATTTTTTGTTAATTTTCTGTTAAATCATGTATAATAAGAATTAAACTAGCTAGAAGAAAGGAAGTCATTTTAAGATGAATAATCAAAAAGATCAATTAGCGATAGATACAATTAGAGCTTTGAGTATCGACGCAGTTGAACAAGCAAACTCAGGTCACCCAGGTTTACCAATGGGCGCAGCACCAATGGCATATACGCTTTGGACTCGTCATTTAAACTTTAATCCCCAATCAAAAGATTTCTTTGACAGAGATCGATTTGTATTATCAGCCGGTCATGGCTCAGCTTTACTTTATAGTTTATTACATGTTTCTGGTAGTTTAGAATTGGAAGAATTAAAACAATTTAGACAATGGGGTTCAAAAACACCAGGTCATCCAGAATATAGACATACTGATGGTGTAGAAGTAACAACTGGCCCACTTGGACAAGGGTTTGCAATGTCAGTAGGTTTTGCAATGGCTGAGAAACATCTAGCAGGTAAGTTTAATAAAGAAGATGCTAAAGTTGTTGATCATTATACTTATGTACTTGCTTCAGATGGAGATTTAATGGAAGGTATTTCACATGAAGCTGCTTCATTAGCAGGTCACAATCAATTAGATAAATTAATAGTATTATATGATTCAAATGATATCTCATTAGATGGAGATTTAAACAAGGCTTTCTCTGAAGATGTTAAAGGTAGATTTGAAGCATATGGTTGGAAACATATCTTAGTTAAAGAAGGCAATGACATCGATGCAATTGATAAAGCTATCGAAGAAGCTAAAGCACAAGATGTTCCTACTATTATTGAAATAAAAACAATTATTGGTTATGGTTCACCTAATAAACAAGCAACACATGGTGTGCACGGTGCACCTTTAGGTGAAGATGAAAGAAAATTAACTTTCGAACAATATGGCTTAGACCCAGACCAACGTTTCAACGTACCTCAAGAAGTTTATGAAATATTCCAACAAAGTATGTTAAAACGTGCAAACGAAAAAGAAGAAGCTTGGGAAAAACTAGTTGAAGACTATACTTCTAAATATCCAGAATTAGCTGAAGAATTCAAATTAGCTATTAGTGGTAAGTTACCAGTGGACTACAAAGAAGCGTTACCTGAATTTGAAGCTGGACACAGTGGTGCGTCACGTGCTGATTCTGGTGAAGTTATTCAAGCAATTAGTAAATCAGTACCTTCATTCTTTGGTGGTTCAGCCGATTTAGCTGGTTCAAACAAATCTAATGTTAAAGATGCAAGTGACTTTAACAAAGAAACACCAGAAGGTAAAAATATTTGGTTCGGTGTACGTGAATTTGCAATGGGTGCTGCAGTTAATGGTATGGCAGCGCATGGTGGATTACATCCATACGGTGCAACGTTCTTCGTATTTAGTGACTACTTGAAACCAGCATTAAGATTATCATCAATCATGGGCTTAAATTCAACATTCATCTTTACACATGATTCAATTGCTGTAGGTGAAGATGGTCCAACACATGAACCAATTGAACAATTAGCAGGTTTACGTGCGATTCCTAACATGAACGTGATTCGTCCAGCTGATGGTAATGAAACACGTGTTGCTTGGGAAGTAGCATTAGAATCAGAAGGCACACCAACTTCATTAGTATTGACTCGTCAAAACCTTACTGCTATGGACCTTCCTAAAGAAACAGTTGAAGAAGGTGTACGTAAAGGTGGTTATGTAGTATTTGAGTCTGACAAAGACGCAGAATATTTATTATTAGCAACTGGTTCAGAAGTAAACTTAGCTATCGAAGCTGCTAATGATTTAGAAGCACAAGGTAAAGGTGTACGTGTTGTTTCTATGCCGAACTGGAATGCATTTGATCAACAATCAGCTGAATATAAAGAGTCAGTATTACCAGCAGCAATCACTAAACGTGTTGCAATTGAAATGGGCTCTTCTCTTGGTTGGCATAAATATGTAGGTACTGAAGGTAAAGTCATTGGTATTGATGGCTTTGGTGCAAGTGCCCCTGGAGATTTAGTAGTTGAAAAATATGGCTTCACTAAAGAAAATGTTCTTAACCAAGTTCAATCACTTTAATAATTACTAAATTTGACAGTTAACACTAAGTGGTATGGGAGCTATTGTCCCATACCACTTTTTAGTTATTAGAGATGCTTATCCCATGTTTACAAATTGATTCTGTAATTGATATAATACTTTAGGTTAGGGCAATTATAAAATTCAGGTTCTCTTGAAATAGAGTACTAATTTTAGTAAAATGCATTAGGATAGGAAAGTGGGTGAAACAATGGTAACTTGGTTAGCAATTTTATTAATCGTGTTAGCACTTATACTTGGTTTAGTGGGTGGATTTTTCCTTGCAAGAAAATATATGATGGATTATCTTAAAAAGAACCCACCAATTAATGAAGAAATGCTACGTATGATGATGATGCAAATGGGTCAAAAACCATCTCAAAAGAAAATAAATCAAATGATGACAATGATGAATAAAAATCAAGAAGACGCTATGAAGAAAAAGAAATAGCGCGTCATTAAAGGGCTGAAGGTTACTTGTAAAAAAGTAACTTTTGGCTCTTTTTTTGTTCGTGGTACCATAGTGGTACCAAAAAATTTTTTCAACGCGTATATTTCTTTAAGTTTTATCTAAAATTTCTGTTACTTCACTTTCAATGTTCGAGTATAAATGTCCGTAGATGTTCGCTGTTGTCAGTATATCTTCATGTCCTAAATGTATAGATAGGTTGTACATAGTTCACATTTATCATTAATTGACTTATGAATGAATACTTAATAAAAGCTATATATTATGTACTTATGACAGAAAGTATAAATGTAACAACAATAAGCACAATCATTTTAATATGTTATAAACAAATTGTTTTATGGAAAATCTGAAATGTTATCACGTTTATCATTTGAAACGTTTTTAATGAATTTATCATCTTCAAACAATAATATATAGGAATAGTTTGGAATTATTGTATGCCAATTTGGAAATGTTTTTTAAATATTCAGAAAATATTTTGATTCAGAAAATCTTTTTGCTATAATGTTTAAACATAAGGGAGGTAGTAATAAGTGAAAGATGCCTATGAAATGGAAGATAAGGAAGTATTAGACCGTCTTGCCAATGTGCACATTAACTTTCCTGATGAGCAAGCATTTAAGAAATACCACAATGCTATGCAAATTCATGATATGAATTATTTAAGATTTACATTGAATAACGCATACTCTGCTTGTGACAATAAACAAGCATTGTAGATAAAAGCGATTTAAGTCTGAATGAACTTACACTTATTGCAAACCAAGTGCTTATAATGCATTTGGTTTGTTTTTTTCGTGCTGAAAATGAGTCTTAAGTTATTTATATAGAAAATTAATGGGTATTTTAAACTATTTGGAATATGACAGAATTTTGAATTGAGATAAAACAACTGATAAAATCAAAATTTAATGATATACTGACCAAGTAATAAATCATCTTGTATAAACTTAAAGAAGGTGTCAACGTGTTATATTTAATCTTTTCTATTTTATTTGCATTTTTGATGGGAATTGCTGTCATTATAATCAGAATGAAAGCTCAACAATTTCCAGTAAATGAAAAGAAAATTATATTACCGCCATTTTTTATGGCTACAGGAGCATTAATGTATGTAGTGCCCTATTTTAGACTGACAGGATTAGAAATTATTGAATGTATTGTGTTGGGCGTATTATTTTCTACGATATTGATGTGGACTTCTAGATTTGAAACACATGGTAGTGAAATATATATGAAACGTTCTAAGGCTTTCCCAATTATACTTATATCATTGTTATTGGTTCGTACATTAATTAAGATATTTATTAGTAATAAGATTGATCCAGGTGAAATTGCAGGTATGTTTTTCTTATTAGCTTTTTGTATGATAGTTCCATGGCGCTTAGCGATGTTATATAAATATAGGAAAGTTAAACAAACACTAATTCAATAGTTCGTATGCCGTTTATCTCGTGGATAAACGGTTTTTTTATAGACTTGCGATAGCTTTCAAAATATATTATGATATATACGAACAAACGTTCTTATAAGGGGTGTAAATATGAAGATTATACATACTGCTGACTGGCATCTTGGCAGAATAATCAATGGCAAATCATTATTAGAGGATCAAGCATATATATTAGAGCAATTTATCGATGAAATGGAGCAGCAGCAGCCTGATGTCATCGTTATAGCGGGCGATTTATATGATACAAGCTATCCGAATAAAGAAGCGATATTGCTATTGGAACATACGATTAGACGACTTAATTTGGATATGGGGATCGCAGTTATTATGATAAGTGGTAATCATGATAGTAAAGAACGTTTGCATTATGGGTCAACTTGGTTTGAAAAATCAAATTTATTTATACGAACAAGTTTAGATGATATCAATAAACCAATTACTATAGCTAATGTTGATTTTTATACTTTGCCATTTGCAACAGTTAACGAAGTGCAGCAATTCTTTGATGACGATAGTCTGGAAACTCATCAACAATGCTTAGCAAAATCATTATCCTACATAAATCAATCACTAAATAAAGAGAAACTAAATATTTTAATTGGTCATTTAACAGTTCAAGGTGGTTTACGTTCTGAGTCAGAGCGTCCTTTAACTATTGGAACGGTTGAATCTGTTGAGGCTGATAGCTTTAAGCAATTTGATAGAGTGTTGTTAGGACATTTACATCATCCTTTTAGTATTGAATCGGATTACATAAGTTATAGCGGTTCATTATTACAATATTCATTTTCAGAGGTGAATCAACCTAAAGGTTATAAGTGTCTTGAAATTATTGACGGTGCAATTGTAAAGGAACAATTTATAAAAATGCAGCCATTAAGAAAGTTAGAAGTAGTAAGTGGTGATTATGAAGATGCTATACAAGAAAGGTTAAATGTTAATAATAAAGATAATTATTTACATTTTAAATTAAAGCACATGTCTCATGTAAATGATCCGATGATGCATTTAAAACAGGTTTACCCTAACACTTTAGCATTAACGAATGAAACGTTTGACTTCAATACGCCGCTTTATGAAAGAAATGAAGAGATACAAAAGTTAAATGATGAGGAAATCATCTCTCGATTTTATGAATATATAACTGATGAAGGATTAACTGAAACACAAAATACTAAACTTGAAGCAGTATTAAATGACATGCTTGAAGGGGGTTCGACAAAATGAGACCATTGACATTAAAATTAAATAATTTCGGTCCTTTTTTGCAAGAAACCATTGATTTTGATAATGTTCGTAACAATCAATTGTTTTTAATTAGTGGAAAGACGGGTTCCGGTAAGACAATGATCTTTGATGCTATGGTATATGCTTTATTTGGTGAGGCATCAACAAATGATAGACAAGAAGGCGATTTAAGAAGTCACTTTGCAGATGGTAAGTCACCCATGTCTGTAGAATTTGAATTTAAATTGAAGGAAGCAAAGTTTAAAATAGTGAGACAAGGCGCATTTGTCAAAGAAGGTAATAAAAATAAAACCCTTGGTCAATTAGCTGTCTATCAGTTAGAAGATGATGTATATTCATTGAGAGAAAGTAAAATTATCCAAGGGAATAATTTTATTAAAGAATTGTTAGGTGTGAATGCTGAACAGTTTAGACAGTTATTTATTTTACCTCAAGGTGAATTTAAGCGATTCTTACTTTCAAGAAGTAAAGAAAAGCAATCAATTTTAAGGACACTTTTTAACAGTGAACGCTTTGAACAAATTCAAAAAAGATTGATAGATGAGGTCTCAGAAGTTCGAACTTTAATTGAGAAACGATATAATAGTTTGGAAAATAATTGGCAAGATATTAATGCATTTGAAGACGATCTATTGAATCAATATAAATTAATTAGCTCAAGACAAACAAATAGAGTACTTGAAGCGCTTCCTGAATTTACTGATAAAGGCCAGTCAATACAACAAGGACTTATAGAGGATAAAGCTAAGCAGGAATCAGCAGTTCGAACAATTAAGGACAATTTAGAGTTAAATTTAAAATTAGAAAAAGATCTAGTTATGTTAGATCAAAAACAACAAGAATTAGAAAATCTTAAGCAGAGGCAACAAGATATTTCGGAAAAAACACAATTATTAAATGATTTAAATGAAGTAAAGCCACTAGTTAATTTAATTGAATCACAAGAAAAACAACATAGTAAAAAAGAACAATTATTTAAAAATATCGATGATAAATCAATGTTGATTGCTAAAATACAAGACCGTTTAGATAAACAAAAAGACGATTTATCTAATTGTAAGAAAGGTCAACCTGAAATAGATAGTAAAAGAAAATTTTTAGAAAAATGTAGTTTGTTTTATGAAAAGAAAGACAAATACCAACAAGCATATACTCAGTTAACGGAAACGACAGTAGCACTAGAACGCAAAATTGAACAACATCAACTTAAACAAGAAGAAGTTGCAACTTTAATTGAACAATTGAATCATCGTAAACCGAATTATGCAAAGGTAGATACTATATCTACATCAATATTTGAACTTAATATGAAAATAAAGGAATTAAAGAATAATGAAATACATAAATTAGAATACGATAGATTAGTTGCTAAAAAAGAAAGTTATGCGCAACAATTGATGGGAAAACAAAGTGAAATTAAAGAACTGGAACAAGCATTACAACAAATCGACAAAACGAATTTAGATTTAAATAATAAACAAGAGCTTATTGCGACTATTCAAGCTGCCGTTCAATCTGGTGATACGTGTCCGGTTTGTGGTAAAGAGGTAGACAGTCTAGAGCAACGTATTGATTTTGATGAATTAACAAACAGACATCAGAGGTTAGCTGATATTGAGCAAGAAAAATCACAACAAATTGAATTACGAATAAAGTTAGAAAGTGATTTAAATGCCATAGAGGAGCAATTGAGCAAATATGATAAAGCTGTATTAGAGGATACGGATTATAAATCTTTAGAGCAAGAATTGTTTGTAAAACAACAAGATAAAGTTGCATTAGTAGAAGAAAATAAACAAATTGAACAACTTCAAGAGCAACTATCAAAAGCACAAGAACGTTTGCATCATTTAGAATTAGAGCAAAAATCCATTAAACATCAAGTTGAAACACATGAAATTGCAATTAATGATTTCGAAGTAACGACACAATATAATAATGTGGAAGATTTTGTAACAATCTATAAAGAAAATTTAGATAGTGTAAATGCACATGATGTGCGTGTTAAAGATTTAGAATCAAGTATCCAACAAGACAAGACGAATTTAACATTAGAAACTAATAATAAATCCTACATGCAACAAAGTGTGAATGAATTAAATGATGAGATTAATACATTAGATAACAAAATCAATGAAGAAATGGCAAAGTTAGGTTTTTCAACGTTCAATGAAGTGCAAGAAAAGATATCCAAAATACCTGAAAAAGAACAATTAGAGGTTGAAATTGAACAATATAATAAAGCTAAACAAACTTTAGAATTAGCAATTGCAGAGTTTAGCTCTTTGACTCGTGATAAAGAATTGCAAGATATAGATCGTCTTCGTGAACAATATGAAAATGAGCAGCAAAAGTTTGATTTGGTTGCAAGTGAATTGAGTAAACATGAATATAAAATGGAATTTAATGCACAGAAAATCAATGAAATTGAAAAGATTATAAACCAATTAGAAGAAGAATTAAAAGAGCAACAAGAAATATTCCAACTATCTGAAATATTATCTGGGCAAAATAATTTGAAATTAACTTTAGAGAATTATGTGCTCATTCATTATTTGGAAAGAATTTTAGCGCAAGCAAATCAGCGTTTATCACTAATGACAGGCCAACGTTATCGACTATCCAGAAGGCAACAAGTATCGAAAGGTTATAGTGGTTTAGAAATTGAAGTGTTTGATACGTATTCAAATCAAACTAGACATATAACTTCATTATCTGGTGGAGAAACATTCCAGGCATCCCTAGCACTAGCGCTTGGATTAAGTGAAGTTGTTCAAGAAGAATCCGGTGGTATTACGTTAGAATCAATGTTTGTAGATGAAGGTTTTGGTACTTTGGATCAAGAAACATTAGAAACAGCACTTGATACTTTAATGAGTTTAAAATCAACGGGACGTATGGTTGGAATTATTTCGCATGTTAGTGAATTGAAGCAACGTATTCCACTCATATTAGAAGTGCAATCAGACAATTATCAAAGTATTACAAAATTTAAACAACAATAATAATTATCATAAAATTAAATTAATATTGAAACGTGGCGAACCTTTTGTAATGCTCACCAATGGTTTGCTTATTTCATAAATAAAAAACCCCAGTAAATGCGCTTTAGCATTTACTGGGGTGTTTGCTAGAAACATTGCTCTAGACTTGTACATAAGCTTCACATTTATGAGAAATTTATGTAGTAGCAAAATATAAATTAATTTTGTTCACGTAATAAATCACGGATTTCAGTAAGCAATACTGTGTTTTCTTCGATTTCTTCCTCTTCTTCTTTTCTCATCAATGTGTTTGCAATTTTCACGAAAATGAATAAAGCAAAAGCAATAATAATGAAGTCGATGATAGATTGAACGAACATACCGTATTTAATACCCATGAATGACCAACTTTTAGCAAAATCAACTGTACCAAAGATCAAACCAATTAATGGCATAATAATGTATGTAACTAAAGCGGTAACGATTTTGTTGAATGCTGCCCCCATAACTACGGCAACTGCTAAATCTAGTACATTTCCTTTTAAAGCAAACTCTTTAAATTCTTTTAACATTTTATTAACCTCACTTATTTTTTAAAACATAAAAATTATTATACAAGATAAATTTAAAATAGAACATACTTTTTTTAGTTGAATTTGATAATAATACATGTGTTTGTTATTCTAATAAATGATGAAACTAATGTAGATTTATTATGTTGTTTAAAATTCTACATTAGTTTTTGCAATTAAATATGACTAGAAAGGGAGTAATTATTTATGAATTCTTCTGAAAAACATGCAAATGGTAGGAAGATTTCTCCGGTTTTTATCTATAGTGCTATAATTGTCGCAATTGTTGTACTTATTGGTGCGATTTTACCAGAACAGTTTGATACAATTACGAACAATATTAAACTATGGATAACTGAAAAACTTGGTTGGTACTACTTAATTCTTACAACGTTTATCGTCTTCTTTTGTATCTTCTTAATTTTCAGCCCAATCGGGAAATTGAAATTAGGAAAGCCAAATGATAAACCAGAATTCAACACTGTATCATGGTTTGCGATGTTATTCAGTGCTGGGATGGGAATTGGTCTTGTATTCTATGGTGCTGCTGAACCTATGGCAGACTTTGCATCACCACCAAATGCAGATCCAAAAACAACAGCAGCTTACACTGAAGCATTGCGTTCTACATTCTTCCACTGGGGATTCCATGCATGGGCTATTTATGGTGTAGTTGCCTTAGCCTTAGCATATGCTCAGTTTAGAAAAGGTGAGGCAGGACTAATTTCAAGAACATTGCGTCCTTTATTAGGGAACAAAGTAGAAGGTCCAATTGGGACAATCATTGATGTATTAGCCGTATTTGCAACGGTTGTCGGTGTTGCCGTATCTTTAGGAATGGGTGCACTTCAAATCAATGGTGGACTTAACTACTTATTTGGAATTCCAAATAATGTTTGGGTTCAAGCGATTATTATTGTTGTTGTAACAATTTTATTTATAATGAGTGCTTGGTCAGGACTAAGTAAAGGTATTCAATATTTAAGTAATTTAAATATTTCGTTAGGTGCAATCTTAATGATTGCTGTATTAATTATAGGACCAACTGTACTTATTTTGAATATGATGACAAGTTCAACAGGTAGCTTATTGAATTCATTCTTATTAAATACATTTGATACAGCTGCACAAAATCCACAAAAACGTGAATGGATGTCTAGCTGGACACTTTACTATTGGGGTTGGTGGTTAAGCTGGAGCCCATTCGTAGGTATATTCATAGCACGTGTATCAAAAGGACGTTCAATAAGAGAATTTATTGCTGGTGTATTATTAGTGCCAGCATTAGTAAGTTTTGTTTGGTTCAGTGTGTTTGGGGTATTAGGTATTGAAACTGGTAAGAAACACCCTGAATTATTCAAGATGACTGCTGAAACACAATTGTTTGGTGTGTTTAATCATATTCCATTGGGAATGGTATTATCTATTATTGCATTAGTATTAATAGCATCATTCTTTATCACATCAGCCGATTCAGCAACATTTGTACTAGGTATGCAAACAACTTATGGTTCATTAGAGCCTTCTAATGTTGTAAAAGTGACTTGGGGAATTGCACAATCACTTATTGCATTTGTACTACTATTCGCTGGTGGTGGCGACGGTGCTAAAGCATTAAACGCAATTCAAAGTGCTGCTATTATAAGTGCCTTGCCATTCTCCTTTGTAGTAATTATGATGATGATTTCATTCTATAAGGATGCAAATAAAGAACGTAAATTCTTAGGATTGACGTTGACACCTAATAAACACCGTCTTCAAGAATATGTTCAACATCAACAAGATGATTTTGAAGACGATATTATACATCGTCGTAGCTCTATTAGAGAACAAGAAAAATCTGAACAATAATTTATATTAATTTAATTTTCCCTCATTTTAAATTGTTATAAATAGCGGGCATTAATTGTTACGCATTTATAACCTTTTAAATGGGGGATTTTAATTTTTAATATACATACTAATAAAATTAAACAAGGACAAAGCTTCTGAAGAAAAGTGATAATGATTCTCAATTGATAAAAATAACTTATTACACCAACGTTTCAACATAAGCATAACTTATACATGCTGATTGAAAATTCAAAACTAAATTATGAGGTTTTCTAACTTTATCCAGTTGTTTTAAATTACATATAATTATACAATTTAAGTAACGGCATATATTAATAAAAACTTTCAGGGGGGATTTATATGGCTTCAAATATTAAGCAACAAGCTAAAAAGACGTTTGACCTTAATGGTAAAACGTACACGTATTATGATTTGAACACTTTAGAAGAACAAGGTTTTACTAAAGTATCGAAATTGCCATATTCAATTAGAGTATTATTAGAATCAGTATTGAGACAAGAAGACGGATTTGTTATTACAGATGAACACATTAAAGCATTATCTGAATTTACAGAAGGTGCTGATGGTGAAGTTCCATTTAAGCCATCTCGTGTTATCTTACAAGACTTCACAGGTGTTCCTGCTGTTGTTGACTTGGCTTCATTACGTAAAGCGATGAATGACGTAGGTGGAGATTTAAACAAAATTAATCCAGAAGTACCAGTTGATTTAGTTATCGACCACTCAGTACAAGTAGATAGTTATGCCAACCCAGATGCATTAGAACGAAATATGAAATTAGAATTTGAACGTAACTATGAACGTTACCAATTCTTAAATTGGGCTACGAAAGCGTTTAATAACTATAGCGCCGTACCACCAGCAACAGGTATCGTACACCAAGTTAACTTAGAGTACTTGGCAAATGTTGTACATGCTCGTGAAGTTGATGGCGAAACAGTTACATTCCCAGACACATTAGTGGGTACTGACTCACATACGACAATGATTAACGGTCTAGGCGTATTAGGATGGGGTGTAGGTGGTATTGAAGCCGAAGCAGGTATGCTTGGTCAACCATCATATTTCCCAATTCCAGAAGTAGTTGGGGTTAGACTTTCAAATGCATTACCACAAGGTTCAACTGCAACTGACTTAGCATTACGTGTTACTCAAGAATTACGTAAAAAAGGTGTAGTTGGTAAATTTGTTGAATTCTTCGGACCAGGGGTACAACATTTACCTTTAGCTGACCGTGCAACAATTGCAAATATGGCACCTGAGTATGGTGCGACTTGTGGTTTCTTCCCAGTTGATGAAGAAGCATTAAAATATTTAAGACTAACAGGTCGTGCAGACGATCAAATCGATTTAGTTAAAAAATATTTAGAAGAAAATAGTATGTTCTTTACTGTAGATAAAGATGAACCTGAATATACAGATGTAGTTGAATTAGATTTATCAACTGTTGAAGCTTCATTATCAGGTCCTAAACGTCCACAAGATTTAATTTTCTTAAGCGACATGAAGAAAGAATTCGAAAAATCAGTTACTGCTCCAGCTGGTAACCAAGGTCATGGATTCGATGAAAGTGAATTTGATAAGAAAGCAACTATTAACTTTAAAGATGGTTCGACTTCAGAAATGAAAACAGGTGACATTGCGATTGCTGCAATCACATCATGTACGAATACATCAAACCCTTACGTTATGTTAGGTGCGGGTCTTGTTGCCAAGAAAGCAATCGAAAAAGGCTTAAAAGTACCTGAATATGTAAAAACTTCATTGGCGCCAGGTTCTAAGGTTGTAACAGGTTATTTAAGAGATGCTGGTTTACAAACATACTTAGATGAATTAGGTTTCAATTTAGTAGGTTATGGTTGTACAACATGTATCGGTAACTCTGGTCCATTGCTTGAAGAAATTGAAAAAGCAATTGCTGACGAAGATTTACTTGTTACTTCAGTACTTTCTGGTAACCGTAACTTTGAAGGACGTATCCATCCATTAGTAAAAGCTAACTATTTAGCATCTCCACAATTAGTTGTTGCCTATGCGTTAGCTGGTACAGTAGATATTGATTTACAAAATGAACCACTTGGTAAAGGTAAAGATGGAGAAGATGTATATCTTAATGATATCTGGCCAACAATTAAAGAGGTTGCTGACACTGTAGATAGTGTTGTTACTCCAGCTTTATTTAAAGAAGAATATGAAACGGTTTATAACAATAACGAAATGTGGAATGAAATTGATGTTACTGATAAACCATTATATGACTTTGATCCTGAATCAACATATATTCAAAATCCATCATTCTTCCAAAACTTATCAAAAGAGCCAGGTAAAATTGAACCATTAAATCAATTACGTGTAATGGGTAAATTTGGTGATTCAGTAACAACTGACCATATTTCTCCAGCAGGTGCTATCGGTAAAGATACGCCGGCAGGTAAATATTTATTAGAGCATAATGTACCAATTCGTGAATTTAACTCTTATGGTTCTCGTCGTGGTAACCATGAAGTAATGGTACGTGGTACTTTTGCAAACATTCGAATTAAAAACCAATTAGCACCAGGTACAGAAGGTGGATATACAACATATTGGCCAACTGGTGAACAAATGTCTATCTTTGATGCAGCAATGAAATACCGTGAAGATGGTACTGGATTAGTTGTATTAGCAGGTAATGACTACGGTATGGGTTCTTCACGTGACTGGGCAGCAAAAGGTACTAATTTATTGGGTGTTAAAACAGTAATTGCACAAAGTTATGAAAGAATTCACCGTTCTAACTTAGTAATGATGGGTGTATTACCTTTACAATTCCAAGAAGGCGAATCTGCAGATAGTTTAGGTATCGATGGTACTGAAATTATTTCAGTTGACGTTAACGAAGATGTAAAACCACATGACTTAGTTAAAGTTCAAGCTAAGAAAGAAAATGGCAAAGTAATTGAATTCGAAGCAATTGCTCGCTTCGATTCAAATGTAGAATTAGATTATTACCGTAACGGTGGTATCTTACAATTAGTATTGAGAAATAAATTAGCTCAATAATGAATAATTAGTGAGTGAAAATGATTTGTATCAAGCTGTATTAGCAATATGCTAGTACAGCTTGTTTATGTTACCATTGTCATATATGAACAATTGAAAAGAGGATATCGAGAAATGATTTATAGTATAACTGAAATAGAATCACGCTACCAAGAAACGGATCAAATGGGTGTGATTTATCATGGGAATTATCCGACATGGTTTGAAGTTGCGCGTACGGATTATATTAGTAAGTTAGGGTTTAGTTATAAAGAAATGGAAGATTCAGGTGTAATCTCTCCTGTTACAGATATTGAAATCAAGTATATTAAGTCAATTACTTATCCTGAAAAGGTGAAAATCAAAACCTGGGTTGAAAAATATACAAGATTGCGTTCAAAGTATCGGTATGAAATATATAATGAAGCAGGGGAATTAGCAACGACGGGATCAACTGTATTGACGTGTATTACAAAGTCAGACTTTAAACCAGTCCGTTTAGATAAGGCATTCCCAGATTGGCATAATACATATCAAAGTATAGAAGGCCGAAATAAAGCGGGAGAATCACTTGAGATTTGATTTGAATTAAACAGCGAACATGACCAACATAATATAATAATTTAAAAGATGGCCGTTCATCATATATGAGCGACCATCTTTTATATAAATTGCAAAATAATTTGCATTAAAATGTATACTTGAATGAGTGTTGCAATGACGTTTGAACTCAATGAAAGTAGATTATAAATATTATTGAACTCAACTAAACATCAACATGCTTTAGAATTCAACTCAAATATCATCATTACTTATTGCTTAGAATATGAGATTTCATCAATGCCATCATTTACATCAATGAATAAATTGTCATCTTGGAAATACCATAAGTCTTTTTCTGCAATTACGACATTTAAACCTTGGTAATTATTCTCATATCCAATCTCTAAGTCATTTTTACGATCAACACTAAATGCAGGACTAAATCCTTGTTTCAACTGGAATTCTCCACCATAACGAACGAAGAATTGTAAGACTTTATCATCTTCTGGTAAATCTAGTTCTTCTTTAAACCAAGATACAGCATTGTCTGAAAGTTCTATACCCATAATTAAAGTCTCCTTTCGGTTCACAAGTGGTTCACTTATGACAATTAGTTACTAATTTTTAAATTAGTATTATATTCATTACCCAATTTGGATAATGTTAAAAGCAGTATAACATAATTTTTCGATTAATTTTCTAATAAACGCTTTGTTTTAGCTAATTTTACTAAAAATCATGCTAATGACCTATATAAATAGTATAATAGAATAATGTAGAAAAAGATGTTAAGACATAAGGGTTAATATAATAAAAAAACTGAAGATAATTATACCTTCAGCTCTGATAAAAATTTATTCCCTTTTTAATTGTAACGTGGTTTTTGTAATAGTTACATCCATTTAATCTTAGGTTCTTCGCCTTTAAATATTCTAACAATATTTGAACGGTGTCTGATTATAAGTAATACTCCAACGCCGATACTAACCACAAACAAGATGTAGTCTCTAATGACTAGCGCGCCAATGACACAACAAATTGATGCAATGATACTTGATAGCGATACATACTTTGTTAAATACAAGATTCCAAAGAAAATTGCTGCTAATATTAATAATAAGACAGGATTGATACCAAGTATCACACCAGCACTTGTAGCTACTGCTTTGCCACCTTTAAATCCTAAGTATACCGGATAAACATGGCCTAGAATTGCAAATGTTCCAACAATTAGACCGTTTGTGAAGAATGTGCTAATTGCACCATCTGCGTGTACAGGTAACCATAAAGGAAAGAAAACGACAATAAATCCTTTGAAAATATCTAAGAAAGTAACTAAGAATCCAGCTGGCTTTCCTAATACTCTAAAGCTATTTGTCGCGCCAGTGTTACCACTACCAAATTGTCTAATATCTTTTTTGAAAAATAATTTTCCTATTACATAGCCACTTGGAAAAGCACCAATAAGGTAACTTAGTATTAACATGATTATTATCATCATATTCAATTACACATCCTTTAATGACATTAAAAACATTTTATCACATAAGAGGACCTTTAGACGAATAAAAATTAAAAAGAAATGAATAAACATTTAAATATTCATTTGGTGCTTGCATTTTATCTAGATTTATATAAAAATAACTATTGTATAGTTTTAATAACGAACGTACGTTTGTAGGAGGGCGAAACGATTGGCAATGAATAAACAAAATAATTACTCGGATGATTCCATACAGGTTCTTGAGGGATTAGAGGCCGTTAGAAAAAGACCTGGGATGTATATTGGTTCTACCGATAAACGTGGTTTACATCATTTGGTGTATGAAGTTGTCGATAATTCCGTCGATGAAGTATTAAACGGTTTTGGAAATGAAATCGCAGTTACAATAAACAAAGATGAGAGTATTACAATTGAGGATAATGGACGAGGTATGCCAACAGGAATTCACGCATCAGGTAAACCAACTGTTGAAGTTATCTTCACTGTACTTCATGCAGGTGGTAAATTTGGACAAGGTGGATACAAAACTTCTGGTGGTTTACATGGTGTAGGTGCGTCAGTAGTAAATGCATTGAGTGAATGGTTAGAGGTTGAAATTCATCGAGATGGTATGATCTATCAACAAAGTTTTAAAAATGGAGGTATACCCGCATCAGGATTAGTGAAAAAGGGCAAGACTAAAAAAACAGGTACGAAAGTAACCTTTAAACCCGACGGAGAGATATTTAAAACATCAACGTCATTTAATTACGAAACATTAAGTGAACGTTTACAGGAATCAGCATTTTTACTTAAGAATTTAAAAATACAACTTAAAGATTTACGCGCTGGTAAAGAACGTGAAGATGTTTATCACTATGAAGAAGGTATTAAAGAATTTGTTGCATACGTTAATGAGGGAAAAGAAATATTACATGACGTGGCATTATTTAGTGGTACAGCAAATAATATTGAAGTTGAAGTTGCGTTTCAATACAACGATCAATATTCAGAGAGTATATTGAGCTTTGTTAATAATGTGCGTACTAAAGACGGAGGTACACATGAAGTTGGTTTCAAGACTGCAATGACACGTGTGTTTAATGAATATGCACGTCGAATTAATGAATTGAAAGCAAAGGATAAGAATTTAGATGGTAATGACATTCGAGAAGGTTTAACAGCAATTATTTCAATTCGAATACCTGAAGAACTGCTCCAATTCGAAGGACAAACAAAGTCTAAATTAGGTACAAATGAAGCTAGAAGTGCCGTTGATTCAGTTGTGGCAGAAAAACTACCATACTACCTTGAGGAAAAAGGGCAACTTTCTAAAGCGTTAGTTAAGAAGGCTGTTAAGGCACAACAAGCTCGTGAAGCTGCACGTAAAGCAAGAGAAGATGCACGTTCAGGAAAGAAAAATAAACGTAAAGACACGTTGTTATCTGGGAAGCTAACGCCGGCCCAAAGTAAAAATACTGAGAAAAAAGAACTGTATTTAGTTGAGGGTGATTCTGCTGGTGGATCTGCAAAATTAGGTAGAGATCGAAAATACCAAGCTATCTTACCATTAAGAGGTAAAGTGATAAATACAGAAAAAGCTAGACTGGAAGATATTTTCAAAAATGAAGAGATTAATACGATCATTCATACCATAGGCGCAGGTGTAGGAAATGAATTTAAGATTGAGGATAGCAATTACAATCGCGTTATTATTATGACTGATGCCGATACAGATGGTGCGCATATTCAGGTATTATTACTTACTTTCTTCTTTAAATATATGAAACCGTTAGTTGAAGCGGGGAGAGTATTTATTGCATTACCTCCATTATATAAATTGGAAAAAGGTAAAGGCGCTTCGAAGAAAGTTGAATATGCATGGACGGATGAAGAATTAGAAAAGCTACAAAAGAAACTTGGTAAAGGATTTATGTTACAACGATACAAAGGTCTTGGTGAAATGAATGCCGATCAACTTTGGGAAACAACAATGAATCCTGAAACAAGAACTTTGATCAGAGTGCAAGTGGACGATGAATTACGTTCATCTAAACGTGTGACAACGTTGATGGGTGATAAAGTTGCGCCACGTCGTGAATGGATTGAAAAGCATGTTGAATTTGGACTTCAAGAAGATCAAAGTATATTAGATAATAATGAAATTCAAATTTTAGAACAGGAAAATCCTAATGAGGAGGAAGTAAATTGAGTGAAATAATCCAAGATTTATCACTTGAAGATGTTATTGGAGATCGATTTGGTAGATATAGTAAATACATCATTCAAGAGCGTGCTTTGCCAGACGTAAGAGATGGACTCAAACCTGTTCAAAGACGTATTTTATATGCAATGTTTTCAAGCGGAAATACATTTGATAAAAATTTCCGAAAAAGTGCCAAGACGGTCGGTGACGTAATTGGACAATTTCACCCGCATGGTGACACATCCGTTTACGATGCAATGGTGCGATTGAGCCAAGATTGGAAATTACGCCATGTATTAATAGAAATGCAAGGTAATAATGGTAGTATCGACAATGATCCAGCAGCAGCAATGCGTTATACTGAGGCTAAGTTGAGTCGTATTTCTGAGGAATTACTTAGAGACATTAATAAAGAAACCGTACCATTTATGCCGAACTATGATGATACAACGATGGAACCAATGGTGTTACCTGCAAGATTACCGAATTTGTTGATTAACGGCAGTACTGGTATTTCATCTGGTTACGCGACGGATATACCACCTCATAATTTGGGTGAAGTCATTCAAGCGACATTAAAGTATATTGATAATCCAGATATTACAGTAAGCCAGTTAATGAAATATGTTAAAGGTCCAGACTTCCCAACAGGTGGCATTATTCAAGGGATTGATGGAATTAAAAAGGCATATGAATCTGGTAAAGGTAAAATCATTGTCCGTTCTAAAGTTGATGTTGAAGAACTTAGAAATGGACGTAAAGAATTAATTGTTACTGAAATACCTTATGAAGTGAATAAGAGTGCATTGGTTAAGAAAATGGATGAATTACGTGCCGACAAAAAAGTAGATGGCATTGTTGAGGTACGTGATGAAACAGATAGAACGGGTTTACGTATTGCAATTGAATTGAAGAAAGATGTAAATAGTGAAGCTGTAGCTAACTATTTATACAAAAATACTGATCTTCAAGTTGCTTATAACTTTAATATGGTTGCAATAAGTGAAGGCAGACCTAAGTTAATGGGCATTCGTGAAATTATTGATAGTTATTTAAATCATCAAATTGATGTGGTGACAAAACGTACACGCTTTGAATTAGATCATGCTGAAAGCCGTATGCATATTGTAGAAGGTTTAATGAAAGCTTTATCAATATTAGATGAAGTGATTCAATTAATTCGTAATTCTAAAAATAAAAAGGATGCGAAGGAAAACTTAGTTGATAAATATGCTTTTACTGAAGCACAAGCTGAAGCAATCGTTACATTACAATTGTATAGATTGACCAATACCGATATTGTACAACTTCAGGATGAACATGATGAGTTAAAGGCATTAATTGATAGACTGAAAAATATTTTAGATAATCATGATGCATTATTAACAGTTATTAAAGAAGAGCTAACAGATATTCGCAAACGTTTTAAACAAGAACGTCTTTCTAAAATTGAAGCTGAAATTACAGAAATTAAGATTGATAAAGAAGTGATGATTCCTAGTGAGACTGTAGTAATGAGTATTACGAAGCATGGCTACATTAAACGTACATCTTTACGTAGTTTCAACGCAAGTGGTATAGATGAGATTGGTGTTAAAGATGGAGACGCATTGTTAAAACAACAAGAAATGAATACACTTGATACGGTCTTAGTATTTACAAACAAAGGACGATATTTATTCATTCCGGTTCATAAACTAGCTGACATTAAATGGAAAGACTTAGGCCAACATGTATCGCAAATTGTTCCAATCGATGAAGGCGAATATGTTATTGATATTTATGGTGAAAGTGATTTTAAACCTGAAGCGTATTATATTTTAGCTACTAAAAATGGCATGATTAAGAAAAGTAATGTGTCTATGTTTAAAACGTCGCGCTATAATAAACCTTTAGTTGCTATGAAGTTAAAGGATAATGATGAAATTATTGACGTAATGCGTATTTCTAAAACACAGTTACTGACAGTGATTACCAATAAAGGTATGTCATTAACATACAGTAGTGAAGAGTTGTCAGATACTGGGCTCAGAGCAGCTGGCGTGAAATCAATCAACTTGAAAAATGAAGATTTCGTTGTGTTAACACAAATTATTTCTGAACCAAATACTATTCTAATGGCAACACAACGTGGATCATTAAAACGAATAAGCTTCAAGATATTACAAGAAGCTAAACGTGCACAACGCGGTATTACGTTATTGAAAGAACTTAAAAAGGCGCCACATCGTATCGTTGCTGCTAAAGTAGTGAGCCCTGAAGATAAGAACTACACGATTTATTCTTCTAAAGATCAAGAAACAGGGTTAATTTCAGATATTCATTTATCTGAACAATATACGAATGGTAGTTTTATCGTAGATGTTACTGACTTCGGCGAGGTCGAAGGATTAGATTTAAAATAAAATTAAAAAAATTGTTAGTAAATTCTTCTATAGAATGATAAAATAATGACATATGCAATATAATTGAACCCAAGAGATTTATGGTTAGTTATAGATATCAAATGGAATGATTCGATTCTATTTATTGTCTATTAACTTTGCAAGTATATTATCGCTTTTAAAAGAGATAATACGGCTTGTGATAATACTATAAATCTCTTGATTTTATTATGAATTTTAAATAGTAGATTTGAGGGATAAAAGTGAGAGATTTTGATGGTTTAATTCCGGATTGGTTTAAAGATTTCGTCCAAGTCGGTAATGATTTGATTTGGTCTCAGTACCTAATTGGGTTACTGATAACTGCCGGTATTTTCTTTACAATTGGGTCTAAGTTTGTTCAGTTGAGATGGATTCCTGAAATGTTTCGTGCCATTGGTGAGAAACCTGAAACTTTAGATAATGGCAAGAAAGGTATCGCACCATTCCAAGCATTTGCAATTAGTGCAGCTTCTCGTGTTGGTACCGGTAATATAGCAGGTGTGGCTACAGCGATTGTTTTAGGTGGACCTGGCGCAGTGTTTTGGATGTGGATTATCGCCTTCATTGGTGCAGCAAGTGCCTTTATTGAAGCAACATTAGCACAGGTATATAAAGTGCCTGACGAAGATGGTGGTTTCCGTGGTGGACCAGCTTATTACATAACAAAAGGACTAAATCAAAAATGGTTGGGTATTGTATTTGCGGTATTGATTACAGTTACATTTGCTTTCGTATTTAATACAGTTCAATCTAATACAATAGCAGAATCATTAAAAACACAGTACAATGTGAGTCCAGTCATTACAGGTATTATATTAGCAATTTTAACGGCTGTTATAATCTTTGGTGGTGTAAGAAGTATTGCTACGATGTCATCTGTTATCGTTCCAATTATGGCAATACTTTACATCTTTACAGTTATTGTAATCTTAATATTAAATTTCGATCAAATCATTCCAATGATTACAACGATTATTAAAAGTGCATTTGGTCTAGAACAAGTAACAGGTGGTACAATTGGTGCTACAATTTTACAAGGTGTAAAACGTGGTTTGTTCTCAAACGAAGCAGGTATGGGTTCTGCCCCTAACGCAGCAGCAACAGCGGCTGCACCTCACCCAGTGAAACAAGGTTTAATTCAATCATTAGGTGTATTCTTTGATACAATGCTTGTTTGTACGTCAACAGCAATTATGATCTTATTATATTCTGGATTGAAGTTCGGTGAAGATGCACCACAGGGTGTAGCCGTAACACAGTCAGCACTCAATGAACACATTGGTAGCATTGGTGGTATATTCTTAACGGTGGCAATTGCTTTATTTGCATTCTCATCTGTTGTAGGAAATTATTACTATGGTCAATCAAATATTGAGTTTTTATCAAAAAATAAAGTTATCTTATTTATTTTTAGATGTCTTGTCGTTGTTTTAGTATTTATTGGAGCAGTAGCAAAAACGGATGTTGTATGGAGTACAGCTGATTTATTCATGGGCTTAATGGCCATTGTTAACTTAGTTGCAATTATAGGATTATCCAATATTGCATTTGCAGTAATGAATGATTATCAGAAACAACGTAAAGCTGGTAGAAAGCCAGTGTTTAGACCAGAAGAGTTGGAAATCAATTTATTTGGTATTGAAAGTTGGGGCATGAAAAAATAAAATAACAGTTAAATATTTATGTTAGTACTGTTATAGTCTAACGTAGAAAGACAATTGCTAGTGGTCAATATAGCAATTGTCTTTTTTTATAAAATTTAGTTGTGTTGTTGTTAATTTGTTTAGTCAGCTTTGTGTAATATTTAATGGAGGTATGTGTTGTATAAAATAGCTTGGACTATTATTCAAAATATACTATGTATGCTTTATGATTATAATTGTTACTGTACTCTATTTAAGATGAAGGAACCAATAATTTAATCATCGTTGTTGTTATTGCACATTAGGCAGTGATAAATATATTTTATACGTGCTTTTTTATGAATGAAGGCGATCTATTACTTCCAATTTTTTTAGTTTCAATATATAATTTTACTGACATATAAATAAGGATGAACAATATGAATGATTACTTAGTTACTAAAGTTTTAAATAATAATGTTATCATTTGCACAAAAGATATGCATGAGTACGTGTTGATTGCTAAAGGGATAGGGTTTAATAAAAAAGCTGGCATGACTATTCATAATAATCAATCTATTGAAAAGGTTTATGTACTAGATCAGAAATCGCAACAAGAATACTACAAATCTATTATTGAATATGCAGATGATCAACTTATACAAGCAGTTATCGATGCTGTTAATATTATAACGAGTTCGGAATTGACAATTGATAATCAACAACTCGTGGTCTCTGTTACGGATCATATTATTTTTGCTTATAAACGCTTGAAACAAGGTCAAGTTATAAATAATCCTTTTGTAGCTGAAACAAAGCAATTATACCAAACAGCTTATTCGATTGCGGAAAAGGTGATTTATAAATTAAATCATGTGTTGGATGTGAATTTTCCAGAAGATGAAATAGGATTTATCGCATTACACATAGCTTCAAATACTGAAACGGTTTCTCTTGAAGAAATTAAATCAATTAATCGACTTATTAATAAAAGTATTTTTATATTAGAGCATGATTTGAAAAGTGATATTGATAAAAATTCGGTTCAATATCAACGGTTTATTCGACATATTCAATTTTTAATAAAGAGGTTGAGTAGTGGTGAGAATTTACAACATAATGGTGCGTTTGAAGCGTTATTAAAGGAGCAATATCCATTGTGTTATAATATTGCGCTCAAAATTATGAAGATGTTACAGCAAGAGTTAAAGGTTGAAATATATGAAGCGGAAATTACTTATCTTACGTTACATGTATATCATTTTATGGCAAATAAAAAATAAATTTAATAAGGATGTTTCTAATTTTTAAAAACTGTCTACAGACCTTTGGCTTTGTGGTCAGTTTTTATTTTGGGGACATGTGCTAGGTGTAGGTCAATTTTTTTATTATTAGTAAATAAAATAGATACACGCTTTCCGTGGACCCAGCCTCAGCCTGTAGTATTCGGCAAGTGCTATTCGGCAAGTGCTATTCCCACAGGAGTCGGCACCTAATTGGGTACTAGGAATAGCTTGTGAAAATTGATGTTTATGCTATAACCTTACTTATTTTACAAGTAATAGAAACAATTCAGATAAAAAATTCACAAAAGCAAATTGTTACTTACGTTTCAAAAAGTATATAAATTTTAAAATTAATACGTACTAAACATTATGTGAGGAAATATATGTTTAGAACAACGTGGATATGTTATTATAAATTTATTGACATGCTATGGAACTGAAATTAGGATGGTATGTTAACTTTTCGTATTTTATTGTCTTAATTACGATATTTGATAGTTGAGGTTACTTTTTAAGACTAAATATAAAAGTATTTATTTGTGACTATCAAAATAAAAGCTTAGGTTAAAATGTATTTTATTAAGACATTATTATGAATCAAAATAAGGTATGGTGAAGTTATGAATCAAGAACAAAATACTCAACAAGAATCAAAAAATAAAAAGGATCGGCTCAAGTTAAGTTTTCCAGAGACACGATTTATGAAATTTTTTGGTGGTAAAGATTTAATTTTTGGCCTCATTGTACTCATATTGGTCGGATTTGCGATTTTTATTTTTGACCAGGTATCTTATATTTTTAAACCATTTATTATTGTATTTAATACAATAGCTGCACCAATTATCGTTTCTATTATTTTGTACTATTTACTTAATCCTTTAGTTAATTTAATGGAACGTTATAATATTGGACGTGCATGGGGAGTTATTATTCTATTTTTACTAATTGTCGGTGTTATATCATTGGCGATTAATTTACTTATTCCTGTAATTGGCACTCAAATTAAAAGTTTTGGTCATAATTTTCCACATTATGTAGATAAAGTAAATGGTTTAATTGATCGGATTACTAAATATTCGTTGATATCTAATTCTTATAGTCAAATTCAAGACCAACTTGATGCATTGTCTAAGAAGATTCCATCAATGATTTCAGATTACTTTAATGGTTTTGGTACTAAAGTGAAAAATGTAGCAGAAGCATTAGTAAATGTCGGTGTCGTTATTGCTACAACACCATTTGTATTATTCTTTATGTTGAAGGATGGCCACAAATTTAAAGAATTTTCAACGAATTTAATGGCACCAAAATTTAGAAAAGATTTTCATGATCTATTGGATAAAATGAGTGAACAAGTTGGTTCTTATATTCAAGGACAAATTATCGTGTCATTTTGCATTGGTATTTTATTATTTATTGGTTATAGCATTATTGGATTGGATTATAGTTTAATTCTTGCTTGTATCGCCGCGGTCACAAGTGTCGTACCATATATTGGTCCAACGATTGCAATTTCACCAGCAATTATAATTGCTTTAATCACTTCGCCAATTATGTTATTAAAGTTAATTGTGGTATGGACTGCAGTACAATTTATAGAAGGGCACTTTATTTCACCAAATATCATGGGTAAAACATTGAAAATTCACCCACTTACAATTATCTTTATCTTATTAAGTGCGGGTAATTTACTCGGTGTCGTTGGTGTCATTCTTGGAATTCCAGCTTATGCAATCTTAAAGGTATTAGTTACTCATTTATTCTATCTTTATAAGCGTAGATATAATAAATATTATGGTGATGATGCTGGAGATTATGAAATTAAAGACGAAGAAGTCAATCGTTAATAAGATAGTCGTATAACTAGATAAATAGTTCGCTTGAATAGGCGATGTTGAGATATTCGTCAAAAAATGATATCAGCTCGCAAATGAATGTTAAAAGTTCATTTGCGGGTTTTTTAATATGGAAAATATTTCAATTAAAATGTGGAAATCAACGTAATTGATTGGTAGTACTAAAGTTGAATATGATAATACAAATGATATAAACATAATAAGTATGACGATAACGATGAATCAAAATAACAACAATAAAACAAACAAAAATATTTTTAAGCATTAAAGCAATTTTATCAATATTAAATATGACATTATTGTTAGCTCATGATTGCTTAATTATATTTCTTTGACAATTATATTGTGGTATATTTTTTATGAATATATGAAACTCGTAGAAATGAAGTGAAAAAATGTCTAAGGAAGTAAGAAGTAAACTGCTCTCTGTATTAAAGGTTGTATTTGCAGTTGCTTTATTAAGTTTTGTGATTTTTACATTGTATCGTGAACTTGCCCATATTAATTTTAAGGAAACTGTAAAAGCATTTGGCAAAATTAATAGTTTATGGTTAGTTGGATTGTTTTTAAGTGGTGGTGCTTCAATTGTTGTAATGTCTTTATATGATGTGATTTTAGCAAAGACATTAAATTTGCGTATTTCCATTTTAAGAACAATTCGTATTGGTTATATTGTAAATGCGCTTAATTCAGTAATTGGTTTTGGCGGCTTTATTGGTGCTAGCGTAAGATTTTTATTTTATAAAGATACGACTAAGGATAAAAAGGCTTTAGTCCATACTATTTCAATTGTTTTAGTATCCATGTTAACGGGTCTAAGTTTATTGTCTATTTTGGTTGTATTACATATTTTTGATGTCTCGCACATTTTTAGTCCATTTCCATGGATAAGATGGTTGTTATATATCGTTGCATTATTCTTACCGATATTTATTGTTGTTACAATTCTTAAACCTGTTCAGCAAAGTGAAAAGTATCTAGGGGTATATTGTACTATCGTATCGGCAATTGAATGGTTTGTTGCCGCATTAGTACTATACTTTGCTGCATATATTGTTGGTATTCATATTGCATTTCCTACCTTTATGGGCATCTTTATCATTGCTGCGTTATCAGGTCTCATCAGTTTTATTCCTGGTGGATTTGGTTCATTTGATTTAGTTGTGTTATTAGGCATGAAGGGGTTAGGTATTCCTGAAGAAAAAATCGTATTAGCAGTTCTGCTATATCGTTTTGCATATTATTTATTCCCATTATTGATTGCGTTGATTCTTTCAACCTTTGAATTTAAAGATACTGCAAAGCGTTATTGGGAAGATTCAAGGCTCAGTATTCCTGTAAAGGATATGTCTTCATTGTTAGCTTCATATCAAAAGGACGTATTGGCAAGAATACCATCATTTTCAATTGCAGTTCTATTAATGTTTACGAGTTTAATGTTCTTCTTAAATAACCTGACAATTATATACGATGGATTATATGCACCAAACCATAATGTATATTATACAATTGTGGCAGTTCATACTTGTGCATGCCTATTGTTGTTACTAAATACGTTTGGTGTTTACTGTGGATCAAAACGTGCAATATTGTTTTCTATTATCTCTGAAATATTAATTTTCGGTGTGACAGCATATACTTATGCTTCGTTTATATTATTAGGTTGGTTGACTATTATCATCATACTGCTTGTACTATTTTATAGACGAGCTACAGTAATCAAACGACCGTTTAGATTTTCTAAGTTGATGCTAAGTGTGTTGATAGGTGCGATCATTCTATTTCTAAATCACATTATCATAACAAGTGCATTTGCAAGTTTAGATATTTATCATGTGGAAATTGATACATCTATATTACGCTATTACTTCTGGATAACTATTATTTTAGTTGCAATTATTGTTGGATTAATTGTCTGGTGGTTTGAACATCGTTACCGCGTTTTAAGGACGGATGAGTCACTTGAAATTTGTGAAGATATCATCGCTAAGTATGGCGGTCATTTCCTCAGTCATTTAATGTATAGTGGTGATAAGAAATTCTTTATAAATGAACAACAAGATGCATTTGTAATGTATCGTTACAAAAATAATGCCTATATTGTACTGGGTGATCCAATTGGTAACTCGACTTCGTTTAATACATTATTGGAATCATTTTATAAGGAAGCAAAATTTTTCGGCTATGATGTCATCTTCTACCAAGTAACGGATAAATATATGTCGCTATACCATAATTTTGGAAACCAGTTTTTCAAATTAGGTGAAGAAGCAGTTATTGATTTGAATCATTTCTCTACTTCAGGAAAAAAGAAGCGAGGTTTGCGTGCAACACTTAATAAGTTAGATGATAGTGGGTTGATCTTTGAAGTACTATATCCGCCATTTTCTAATAGTTTATTAGCTGAACTTAAAGCAGTGAGTGATGAGTGGTTAGGTGATAGAAATGAAATGCATTTTTCTGTAGGACAATTTGATAATTTTTATTTAAATCAGGCACCAATAGCCATTATTAAAAATAATGATAATAAAGTTATAGCATTTTCATCAATTATGCCGGTATGTGAGCATGAAACGATATCTGTAGATTTGATTCGTTGGAAGCTAGATATTGATGTACCATTGATGGATGGTTTATATTTAAAAATGCTTTTATGGGCAAAAGAACAAGGCTATAGTAAATTCAATATGGGAATGGCTACTTTATCAAATGTCGGACAAGTACAATTTTCATTCTATGGAGAACGTATTGCTGGAAGAGTATTTGAACATTTCAATGGACTATATAGATTCCAAGGATTAAGAAAATATAAAGAGAAATTTAAACCAGAGTGGGAACCAAGATTTTTAGTATATCGTAAACACCATTCGCTTTGGCTTAGTATGTTAAAGGTAATGCGTGTAATTAGAAAGAAAAAGTAATACGGATGATAGATAAGTAACTAAAAGTAAATACAAGAAAACATCAAAAAGGCCAAATCTTAATTAAAAGATTTGGCCTTTTTGTAGCTTAAATTCCATGACTTTAAGCTTTTAGGAGTTTAAGTGTAGTGCTTAATGGTTTGTGTAGCCAATGATTGGAGAAGTATTAGCTACTAATAAACTAACTTGAATACTAGAAAAGTCATTTAATTCTAACTCTATATGACGATCATTACCCCTTTGCCGAAGGTATGTATATAATATAACATCGTAGGTAAGCGCTTTCAACAGTAGTTTAATTATTCTTCAAAATAAAAATTTACATTCTACTCTCTTTAATGCAATTTGATTTTAAATTGTTAATTTACATTTTTGTAAAAAGAGTGTAAAGTTTTAAAAATTGGTTTGACTAGTGTGTATAAAGTTTATAAACTCAATTTAAACTATCTTCTGTCACGTAAATAGAGATTGTGTAGTGCTTATCGTTTGTTACTACCTGCAATAATTAAAAATTAATAATTCAAATGGTTGTATTGGATTTATAGATCGAAAATTAAGTAAGTAGGCTTAGGTGTTTAAAGTTACGATTTTATTGCTACATTATAAAGAAATTCAATTGCTTGATTTATTATGATAAATTCATCCTTTGAAATAATAAAGAGAATAGAGGAGAATAAATTGAAAAAATATTTTCATATTTTTTGGATTGCTTTGAAACTTGGTTTTGTTTCATTTGGGGGTCCAACTGCTCATTTGGGTTATTTTTATGACACATATGTTAAAAAGAAACGATGGCTTAATGAGCAAGAATATTCAAACCTTGTGGCTTTATGTCAATTTTTGCCAGGACCGGCAAGCAGCCAAGTGGGAATTGGTATAGGAACTATAAAAGGTGGAATTATAGGTGGGATTATTTCGTTTTTAGGATTTACTACACCTTCAGTAATTATTTTAATGGCTTTTTCGTTATTTTTTGCTAATGAAAATACACATTTTACATGGATTCAGGGGTTAAAATTGGTAGCTATTGCAATTGTAGCGCAAGCAATTATTGGTATGGGCAAAAAACTTACTACTACTAAAACGACTATTACATTAGCATTATTTACTTTAACTTTGACACTGCTGATTGAGAATATTTTTATACAAGTTTTTTCTTTGATGTGTGTAGGTATGTATGGGTTGATATTTTTGAGAAATAAATCAAATAATCAACAAACACATAACAAATTATTTTATTTACCTAAACGTATGGGTTACCTTTCACTATTTCTGTTCTTTCTTTTACTATTCCTATTACCATATATTAGAACGTTAACCAATAACGTCTGGCTTTCTATGTTTGATAGTTTCTATAGAGCGGGGGCATTTGTATTTGGCGGTGGTCATGTCGTTTTACCATTATTGAAAAGTGAATTTGTCCCTCAAAACCTTATAACTTTAGAGCAATTTTTAACTGGTTATGGTGCTACTCAAGCAGTACCGGGACCACTGTTTACGTTTGCGTCATTTATCGGTACTGAAGTTGCTGGTATAGGTGGAGGTATTTTAGCCACAATTGCTATATTTTTACCTGCTTTCTTCTTATTATTTGGTGTCTTACCGTTTTGGGACAATCTTATTAATAATATCTATGCAAATGGCTTCTTAAAAGGAATTAGTGCAGGGGTAGTCGGAATTTTAATTTCTGCTTTTTACAATCCCATTTGGAAAACAACGATTCAATCAGAAATCGATTTTGCTTTGGTGAGCATTATGTTTGTTTTGTTAATGTATTTTAAATGGCCATCTTGGTCAATCGTCTTACTTGGTTTATTGTTTGGTATTGTATTTTATTAAATATTTAAGATGAACCATTACGTTATTTGCGTAATGGTCTTTTTTACTATAAAAAGTAGAAAATTTTGACTGGATATAGATTTTATAAATTTTATGCAGAAAATAATACATCATCTATTCAATTTTGAAAAAATATGCTATTATGAAAACGGTTACATATATTGGTGGGAGTGACTACACTATGGCGACAATTAAAGAAGTTGCACAATTAGCCGGTGTGTCTGTAGCAACTGTTTCTAGAGTGATTAATAATAACGGTTATGTTAAAGCAGATACCAAGCTTCAAATTGAGCAAGCGATTAAGCAATTAAATTATAAACCTAATGAAGCTGCAAGAACGTTATTTAAAAAGAAATCAAAAATAATTGGTTTACTGTTACCTGATATTAGCAATCCATTTTTTATGTTAATTGCTCGTGGTGTTGAAGATATTGCTTTAAAGCATGGATTTCAAGTCTTAATTGGTAATAGTGACAATTCATTAGAAAAAGCAAAAGGATATATTAACACCTTTAATTCTCATAATTGTATTGGGATCATTTCTACTGCATTCGATCACCATTCAATTACTGAATTGATAGCAACACAAAGTCTTCCTGTTGTTTTTGTAGACAGATTAAACAAGGAACAAAATGGCATTTCAACGAACCACTATAGAGGCGGTGAACTGCAGGCACAAATTGTAATCAATGGTGACGCACAGCATGTATTGTTATTGCATGAGGATCTTACTATTGAAACATTCAAATTACGATATAAAGGTGCAAAGCATGTATTGGAACAAGTGAATATTAAGGTTATAGATTGTCCGGTTTCAACGTTGCAAGATGCTAAATTATTCGAAACCATACTCACGACACAATATATTGATTCTATTATTTGCAGTAACGATATGATAGCAATTCAAGTGCTAGGAATGATTCAACAATTAAATTATAAAGTTCCAGAAGCGATTCAAATTGTAGGATATGATAATATTCCTTTTTCTAAAATGACATATCCACAAATTACTACGGTTGATCAGTCAGCATATCGTTTAGGTACCACAGCAGTTTCAAAATTATTAAATATTGATGAAGCGGATTGTGAACAAATTAAATTAATAATTAAAAAAAGACAAAGCACTAGAAATTAATGAATTTTATGTAACGGGTTACATATAGGAGAAAGGGGTTTATAAATGTATAAAACAGGTGTGTTAAATAGTGAAATTTCAAAGGTATTGAGTGATTTGGGACACACGGACAAAATTATTATTGCGGATTGTGGCTTACCGGTACCACAACATGTACACAAAATTGATCTCGCACTCACATTAGGACAACCCTCCTTTTTAGATGTATTTAATATAGTGAGTGAGCATATGAAGATTGAACGGATGACGGTAGCAACTGAAATTGAAAATGATAATAATCAATTATTTGAAGATTTAAAGGCTACTAATTTAACCATTGAAAGTGTAAGCCATGAAGAATTAAAAATGTTGAGTCATGATGTAAAAGCAATTATTAGAACTGGCGAAGGGACACCATATGCCAATGTAATCTTAACAAGTGGCGTTATATTCTAGGAGGTGAAATGATGATTGGTATGAATCAGATTTACAAATCTTTTGGTCAAAACGATGTGTTAATGGGCGTTGACCTAGAAATTCGTGAAGCGGAAGTCCATGCGCTTATGGGTGAAAATGGTGCTGGAAAAAGTACTTTAATGAAAATTTTAACTGGGGTTTATAAAGCAGATAAAGGTACAATTTATGACAATGGTCACGAAGTACAGTACAAAAATACTAAAGATGCTGAAGAAAACGGGATTGCATTTATACAACAAGAATTAAATATTTGGCCTAATTTAACAGTTTTGGAGAATTTGTTTTTAGGAAAGGAAAAGGTGAAACGTTTCGGTCTAATTGATAATAAAACGATGCGTAAAGAAGCCTTAGCTTTATTTGAAAAGTTGAACCTCAAAATTGAATTGAATGAATTAGCGAGTAATTTATCTGTAGGTATGCAGCAAATGCTGGAAATAAGTAAAGCGTTAATGCAAGATGCCAAAATAATTATCATGGATGAACCTACGGCAGCTTTAACAAATAGTGAAATAACAGTGTTATTTGAACAAATCAATAAGTTAAAAAGTGAAGGCGTATCATTTGTGTATATCTCGCACAGAATGGAAGAAATTTTTGAGTTGTCAGACCGTATCACTGTCATGCGAGATGGCCGTTCAATATTGACGACACAAACAGAACAGACAACACAGCAACAAATCATCAAAGCAATGATTGGTAGAGATTTGGATCATCAATATCCGCATAGAAATTTTACTGCAAGTGAAACGATTTTAACTGTGCAAAATTTGAATAGCAAAGCGCATGGTATTGAAAATGTGAACTTTGAGTTGAATAAAGGAGAAATTCTGGGATTTAGTGGATTGATGGGAGCAGGTCGTTCCGAAATTATGCGTGTATTGTTTGGTTTGGATGTAGGTCAAATGCATGTTGAATTAGCAGGACAACCGCTTCATATTAACAATCCGAATCAAGCAATTAAGCAAGGATTAGCTTTTATTACAGAAAATAGAAAAGAAGAAGGTCTAGTATTACAAGATACAATTGTAGAGAATATGACATTACCTGCGTTAAAAAGCTTTTCAAAGACGAATTTATTAGTACAATCATCAATGGATCAATATACTGATCAAATGATTCAACGCTTAAATATTAAAGGACGTAAAGAAAATAGTTGCATAGATTTGTCTGGTGGAAATCAGCAGAAAGTTGTATTGGCTAAATGGATTGCAACCGCACCTAGAGTGTTAATTTTAGATGAGCCGACAAGAGGTATAGATGTCGGTGCTAAGAGAGAAATATATCAATTAATGAATGAACTGACTGAACGCGGTATGTCGATTATTATGATTTCATCTGAGCTTCCTGAAGTAATTGGTATGAGTGATCGAGTAGCAGTGGTTCATGAGGGACATATTGCAGGCATATTAAATAAAGATGAATTATCTGAAGAGCATATTATGACGTTAGCTACTGGAGGGAATTTAGATGCAACAATCTAAAATATCATTATCTTATTTAGAAAAAGTAATTCCATTTATTGGATTAATCTTACTCGTTATTATTATTAGTATTTTAAACAGTGCATTTTTGGAACCATCCAATTTATTTAACTTATTGAGACAGGTATCAATTAATGGGTTAATTGCATTTGGTATGACCTTTGTTATTTTAACAGGTGGAATAGATTTATCAGTTGGTTCCACTTTAGCTTTATCTAGTGCATTAGTAGCAATTCTCATGGTTTCTGGTGTTGATGGTATTATCGCTATTATTATCGGATGCATTTTTGGAGCAGTCTTAGGTGCGATTAATGGATTCTTAATTACTTTAGGGAAAATGGCACCATTTATTGCAACTTTGGCTACAATGACTGTATTTCGAGGCGTAACGCTTGTTATTACAGATGGTAATCCAATAACGAATTTAAACGGCAGTTATGCATTTCAATTATTTGGACGAGGTTATTTTATTGGTATTCCAGTGCCTGCCATTACGATGTTCATTACCTTTATTATTCTCTATGTGATACTACATAAGACGATATTTGGTAGACAGACTTATGCTATGGGCGGTAATGAGAAGGCTGCATTTATTTCAGGTATAAAAGTTAATAAACTGAAAGTGTGTATTTACGGTTTAGCAGGGCTAATGTCTGCACTTGCTGGAGCGATTTTAACATCGAGACTTAATTCGGCTCAACCGACTGCAGGTATGTCATATGAATTAGATGCCATTGCCGCTGTTGTATTAGGTGGTACTTCACTAACAGGTGGTAAGGGTCGAATTGTCGGTACGCTTATTGGTGTATTGATTATCGGTGTGTTAAATAACGGTTTGAATTTGCTTGGTGTATCATCTTTCTACCAACAAGTTGTTAAAGGTGTAGTGATTATTATAGCAGTGTTGATTGATAGAAAGAATAAATAGGGGGTTTAGAGTATGAAGAAAATCTTTATTTGTTTAATTGCTGTACTATTATTTTTAACAGGTTGTTCGCTTGAATCCCCTTTAGAAAATAATAGTAATAGTAAATCGGATAAGAAGAAATCAGATATTGTAATTGGTGTTAGTATTTCTACTTTGAATAATCCTTTCTTTGTAAAAATTAAACAAGGCATAGAAGATGAAGCGAAACGACAGGGCGTAAAGGTCAAGTTTGCGGATGCGCAAGATGATGCAGCAAAACAAGCTAATGATATCGATGATTTAATTCAGCAAAACGTAGACTACTTAATAGTAAATCCTACTGATTCAGACGCTATTTCAGGTAGCATACAAATTGCGAATGACCAAAATATTCCAGTAATTACTTTAGATAGAGAAGTTTCTAAAGGGAAAGTAGCGTCATTTATTGCTTCTGATAATGTTAAAGGTGGAGAGATGGGTGCACAGCTTATTGTTGATGAAATAGGCAAAGATACCAAGGTGGCAGAATTAGAAGGTATTCCTGGTGCGAGTGCGACGAGAGAACGTGGTAAAGGATTCCATAATATCGCTGATAAATCATTGGATGTCGTATCAAAACAAAGTGCGAAATTTAACAGAACGGAAGGGTTGAATGTCACACAAAATATTATCCAAGCGCATCCTGATATTAAAGCCGTCTTTGCTCAAAATGATGAAATGGCTTTAGGAGCAGTGGAGGCTATAGGTAATAAAGATATTAAAGTTATTGGTTTTGATGGAAATGAAGATGCGTTAAAATCAGTAGACAATAAAAAATTATTTGCAACAGTAGCTCAACAACCTAGTTTAATGGGAGAAGAAAGTATTAAAACAGTTATGAAACTTTATGATGGTAAAAAGGTTGCTAAAAAGCATAAAATACCATTGAAAATGAAACAGCAAAAGTAAATCTTAGAAAGAATCGTTTTAGATTATAATAATAAAGCGCATCGATTGAAATATTAAATTTTAATCGGTGCGCTTATTTGATAAAGGGATAAGCCACAGTCGTATAATTTAATAAGAATATATACCAAATTATCGAGGTGTCTTATGTATTTCACATGTTTTTGGGTATTACTTGAATGGATTGTAGTACAGTTTATTCAAATTGTGAGTGTTGATGCCATATCAACAACAGACTAAACATCACTACTATTTTTATATTGATTGCGATCAGCTTGTTCCTTAGCATAGCGTTCAGGATTCTTTTTATAAAAATCTTGATGTTCTTCCTCAGCTTTATAGAATTCAGAAGCGGGTAAGATTTGTGTGGCAATCGCTTTGTCTTTATCGATTGTATGCTTTAACTTTTCTACATAATCTTCAGCTAATTCCTTTTGATCATTATTTGTATAGAAAATAGCTGTCTGATATTGTGCGCCTCTATCTTGGAATTGGCCACCAGCATCTGTTGGATCAATTACAGAAAAGAATATTTCCAATAATTTATTATACGAAAATAATGCGACATCATATTCGATTTCAACAGTTTCTAGATGCCCAGTTTCGCCAGTCTTCACTTGTTCATATGTTGGATTGTCGACATGACCTCCCATATAACCAGAGGTTACCTTTTCAATGCCTTCAAATGTATCAAATGGTTTGACCATGCACCAAAAGCAACCTCCGGCGAAGTATGCTTTGTTTATATTCATGATTAACATCCTTTCTGTATTGGACTTTAGTACCATTTATTAAGTTTTTTCTTGATTTTTATACACTTTTTATATAAGTTAGTATATATTAATTATAGTACATAAATGTGCAATTTTGAAGATATAAGGTTGATACTAATGAGTGAAGACAAACAAAGCAACAATGAATTTACAGAAAAAAGAACGACCGACAGTTCTATGAGAAGAGTAAAAAAGAAGAGAATTAGAAAGTTTCCGTTTATTATTTTGATTTTCGTCGTAATCTTAGCTATTATTATTGGCTATTGTGTACATGGTTATCATTCAGGAATAGACTATGCCAAAGACCATGGCAAGACACTCAAAGCACATAAATTTAATGGTGCTTCTAAAAATGATGGCAAGATTACAATTATGGTACTGGGTGCAGATAAAGAGCAAGGTGGTATTTCACGAACAGACTCTATTATGATTGCGCAGTATGATTATATTCATAAGAAAATGAAAATGATGTCCGTTATGCGTGATATATATGCAGATATTCCAGGTAGTGGGCAACACAAAATAAATTCAGCTTATTCAATTGGTGGTCCTGAATTACTGAGACAGACATTGAAGAAGAATTTAGATATTGATCCTGAATATTACGCAATCTTAGACTTTACTGGATTTGAGAAAATGATTGATGAACTTGAACCTGATGGTGTCCCAATTGATGTTGAAAAGGATATGTCAGCAAATATCGGCGTATCTCTAAAAAAAGGTAATCATCGACTAAATGGTAAAGAGTTATTAGGATATGCGCGATTTAGACATGACGCTGAAGGTGACTTTGGACGTGTGAGAAGACAACAACAAGTTATGCAATCACTGAAGAAGGAATTAGTGAGTCTAGATACATTACCTAAATTACCAAAAGTGGCTGGTATATTAAGAGGATATTTGAATACCAATATGCCAGATTCAGCATTGATACAAACTGCGTTAAACTTTGGTATTCGTGGTGATAAGAATATAGATTCTGTTACATTACCAATTAAAGGTACTTACCAAGATTTACAGACACCAACAGATGGTAGTGCTTTACAAATTGATAAAGCTAAGAACAAAGAAGAAGTTAAAAAGTTTTTAAATGAATAAATAATAATAAAGAAGCGTTCACTTTAGGAGTGAGCGCTTCTTTATTGTATTACCATTGTTATGCTTAGTCATAGATACTTTATTGATCTGATTTTCTTACGCCTGCAACACCGTAATGTGCAGGATTCATTTCTTCAATCACTACTTGGATTGCTTCTTTATTTGCACCTGTTGTTTTTTCAACTGCCTGTGTTACTTCAGAAACAAGCGCTTTGAGTTGCTCATCTGAACGACCTTCTAATAATTTTACATTGACGATTGGCATTGCAATTCCTCCTACTTAACTATAATTGACGCATTCATTATAGCATGAAAATTCCCAAAAGTTAGAAATTTTATTCGAACAGAACGTTCGTTCGTTAATTGTTGAAAGGGAACACTTGTTCGTATATAATATTTTTATGAAGGGGGCATTCATTATGGATATGTATGATTATAATCTAGTGGAAGAAAGAGATGTGCTATGTATAGATCAAAAGAGCTTTTTTGCAAGTGTGTCTTGCATACAGAAGGGACTAGATCCAAAAGAAGTTAAACTTGCAGTCGTAGCTGATACTAAACGTCAAGGTTCTGTTGTATTAGCAGCCACAGGACCTTTAAAGGAATTGGGAATCAAGACTGGATCTAGGTTGTTTGAAATACCACATAGAAATGACATATATATTATTAACCCAAGTATGCGCAAATATTTAGAAGTATCGATAGCAATCTCTAAGGTTGCTTTACGTTATGTTGCACCTGAAGATTTGCACCAATATAGCGTGGATGAATTTTTCATCGATGTTACAGATAGCTATCATAGGTTTAGCACGACCTTACATTCATTTTGTGAAAGATTACAGTATGAGATAAAGGAAGAGACAGGGATTGATTGTAGTATTGGTATCGGATCTAATATGTTGTTGAGTAAGGTAGCCATGGATATTGAAGCGAAACATAGTCCGAAAATGATAGCAGAGTGGCGTTATCATGATGTTCCTCAAAAGTTATGGCCAATTAAACCATTGAGTAAATTTTGGGGAATTAGTAAGCGTACAGAAGCCAAATTAAATAAGAGAGGGATTTTCTCTATTGGTGATTTAGCTAACTACCCATATCCATACTTAAAGAGGGATTTAGGTATTATCGGCGTAGATTTACATTTACATGCGAATGGTATAGATCAAAGTAGAGTGAGAGATAAGTATGAAGTGATGAATCCCTCCATTTGTAAAAGCCAAATATTGATGAGAGATTACCGATATGAAGAAACAAAGGTTGTGATGCGTGAACTTATAGAGGATGTAGCAAGTCGTGTTAGAGCAAGGAATAAATTAGCAAAGACTATCCATTTTTCATTTGGTTACAGTGATGAAGGAGGTATTAGTAAACAATATACTTTGGATAACCCGACCAATCTAGATGATCAAATATTTCAAGTTATTGAGCATTTTGCAGATAAATTATGTGATCGTTCAGCATTATATCGTACATTGAGCGTGTCATTAACACAGTTTGTCAACGAGAGGGAGAGACAACTGAATTTATTTATCGATGAATATGAAAGAAAGCGCAAGGAACGTTTAGCTAAAGCAATTGATGAATTACAAAGAAAGTATGGTAGAGGCATAGTGTCTCGAGCTGTATCGTATACTGCAGCAGGGACAAAGAATGGAAGATTAGGATTAATGGCTGGACATAAGATGTAGCAAACACATACCTTTTATATAGTTGACAAAATCAACTTATTAATCTATGCTGCAATTAGTTGACAAAGTAAACTAATGAGGTGTTGAATTTGAGTGTACAGACAATAAGAAAGTTTAATCGCTACTATACAAGAATCTTAGGTATATTTGACAAGAAAGTATTTAATTTAAACTATTCTATGATAGAGATGAGAATATTAGGAGAAATTAGTAGGAATAGTGGTATAACAGCTAATACATTAACAACCTATTTAGATATAGATAAAAGTTATTTAAGCAGGATTCTTGATAAACTATTAACTGCTGACTATATATATCGTGAAAAGGATTCAGAAGATAGTAGAAAATTGCATATTTATCTAACAGCAGAAGGGCAAAAGCTTAATGAATATGTAGAAACTGCATCAAATAAAAAGGTGGAAAAGTTAATCGCTGATATTTCACCAGGTGAAGTTAAAGCATTAGAAGAAGCAATGGAAACTATTGAAAACATATTAGGTCAAGTGGTTAGTCCGGATATAGAAGGAGAGACTCATAAATGATTTCATTTGAAAATGACTATCTAGAAGGTGCACATGAAAAAGTGTTAGCGCGACTGATTGAAACTAATATGGTTCAAGAGTCAGGCTATGGTACTGATTCATATACAAAGCAAGCTCAAGAACGTATTAAAGAAGTGATAGGCTTACCAACAGCAGAAGTACAATTATTAACAGGTGGAACACAGACTAATCAAATCGTTATAGATACTATGTTAGAACCATATCAAGGTGTACTTGCAGCAGATACAGGACATATCAGTACTCATGAAGCGGGAGCGATTGAATTTACGGGTAAAAAAGTAATAACGCTTCCTTCAAGTAACGGGAAGTTATCCGCCGAATCAGTAAAGGACTATATAGAAGTATTTTATAACGATGCTAACCATGACCATATGGTATTTCCAGGCATGGTTTATATCTCATTTCCAACTGAGTATGGAACATTGTATTCAAAGCAAGAATTAGAGCAACTATCTGCGGTTTGTAAAGCGTATCAAATACCACTATTTATAGACGGGGCACGGTTAGGCTATGGATTGGCAAGTGATTACTCAGATGTAACAATAGCAGACATCGCACAATTAAGTGATGTTTTTTATATTGGAGGTACAAAGATAGGGGCGCTTTGTGGTGAAGCGGTTGTCTTTACTTCAAATAATATGCCAAAGCATTTTGTAACACGTATTAAGCAACATGGCGCTCTATTAGCAAAGGGTAGATTATTAGGTGTGCAATTTTTAGAATTGTTCACGGATAATTTGTATTTTGAAATTAGTCAACATGCTATAAAAATGGCTCAAAAATTAAGAACATCATTTGTAAACAAAGGTTATCAACTGTATATAGACTCATCAACAAACCAACAATTTTTTATTGTACATAACGATAAATTAAAAGAACTACAAACAAAAATAAAATTTTCGATATGGGAACAATATGATGCAACACATACAATCATACGCTTTGTGACGAGCTGGGCAACAACCGAAGAAAATATTGCGAAGATAGATGCATTGATTTAAAACCATTAGTGAACAAAACAAAACCCAACATTCCCCTAAAAATGGGAGTGTTGGGTTTTTGATGTAAATTACACAAAATATCGCAATGAAAATCTAGTCGAAATAAGTATCAAAATCACTTAGTACTTCAGCACCGTGTTTGCGATCTTCAGGATTTTTAAAACTAATACGCAAGGCTCCATAAATATCTTCACGGACTTCTAATATTCTAAGGTTACTTATAGAAATATTATGTAAACTTAAGATGTGAGTTACTTTGCTAATCATACCTGGTTTATCCGGAATATCTACATATAGATCATACTCGACAGACAGCGCACCTTGTGATTTAAGGGGTAATTCATCACGATATACTTTAGCGTCATTAAAGAAATCATGTAAGTCTTTAGGGTTATTATGTTCTATTAAATCAATCACATCAGCCATTTGATGTTTCCATTCTCGTAATAACTTTAAAATTGTGTCTTTGTTCTCTAATGTGATGTCACGCCACATGACAGGGTTACTACTAGCGATTCGAGTAATATCTCTAAAACCACCAGCTGCCAATGTTTTAACTAAGGATGAATCTTTAACGTGTTCAGCATTAAGATGTACTAAACTAGATGCGATGATATGTGGTACATGACTCACGATACCAGTAACAAAATCATGCTCTTCAGCAGTTGTTGAAATAAATTTAGCATCAGTTGTTTTCAATAGCTCTTGTATAATTTCAAATGCATCATCATTTGCTGATTCATTATGTACTAAAATATAGAATGCATTTTCGAATAAATGTTTTTTTGCGTTAAGAACTCCCGATTTATGACTTCCAGCCATAGGGTGGCCACCAACTAAATGAATATCGTGCTTTAATAAATAACTTTCGTACTGCTGTATTGTAGATTTTGTACTACCCGTATCAGAAACGATGACATGCTTTTTGATATGATAGTTAGGTAATTCTTGAAGATATTTAATTGTTTGTTGAACTGGTGTGGCATAAATAATAATATCTGCATTTTCGACACAAGCCTGATAATCTGTAGATTTATAATCGATAATGCCGATAGAATGTGCCTTTTCTAGTTGTGATGCATCAGCATCAAATGCCGTAATTTCAATATCATCATGATAATATCGAAGATTGCTAGCTAAACTTCCGCCAATTAAACCTAATCCGACGAAAAGAATTTGTTTCATAAAGCGAATCACCTCTATCAAAATTTTCAGAATAGTAATATTGTATAGTAGCAAGTATTAATAAGCAACATCAATCAGTATATTTAGTCGATACAGTGAAGGGAATATTAACGAAGAATAAAAATTTAAATGTATAATTATAGAAGGTATGATTTGGTACAGTTAACAAAGGAGAATAATAATGAAGATTCAAAATATATTAATAGCTGGTGATTATCAAGCAGCATTTCATGAATATCTACCAAAATTAAAAAATTATAATTTATTATTTAAGCAATTACAGGAAATAGATAATAATGATTTAATATGGGCAGATGTATATGTAGGTTTTAGCCCTAGCCAAAGCTTTCAACCGCAGCAAGTTTCGTGGGTACATACGTTCAATGCTGGTGTAAATAATTATTTACAATTAAAGGGTTGGTTTGAATCAGGAACACTTTTAACGAGAACAGTAACAGATTTCGGACAAAAAATGGCAGAATATTGTCTCAGTTACATGCTTAAAGAAGCACAACATCACGAAATATTAGAGAAACAGCAAAGAAATAAACAATGGTCTGTTGTCACTCCTAAACCATTAAAGGAAATTACAGTAACTCTATTTGGAACAGGGGAAATTGGTAAGAAAATAGCGGAAATTTTTTCGTTATTAGGTATTACAGTATACGGTATTTCGTATAGTGGCGAGCAAAAAAGTGAATTTAAAGCTGTGACAACAGTAGCACAATCTAGTCAATATGTAGAAAAATCAGATTACATAATTAGCACGTTGCCTTTAACACAAGAAACAAATCAGTTATTTAATAGCACTATTTTTAAAACGTTTAATAAAGCAGTCTTTATTAATGTAGGCAGGGGACAAGTTGTCAATACTGAGGACTTAATACAAGCACTAGAAAATAATACTGTTCGCCATGCTATATTAGATGTTGTGGATGAAGAACCTTTACCGACAAATTCTGTTCTGTGGGATAGAAGTGATATAACTATCACACCACACATATCAGCGTTGACAGATATTGATGATGCAGTTGCATGCTTTTATGAGACATTGCAAAATATAGAAAATAAAAATCATCTCAATAATAAAGTTGATTTTCAAAAAGGGTATTGATCACTAGGATAATACAAAAAATATAAATGATAATTTTTTAATATTGCAAACCTTATTTATTGTAAATTATAGAATAAATATTGTTTATAGATAATTGAAGGCTATAAATTGAATTTGCCTTGGAATAATGTTTTATTTTGCCATTATGTGATAGTATTTTAAAAAAGGGAGGTAACAAGAAAATGACAGAAAAGAATTTCCCAAAGGATGCAATGCGAGTTCTGAAAGAAACGAGCCGTACATTCTATATACCGATTACTTTTTTAGATAAAGAAATCAAACATACAGTTGCATCGGCTTATTTGGTAATGCGTGCAATTGATGAAATTGAAGATCATGAAGAAATCGATAATGATTTGAAATATGATTTATTAATGCAAGTCAGTGATTTGTTAAAGAAACCATTTAATGAGACCGAATATCTTAATATTTTAGAACCTGTTCTAGATGATATGCCTGAAGTTACCCGTCGTTTAGGTGATTGGTTGGAGGCTTGTCCAGATAAGACATTAACAGTTGTTAAGTCATCTACGAGTGAGATGGCATATGGTATGGCGAAGTGGGCTAAGGCAAACTGGGAAATCCATACACGAGAAGATTTGGATGATTATACATATTATGTTGCTGGATTAGTAGGTGTCATGTTGTCAGAAATTTGGGACATTTGTGCCGGTGTTAAGACTGACCGTGATTTAGCAATTGGCTTTGGTCGAGGTCTACAAGCCGTGAATATCTTGCGTAATGAAGATGAAGACTTAGAAGAACGTGGCGTGAGCTTTAAACCAGATGGTTGGACGCGTGATGATTTATTTGAATATGCTGAAGAAAATCTAGCTAAAGCAGATGAATATAAAAAGGATATCAATAAAAAGACGATATTATTATTCTGTCGACTACCTCTAGCGCTTGCATATAAAAGTTTAAAAGCAATGAAAAATGGACGTGAGAAAATATCGCGCCAAGAAGTTGAAGAAACAGTGGAAGAAATTCAAAAAGATTAAATCGAATAAACACTTAAGAATGTATTAAGGTAACAAGTTTAGTCATATATTTAAGTAATTTATATTTGGAATGATACATGTTTAATAGATACTTTTATATGATTATTGAAATTGCACTAATAAACACTCAACATTTAGTGTTCGAGACATATAGTTTATAAAATGCCAACCCAAGATTAAATCATCACTTGGGTTGGCTATCTTTGTGTTAATTTATCTAAGGGAGGATAAGTAGCAATATGCTTTTGCTAACTTTCATAGTAGCGCATCATTTGATCATACGAAATTTCAAGAAGAATGTGCAGCAAAATTTTATAGCTAAACCCAATTTACTAATGGGCTATCGCAGTTTTAAATCATTGAAAAATGATAAAAGTTGGCAATTTGCACAACAAATGTTTTTAAAATATTCAGAACAGGTAAACAAAGTAGGGGTTGTATTAGGCGTCTTAGCGTTACTTTGGGCTATCGCAACGTGGTTAACACCAAGTTCACTAATTATTCAAGTTTTACTATTTTTTGTAGGTATATTATATATAATTATAAGAACGGAAATAAAAATAACTAAAAGTTATTAATTAAATCAACATAAGTGAGGTAGTACATATGGAAGCTATTTTTAAAACAATTAAAGAACTTACAGAGATTAATAGTCCATCAGGCCATACTACACGTGCGATAGAGTATGTACAGCAACACGCACAGAAATTAGGTTTTGATACGGAAATCACTAACAAAGGTGCATTATTAATCACAGTTAATGGTCAAAACGATGCACAGTATAAATGTATAACTGCACATGTTGATACATTAGGTGCAATGGTAAAAGAAATCAAAGAAGATGGGCGATTAGCTTTAACATTAATCGGAGGATTTCATTATAATGCGATCGAAGGTGAATACTGTGAAATAGAAACAGCAGCAGGTCAAATCTATAGTGGCACAATCTGTATGCATGAAACGAGTGTACATGTATATCGTGATAATCATCAACTACCACGGGATATAGAACATATGGAAGTACGTTTAGATGAAAAGGTAATGAGCAAAGCAGATACAGAAAGTTTAGGGATTGAGGTCGGTGACTTTATCAGTTTCGATCCTAGGACACAAATAACAGAATCTGGATTTATTAAATCGCGTCATTTAGATGATAAAGCAAGTGTTGCAATGATTATTGAATTATTGAAGGATATCAAACATAATCAATTAACATTACCACAAACGACACAATTTTATATTTCTAATAATGAGGAAATTGGTTATGGTGCAAATGCATCAATATCACCTAAAGTTGTTGAATATATTGCTTTAGATATGGGAGCGCTAGGCGATGGCCAAGCATCCGACGAATACACAGTTTCAATTTGTGCTAAAGACGGTTCAGGACCATATCATAAAGCCTTAAAGGAACAACTCGTTAGCCTCTGCAAAATTAATAAAATACCATATAAAATTGATATTTATCCATATTATAGTTCCGATGCATCAGCAGCGCTCAAAGCTGGTGCAGATGTACGACATGGTTTATTTGGTGCTGGTATAGAATCATCACACGCACTTGAAAGAACACACATCGACTCATTAAATGCCACTGCAGCATTACTAAAGGCATATTGTCTTACAGCTTTATAAGTCAATTTAATATCTTTATAAATACTCCTGAAAGTAGAACCAAAAACTCACTTTTAGGGGTGTTTTTGTGTTTGACAATATCAATTTATGTAATTGGAAAATCTATTATCGTATTAAAATTTAGTAACACAAAAAAATGTATTAACACAATCAATTTCAATGTATAATTAAAACGTAAGAAAGTTAAAAAATATAAATTTATATTGTTTGAAATATTAAAGAGATGTAAAGAAAATGCATCCTAGAATGAATGATGACGAATAATATAAAATTTAATAACAGAAAAGGAGACAATGATGAAAAAAGTTATAGGAATATTATTAATGTTTACAATTTTACTGGCAGGTTGTGGCTTTAATTCTAAAAAAGAAGATAAACCATTAGCATTATCAAAACTTGGAACTGGGGAACATATTTTATACATATCTCATCAATCGTCGAAAGAAATTAATAAAGTTAATGAAATAACTCAAATTATACAAGTTAAAGATGGCAAAATGAAAGGATATAATTTAGAAGAATCGACAACGAACTTAAAAGAATTGTCTAAAAAAGATGATAAAGAAGTGGTGAAATGGGCTGCGAAACAGGATAAACATAACTTTGATAAAGAATATAGCTCTAGAGAAGATACATTAAAATCATTGATTTCTTATGAAAAAAAGGGCAGTTCAGATTATAAGAAATACAATGAAGAATTAAAGGATTTAAGAACAATAAAGTATGTAAAACCAAAGTTTCATAAGTTTAATATTGAAACTACGCTGAAAAATGGAAAGCATCAAGAAACAATGATTGACCTACCGAGTTTAGTTAGTGTATCAATAAATGATATGAAAGAATATAAAGAAGACCTAGAAAATATGGGAATGCTTAATGTTAATCGTAAATTGTCAACGAAGAAAATAGGTAATTCAAGATTTTCGGGAGTACAAGAACATTATGGTAAACATGAACGAGACAATACTAATGTCATTATAAAATTAGATAAAGATCAATCCAAAGTTAGTTTTTACTAAATTAGTAGATGCTTAATATATATAACAGGATATTAATTTTCAAAAAAAAGATGATTACTGTTGACAAATAACTGAGATGCTCGTATTATTCTAGTTAATTACTTTTTGCAACTTTGGTTGCCATTTGAAAGTATGAGTAACATATATGATTCGTAGTACACAGAAAGCTAATGGTTGATGAAAATTAGCACGGCATATATTGTGAATTGGGCTTTTGAATGTATAATATTATATTTTTTAAGTGAACAAATGAAATTGTTAACTAAGGTGGCACCACGGTAACGCGTCCTTACAGAATGCGTTATTGTGGTGTCTTTTTATATTCAAAATTATGGAAAACAAAATGTAGTAGGTTATGAATGAGTAGTTTCAGAAAGTTAGTGGTCGATGCAAACTAACACTCACATAAACTGAAATTGGGTTTTGTTGGATTTAAAATTTAATAACTTAAGAGTGAGTAGAGATTTTTTTCTACTAAATTTAGGTGGTACCGCGCGACAGCGTCCTTGACATAATTTGAGTTAAGGGTGCTGTTTTTTTATTAGGAGGTAAGTTGAAATGAAAATATATTATGAAAAATTAAATGCTGAAGTAACACCGGAAGCATTAGCGAGATTAAGAAAGAAAAAAATTGTCCTTGAAAGTTCGGATCAATCACAATTAAAGGGACGTTATTCCATTGTGATATTTGATACGTATGGATCCGTAACATTAGATAACGAAACTTTAGAAGTTGTAACGAATGAACAACAAAAAATAATTAATGATAACCCTTATCAAGCATTGAAAGTGTTGGTCAACGACTATAAAGCGGAAATCGATGATAGTGAATTAGCAGCTCTACCATTTATATCAGGGTTTGTAGGATCATGTAGTTTTGATTTAGTTAGACATGAGTTTCCTGTTTTAAAACAAATTGAATTGGAAGATCATCCACAGCATGATGCTAAATTTCATATGGTAGAAGATGTTTATGTGTTTGACCACTATAAAGAGCAATTGTTTATTATCGCAACTAATTTATTTTCAAATCAAGCAGAATCTGAATTGAAACAGCGTGTTCAAGATAGAATTAACGAATTAAAGCATATTACGATTTATCCTGAATATAAAGCGCATGATTTAAGTAATAAGCAGATTGAAGCTAATATGACACAGTCAGAATTTGAAGAAACGGTTAGTGCTATGAAGTCTTTAATACAGCAGGGTGATATGTTCCAAGTCGTACCCTCTATTATTTATAGTTATCGTCATCAATTTGGCAATCATCTAAAGCAATTAGCTTATCAATTGTATCAAAATTTAAAACGTCAAAATCCAAGTCCATATATGTATTATCTCAATATGGATGAGCCTATCGTTGTGGGTAGTTCACCAGAAAGCTTTGTTAAGGTGAAAGGTGATACAGTTGTGACAAATCCAATAGCAGGCACAATTAAGCGTGGTAAGAATGAAGCTGAAGATATTGAAAATGAAAAATTACTAAAAAATGATGAAAAAGAGTTAAGCGAGCACAGTATGCTAGTTGATTTAGGAAGAAATGATATTCATAGAATTAGTGCGACGGGAACTTCAAAAATTGAAAAACTAATGGCAATTGAGCGTTATGAACACGTTATTCATATTGTCAGTGAAGTGACGGGTAAATTAAACGACGATTACTCACCGATGTCAGTCATTGCAAGTTTATTACCTACTGGAACAGTTTCGGGTGCACCGAAGTTAAGAGCAATTCAACGTATTTATGAAGCGCAACCACATAAACGCGGTATTTATAGTGGAGGTATAGGTTATATCAATTGTAATCATGATTTAGATTTTGCTTTAGCAATACGTACAATGATGATAGACGATACACATGTTAATGTACAAGCAGGTTGTGGTGTTGTATATGATTCTATTCCAGAAAAAGAATATGAAGAAACAAGATTGAAAGCTAAAAGTTTATTGGAGGTATCACCATGATTCTTATAGTTGATAATTATGATTCGTTTACTTATAACTTAGTAGATATGATTGCTAAACAAGAAGAAGTTATAGTGAAATATCCAGATGATCCTGATATATATGATTTGAATGTCGACGGTGTATTAATTTCGCCAGGACCGGGACATCCGTTAGATACAAAGGATTTAATGACAATCATTGAACATTATAAAGATAAACCAATATTAGGCGTTTGTTTAGGCTCGCAAGCTTTAACAGCATATTATGGTGGAGATGTAATACAAGCTGATAGCATTAAGCACGGAAAAACAGATCAAATGAAAGTAATCAAAGATACACCTTTATATCAAAATATGCCAGAATATTCTGAAATAATGCGATATCACTCGTTGATTAGTAATCCTAAAACATTTCCTAATTGTTTAACAATAACTGCAGAAACCGCGGATTGTATTCAATCATTTGAACATCAAAGTGAATTACATTTTGGTATTCAGTATCACCCTGAATCATTTGCCACAGAATATGGTGAAACAATAATCAAAAACTTTATCGAAATAGTAAGGGAGGCAAAAGACAATGCAATTACAAACAAAGTTAAATCAATATAAACCATTAAATCAAGAAGATATGAATGAATTTATTTCCAGTCTAATCAACACAGATTTAACTGATAGTGAAAAGGTGAAATTATTAGAGACATTTTCAGAAAAGGAAATTACTCAAGATGAGTTAACTTATATTTCAAAAAGTTTAATTCATTCAATGTATGATCAACAACCTACCTATAGCAATAGTATGTGCGTTTGTGGTACAGGTGGAGATAAGTCAAATAGCTTTAATATCTCAACTACTGTTTCATTTGTAGTTGCTAGCGCTGGTGTCCCTGTAATTAAACATGGAAATAAAAGCGTAACATCTGCCTCTGGAAGTACAGATCTATTAAATGCGATGAATATCAAGACGAGAACAGTTGAGGAAACACCTGAACAACTTCAAGATAAAGGGTTAGTGTTTTTAAGTGCAACAGAAACGTATCCAATTATGAAGCATATCCAACCTGTTAGAAAACAAATTAGTACGCCAACAATATTTAATATTACTGGTCCATTAATTAATCCATTTAAATTGGATTATCAAGTGATGGGCGTTTATGAAACATCCAAATTAGAAAAAATTGCGCATACCCTTGCAGATTTAGGGAGAAAAAGAGCAATCGTAATGCATGGTGCAAATGGTATGGATGAAGCAACGCTTTCAGGAGACAATATTATTTATGAGGTAACTGAAACAGGAGACGTGATCAATTATACGTTAAATGCAACAGATGTCGGACTACAAAGTGCGAACAATGAGGCCTTAGTTGGTGGCAGTCCACAAGATAACTTAGAAATTACAAAAAATATTTTGACTGGTAGCGATCAAACAGCAAAAAGAGATGTTGTTGTGTTGAACGCTGGTATAGCACTTTACGTTGCTGAGAAAGCTGAAAGTATCAAAGATGGAGTAGAAAAAGCGCAAACATTGATTAATGAGGGTAAAGCATTAGAACAGTACAATAAAATGGGAGGCAAAACGTATGACTATATTAGATGAAATCGTAGAGTATAAAATGGACCTGATAAAGGTAGGATATTATGAAGAAAAACTAGAATCATTATCAAAAATTGATGTTTCCCATAAACCTACATTAGAGTCACAGTTAGCACAATCAAATGATTTAGCTGTTATAGCAGAAATCAAGTCGAAAAGTCCGTCTCTAGATAAATTACCGGAGAGGAATTTAACACAACAAGTAAAGGATTATGAACAATATGGAGCGAATGCTGTATCAGTATTAACTGATGAACGTTATTTTTCTGGAAGCTATGAAAGGCTACAAGAATTAACTGTTGAAACCAATTTACCTGTATTATGCAAAGATTTTGTAGTAGATCGCATACAAATCGATGTGGCCAAACAAGCAGGTGCTTCGATAATATTATTAATCGTCAATGTGCTTACTGATGAAGCATTGCGTGATTTATATGATTATGCAACATCATTAGGTCTAGAAGCCTTGATAGAAGTTCATGACAGACAAGAATTAGCACGTGCTTATAAGTTGGATCCTAAAATTATTGGAGTGAATAATCGAGATTTAAGACGTTTTGTTACAGATGTCCTGCATACAAATGAAATATTACAAGATAAAAAATCAGGATATTTCTATATTTCAGAAAGTGGTATTCATGACAAACAAGATGTTGAAAATATTGTTGATTCAGGTATCGATGGCTTGTTGATTGGAGAATCTTTGATGAAAAGTGATAAATTAAATGAATTTTTGCCAAGCTTAAAATTAGATAAGGTGAAGTCATAATGAAACTAAAATTCTGTGGCTTTAAAACATTAGATGATGTTGAAAAGGCGAAAAATTTAAATATTGATGCAATTGGTTTTATACATTATCCAAAGAGTAAACGTTTTGTAGATGTACAAACCATTAATCAATTCACCCAACTCATTCCCGACGATAAAGAGAAAGTGGTTATTGTGGTCAACCCTAGCAAAACTACTATATCTGACTTAATAACGCATACTGGTATTACAACCATTCAATTACACGGAGATGAAACTTTAGCCACAATAAATTATATAAAGCAAATTGCACCACAACTAAAAATTATAAAGGCATTACCTGCAAAAGATTTAGCAACATTGCAACAATCTATTATTCATTATCAACAAAGTGTTGATTTGTTTATTATCGATACACCATCTGAAGATTTTGGTGGCACTGGAAAAGTTTATGATTGGTCGATACTTAAATCATTAAGTGATATTGAATTTTTAATTGCTGGTGGTATTAATTTGGAAAATATAAAAAAAATCGAACAACTTAATTTGAATCATGTGGGTTATGACATTGCAAGTGGAATTGAAACTGATGGGGTTAAAGATAGTGAGAAAATGTATGAAATCATTGAATATGTGAAAGGAGTACAACAAAATGGTTAAAAAAATACAAACAGAAGCAGATGAATTTGGATTTTTTGGAGCATATGGTGGTCAATATGTACCAGAAACATTGATGCCTGCAATTCAAGAATTAAAAAAGGCTTATAAAGAGGCGCAAGCAGATCCAGCCTTTCAACAAGAATTAGATAACTATTTAAAGGACTATGTAGGCCGTAGTACCCCTTTAACATATGCAGCATCGTATACTGAACAACTTGGTGGCGCAAAGATTTATTTAAAAAGAGAAGATTTAAATCATACAGGTGCGCATAAAATAAACAACGCTTTGGGGCAGGCGTTATTGGCTAAACGCATGGGGAAAAATAAATTAGTTGCCGAAACTGGAGCAGGTCAACACGGTGTTGCGAGTGCAACTGTTGCAGCATTGTTTGATATGGAACTCGTAGTCTTTATGGGTGAAGAAGACATAAAACGACAATCTTTAAACGTCTTTCGAATGGAATTACTTGGTGCCAAAGTTGAACCTGTTACTGAAGGTCAAGGCACTTTATCAGATGCTGTCAACAAAGCATTACAATATTGGGTCAGTCATGTAGAAGATACGCATTATTTATTAGGATCAGCTTTAGGACCTGATCCATTTCCAACTATGGTTAGAGACTTTCAAAGTGTGATTGGATCAGAAATAAAAATGCAAATTCTTGAAAAGGAAGGGCGTTTACCCGATGCAGTTGTAGCGTGTGTTGGCGGAGGATCTAATGCGATTGGTACATTTTATCCATTTATCAATGATGCTGTGAAATTATATGGTGTAGAGGCTGCAGGTGAAGGTATTGATAGTGATAAGCATGCGTTAGCTATCAACAAAGGTAAAGAAGGGGTATTACATGGTACTAAAATGTATTTAATACAAGATGATCATGGCCAGATTCAGTTAGCCCACTCTATATCAGCTGGTTTAGATTATCCAGGCGTTGGACCAGAACACTCATATTATCATGATATTGGGCGTGTGACTTATGAAACTGCGAGTGATAAACAAGCAATGGATGCACTTGTTTCATTTACTAAGGCTGAAGGTATTATACCAGCTATTGAAAGTGCCCATGCACTAAGCTATGTAGAATCATTAGCTCCAAAGATGAGTAAAGATGAAATTCTTGTAGTTACTGTATCAGGACGTGGAGATAAAGATATGGAAACGATAAGGAATTATATGCAACAAGGCGGTGACAATAATGAGTAAACTATTTATTCCTTATATAATGGGAAACAAAAGTTTTATTGAAAATATGAAAACTTTAAGTGCTGCTGGTGCAGATATTATAGAAGTAGGTGTGCCATTCTCTGATCCTGTTGCTGATGGACCCGTGATTATGGATGCAGGAAGCAAGGCGATTGAAGAAGGTGTAAACATTCAATATATATTGGATGAATTAAAATCTCATCAAGCTGAAATTGAGAGTGATTATGTATTGATGACTTATTATAATATAATAAATTTTTATGGAGAAGATGCTTTCTTTACAGCATGTGAAGATGCAGGCGTGTATGGATTAATAATACCTGATTTGCCATTTGAATTATTAGAACAACTAAAGGAGCGCCATCCACAACGTAAGCTATATATCATTTCATTAATTGCTATGACGACTTCTGAAGAACGAATTGAGCAAATTGCTAAACAAGCAGAAGGTTTTATCTATACCGTTACCATGAATGCCACTACAGGGGAAAATGGTAAGTTTCATCCACAACTAAAGTCAAAAATTAAGCAAATTAAAGAAATTTCGAGTGTACCAGTAGTAGCAGGATTTGGTATTAGAACGCCTGATCATGTGAAAGATATTATTGAAGCTTCTGATGGTGTCGTTATCGGTAGTGAGATTGTTAGACGTTTTAGCGAAGATAACCACGATACAACTACAGATTATTTAAATTCAATTCGTCAAGCACTTGATAGTTAAAATAAATGTAGTAAGAAATGCATACTCTTTATTTAGTACGGGTAAAATATTAAAGGAAGAAATGAGTTTAAAATAAAGATTTAGAAACTACTCATATTACTAATGAAGAGGTGACTTATTTTGAGTAAAAAAGTCTTATTTATATTAACGAGCAGAAGTCAATATGATGATGGTACACCAACAGGTTTATGGTTAGAAGAAGCTAGTGAACCATATAATATTTTAACAGAAGCAGGCATTGATGTAGATATTGTGTCTATTCAAGGTGGAGCAGTACCATTAGATCCCAATTCAACACAAAATGATGAGTTAACTCAATATGATAACTTTGTTAATGCTATAAAAGATGTGCCAAGTATTGAAACAGTTGATGTCCAAAATTACGATGCTGTCTATTTACCGGGCGGTCATGGTACAGTTTTTGACTATGCGCACAATCAAAAATTAGCATCTATATTAGCTGACTTTAAATCTGATGGCAAAGTCATTTCATCTGTATGTCACGGTCCAAGTGCATTTGTCGGTGCCAAAGATTACGATGGCAACTTTTTAGTCCAAGGCGTTACGCTAACATCATTTACTGATGATGAAGAACGTGCAATGGGATTAGACGACAAAGTGCCATTCTTGACGCAAACAGAGCTAGAGAATCAAGGGGCTAAATTTATTGTTAAAGATAATTTTGTTGAACATGTTGAAACAGATGGACAATTTATCACTGGTCAAAACCCACAATCTAGTGTTGAGATAGGTAAAACTTTGCGTGATGCATTAAAATAAATTAAAATAGAAGCAAAGCTTAATTACTGTATTAAGTAGTATAAAACTGGAGAACTTTATGTTTTCCAGTTTTTGTACTTTACGGTAACTAGTTCTTATTTTTAATACATTTTGAAAGAATAGATAGTGATTAAGTGTAAAATATTATTTTATTTAAAGAAAACGTTATAAAATGCATTAAATCAACATCGTTGAACATAGGTATTGATTTTGTTTTATAAATGAATATTGTATAATAATAAAGATTGAAGATTATAATATTAGAAATAGAATCATAGACATTTAGGAGTATATAAAATGAAATTTACTAATTTGACTGCAAAAGAATTCGGGACATTTACAGATAGTATGCCTAATAGCCATTTCACTCAAATGGTGGGGAACTATGAATTAAAAATTGCAGAAGGTACAGAAACACATTTAGTAGGTATAAAAAATAATGAAAATGAAGTTATTGCAGCATGTTTATTAACTGCTGTACCTGTAATGAAATACTTTAAATATTTTTATACTAACCGTGGACCGGTAATAGATTTTGAAAATAAAGAACTTGTGCATTACTTCTTTAATGAATTATCAAAATATGTAAAGAAACATCGTGCGCTTTATTTAAGAGTTGATCCATATTTACCTTACCAATATCGAAATCATGATGGTGATGTATTAGAGAATGCAGGGCATGATTGGATCTTCGATAAGATGAAGCATTTAGGTTATAAACACCAAGGTTTCTTAACTGGTTTTGATCCAGTCGTTCAAATAAGATTTCACTCAGTATTAGATTTAAAGGATAAGACTGATAAGGATGTCCTAAAAGACATGGATGGTTTACGTAAGCGAAACACTAAAAAAGTTCAAAAAAATGGTGTTAAAGTACGTTTCTTAGGTGAAGATGAATTGCCAATCTTTAGAGCATTTATGGAAGATACTTCTGAAACTAAAGCTTTCGAAGATAGAGACGATAGTTTCTATTATAATCGTTTGAAATATTATAAAAATCGTGTGCTGGTACCGTTGGCATATATGGATTTTGATGAATATATCGAAGAACTTACTGCTGAACGTGAAGTTTTAAGTAAAGATATCAACAAAGCTTTAAAAGATATAGAAAAACGTCCAGAAAATAAAAAAGCTTATAACAAAAGAGATAATTTAGAAAAACAACTTATTGCAAATCAACAGAAAATTGATGAAGCAAAAGCATTACAAGAGCAACATGGTAATGAGTTACCAATATCTGCAGCATTCTTCATTATCAACCCTTATGAAGTTGTCTACTATGCCGGTGGTACATCAAATGAGTTTAGACATTTTGCTGGAAGTTATGCAGTGCAATGGACTATGATAAACTATGCATTAGACAATAATATAGACCGCTATAATTTTTATGGGATTAGTGGTGACTTTACAGAAGATGCAGAGGATGCAGGCGTAGTTAAATTTAAAAAAGGTTTCAATGCAGATGTAATTGAATACGTTGGTGATTTTATCAAACCAATTAACAAACCAGCATATAAAATATATACAGCACTTAAAAAATTAAAAGATATAAAGAAGTAAACATAAATTATAGAAGGGAACTAAGCTAGAATGAAATTTACAGAGTTAACTGTCAAAGAATATGACAATTTTGTACAGAATCCAGCATTAGAAAGTCATTACTTTCAAGTGAAAGAAAATATTGCGACGAGAGAAGAAGATGGATTTCAAGTTGTATTATTAGGCTTAAAAGATGACGATAATCAAGTTATTGCTGCTAGTCTTTTCTCTAAAATTCCCACAATGGGTAGCTATGTTTATTATTCAAACCGTGGTCCGGTCATGGATTATAACGATTTAGGTTTAGTGGATTTCTATTTGCGTGAATTAGATACATATTTACAACAAAACAATTGTTTATATGTGAAAATGGATCCGTATTGGATTTATAATGTCTATGATAAAGATATTAATCCTTTACCAGAATATAATGAAAATGACGCATTGGTTAATCTGTTTAAATCACATGGCTATACGCATCATGGCTTCACTACAAAATACGATACTTCAAGCCAAGTGAGATGGATGGGTGTACTAAACCTTGAAAATGAAACGCCTGCTAGTTTGAAAAAGCAATTTGATAGCCAAAGAAAGCGTAATATTAATAAAGCGATTAATTATGGCGTAAAGGTACGTATGTTATCACGTGATGAGTTCGGTATATTCTTGGATTTATACAGAGAAACAGAAGAACGTACTGGATTTGTATCGAAAACAGATGAATATTTCTATAATTTTATTGATAATTATGGCGACAAAGCATTGGTGCCGTTAGCGTATATTGATTTAGATGAATATATTAATAGCACTCAAGAAGCCATTAATGATAAAGAATCACGTAGAGATCAAATCATGCAAAAAGAAAATAAAAATGATAAGCAGTTAAAGAAAATTGCTGAACTAGATAAACAAATTGAACATGACAAGAAAGAATTGTTACAAGCAAGTGAATTACGTCAAACAGACGGTTCGATATTAAACCTAGCATCTGGTGTTTACTTTGCAAATGCTTATGAAGTTAACTATTTCTCTGGTGGATCATCAACGAAATATAATCAATATATGGGACCTTATATGATGCATTGGTTTATGATGAATTATTGCTTTGAACATGGGTATGCGCGTTATAATTTCTATGGATTATCAGGTGATTTCACTGAAAATAGTGAGGATTACGGTGTATATAGATTTAAACGAGGCTTTAATGTACAAATTGAAGAGTTGATTGGTGACTTCTATAAGCCGATTAAGAAGACGAAATATTGGCTGTTTAATACATTAAATAATGTACGTAAAAAAGTGAAAAAATAGCAAAAATAAAACAGCAACCTGATTATGTATGAGCAAAATTCAGGTTGCTGTCTTTCATTTTTAAATGAAAATATTAGTTATATTAGGATGGCAATCTAATATAACAAGTATACTAAATTGTGTGGAATAATCTTAGTTGTTGATACTCGATGTCTTCCACATTTTTAGTATATCAATCGAAATATTATATTGCAATATCATTACATTATAATATTTTTATAGTAAAATTTATTTTTATAATTTTTGTTTTTGCAATGAAATGGCTCGATTATTGCCTATGATTAGCTCTAACAAATTTGCTAACGAAATAGTGTCATTATAACTACCGAATTATCTTTAAAAAAGCGTTTATTGAAATACATTTATTTCAATAAACGCTTTTGTCTTACAATGTGGTTTTTAAAATTAATTTATTATGATAATGCGATAATAATTTGTGAGATACCTATAATCACAAATACGAACGCAAGTACAAATGATACTAGCACAGCTGCAATTATAGGGTTAAATAATAAAAGTATCCCCAAAATTATTTCTAAAATATTAATAAAAATAGAAATCGTGTGTAATAAACGATTAGATCTCTCGAGCTGTGTAACTGTAAATATAGCTAAAACTGCATGAATAATAAACCAAACAGCAAATAGATAAATGATAAATGTAGTACTCGTAACAATATTAAGCATAATGACAATACCGATAATAATATTAATAACAGCAGTTAGCATTATGAATACTGAATTTTGATTTGTATGCTTCCTCATATTAAAGCTCATCACAAGCTCCATAAAGCCATTGATTATAAATAATAGTCCAATTAGCCAAGTAATAACGAAGAGATTTTCTTGAGGAAAACTCATGATAAAAACTGCTATAATCAGGAAAATCACACCAACAACTAAACTTGGCCATTTGATTCGATTGTTTTGACTCATTTTAGTCACTCCTAAGTTAATAATAATAACAGTATAAACATATATAAAGTAAATGCAACTATAAAATATAAATAACCATAAATATGTTATGTAAACCTATAGTAGTTTACTTTTAGTTTAAAACCAATCAACTAAGGATTGTTCCATCATATTATTATTTATATATCATAAAGATGACAGCTGTATATGGATATATCTAGCAGCATGTTGCGTGTTCGATATTATGACGCTGAGATTGCAATTTCTGAGCATCGAAAATTAATTTTACGTGTCATTGTACGTTGAATGTAATCTAGAATCACTTACAGCATGATGAGCAATAATGCAATTGGTTGTCTGAGTATTATGGATATAATTAAATCTTAAAAATTAGAATGTTGTGGCGTAAAATTTTTAAGATTGCGAGTTAATTCGCAATATATGGATTAGATCGTTGTAAGTTTATAAGGACGATAAATCGTTCAGTAATAATAAGCAACATGTATGAGCAGTTATAAACGTTTAATATATTAAACATGAAATTACATTAAATATAACTAATGAACAGTTAAAGTCATTGATTCATATGGCATATTTTGAAATTTTGTTTTTAGTTTACATAATATATATTATAGGAAGTTATGTGTAGTGATTGAAAAGTGCGCATTATAACCCTATTTCATCTATCATACTGTTAATTTGCATCAACGTCTTTCATATCATTCATTAGTAGATTTCAATTTTTAAAATTATAGATAATCCTGTTCATTAATTATTGGTTGTTTTCTATAGTTGAAATTATGTTATTATTTAAGACTTGATTTCAGTTACTAAATCCAATAAATATAATTTAGCTTGCTAATGCTTATAAATCTAATTCATCACATTTTATAAATTCAAATTCGAGTCATTTAACTAATAAAATTATTCATATTATTTAATTTGTTGATAATTCTAATCAGAATTTTGTTCAAGCTCATTCTTTTAAGACATTTATCTCTAAAGTCAAAATGCTATTCAATTCCATATGTTTGTATTTGAACAATCCTGTAAATTTTGAATAATAAATCACTAGCATCTAAGTTAACCTGCTTTAAGCAAGTATATTTTATTGATTGTCCTATATTTAACTATTATTTTGCATTCAGTAATAGTTAAAGTTTTGATATACATTTATCTCCTATGATTGTGAGTTTGTACTTATTAATGTAGTTATTATCATTGGTTTGTTAGATTTTACATATTTTCTGCAAAAAGTGAATTATTCCGCAATCAAAGTAATAGTATAAAACTAAGTTTTTAAAAATCTAATTGATAACACTTTTCAATTAGGATATAATAAAAGCTATTATAAGGAGGATAAAGTAATGAAGAAAATATTGTTTGTAGTTTTATGTTTTGCTGTGATGTTAGCAGCGTGTGGTTCCAATTCAAATGAAAAAGCAGAAAAAGATCAAAAAACAGTTAGTAATAAACAAACTTATGAATTTAAAGATAAAAATAAAGATCATAATCGTGGGAAAATGAAAACAGAAAAAATTAAAGTTCCTGAAAATCCTAAACGTGTTGCAGTTATGGATTATGGTGCTTTAGATATTATGAAATCATTGAAATTACAAAATAAAATCGTAGCAATTTCTAAAGGTCAAGGTGCATCTTTTTTACCTAAGAGCTTGAATGAGTTTAAAGATAAAAAATATACAAATTTAGGTAATCCAGGTCAACCAGATTATGATGCTTTAGCTAAAACAAAACCAGATGTAATATTTGCTTCATTTAGACAGGCACATACAAAGACGCTAGATGAAATGAAAAAAGCTGCTCCTAAAGCCAAAATAGTATTTGTAAGTCCAGATAATGATAATTACATAAAATCTATTAAGCATAATACACAAAATATTGGGAAGATCTTTAATAAAGAGCAACAGACAGATAAATTAATTTCAAAATTAGATGATAAAGTTAATGAAACTAAAAAGAGTATAAACAATGATCGTGTGCTGTTCTTAAATGTAGATGATAAAGGAATTAAAGCATTTGCAGATAGTGGTAGATTTGGAGGCTTTTTAAACAAAGATTTAGGCATCAAACATGCTGATCCGAAAATGAAAGCAAATTCAAGTGGTATATTAGTTTCAAATGAATATCTTGAAAAACTTAACCCTGATAAAATTTTTGTTATTGATAGAACAAAAGATTTAAAGCAAGATAAACAGCATATTCCTCAGACGTTGAAAAATCCTGTAATAAAAAATGTGAAAGCTATCAAACAAAATGATGTAACCCCTTTTGAATCGAATGCATGGTTCTTTGGTGAAGGTGGCATCAATTTAACAATCGAACAATTAAACAATATACAACAAGCATACAAAAAATAATTATACTAAAAAACTACGCTAATCCCCAATAATAAGGATTACCGTAGTTTTTATTATTTATCGCTTTCTATAGTGTTTATAATCTTCCATATGTTCTTCTGGAATTCCCCCACGTTTAGCAATAGCTTTTTGCATTTTCTTCTCTTTACGTTTGCGTCGAAAATCTCGTGTGAAATACCAAATTAAAAAACTAATAATCAAACTGACTATAGCTAGAAATGCTGCATAACCAAGTAATGGTTCATAAGTAATATCTTGGAAGTTTGGAATTAAGAATGCTGCAACACCCAAGACGATAAATGTAATAATTGCAGGTGCAAACCATTTGTTTAAAGCAAGATTACAAAATAAAGTTAATATTATCATAGCTCCAATTGTAATCCATAAAAAATTAGGCATATCCATTATTGTCATTTGGAGCACTCCTTCTACTTTCTTTATTATCTATAAGTATACTATATCTTTATTCATAACTGTTCAGACTTCAGTAGTATGATTTTATATTAAAATATTCAATTTATTAGGTCAAATATAATTTTTAATATATTTTCTGAATTAAAATCTTCTATATAAATAAAATGCCTTACATGTTCCTTTAATCTGATTCGAATTGGTTAATGCCTCGCATTGTATTTTAAACATTAAATTCATGTATAATGAAATATGTATGATATAACGTAGTGATAAAGGAGTTGTTAACATGGGTAAAGCATTACCTTTTAGAAATGATGTCCCTACAAATGAAACTTGGGACACTACAGATTTGTTCTTATCAGATCAACAATTTTATGAAATGATTGAACAGACCATAACAGATGCTAAAGCGTTTAATCAAAATTACAGTGGACGTTTAACAGACATAGATTTAATTGAAACAGCATTAGATGAATATGCAAACATACTGATAAATCTAGACAAAATGGCAAATTTTGCTGAATTAAGACTAAGTGTTGATACGACAAATCCTACAGCTCAAACATTAAGTTCGAAATTTTCTACAAGTTATGGAAAGATTGCAAGTGAGTTAGCATTTGTAGAATCAGAAATTTTAGAACTTAATAGTAATCAATTGGCTCAACTTATTTCAACTTCAAAATATCCTCATTATTTAACTAAATTAAAGCATAGACAACCTTATCTATTAGCACCTGAAGTTGAAAAAACTTTAGCGAGTTTATCCCCTACATTGGATGGCGCTTATGAATTATATGGTATTACTAAAATGTTAGATATTGATTTTGAATCCTTTGAACACAATGGTCAGTCATATCCATTAGACTATGCAACATTTGAAAATGAATATGAAGATAATCCGGATGAGTCATTTAGAACAAAGAGCTTTAAGCATTTTAGTGAGGCGTTGAAAAAATATCAGCATACGACTGCTGCAACTTATAATATGAAGGTTCAACAGGAAAAAATTGAAGCTGATTTACGTGGTTATGACTCGGTTATAGACTATTTATTGCAAGACCAAGAAGTCACACGTGATATGTTTGACCGACAAATTGATGTTATTATGAGCGATTTAGCTCCTATTATGCAAAAATATGCTAAGTTACTCAAACGTGTTCATGGCCTAGACGTAATGAAATTCGAAGATTTAAAGGTCTCAATAGATCCTGAATTTGAGCCTGAGATTTCAATTGAAGATTCAAAGCGCTATATCTATGGTGCGTTGAATGTGTTAGGTAAAGATTACCTTAATATGGTAGAAACTGCATATGAGGATCGTTGGATTGATTTTGCCCAGAATAAAGGTAAAGAAACGGGTGCCTATTGTGCAAGTCCATATGCATCACACTCATATGTGTTTATCTCTTGGACCGGTAAAATGACTGAAACATTTGTATTAGCTCATGAATTAGGTCATGCTGGCCATTTCACATTAGCCCAACACCAACAAAATTATTTAGAATCTGAAGCGTCTATGTATTTTGTTGAAGCCCCATCAACTATGAATGAAATGTTGATGGCAAACTATCTATTTGAACATAGTGATGATCCGAAATTTAAACGTTGGGTTATTGGTTCAATCGTTTCAAGAACATACTATCATAATATGGTTACACATTTATTAGAAGCTGCATATCAACGTGAAGTATATAATAAAGTTGATGTAGGTGAATCACTTACAGCACCACAACTTAATGAAATAATGAGAGATGTTTATAGTCAATTCTTTGGTGATAGTGTGAAGTTAACTGAAGGTGCTGAATTGACTTGGATGAGACAACCACACTATTATATGGGTCTCTATTCTTATACTTATTCTGCAGGATTAACAATTGGTACTGTTATGTCGCAAAGAATACAAAATGAAGGACAGATTGCAGTCGAGCAATGGTTAGATACTTTACGCGCTGGAGGAAGTAAGTCCCCTGCTGATTTAGCTAGCATTGCGGGTATAGATATTACTACCGATCAACCATTGAGAGCGACAATTCAATATATAGGTAAATTAGTAAATGAATTAGAGCAACTTACCGATGAAATAGAAGCTACTGACCAATAAATTAACTAACTGCGAAAGTGATATAAAATAAAAATATACGTAGATAGACATAATGTGTGCCCGTCACTAACAAGTGCGTTACAATTTACTGGTTTGTAAATACTGTACCATACGCATTGCGTATGGTTTTTTTCTATAATAAAAAAGCAAGTAAATGAACAAAAAATCATTTACTTGCTTTTTATTAGGTTATATTTCATAGGATTAATTATATGAATTTCAAATTTGGTTATTGATTATATTATATTCTATTAGTTGGATGATATTGTTTAAATTATTTATTATAGGATTCGTACCTATTTCCAGTGATGAAAAAGTATATGTTTTCTGCAACATTACAAATATGATCACCTATTCGTTCTAAGTGTCTCGCAGCAAGATGGGCTTGACCTGATACAAATGGATCGTTATCAATTAAATAAGTTGTATTAACGATGTTTTTATATAAGTCGTCTATATCATCGTCTCGTTCAATGATTTCTTTGATTAAGGTGATATCATTACTTTTTGCAGCATCGTCTAAATCTTTAAGCATTAATAATGCTAATTTCCCCATCGTATTTAAACGTGTTAACACGTAATTATCGATAATTTTGGCACGTAATCTGATTTCAGCGATACTTGCAGCATTATCACCTATTCGTTCTAAATCAGATGCAATTTTCAATGAAGCCATCATCAATCTCAAATCAGAAGCAATAGGTTGTTGCTTTGAAATTAACATGATTACCTTTTCATTTATATTGGTTTCTTGTTGATTTATTTCTTTATCTTTTTCAATAATTTGTCTCGCGTAATTTCTATCTTCTTCACTTAAAGAGTTTAATGCAAATTCGATATGGCGATACACTTGTATACCTAAGCGACGTAAATCTTTGATTAGGTCTTCGAGTTGACCTTCATATTTATGTCTAATTACGGCCATAGGCATATTAACCAAAACGACCTGAGATATAATCTTCTGTTTGTTTATCTGATGGATTTGAGAAGATTTTATCAGTGTCATCATATTCATTTACATAACCATTTAAGAAGAAGGCAGTTTTATCAGAAACACGAGCTGCTTGTTGCATATTGTGTGTCACGATGATGATTGAATATTTTTCTTTTAACTCTTGAACAAGTTCTTCAACTTTCAATGTTGAAATCGGATCTAATGCAGATGTTGGTTCATCCATTAAAATTACGTCTGGTTCAATAGCTAATGTTCTGGCAATACAAACACGTTGTTGCTGTCCACCTGATAAGCTATAAGCATTTGTATCTAAACGATCTTTTAGTTCGTCCCAAATTGCTGCACCACGAAGTGATTTTTCTACGATTTCATCAAGTACTTTTTTATTTTTGATACCGTGAATCTTTGGCCCATAAGTGATATTGTCATAAATTGATTTAGGAAATGGATTAGGTTGTTGGAATACCATTCCGACATTAGTTCTTAATTTTTCTACTGAATACTTTTCATCAAAAATGTTTTGATCACGGTATACGATTTTACCAGCTGTTTTAACAGTTGGAACAAGTTCTACCATTCTGTTTAATGTCTTGATATAAGTTGATTTACCACAACCTGATGGACCGATAATTGCTGTTACATTATTCTCTAAAATATCTAGATTAATATTTTTTAGTGCATGATTTTCACCATACCATAAATCTAAATTTTTAGTTGAGTACACGATTTTCTTTTCGCTATCTGGAATTTTATTGTCTTTCTTTTCAGCTTCGATTGTAGTCACAGGCGTTGCGTCGTGATCTGTGTGAGCATCTAGTGCTGATTTTTCTTCGATAATATCATTTTTAGTCATAATTAAAACTCCTTTTATTCAGACTGTTTGCAAATATTGATAAAGCTTTGCAATTTTCCCAATTTAGTCTCTCTATGATTAATATTTTTTACTGTATTTATTTCTTAAGAATATAGCGATAGCATTCATTAATAATAAGATAATGAGTAAGACGATAATTCCTGCAGAAGCAACATTTTGGAACTCATCTTGAGGTAATTTCGCCCAATTATAAATTGCCATTGGTAGTGCTTGGAATTGATCGAATATGCTTGACGGTAAGTTTAATAATACGGTTGGTATACCGATTAATATTAACGGTGCTGTTTCACCTAATGCACGAGATAGCGCTAAGATAAACCCAGTTAAGATTCCAGGAATAGCAGCTGGTAATACAACACGGCGAATAGTTTGCCATTTATTACCACCTAATCCATAAGAAGCTTCTCTAACAGAATTTGGAACGGACCTAATAGCTTCTTGGCTGGCAACGATAATTACTGGCAAGATTAATAGTGACATTGTTAATGCTGCAGCAAGTACTGAGTTACTTAATGCTAAAGCCTCAACGCCCATACCTCTCACAAAAATTGTTAAACCAAGTAAACCGAATACAACTGACGGTACACCTGCAAGGTTAGCGATACAAACTTTAATAAAGTTTGTGAATGCATTATCCTTTGCATACTCTTCCAAGTAAATTGCTGTACCAACTCCTAAAATAATTGAGATAGGAATAATTGTAATCATCAACCAAATCGTACCAATCAATGCACCTTTAACCCCTGCCATTGACGGAGTAGAAGATGAAAAATTAGTAAAGAATGAAGGTGTTAAATGACCTGCACCTTTGATTAGTGTATCTATTAATAGGACGGCCAATACGAGTAATCCAATCATCGTACAACCGAAAAATGCCCATTTATTAATTTTATTTTTTGTTAATCGACTAGATAGTTTTTTCTCGACTGTATTTTGGTTAACTAACGATTTTGAATTATTATTCACTTGTTCCATATTAATACTCCTCTCTAAAGCGTTTCGTAATCCATTGAGATATTAAGTTCATTACAAGAGTGAACAAGAACAATGTGAAACCAACCGCATAGATACTGTAGTAAATATCTGAACCAAATGTAGCATCACCTGTAGCAACTTGAACAATGTAACCAGTCATTGTCTGAATTGAACCTGTTAACTCTAATGTTGAATTTGGTGTACTACCTGCAGCAAGTGATACAATCATCGTTTCTCCAATTGCACGAGAGATTGCTAATACAATTGAAGCCATGATACCAGAAGTGGCAGCCGGTAATACAACCTTCGTTGCAACTTCAAATTTTGTAGCCCCTAATCCTAATGCACCTTCACGCATTTTATTAGGTACAGATGACATAGCATCTTCACTCATACTTGAAATGAGTGGAATAATCATTACACCAACGACAATTCCAGGACTAATTGAGTTAAAACTACCCAACTCTGGGAAAATTGATCTTAGTAACGGTGTTACAAATGTTAATGCAAAGAAACCAAATACAATTGTTGGAATACCTGACAGTATTTCTAAGATTGGTTTAATGATTTTTTTAGAACGTTGCGATGCATATTCACTTAAATATAATGCTGCTCCTAAACCAATTGGTACTGCAACAATCGTAGCGATAAAGGTAATTTTTAACGTTCCTAAGATTAAAGCCCAAATACCATATTCTGGATTAGAAGAAAATGGATTCCAATCTTTAGTGAATAAGAAATCTGTAATTGGAACTCGTGTGAAGAATGTAATTGTTTCAGTTAGTAATGTTACGATTATGCCGACAGTAGTGAGGATTGAAAACAATGCAATAATTCCCAAGATAATTGGAACAAGTTTATTGCTTATTCCTTTTTTATTAGCATTATTTTTAGCGATCATTTCACTTACTGAAAGGTTCTGATTTGCCATAAATTTCCCTTCTTTCTATTAAACTCCCAAATATGAATAAAGGCTGGGATGTTCACATCCGTTAATTTAAGCGTCAGTAAAAACATAACAGCACACGCTATAATTATTAGATGTATTGAACAAGGAATTGGATTGACAAAGTGGTACATAGACCACTTTGTCACCCCTAATCCAGAATCCCAACCTTTAAATATGTTTTAATACTTATTTGTCTTCTTTTTTGCTATCTTCTTTTTTACTTTCTTTACCAATGATGTCATCTAATTTATCTTTTTGTTCTTTGTAGTCTTTCTTAGGTAAAGCGACGAATCCTGCATCTTCAGCTGATTTACCTTTGTCATCGATGACAAATTTCATGAAATCTTGGAATCCTTTGTTATCTTTTAATTTCTTCTCGTTTGTGTAGATGAATAATGGTCTACTTAATGCATAAGAACCATCTTGGATTGTTTTCTTAGTTGGTTCAGTTAACTTACCGTTGTCATCCTTGATTTTAACTTCTTTCAATTTATCTTTATTTTGTTGATAGAAGTTATAACCGAAGTAACCAACACCTTGTTTGTTTTTCTCAACAGATGAAACAATTACGTTTGTATCGGCATTTTTCTCTGCTTTAATATCACCTTTGTCCATAATTTCTTCTGTGAAGAAGTCATAAGTTCCGTGAGATTGGTCAGGTGAAAATGCTTTGATTTCTTTGTCTGGCCATTTAGAGTTAACATCTTTCCATGTTTTTGCTTTACCAGAATAAATTTCTTTTAACTGTTCTTTAGTTAATTCATTTACAAAGTCGTTTTCTTTATTTACTGCAATTGTTACACCATCTTGTGCAATTTTGAATTCATCATATTTGATGCCTTTATCTTCTAATTTTTTCTTTTCTTCATCTTTTATTGGTCTTGAAGCATTTGAGAAATCAGTATTTCCCGAAATGAATTTTTCAAATCCTCCACCAGTACCAGCTGTACCGTTAGATACTGTTACATCTTTATTATCTTTTGCGAATTTTTCATTTAATTTTTCAATGATAGGGCCTACTGTTGACGAACCATCGCCTTTAACTTCCCCGCTACCTTTACCTTCGCCTGAGCCGCTATTACCGCCACCACAAGCACCTAATAAAAGTGAAGCGCCAATTACTGTAGTACCAACTAATTGCCAATTTTTCATTGAAACATCCTCCTAATAGATAAATAACCCATATGTGTTTTATATGTAGTTCTTACAATCCCTATACTACACATCGTTTATTAATTACAAATGAGTTTAATGTAAAAGATATGTTAAGAAAATGTTGATGTTATTTACAAAATTTATAATTGAAATATTTCAGGTGTTTAAATGTACTTGAAAACATTGTCATTTAGCGGTTTCTAATACATTTTTAGGTGTGTGCAATATTACAGAGATTACGTTGAAAATAGTAAATGTTAATAAAAAAACCGAAATACACTACAAATTTGTAGTGTATTTCGGTTGGGAATATAAATATTTATCTATTATATTGTCTTCTTTGTGGCGGGGTTTAGTCTTCTACCCTACTCCATCCCTTTTTAGTTAAAGAGATCTTTCCTGTTTCAATGTTAATTATTTTTTGTTTATATAAATGTCCGATTGCTCGTTTAAATGCACCCTTGCTCATATTGAACACCTCTTTTATCGCTTCTGGACTAGATTTATCCCAAAACGGTAATTCTCCATCGTATTCAACTAATAAGTCAAAGATATGTTGTCCATCATCATCTAAACGTTCATGGGCTAATGGTAAAAATGACCCATTAAGTTCGCCATTGTCATTGTGACCAATAATTCGTACCTCGACATTTTCGCCTAAGCGAGGTTCAGCTTTACGTTCTGATTCGTGAACGAAAATTTTATGCCCTTCTTTTGATAATAGGAAACTACCGATTCTTAATAAACGGTATGGTCTTGCCTCTATTATTTTATTTTGTAATGATTCATCGTGTACAGGCGTATACATTTTTTCGACGATTGTCTCTGATGCTAAACGTGCAAACATATTTTTCTCTCTATCGATTCTTAATGTAACGAGTAATTCGTCACCTTGTGTCGGCCAGACAGTTTTAACTTTTGGTAAATCTTCCCATGGTACTAATACTTCACGAGGTAAACCTACGTCAACATGTGCACCATCTCTGTCTGTTTTTAATACTTTTACAAAATCATACTTATCTGTCGTAATATCAGGCATGTTTTGTGTGGCAAATAAATCTCCTGATCTATTTGGATAAATGAAGAAACTATATTCTTCACCGATTTCTAATTCATCATCATCTTGAATTTCAGATTGATTGAGCTTTACTTCTTCGCCGTTAGGTCCTTTTAATTTATAAGTAGATCCTTCTAAACCGATTACTTCTAAAAACTCAATTGAGCCTACAATATCTTTTTCGTCTCTGGCCATACTTTTCTCCTTCGTACATAAATTTATTCTATATTATTATAACACGCATAACACAAACAAGCATTACTCCATCGAGAATGGTCGAAAGTCCAAGTTAATTGTGTTATAATTTGTCCGGTAGATTAACGAATAAAGGAGTAAATACATGTTACAAGTTACTGATGTAAGTTTACGATTTGGTGATCGTAAATTATTTGAAGATGTAAATATTAAATTTACAGATGGCAATTGTTATGGCTTAATTGGCGCAAATGGTGCTGGGAAATCCACTTTTTTAAAGATTTTATCTGGTGAGTTAGATGCTCAAACAGGACATGTATCTTTAGGGAAAAATGAACGTTTAGCTATTTTGAAACAGGATCATTTCGCATATGAAGAAGAACGTGTAATAGATGTTGTTATTAAAGGACATGAACGTTTATATCAAGTGATGAAAGAAAAAGATGAAATTTATATGAAACCAGATTTCAGCGATGAAGATGGTATCCGCGCTGCGGAATTAGAAGGTGAATTTGCTGAAATGGATGGTTGGAATGCTGAAGCTGATGCAGGCACACTACTTTCTGGTCTAGGTATTTCAGCAGATTTACAAGATAAAACGATGTCTGAGTTAGAAAATAATCAAAAAGTAAAAGTGTTATTGGCGCAAAGTTTATTTGGTGAACCAGATGTGTTATTACTAGATGAGCCTACAAACGGCTTAGATATTCCTGCGATTAGCTGGTTAGAAGACTTCTTAATTAATTTTGAAAATACAGTTATCGTTGTTTCGCATGATAGACACTTTTTAAATAATGTATGTACTCATATTGCAGATTTAGATTATGGTAAAATTAAAGTCTACGTTGGTAACTATGATTTTTGGTATCAATCTAGCCAATTAGCTATGAAAATGGCACAAGATCAAAATAAGAAAAAAGAAGAAAAAATCAAAGAACTACAAGATTTCGTAGCACGATTTTCTGCCAATGCATCAAAATCAAAACAAGCTACAAGTCGTAAGAAACAATTAGAAAAAATAGAATTAGAAGATATTCAACCTTCTTCACGTCGTTATCCATTTGTTAACTTCACACCTGAACGTGAAATCGGTAATGATTTATTGTTTGTGGAAAACCTATCTAAAACTGTAGATGGTGTGAAAGTATTAGACAATATTTCATTTACAATGGATCCAAATGACAAAGCGGTATTAATTGGTGATAGTGAAATTGCTAAGACAACTTTACTGAAAATATTAGCTGGAGAAATGGAACCAGACGAAGGTTCTGTTAGATGGGGTGTAACAACATCACGTAGTTACTTACCAAAAGATAATTCTGAATACTTCGAAGGCGTAAATATGAACTTAGTTGATTGGTTGCGTCAATATGCACCTGAAGATGAACAGACTGAAACTTTCTTACGTGGCTTCTTAGGACGTATGTTGTTTAGTGGTGAAGAAGTTAAGAAAAAAGCAGATGTTTTATCTGGTGGAGAAAAAGTGCGTTGTATGTTAAGTAAAATGATGCTATCAAGTTCGAATGTATTGTTACTTGATGAACCTACTAACCACTTAGATTTAGAAAGTATTACAGCGGTGAATGATGGATTGAAATCATTTAAAGGTTCAATTATCTTTACATCATATGATTTTGAATTTATAAATACGATTGCAAATCGTGTCATCGATTTAAATCCAGAAGGATCTGTTTCTAAAGAAATTCCATATGAGGAATATTTAAAGGAAACAGGCGTTTTAAATAAATAATTTTAATTAGTAAGTAACGTAGTTATCAGTGCAAATTAATGTATTTGATAACTGCGTTTTTTGTTTGTCTCCCCTTTTAATATTACTTTGTGTAGGCAAATTATTTTAAATAGATAATGTTGAGTTATATAATCAACATTGACAAAGTAAATAGGAGGAATAAGTTTATGAAAAATTTGAATTTGCTTGATGGCCAAGTATTGCCACAAATTGGTTTTGGTACATACAAATTAAATGGATCTGAAGGTGTACATGCTATAGTAAATGCCCTTAATCAAGGTTATAGAGTACTTGATACTGCCTATAATTATGAAAATGAAGGTACAGTTGGACGTGCGATAGAAATAAGTCATGTATCTCGAAATCAAATTATTATCACTTCTAAATTACCAGGACGTTATCAAGACTATGATGCTGCTTTAACAGCAATTCAAGAGTCAATTTATCGTTTGAATGTAGATTACATTGATTTATATTTAATTCATTGGCCTAATCCTAAACAAGGTAAATATGTTGAAGCTTGGAAAGCATTAATCGATGCTCAAAAAGCAGGTTTAATTAAATCTATCGGTGTGTGTAACTTTACACAAGAACATATTGAAACACTTGAACGTGAAACAGGTGTCTTACCTGCTGTTAACCAAATCGAACTACATCCTTACTTTAATCAAAAAGAAATGATTCAATTCAACAAAGAAAAAGGTATTGTTACAGAAGCATGGAGTCCACTGGGACGAGCATCAACTGTTATTAATGATGAAAATATTGCTACGATTGCTGAAAAGTACAATAAAACAATTCCGCAAATTATTTTAAGATGGCATGTGCAAAACGGCGTCGTTCCAATTCCAAAATCTACTTCTATTAGCAGACAAATACAAAATAAAGATGTGTTTGATTTCGCATTAACAGATGAAGACCTAGAAAAAATTGATAATTTAACACAACCAGATGGTAGATTAAAAGGACAAGATCCGGATAATTATGAAGAATTCTAATTAGTTAGTTAAATAATACACTATTAAAGTTAAATGGAAATTATATAGTTTAATTTTTCAGTAAATTAGAAAAACTTTGTTGAAAGCAGTTTACATGACATATAACCCTATGTATAATGTGAATCATAAACAAAAATTAAATAGTTTTGATGAGGCGCATCAATCATTAGTAAATTTTAGTAGAACCTGTCTGCTAGCAGCTAATTTTGAAAGGGTGAGATGCCGAAACAGTTATAATAGCAGCTTATAACACGTTGGACTTTATGGTTAAGAGCTAAGAGTCTGTCATTATTTTTAAATAATGGAGTGCATCACTTGTATATATTAATGAACAGGTTCGCAACTCCGGACTTGTTCTTTTTTTATATTACTGTGATTCTCCCCTATCATTGAGGAGGATATAGAAATTGAAAAGAAGTGTTTTAAAATTTGGAGGTTCTTCAGTTAGTGATTTTACTAAAATTAAAAGCATAGCTGAAATGTTAAAAAATAGAGTGGAACAAGGAGAACAATTGATTGTAGTTGTAAGTGCAATGGGTAAAACCACAGATGAGTTAATGGCGAATGTATCATCATTAACTTCTACGCCTAAGGATCAAGAATTAGCGTTGTTACTTACGACGGGTGAACAACAGACTGTTTCTTACCTTTCGATGGTATTGAATGATATCGGTGTTTCGGCAAGAGCGATGACCGGTTATCAAGCAGGTATTAAAACGACCGGACATCATCTGAAGAGTAGAATTGCTGAAATTGACCCCGAAACGTTTAATCAATCGTTTAACCATCACGATGTGTTAGTAGTCGCTGGATTCCAAGGCGTCAATGACGACTTGGAGATAACAACACTTGGTCGTGGAGGTTCAGATACGACTGCAGTAGCTTTAGCAGCTAGCAATCAAACACCGTGTGAAATTTATACGGATGTAGACGGCGTTTATGCAACAGATCCTAGGTTATATAAAGAAGCAAGGCGTTTGGATTATGTTTCATATGAAGAGATGATGGAAATGAGTGCTTTAGGTGCTGGCGTGTTGGAAACAAGAAGTGTTGAACTCGCTAATAATTATAATATTCCACTATATTTAGGAAGAACTTTATCAAATGTGAAAGGAACATGGATTATGCCACAAACTGAGATATTGGAGAAAAAAGCGGTAACAGGCGTTGCTTTAGACACACATATGATGCATGTAACAATCAGTTATCCCCTACCCGATAACAATTTGTTAACAGCATTGTTTAATGAATTAGAAGCGGGGTCTGTTAATGTTGATATGATTTCTCAAATTATTAACTTGGAAGGACTACAAATGTCCTTTACTATAAAAGATACAGATGTATTACAAATTACTAATATTTTTGAATCATTGACTGAACAATACAGTGCTTTAGACTTCAAAATTAATGAAGACTATGTCAAAATTTCATTAATCGGTTCAGGTATGCGTGATATGTCAGGTGTCGCTTCAAAAGCATTTCTTACATTAATTGAAAACGATATTCCTTTTTACCAAACTACAACTTCAGAAATTAGTATTTCAAGTGTGATTGATGCAGATAACGGTGAGCGCGCGGTACATGCTTTATATAAAGCTTTTGAAATCTGAATTTTCTAAAATTTTTATAAAATTAAATTATAAATGGAGTGTATAAATTATGACAAAATTAGCAGTAGCAGGTGCAACAGGTTTAGTAGGAAGAAACATGTTAGAGACTTTAGATAGAAAAGGCGTTAAATATGATGAATTAGTGTTATTTTCATCAGCTCGTTCAGCAGGTCAACAGGTAGAATTCCAAGGTAACACATATACTGTACAAGAATTAACAGAGGAAGCAGCAAATGAACACTACGACTATGTATTAATGAGTGCAGGTGGTAGCACAAGTGAACACTTCTCCCCTATTTTTGAACAAGCAGGAGCAATCGTTATCGATAATTCAAGTCAATGGAGAATGACGGAAGGTATTGATCTTATCGTTCCAGAAGTTAATGAACCAGTGTTAGAGCGTAAGATTATTGCAAATCCAAACTGTTCAACGATTCAATCTGTAGTTCCTTTAAAAGTCTTACAAGAAGCGTTTGGTTTAAACCGTGTAGCTTATACCACATATCAAGCTGTTTCTGGTTCAGGTGTTAAGGGTAAACAAGATTTAGCTGAAGGCGCAAATGGTAAAGAACCAGAAGCTTATCCGCACCCTATTTATAATAACGTATTACCACATATTGATGTATTTTTAGAAGACGGTTATACGAAAGAAGAACAAAAAATGATCGATGAAACAAGAAAAATCTTAAAAGATGATGATTTAAAAGTAACGGCGACATGTGTACGTGTTCCTGTACAAGATAGTCACAGTGTTCACATGAGTGTGACATTAAACAAAGATACGTCTGTTGCTGAGATTCAACAATTATTTGAACAGGACGAACGTGTCGTATTAGTCGATAACCCAGAAAAAAATGAATACCCGTTAGCGATTCATTCTACTGGTAAAGATGAAATATTTGTAGGTCGAATCCGAAAAGACGATTCTTTAGATAATACATTCCATGTTTGGTGTACTTCAGACAACTTATTGAAAGGTGCAGCATTGAACGCAGTACAAATTCTTGAGCAAGTAATGAGTCTGAAAGGAGTTAAATAAGATGGCACATATTTTTGAGGGCGTTGGTGTAGCCCTAACCACACCATTCACACATAATGAAGTTGATTACGATGCTTTAAGAAAACATTTAGCATATTTATTAGAAAATGAAGCGAAATCAATCGTTGTAAATGGAACAACTGCAGAAAATCCAACACTAACAGATGAAGAAAAAGAACACGTGTTAGAAGTAGTAGTGAATTATGTTGATGGGCGTGTTCCTGTAATTGCTGGAACTGGGACTAACAATACTCAAAAATCAATCCAAGCATCAGTGAGAGCACGTGAAATTGGTGCAGATGCTATTATGCTTATTACACCTTATTATAATAAAACAAGTCAGCGAGGTTTAATCGAACACTTTACCACAATTGCTGACGCAGTCAAATTACCAGTTGTATTATATAACGTCCCTTCTCGTACGAATATGACAATTGAACCTGAAACAGTAGAAACTTTAAGTGAAAATGAATATATTGTTGCTTTAAAAGATGCCACAAATGATTTTGAGTATTTAGAAGCTTTAAAATCACGTTTAAACTTAGCTGAATTTGCACTCTTTAGTGGTAATGACGATAATATTGTAGAATATTATCAAAGAGGTGGTCACGGTGTTATCTCTGTAGTAGCTAACGTTATACCAAAAACCTTCCAATCGTTATACGACGCTAAACAACAAGGGGAAAATATTGAAGCGCAATTTAAACCAGTTAAAGCTTTACTTGATGCATTGGCAGTTGATGTCAATCCAGTACCGATTAAAGTGTTAACTACAGTGGAAGGTTTTGGCAATTATGAAGTAAGATTACCACTAGTGACGCTACAAGATGATGATAGACAGAAATTAGAAACAGCATATGAACAATTTAAAGCAGGTGAACTAGTGTGAAAATATTATTAATTGGTTACGGCGCGATGAACGAGCGTGTAGCAAGATTAGCTGAAGAAAAAGGACATGAAATCAGTGGTATTATTGTGAGAAATAATGATAAGTCATATCCCTACCCTACTTTTGAAAAAATATCTGACGCAAAAGATGCAAATGTAGCGATTGATTTTTCAAATCCAGAATTATTATTACCACTATTAGATGATGATTTCGAATTACCATTAGTTATAGCAACTACAGGTGAAAAAGAAGAGATTATCGATAAATTGCAATTGTTAAGTAAAAAAATGCCTGTATTCTTTAGTGCAAATATGAGCTATGGTGTACATGCCCTAACTAAAATTTTGGAAGCAGCAGTCCCACTATTAGAAGATTTTGATATTGAATTAACAGAAGCACATCACAATAAAAAGGTAGATGCCCCAAGTGGTACACTTGTAAAATTATATGATGTAATTAAAGAATTAAGAACACAATCAACACCAGTATATGATCGTCATGAAAACAATGAAAAACGAACACAAGAAGAAATTGGTATTCATGCAGTACGTGGTGGTACAATCGTAGGACAACATGATGTATTATTTGCAGGTACAGATGAAACAATTGAAATTACACACCGTGCACAATCAAAAGATATTTTTGCCAATGGTGCAATCGGTGCTGCAGAGAAATTAGTTAACAAAGAAAATGGTTATTACACATTTAACAACTTATAAAATTCAAGGAGCGTATTAAATTATGGTACAACATTTAACGGCAGAAGAAATTATTCAATATATTAGTGACGCAAAGAAAACAACCCCTATTAAAGTTTATGCAAACGGAAACTTTAATGATGTAGCATTCCCAGAAGAATTTAAAGTGTTTGGTTCAGAAGATTCAAAAGTAATTTTCTGTGAAGCGGATGATTGGAAATCATTTTACGAGCAGCATCAAGCTGCAATTACAGATTTAGAAATTGAAATGGATCGTCGTAACTCTGCAATTCCATTGAAAGATTTAACTAATACAAATGCACGTATTGAACCAGGAGCATTTATTAGAGAACAAGCAATTATTGAAGACGGAGCGGTTGTAATGATGGGTGCAACAATCAACATCGGAGCAGTTGTTGGTGAAGGCACAATGGTTGATATGAATGCTACGCTTGGAGGACGAGCAACGACTGGTAAAAACGTACATGTCGGCGCAGGTTCAGTTCTTGCAGGTGTCATCGAACCACCTAGTGCCTCTCCTGTTGTAATTGAAGATAATGTATTAATTGGTGCTAATGCTGTAATTCTCGAAGGCGTACGCGTTGGTGAAGGAGCAGTTGTAGCAGCTGGCGCTATCGTTACTCAAGACGTACCAGCAGGAGCAGTAGTTGCGGGTACACCAGCTAAAGTTATTAAGCAAACGAGTGAAGTTGAAGATTCTAAACGTGAAATCGTATCAGCGTTAAGAAAATTAAACGACTAATATAATTAAAATATTTACTAATTGAATTGGATGAAAAACAACTGGGATTTACGTTGTTTTTATCCATTATTATCGGAGGATAAAGATACTTTTGGTTAATGACGATGCACTTGTCGAATTTAACTTACAATTTCTTTACCTCCATTTTTTAAAAATTTATATACATAATGTATTTGCAACCTATAGTTATATTTAAACTACTTAAATATGAGAATTTAATTGATAATAATAAATAAAGGATCTGATCTTAAATGAATGAATTAGAATTCGTTACTAAACATAGAAGACATTTACATCAACATCCAGAATTAAGCCTTCATGAATATGAGACAACGACGTATATAGCTGCATTTTTAGATGAACTGGGAATAACTTACAAACGTCCATTAGAAACTGGCATAATAGCATTTCTTGAGGGAAACAGTGATCGTACAATCGCTTATCGTGCAGATATAGACGCCCTACCAATATTTGAGGAAAATGACGTTGCCTATAGAAGTTCAACAGATAATGTTATGCACGCATGTGGCCATGATGGACATACTACAGCGCTAATGCTGTTTGTAAAACGTTGCAAAGCATTAGCTGAAAATGGTGAATTACCACATAATGTCGTATTTATTTTCCAGCCAGCTGAAGAAACAGGTGGTGGTGCGAATCGACTTATCAAGGCGGGTGCATTTGAAGCATATAATATAGAAGCAGTATTTGGAATTCATGTTATGCCTTTTGAAGATGAAGGTAAAGTTGTTATTAGAGATGAAGAAATTACTGCAAGTGCTACGGAGTACAGATTCTTCTTAAATGGATTATCAAGTCATGTAGCAGATAAAGAACAAGGCCATTCTTGTGGAGAAGCTTTGCAACATGTGTTAACTCAAGTTGGTCAAATTCAACAATATCATTTAAATGGTCTGAAACGCAATATTGTACATATGGGACACTTTGAAGCTGGTGAAGCAATCAACACAGTGCCTAGTAATGGATATTTAGAAGGTACAATAAGAACATATGATGTGAACGATTTAGAAATTGTGAAACAACAAATGCAGAAAATCGCAGAAAGTGTTAAATTGTTGTTTGATGTAGATTGTGAGGTTAAATTTGAAGAAGGATATCCCCCTACTTATAATGATCCAACATTAAAGCACAAAGTAACACAGGGTCTAACTAGTGCAAACTTTGAGATTATTGATAAACCTACGCCTTATTTATTTGGTGAAGACTTTAGTTTTTATAGTCAATTTGCACCGAGTTATTTTGTATTTGTCGGTGTACGAGATGAATCTAAAGGTTATATTACAGGTTTGCATACAGCAACATTAAACTTTAACGAATATATGTTGATACGTGTTGCAGATTACTATGAACAGTTATTAAAAACTTACAGTGAGGTGTGACGTAAATGACTGCTACTTGGTCAGTGGAAACAGCAGAATTTAAAAAGAATGCCGCAAATGTTGTTAATAACAATAATATTATGGCTGTTGTAAAAAATAATGCTTATCATTATGGCTTGAACTTTGCGGTAGAACAATTTTTACAAATTGGGATTAACACATTCAGTACGACCTCTTTAAAGGAAGCTGTACGAATTAGAAAGATAGCACCGGAAGCAACCATATTCTTGATGAATGCAGTATATGAGTTTGATGTTTTAAGAGAACATCAAATTCATATGACATTGCCTTCCCTTCAATATTATTATGAACATGTGGAAGATTTATATGATATTCATGTACATTTAGAATTCGAAAATTTATTGCATCGTTCAGGTTTGAAAACAATTGATGAAATAAAGGAAGTCTTGCAGCATCATGAACAGAATGAAAATACATTGAAAATGCATATTTCAGGCTTATGGACACATTTTGGATATGCTGATGAATTTGATGTTCCTGACTATGATATTGAAAAAACAGCATGGCTGAATGTTGTTGAAACGCTATTAAAGGATGGCTATCAATTTGAAATGATACATGCACAAAATAGTGCGAGCTATTATAGAGAAGGTTGTGTGCTTCCAAATCATACACATGCACGTGTTGGTATTGCTTTATATGGTTCAAGACCTTATGGTTCATTAGATGAATCATTGATTAAACAGTCATTAACTGTTAAAGGAAATGTAATTCAAGTTCGCGAAGTACAACAAGGAGATTATTGTGGGTATAGCTTTGCCTACGAAGCGACTGAGAACAATACAAAACTGGCAGTCGTTGATGTGGGATATGGTGATGGCATATTAAAGGCACGTGCGAAACATGAAGCTATGATCAACGGTAAAAGATATCCAATTAGAGCTTTGATGATGAGTCATATGTTTGTAGAAGTGGATTCAGAAGTAAATGCACAAGATGAGGTAATACTATATAATAATGATATGCGCGTAGATGAGTATACATTTAAAGGTGTGGGAGCTAATTCAGAGCAACTCAGCGCAATGAATCATGACTCACTAATAAAGGAGTATAGATAAAGATGGTAGTAGAATACAACAATAACGGCGAATTAACGATGGGTGGTACAAGTCTAAAGACGATTGCACAAAGCTTTGGTACCCCTACTATAGTATATGATGAAGTACAAATTAGAAACCAAATGAGACGCTATCATGAAGCATTTAAGGCAAGTGGTTTAACATATAATATCTCTTATGCTTCAAAGGCGTTTACTTGTATTCAAATGGTTAAACTTGTGCAAGAGGAAGGTTTAGAATTAGATGTAGTATCTGAAGGTGAACTCTATACTGCATTGGAAGCTGGTTTTGATCCACAACATATTCATTTTCATGGTAACAATAAAACAAAGCATGAAATCCAATATGCCTTAGAAAGCAAAGTTGGCTATATTGTTATAGATTCATTAGAGGAAATTGACTTGATTGATCGTTACGCAAGTGAAACAGTCAATGTTGTATTGCGTTTGAATCCTGGTGTTGAAGCACATACACATGAATTTATACAAACAGGTCAAGAAGATAGTAAATTTGGATTGTCGATTAAACATGGTTTAGCTATAGAAGGTGTCAAAAAAGTGTTTGCATCAAAGCGCTTAAACCTTAAAGGGGTCCACTTCCATGTTGGTTCACAAATCGAAGGCACAGAAGCGATGATTGAAACAGCTAAAATAGTGATTTCTTGGTTGAAAGACAATGATATTAATGTAGAGCTAATTAATCTTGGTGGTGGTTTCAGTATTCGATATGTTGAAGGCGATGTGAGTTTCCCTATTGAAGATGGTATTAAAGAAATCACAGAAGCTATTAAGACGATAGCTGAAGAAACCAATTATCCACTTCCAGAGATTGGTATTGAACCCGGTCGTTCGATCGTTGGTGAAGCTGGAATTACTTTATACGAAGTAGGAACAATCAAAGAAATCCCAGACGTTAATAAATATGTGTCAATTGATGGTGGCATGAGTGATCATATCCGTACTGCACTCTATGATGCGAGTTATGAAGCGTTGCTAGTAAATCGCAATGATGAAGCGAATGAAACAGTCACATTAGCCGGTAAGCTTTGTGAATCAGGTGATATTATTATTAAAAATGCTCAACTTCCAAATACAGTAAAACGTGGAGATTATCTCGCTATTTTATCAACGGGTGCCTATCATTATTCCATGGCTTCAAATTATAACCAAATGCAAAAACCATCTGTATTCTTCTTGAAAGATGGTAAAGCAAGAGAAGTTATAAAAAGACAATCATTAAGACAACTCATAATTAATGATACCAAATAATCAAATTTCAGAAGATAAATAAACAAAACCACAATCAAGTTAGTGCTGTTTGTTAGTGAATGTTGAACTATAGAATGATATTCACAGAACTTACAACACATCAGATTGTGGTTTTGTTTTTATATGTTATTAAGCAGCATAAACTTATTGAATATCCTTCATGACATCTTTAATAATATTTTTTACCGGTTTGATTTCAGAAATAGTAGAAATGCCTGTGCCAACTGAGACAAATCCATTTTCAGTATCACCATCTAACATACCTAATTTCATGTTAGCGCCCCCACCCATATACTGAGACAATTCGCTATTTGAATAGCCTTGGCGATCCATTTCTACTAATTCTTCTGCCAATTTTCCGGGTAACGATCTGTAGTATGCTGGTAAAGTTCTAAATAATAATAAATCTGTAGCATTTGAATCGACAATTTTTTGCTTAACATTTTCAGCAGCTGGGTTTTCTGATGTAGCAATAAACAAGCTACCTGCAAACACGCCTTCTGCACCTAACGCAAAAGCAGCATTTACTGTTCTGTAGTCTCCAATACCGCCAGCGGCAACGACAGGAATATCAATTGCATCGGCAATCATAGGTACAATTGAAAAAGTACCAATCACGCGTTCTGGAACTGTACCACCCTCATCAAAACCTGTTGCTACGTAAATATCTGCTCCAAAAGACTCAGCCTCTTTAGCATTTTCAATTGTTGGTGTTAAGGGTCTATATATTATTTTAATTTGATGTGATTTCAATTTTTGGTATAGTGATTTATCCTTTATATACTCGTTGGCAAGTACTACAGTAACACCCTCTTCAATAATTACTTCAACCAATTGTTCTGTATAAGCCATATCCCTACTTATGACTAATGGTACGCCAAATGGCTTATCTGTGAGTTGCTTAATTTTTTTAATTTCTTGTCGAAAACGCTCTATTGTATCGGTAACAGAACGTGTAATTAATGCCGATCCGCCATTGGGTCCTAAAAAGCCTAATCCACCTGCTTCGCTTACTGCTGCTACAAATTGTGCATCAGTTAGCCATGACATAGGACCTTGTATAATAGGTTTTTCTATATTCAATATGTTTGTAATACGTGATTTCATAAGTAACCCTCTTTTTTAAATTTATTATATATAGTATATTAGTATTCAAAATTCAATATTGAAAGAAGGCAATAATTTTTAACTTAGTACTAAAATTTGTACTATTGCGGTATGGAGGTATTAAAATGGTGAAAATTTGTAATTATGGTTTTGACGAATCATTCATAGATGAACATAGAGATATTCATGGGATAGCATATACTCAAAATGTGTTGTCAGGAAGATATAAAAATATCATTCTTTGGTATTTGAAAGAAGGCGATAAAAGATTTAATGAAATTAAAAAATTGCTTGTGAGTATCTCTCAAGGATCATTAACAAAGCAATTAAAAGAATTAGAACATGACAAGGTTATATCAAGAACTGTATATCCCGAAGTTCCCCCAAAAGTTGTTTATGGTCTAACAGATAAAGGAAGAGATTTAATACCAGTGATTGACATGATGGAGGCATTTGGGGAAAAATATAGTGAAGATAGTATAAATCGTAAGTAAAATAGCTAAGAATGATAATTAAGATGAGTGAAAGAAATATATCTTTATAATTAGTAGCATAATATCTAAAGTAGCATCTTTACGGAATAATAAAATTTGCTATTACATCTTTATTTGATAATTAGTGCTTTAAGTTGAATATATAAGAGCTATTAATCTACAAGATATACTGAAAAACATGTAACGATAGTATTAAATACATACGATACTTACGTTACATGTTTATTATTGTCTATTAACTTATCTATACGCTACTTGTTAAAAAGTTTTATTATAATGCAAAAAAAAGAACCTTTAACAAGGTTCTTTACAAATAGTCAATATTTCAATTTATAATTATAGTTTAGCAACGTTTGCAGCTTGAGGACCGCGATCGCCTTCAACTACTTCAAATTCAACTGATTGACCTTCTTCTAATGATTTGTAACCTTCTTGGTTAATAGCTGAGAAGTGTACGAATACGTCGTTTTCTCCTTCAACTTCGATAAAACCAAAACCTTTTTCAGCGTTAAACCATTTTACTGTACCTTGTTTCATAACTGTGAAACCTCCAAGACTAAAATTCATTCAATATGCGTTATTCGCATATTACAAAAAATACAATTTCACAGTTATCTTCTGTTGACACAATATTCTTTGCAATATGGAATAAAACTATTGCTTAAATAAGAGTATAATGCATTGTATACATAATTGCAATACAAATGTGAAAAAACAATTTATTAAATATTTGGTAAATTAAAATATACTTCATTATTGTTTAATACAATATAGCTATAAAAAATTTGTAAATCTTCATCACAATCCTTACAAAATCCTAATTCACAATTATTATAAAATGCATGAATATTGTGCTTTCCTACTAAATAATTATCGTAATCAATTTTACTTTTGTTAAGTAATGATTTATAACAAGTCATCATTTCTTCATACGTGTTAAAGTCATGTTGCTCAATAATGTGATCTGTCCAGTCACTAAATAACCACCAGCCTTCGTAATCAGCACGAATTTTTGCAACTGTCCACATAATGCTTTCCCCTTTCAATGTCGCATAGCATGTTAAAGCAATTTGAATTTATATGTAAAACATTCAACTATAATACTTACATGATACTCTTTGCTCTATCGTTATTTTAATAGTTCTTTGATAGTTCCCCACACTAGTTATGTATCGAACAATGTGATTTGTTTCCAAAATATCTAGTATATGTTTTAGAAAAATACCTATGTGTAATATTCTAACGAGTTGATATACAAAATCAAGTTATCTGTCTCATACTTTTGGCCTATAGACAAGTCAACAATAAACTCAATTATTAGTTTTGTAGAGTGAAATTGCGTATAATAAGTTTAAGAGGTGATTATATGCAATGCAAGCATGTTAAAGTATTTGGCATAGTTCAAGGTGTAGGCTTTCGTTATTATACAGAAAGATTAGCACTCAAATATGGAATTGCCGGTACTGTTGAAAATGTAAGTGATTATGTTGAAATATTTGCTCAAGGCGAAGCAGAATCATTAGCACAATTCATTGATGCTGTAACACAAGGTGCATCGCCTGCTTCGCATGTTGAAGATTATATAATTGAAGAATCAGATATAAATCATTCTTGGAATAAATTCAGAACAATATAAAGGAAGATGACAATTGAGATATAATATTTCTCGAATTATAGGGACAATTATTGCATTTCCGATTGCTGTTATCGCATGGTTCATTAGTATTTTTGCTTTTGACATCTATATGTTCTTTGATTTACTTATTTCAGCGGCAACATTCTTTGTAGTTTATTTCCCTACTCAACGTCTAACTTCTCGTAGATATTTAAATGAAATTGGCTTATCTCGCAGAGACTATCATTTTGTTAATAGCCAATTAAATAATGGTCAAGATAAAAATAGAAGAATATTAAAGTCATTTGTAAATGTGAGAAGTATTAAAGATTTTAGGCAGGTAAATGATATATATCGTATTTCTCGTGCTATATTTTTTGCTGTAAAGCAGCGACCTGCATCATTTTTCAAAGTAGAAAGTTTCTTCTATTCACATATCGATAATGCATTGAATTTAATTGAGTCTTATACTAGATTGGCAAAGTCATCCAAAAAATCTAAGGCTGAAAAGCAAAAACTTGAACAAACACGCATCACTTTAGACGAGGTTAAAAGAACATTAATAGCTGATTTAAAACGGATAAATGAAGAAGATTATAATATGTTAGATATAGAGATGGAATTGAACAGAATGGAACAAAATAGAAAGAAGTAAAATAGATGACTGGAGTGAACATTGATGGATAGAGAACATGATTTTATTAATTCACATCCATTAGATAAATATATTGATGAACGCACGGAAGATCAATCTGAAAAAATTAATAACGCTAAGCAATATTCACCAGAAGAACAACAAAAAATAAATGATTTAAGTCAAAAAATAAAGCCGATGGATAACGATGATTTATTAAATTATGGTACAGAAGCGCAACAAAAAATGTCACAATTCTCACACCGAATTCTAAATGAAGTGAGAACAACTGATGTGGGCCCTGTAGGTGAATCATTAAATGGATTAATGAGTAAACTGAAATCTGTAAATGCTGATGAATTAAATCCAGAAAATCAATCCAAGTTTAAAAGACTGTTTAAACGTACTAAGGCATCCGTCAACGAAATATTTTCTAAAATGCAATCAGTAGGATCACAGATTGATCGCATCTCAATTGAGTTAGATAAACATAAAAATAATTTAAAGCAAGACGTTGGCATGCTAGATGAATTATATGATATGAACAAGGATTATTTCGACGAATTGTCTTTATTTATTGAAGCAGCAAAGCAGAGAAGAGAGCAAATTCAACAGGAAGAGATTCCACAATTGGTTTCTAAAGCTAAAGCAACCGGAAATCAAATGGATGTTCAAGCGGCATCAGATATGGAACAATTTGTTGATAGATTGGACAAGCGTATATATGACTTACAACTTTCTCGACAAATTGCCATTCAAACGGCACCACAAATTAGAATGATCCAAAATGTCAATCAAGCTTTGGCTGAAAAAATACAAAGTTCTATATTGACGAGTATTCCCTTATGGAAGAATCAAATGTCTATTGCTCTTACATTAATGAGACAACGTAATGCTGTTTCAGCACAGAAAGCGGTAACGGATACGACGAATGATTTATTGCTAAAAAACTCTGAATTGTTGAAACGGAATGCGATTGATACTGCGACGGAAAATGAACGTGGTGTCGTAGATATTGATACATTGAAGACCACACAAAAGGATATTATTGAAACGATTGAGCAAACGTTGCAAATTCAAGAGCAAGGTAGGACAAAACGTCAACAAGCTGAAACTGAACTTATTGACTTAGAAAATGAATTACAACACCAATTGCTTGATTTAAAGAGACAAAAGCATAATTAGTTTTGGTAAATAATAATTAGAGTATCGTACTTTGGACAAATATTACAGAAAAAAAGCACTCAGATGAATGAATTTATCTGAGTGCTTTTTTTCATACTATTCGTATTATTGGCTCGCTTTCCCAGGGGACAGCCTCAGCCTGTAGTCTTCAGCCCGTCCTGTTCCCTCAGGAGTCTCGCCAATATACGTAGAAAAACATTTGTGACTTTTAAATTACTATCCACTTAAATTCTTGTATTCAATTTGTCTTGTTAGTGTGGCAAATAAATCATTAAATAAATAATAATTGAGCTGTTGGCTTATTATTCATATTATTCGTATTATTGGCATACTTTTCTAGAGGGCAGCTTTAGCCTGTAGTCTTCACATCCCCCTATTACCTTTAAAATCTCGCCAACATGCTTCTCCGAAGAATTATGGTTTAACATTCACATATACTTTTTAAATATCTAATAGGAACGTATCATTAGTTTAATAAGTAAAAAAACTTCCTTTAAAAGACGCACTGTAAATGTCATCACTTTAAAGGAAGTAGAATCATAAATAACTGTATTTAATTATGATGATAACAATTATTTATTTAACTGTTATTTCTATGTTTAAATCAAAATTTTAATATATACTATCTCTATTCTTTTTCATACACTATGGGTGATTGTTTTTTAACAAATGCTGCTACGATATACCCGATAATAGTGAAGATAACTGCTATAGGGAACCATTCTAACGAGTACTGCTTTAATGGTAGACTATCGATAAAATTAAGCTTTAACCATCCCTGTGTATGGATAACACTTAAAACTGAGATGATTGAAACGATAGCAATTGGTATTTGTTGTGCAATTGGTTTTGTAGGTATTAATCTTGCCAATAAGATTAATAAAATTATAGTAATTGCTACCGGATATACAATGCTTAGAACTGGTACAGACATTGTAATTACTGAATTTAATCCTTGGTTTGCTAATATAAAACTAATTATCGTAAAGATGATAACATAAGCTTTGTATGAAATTTTAGGAAAAATTCTGTGGAAGTATTCTGCAACTGCCACTACTAACCCACAAGCTGTTGTTAAACAAGCAAGTGCAACAATAATACCTAATAGATATTTACCAAATGTTCCAAATCCAATACTAGCTACTGTTGTTAGCAAGTATGTACCGATGTTTTGATCGTTTGCTTTCAGGCTAGCAATTTTTCCTGAAGATAAATTCATATGGTTACCGATAAAGCCTAGTGAAACATATATAAATAATAAGGCAATAGCCGCAATTAAACCTGCAATTAAAGTTTGTTTGAAGATTTTGTTTGCATGAGTAATGCCTGTTGCTTTAACTGCGTTCACTACAATCATTGAGAATGCAATAGCCGCAATTGCATCCATTGTTAAATACCCATTTGTAAAACCTTGTGAGAAACCAGTAAAGTTTGATGTGAAACCTTCTGCTGCTTGGCTACTAGGATTTCCGTGATAATCCATAAATCCTTTTACAATCATTGCTAAAATAGTAATTAATAATAATGGTGTAAGAATAGAACCGATTCTGTCGACCATTTTATTAGGATTAATACATAGATATAACACAATTAAGAAATATATAACTGTAAATATAAATAATGCAAGACTACTATTTGTGTGTGCAATTGGTGTCACTGTCATTTCAAATGATGTTGATGCTGTACGTGGTATTGCAAATAGCGGTCCAATTGTTAAATAAATAATAATTAAGAATACAATAGAAAACTTAGGAGAAATCTTATTTAAAGATCCAATATAGCCTTGTTTATCTAATGCACCTACGATTACACCGAGTAATGGTAAACCGATTCCTGTTAATGCAAATGCTAAGATAGCTGGCCAAAAGTATTCCCCACTATCTAGACCTAAACTAGGTGGAAAGATTAGGTTTCCTGCCCCAAAAAACATGGCAAATAATGTGAAACCGATAATCCAAGTATTTTTATTCATTTTTGTTGCTCCTTCTAAATTTAAAAATAATCTTACCTATTCTATCATGTCTGAAAATATTTATCTATATAAATTTCTGAATATTTAAATAGATAGACGAATATTTATTAAACATTTAAAAGGATTTTAAGAGTAGTTTTTTTAGTAAAGGTGATAAATGACTAGGTAAATTTTCTACGCCTTCAACGAATAAAGCATATTGACCATAAATATTGTGAATCGTCTGCTCAATGTCCTCTGTTATCGTGTCTTGACTTAAAAATACATTAAAGACTTCTAACCCCATTTTCCTCGCAGTTTCCACAGCTTCATAAGTATCTAAAATACCATCTTGACTGTAATTATAAGCAGATGGTTCACCATCAGAGAACACAATAAGGAAACGTTGATTATGCGAACGACGTAACAAACGATCACTCGCTATTCTGATAGCTACGCCGTCACGGTTATCATCTTGAGGCGTAAGTGCCATAATCCTTGGTCCATCTTTAGGATTTGTAGAGTAATCATAGCTAATTATTTCATCAATAATATTAGGTTGATTTAAGTTATCAGCATCAAATGCATCTTCGTTAAATGCCAGAATTTCATGTTTCACATTTAAAGATTTTAATGTTTCATGAAAGAGCACCACACCTTTTATCGTTTCTTCCATTTTATCTTGCATGCTAGCAGAAGCATCTATTAATAATGTGAAAGTAGCATCGAAAGATTGACTCAAATCTTGCTTTTTGTAGAATAATTTATATTGATCATCGATAAACCAATTAAGTAAATTCTTTTGTAATCTACCTTTAGTTAAATTATGTCTTGCATCTTGTGATTCACGATCAATTGCCTTTTTTATGATTTGAATTAAGTCCTTAGTTTCAAATTGAACTTGTGACTCAACAGTTTGATATTGCGTTAGGTATTCCGGTAAGATATCAGGTTTATTCCATTTAATTTCAACATTTTCATTGATACCTGTTAAGGCAAAGGCTGGATTAACTCCTACGTTATCTCCGCCTTCATCTTCACGTTCAGTAGTAGTACCTTTACCTTTTTTAGATTGCATATCTGTCATATCATCTGATGGATCGCCTTCTCTAGCAGTATCATTGTCACTCATGACATCACTATTTTCACCTTCATGTAATTCCATTTCTAGATATGCCCCACCTTCTGAAGCGCTATCTTGGTTATTAGATTCCATTTCTTCTGCTACAATGTCTGCATCTTTGTCATTTTCTTGATTTTGACCGTCAACATTGCTCGCGTCTGTACGTGTTAAATCTTCAAATTTTAATTCATGCATTGTTTCATACACCTTTTTAGGTAAATGATAATATTCATTTAACATATCTTCATTTAATAAATGATCGATTTGATACATGATTCGCTCAGCTAAATACATATTGTCTTCAGATGTTGAATTATGGAAAAAGTTAGGTAAATATTGATACATTACGAATACTGCATCATCAATCTGTGAATTAATATCCGGTAAATCATAAAAGTTCTCTTGTAAAAATGACTTTTCCAAACTTAAAAATAATAAATCTGTAAATGTTGTTTTAGTCTTATAAACATTGATTTGTGTTTGTGTAAAATTCAGACGAATTGCTTTACGTTTTCGTATGGCATTTGTTGTCGAAGGTCTTTCTGACATAATAAAATTTAATACTCGCATATCCTCTAATAACTTAAAAAGTTGTTGGAAAAATTTAGGATGCTCAAACTCATCGTTATGGATAACCTCATGGACAACAGTTTCATCCATTAATTTATATCCATATGCAGCAAGTAGTACGTCTGTTTTTAAGCCCATTGTTTCTATATCTGATTCTCTATGTGACCAAAACGAACTGGTAATTAATATATTCTGAATCGGGTCATAATAAGGGAATTTCTGTATTTTTACTTGTGTTTGTTCATTTTTTAGAAGTAATCGAGCTAAATCTTGAAGCATCATCACTTGCTTCGCATCTAATTGCTCGTCGTTAAATTTAATAAAACGATCACTCATGATTATCCCTCACTAAAAGTTTAATTCTACTGCATTGATTATCGCCTGTTGTTCTCTTTCATCTTCAAGTTTATCAATTATCGTTCTCTTAATTGCTCTTTTTATTGGCATGATTGTAGCTAAATCACTTAAGTCTAATAATGCACGTATACTTGCTGCTTCTTCTGAAATTTGTCCTTGTTTTGACATTGTACGTAAGTCTTCATTGAATTTAATTATACTTTGAATGAGTATCTCATCTTGTAATTGACTTTGTTTTTTAATAACATCACTTAAGATGTCTCCGTCAATATAATCTACTTGAATTACTACAAAACGGTTCTTCAATGCTTCATTCATTGGTAACGTACCGATGTATCCTTCATTAATAGCAGCAATTACATTGAAACCTGGAGCAGCGTTTACGACTTCTCCTGTGAAGGGGTTCGTCAACTTTCTACGATAATCTAGTACACCATTTAATATAGGTAATGTTTCAGGTTTGGCCATATTGATTTCATCAATATAGAGTAAGTGCCCTTCTTTCATAGCTTTAATCACTGGTCCATCTATAAAAACAATTTCTTGCGAACCGTTATCCGTTGTTTGTATTGTTTTAAATCCTAACAAACTTTCTGCATCTAAATCTACAGAACAGTTTATTTGATGCATTGGTCTATTTAGATGTTCACTTAATGATTCAGCTAATTTCGTTTTACCTGAACCTGTTGGTCCTTTTAATAATAAGTTTTTGTTTAATTCCATTAGTGAGATTGCATCATTAAATACAGTTTCATCTTTGTTTATATATTGTGCATTTGCCATTGTCATTCTCCTCTTATCTAACCTTTTCTATTATATCGACACATTAAAAATAGACCGGAATTTGAAATGAGTAAGCATCGTTTCGGTTGCTATTAAAAGTGTCCGAAAGTAATATCAAATAAAAATATTATAACCCACATTACTTAAAAATAAGTGAATCATAATATTTTCTTTTAAATATTACGCTTGCCATTCCAAATTCTAGTCTAAATTTGATGAAAATAAATGAATAAGTGTTTAATTAATACATTATATGATTTCGGTGTATATTGTTTAAACTTCCTTAAAATAAGTCTTGTAATAGCCACCAACAAGCCCAGAATTATCAATAATTTGATAATATTCTTCTGTTTCGTTAATTACATCATATACTTTGCCAACAGTTAACATATCCGATACTTTAAACTTTTGAGCATCTGTATGTGTAACTTCGACCTTTTTAATTGGTGTACGTTCTTTCCAAGTTTCGTGTAGCATTTTAAAAATCCTTTCTATTGTCCTTCTAATGTTAAGATAAATGTGATACCGCTATTCTCAGAAATTCTAATGGATCTTTCGCCATTTTGATCAAGACTTTGATATTTGATACCAATTGATTCTAATTGGTCAATTGCATGTTGAAATTGTGATTTAGATTCTGTAGCAAATTCTATTTGCTCTACAATACCGTGTTCAGGTAATTCTAGTGGGATATCAGAGGCATGAACATGTAACTCGCCACCTAGTCCACCATCACCAATTTGAAATACTTGAACCTTATAATCTGCAGTTGCTGAAGGTTTATATTCAGCAAAATGTATTAATCCGAACACCTCAGTTAATACCGATTGAGTAAGTAATAATTCATTAACTCTGATTATAACTGGACCCAACCCTTGTATTTGATGTAACGGATTTACTGTACTTTCAAATGTAGGCATACCGAGTGGTGCTCCAGTGTTATGTTCATTTGAATATATATTAAAAGGTTGAAGATTATCGTCTTTAAAATTAAAGTATTTATGACCATTCAAATCTGTAATTTCTTCGTATGCAATTTGATGTTTCGTTAATATTTCTTGATACTCATTCAGTCCTTCATCACTGGGTATACGAAGACCAATATTTTCAATATGGTTATTACGGTTATCATAGTTTGGTATTTCGACAAAATGCAGTCGTGTCCCAGAATTTAATTCAGCATCTCCAAAGCGAAGGGCCTGACCTTTTTCTGCAACATTCAGTCCGAGTATATCTTTAAATAATGTTTTAGTTTTCGCTAAATCGCTTGTACCTGTTGTAACACTTCTAAGACCATTCATTTAATGTACCCCTCTATTTTTGTCTTTTCAACTTATTATAACGCATTTTTCAGTATATTTGTATGACGAACTGTCGTTCTACTCAACCGTTCACAAAATTATAATTAAATGGCATTGGATATAGACTTGAAATGTATTAAAATGTATATATCATAAAATATAAATTTTAGGTAAAACTTCAATTTAAGTAAAAGTAAAGTGAAGGGGCGTTATTTTATGTCTGGAATTTGGATTATCTTTGCAATCACAGTGTTAATTGCAGTTTACTCAGGAATCACTTTCGTAACTAACTTAAATAGTAAACAGAAAGCCAAAGGTTCTGCAAAATCTAATAATAATATCTATGGAATAATCTTTCTAGTATTTTTGATTATTGCACTAATTGAATTGTTTTTGTTTATTGCTTAAATAAGTTTAAAGCAATATAAATATAATGATTAATTATTATAAAAAAGCGAGTTAACGTTGATGTATATGCATCAACGTTAACTCGCTTTTTTAATGTAGTGATTATTTTACCGACAACTTATGTAGATAGCTATTATATTTATAAGTCAGATGTTCTGTGAAAAAGTAATTTAATTATGAGATATGCACAAATGCAATAGACAATTGCTAATAATATAGCACTTAGAAATTGAAAATTTGTCAATTGTAAATTATCAGATGTTAATAAATTAATAAAACGATTGATTGGTGGGAACACCCATAAGATCCATTTTAATAATGGTAAACTTTCTATAAGCATAGTCTTTGTTAAGATGATAACCACAATTAAGGTTGTCAGCAGCCAGGTATATTTCTTACTCTTAATTATAGTATTGGTAACAAAAGTACCTAGTAAGATTCCAAAGACACTCATTAGACAATGAACAATAAGTCCAATGATGAGCAAATTGAGAGTCAGTGCTTTATCAAATGCCCCAATTATTATTGGATAGACCAGTGATAACACAATTAATGGACAACTGAATATAAATAAATACAATATCTTATTATTGAGATATCTTATTCGACTTTGTAATTGGCAATATAGAATATGACGTTCGTTCGTACCATCATGATTGAAATTAATAATGGTAATCCAAGTTAAAATAATAAATAATATGATCGCTGTCGAAGCGAAACTGGATAAAATCGGTATATTTCGATAAATGTATATGCCTACTACGCTTAATAAGAACAGGAATACAGGTGCTATGTATAGATAAGATTTTATAAATTTTGAATGTTCATATTTAATAAAAGTTGTGAGCATAGTTATAGGTCCTTTACTTCTATGATTTCATAGTTATGATCAATTAATGACTTTATTAAAAGGTTGCTATTCGTTTTTAATGCTGTAAGCGCAATAATGTTGTGTTCTTTCTGTTTTTGATCAGCGATATATTGCTGAATTTCATTCGGCAATGTCGTTTTCTGATTTGGAATTAATATTTGTTTTAACTCAATGTTTTTCTTATCGTGTACCTGATAGAATTGTTTAGTATTTAAATTAAGTACATGAGTAACTATAGTATTTTCTATAATATGGTTGTGGGCAGTTAGGATAATCGTTTTATCATGCGCAAGTTCAGATAAATAATTTATAAATGTTTGTTCGGTTGCTTCATCTAATCCAGAGAATGGTTCATCGAAGATTAATATATCAGTATTGTTCAGTAAGCACTGAATAATATTGACTTTCTGCAATGTACCTTTTGATAATTCGGTTAAAGGTGTATTGCGAAACGCAGTTAAATTAAAGCGTTCCATTAAGTGATTTAAACCTTCATTGTCGATATAGTTTCTTTTATTGACGTGTAGTTTCCTAATGTAGTTTAGATATGACGCTACTGTTAATTTAATGTTTTTTGGTAAGGTATCTGGTGCATAGCTTATCGTGTACGAACAGTCAATATCTCCATATGTTGGTGTAATTAATTGGGTTAATAATTTTAGCGTAATACTTTTACCAACCCCATTTTGCCCTTTTATTAAAGTTATTGCATTCTTAGGGATATTAAAGGATAAATTTTCAATAATTCTCTTTTTATTATAATATTTAGATATATTTGTTGCCTTGATGGCATAGTCCATATTATTCCACCTTTGTTATTGCATAAAATAAATAAATTAACTAATATGTTGTAAAGTTCTTTTCATAAAATAATTGTATGAAAGTTAAATAGTAAAATCAATCATTTAGAGTGTAATATCAATATAAATGATAGCTATTAGGCTTTATGTTAATTATTTTTAGTAAAAGATATATACGTAATGTAAATAATTGCTTTATATTTTGAAGTTAAATTAAAAAGACAAACCCTAATGCATTAGAACGACATAGGATTTGTCTCTTTTTTTATGAATTCATTTCACTTATTTTATATTTAATTTATTTATTCATTTAACATAACAGTTTGATTTGTGTGTGATGATTTTACTATGGCGTCAATCATCACATTGGCTGTAATTGCATCCTCAACATGAATATAATTATTTAAATTATAATCTATACAGTTATAAAAATGGTCTATTAGTTTTCCGTGACTGGGGCCATAATATGATTTTGTACCTGGCATGATATCATCTGCTGCGATTTGTTCTTTAATATTGTCTGAATTAACTCGTGTCAGTATATTATCTTTTATGGTAAGCTTTTCATTTTCAAAGATAACTTGTAATTCAATACTACTATTCGAAATACTAGCATTTGTTGCGAAAAATAGACCATGCGCCTTGTTGTTAAAAATAATATTTGCTGAAGCAGTATCTTCAACCTCAATATTGTAATCTAAAAGTTGTGTGGTATTACCGCGAATTGAATTCATTGAACCACCTAGAAGTTGCATTAAATCTAATGTATGAATTGCTTGATTAATTAATACGCCTCCACCAGAATGTTTTAACTGGCCACGCCACGGTTTATCAGTGTAATAGCTATTTGGACGTGACCATGTGACAAGTGCTTTGATTCCTTTTATTGGACCGTATATATTGCTTTCTACAATTTTTTGTAATGTTTGAAATGTTTTATTGTATCTATTTTGAAAGCAGATTCCAATTTTAATATGTGGATATGCTTTTTCTAGTTCTAATAATTCAGAGCCTTCCCTTGCATTAAGTGCTAAGGGCTTCTCTTGAAGTACGTGGACCCCCTGTTCCACACATTGTCTTGTAGCAAATAAATGCAAATAATGCGGTAAACAAATATGGACACAATCAAGATCTTCGTAATTTAACATATCTTGAAGCTTTTCATAAAAAGGAACTTCCGGAACTTTGTGTTTAAGTGATTGATCACTATCACATACAGCGATAACTTGCGCATGTGGATTATTATTAATGGCTTGTATATGGATATTTGATACATCGCCAAGGCCAACAATACCGATATTTAGCATAGCATTCACTCCATTTGACTTTGTTTATAATAGATTTATTATTCGTTTTTCTCAGTTGTGATTTGTTTGTTTAATTCGAGTTCAAACTGTTGTGAATCAACTGGAAGTGTAACTTCTCTACCTAGCCAACTGGATAAATAAAATGCATTAACTAAATTTACACCATTAATACCATCACTTCCAGGAGCAATGAGAGGTGTTCCGTCAATTATATTAGCTGCAAAGTTGTTAAGTACATTAATATGTTGCTCTCCCCAAATACTGTTAAATTCAAATGTTTCTCTACTATAAATGTCATCTAATGCTTTGCCTTTAAATATTTCTTGTGCTTCAGACCAATTCATTTTATTGTTCATAGATGTTTCTGATTCGTTTAAATGTGTCAAGGTTAATTTAGAACTATCTTCAACAAGTATCTTCCCTTTATCGCCAGTTATTTCTAAACGATCTGTGCCTATCACATCGTGAGTACAAGTGATAAAAACACCAGTCGCTCCATTACCATAATCTAGAACCGTTGTAACATCATCATCGACGTTGAGTTTTCTTTGGTAGCCATATTTAATGTTTGAATATACTTTTTTCGGTAAACCACATAGCCATTGTAATAAATCGATTTGGTGCGGCGCTTGGTTGACTAATACACCGCCACCTTCTTGTGACCATGTTGCACGCCACGCGCTTTGATCGTAATACGCTTGTGGTCGCCACCAAGTAGTAATGATCCAATTTGTACGACGGATATTGCCAATTACACCAGTATCGATAAGTGATTTTACCTTTTGATATAGCGGATTAGTACGTTGATTGAAAAATATACCAAATGTTAAATGAGGTTTAGTTTGTGCTAAGTCAGTAATTTCTTGTACTTTAGAAGCGTAAATATCAGCAGGCTTTTCTAACAATGCATGAACTTCATGTGTTAAGGCATATTTTCCAATTTCAGTGTGTAGATAATGTGGTACTGTTGTAACTATTGCATCCACTTCACCACTTTTGATTAATGATTGATAACTATCAAAATATGGCACATTTGGATAAAGTTGTTGAACTTGTACTTTTTTTGCTGGATCAATATCACAAATGCCACCAATAACGAGATTTTCAACTTTGCCACTATTGATAAATTCTGCATAAGTACTTCCCTGTGCACCAAAGCCTATGATTCCTAAACGTACTTTTTCCATTAAGCATGCTCCTCTTCTAATTCTTTTAATATTTCTAATAATGCGTTGTATTGTATTTGATATGCCTCTGCGCCAGTTTGTGCAGCAGCATTTTCAATAGTTTCTGTAGAATGTTCAATCTCTAAATCTTTTATAGAATCGAAAAGAACTAAATGTGGTTCTAATGTTAAAAATCCACAATAACCATTATTGAAAAACTGCTTTAAGATTGCTGCAATTTGACCATCACCAGTACCACATACGACATTGACATTGTCTTTATATACTGCATCTTTAATATGAATATAGTCTACATATTGAGAGAGTAAATCATAGCAATTTTGCGGATCTTCACCACATTGCACAAAGTTAGCAAAATCAAAAATTGCTTTAAAATGATCCGAAGCTACTTCGTCTAAAATAGTTTTACAACGACGACCAATATCACCGAAAATATCTTTTTCATTTTCATGTAATAAAGTAACATGATGCGATTCTGCAATTTCTGCAAATTGCTGTAATTTTTCTACTACTTGTACTTTGTAATTATCAAAATTTTTATCTTTTGGTATATAAAAACTGAATATTCTAATGTAATCGCAATTTAATAATTTAGCGATTTTACATAGTTCCTCTAATTCTATTAATTGTTGTTGAAAAGATACTTCATCATCAATATAGATCTTTCCAATTGGTGTACCAATGGAAGATACTGCTATGCCCCATTGTTCCAGTTTTGGGATGACTTGGTCTTGAATCGTATTGACAGTAAATTGACTAATATTGTGCCCATCAATTGCTCGCAAAGAAATATAATTCATTCCTAGCTCTTTAACAGTTTTCAATTGTGTTGTAAAATCCGAAGCAATTTCATCAGAAAATCCTGATATTTTAATTTTATTCATTTTATTCACCTTTCTATTGTTAGCGCTTACAAAATTGTCGTTAATTTGAGGTTTAGAACCAATCTCGGTAGCCATTAGCCAATAAATAATCACGGCTTGTAACTAAACAATCATAAGCATCTTTACCATAAAGTGCATCTTGTTCTACGAAGAAATATTCGCTACCACTGTCAAAACCTGCTTGAATAATCTGCGGTAATGGTAGATTACCTTCACCAAGTTCCGCAAACTGAGTAATCATATGAAGCATGAAATAAATCTTTTCATGACCTTCTCCTGGATATTGATCCATATCAATTTCACCAATTCTGTAATCTTTTAAATGAATCGCACGAATTCTATTTTTATAGTTTTTCAGTACTGCAATAGAATCTAGTCCAGCTCTCCATATCCAATGAATATCTAATTCGAAGCCAAGAAGTGTCGTATTATCTCGCATTAAATCCAACATATAATGGCCATCGTATTTAACGAATTCTAAATTATGAGCGTGGTAATACAAATCAATACCTTCAGCTTTTAGTTGTTTGGCATAAAACTCACATTTATTTGCAAATGTAAGTGCCTTTGCTTTAGACCCCATATAATTTATTGGTAACATGCCTATTCTTAAAATATTGCAATTCACTGCCTTACAATCTGCAATGATTTTCTCTATATTGTTTTGTAATGTATCTCCAGGGAATTTTTCTGTTTCAGAAATATCTTCAACACCACAAGACATTGCTGAAATTTCAATACCTAAATCATTGATTGCCCGTTGCATTTCTGAAACATTATGTTCTGACATTTCAATTTGTGATACTTCAAAACTGTTATAACCAAGATCGTGTACTTTTTTTAAGACATTATATATACCTTCTTCATTAACCTTTTCTTTTAGCATCATCATTTGTACTCCTATACGTGGTTTAACCATGTCACTCATCCTTTCAATAAAAATGTTATAATATAAGTATATATTTTTAGAAAATTATGAACATTGTAAATAAAGAGGAAAAGATTGTTATTTGAGGAGGAATTCTAAATGTCATATAAAGATGAAATAATGTTCAACTTAGATACCATTTCCTTAAATCGTCATGGCTCTTACGCGGCATGGCATAAAATAAGTGATGGACATTTTGGTAATGAACTACATTATCATGACCATTACGAAATATTCTTTTCATTATCAGGCAACATGATCTATACAATAGAGGATCGTACATATCAATTAGATGTTGGTTCTTTATTAATTATCACACCCTATGAATTTCATAAACTAAATGAGCAATTAGACGGTCATGCTGAGAGAATTGGTTTAAGGTTTAATCGTGATTTGATAAAAAAATTATCTACTGAAGATTTTGACTTAGGACAATGCTTTGATATTTCTTCAGTACATTTCAAAAGTCTTTTACAATTAACAGAAATACAAAAAAGAGAATTGTATTATATCTGGCAAGGTTTATTAAAGGAACAGGACCATAATTATAGTGGGAAAAAGCTAAATGAACATGCATTATTAACACAATTCTTTATTATTCTAAATAGAGTTGCAGAAGATAATAGAACGTTGGAACCATACCAAACGAACAGTTCAGAACTTGTTAGACAAATATTAGATTATATGGAAGTGAATTTTGCCCATCCTATTTCTTTAGAAGATTTAGAGCAACAATTTTATGTAAGTAGATATAAAATAACTGAACAATTTACAAAATTAGTTGGATATCCACCCTATAAGTATTTGCTACATAAAAGACTGCAAAATGCGCAATATATGTTAAAAAAAGGAGAAAGTCCTCAACAAGTTGCAAATCTATGTGGTTTCACAGATTATTCTAATTTTTATAGAAGATTCAAATCAGCTTATGGATGTAGCCCAAGAGATTATTATAAACATTTTAATGCAAGTTAAATTAAAAATGCGATTCGTCTTATATGTATGACAGTGTATTTTTATCAAAAATATCAATAACTATCACAAAGTTTAGTTTTCGAGTATATGATACAATGTACTGTTATTACAATAACTTGACCCCTCCCCTATACCAATTAATGTTATAACATCTAAAAATATGTTATAACATATGTAAAGATTTAATTATTTTATACAGAAAAATGAATATAAAGGTGTGGGTTTAATGGAGGATATCAATAAAATCGTTGCAGAGAATTTAAAATTTTATCGAAAACAAAATGGTTACTCTTTAGAATATTTGTCAACCATTTCTGGAGTGAGTAAAGCAATGTTAGGACAAATTGAAAGATATGATTCCACTCCTTCTCTTACAGTTTTATGGAAGATAGCACACGGTTTAAAGTTGTCACTTGCAGATCTAACAACTGAAATACATGTAAACCATGTGAAGAAAATATCAGCTGAACGATTGGAGACCATACAATCATCAGATGATGGCTATATAATATATCCATATTTTACATTTGATATACACAAGAAATTCGAATCTAAAATGATTAGTTTAGAGCGTAACGGATTTATGAACGGAACACCATATGGCGCTAGCAGTACTGTTTATATAACAGTCTATGATGGTTATTTATCATTAACGATAGATGGAGAACGCTATAACGTTAACAGCTTTGATTCAATAAAGTTTAATGGCAATGTCTTCCATATATTTGAAAATCATTCAGAAAGCCTATGTAGGTTTAATATGATGGTACATTATTGATTAATTGAGGGAAATATCCCTTTACTTTATACAAGCCCAAATAGTGATTATATGAGCTGTGGGTTGATCTCAAACATTTGTAGAATTATATATAAAACACTTTCGTTGACTACATTTAAAATGAATCATACGGAGGTGTTTTTTATATTTCAATATTTTTATGTTTACTTAAATTAATCGAGGTACGTTTAAAGGCATATTACCCTAAATCTTTAAAAGTAAAAAATACAACGACGCTGAACGCCGTTGTATTAGGGTTTATAAACTATTTTGTGTTGTGGATTAAGATTCTAATAGTAAATCTTCAGGATTTTCAATTAAATCTTTGATTGTTTTTAAGAATCCTACTGCCTCTTTACCATCGATTATTCTGTGATCGTAACTTAATGCAATGTACATCATTGGACGATTTTCGATAGTATCAGCATCTATTGCAATTGGGCGAGTTATAATTGAATGCATACCTAAAATTGCAGCTTGGTTACCATTGATGATTGGTGTTGACATCATTGAACCGAAGATACCACCGTTAGTAATTGTAAATGATCCGTTTACCATATCATCTAAACCTAATTTTTTATCACGTGCTTTTTTCGCTAGGTTTGCAATTTCATTTTCAATTTCAGCGAAGTTTTTCTTATCGCAATCTCTTACAAATGGTACAAGTAAGCCATCATCAGTAGATACAGCAACACCGATATCGTAAAATTGTTTTGTAATCATATCGTCTCCATCGATTTCAGCATTTACTTCAGGGTATTTTTTCAATGCTGCGACAGCTGCTTTAGTAAAGAATGACATGAAACCTAATTTTGTTCCATCATGATCTTTGATGAATTGCTCTTTTTTACGTTTACGTAAATTCATTACGTTTGTCATATCAATTTCATTGAAAGTCGTTAACATAGCTGTATTATTAGAAACCTCTAATAATTTTTTAGCAGCAGTTTTTTTACGACGTGACATTTTTTCTCTAATTACAGGTTTAGATGGATTTTGTGGTTGTGCTTTTTTAGGTTCTTCTTTTGCAGCAGGTTGTGATGCCTGTTGATTATTTGATTGACTTTGGTCTACATGAGATTTACGGACAATATCATTTGATTGTGGTGCTACTTCTGATAAATCAATGCCTTTTTCACGGGCATATTTACGCGCAGATGGTGTAGCATTGACACGTTGGTGTGAGTCTTTATCTGAAGATGAAGATGCATCTTGTTTAGATGATTCATCATCTGATTTATCATTCTCATTACTTGTTTCTTGTTTAGCTTCTTCTTGTTTAGGCGCATCATTTGTTGAGCCGCCATCTGCATTGCCACTTCCTTCACCAACGACAGCAATTGCTTGACCTACCTCAACTGTATCACCTTCGTTAGCTAATTGTTCTTGGATTACGCCTGCCTCTTCAGAAACAACTTCAACGTTTACTTTATCTGTTTCTAATTCGACAATAGCTTCTCCTTTTTCAACGCTATCGCCTACTTGTTTTAACCATTCTGCAATGGTACCTTCTGTGATTGATTCTGCTAATTCTGGAACTTTTACCTCTGGCATGCTTAACTTCCCCCTAGTTAATTTTTGTACTTTGTTCTAGTATCATATTTTGAACGAGTTTGTGTATTTCACCGTCACCTTCAGCTGGAGCTGAACGTTGAATACGACCATGATAACTTAAATCATACTTGTCTGTTGTAAGTTCTTTTAAATATGGATAAACAAATGACCAAGCGCCTTGGTTTTTAGGTTCTTCTTGTACCCAGGCTACATTTTCTAGATTTGGTAACTCATTCAACAATGCTTCAATTTCTGAAGCTGGGAATGGATACAATCTTTCTACAGCGATTAAAAGAATAGACTCATCTGGATTTTTTGCTAAGTATTCTTTTAAATCGATAAACATTTTTCCTGAAGCTAGTATTACTTTTTTCACGGTATTTTTATCATGTTCCTCAGGTAAAATTGGTTCGAATTTTCCTGTAGTAAATTTGCTAATTGGATCCGCTACCGTCTTGTTACGTAATAAGCTCTTAGGTGACATAACTACTAAAGGTCTCATAGATTGAGAATCTAAATTAGCAGCTTGTGCACGTAATAAATGGAAATAGTTACTAGAACTAGATAAATTAACAACTGTTGTGTTGTTTTCGCCTGCAAGTTGTAAGAATCTCTCTAAACGAGCAGATGAGTGTTCAGGTCCTTGACCTTCAAATGAATGTGGTAATAACAATGTTAAGCCTGAACGTTCTCCCCATTTAGCGCGAGCGCTGAATAAGAAGTTATCGAATATCATTTGAGCCATATTAGAGAAATCTCCGTACTGAGCTTCCCAAATCGTCATACATGCTTTGTTTTGCACGTTATATCCATATTCGAAACCAACGACTGCTGCTTCTGAAAGTGGTGAATTTCGTACTTCGAAAGTCGCTTTTTGGTTAGGAACATGGTGTAATGGCACATATTCTTCCCCAGTATCAGGATCGTGTAGAACTGCATGACGATGGCTAAATGTACCACGTTCACTGTCTTGACCAGTCAAACGAATTGGATTTCCGTTTTGCGTAATTGTTGCAAATGCTAATTGCTCAGCATGTGCCCAATCAACTAATCCTTCTTCACTTTCAAATGGTTCTTGTCGTTTTTCAAGTACTTTATTTAATTTTTTAAGAACATTGAAACCTGATGGATAAGTTAACATCGCATCATTGATTTCTTTCAAACGTTCTAAGCTGACATCTTCATCCTTAGTTTGGATAGGTTCAGCTAGACTTTCAGGTTTTTGCATATCTGGATTGTCCATTTTATCGTTTTTATCAATTTTATCATGTGCTGCACGTAATGTTTTTTGTACATCGTCGATAATTTGATTCATTTGATCTTCAGTGATAATACCTTCATTTACGAGTTGTTTACCGTAAAGAACATCTACTGGATCATGTTTACGAATTTCATGGTATTGTAGTGGGTTTGTTATAGATGGTTCATCCATTTCGTTATGCCCGTAACGACGATAACCAACAAGGTCAATAACAACGTCTTTATGGAATTCCTTTCTGAATGCCATGGCAATTTCAATTGCTTCAATAGTAGCTTCAACATCATCTGCATTTACATGCATGATTGGCACATCATATCCTTTAGCAACATCTGAAGAATATGTTGTTGAACGACCATCATGTGGTTCAGTAGTAAAGCCAATACGGTTATTTGTGATGATGTGTAATGAACCACCCGTAGAATAACCATCTAAATTACCTAAGTTCATCGCTTCAAAGTTTATGCCTTGTCCAGGATAAGCTGCATCACCATGAATGATAATTGGCATTGATTTTTTAAACTCTGTTGAAACTGCACCTGATTTATGCGTATCATCTTGTGCTGCTCTAGTCTTACCTAACACTACTGGTGAAACGATTTCTAAGTGACTAGGGTTATTTGCTAATGAAATACATTGTTCAATTCCATAAGATTGAGTAGTTTTTACGCCACCTAAATGGTATTTCACATCTCCTGACCAACCAGAAGTAAGCTGAAGGCTTCCATCCTCAGGTAGGAACTTCATAGGGTCAGTATGCATAAATTCAGAAATCATCATTTCATATGGTTTCTCAAGTACGTGAGTCAGTACATTTAGTCTGCCTCGGTGTGCCATACCGATTTGAATATTTTGTATACCTTCATCACTGGCTAACTTTAATGTTTGTTGAAGCATTGGAACGAGTGAGTCTACACCTTCAATTGAAAAGCGTTTTGCTCCAACGAAGTTCTTGTGTAGATATTTCTCAAAGCCTTCAACATGTGCTAATTTTTTAAAAAGTTCAATTTTTTGATTTTCATTTAATAAGGCTTTGTATGGTGTTTCGATTCGTCTCTTCAACCATACGCGTTCTTTATTATTGTTAATATGAGTATATTCGAAAGCGATTGGTCCTTTATATCGCTTTTCCATACGTACGATTGCTTCATAAGCATTATCATAAATATCTTTAAAATGCTCAGAAACGATACCAGCTGAGATAGATTCAAGCGTTTCACGATCTAAATTAAAATCTTCTATACTTAATTTTGGAACATGTTCTCTCGCTGGTCTGTTGACTGGATAAATATCTGCCAATAAATGCCCATATTGGCGAATATTATCGATTAGGCGCATCACACGTTTAATAGTACTGTCGCCTTTAGTCGATTGTGATTGATTTGTTGTATTTGTTGCGATGTTTGCTTCACCGTCTTTAATTGTACTAAATAGGACTTGCAAATCTTCAGGGACTGAAGCAGGATCGTTTAGATATATATCATATAAATCCAAAACATATCCAAGATTTGCCCCGAAATTTACAGGTGCCTCGGAAACCTGTTTTTCGTTGCTCATTTTACACCCTCCACAAAATAGTTGAAACGCTTACACAACAATAATAGCATTAAATTTATTCAAATTAAAGTGCCAATAACCTAGTTCTATGAAAAAAGCAGAACCTCATTTAAAATGGTTCTGCTTTTTGTATTTTATATTTAATAGTGTAACATATAAAATTTGAACATTTAATAGTTGTAGTCTGTCCAAACGTTAAAATACTATTCTAAAAGTGGTATATTTCCTTAGTTCACTTTCAACTTGTATTGTTCCATTATTTAGTTCGATGATTTTTTTTGCAATGGATAATCCTAATCCATTACCGCCTAATTTTCGTGAACGAGATTTATCTACTCTATAAAAGCGATCAAATATAAATTCTATATCTTCCTTAGGTATACCGACACCATGGTCAGTAATTTCTATTGAAATTTGTTTGTTCTTAAGGTTGGTTTGAATATGAATATATTTATTAATTTGATCATATTTCATAGCGTTATCGATAAATATAATTAATACTTGTTCTAATTGATAACGATCAATTTTAATATTTATCGGTTTCGCATATGGTTCAAATTCAAAGGTATAGTCTTGGTGTAATTGTTCTAATGATTTAATACGGGATGATATTTCATGATTAATTTCCACGTTTTCTAATTCTTTGAATTTAGTATTCGTATTATCTTTAGTAAGTAATAACAATTCTTCTACTAATTTAGTGATACGGTTCATTTCTTCTAAAGAAATATCAAGTGATTCTTCTAAGATTGCTGCATCTTTCTTACCCCAGCGTTGTATCAAATTCAAATGGCCTTGAATAATTTGTAAAGGAGTTCGTAATTCGTGTGAAGCATCTTCTACAAATTGACGCTGTTGATTAAATGATTCTTCTAATTGGTACATCATTGCATTAAAAGTGACTATTAAATTATCTGTTTCTTCATAGTTCGTTGTGAGTTCTACTTTCTCTTGGAAGCCGTCTCGTCGAATTTGTTGCATCTTATTCGACATTAATATGAGTGGTTTCGTTATTTGTGATGAAAAGAAGTAACTAATAATTGCAGTGATAAAGGTTGCAATCACTCCAAAGATGAGTGCTAAAAAGTACAGTGAACTTACGAGTGCATTATAGTCTTCCAATGAGTGTACGACGACACTATAGCCTTTAAAATTTGGCATATCAATATGACGTGTGATAACAAGATAATCGTTGTTATGTTCATTTTTTACGATAACATGATTAATATCCGTTTTTTGCAATCTCGGTGAAATATCGATGGAATGACTGTTAGAAGTTTCTATTATTTTCTTGCCATCTTCATTAAATAACATTACTTTTTGAAAATTCCCTAGCGCTGCATTTAAATCTAATGGTGTGATTTCGGATAACTTTTTAGTATCAAATAGCTTTTGAATATCTTCAGAACTTCTTTCTGCCTCATCAAGTTCGTTATGTCTTAATGAACTGCTTAAGAAAAATATGATTATGATGCTGAAAAAGAATATAGTTAGAAAAGTGATAGTCGTTGTAATAATCATCCACTTTGTGCGTAATTTACGTTGTTTCATTGCCTTATCACATACCCGACACCACGTACTGTCTCAATATATTTATCTTTGCCAAATGGTTTTAATTTATTTCTAAGATATCTAATATAAACGTCAACTACATTCGTTTCGACTTCACTATCATATCCCCACACATCTGTTATTATTTGTTCGCGTTGCATTACATGGTTCTTATTTTTAGCGAGCAAATAAAGTAAATCATATTCAGTTTTTGTTAAGTCTAAAGGCATACCATCAACAGTAACTTTAAAGGCATCTTTATCTATAATAAGCCCTTTTATGTCAATGATGTTTTTCTTAGGTTGTCTTCGCAACATGGCTCTAATTCTTGCTAATAGTTCCTCTATATCAAATGGCTTTACGATATAATCATCAGCGCCATAATCGAGGCCTGCCACTTTATCATATGTATCACTCTTTGCAGTGATAATTATAATAGGTGTTGTTTGGCTTTGTCTGATTTGGCGACATATTTCAAGTCCGTTGATATTAGGTAACATTAAATCTAATAGAATTAAGTCATAATTGTTTGTTACTCCCTTTTCTAGACCTAATTTTCCATCGTTTTCAATATCTACAGTATAATTTTCATGCTCCAGTTCAAGTTCTATAAATCGAGCAAGATTTTGTTCATCTTCTACAATTAAAATTTTTGTCATTAGTTCCGCACCTCACCTATATATTAAAGGAAAATAATTCATGTAGAAAGTTATTATCTTAAATTGTTGATAATTTGTTATTTTAATCTTTATTATTTGTATTGAGAATGAATATCATTTATAATCATTTTTATCACTGAATTAGTGTTACAGAAAGCGTTTTTAAATGAATTTAAAAAAATTACGATTTCTAATTGACAATTATTCTCAGTGTTGTATAATGTAATTGAAAATGATTATCAATTCCAAACATAAGACATTCCCCCCACACATATTTGTTCTTAGTTGGATTAATCATTTTCATAAATATCCCCTTTTATATGCCCGTAAAAGACTAACGTTGCGAGACGACGTGAAATATAAAAGCCGGTTTTACTTTGTAAAATCGGCTTTTATAATAAATTTTGACACAAAAAAAGGCAGTTAGATGATTTTTTCATCTAACTGCTTTTTAAAATTATAACTTATTATATTTGTAGTTTATGTCTTAGGATTAATGTTGATAATACTACACAAAATGCACCACCGATAATTCCAGCTATAATATCAGTCGGATAATGTACACCGAGATATACACGAGACGATGAGATCATAATTATAAATAAAGCACATAATCCTATCATAAATGCCTTGGAATTACCTTTTAATACTCTGTTAACAATATAAATCGAGCTTCCAAAAAATGCTGTTGCTCCCATTGCATGACCACTTGGAAAGCTAAATCCTGAGATATCAATCAATCTTAATAGCGTTGGTCTCTCTCTATCGAATATATTTTTGAGCAATGGATTTAAAGTACTTGATAAACTCATTGCAATTGCAAAGAATAGCGCTTCGATATTTAATCGTTTTAGCATTAAATATGCCACGAGTAATAAGGATAATGTGACCATTGCCCAAACTTCTCCAACTTTGGTAAATCCTAAGAAGATTGATGTACTAATAAAGCTTTCAGATGAATATATAAATTCATAAACTTCATTATCAATCCACTTGCCTAATCTGGATTCATGAAAGAATGCAATGATGCCAAAGATCAATGTGAATATAATTAGTAAGGATATTCTTTTCCAACGACTCATTGCACACACCTCCAGTTCTTATTTTGCATCTTGTAAAATTTTGTGGAATAAATCATAACGTGTGAAGCTCTCTTTATAAACGCTCATTTGCTCAATGATAGTTGTTCTATCTGCTTCAATTTCTTGCAGTTGTTTAATTAAGTCTTCTTCAGTTAATGTATCTTCTGGAATTGTTCTACCAAAGCCCTTAGATTCAAAATTCTTTGCATTATCAATTTGATCTCCACGCGATTGATCTAAACCAAGTGGAATGAGTAACATAGGAATTTTTAACGTTAAAAATTCATAAATTGCATTTGAACCCGCTCGACTGATTACAGTATCAGTAATCGCCAGTAAGTCTGTTAAATCATCTTTAACGAACTCAAATTGTACATAACCATCTTTATCGTTATATGAAGAATCTAGCAATCCTTTACCAGTCAAATGGATGATTTGATATGTTTCTTGCAGAGCTGCTAAATTTTGACGTATGATTTCATTTAATTTCTTACTGCCTAAGCTACCACCCATTACAAGTAAGACCTTTTTATTTTCATTAAAGTGGGTTAATTGATAACCTCGTTTTTTGTCTCCAGATTTTAGGTCTTCGCGTACAGTAGCTCCAACAAAATCTGCCTTGTCTTGAGGTAAATACTGAAGTGTATCCTCAAAGGTAGTATAGATTTTTTTGGCAAATTTTAACGAAATTTTGTTGGCTAAGCCAGGTGTTAAATCAGATTCATGAATAATTGTTGGAATTTTTAAGCTTTTAGCTGCAATGACAACTGGTACTGATACAAATCCACCTTTTGAAAAAAGTAAATCAGGTTGTTCTTTCTTTAACACTTTACGTGCATCGATGATACCCTTGAGTACTTTAAACACATCTTTAATATTCTCCCAAGATATATATCTACGTAATTTACCACTAGAAATCGCATGATATTGTACTTCAGGTAATTGAGATTCGATCATTTCTCGTTCAATACCAGTTTTAGAGCCAATATAAAATGCTTCATGGCCTTCTTCTATTGCAGTTGGAATCAAGCTTAAATTTACTGATACATGCCCAACTGTGCCGCCTCCTGTAAAAGCGATTTTCGACATAATAAAACCTCTATTCTTCTAAATTTTTATAATATGCATAAAATGGTTCGCCTTTGTTATACGGATGGTAATCAATTTTTGCTTCACCAACTTTATTGAAACCGAACTTTTCGAATAATCCTTGTGCACGTTTATTAAGTGCAAAGGTATCGGTAATCATGAGATGAATATCATGATCTAAAGCTAGGTTGACTGCAAAATCAAATAATTTAGTTGCAGCACCTTTATATTCTGCTGATGCTGCAAGTCTATGGATAACATACGCACCTTCTCTATTAACAGGCCATTTTAAATTATCATACCACTCAGATTGACTTTGGTCGACCACAATAAATGCATAAATTTCATCATTTTCTTCTAATACATATAAGGTTTCTTTATTGATATCTTCTTCAAAATGACTTTCGACTGGATAGTGTTCATCCCACTGATTATTGTTATCTTGCTGCATAACAGCTTTAGCTTCTTCAACAATTGTTAAAATACTGTTTAAGTCTCTTAGTGTTGCAACTCTAATCATTAAAAACACCTCTTACATTTAATTTAATTTTTGCAATAAATTCTGTAATACAGTATCTTCACCATTAGCTTTATTAACTAGTTCTTGAGTGAATTTTTCATTTGTTTTTTTATCAAATTCTCCAGTAACAGTTAAATCATTCTTACTTTGGAATGCTTTAATTGCAGTTGCTAAAGAACTATCAAATTTTTCGGATTCATTATCAACTTTAAAGCCTAATGCTGTTAAACCAATTTTCATGGTCTTAACATTTTTATCCGTATCATTTAGTTTATAAACCTTTTTATTAGGAATTACATTTAAAGATTGGTAGGCTGGTTCAGAAATTTTTACATCGGGTTTAATACCTTTACCATGAATGTAGTGCGCTTTAGGCGTTAACCATTTCATATTAGTAAATTTTAATAATGAACCATCACTAAATTCGTGTGTTGTTTGTACAATACCTTTACCAAATGTTTTTGTACCATAAACCTTTGCCTTATTATAGTCTTTCATAGCACCAGTAAACACTTCAGAAGCACTTGCAGAACCTTTATTTACCAATATAGAGACATGCATATCTTTAGCTTCTTTTAATGAATCATTAGGTGCTGTTACTTTTTCTTTATGATTTCCTTTTTGTAATTGGACCACAGTATCCCCTTTATCAATAAAGATATTGGCCATTTTAACAGCTTCGTCTAATAAACCACCTGGATTATTTCTTAAATCAATCACAATATTTCTCACACCATCTTTATGCGCTTTTATGATTGCCGACTTGAGTTCGCCAGATGTACTATTTTGGAATTTATTAATCGTAAACACACCGATGTTTTTATGCTTTTTATATTCTACACTTTTAACGTGGATTTTATCTCTCTTTATCGTAATTTCATGTTCTTGATTGGCCCTTTCAATAGTTAAAGTGACCTTTGTTCCCTGTTTTCCTCTTACTTGTTTTACAATACTTTCTAAAGGCTTGCCTTTTACTGACTTGCCATTAACTTTTGTCACAACATCTTTTGGTCGAATACCAGCTTTTTCAGCTGGAGAACTTTTCATAGGACTGGTAATTTCAATTTTATTATTTTTCTTCTGCATTTCAGCACCTATTCCGACAAAATCACCTGAAACATCTTCATTAAATGATGTTGTTTCCTTTTTAGTCATATATTCAGAATATGGGTCGTCTAGGTCTTTAACCATGCCATCTATTGCAGCTTCGGATAATTTTTCAGAATTTGTTTTCTTATAATATTCGTCATTTAAAATTTTATATACTTGTTGAACTTTTTTCATTTCAGCACGTTGTTGCCCATTTAGTCCGCTCGTCCAATGGCTAATTGCAATCGTAGCAAATACTGTAATTAATACCGTCAAAAAAATTGTTGTCAGTAATAATAAAATCAGGTTACTTTTTTTGAAACTTACGCGTTTTTGTTGTTGTTCTACTGGTTGATCTTGCTCTTGAATTTCTTTATTATCCGACATTTCATCACTTCCTAATACTTATGTACAATTTATCAATTAGATTTTTTATGAAAATAAAAATAGCTGGGATTGAACCATATTCGATTAATCCCAGCATCTTATATGACACATTAATATTTTAATATACTTATATATATATCGACAAATATTAAGTGATTTAAAATTTTAACCATTCCGTATATTCTTCATATAAATCATCAAACACAGACATAGAAATAGTGAACGTACTTTGTGTTTCTATATAATCTGATAAAGAATGGAAGTCTTTTTCGTGCTTTGGAAAGGATAAATCATCAAAAATTTCTTCAGCTAATCTACCTTTCTCATCATTACGACCACGTACGGTTAATACAAATTGATAAAATGAATGGTCTTTCATTAATTCATTGTCACATCAATAATTTTAGTTTCACCTTTAGTAACTGATGCCACATCAGCAATTGAAACAGATGTAGTATTATCAGAGTTAGTGATAATAATAGGTGAAATAACAGATTTTGCATTTTCTTTAATATAATTTAAGTCGAAGCGAAGAATCGGGTCACCAACATTTACAGTGTCGCCACTTTCAACTAAAATTTCAAATCCTTCTCCGTCTAATTGTACGGTATCTAAACCAATATGAACTAATAATTCTAGACCATTGTCTGCTTTTAATCCGATAGCATGTTTAGTTGGGAAGACGTTATCAATTTTACCCTCAATTGGTGATACAACTTCACCTTCAGTTGGGTTAATTCCAAAGCCTTCACCCATCATTTTTTGTGCGAAGACAGGGTCTGGAATGTCTTCTATTTTTACATATTCTCCAGTAAGTGGTGCAAAAATTTCACTATCTTTATTTACTTCTTTGTTTTTACCAAATAACTTTTTAAACATAACTTGTTCGCTCCTTATTTTTCAAAATGTGGTATTAAATCTCCATAACCTAATTCTTCTAATTTATCGAATGGAATAAATTGTACTGCTGCTGAATTAATGCAGTAACGTAATCCACCACTTTCAGTTGGACCGTCATTAAATACATGTCCAAGGTGACTATTTGCATCTTCTGAACGCACTTCAGTTCGAACCATGCCAAAGGATTTATCGACTAATTCAATGATTTCATCGTCATCCAATGCTTTAGAAAAACTAGGCCAACCACAATCTGATTCAAATTTTTCTTCAGATGTAAATAATGGCTTACCTGAAATTTTATCAACATAAATACCTTTTTCAAAATGATTCCAATATTCATTTTGAAAAGGTGGTTCAGTTCCATTTTCTTGTGTTACAAGATATTCCATTTCAGTTAAATCATTTTTTGACTTTTTAATCATTTTGTTTCCCCCAATGTTTTTCTATAAAAGCTTTTCTTCCTGAACCACGTTTATATTGCTCATAATGTAGCGGGTTCTTTTTATAATAATCTTGATGATAAGATTCGGCAGGATAGAAATTTTTATACGGTTTAATGGGTGTTATTACTGGTTTATCAAAGATTGCTTGTTCGTTCAATTCTTGTATTTTTGCTTCTGCTGCTTGCTTTTGGTGTTCATTGTGATAAAAGATGACTGGTTGATAATGTTCGCCACGGTCAAAGAATTGTCCGCCATTATCAGTTGGATCAAATGTTTTGAAATATACATCAAGAATATTCTCGAATGTAGTTACTTCTGGATCATAAGTAATTTGAACTGCTTCTACATGTCCAGTTTGATTTGTACTTACACTTTCGTAAGTAGGATGATCCACATGTCCACCACTATACCCTGAAACTACTGTTTCAATACCTGGATATGTGGTGAAGGGTTTTACTAAACACCAAAAACAACCGCCTGCTAATGTCGCATAAGCCATGAAACCCCTCCTAATACTATTTTGTCATAAAATTACCACTATTTTAAGGAATTTGCTATAAAATTGATTGAATATTAATTTAAGACAAGATTTAATTGTAATATTTACGACAGTTCGCTTTTAGGATCTAAGCACGACAAGTCCGATTGCACCTTGTCCTGTATGCGTTGAAATCACAGGCGTTGTAACATTAGTATCATATTGAGTGAAATTAAATTCTTCAGTGAAATGTTTTTTGATTTTATCAACGAATTCAATTATATTTGCATGTGCAATTCCAATGGATTTAATTTTTTTATCTCCAATAAATTGTGTGATTTCCTTTTTCAAATACTGAATGCTTGCATTTTGTGTACGTGAATTATGGATAAGTTCTATTTTACCATCAACTAATGTGCCTATGGGTTTAATTTTCATCATATTACCGATTAAACCTTTTGTCTTACTGATGCGACCACCTTTAATTAATTGGTTTAATTGACCGATAACAACGTAGAGCTTGATATCTTTTTGTAATTCATTAATTTGGTTAACGATGTCTGTAGTTGAAAGTCCCTCATTATTCCATTTGACTACATGTTGCACTTGATAGCCTAAACCATAGGATATGGATTTTGAATCGATAACTGTGACATTACTTTTAGTCATTTGACTTGCTTGCAAAGCAGTTTGATACGTACCACTTAATCCGGAAGTCATATGAATACTAATGATTTCTGAACCATCTGCACCTAATTCATCATATAAATCGATAAATTTGCCAATTGCAGGTTGACTTGTTTTAACATCTGCATCATTTTCAATTTTTTCGATAAATGCTTCTGATGAAATATCAATTTGGTCAGCAAATGATTCACCATCTATCGTTAGATTTAATGGAATAACATTAATATCGTTATCAGTTAAATATTTTTGAGAAAGATCCGATGTTGAGTCCGTCACTATTTTCTTTTTACTCATATATTTCCTCCTGTTAATGTTGCTTACGAATTAAATGTAAAAATGTATGAGGAATAGTGTTCTTTTCATCTAATTCACCTGTTACTGCTGATTCTACTTCCCATTCTTTAAATGTATAAGGTGGGAAAAAGGTATCGCCATTAAATTTATCTTCAATCACTGTGATATACATATCGTCAACTTGATCAATTAATGCTTCAAATAATGTTTGGCCACCAAAGATAAATACATGACCTGGTAATTCGAATATTTCATCAATAGAATGTATCACATCGACACCTTCATGATGGAAAGCTTTATTCCTAGTTAATACCACGTTACGTCTATTTGGTAATGGCTTTCCAATCGAGTCGAACGTTGCTCTACCCATAACTAAAGTGTTATGAGTCGTTAAAGATTTTACGTGTTTTAAATCATTTGGCAAATGCCAAGGAAGTTTATTGTCAATGCCAATTACCCTCTGTTGATCATGTGCCACTAATATTGAAAGTGTCATGATGGTCCTCCCTTTGTGTGAGCTATTTTTCAAAATTGTATGAACTCTCAATTATTATATAGTAAAGTGTGCAATTTATTAAATAAAAAGCGGTTTTATACTGCAATTGGTGCTTTAATTGCTGGATGAGACTCATAATCTATAATTTCTAAGTCTTCGTATTCAATATCAAAAATAGAGGCATTGCTATTAATTTTTAATTGTGGTGGAGCATAGCTGTCTCTAGCTAACTGTGTCTCAATTGCGTCGATATGATTTGAATAAATATGAGCATCCCCAAATGTATGAATAAATTCTCCAACTTCTAAATTACACTCTTTAGCAATTAAATGTGTTAATAAACTATAGCTTGCTATGTTAAATGGAACACCAAGGAATATATCTGCGCTTCGTTGATAGAGTTGACAACTTAATTTACCGTCTTGTACATAGAATTGAAACATTGTATGACATGGTGGTAAAGCCATAGTATCAATTTCTGTTGGATTCCATGCTGAAACAATGTGTCTTCTAGAGTTAGGATTATGTTTAATTTGATCAATCACTGTTTTTAATTGATCAAAATGATTACCATCTTTATCTATCCAATCACGCCACTGTTTTCCGTATACATTTCCAAGATTTCCATATTTTTCTGCAAATACGTCGTCTGTCAAAATGGCTTGCTTAAATTTTTGCATTTCAGCCTTATAAAGTTCGTTAAATTCTGAATCAGTTTGTGATCTATGACCAAAATCAGTCATATCCGGACCATTGTAATCACTTGATTGGATATAATTTTCAAAAGCCCATTCATTCCAAATATTATTATTGTATTGTAACAAGTATTTAATATTTGTATCGCCTTTAATAAACCATAACAGTTCAGTTGCAATTAATTTAAACGACACTTTTTTTGTAGTTAATAGTGGAAACCCTTGTGTTAAATCAAAACGTAGCTGATGGCCAAATTTTGAAATTGTTCCTGTGTTTGTGCGGTCTTCTTTTTCTTTACCTATCTCTAATATCGCTTCGCATAATTCGTGATAAGATTGATCAAAGGTATTTTGCATAATAATGCACTCCTTCTCCTTTTAATATTAGTTAACTTTATCATATTGGAAAATGATTATATTTTAAAGCCGTGTGTAGAAAATAATTGATATATTTTACACTGACTGCTAAACGGTTTGAACTATGACTTAACATATTAAAAACCAGTGTTCACAATCCATATTATAGAAAATTTGAATTGTAAGCACTGGTTCGAATTAGTCTATTTTAAAAATATAAATCTAGAAAATATAATGTGATCGACAATTAACAATAATCGTCAAAAGCATCCTTAATATCCATACAGATATCTTGGATATCTCTACCTTCTATATGTTCACGTGGTATAAAATGCTTCAATTCTGTCCCTTTAAATAATGCATAAGATGGACTAGAAGGTACTTGTTGAATATAATCTCTCATTTCGGCAGTAGCCTCTTTATCTTGTCCAGCAAATACTGTAACTTTATGCGTAGGTTTTTTATCATTTTGTTCAGCTACAGTTACCGCTGCTGGTCTAGCTAAACCTGCAGCACAGCCACATGTTGAATTAATAACAACAAATGTTGTTTCATCTTCTTTAACTTTACCCATAAAGTCTTTAACGGCTTCTGCACTTTCTAAACTTTTGAAATCTCTACCCGTCAATTCTGTACGCATTTGCGTAGCTAGCTCATTCATATATGCTTCGTATGCATTCATGTATAACAACTCCTATAATTAACTGTTTTTATTTCGATTAGCGATTTGTTTCCACACTGAACCCAGTGCTTCGTCTCCATTTTCAATACGAGATATTGCCATTTCTATTTGTAATTTAACCTCATAAGCTGGATCATTTGCATGTGCCTTCAAAGCAGGTAATTGCTCCTGATTTCCTTCGTCAAATATAAACATTGCAGCACGCCAACGGACAATTTTTTGAGGATCATCAAGTGCATTTTCCATTTCTGGCAAGGCCTTTTTAAATCCTAAATCACTAAGGCAATCACCCGCAGTACGTCTTACAGCTGGACTCTTATCATTTAATCCTTTATATAAATAAGGTAATACTGCTTCATCCTCAATCATACCAAGAAGTACTACTGCTTCACGACGCAGTGGAATTTTAGTCTCATTTAATGCTTCCCCTAATAATGGGAAATCTGTTTTCGTTGGTGTAGGAAATGATTTTAACATTCTTAACTTATCTTTCCAATCTTTTGCAGATTGATAAGTTTCTAATGTCACATGCTGATATGACTTTTCTGGTATAACCACATCTGTTGCTAGTGCTTCCTCGACTAGTTGTTTTAAGGTCGATTCTGGGTAAACTGCAGTAATTTCTTCAAAAACTTCTGCCATAACCTCATCTAATTCGCCATATCTGACACCTAAGTCTTCCCATTTTCTTAAAAAGACAATGTTATCTTCATCTTTTTGAGCAGCTAACATACTGTCAACAAAGATTTCAGGTAGTTGCTTTCTTTTTTCTTCTGTATTAGTCGTCAACTTAATTTGATATGGTATGCCTTTAAATTTTAATACTTCTGTTTTCACTTCACCGAAATGTTCGTCAGGAACAGCTTCGTTTGCAGTTGCTGCTTCATCTTCTTTCAGTGTTGCTGTAACTTGAGGTAACACTTCTTCCCAATCAAATTTTGGCTTCTTGTCTACAGCTAAAAAGTCCATGACGTGGAAGATAGATTTGACACCTTCAATTGCTAAAATGTCATTGATGAAATGAGGTTGTCCATCCTGTATAGAAGTATACGTATTAGATTTATTATCTTGCCTTTTTTCATTTAACACAATTTTCATGGTATTAGGACTTGGTGTAGGTTCTACGCGAACTATTTCCATAAAGGTACCTCCTTTTTACGCTTCTACTAAAGTTTCTGTGATTTTAGGAATAATCGTATCCCAGTCAGATTCGTCACTTTTATTAATAGCTAAGAAATCCATGACATAAAAAATTGAAGTAACCTCTTCAATTGCTAACAGTGCGTTAATAAATGCTGGTTGATCTTCTTTCACAGCATTATAAGTATTTGATTGATTACCTTCTCTAGCTTCATTTAAAACAACCTTAATTGTATTAGGGCTTGGTGTTTGTTCTATTCCTTTGATATCCAATATAACTGCCTCCTTATTGTAATTCGTTTCCTAATTGTTTAATTTGTTTGCCTATCGAACATTCATTTATACAAAAATGATGTGCTTGTGTTTTACCTTCTGTTTTTCTCTTATGACTCTTTAATAAGCATTGATTACAATAAGTGTTCATGAGGTAATCGATTGCATCAATCGCTTCTTTTTCTGAATAAGTTAAAATATTTGTCACGCTCCTATTTTTGAAAATTAACAAAGATATATGTTATGTGTAATTATCTTTATTAAGTATAGGTCACTTGTTCGTATTATATCATTTGTAACTACAATTGTTTAATATAAAAACTGTATTGGCTAAAGTTGAAAAAATTAGATATTTTTATTATTTTCAGGGGGTTGCAATTTTATAATATTTTGGTAAAATAAATCAGTTGTTTAATAGCGGTTTCTAAATACCCGCATCATCAAAATTTAGGAGGATTTTAAATTGTTTAATGAATTATTTGGTGTTTTCACCTTTGTTGTAACGTTTTTATTATTAGTGATTATGTATAGAATGTTTGGCAAACAAGGCTTAATTGCATGGATTGCAATTGGTACAATTATTGCTAATATTCAAGTGCTTAAAACAGTTGACTTATTTTCAATTTCAGCAACTTTAGGTAATGTAATGTTTGCTTCTATTTATTTGGCCACGGATATTTTAAATGATATTTATGGTCGGAAAGTAGCAAAACGTGCTGTATGGATTGGGTTTAGTTCTACTTTAGTGATGATTATTGTGATGCAAATGTCGCTTCATTTTATTCCGTCTTCTATTGATACGTCTCAACATGCACTAGCTACAATCTTCAATGTCGTGCCACGTATTGCACTTGGATCAGTCATTGCTTATATTATTGGTCAACATTTAGATGTATTTATTTTTTCAATGATTAAAAAAGTTTTTAGTTCGGATAAAACGTTTATTGTAAGGGCATATGGTAGTACAATTATTAGTAATATTATTGATACTGCATTATTTGTAGCGATTGCATTTATCGGTTCAATGCCGAATGGTGCTGTCTTTGAAATCTTTATTACGACGTATTTATTAAAGGTAATTTCAACGATTTTTAATGTTCCTTTTGGATACTGGGCGAAATCTATGTATCGTAAAGGTAAGATACAAAAATTAGATGAAGGATATTAAATATGTTTTGAATCTAAGTTTTGAATTAATAAGTGAAATGTATATTTTTGAGTGAGCCTAAAATGACTTTAGGTTCACTTTTTTATTTGTAAAAATTTTTAAATGATTTGGGCATGGTTTCCACGGTCCCCACTTCAGCATGTAGTCTTCAGTAAGTGCTAATCCCGTAAGAATCTGCCCAAAATTTTGAAAATATAATATACATGCTTAAGTTTATTATATGAGTAGACCTTTCTATACCAACTAGTCACTTATCAATTGAAGCTCCATAGTCATTTATAAAGAAGTTCTAATATAACCTAACCACTTTCTTTATTAGTATTTAGACATTTCACAGTGTTTTAGATATCAAATTATATAATTCACTAAATGTTTCGTAACCTTCATTTCCTAAAAAGTGTCCGTTATGTTGAATTGTATAAGTATCGATGTTGAATGCATTTGATAATTGTTCAGATGATTTTATATTTACAACTGGATCTTGATTTGCAGCTATAGAATAAATATGGCTTGCTTGTATATTTTCAGGCGTCACTTTACATTGTTGAATATAGTTATCAAGTTCTGGAATATTATTTAATGTCTGAATAAATCCTGAAACTAAAAATAATCCTTTTATTTTTGGCATTTGATTTAGCTTTGATAAATAATTCAAGGTAGTAATAACACCTAGACTATGAGCTACAATTATAGTTTGACTATTAAGTTTATTATCTAAATTATCTTTTAATGCTTGTTCCCATTGTTTAAAATCTGGATTTTTACTATTGGGTAAATAGACGATTTGTGTCTTATAGCTATACTTTGCCATTTTGTCTGCTAACCATTGGAACCAATGACTATTTGTGCTTGCTTGGTAGCCGTGAATTATAAATAGTTGTTTCATAAACAACCTCTCCTTAATCCCGAGTGTTTTAGTAAAGTTTATTATTTGTAATTTATAATACGAAACATGTTGTATATTAACAAGTAATTTGTTTCAAAAATATAGTATAACAACATAGCGTTTGGTAAGATAGAATAAATATAATTTGTAGGTGAAGTTATGGCAAAAATATTTTTCGATGCAGCTACAGCCGGTAATCCAGGGCAAAGTGTAGGCGCTGTGGTCATCATTACTGAAGAACAAAGATATCACTATACCATTGATTTAGGGTTAATGGATAACCATACTGCAGAATGGGCAGGATTAGTATTTGCATTAGAACAAGCGCAAGCAATAGATATAAAGACTGCTTTGGTTTATACAGATTCTAAATTAATAGAAGATACATTAAATAAGGGACAAGTAAAAAATGAAAAATTTAAACCTTATTTTAAACAAGTGCTTAAAATGGAACATGAATTTGATTTATTATTTGTCAAATGGATACCAAGAGCGCAAAATAAGGAAGCAAACCATCATGCGCAAAATGCCTTGTATAAACTTACTAAAGGTAATAAGAATTAATCATTAATTTACAATATTGATAAACATAATAAAACACGTATCGTAAAGATTAAAAACCTGAACGATACGTGTTTTAATTTTATTGTTAATTAAAGTGAGTTGTTAAATATTTTCTTGAAACGAACAATTCGTGTTCATTACAAATGTTTAAAATTTTAGTGATATCTGTTGCAAATTTCATATCATTTAACAAGCTTGAAGCATTTAAAGGTACCTGAGTATGAATTTCTGCAAGGGATTTTGAAAGTTTTAAATTATCCATATCAGTTTCTATTTTTTTACGTTGGCCAGGAGTCAGTTCATCTAATGCATGGATAACGGACTCTACTGAACCATGATTTTGTATGAGTTTAATGGCAGTCTTTTCTCCGATACCTTTAACTCCAGGATAACCATCTGCTGTATCACCCATAAAGGCTTTAACATCGATCAATTGCTTTGGATCTAAACCATATTCTGATTGGAAGCGATCTAGTGTGTATCGATTATATATATTAAAGCCCTTTTTAGTTAACCATATTTCAACGTTAGGATTAATACACTGTAAAATATCTCTATCGCCTGTAATTACATAAATTTGATGTTCGTCAGAATATGCTTGTGCTAATGTACCGATTACATCGTCGGCTTCATAATTTTGGACACCTATATTTACAAAACCAAATTGGTTTGATACTTCTTTAACAAAATCAAATTGTGGAATAAGTTCTTCAGGTGGCGCAGGTCTATTTTGTTTATATCCATCGTACATTTCATTTCGAAACGTTGCCTTCCCCATATCCCAACACACTGCTACATGAGATGGATCAATTTCGTTAATCGCTGTAAACACGTGTCTAACAAAACCTTGAACACCATTTGTAGGCATACCTGTTGATGTACGCATAAATTGATTGTGTAAGCTTGTCGCATAAAAGTGACGGAATAAAAGCGCCATTCCATCAATGAGTAATATTTTGTTTGTCATTAAATAAATCCTCTCTATACTTTCAATATTTCTCGTAAAGTTTTATTTGTCTCTTCAAGTTGCTGAATTAATTGATTATCTAAATCGAAAGCAAGTAACGATTTAATTTGCTGATGTAAATCCGCTTCTATCGCATGACAATGTTGATCAACTTGTGATTGTAGTGAACTAACGATGTCGTTTAATGCTTTTCTTAAATCAGCAATACCAGAACTTAGGAATTCCATAGTAGTAGTATTGATTTGTTCTTGAATTTCACTTTGTGTTTTCGGCTGTAGAATATTCTTTTTCGTCAGTGACTTTGGTAATGCCTTAACAAATGAATCTAAATCAATTTTAAGTAATGGTTCGTTTAATGATTCATCAATATCTTTAAAGTCTGGTTCAAAAAACACGTGGACTTGTTCAAGTTTCTGCTTTAATGGTGCGATTTCCATTAATAATTGTTCTACAAAATACTTTTTGATTCTTTCGACTAGCAATGATTGTTCTAAATACAAACGTTGATGAATCTGATCTAAATAGGTTTTTGTTGAAATACGTTTTTCTGCTGAAAAATCACTGTTTTTTGTCATTTGACCATTATAAACTGATTTGACTTCATCAAGCAATTGAATTTTTAAACGTTCACTCAAGTGATAAATTTGGTCCTCTACCTCATTAGCAGTTCGTTGTTCTGCTGGTTGTAGTAAAGATTGTGAAATGATTTGAGTTTGATCATATTGAGTTAATTTCTTTTTACGTTGAGCGATTTGTGATTGATTATGTTTGGATTCTTCAATCATATCGTCGAAGGCGTTTGAAATATGTTCAAGTTGACCAAGCATTTGCTTTTGTAATATGCCTTTTGATTCTACCTGAGCAAAATGGACAATGCTATCACGTAATTTATCAATTCCTGTATCTCCTGATTTTAGTGCTGCACGGCTTGAAACGGCAAATATATCCGATTTCATATTCACTTGTTCTAATGCATCGCCAACATATTCAATTACAGCATTCAAATCTTCTTCAGATTCTGCTAAATCAGTTGCGTTAATAATCATTTTAAATGCTTGGTTTTCATTTAATTGATTCATGTCTTTCATATGTTCAATGAAACGTTTGTCATTATCAGTAAAGGAATGGTTGAAATAGCTGACATATAATATTAAATCAGATGATGTAAGTATTTTTTCAGTTTCATTCGTGTGTCGTTGATTATTAGAATGTAAACCTAATGAATCAACGATAATCTTATCTTTAAGCCATTCTAAAGGCAATTTAAGATGGACAGTATTAACGAATGTGGCATATTCATCTTCAGCACTCCATTTTTTAATATCTTCAGGTTCAACCGTGTGAACTAAGCCTGAATCAATCATATCTTGATACATTGTATAGTGTTTTTCAACTGCTTTTACAAAGGCTAATTTATTTTTTTCAAGATGAACTGTTAATTTTGAAATATTTTGTGATAAAAATGCCGTAATACTCTCGAAAGATTTATTTTCTATTTCAAATACTTGATTTAATTCGTTGAGTAGCTGTTCGGGTTCCTTTAATGTTATCTGACTTTCAGTACCATATGACAATTCAGTCATTGCCGCAGTAGTTGGATTTGGTGAACTGACTAAATATTGATCACCAAGTAAAGCGTTAATCAAACTACTTTTACCTGCACTAAACGTTCCGAATACACCTATTTTTATTATTTTATTATCAAGGCGTCTTAATGTCTCATTAATATCTTTCTTAGTTTGTTCAAATAATGGAATATCATTAATTAAATTTAACCCTTTTTGGATTTGTTCAGTATAATCATTTGTGACTATCTCAGTATTTTGATGTTGTGTTAACGTTGTTTTAGTCGTTTCTTGGTTATGTTTAGGACTATAATCTATTTCTGTACGATCGATCAGTTTATCAAGTGAATCGTCGATATGGATGTAATAGTGCATATAATTTTCAGTTTGCAATGACTCTCTAAGATTTCTGAAGTCCATAAAGCGTTGGTAATCGTTATAATCATCTTCCTCTTCAATGCCTATATCATTCGCTTTAGAATGTTGGATAGCCTTTTTAAATAATGGATTTGAAGCATTCACTATATATTTTTTAATTGCTTTCATTAAATCATCTGAAAATGTTAGTACATATTGATTGCTAATACTAATTTGCTGTTGATATAAATCAGTAATCAGTTCAGGTTTGATTTCATAATGTTGATTTAAAATATCATTATTAATTTCGGCCGAGTTAATAAATCTAGTTAAGAATGACATATCGCTTCGAAGCGGTTGACGAATTTCTTGATTCACTTTTTCTTGTAGTTGTTGCACCACAAGATTGAGCCTTTCATTCTGTTCGGCAAGTGTTTTATTTTTTCGGTTGAAGATACCTCCAACTTTAAAATCCTTAGTACGACTTTCTAAATAGTGTCGAATTGTTTCACGTGTGTCGTGTGTCATGACATAAGCATTTTCTAATATATCTTTACGTTTTTGTTCTAAATAATTAAATAAACGATCGGGATTATTTAATAACTTTGCTTCTTCGCTTACCTCACGATGTTGTTGAAATTTCAAATAAGCATGGTCGAAATCCGCTTCATAAATATCCAATTTATCTAATAAATCATTTATTTCATATTGTATATATGATAATTGCTCATCGGTAATAAATTTGACGATACGTTCCACATAGTCATTGATTGTTTCTCTATGATTATCCTTTTCTACAAGATAACTTGATAAATCTTCAATTTCATTGTGTTCGTGTTTGAACTTTGAAACATAGAAGATACGATCCAAATTAATTTCCCATTCAGCAATGGAATTTTCTACGCGAGATTTAAAGGTATCAAATGATATTTCATCTTCGTTATGTTTATCAATTTGATTAATTACAAAAACAACTGGTACATTGGCTTGGTTTAGTCGTTTCATAAATTGGAAGTTTAATGCGGATTGAACGTGATTATAGTCTACTGTATAAAATAATACATTGCTGGTATACATAAATTCTTCTGTACTTGATTGATGAGTTGCGACATTAGAATCAACACCTGGTGTATCTTGCAAGGTAAATCCATTATTGAATTTAGGAGAATTATATTTTATCTCTACAGATTCTACATCGAAATTTTCACGGTTCATTTGCTTTACTTCATCATAATTATCTAATTGCGTATATTGTTTATTACTTAAATTGGCAATAATACCATTTTCATCTGTAACAGTAACAATCGCGGTATTACTTGTAGTTGGTACAGGTGAACTCGGTAATATATTTTCTTCAAACAATAAATTAATTAACGTTGACTTACCTGCTGAGAAATGGCCAACAAAAGTAGCAGTATATTGTTCTAAGTATACTTTTTTAATTACTTGATTAATGATATGTACGAGTCGTGCATTGTTTGATTTTTCAACTTCTTTTTTTAATTTATATAAAATATCTAGTTGCTCAGTGTTAGACATCATATTATCCCCTTTGTTACATATATGTAATTATTCTTATTGTATAACAAAATAACAATTGTCAAAAGTAAGTTAATTAAAATACCTGACTAAAATCAAAGATGAAAGTATTCTAAATTCTACATTGTTAAGTGTGTATTGGTGCTACTGAATTAAATTGTGCTAATGCATCATAAAAAAACCACCCTTGAAGCGGATGGTTTATAAAATAACATTATTTGGATTACCCTAATAGACATATAGCTTAATTGTTGAATCCTAAATGTTAGGGATTTGATTATCAGTATTTGGTTTGCTTATTCCAATGTTTTCTTTAAAATATAGTTCAGGATTTTTGGCGATATTAACGGCAACTGCAGCAACACTTTTTCTAGACACTTCTGTACCTTTAAATGGTTCTGCCCTTGTTGAGATTTCATAATCAATCTCATTTTTTTCAGTTAACCATGCAGGTCGGAATATCGTATAATCCAAATTAGAAGCTTCAATGATATCTGCTGCCTTTCTGTAGGTACTCAATTGGTCACCAATTTGTGTTTTAATCCATTGACCAAATTCTCCTGGCACTTCATCATAAATACCAAGCGCAGTGACAAATATCAAACGTTTGACTTGTTTATCTTCCATTGCCTTTACAATGGTTTCCGCTTCTTTATCTAATTCTCCTGATAAACTTGCGAATACGATATCTACATCTTCTAATGCACGACTCACATCATCTAGGTTCGTCGCGTCACCTTCCCTAACTCTAATACGGTCTGATGCAAAATCAGGTAATCTGTTAGCATCTCTTAAAAATAATCGTAAGGTATATGATGTATTTTCTAAAAATGAATTAATAGCTGCTTTAGAAACTGCACCATTTGCACCTAATATTAATACTCTTGTCATGTAATCACTCCTATAAATCGTTATTAATTAATATATAGATGTATACTTTTATACTTTGTTTTAGGCTGTATCTCGGTTAACGTTTAATTTAACTTTGCCTCGCTTATGTCTCACAATACTACAGTTATCCCGTTTATTCTAACAATAAACTCAATGTTTACTTAAACATTATAAGAATTTAAAAAAATCTTTATATTATAGATTATTATTGCACTAATTGATGAATTTGACTATAAAATAAAAAAATCTCTAACACAATACCGCAACATAAAATATATGGTGTCAGTGTGATTAGAGATTTAATAAATCATAAATGAAGTTAATTTATAATTGGATTTTTATCTTTTTTGATTTTGAAATATTGTGAGATGCTATATACGATAATGCCAATCCATATAAAAATGAAAGTGATGAGTTGATCAATATTGAACGGTTCTTTAAATAAAAAGACGCCGAGTACAAACATGATCGTAGGTCCAATATATTGTATAAATCCAGTTAATGATAATGGAATACGTCTAGCTCCTGCTGAAAATAGAATGAGTGGCACTGCAGTGACTGCACCAGATAATAGTAACCAGAATGAAGATACATTGTAACCGAAAGTCAAGCCTCCTTGTTGCCAAACATACCAAATATATATCAGTCCTGCAGGCGCAGTTACAATACATTCAATAGTGATACTACTTATCGCATCAAGTGGAACGAGTTTTTTAATCAAGCCATAGATGCCAAATGAACCTGCTAGTAATAATGAAATACCAGGAAAAACACCCATTTTTAATGTCATATATAATACGCCTATGACCGCTAATGCAATGGCCAACCATTCAGCTTTATTAAACCGTTCCTTTAAAAAGATTAGAGCTAATAATATGCTGACTAAAGGATTGATATAATAACCTAAACTAGATTGTAGTACATGTCCATTGGTCACTGCCCAGATAAATGTACCCCAATTGATAGTTATGACATATCCGGCAGCAATAATTGCGATCAGTTGAATGGGTTGTTTTATTAATTGTTGCACGTCTTTGATAAATGGCCCTGTCTTGTTACTGATGATTACGATAAAAACCATAAATATCATTGAAAAGATGATTCTAAAGGCTAGTATTTCAAAAGCACCTATATTTTGAATTAATTCCCAATATATTGGCAATATTCCCCATAAGATATAGGCACCGAATGCAAAAATGACTCCTTTTTTAAATTCACTATTCAAATCGTGCACCTCCTTTAAAGTGTTTTATAATATGAAGTGCTCATTTTTCGGTTATCGAACGTTTGTTCTATATTTAGCGTTGGCCCCAATATTGATAATAAGTACATTCGATATAACCATTAAATAACTTTCTACGTTTTGTAGCTTTTCTATTAGTTAAGTGCTCAAATTCAGAATTACTAGTAAGTACATACGCAGATAAACGTGCATGTTGATGTAACAATTTACCGATATAACGATACATTTTTTCAACCTCATCACGATCACCGATACGTTCACCATATGGTGGGTTACCAATTAACGCAACAGGTTCATTTGTATCAATCGTTAATGTATTAACATCTTTTACGCTGAAATTGATAATGTCAGCAAGACCAACTTCTTCAGCATTACGTTTTGCGATTTCAATCATTTCAGGATCAATATCTGAAGCATAAATTTCAATTTCTCTATCATAATTTGCTTGTTGATCTGCTTCGTCTCGCATTTCGTTAAATAAATTATCTGGCATGATATCCCAGGTTTCAGAAACAAAATCTCTGTTGAATCCTGGAGCGATATTCTGAGCAATTAGACTTGCTTCAATTGCAATTGTACCTGAACCACAGAAAGGATCGATTAATGGTGTATCACCAGTCCAGTTTGCTAAACGGATTAAGCTTGCAGCTAATGTTTCTTTAATTGGTGCTTCACCTTGTGCTAAACGGTAACCACGTTTATTTAAACCTGAACCTGAAGTATCAATCGTTAATAAAGCTTCGTCTTTAAGGATAGCAACTTCAACTGGATATTTTGCACCTGTTTCATTTAACCAACCTCTTTCCTCGTAAGCTCGCTTTAAGCGTTCTACAATTGCTTTTTTAACTATAGCTTGACAATCTGGCACACTATAAAGTGTTGACTTAACACTACGGCCTTGCACTGGGAAATTACCATTTTGCTCAATAATGGCTTCCCATGGTAAAGATTTTGTTTTTTCAAATAGTTCGTCGAATGTAGTCGCTTTAAATTGACCAACTACAATTTTGATTCTATCTGCAGTTCTTAACCATAGGTTACATTTAACAATTGCAGTTTCATCACCTTCGAAATATATTCTGCCATTTTCTACAGTTGTGTCGTAACCGAGTTCTTGTATTTCTTTTGCAACAACTGCTTCCAATCCCATTGGACATACGGCTAATAATTGGTACATAGTTTGTCTCCTTCGCTTTTATGATTATGTAAGTATTTTATCAAAACTTTATTTAAATAGATATGCTGTAAGTTTATGAACTTTGTAAATATCTAATATTAATATGGATAGTTTTACATTTAACAATGAAAAAAGCTCTCCGAAATGGGAGAGCTTGGGTCTAGTGATGATATTTCTATAAGCCATGTTTTGTACCTTTGTACTGCCAACGTGTACTAGTAACACTCGTACGCAGGTGGTAACCATCTGTCTACATACCTTTAATTTAAAAGGTATGCCTTAATTATACGTTGAATTCCGCTAAAAAAGTGCTCCTACCTAATTTGGATTGCTCACTCGAGGGGTTTACCGCGTTCCACCCTTTATATTTCTATAAAAGCTACGTCACTGTGGCACTTTCAAACTATTCTAGCCATATCTTTGAAGACTTAGGCTATTTCGTTGCCGTCAATTTAATGCCTTGACTTATTGTTTCGTCAAGCACGAACACTACAATCATCTCAGATTGTGTGAGCATGGACTTTCCTCTATATTGCTATAGCGATTACCCGAAACACCATCTTTAAAAGTATATCATTATTTAACTTTTGAAACAAATAAAAATAAGACAAGTTTTAAATTTATTTAAAACTTGTCTTTATGTAGATAGTACCTTATCCACCTTTGGGCATATATTTCTAACAATTATGCTTTGCCTTATTTACCAAACACAGCTTTTTCTAAATTAGAAATACGTTTTAAAATATCTACATTATTACCGCTATTGTTGGCACTCTTACTTGCATTACTATTGTTTGAAGAGAAATTTTTATTTTCTTGTGGTCTCGATGTTGCTACACGTAATCTCAACTCTTCAAGTTCTTTTTTAAGTTTATTATTTTCTTCTGAAAGTTTAACGACTTCACTATCTAAGTCTGCCATTTTTTGATAATCTGCTATGATATCGTCTAAGAAGGCATCTACTTCTTCTCTTCTATAACCACGAGTCATAGTTTTTTCAAAATCCTTTTCATAAATATCTTTTGCTGATAATTTTAATGAAACATCTGACATTATTTTTCCACCTCATTCAAAACTTTGTTCTTGAGACCACTGTAAATCGTTGATAAATTCAGTTAATTCATCGAACGTAACAATGTCACAAGTATAGTTTGTTTCTTCCATAAAATCAACTAACATCTGCTTAAAGAATTTTGGGCTTGCTTCTTGTTCCTCATCATAAATTAACAGCGTCAAATCGGTATGATCTAGCATAAATCGATCTGTTTGTTTAAATTGATGAGGCCCTTCATATGATGAATGAAACACACTATCTACATAATCAGCTTGTTGCTGGATTGTATTATACTTTAATTGATTTTGCTCGTTCCATCTATCGCTATGCCCATAAAATGGAGTTATAATACCAAGTTTTAACTCCGGGAATGTAGTTTTTAATTCAAGTACTACCTCTGCTGTCCATAATTCTATACCCATCTGTCCTTGTATTAATACCCACTCTAATCCTTCTTCAATCAACTGAATTAATTTATGTTTGATAAATTGCTTTAAATAATTGATTTCTGGCGCATCGTCTTTGAATATATTCAATTCATAAGATTTATATCCTGTTACATAAATGGTCTTAATCATATTTCCACTCATTTCTCAGTATATAAGCTAAATCATATTGTACTGCTTTAATTTTTTCAGTGAAAAGTTTCCTACTTGTACGTTTAAAATGACACTCGACAGACAATGCCTCGATATTTGAAATAAGTAGGTCGAACTTTCTTTTATTCATATATTGTAATGATAGAATTTGAGTCTCAAATGAACGCAATTTAGAAAGTGATTTATCAATTTTCTCTGTGAATGGTATGACCTCTGTATAAAAATCATAATCCGTATTACTTTCTTTTACTAACTCATATTTATCTTGCATGTATTGCACTTCATTTAAAAGCTGAGTAATTAATTGTTGCATGAGGTTTCCTCCTACACAACAAATTTACCACAAATGCCGTGATGCGTCATTTCTAAAGCGATGTCAAAGTTTAAATACTTAAAATTAATATCTATTTTCTAATATTGTATATTTAAAAGAAGCACGTTAAAATATATATGATGTATTTTTGTAATTAAATTTACATCCTTTCTTATAGTATAGTTTGGAAAAATAAAGCAAAGTCAGTTATAATGGAAAAGGTTTTTCATAACCAAATTAGAGTGGTGAAAAAAATGAATTATCCTAATGGAAAGCCATTTAATAGAAATAAGCCTCAAGTCGGACGCGCTTTTTCTAACAAATCAAGTAATATAGACTATGGTGGCAGAGGTATGTCCTTGGAAAAGGATATCGAACTGTCGAACACTTATTATTTAAACCATGGCATGGCTGTTATACATAAAAAGCCTACCCCCGTACAAATAGTAAATGTTCACTACCCCATGAGAAGTAAAGCCGTAATCAATGAAGCTTATTTCCGAACACCTTCAACCACTGACTATAATGGCATTTACAATGGCCGTTATCTAGATTTTGAAGCAAAAGAAACTAAAAATAAAACGTCGTTTCCTTTAAATAATATGCATGAGCATCAAGTTGTACATATGGATGCATGTTATAAGCAAAATGGAATCGTTTTTTTATTAATCCGCTTCAAAACATTAGATGAAGTTTATTTGCTTCCCTATGTTAAATTCAAATATTTTTGGGAAAGACATATGAGTGAGGTGAAAAAGTCAATTACGGTTGAAGAAATTAGAAAAAATGGTTACTATATTCCTTATCAGTATCAACCACGATTGAATTACATCAAAGCAGTTGATAAGTTGATATTAGATGAAAGTGAGGACCGCGTATGACGGAGAAGAAAAGGACTTCCCAATCCAATAGTAATGGAGAGTCCGAACAAAAAAAGAATAGGAATATTAAGAGAACGATTATTAAGATATTCGGCTTTCTTATCATTGCCTTTATCGTTTTAGCATTAATCGGTATTTTACTATTTGCGTATTATGCTTGGAAAGCACCAGCATTTACGGAATCTAAATTACAAGATCCGATACCAGCAAAAATTTACGATAAAAATGGTGATCTCGTAAAAACGTTGGACAATGGTCAACGTAGAGAACATGTCGATTTAGACAAAGTACCAACCAAAATGAAAGAAGCTGTTTTAGCTACAGAGGATAATCGATTCTATGATCATGGTGCACTAGATTATAAACGTCTATTTGGTGCTGTTGCGAAGAACTTTACAGGTGGATTTGGATCACAAGGTGCTTCGACTTTAACACAACAAGTTGTTAAGCGTTCATTCTTAACTGACCAAAAATCTATTGCTCGTAAAGCTCAAGAAGCATACTTATCATATCGTTTAGAACAAGAGTACAGTAAAGATGAAATATTCCAAATGTACTTGAATAAGATTTATTATTCAGATGGTGTCTACGGTGTGAAAGCTGCTGCTAAATATTACTTCAACAAAGACTTGAAAGATTTAAATTTAGCAGAAGAAGCATACTTAGCAGGTCTACCTCAGGTGCCAAACACTTATAATATCTATGACAATCCTAAACAAGCGGAATCACGTAAAGATACAGTACTTTATCTAATGGAATACCACCATAGAATTACTAAGAAGCAAAAAGAAGAAGCACAAAAAACTTCTCTTCAAGATAACTTAGTAAAACGAACAAATAAAGAACGACAAGTAAGTGAAAATGATTCAAACAAAGAATACGATTCTTACTTAACGTTTGTTAAATCAGAATTAATGAACAACAAAGAATTTAAAGACAAAGATTTAGCATCTGTTTTAAATAGTGGTATTAAGATTTATACAAACATGGATAAAAACGTTCAACAAACTTTACAAGACCGTGTAGATAATGGTAGTTATTATAAGAACGAAGACCAACAAGTTGGTTCTTCAATTGTTGACAGTGAAACTGGTGGTTTAGTTGCGATTTCTGGCGGTAGAAATTATCGAGATATCCAAGATCGTAACCAAGCAACAGATGCTCACCCTACTGGTTCATCACTGAAACCATTCTTAGCATATGGTCCTGCAATAGAAAATATGCAATGGGCAACAAATCACGCTATCCAAGATGAATCTTCATATCAAGTCGATGGTGTAACGTTTAAAAACTATGATACAAAGAGTCATGGTACAGTGAAACTTTATGATGCATTACGTGAAAGTTTCAACATTCCAGCACTTAAAGCTTGGCAATCTACTAAAGAAAATGCCGGCAATGATGCACCTAAGAAATTTGCTAAAAAAGTAGGACTTGATTATCAAAGTGATATCGGACCTTCTGAAGTATTAGGTGGATCAGCATCAGAATTCTCACCTACTCAATTAGCTTCAGCATATGCTGCAGTTGCTAACGGTGGAGAATATAACAATGCACACTCTATTAAGAAAGTCGTTAAGCAAGACGGTGAAACAATTAAATATGAACACACGAGTCATAAAGCGATGAAAGACTATACAGCGTATATGTTAGCGGAAGTATTAAAAGGTACATTCGAAGCATATGGTTCTGCTTATGGTCATGGAGTATCAGGTGTTAACTTAGCCGCTAAAACTGGTACAGGTACGTATGGTGAACAAACTTATCAACAATACGGCTTACCAGATGATGCTGCGAAAGATGTTTGGATTAACGGTTTCACGCCTAAATACAGTATGTCTGTATGGATGGGCTTCAAATCAGTTAAACAAGGTGGCGTAAATTCATTCGTCGGTCACGATGAACAAGAATACCCACAATATCTATTAGAAGATGTTATGTCTGATATCTCGCCTAAAGATGGTAAGGACTTTACTAAACCAGATTCAGTTAATGGCAGTGATAAAGATGATTTATCTGTAGCTGGACACCCAGATGATAACACAACGAGCCAAAAACCAAATGGTCAAGGTAGTAGTTCTTCATCAAGCTCTAGTAGCAGTGAATCAAGCAGTAGTTCTGATAGCAGTACTTCAAATAGTGGTTCAACAAGTAGTTCAACAAGTAGTTCTCAATCAAGTCAAAGCTCTGGAAGCAATTCTTCTAGTGGTAATGCATTGACTAAGCTATTCAACTTGAACGCAATATTTGATATTAGAAAATCATCATAAGATGAATTTAACCCCCGAGTTCCTATTTTAGGAAATCGGGGGTTTTTTTCTTGTAGAAAAAAACCATATGCTTAGCATATGGTTCATTTGTAAAGTAATATTAATAGTCAAAATTAAGCGCCTATAAGTAATAGCCATTAAAAACACTGTCATTTTTGTTATTGCTGTTCCCTTTTAAGCTTAAGTTGATATGCGGCATTCATTTTAATAAGTTCGGTTTTTAGTGTTTTCATTTGTCTATAACCCATGAAATGATGCTTACGCTCTATCATGTAAGTATAGCGCTCTTCAAAGTTCATAGGTACAACTGGATACGAAGACAATAGGTTTAGTTCAATTTGATCAATTTGATTAATTTGTTTGAAATACGCAACAAGTAAATCGAAATAGCTATCTAATGCAGTAATGGCCTCAGGTTTCTTTAATTGCTTATTTTTGGCAAACATATCTAATTGCTTTTCCAGTTCAATAAAATCCTCTTTTACTATCATAAATATCACGCTTCTTTCAAACTTGCTTTAAATCGTTTCTGTCCTTCTCTGCATTCTTCAAATAATGGACAAATATCACATTTTGGACTTCTAGCTAAGCAATGGTAACGTCCGAAAAATATAAGTTGGTGATGCGTTTTATTCCAACGCTCACGAGGTACAACTTTGCACAGTTTATCTTCTACTTGACGTACATTATCTTTCCAGCGACAAATCCCTAAACGCTTAGAAACCCTTTCAACATGTGTATCTACAGCTAATGAAGGTTCTCCAAATGCAACACTCATTACAACATTTGCGGTTTTTCTGCCGACGCCGGCAAGACTTTCTAGTTCTTGGTGTGTTTCAGGAATTTTACCATCAAATTTAACGAGCAGTGATTGACATAACTTTTGAATGTTTTTAGCTTTATTTCTATATAAGCCTATTGTTTTTATATCATTTTCTAATTCTGTTAGTTCTACATTTAAATAATCTTCTGGTGTCTTATATTTTTGAAATAAATTTTTAGTTAATTTATTAACAGAAATATCTGTAGTCTGAGCAGATAATAAGACTGCGATTGTAAGTTCAAATGGATTGTCATGAACCAATTCGCATTCTGCATTTGGAAACATGTTTGCTATGACATCTACCATTTCTAGTGCTTTTTTATTGCTGATCATCTGGATTCTCCCCATTTAGCCAGTCAAACTTAGGTACTTTTTGTACTGTATGTTTCATTTGAGGTTGATTAAATTGACGGCTTATTTTTTTAGAATCTTCAATGGTTTTAACATTGTTTTTCTTCCAATTAAGTAGGATACGGTCAATGTATTTAAAGCTGAGTTTATTTTGAATTGTGGCCTCGTCTAATGCTGCTTGAATGACCGACAGTTCATGATGGTCAACATCTAACCATTGATTAATTGTTTCTATTTCATAAGGTGACAAAGCCCTACCAAAGGTTTGTTCTATATTTTTAAAGACATTTTCAAATGCTAAAGTATTATCTTCAGCTATCTCTTCTTCCTCTATTGAATCAATAATTTCACTTAACCTTGTATAAAATTTATCAAGATTCATATACTCGGTAAATTTACCTTCTTCATCTTTACTAACGTTTAATTCTAGTAAATCATATTGGATTAAACGTTGAATGATAGCAGTAATTTCCCTTGAGTCTAATGTGCTACCTTGTTGTAAAGTTTCAATTGACGGTTGTTTATTTGAAATTTCTGCACTATGCAAAAGTTTAATTAGAATAATTAGCTCAGTCTCGTTTAACCCCATGTCAGAATAATGGTCTAATAATTCCTTTCGTATTATAACAGGTCTTGATTTTAATTGTTCAATGTTCATATATATCACTCCAATCAACCAGAATTGTTATAAAAGCGCCCAGTCAAAAATTTGAGACTGGACGCAAAATGAAAATTAATAACACATTATTTATGGATATAAACGATTTAATAAACGTGGGAACGGCGAAGTTTCACGGACATGTTCAACGCCTGATAACCATGCAACTGTTCTTTCTAATCCTAATCCAAAACCACTATGAGGTACACTACCGTAACGACGTAAATCTAGGTAGTAACTATAACTTTCAGGGTCTAATTCGTATTCGTTGATACGTTGTTCTAATAAGGCTAAATCATTAATACGTTCAGAACCACCGATAATTTCACCATAACCCTCAGGTGCAATTAAATCAGCACATAATACTGTATCTTCATTGTCAGGATTTGGCTGCATATAAAATGGCTTTATCTTAGTCGGATAATTTGTAATAAATACTGGTAAATCATAGTGATTTGCAATAGCTGTTTCATGAGGTGCACCAAAGTCTTCGCCCCATTCAATATCATCAAAGCCTTGTTCTTTTAAGAAAACAACAGCATCATCATATGTGATACGTGGGAATGGTGTAGTTACCTTTTCAAGCTTTGAAGTATCTCTTTCTAATGCATTTAATTCTAATTTACAGTTGTTTAATACAGATTTCACGACATGTGTAACATATTGCTCTTGCACTTCTAAACTTTGTATATGATCACAAAACGCCATCTCTGGTTCAATCATCCAAAATTCAATTAAATGGCGTCGTGTTTTAGACTTTTCGGCTCTGAATGTTGGACCGAATGAGAATACACGACCATGTGCCATAGCTGCTGCTTCCATATATAATTGACCACTTTGTGATAAAAATGCATCTTGATCAAAGTATTTCGTATGGAACAATTCGCTTGTTCCTTCTGGTGCGCTTGCAGTTAAAATTGGTGGGTCGATTTTTGTGAAACCATTATCATTGAAGAATTCATATGTCGCACGAATGATTTCGTTTCTGATTTTCATAACAGCATGTTGCTTTTTAGAGCGTAGCCATAAATGACGATGGTCCATTAAAAATTCAGTACCGTGATTTTTCGGTGTAATTGGGTAATCATGTGCTTCTGCAATGACTTCTATTGATTTCACTTGCATTTCATAACCCAAATCAGAACGTGTATCTTCTGTAATCGTACCTGTAACATATAAAGAAGATTCTTGTGTAACCTCTTTAGCCAGTTTGAATATATCTTCTGAAACATCCGCTTTTACTACAACACCTTGCATAAAACCAGTGCCGTCTCTTAATTGTAAGAAAGCAATCTTCCCACTTGAACGTTTATTTGTTAACCATGCGCCTATTGTTACTTCTTGGTTAAGGTATTGTTTAGCTTGCTTAATCGTTGTTTTCATAACCAGTCTCCTAATATTCATAATCTACTTTTATTTATCCTAATATATTTTAACAAAATACGTAACTCAGTTCTAGTTGCGTGTGTTAACTTTATGGTTTGTTATGTTCATCTTTTTTTATTTTTTTCAATAAACTTGAAAATTGTTTTATGTCGCCTTTGTTTTGTTTATAGTTTTCTAATGCTTGCTCAAAAAATTGCTTATAATTACTACGCACGAGTCGATCATCGAATGAAACGATAATACCTTTATCTTGTTCACCACGAATTAATCGACCTAACCCTTGACGAAATCGAGTTACTGCATCTGGTAAAACATAATCTTTAAAGGTCGATGCAAATTCAGTATCCATTAACCAATACTTAGTATTATTTTGATTCATAAATGGCAATTTTGCTATCATTACACATTTAATACCGTTTGATTGAAAATCGAAACCTTCGAAAAAAGTGCCTGTCCCTAGCAAAATGGATTTATCAAAGCTATTAAATTGTTGCACAATTTTATAATTCTGATTTTGTTGTTGCGTGAGAATAACATAATCTTCAAATTCAGGTAACTCATTGAGTAATTCTTGTACCATATGCATCATTTTATAACTCGTAAATAAGATTAAACATTTGGACTCAACGTTAGTTGTATATTCGACAACGTAGTTAACAATAGATGTAACGTAATCATTGATATTTTTATAGTTATAAGATGAAACATCGTTTGGTATAAATACCGTAGTTTGTTTACGATTTGATATAGTAGAATCAATTTCAAAAGTATTGAATTTGGCATCCTTATTAAACCATTGTTTAAAGCTTTCAAACGAATGATTAAAGGTTAATGTACCTGAGATAAATGTAAGTGAATTGAACTTATCCAACACTTGCTTTGTTAATATATCCTTTACTTCATAATCCTTTACATTTAAGCGAATGGTTGATTTTTGATTTAAATTTTTAATTGATAAATAACTTGTATGGTTATTTTTTAAACTATGTTCAATATCTTTGAAGCGGTCATTAATATATAGAATTTGCTTCCGTACAGATTTTATCGTTTTGTGGCTCATACCATTGAAAAACTCAAGTGTCATATTTAATTTATGAATAATGGCATGTAAATCTTGCAAAATTGGAGACACATCAAAGTGATAAACAAAATGCACTTTGTGTATTTCGTCATCGTGTACATCAGTTTGCTTGATCAATTCATACATAGTATTAAAAAGTTGCTCATTTAAATCATGAATTTCATTTATATTTGTTTTTAGTCCAAATACATCAATTGGTGGAATATCAAGTTTTTCTAAGATGCGCTGTTGTTCTAATGTATCAATTGCTTTTAGTAATTTTTCATTTTCTGTTTTACCGATTAGACCTAGTTGATATTTTATATCTGAGTAACTCAGCTCATTTGTGACTTGATTCAAAGCATAATCAGGTAAACGATGTGCTTCATCTATAATACAATCATCGAATAATTGATAAATTGTATTATCATGCGAAGCATTTATTAAGTGCGCATGATTAGTAATACCAATTTGTATATTTTGGGCATTACGCTTTATAAAATTAAAGTAATGAATGTCATTGCGCACCGGTACATAGGTTTCGAGCTTTTGTTCGAAGTACATTTTCTGTCCGCCTTTTAAATCAAGCTCTTGAATATCACCAGTTTCAGTTTCTGTTATCCAAATAAGTAACTGCATTTTCAATATATTTACTTCGTAATTTGTCGATTCGTCTTTAAGTATTTGGCTTATCAATCCTAAAGCAATATAATCACGTTTACTTTTAATTAATGACGCATTTATTTTGAAATTCAATGCCTTTTTTAAAGCAGGGATATCTTTAATAAGTAATTGATTTTGTAATAATTTCGTATTTGTAGAAATCATTACATGTTTACCAGTCTCAATATTATACATTATCGCTGCAAGTAAGTAGGCAATTGACTTTCCGCTTCCTAAAGGGGCCTCGATCATTGCTTTTTCACTATGCATTAATTGTTCTAGGATAATTTCAGCTAGATATAATTGCTGCGGTCTATAAGTGAGGTTTAACTCCTCAGTCACCATTGTATATAAATCTTTTAATGTACCTTCAAAATTAACTTTAGGTGCTTTAAAGTCCGTTTGCTTCTTATATATTATTTGTTCGAATTGCTCATAATGTTGATCTAATGTCTCTTGGTTATGATTGCGCACCATTTCAAAGATAATGTCATATAAGTCATACTTTAAGTTTTTACTTAAATAATATAGTTGCTTTAAAGTATCGAGTGGTAATGATTCGAACTTTTCAAAGGCAAGTATCATTAATTGTGCCGTTGTTTCTGCATCTTCATCCGCTCTATGTGCATTATCCAATGCAATACCATGCGCTTCTGCTAATTCACTAAGTTGGTAACTCTTATCTGTTGGAAATGCTACTTTAAACAACTCTAATGTATCCAGCACTTTTTTAGGACGATATTTTATATTACAAGATTTAAAAGACTTCTTAATGAAATTTAAATCAAAAGCGACATTGTGTGCCACAAATATACAACCATCTAATTGTTTATAGATGTCTTCGGCAATTTGATGAAAATAAGGAGCTTGATTTAGCATTTTGTCTTCAATTGAGGTCAATGCCTGAATAAAAGGAGGAATATCTAAATCAGTTTTAATTAATGAATGATAGGTGCCAATGATTTTATTCTCACGAACGAACGTAATGCCAATTTGTATAATTTCATCATAGTCTAATTGATTACCTGTCGTTTCTAAATCAACGACTGCATAACAAGGTGTATTCATCTGTATTCCTCCTTTCGCTTAATTATGACTTTAAAACTCTATGTCAGCACTGATTAATTTATGTTGTTGATTTTCATTATCTATTACGATTAGCACGCCATCATTATCAATGTCTAGTACTTTACCTAAAAATTGATTACCATTTTCCGTGAATTTTAATTCCTTATTCCAAATATTAGAAGCATCAATATATTCCTCACGTATTGTAGAAAATGGTTCTGAAATAAATTGGTTATAACGGTATTCTATATGCTTAACTAATGCTTGTAAAAAATAGTAACGATTGATTATATCATTTGAATTTATTCTAATACTAGTGGCCTTTTCAATTAATTCACCAGTGAAATCAGCTTGAGATTGATTCATGTTGATTCCAATACCACAAATGACTGCTTCTATGCCATCACTATTAGCTACCATTTCAGTTAAAAAGCCACAAACCTTTTTACCATCAATATAGATGTCGTTTGGCCATTTGACAGTTACTCTTTTTTCAGAAAATTGTTGAATTGCATCTCTAATACCTAAAGCCATAAACAAATTGAATTTAGTTATAGTATCAAATGGTACATTAGGACGCAAAACAATGGACATCCATAGGCCTTTACCTTTTGATGACGCCCATGGTCGGTTAAAGCGACCTTTTCCTTCTGTTTGCTCATCGCTAAGGATTAAATAGGTATCGCTGTTACCCACAAGCTTTTGTTTGGCTAATATCTGAGTAGATGGTGTCGATTCTATTACTTCAATATGATTAAAAAGATTTTGTGCTTTAATAATTGGTTGTACAATGCCACTATACCATTTTTCTGGGAGTTGTATTAAGCGATGACCTCTATGATTTATGGACTCAATTTCACAGCCTTCTAATTTTAATTGATCAATAATTTTTTTGACAGCCGTACGCGAAATCGTTAATTGTTCGGCAATAAACTGCCCAGAAATATAATCTGGCTGATGTTGATATAAAATTTGTATTACATCTTTACTATATTTTGACATGTGTTTTCACCCATTCTAAAATTTCATTCTTCTGATTGTTTATTTCTCCACGAATAATGGCACATTCGATATCGCGTAATAATAGTTTTAACCATGCGCCACCAGGCTGATTTAAAGTGGTCAATATGTCATTACCATTAATTGCAATCTGTTTTCTTGAAGTTATCGGTAGTTGAGCATAAGTTTCATTAATTGTGTCTCTATTAACAATTAATGGTTGCAGGTCAATAATTTGATTATCGTGTAATAATTCAGAGTGGTTTAATACATTAATAATATCTACTTTGCCGTAATCATAAACAAAATATTTTAAATCATTTTTACTTGAAATATTAGGAATAGTTTGGATCAACTGTTCATATTTTGTTATTGCTTTCTTTTCCTGATTACTTATTTTTAACATTGATAAAGAAGCCTCTACCATAGGTTGTTGAACTTTCAAAGCAGCAATTAGTAAAGTGAAATCGACAGGTAGGTTGACTTGGAATTTTGTAAAATCAAATTGATTAAAGTAAGTTATATAGTTGAATGCATTTAAGGATTTTAAATTATTATAACTTTGAGTGATATACTTTCCAGTAAATAATTTTTTTAATTCAACAATTATTCGCTCAATTGAAAGATGCTCAATACTAGCAATGTGTGATTTCATTCCTAAATAAGTTGATTCTTCCAGCATAAATCCAAGTTGTGCTTGAAATCTGAGTCCTCTAATAATACGCAATGCATCTTCGTTAAATCTTTCGGCAGCATCACCTACTGTACGAATGATTTTATTTTCAATGTCCTGTTGTCCATTAAAGTAATCAAGTATACGATAGTGCGTATCCATGGCGATTGCATTCATCGTAAAATCACGTCGCTTTACATCTTCATATAAATCTCGGACGAAATAGACTGCATTAGGTCGACGATGGTCATCGTATTCCCCTTCAGCTCTAAATGTTGTGATTTCATATTGTTCATGTTTATAAACTACATTAATAGTGCCATGTTCCCTACCAATTGGAATTGTTTTGTCAAAAATTGCTTCAATTTCATCTGGTGTTGCACTGGTTGTGATATCAATGTCATGAATTTCTTTATGCATTAAATAATCTCGAACAGAGCCACCGACGAAATATGCTTGATAATCATGTGTGATCAAGTTGTTTAATATAGGTTGAGCTGCTTCAAAAATAGATTTATTCATTGTTTCCCTCTAACATTTTTCTATAATAATACTCATATTGATCTGCAATTAAATCTGATGCAAAACGTTGTTCTACATCTGCTAACATTTTCGTTTGCATTTCTTTATATAAATTGTCATCAAGTAGTAGTTTTTTAGCATATTTACTAGCTGAGTCACTATCTCCAACATCAACTAAATAACCTGTTGATTCATGTTTAATGACTTCCTTTATGCCTCCTGCTGTAGAACCAATTGGCACCACACCAGATTTCATAGCTTCCAGTAATGTAAGTCCAAAACTTTCCTTTTCACTCAGTAATAAAACTAAATCAGCTATCTGATAAAATTCACTCACCCAGTCTTGTTTACCAAGGAATAATACATGTTCCTCAACAGCTAAGTCTTTGGCTTTTTGCTTCATGTCCATTAATTCTGGGCCATCACCCAATAATAATAACTTAGAAGGTATTTCTTGTTGTACCTTTGCAAATGTTTCAATAATTGTATCGATACGCTTGACTGCTCTAAAGTTAGACACATGGATGAATACCTTTTCGTTATCTTTTATACCATAACATGCTTTTAAGTGCTTACTTTTTTCTGATAGTTCATCAGATTTAGTTGGAAATTCATTTTCACGAACAAAATTATAAATCGGAACGATATCTTTATCAGTTTCAATAATATCCTGTGTTTGTTGTGCTAATGATTCACTGACACTTGTTACAATATCACTTTCTTCAATACCAAATTTTATGGCATTTTTTAATGAATGATCGTAACCCAATACTGTAATATCTGTCCCATGTAATGTCGTCATAATTTTAATATTTTTATGCGACATATGTTTCGCCAATATACCGCATACGGCATGAGGTACTGCATAATGCATATGTAATAAGTCTAAATCGTATTCTTTGATAACTTCTGCAATTTTTGTACTTAGCGTTATATCATAAGGAGGATACTGAAAGACGGGGTATTGGTTGACTTCTACTTGATGGAACGTGATGTTAGGTAAAGGCTTGCGTATTCTAAATGGAATATTTGATGTTATAAAATGAATTTCATGACCACGTTCCGCTAATTTAATACCTAATTCTGTAGCAATAATGCCTGATCCACCCATAGATGGATAACATGTTATACCTATTTTCATAGTGTGCTACACCCCACAATCTCTATATTATTTACGTTCAAATCTATCTTTATCTCGTGTATTAAATTTTGTCATCGTTTCATCGAAGCTTTCTGACATATCGATGTCTAAAGAGTTAGCAATACAGAGTAAGACAAATAAATTGTCGCCTAGTTCTGCTTTAATTGTATTTTCAGCTTCTGAATCTTTTTTCTTTTTTTCGCCATAATAATGATTAATTTCTCTAGCTAACTCCCCTACTTCTTCTGTTAAGCGTGCAAGATTTGCTAATGGTGAAAAATATCCTGTTTTGAATTGGCTAATATATTCATCAACCTCATTTTGCATCTCATTCATTGTTTTCATCAAAGGATCCCTCTCAATCTTACGTTTTCTAATATAGTATAGCTTAAAATGATGATTCATGCATTATTCCTGCAATCTAGACATTTTCTGTAGCATATTTATAGCGTGTATGAGAATGATTTTATCAGTTAATAATGTTAAATAATCGTTTATGTTTGTTTAGTAAGAACTGGTCATGAAAAGATTGGAGCTGGTACATCATTCAGCGAATATTCACCACTAAATGCGTGGATATTCAAGGACTAATCATTTAAAGTACAATAGTTTGTATGATTAGGATCTATTTACTGAAATTCGCACACAAGTTAGTTTTCCACTGGCATAGTTTCCTTAGCCATATCAACAGGGTATTTCGAAAATATGATGTCTTAACATAAAAAAAGAGCTAATCCATAACGGAATAGCTCTTTTATTTTGAGAATGGGCATTTAAGCTCCAAACTCGACTATTTATTATTCACTTGAACGTGCGATTAGAATGAAACGTGCAAGTTCTGCTAACGCTACTGCAGTTGAAGCTACATAAGTCATAGCTGCCGCTGATAATACTTTCTTAGCGTGTTTATATTCTTTTTCATTTACAATATCTAAACTCTGTATTTGTTTCATAGCTCGACTACTCGCATTGAATTCAACCGGTAGTGTTACGATAGAGAAGAGCACTGCAAATGACATAAACGCAATTCCAATCCATAACGCTGTGGAACCTAAAGTACTGTGTAAAGTAGTTAAAATAATACCAGCAAAAACTGCTAAATATCCAATTGAACTACCAATATTTGCCAAAGGTACCAGTGATGTTCTGAATTTCAAGAAGAAATAGCCTTGTGCATGTTGTATTGCATGACCAACTTCGTGTGCTGCAATCGCAGTTCCCGCTACCGAAGGACGGCTAAAGTTTGCAGGTGATAATACTACAACTTTCTTTCTAGGATCGTAATGATCAGTTAAGAAACCATTCCCTTCGACGACATCTACATCATAAATGCCATTCGCATGTAGTATTTCTAATGCAACTTCTTGACCGGTCTTGCCACTTGTTGATCTAACTTGTGAATATTTCTCATAATTCGATTTAACTTTGTGCTGTGCCCATAGAGGGAGTACCATTAAGATAACAAAGTAAACTATCATATAGATAAAAGACAAAAATCCTCACTCCTTTAGTTATATTTTACTGTGAACGTTAAGGAAGGTCAAATAATTTAGTCTTTTTAAATCGGGTTAAATATAAATAAAGTACGAGTGGAATTACACTTAATGTAAATGCTAAGTAGGCCACGCCTTCAATATGTCTAGCAATAAAGTCATAAAAAGGATACTGCATAAAGACATAATCAATTATATCGTTATTAAATACCCAAATCATACTGATTAAGAAGCCAAGTAGTGTTACTTTCATTCTCGGATAAAATAGTAAGGCTTGGATTGCCATAATGCCATGAGAGAGTATCAACATACATCCAATTACAGTTACATGATCATACTGTATAAACATAATCACATTCATGATTACTGCCCAAACGCCATACTTTATTAATGTTGTAAAAGCGAGCGCTTCTACGATAGGTAATTGCTTACCTAGCATAAAGCCTATAATCGCAATACATAGAAACAACGAAGCGGTTGGACTATCAGGCACAAACGGTTTGAATTGCCAACTCGTTGCTTGTAATTGTGTACCATACCAAATATAACCATATATTGTGCCTAAGACATTACAGATTAATAAAAAAGAAAGTATTATTTTATTGTAGATACATAGCTGCCAAATTGTTGTTATGTTCATAGATTTATTCCCTCAAACCTGAATTAACATTTCTTGATTTAAAAGTATTTAATATTTGTGATAATTGATAGAACAATGGTCGATCATGCAATTGCAAACTCAAATCTATATTGGATTGTAAATGCTGAATAATTGAGCGTTCACTTTTTTTGGTTAGAGGTATGCTATAGATATCTTGCATATATAATGCATAATATGGTGAATTGAGTAGTTGATTAAGCAACAGCTCGTCTAAACGAGGTTCTCTAACATCCTCTTCCTCAAAATGTAATTTGACATCGAATGCAAATTTCGACTTCACGACATAATTAAATATTTCGTCATTATTAATCAATTGTTTGTCACTCAGTATCAAACGAATCGCAATTTTATTCGCATTAACTACCGACATCTCTAATGTATTATGTGTAGGTATAATTTCATCTACAAAATGTATGTTTTGCAAAACATCTGGTGCTGATTTTAAATAATTCAGCACCCATACGCTGATACGTGACTTAAAACGATATTGAAATAATATATATTCTATAAAAGATGATTTCATCTGTTGCAATGTGTCAGCCAAACAGTTCACCTTCCTCGACTAGTAAGATGTTAATCTTTCGGCCTCATCATGCCATGTTTCATTACTCGGCTCTAACTCTAATAATTGATTTAATATTGATTTAGCCTGTTCTACTTTACCAATTTCAATTAAATAGTAGTAATAATCACTTAAGAATGCCGATTGACTTTGTAATGTTGGATATGCTAATTCAAAGAAATGTTGAGCCTCTTTATCACGTTCTTCCTGTCCAAGCGCAAATGCGAGATGCCACATAAATACTGGATCTAAATCCTCTTCATCCACATATTGTAAAAGTCCAATTAAACTTTCGTAATCTTCTTCTGAACGGTACAAGTCACTAAGAATTAACAATGGTTCTTGATAAGCATTGTCTACTTCCAATGCTTGAATCAATAATTGAACGCCTTCATTTGCATCACCGTGTTCAATTTGAATGCTACCAGTTGACACCATCAACTCTTTATAGAATTGACTTAGTCTCAATCCCTCTTTACCAATTTCAATTGCGTCAGCATGATTATGTTCATTTTCATATAATTGCTGTAAATAGAAATAACCTTGTAAAAAGTCTGGGTCTTTTGATAGTAAAGTAGTTACAAGTTTAATGGCTTCTTGTGTTAAGTCATTCTTTTCATAGGCGATTGCTTTTTTCAAATAATCTTCAGAATTCATTTCATCTTCGTTCATTTCGTCAAACATTTTTATGGCATCGCTATAATTACCACTTTGTAAACTACAATCTGCCAATCGTGCGAATAAATTAATCGTATTCACTTCATATTCGCCAGTCTCTAATACTGTTTCATATTCCGATGCAGCTCTTAGATATTGGCCATCAAAATATAATAACTCAGCTAAAGCAAAATGAATAATTGGATCATTTGGTTCAAGCTCAATTGCTTCTACTAATTTGTCAATTGCTACTTCAATCATATTTAATTGTTGATACAGATCTGCTTCTAGCATTAGCCTTTCAGTAGATAATTCTACTTCGTTAAGATATTCTAAAGCTTCGTCAGTTTGATTTTCTGACATTAATCCTTCAATAAAATAAATTAAAAGTTCACTTTCATCTGGATACTTGTGATATAAAGTTCTAAAAACTTCTAATCCTTGAGGCATTAGTCCATAATTATATAACGTTTCTCCCAGTACAAATAAGGCGTCATCATTCGGTGAACTCAATGCCTCATTTACACGAGTGTCTAAGTTATCTAATTTTTGTAAGTTGATATCATCTATTAGTTTATAGATGTCTTCCATACTTTTTATCCCTCATTTTCTAATTGTTTTAACTTGTCCATAAACCCTGGGAAAGATACATTGACTGCATCAAATTGGTTAATCGTTAATGACTCTGAAGTTAAAAGGGAAGCGATAGCTAACATCATACCGATTCTATGGTCTGTATAACTATCTACCGTGGCAGTTTGCTCTAATGCTGATGGATGAATAATCATTCCATCGTTTGTTGGTTGCAATGTAAAACCTAATAAATTGAGCATGTTTGCTGTAGTGTCAATACGGTTAGTTTCTTTCACTTTTAATTCTTCTGCATCTTTAATGATACTCGTTCCATTCGCTTGTGTACATAAAAGTGCAATGATTGGTATTTCATCAATTGCTCTAGGTACCAAGTCCCCTTCTATATGTATTGGTTTCATATTGGGAGAATATTGCACGCGTATAGAAGCAGTAGGTTCAGCACCATTTGTTTGATTAAATAATGTAATGTTCCCTTCCATTTGAGTCACGATATCTATAATACCTGAACGGGTCGAGTTTATGCCAACATTATGAATTGTAATATCGCTATCAGGAGTGATTAACCCAGCAACAATAAAGTAAGCTGCAGATGATATATCACCTGGTACATTAAAGTCTGCTGCTTGAATATGCTCTATACCTTTAGGTGGTATTTCGATATAGCCGTCTTTTGTTTGAACAGGAATATTAAAGTGCTCGAACATTGTTTCACTATGATTTCTTGTAGTACCTAATTCTTTAATAGTTGTCTGTTCATCTGCGAATAAACTTGCAAACAAAATTGCACTTTTGACTTGGGCACTGGCAACTTCCATTTCGTAATTGATTCCTTTAATTTGTGCAGGTTTGATGATTAATGGAGTGTAGTTATTATCAATAGCAGTTATGTTGGCATCCATAGCAGTTAATGGCTTGAGAATTCTATCCATAGGTCTTTTGCCTATAGATTCATCACCGGATAGCACACTTTCAATTCCTAAACCACATAATAGTCCAGCAACTAATCTTGTTGTCGTTCCTGAATTTCCTGTATATAACACTTGGTGCGGTGTTTTAAAATGTTTATAGCCTGGTGAATCGATTTCGATTTTATTATCGGATACAAAGATATCAACGCCTAGTTTTTTGAAAATTTCAACTGTACGTAAACAATCTTCTCCGAGCAAAGGTTTGTTAATTGTTGATTTGCCAGTAGCTAATGAAGCTAACATTATCGCTCTATGTGTCATTGATTTATCGCCTGGGACCTCTATTTCACCAGTTAAAGGTCCATTAATTGCTATTGTCTCATTGTTTGTCATCTGTGGCCCTCCTACTTTTTAAAGTGCGCAACTAATAATTCGAAAGACTGAAGCAGTATTGATTTATCTACATGCTTTACGATTGGATTGCCAATACCGTCCAACAGAACCATTTGTACACCTTGTTGATTATTTTTTTTATCTTTTAACATCAATGCGTATAGTGCATCAAATTCAAATTGACTTATAATGTCTAAAGGATAGTTTAAGTCTTGTAAATATTGAATATAATGTTCGATATCAAAATCTTGATTTAGAACTTGATTACTAACAATAAATTGATAAATGATTCCTATCATCACTGCATGTCCATGAGGTATTTTAAAGGTATATTCAACAGCATGACCAAATGTATGACCTAAATTTAAATATTTTCGTACATTTGATTCCTTTTCATCCTGTAAAATAATATTCAGTTTAGTTTCAATTCCTTTATAAAGGTAGTATTCAATTTCATCTAATGCCTTAAGTTCAGTGGCATCACTATATTGCTGTTCGATTTCGCGCACTGCAGCCTCATTGTTTAATAAGGCATGTTTATAAACTTCCGCATAGCCGCTTAGCACTTCTGAAAATGGTAATGTTGTTAAGAAATTCAGATCATAGATAACAGCTTTCGGTCTATAAAATGCACCAATAAGATTTTTGCCATGTTGTGAATTAATACCAACCTTTCCACCAACACTAGAATCATGAGCTAGAATAGTCGTTGGAACTTGAATGAAATCTACACCACGTAAAAGTGTTGCTGCTAAAAAGCCAGTAAAATCGCCAGTAGCACCACCACCTATAGCGATTAAACATGTATCACGAGTTAATTGTCTGCTCAGTAATGCCTCAATTGTCTCTGCATAGAAGGTTAATGACTTAGTTGACTCTCCTGAAGGTATTATCACTTTATGTGCATCATATTCAGAAGTTAAAAAGGCTAATGCAGAAGACCATGTATTATTTACTGTGGCATCAACAACTAAGACGATATCTTTATAGCCTTGTATAAATTGATGTAATTGTTCTAATGCGTTATGTTCTACAATGATTGGATAGTTGTTAGAATTATAAGTCGTTTCTAATATCATGATTTCACCTAATTACATTTAATATTTTAATATTGCTTAATATTCAATATTAATTTGACGTTGTGCTTCAATTTGTTCTTTTAATTGGTCGATATGATTTGAATGGAACTCTTCTAATACAGCCTTTGCCAGTTCAAATGCTACGACATTTTCCATTACGACACTTGCTGCAGGCACTGCACAACTATCAGAACGTTCGATTGACGCTTTAAATGGCTCTTTGGTATTGATATCAACAGAATTCAATGGTTTATATAAAGTAGGGATTGGCTTCATCACGCCACTCACTACAATTGGCATACCATTGGACATACCGCCCTCGAAACCACCTAAATGGTTAGAACCTCTGTAATAACCTTGTTCTGCGTCATATAAAATTTCGTCTTGTACTTCACTACCAGGTAACTCAGCACATTTAAAACCTTCACCAAAGCTTACACCTTTAAAGGCATTAATACTAACTACACCTTGGGCAATTCTTCCGTCAAGCTTTCTATCATAATGTACATAACTTCCAATGCCTACTGGTACACCTTCTACTACTGTTTGAACAATACCACCTATTGTATCGCCGGCTTTTTTAGCTGCATCGATTTTATCTCTCATTTGTTGTGCTACGCTATCATCGATAACACGTACATCATTTTTATCTATATTGTCTTTAATTGTTTGTATGTCATATTCAGCATCATCTTTAACGCCGCCAATTTCAACTACACGACTATAAAAGTTTATGTCTAATTGTTTAAGTAGAATTTTAGCTACTGCACCTACAGCAACACGTGCAGCTGTTTCACGTGCAGATGAACGTTCTAATACATTTCTTAGATCTCTATGATTATATTTCATACCACCAATAAGGTCAGCATGTCCTGGACGTGGTTTTGTAATAACACGTTTCATGTTATCTTGTTCTTCTTCACTTATTGGTGCTGCACCCATAATGTTTTTCCAGTGAGTAAAATCATCGTTAGTAACAACAAGCGTAATTGGGCTGCCTAATGTATAGCCGTTTCTGACACCTGAAACGATTTCAATTGTGTCCTTTTCAATTTGCATACGTCGACCTCTACCATAGCCACCTTGACGCTTGAACATCTCTTCATTTATATCTTCTACATTAATTTCTAAATTCGCTGGTACACCTTCAATTATTACAGTTAACTGTGGACCATGTGATTCCCCAGAAGTTAAATATCTCATTATTTACCCACTCCGTTCTTTAGTACTTTAAATTGTTATATGTTCTATATCTTATCATATTCATTTAAGCAAATTAATAGAAAAATTTACAAATCTTAAATCTTAAGAAAATTCTATCATTTCTATTTGCATTAGTGTACCACTTGTAAAGAGAGTTATAAATAGCATAAAGTGTTTAGCATGCATTTATGTCATTATTTAAACGGAAAATACGTAGAATGTAATAGTGTGTGTAAAAAGGTGATATAACGTAATGTTAAAAGCGCATAAAAAATAAAACCCTTAAGAAATTCATCTCAAGGGTCTCAATTTTATAATATATGTAAAATGGTATTATTCATATAACCAAGTTTCGCGAGTCTCAGTATAATCGCTAAGTTCTTCAGGTTTGAACCACAAAGCAATCTCTTTCTTTGCAGATTCTACAGAATCAGATCCATGAATAATGTTTCTTCCAACTGTTAAACCTAAATCTCCTCTAATCGTACCAGGAGTTGCCTCAGATGGATTTGTCTTGCCAATAATATGACGCGAGATATGTACAGCATCTTCAGCTTCAACAACCATTGCAAATACTGGTGCAGAAGTAATGAATTCAATTAAATTGTTATAGAAAGGCTTGCTCTTATGTTCAGAGTAATGTTCTTCAGCAAGTGATTGTGGCACTGTCATTAATTTACCCCCCACAATCTTTAACCCCTTTTGTTCTATACGAGAAATAATTTCTCCAATTAAATTACGTTGTACCGCGTCCGGTTTAATCATTAAAAAAGTTCTTTCCATCTTGTGTAAATCCCCCTGTATTGTTGTTTAAGTGTAAAATTCGTTATACACAATAAGATATATCCAAATAAATATACTTATCCGATACATTCCTATATTAACAGGTAATTAAAGCGCTTTCAACGTTTTTCACATAACTTACACATTTCTTTTTCCAACTTTTTTAATAATCTTTTTAAATAATGGTTTTGCACTGTCATTTTCAAGTTCATCAATCAGACTCAAAGCTTTATCGAGATACTTATCACTAATTTCTTGGGCAGTTTGTATCACATTTGATTGACGTATTGTATTGATACATGCCTCAAATTCTGCTTTATTACTCTCAGGGCTAAGCGCTGCAATTTGTGTTTTAAATTCAGTGTTAACTTTCATTTCAAGCAGTACTGGCAATGTAAGATGACCATTCATTAAATCACTTCCTACAGGTTTGCCTAATTGCTTCTCCGTACTAGTAAAGTCAAGAATATCATCTACAATTTGAAAGCTCATACCTATATAATGACCAATCATTTTTAAATTGTGGATTGTTTTAATATCTGCACCTGCAGCAATAGCGCCAACTTCTGTAGATAATTGGATAAGCAATGCAGTTTTTCTATTGATACGTCTTAAATAATTAGTAATAGTTTGATTGCTGTTAAACTGGTCTTGAAATTGGAATAATTCTCCTTTGCAAACATCGACAATAGAGTGTGAAATAACTTTGTGAACCCGATTATCTTCTATATACGAAATATATTCTAAGCCTAATGCAAGTAAGAAATTGCCAGTTAATATAGCAGTGCTCTGATCCCATTTTTTAGAAATAGTTAAACGGCCACGGCGACGATCGCTCTTGTCTATCACATCGTCATGAACCAGTGTGGCCATGTGAATTAATTCTAATGCGACAGCTACTCTATACACATCTTCGCTTTCTGTTTCACCAAATTGTCCGCTTAAAATAGCGAATGCGGGTCTAACACGTTTTCCACCTGATGTGAATAAATGCTTGGCAGCAGCTTCTAGTGTCGGATCTTTGCTGATAATTGCTTGTTCGATTCTTTTTTCTACTTTTTTAATTTCGTTGTTCATGTTTAACTTTGACACGCTAATCACCTTTGGTTAATTCGATTTTATTTATAGCCAAGGTGCATTGCTGCAACGCCACCTGTAAAGCTACGTACTTTTATGTTACTGAATCCAGCTTGTGAAAATAGTCTTTTTAATTTCTCTTTATCTGGGAAATCAAATGTTGATTGTTGAAGCCATTCATATTCCTCTTTGGATTTAGCAAAAATTTTACCAAAAATAGGCATGATAAATTTAAAGTAAAATTTATATAACTGTGTGAATCCAGGTGTTGTAGGTTGGCTTGTCTCGAGACACACTACCATTCCCCCTGGTTTTAATACGCGGTTTAATTCCTTTAGCGTTGCCAAATAATCGGGAACATTTCTAAGACCAAACCCAATTGTAACATAGTCGAATTCATTATCTTCGAAAGGCAAGTTCATTGCGTCACCATGGACTAAATTAATATTGTCCATATCTTGCGTTTTTGTCTTCCCTACTTCAAGCATATTTTCACTGAAATCAACACCTGTTACTTCACCTGTTGGGCCTACTGCCTTACTAAGTGAAATTGTCCAATCAGCTGTTCCACAACAAACATCTAAGGCCTTTGAACCCGGTTTAACTTTCATCTCTTTCATAACATGCTTTCTCCAAGTCTTATGTTGTTCAAAGCTGATGATGTTATTTAATCGATCATATTTTCCTGATATATTTTGAAAAACGTTATGCACTTTTTCCTTGTTTACTTTATTATCTGCCATAGTTATTACCTCTTTTAAATTTGATTTCAGTTTAGTTAAATATTTTGAATGAATAATTTAATTTCGTTATCTGTATATTTTTTTAAATAAGCAGGTTTCTGTTCAATGAGTTGACTTAATAGTTTGTCATTAATGCTTTGTATATCAATTGCTTCATTGGCATAATGCTTCAACGTAATCATTAAAAAAATGTTCTCTACTTTTAGTATGTGAGAACCCATTTCTGATTTATCTAAATCATCTTGGTGTACAGATGATTTAATTTCATTTACCTCCACAATTGATCGACTGATATCCTTTTGATAACTTGGATTATTTAAAGTTGCTAATAATGTATAAAAATGGGCACTTAATAAATCACCGATTAAAATAGATTTCTTTGAAGTATCTTTTATATAGGCTTCATCTAAGTGGCGCATTGCAGTATCTATAGTGAGGCAAGCTAATTTCGCTTCTTCAGGAATATCGTATGTATCAAGTATTTGACCTAATATTTGGTTGAAATATATAGATTCATAATGGTCTACACCTTTAAGTCTGCTGCTAATTTGTTTTTCTAATATGCTTAATGTCGTTTCCATGTTCACACCTCACGTTATTATCAATATACATATTAACATTATATAATGAAAAATAAAATCAACGATAATTAAAGTTATTAATATTTAATGTTAAATATACCAGTTAATGACAGTTTGTTGAAGATTATGGAATTTTTAAATCCCTAATTTTATGTAAATCACTTAAATGAGAGTTATTGTTTAATTTTTATGTATTGCGTCATCGAAAAAATTACAAAAAGAAAAAGCCCCTTTAAAAGGGCTTTAAGTAAAAGTAAAGAATTATTTAACTGCGTCTTTTAAAGCTTTACCAGCTTTGAATGCTGGAACTTTGCTTGCAGGGATATCAATTTCTTTACCAGTTTGAGGGTTACGGCCTTTACGTGCAGCACGTTCACGTACCTCAAAGTTACCGAATCCAATTAATTGTACTTTTTCACCTTTAGAAAGTGATGATTGAATTGATTCGAATACTGCATCAACAGCTAAACCTGCTTCTTTTTTAGTTAATTCAGCTTGTTCAGCTACAGCATTGATTAAATCTGTTTTGTTCATTATGAATTCACCTCCCCTAGGGTCTATAATGATAACTTTGTATCATTATGCTTTGACTTTAACACAACGATAATCACTACTGCAACGATTTATGCGCAAAAAACGTTGAAATAATGGGATTTTGATGACAAATTGTTATAAATTTAATTAAAAGTGTAAAAATACTTTATTATTCGGACTTTTTGCCGCGTCCCATGAGGTCTTTGACACTTTCTGATACAGGTGTATTTTCAAATAAAACACGATATAAAGCTTCAGTGATTGGCATTTCAACATTATGCTTTTTAGCTAAATGATGAACTGATTTCGTCGTATAAACGCCTTCGACAACCATGTTCATTTCATCTAAAGCTGTTTCTAGTGATTTACCTTCACCTAATTTGTATCCTAAAGTAAAGTTACGAGAATGTGTCGATGTACATGTAACGATTAAATCTCCAATGCCACCAAGACCTAAGAAAGTAAGTGGATCTGCACCTAGCTTTTCACCAAGACGACTTATTTCTGCCAGCCCTCTTGTCATTAGTGCTGCTTTAGCATTGTCGCCAAAGCCCATGCCTGTAATCACACCACTAGCAACAGCGATAATATTCTTTAATGCGCCACCTAATTCAACACCAACTAAATCGTCGTTTGTATATACACGCAAATATTCATTCATGAATAAATCTTGTGTCAACAAACTAACTTCTTTTGACTTTGATGATGCGGCAACAGTTGTTGGTTGTTTTATAACAACTTCTTCAGCGTGACTTGGTCCAGATAGTACACCGATGCCAGCATTGTGTTCAGGAGAAATTGAATCCTCTAACATCTCTGAAACACGTTTGAAGGTGTCATTTTCAATACCTTTCGCCACATGTATAAATGTTTTTTTAGTTGTTAGCAAGCTATCGATTTTTTTAGCAATTTCACGCATTGCTTTTGTAGGCAGTGCCATTAAATAAATATCCGCAAATTGTGTTGCTTCTTCAATATCTAATGTTGCTTTAATCGATGAATCTAAAATTGCATCATTTAAATACTTTGTATTTTTATGTTGTTCATTGATATCGTTAATTGTTTGTTCATTTTTTCCCCACATTAATACTTGATGTCCATTTTCTGCTAAGACATTCGCAAGTGCGGTTCCAAAACTTCCAGTGCCAAATACGGTAACGTTTGACATGGTATCCCCTCCGGTCTAATTAATTTCGTTTTCTTGGTATAATATGCACAGGTGTTCCTTCAAAACCAAATGCTGATCTGATTTGATTCTCTAAATAACGTTTATAAGAAAAGTGCATTAATTCTACATCATTAACGAATACTACAAATGTAGGTGGTTCAATTGCCACTTGAGTCGCATAGAACACATTTAATCGACGCCCTTTATCTGTAGGTGTTGGGTTCATAGAAATGGCATCTGTAATTACTTCGTTTAGAGTTGAACTTTGAACACGCTTTTTATGATTTTCACTAGCTTCTCTAATGTATGGGAAAAGTGTTTTTAATCTAAGTTTTTCCTTTGCAGAAATAAATGCAACTTCTGCATAATCTAAAAATTGGAATTCTTTACGAACTTCATCTTTAAATTCTTTCATTGTATTCGTTTCTTTATCAACTGTATCCCATTTATTGACTACGATAACAATTGCTTTACCTTCTTCATGAGCATAGCCCGCAACACGTTTATCCTGTTCGATAATACCTTGTTCAGCATCTATAACGATTAAAATGACATTTGAACGTTCGATCGCTTTTAATGCGCGTAATACAGAATATTTTTCAGTATTTTCATAGACTTTACCCTTTTTACGCATTCCAGCAGTATCAATTAATACATAATCTTGCCCATCATAACTATACTCTGTATCAACCGCATCTCTTGTAGTACCAGCTACGTTAGATACAATAACGCGTTCTTCACCCAAAATGGCATTAACTAAACTAGATTTACCAACGTTTGGTCTACCAATAATAGATAAACGGATAGTATCATCATCGTAAGGTTCAGGTTCTTCGTCTTTAAAATGCTTAACAACTTCATCTAACAAATCCCCAAGGCCAAGGCCATGCGAACCTGAAATAGGGTATGGTTCTCCGAATCCTAATGAATAAAAATCATAAATTTCATTACGCATTTCAGGATTGTCTACTTTATTAACCGCAAGTACGACTGGTTTTTTCGATTTATATAGCATTTGGGCAACCATTTCATCACTTTGAGTTAACCCTTCACGTACATTTACCATAAAGATGATGACATCTGCTTCATCTATAGCTATTTCTGCTTGTGCTTTTATTTGTGTTTGGAATGGTGCATCACCAATTTCAATACCTCCAGTATCAATAATATTGAAATCATGTGTTAACCATTCGCCTGATGAATAAATTCTATCACGAGTTACTCCGGGTGTATCCTCAACAATAGATACACGTTCACCGACAACTCTATTAAAGATTGTAGATTTACCAACATTGGGCCTTCCTACAATCGCTACTATAGGTTTAGTCATAACTTACTTCCTCTCTTTTATAATCTCTATAATTTTATCACATGGTTTAATTAATTCAAAAGAAATATTAAATCAATCGCCTCTCTTGAATGATAATCGGAATATGTTGCTTCATTTCAGTATATATAAGCACATAAAAAATAATCTTGTCCTATGAAATCATAAGGACAAGATTTAAATTGGTATATATGGGTCAAATTAAAATTTAAAGTCTTTCAATTTATCTCCAAAGACATCACCGAGTGTAGGATTATCATCCTCATCTGATGAACTATCTAAGTATGATTGTGTCTCTTCATTACTGCTTTCTTGAGAGTGATCATCAGACTCTTCATTTGGCAATGTTGCTTTGATAGATAATGAAATACGTTCGTTATCTATATCCACACCAAGTACTTTCACTTTAACTTCTTGACCAGGTTCTAGTACTTCGCTCGGAGTACCGATGTGTTTGTGGCTAATTTCAGAAATGTGTACTAATCCTTGTACACCTGGTTTAATTTCAACAAAAGCACCAAATTCAGCTAATCTGATAACTTTGCCATCGATAACATCGCCTTCGCTAAACTCTCCTTGGATAGATTCAAACGGACTAGGTAAAGTATCCTTAATTGATAATGAGATTCTTTCAGAATCTTTATCGATTGATTTTACTTTTACTTTAACATCATCACCAATTGAAACGACATCTTCAGGAGATTTAACATGTTCGTGAGATAACTCAGAAACATGTACTAAACCATCTACGCCACCAATGTCGATAAACGCACCAAAGTTAGTTAAACGAGCAACTTTACCATCGATAACATCGCCTTCATTTAATGAAGATAATAAAGCGTCCTTTTTCTCTGCATTTTCTAATTCTTCTACAGCTTTTCTACTAAGGATGACGCGATTATTAGCAGGATCTAATTCCTCGACCTTTAATTTTAAGACTTGACCTTCAAAATCAGAGAAATCTTCAATGAAATCAGTTGAAATTAATGAAGCAGGTACGAAACCTCGTTGTCCTACATCCACAACTAATCCGCCTTTAACTACTTCTGTTACTTTGGCTTCAATTGTCTCATTGTTATCAAGCTGTTCTTGCAGGAATTCATATGATTTCTCTGTTTCAAGTTGACGTTTTGATAGTATATATGCACCTGTTTCATTCTCTTCGTCATACTCAACTTTTGTAACGTATGCACCAATTTCGTCACCGACTTTCACAGCATCACTAGGTGTATCAATGTGATGAGTAGAAAGTTGACTAATAGGGATAATGCCATTAAACTTACTACCGTTTACATGAACAATTACTTGCTTTTCTTCTATTTCTAGAACTTCGCCAGTAACCTTGTCCCCTTCTTTAATATCGTGGATCATTGATTCGTTGAATTCTTCAGTCATCTTGTCTGCCTCCTTATTACACTACATATTTATAACATCTTATAAACTGTCAAAATTGTCAAGAAATTCTACTCTTTTAGAGGAATGCCATACATTTTGTTATATAAATGTAAAAATATTTTGATTTAAACTCACTGAAATTTAATGAATTTTACTTTTATTTTACATTTATGCCAATATATGTAGTAATAAAATCATAAAAAATTGTACATCCTTGTTATACCCTATTCGAAATAATATATAACTTTTTTAGTCAATTTTTACGTTGCTTTTAATAAGATGAGCTGAAATAGTTTTATGCCAACGATGAAACCATATCGAGTATCTCATTAGTTACAGTTTCAATATCCTTTCCAGTAGTATCTAAAGTTACCGCATCATCTGCTTTTTTAAGTGGAGAGATTTCACGATTCATATCATAATGATCTCGGTCTGCAATTTCTTGTCTAAGTTGCTCGACAGTTGATTCAATGCCTCTTTCCTCATTATCTTTTTGTCTACGAATAGCACGTTCTTCAACTGAAGCGATCATGTATACCTTTAAATCAGCATCAGGTAATACAACAGTACCAATATCTCTTCCATCCATGACGATACCTTTTTTAGCTGCCAATTCTTGTTGTTTATTTACTGCAAACGTTCTTACCGGTTCCTTTGAAGCTACATATGAAACATGATTCGTAACGTCATTTTCTCTTAAGTAGTCTGTAACATCTTGATTATCTAAGATGACACGTTGTCCTTTCACTTCGTCGTATGTTAAAGCTAATTCAGAACCTGCAATTAATGTCTCAAAATCTTCTGTTTTATTTTGTTGTAAATATTTATATGTAATTGCACGATACATTGCTCCCGTATCGACATATATCATTGATAATTTTGCAGCAACTATTTTTGCAATTGTACTTTTACCTGCGGCTGCAGGACCATCTAATGCGATATTTATTCGTTTCATTTCAGAAAACCTTCCTTGTTGTTTTATGAATAATATTTTATCATAAATATGTATTATATTAATAGGAGGAATGCACGCATGAAAAAACTTCTTGTCATACATACAGGTGGCACAATCAGCATGTCGCAAGATGAATCAAATCAAGTTGTTACTAATGAGAAGAATCCAATTTCAACACATCAAGAAATTATTAAAGCATATGCTGATGTAACAGAAATTACACCATTTAACGTACCATCACCACATATGGATATTCATTACGTTGAGCAATTAAAGAACATTATTGAATCAGCAGCTAAAGAAAATCAATATGATGGTTTTGTAATTACTCATGGTACCGATACACTGGAAGAAACTGCTTATTTATTAGATTTAACAGTAGAAATTTCCCAACCGATTGCAATTACAGGTGCAATGCGTTCCTCAAATGAAATTGGTGCAGATGGTTTGTATAATTTTATATCGGCAATTCGTGTTGCGACGAGTGATGAATCCACAAATATGGGAGTTATGGTTGTATTTAATGATGAAATACACACAGCTAGAAATGTTACTAAAACACATACATCAAATACGAATACCTTCCAAAGTCCAAACCATGGACCGTTAGGTGTAGTGACTAAAAATAGTGTCCAATTTCATCACAAACCTTTCGAACATCAGATATTAGATAAAATCGATCAAAATTTAAATATTCCTTTGGTAAAAGCATACATGGGTATGAATAATGACGTTTTAGAATTTTATAGTAAACAAAAGGTTGATGGAATTATTATAGAAGCCTTAGGTCAAGGTAATTTACCACCTACTTGTTTAAAAGGTTTAGCTGCTTGTTTAAATCAACGTATTCCTATTGTACTTGTTTCACGTTCATTTAATGGGATTGTTGGCCCGATTTATGCATATGAAGGTGGTGGCGCAACGTTAGAACGTCAAGGTGTTATATTTTCTAATGGATTAAATGGGCCAAAAGCCAGATTGAAATTATTAGTTGGACTTAGCAACAATTTAAATAGTGACGAATTAAATCATTATTTTGAATCTCAATTATAATTTGTGGATTTGATTGATAGATTGATAGTCCAAATTTATAAGTCTATTAAAAGTATGACTTTAAATTGCATTTCATCAATAGGTTTTATAAATAATAAAGTCTTGTATATGAATTTCGGTAAAATAACACTCAGATGATTGAATTCAATTTATCTGAGTGCTTTTTTTGTCGAATATTACGTATTGTTAGCTCGCTTTCCTAGGGGACAGCTTCAGCCTGTAGTCTTCAGCTTGTCCTGTTCCCACAGGAGTCTCGCCAAAATACGTTGAAATTATTTGTGCCTATTAAATTATCATACATTTAAATTCTTCTATTCAATTCGTCTTGTATTTGTTGGTATATCAATCATTAAATGTATAATATTTTATTTACTAGATTTTCATTCATATTATATATTGTTAAATCGCTTTCCTAGGGACAGTTACATCCTGTAGTCTTTAGCTCGTCATCTTCTCACAGGAGTCTCGCTAACATACTTTGTATCTATGTATAAATTCATATTAAAATACTATGGGCAAAAATGATCCTTTTGTTCATTTACTAACTATAAATAAACTAAACAAAAAAGCTATTTTAAGTATAAAGACTGCAACTCAACTTTACTGTCAAAGGTAACTACAATACGAATCCCCTTAATTGTTAGTTGATGATATATTATTGAAATTGTTTTATCATACCTTGGAACTGAATATTGATGAATACCAACATCATCGTGCTACTACTTCTAATGATTATAAAAAAGACAATTTCTATATTATTTCAATAGAAATTGTCTTCTTAAACTTGTTCGAAGATTTTACATCTCAGAATCTATTTATATTTATTATCCTATCTATTATGATTCAAGCGGTGTTTGCTTTTTAGTTAAAATACTTTGTGTAATTATGCCACCGTGGTATTTTCCATTTTCAATAAAGATGGTATTTGCATCATTACCAGCAGCGATTACACCTGCAATATAGCAGTTTTCTACATTAGTTTCGTAGGTTTCTTTATTGTGTACGGGTGCTGTACCAAATTCATTTGTGTTTATTTCAATCCCTATTGATTCTAAGAAGTCATAATCTGGATGATAACCAATCATCGCAAATACATAATCATTAGGGATTTCGAATATTTGATCATCTTGCTTATATTCTATTGAGTTTTCATTAATTTTTATAACTTCAGCATTAAAGTGCATATTGATTTTTTCATTTCTTACTAAAGATTCAAAATTTGGTAATATCCATGGTTTTATTGCTTGTGGATAAGCTTCACCACGATATAGTACTGTAACATTAGCACCAGCTTTTTCAAGTTCTAATGCCGCATCAACTGCAGAGTTTTTGCCTCCTATTATAACCACATTTTGATCAAAATAAGGGTGCGCTTCTTTAAAATAATGTTTAACTTTTGAAAGTTCTGCACCTTCAACTTCAAGTGTATTATGATGTCCATAATAACCTGTAGCAACTGTTAAGAATCTACATTGATACACATCTTTAGTCGTTGTAATTGTAAATCGATTATTAATCTTTTTAACGGTAAGGACTTCTTCAAAAGCATTAATACGCAATTGATGATGTTTAACAACTTCTCTATAGTATACTAATGCTTGGTTTCGATGAGGTTTACTGTCTTCTACAATAAAAGGAATGTCTCCGATACTTAATTTATCACTTGATGAAAAGAATGTTTGATGCGTTGGATAATTGTAAATTGCATTTACGACGTTACCTTTTTCAATAACTAATGTTTCGATACCTTTTCTTTTTTGTTCGATAGCGGCACTTAGTCCACAAGGACCTCCGCCTATTATGATACTTTCGACTGTTTGCATACGTAATTGTCCTCCTTTAACCACTCAATATATTATACCAGTAGTTATAAAAAAACCAAATGAAAGAAACTGAAACTTCTATATATCAACTGTTTAAATTTAGAATTTATAATTGTAAGATAAACATATTTTTAAACAATAACTTAAAGTAGTTAATCATATACCAATGTCATTAATTGCAGCAGGAAATTTTCAATGTATAAATTAAGGCGAGCTAATCCAAAGAATAAGATTAGCTCGCCTATTTAAAGCGTGTGTATTAATGCTAGTATCACTTTAAAATTTTATTATTGTGGAATTACTAAACGTTGACCATTGTGTATATCATTGCCTGAAAGGTTGTTCGCTTGTCTTATTTTTTCTACATTTTCAGGTGTTCCTTCACCATAATATTGAATAGCAATTCTATATAAGTTTTGACCATTTACAACATGAGTACGTTGTCCTGAAGTGTTTGTTGATTGTTGTGAATCTTGGGAACTATTTTGGCCACTTGTTGACTGATCATCGCTGTTAGAAGAGCTAGATTGACCTTGGTCAGTAGCTGCACCACTTGAGTTACTATCACTAGCACTTTGATCACTAGAATCAGAACCACTTGTAGCTTGATCAGAACTACTGCTTTGACTACTGTTGTCAGATGAATCTGAATCACTTGTAGCTTGATCAGAGTCAGAGTCGCTGCCGTCAGACGCACCAGATGATTTTTCACTGTCATCTGAACTTTTAGACTTGTCATCGCTAGACTTATCTTTATCTTTATCTTTATCAGAATCAGCTTTTTTATCTTTATCTCCGTCTTTGTCTTTATTATCAGCTACTTTTTTATCATCGTTAGCACTCTTATCATCATTATTTCCAGTTAAGGCCATGCCACCGAAAATACCAATTGCCGCCAAAATTAAGATTGCTGCTAAAATTGGTAATAATTTACCTAATAAGCCGCCTTTTTTCTTTTTACGTTTGTAATCATCGTTATTATTATTACTATTATTTTGATGATTGTTTCCGCCATTTCCATTAGAACCGGAACCACTTGCTTTTGAAGCTGCTGCGGCGCCACCAGCACCCGCTGCTGCAGCACCACCAGCGACTGCGGCACCTTTTTTCTTGGATTTACCGTTGTTCTTTTCTTCATTATGTTGTTCTTTTGATTGTGATTCGTTTGATTTATTGTCTGCAGTGTTACTTTCTGCGTTTTTATCTTTGTTTGATTTGCTAGCAGCATAAGCACCTGCACCTGCGCCCGCTGCAGCAGCACCACCAGCAATAGCAGCGCCTTTTTTCTTGGAACCATCTTTTGAATCGGTTGATTCATTTTGCTCATGTTGTTCCTTGTTATTTTTATTATGCTCTGGATCATTGACTCTATTATCAGCATCATCCTTATTTGCAGCATATGAGCCTGTGCCAGCACCAGCAGTAGTACCACCTGTCTGTGTAGCGTCTTGCTCACGATTTGTAGTATCATTTTGATCATCAACATGCTGTTCTTTCGAAGAATGCTTGTCGTTGTTGTGTTTATTTGCAGCATAAGCACCTGCACCTGCACCAGCTGCTGCGCCACCAGCAATGGCAGACCCTTTACCATTATGTTTATCATCTGCAGTTCGCTTGTCAGCTGCATCTTTATCTTGATGTGATAAATCAGTATCATCTTTACGAGTGTTTACGTCACTTCTGTCATGATTTTCTTGTTGCTTTAAGTCGTTATTTGATTTGTCATATTGATTGTTACGATGTTGTTCATCAGAAGTTTCTTGATAGATATTATTGTCTCGTGAATGATCATCATGATCTTGTGACTGGTTAAAGTCTGATGATGATTTGTTTTGGTCATTAAGGTGTTGTTCTTGATCAAGTTGTTGCTCTTGTTGTTGATCAGATTGTTCCCCTTTATTTTGATTTGTTGCTGTATCTCGTCTACGTTGTCTTCTTTGAGCATTTCTTGGAGGGAATTGCTCATTGTTTTTGTCGGATACTTCTTCTTTTGCATTGTCAACAGAAGCGTCAACAGATTCATTTGTTTTGTCTAGGTGTTCATTTGGATCAATTGATTGACGATTTTTCTCAAAATCATCTTTAAAGTTGTTGTTAGACAAATTCATCATCCTTCCTTTATTTATATATTAAGTATATACTGTTTTACCCTAATCAAACGTAAATATGTATACCTATTTTAAGAAAACTACAATATTTATGTCATTATAAGTTGTATTATAGCTTGTTTGAAAATGTTAAGTAAAGTAATTGTCTATCTATTTGAACAAATTTTTTAATTTTTCATTATAATCAATTTTACGTTTTACTTTTTTGCGATTAAATATTTTTATTAATTCAATATCAGCATCATTATCACAACATTTTTCAGGTCGTTTATTCACAAATTCACCAAAAAATTCCATAAGATATGCGCGTCTACACTGATCTAAATTCTTATAACCCAACATTCTGATATAACCATTTCTTTTACGTTGGTAAGTATTTTCAAATATATGTCGTAATTCATTAAATGTATAATAACTACTTAAAATTTCAATAATTTCTTTTTTATAAGGTATTAAATCCATACCTAATTCAAATGCATTAACATCTTCATTAGTTATAATATCAGTAAATAACAGTGTTTCAAGTAAGAAACTATCATCTGGTTGATATAAACTGATGGCTTGACTTTGTTTGCCATCTCTCCCAGCACGACCAATCTCTTGTAAATAATTCGACGGACTAGTTGAAAGATGAAAGTGAATGATTGTACGAATATCTTTTTTGTTTATTCCCATTCCAAATGCACTTGTAGCAACAATGATAGGAATATCGTTATTAAGAAATTGATGTTGAACCGTTTGCCGTTCCTGATAGGATAGATCACCGTGATAAATACCTGTTAAAAAGCCTTGTTGATAAATTTCTTGAGCTAATGATAAACAGACTTTTTTTGATGAAACATAGATAATTGTCGGTCCAGATTGTTCTAATGTTGGCAGCAACCATTTGAGTTTTTCTTCATCATCTGCAAAATTTTGATGGTGTAGTGAAATATTGTCTCTATTCATACTTGTTTTAACTACATTGAATTGAGTACGTAACATTTGGTTCAAATCAGATAATAGATGTGGTGGTGCTGTCGCTGTTAATCCTAATATAGAAACGTTAGTAAATTGTTGAATGATTTTTCCTATAAGTGCATAATGTGGTCTGAAATCATAGCCCCATTCTGACAAACAGTGGGCTTCATCTAAAACAATAAGACCAAAGTTAATATGTTTAATGAGTTTGAAATTATGGGGTTGGAGTATAAATTCAGGGCTTAAGAAGATAAAACGACTTTGCTTTAGATTTTTGATATTTGCTGAACGTTCATCTTCATCCATACCAGAATGAATACAACTCACTTTATGTTCACCATGTGCTTTAAGTTGCATAACTTGGTCATCCATTAACGAAATAAGTGGTGAAATAATTAATGTAGGTTGTTGTTTAATATATGTAGGTAATTGATAACACAGACTTTTACCACTACCAGTTGGTAATATACCTAATGTATCTTGTTGGTTTAGTACGCTTTTAATAATTGCTTCTTGTCCAGGCTTAAATGTTTCAAATCCAAACCAATGTTTCAGTTCGTCAATCAGCATGTAGCTCACCTCTTTCTATGCCTACAATGATAAGCTTGATTGTAAAGTAACTTAATGACGGGAATCGTTCTTTATAGTTCCGCAATCTTTCATCCTTATGCTGTATATAATAATTTAGAAAATCAGAATTTAAATCATCCTTTAGAAACGCTTTATAATTTGATAAATATCCCTTTATAAACAATTCTAAGACATGGTCTTCAATTGTATTAATTTTAACTTGTTGATGTTGTGCCAAATCATCCATAGTTAGTCCTTTTTTTAAGCCTTCAAAAGATAAATCTGTTTTATGTAATAGCGTAGGTAACACAATTAACTGATGCAAAATAGGGTAACGTTGATTATCTTCAATTTGAAACATCATTACAACTAAATCGTTTAATTCTAATTCAAATAATAATTCTTGTGGCAAACCTTCTATTAAACTAACTTGCTGTCTAGTGTACATGCTATCTTCAAACCCTTGTAAGTAGTAATGAATGTAAGTCCCTTGGTTTTCTTTATGAATAGCTTCGAATAACATATGAAGTTCTGCAATAAAATCTTGTTCGAGGTTTGCCTCTTTAAGATATTTATATACATATTTAACACGTTTATGTATAGTTTGCTGTTGAGTGAGAGGGATAAATTGACTATCCTTATGCTGTAATTGTGAAATCGTTTGTGTTAATAATTGTATTGCTTGAAACGTATTAACGAGACTATCAAATGTATATCTTGGATGTACGCGTACGTTTAATGTTGTTTCTATTTCTGATTGGCTCAGATTATAATATCGCTCGAATGACGGATACTGGATATTAGGTAAGCTATGATATAATGATAGTAATTGTTGGCTACATGCATCAAAAAAGGTTTGATGTGATTTTTTGCCTATGATAATATTATATATGCTTTTTTCGGTTTTATAATGGTGTGTATTTTGTTGGATGAAATGAAATAAATTTTGCATGTTTACTCCCCTAATTAATTAAAACGAAAACATTGAAAAAAATAAGTACAGTGCTTACAATATTAATTGTGATTTTATTGTAGCATTTTTGTCAAAGGAGGCGAAGAAAATGGCTAAATATACTATTGTCGATATGGATACTTGCATTGCATGTGGTGCTTGTGGTGCTGCTGCCCCTGATATATATGACTATGATGATGAAGGTATTGCTTTTGTAATACTTGATGACAACCAAGGTACTGCTGAAGTGCCTGAAGAATTATATGAAGATATGGAAGATGCATTAGAGGGATGTCCTACTGATTCAATTAAAATTGAAGAAGAATCTTTTGATGGGGACGCACTGAAATTTGAATAGATTTTAAGTGACGAATTATATTTTAACCTTATTATAGGAAAAGCGCATGTTTAAATTAACTTAAACATGCGCTTTTGTTATATGAAAACAAAATTTTATTTGTCACTATTTATTGATACGTTAGTGTATGTTAGCGCAATTTGTTATCTCGGTAAAACACTATTCAAGCGTTTGTATAATAAGATAAATATAATTGAAATAACAATACCTTTAATAATATTGAAAGGTATAACACCTGATACTATAATTATTTTCAAATTACCAAAAACATCTGATAAATTCATAATCATGCCATAGAGTGGTAACAACACAAAATAATTCAAAATGCTTAATACTAGTGTCATTATTAAGGTTGCTACAGCTAAACCAGTAACTAATGATTTAGCGTTATTTTTATTTTTAGCAACATAAAACGCAGTAAGTATAAAACTTGTGGCTGCTAAAAAATTGGCCAACGGTCCTATTGGATCCCCTACATTGAATAAAAAATTCAATAAATTTTTAATAAATTCAACGATGATGCCAGCAATGGGTCCTAATGTAAATGTTGCAAGAAGTGCCGGTACATCACTAAAGTCTAATGTTAGATATGGTGGTAAAAATGGTAACGGGAACTTGATAAACATTAATATAAAAGCTACCGCACTTAACATGCTAATCGTTATTAGACGTTTGGTTTGTTGTTGCATATTCAATTATCTCCTTCCATTCATCTTACTCAGAATAGGAGGATTTAATTGCACAACAAATTAACCCTCCATCTTCTCCCATCCAGACTATACTGTCGGCTCTAGATTCACACTAGATCAGCTATTTATTGAACAATAAATAGGTCGCAGGCTTATATTACTGCCGGTTGGGAATTACACCCTACCCCGAAGATGAACATTTAAATTTTATAAATATATCATAGCGTATAACTCAGATAAAGACAATGATATTGTTTACAGTATTTAGTGCTAATTTACCAGCAATATAAAATTAAATTTTACACACTGTACTAAATAGCGATGTAAAATGATTTCAATTCATATTTTAAAGCTATAATCACAAAAAACACCTCCGCCTTACACATTAAATTGTATAAATCGGAGGCACTTTACCTTATTTAGTTAGATGATTATTATAATTATTTTTGACGTTACACATAAAATCATCAATGACTTATTCCTTTAATCTCTAGTTGGTGGTTTCGGTAAGCGAATAATAAATGTTGTACCTTGACCGAGTTCACTTTTTACGAGTATCTTACCTTCATGTTCATCGATAATCATTCGACATATAAATAGTCCAAGTCCGGTACCTTGCTTACCTCTTTTACGTGCTGCATCTACTTTGTAAAAACGATCAAAGACTTGCTCTAAATGTTCGGGAGCAATACCCGTTCCTGTATCGGTAATATATAACAAGTTGTCATGATCATTTTCAGCAATATCGACGGTTATTGTATCTCCTGGTTCTGTATATCGACATGCATTATCAATCAGATTCGTAAGCACTTGTTCAATTCTATCAGAATCATAATACCAGAGCGCTCCATTAGAAATTGGATTTAATTTCATGGTTAGTTCTAAGTCTGCAGCTTGTTGTTGATATTTCAATTGCATCTTATTTAACAACGGATCAATAGGTTGGATTTCTCGTTCAACACTTAACCCTTCTGCATCCATTCTAGCAACATTTAAGAGTTCATTAACCAGTCTGTTTAAACGTTTCGTCTCATCTAAGACGATGCTCAAGGATTCATGGATCTCTTCAGGTTCAGTAACAATCCCATCAACGATTGATTCTGTATAGCCTTGCAATAAAGAAATGGGTGTACGTAATTCATGTGAAACATTTGCTATAAAATCTTTCTTCATTTGATCAATATTATGTTCATTGGTCATATCTCTTATGATGGCCACGATACCACTTCGTCCATCTGGTTGAATTTGCTCTATATAACTAGTAATGATTACAAAATATCTAGTATTAATTTCATATTCTTCAAACTGTGTATGTTTGTTCTTAAAAGTTAATTCTGTTTGTTCATCAAGCTTTTCTAATGAATACTCATCTAAAAGTTGTAATGTATTTTGAGCCATTTGGTTAGATAAAATAACTTCCTTCTTATCGTTGTATCCTAATACACCTTCAACCATGGAGTTGATTAAACTATCCCTAATGTTCTTAGAAGATGACAGTGCATCGATATGTTGTTGGATTTCAGAACTCATCGTATTAAAGGCACGAGATAATTCTCCAATTTCATCCTTTGAATTTACGGGTTCAACTTGCGCATATTGTCCTTTTGAAACTCTCAATGCTTGAGACCGTAGATTTCTTAGAGGTTTCGTAATACGAGAAGAAAGGAAAAAAGCAAATATCGTTGTAATTGCTAAGAAAATAATGGCAATAATTAAAATAATAACCGTGATTAAATTATTAGTATCTTCGATGGTTTTTAAATCTTGATAAATAAAGACACCACCGTATTCATCTTGTTTAACATCGCTTAAATTCTTTGAAGGATATCCAATTAATACATAAGTATGTTGTTGATCATTAATTTTTACATTAACGTGTTCCGAAATTTTCTTTCCTTTATTAAATACGTCATCATAGTCTTTGTTTTGTTTGATTTCATTTAACATCTTTTGTTTAGTATTGCCATACTTACTATTTTGACTGTTTTTATCATTCATTATAATGAGACCAACAGGGCCTTCAATCAACTTACGACTGTGTTCAATCGCGGTTGCTTTATTATCAGAGCTTGCTACTAATTCACTAATACGTTTAGCATCTTTGAGTAAAGAATCTTCTGTTTCCTGTGTGAAGTATGATTGGATAAATGTGATTAAGGCTGCGCTAAGTAAAATTAAAACTGTCGTTACTATAAATATTATAGTTAACCACAGTTTTATGACTACATTATTGAGTCGGTTCATCATTTGATTTAACTTCAAACTTATAACCTACTCCCCAAACAGTTTGAATCATCTGAGCAGCCTCTTCAGAAACGCGATTTAACTTTTCTCTTAAGCGTTTAACATGAGTATCTACGGTACGTAAGTCTCCATAAAACTCATAATGCCACACTTCTTTTAACAGTTGTTCTCTATCAAATACTTTATTAGGTGTTTTCGCTAAAAATATTAATAATTCATACTCTTTAGGTGTTAAGTTTACTTGGCTCTCATCTGCAAGCACTCTATGAGCATCATTGTCGATAACTAAATGATCAAATTCTATCAAATCACGCGCATGTGGTTCGCTCTGTTCTGTATGTGCGACCTGTGTTCTTCTTAGTAATGCTTTTACACGTAACACAACTTCTCTTGGTGAAAAAGGTTTAACAATGTAATCGTCTGCACCTGATTCAAAACCTTCAACACGATTTGTTTCTTCGCCTTTGGCTGTTAACATAATAATTGGTGTATCTTTATGCTCTCTTAGTTTAGAAGCAACAACAATACCATCCATTTCAGGCAACATTAAATCTAGTAATATACATGCATAATCATGTTCCATTGCCATATGATATGCTTCACTACCGTCTTTAGCTTCATGTATTTCAAAAGATTCTCTTTCTAAATATAATTTAAGTAATCTTCTAATTCGATCCTCATCATCTACGATTAAAATTTCATTTGACATACGTATGTACCTCCCACACTGCTTACTTTCCAATACATTCACAATTATAGCATAGGTTAACTTTGAAAAGTACAAATGAACGAAAAGTTTGTGAATTTTTTCTCATTCGAATTATTTTGTCAAAAATATTTCAAAGTTTATTTACCGTGTTCAGCAATTTGACGAATGACTTTTACTTCGTGCGGTGTTAAAACACGACCTTCACCTGCATTAAGCCCCTTCAAATTTAATGGACCAAATTCAATTCGTTGTAATTTACTAACTTGATGTCCAAAATGTTCGAACATACGACGAACTTGTCTATTTCTACCTTCAGTAATCGTTATTTCAACTAAAGTTGAGTTCTTTTCTTTATCTTGGTTTTTTACTTTTACAATTGCAGGTTGTGTTTTACCATCCTCTAATTCAATACCTTGCTCTAATGCTTTTACCTCTTCTCGCATTAAGTAACCTTTTAATTTTGCAACATACTTTTTCTTGATCTTGTATCTAGGGTGCGTCATTAAATTTGTAAACTCACCATCATTCGTTAATAGCAGTAAACCTGATGTATCATAATCTAATCTGCCAACAGGATATATTCTTGTTTCAATTTGTTTGAAGTAATCGGTTACTACCTTTCTTCCTCTATCATCAGATACACTCGTAATCACTTGCGATGGTTTGTAGAATAAAATATACAGTTTGTCTTCTTGCTCTAATTTAATACCTTCTACTTCAATTGTATCTGAATTTTTCACTTTCGTACCTAATTCCGTTACGACTTCACCATTTACTTTAACCTTACCTTCACTGATAAGTGTTTCAGCTTTTCTTCTTGATGTATAACCACTGTTAGCTATACGTTTTTGTAATCTCTCTAATTCTTTACTCATTATTTTCTCCTTTTTGATTTACCAAATTACTGAAAAATGCTTCGATTTCTTCGTCCTCTTCATCAGTAGTTGGTAAATCATCTAAATGTTCAATTCCAAATACATTTAAAAATAGTTCGGTTGTATATAGTTGCTGACTTCTTGAATCTTTTTCGTCTTTTGCTTCGATTAAACCTCTTGCGATCAATGTTTTAACTGCACCATCGGAATTAATACCTCTAATCATTTCAATATCACTTCTTGAGAGTGGTTGGTTATAGGCGATTATGGATAGTGCTTCCATTGCGGCTTGAGATAGTTTCATATTAGACTTATGTTCTACAAGTGCTTCAATATATTCAGCTGCTTCTTTTTTCGTTGTTAATACATAAGTTTGTCCGAAATGTTGAATGACAAGACCTTCTGAGTGATAGTTATTAATCAAAGATTGTAACTCACTTAGTGAAATGTCTAATATTTCAAGCAGTTGCTTCTCTTCTAATCCTTCATCTCCAGCAGTGTAGAGTAATGCTTCTAATATACCTTGATTATCCAATGCCATAGTTGACTCCTCTTAATATGTTGATATCTTCAAAACTTTTTTGTTGTTCAATATTGACTATCCCAGATTTAGACATTTCCAATATTGCTAAGAAATGGGTTACTACCATTTCAATTGGTTCTGAGAAATTAAATAGACTGAAGAAGTTGAATGATTGTTGTTGTTGCAGTCTTTCATGAACCTGTGTGGTTGCTTGTTGAATCGTAAAGGTTTCTTTCTTTATTTCGACAGTTTTTGGTGTGTTAAATTCGACACGGTTTTTGACCTTTTGATAAGCAATTATCAGTTCGGTTAAATCAATGGTGTTATCCGAACTCATTAATTCATTTGTTTCTAAATGTGATAAGTCTGTAGGGTGTTTCGAGTAGAATGAAGCCCGATTTACCTTTTTATCATTGAGCAATTCAGTGTATTCTTTATAATTTTGGTACTCAATTAAACGACCTACTAAATCATCACGCGGATCATCTTCTAATGATTCATCTGTTTCAGGCTGTGGTAAAAGCATTTTACTTTTTATCATTAATAATTCAGAGGCCATCACTAAATATTCACTAGCAACATTAATTTCTAATGAATTCATGGCGTGAATATATTGCATGTATTGTTCTGTTAATGCTTTCATTGGAATATCATAAATATCTATTTCGAATTTTTGAATAAGATGCAATAATAAATCCAATGGTCCATTGAAAGCATCTAATTTTACTTCATACATTTTATCTACCTCATATAGCAAGTTAAGTGCGTATTTCACTAAAATATTATAGCATGTTTATAACAAACATTTAAATTTGGAGCGGTTCTTATATGGAAAAAGCACTACAACAATTTTATTATCAATTTCATACCAAGCAACATTATTTTCTATGTCATGATATTCTAGAGGATGCTTGGAAAGAAAACCCACATTTTTCAAAAAAAGATGCGGTCGTCAGTTTAATTTTATTAACTACAGGTTGTTATCATTTTCGTCGTAACAACTTTCAAGGAGCTAAAACATCGTTTGACAGAGCATTGAATGTTATACAATCTAGTCATGACTGGCAAATGCTAGGTTTGAATATTGAGCAATACATCATATTATTAAAACATTTAAAGCAAGCAGCAAAAACACATCAACCATTTCTTCCAGTACACTTACCATTACAAGATGAAATGCTCCATTCAATACAAACCACTTTTACAGACTTTTACTTTCGAGAAACGCTCATTGATGATAGCTATATCGTAAATCACCATTTAGAAAGGGATCGGACAGAAGTGACTGATGCACGAAATAAAGCACTTATTGAACGACGTATTAACCGAGAATCATAATATATTTAAATCAAATACACAACATGACATAACCTTATAAACAATAAAACACAGATTAGTTCATTAAATGATAAACTAATCTGTGTTTATGCACGTGGATGAAATTCGTTATACATTTTACGGATTTGTGATTTAGATACATGTGTATAAAGTTGCGTTGTAGAAATATCAGAGTGTCCTAACATTTCTTGTACAGCTCGTAAATCTGCACCGTTTTCAAGCAAGTGTGTAGCAAACGAATGTCTCAGCGTGTGCGGTGTTAATGTCTTATTAATATTGGCTTTAATACCATTTTGCTTTATCATCTTCCAAATGGCTTGCCTTGATAATGGTTTTCCATGCATATTTAAAAACAATACTGGTGTGACCGTTCTTTTTAATAGTTGTGGACGTATGTTTTCAATATAATGAGTTAAGTATTCAATAACCGCTTCACCCAACGGCACAATACGCTCTTTATTTCCTTTGCCGAACACCTTAACAAATCCCATAATTAAGTTAACATCATCTAACTCTATATGAATTAATTCTGATACCCTCATCCCCGTTGCATATAACAATTCCAACATTGTTCTATCACGGTAACCATTATTTTTTGATAAATCAGGTGTCTCTAATAAAGCTATCACTTCATTGATTTCCAACACGTCAGGTAACTTTTTATCATATTTCGGTGTTTCAATTAAAACTGTGGGATCTTTAGCAGCATATTTTTCTCTCAATGCAAATTGGTGAAAACTGCGAACAGTTGAAACAAAACGTGCTAAAGACTTTGAAGATGCACCTTCATCATGCAATGAACCTAAACATTGCTGGATGGTCTGTCTATCAACAAAGTCAATGTGAGTAATTTTGTTTTCATCTAAATAATTTGCATATTTAGTTAAGTCACGTTTATAAGCGCCTATTGTATTTGTACTAAGACCTTTTTCTAATTGGATGAACCTTAAATATTCTTCGATTATGGTATTCATTGACTCACCCCTATCATTAAAATTAAACAGGATGAAAATTCATTATTTACCTTTAGCTTGGCATTCTGAACAAACGCCATGAAATGTTAAACGATGATCTAAAATTCTAAAGTTAAAATCACTTTCAACTTTTTCTTCTACTGCAGGTAATAAATCTTCCTCTATCTCTTCAACTTTCCCACATTCCATACATACAAGATGATGATGAAAATGTTTCGCACCTTCTTTACGTAAATCAAAGCGTGCAACGCCATCCCCGAAATTAATTTTGTCTACAACCTTTAGCTCTGCTAATAATTCTAATGTTCTGTACACAGTAGCTAAACCTATTTCAGGTGCTTTGTCTTTCACTTTTAAGTATACATCTTCAGCGCTTAAATGATCTTTCTCGTTTTCAATTAACACTCTTAATGTTGCTTCTCGCTGTGGAGTTAATTTATATGATGATTGTTGTAATTGTTGCTTCACGCGATTTAATCGTTCTTCCACGGAAGCCTCACTCCCCTACTAATAATTATAATCATTTTAATTTACAATATGATACATATATAAAATACCAGTAATTGATAAAATTAGCAAGTTTGTTCGTTTCTTATTTATAATCATTATAATTAAGTAAGATATGTTGTAAAGCAATAATTGTTTTTGCATCCTCTAAAGATCCACTTTTTAATAAGTCAGAAATTTCATTAATGTGAACACGATCTAATTCAATAAATTCATCATCATCAAGATTCATGTGCCCTTTTTTCAAATCTTTAGCAAAGTAAATAGATAACTTCTCATTAGAAAAACCAGGTGAACCATACATTTCATATATGAGTTGCAAATGATCAGCGATATAGCCTGTTTCTTCTTCTAATTCTCTTTTAGCTGCTTCAATGCGATCTTCTCCACTTTCAAGTTTTCCGGCGGGGATTTCTAACATTGTTTTTTCAGCAGGTTTACGAAATTGTCTTACTAATATAATTTCGTTGTCCGGTGTTAATGCACAAACAGCAACTGCACCATTATGAAAAACTAATTCTCTTTTTGATGTTTGACCATCTGGGAGTTCTACATCATGTACTTCCAAATCAATAATTTTTCCGTTATATATATGTTCCTTCGCTATAGTTCTCTCGTAAAATTCCATTATAATCACGTTCCTTTTATTTTAAGTATCTACCTGTTAAGATATAGTCGGTAGCTCGTACGGTTAATTGTATTTGAATTGTGAATAACCACTATACAATTGCATTAACAAACAAGCTAAAGCAATAAATAGTGATATCAATATACTTTCATATAATTGATAAACACGCCATATTCTATGATTTAGTGTATCGAAAGGAGCAATAACATGCAAAAAAATGTCTTGAAAAGTGGTTTAGAAATTTCAGAAGTAGGACTAGGATGTATGAGTTTAGGTACAGATTATAAAACGGCAGAACCTATAATCGATAGAGCTATTGAACATGGTATTACATATTTTGATACTGCGGATATGTATGACAAAGGTATAAATGAACAAATCGTTGGCAAAGCATTAAAAAAATACCAACAACGTGATGATATTGTTATCGGAACAAAAGTGGGCAATCATTTAAAAGAGGATGGTTCAACATTTTGGGATCCATCTAAAAAACACATTAAGCATGCTATTAAATCATCTTTAAAATCATTAGGTTTAGACCACCTAGATCTTTATCAATTGCATGGAGGTACTATTGATGATCCACTAGATGAAACGATAAGTGCATTCGAAGAATTAAAATCAGAAGGTCTAGTTCGTGCTTATGGTATTTCTTCTATTAGACCTAATGTAATTAATTATTATTTGGAACACAGTAATATAGAAACGATTATGAATCAATTTAATTTAATTGATAATAGAGTTGAATCTTTGCTTGATGCAATACATGCCAAAAATGTAAAGATACTTGCTAGAGGCCCTGTTTTCAAAGGTCTATTGACTGCTAATAGTAACAATGCATTAGACAAGAAATTTGCTGAAGGTATTTTTGATTACAATTATCAAGAGTTAGGCGAAACAATTGCATCAATTAAAGAAATTGAAAGTAATTTAACTGCCTTAACCTTTAATTACTTGACCTCACAACAGTCACTTGGTTCAATTATTGTTGGTGCAAGTAGTATAGAACAATTAGACGAAAATATTAAAAATTATAATTTAGCGAAAGATATTGGCTTTGAAACTTTAAAAGCTGCACGAGGTAGAGTGAAAAATTTAGAATACACGCAACACCTTAATTAAACAGAAAAAAGAGTTTATGTCATGTACTTATAACTGTGTTCGATCCAGCATAAGTTTCTACGCATAAACTCTTTTTTTGTTATGTTTAATACACATTATTGTTATATTTTATTTTTAAAAAAACGTGAGAAATGCTTTTCTATGAATCTTGGTGTAAGCTGGTACAGTTTAAGCATAAATGACATCCACAGCGGTTGATTGATTTCTTGTCGTTTTGACTTCATAGCTTTAAATATACGATCAGCTAGTTTATCGGGATTTATCATGATTTTGTTGTAACGTTTCGCATAATTTAGTGAAGGATCCGCTTTTTGGTGAAATGGTGTATTGATTGGTCCAGTATTTACCGTTAAAACATGGTAATTGTGATGTTCTAATCGAATGGCATTTAATGTTTGATAAAATGCTGCTTTTGATGCACCATAATGTGCTGCATTAGCTTGTGTAACAAAAGCAGCTTGACTACCTATGCCTACGATGATTGGATATTTATTGAAAAATGGTCTAATTACTTCTAACAAAATGTTGAAACTTATAATATTAAGCTGATATGTCTCAAGCATTTCTTCAGTTCGATGTGCTTCAATTGATTTGAAATAACCTAGTCCAGAACAATAAATTAAACCATCAATTTTTTGTTGTTGAAGACTTTGCGTAATATGATAAATTTCTTTCTCAGACTGTAAATCACATTGTATGATTGATAATCGATCTGTATGATATTGAGCGACAAACTGATTTAATTTTTGGGGATTTCTAACCAGTACAGTTACATTGATATCATTAGCTAATAACTTTTTTAATAATGCTTTACCTAAGCCGCTTGTACTTCCTGTTAATATAAAATGTTTCCCTTGCATCGTTTATCCCTACCTGTTTTTGTCTTTATAAATAGTATAAATGATTATAATATTTTCTGTCATTATTATAATTAAATGATTAGCCATAATTCTAAACTATGTTAATATGATTACATAAAACAAAGAGGAAGTGGGAATTTTACATGAAACTTGTATTTTATGGTGCCGGTAATATGGCTCATGCAATTTTTACAGGAATCGTTAACTCAAAAGTAATAGACTCAAACGATATTTATTTAACAAATCGATCAAATGAGGATGCTCTGAAATCATATGCTGCTGAATTAGGTGTCAATTATAGTTATGATGACGCAGCATTGTTAAAGGAAGCGGATTATGTTTTCTTAGGAACAAAGCCATATGATTTTGATAATTTAGCAGAACGAATTAAACCATATGTTACTGATAGTAATAAATTTATTTCAATTATGGCAGGTTTACCAATTAGTTATATTAGAGAACAACTTAATACAGAAAACCCTGTTGCTCGAATCATGCCAAACACGAACGCACATGTTGGTCATTCTGTGACAGGTATCAGTTTTTCAAATAATTTTGATCCAAAATCTAAAACTGAAGTTGATGATTTAATTAACTCATTTGGTTCAGCAATTGAAGTTTCTGAAGATAATCTACATCAAGTAACAGCGATTACTGGTAGTGGACCGGCCTTTTTATACCATGTATTTGAACAATATGTGACAGCTGGTACTAGACTTGGATTAGAGAAATCACAAGTCGAAGAATCTATTCGAAACTTAATTATTGGGACAAGTAAAATGATTGAACGTTCTGATTTAAGTATGGAACAATTACGAAAAAATATAACTTCAAAAGGTGGTACAACACAGGCAGGTTTAAATGCGTTATCTAAATACGACTTAGAAAGTGTATTTGAGGATTGTTTAAGAGCTGCCGTTGATAGAAGTGTAGAACTATCAAATCAAGATGATGATTAATCCTTACATCAATTCTATCGATAAGTTAGCAAGTTATTATTTATTTGCTTTATCTTTAAGTAATCGATTTTAATATTGATTTAATAAAAATAATTCTATCGGGATATATTCCTTAATAGCAGCCAACTCGAAAGTGAAAACTTTTTGGTTGGTTGTTTTTATTCAATAATTTTGTATTGATATGTGATGATCATTATAAAAATAAAGCTTTTGATGCCGTATTTAAAACTTGTTACAATTGTAATCAATTGCACTATTGAAGCCATATATTTATAGTTTGTTTACCTAATGTAATGCGATGAATCGTTACTTTGTCTCTTATACTACCCTGTCCAGTGCTTCGCCGATAATAAATAATACATATTGAGTAATGACACATCATATGTATCAATGTTAATTGGACGAGTAAATTATCTTTGTAAAGCAATTCTGTACATATTGAATCATTTCAGAAATGTATTATAGATAGTTAAAGAACAGATCGCTAAAGATCGCTAAGACATTTAATTCCCTATAGTAGAAAACAGACCTTAACTATTGCTTTTTACTAGTTAGGGTCTGTTTTACTTGAGTTAATCTTATTGTAAAGCATTATATTTGTTTTGCTAAATATGCTATAACGATTGAATCAATTATTCTTATTGTGAATTAGAATGACCAAGTATCGAAGTCTTTAACAAATTTAAATGGTGGTGTATCACTTTTAGTCTTTAATAATTCACTAATTGATTCAACTTCTTCTTGTGTGTATCTATTACTTATATGCGTGATTAAACTATACTCCACATTTGCCTCTTTAATTAAATCAAAGACATCATCAATATGGCTATGATGATAATTATTGGCTAAATTTTTATCCCCTTCTATATAAGTACTTTCGTGAACCATAACATTTGCATTACGTGCTATAAGTAACTCGTTGTTACATGGCATTGTATCTCCAAATATGGCAGCTACAGGTCCTTGTTTTTCATCACCTTTAAATTGACTAGAATCATAAATCTTTCCATTATATTCAAACGTCTCATTATTTTTTACTTCTTGATATTTTGGACCTGGTTCTAATCCAATTGATTTCAAGGCTTGAACGTCAATTTTCCCTTGTGTAGATGGTGCTTCTACTCTATAGCCAAAAGAAGTAATACCATGATTTAATAAATGTGCTTCAACATTGAATCCATTATGCTGGTATGAAAGATGATTTTCAATTTCTATGTAAGTGATCGGATAGTTTAATCTGGATTCTGATAATCGTAATGTCGTCTCTACAAATTCTTTAATTCCTTTTGGACCTACGACAGTAAGTGGTAGTCCTTCTCCGCCTTGGAATGAACGACTGGATAGCAATCCAGGCAATCCGAAAATATGGTCACCATGCATATGCGTTATAAAGATATGATCTACCTTACCTAATTTAATTGAATGGTGAAGTATTTGATGTTGTGTAGCTTCACCTACATCAAATAGCCAAATATTATTTGAATATGGTTCTAGATTTAGTGCAATGGCTTGAGTATTTCTTTCTTTCGTTGGTAGACCTGCACTTGTGCCGAAAAATGTTATTTCCATGCATATGCCTCCTCTTCTTGTTCACATTTTATCATAGAAAAGATAAAAAAATATAATAATTTTTGAATGCTTTTAAGCAAAAATGTATGAACATTGTTAATTATTGTTCTATAATGAAATCAGATTTATAAAAAGAATTGAGGTTTTGAACTTGAATACTAGAAATAAAGACATTCCATGCTTAATAACTATCTTTGGAGCAACTGGTGATCTTAGTCACAGAAAATTATTTCCATCATTATTCCATTTGTACCAACAAGATAACTTAAATGAACAAATTGCTATAATTGGAATTGGAAGAAGAGAATTAACGAATGATGATTTCCGTAGTCAAGTGAAATCGTCAATTCAAGAACACGTTAAAGATACAAAACATCTTGATAAGTTTATGGAACATGTTTTTTATCATAAACACGATGTAAGTGACGAAGCGAGTTACCAATCATTATTAGAAGTAAGTAATAACTTGGATAATGAGTTTAATTTACAAGGTAACAGACTCTTCTATCTTGCAATGGCACCAAATTTCTTTGGTGTAATTTCTGATTACTTAAAATCTTCAGGCTTGACTGACACTTCAGGCTTTAAACGCTTAGTAATTGAAAAGCCATTTGGTACAGACTTAGAGTCAGCTGAAAAACTAAATGAACAATTACGACGTTCATTTAAAGAAGAAGAGATTTATCGAATTGACCACTATTTAGGTAAAGATATGGTGCAAAATATAGAAGTATTAAGATTTGCTAACGCTATGTTTGAGCCATTATGGAATAATAAGTATATTTCAAATATACAGGTTACTTCTTCTGAAGTATTAGGTGTAGAAGATAGAGGTGGCTACTATGAATCTAGTGGTGCACTCAAAGATATGGTACAAAACCATATGCTACAAATGGTAGCGCTACTTGCAATGGAGGCACCGATCAGTTTAAATAGTGCTGATATTAGAGCAGAGAAAGTCAAAGCACTTAAATCATTACGTAAATTAGAAGCTGAAGAAGTGCGCCATAACTTTGTCCGTGGACAATATGATGAAGGTGTAATTGAAGGTCAAAATGTTAAACGTTATCGTGACGAAGATCGCGTTGCTAGTGATTCTACAACACCTACTTTCGTATCTGGTAAATTAACAATTGATAATTTCAGATGGGCAGGAGTTCCATTCTATATTAGAACAGGTAAACGTATGAAGAGTAAAACAATTCAGGTCGTAGTAGAATTTAAAGAAGTACCAATGAATCTTTATTATGAAACTGAGAAAAAATTAGACTCAAATTTACTTGTGATTAATATTCAACCAAATGAAGGCGTATCACTACATCTTAATGCTAAGAAAAACGTTCAAGGCATTGAAACAGAACCAGTACAATTATCATATGCAATGAGTGCACAAGATAAAATGAATACAGTTGATGCTTATGAAAACTTATTGTTTGACTGTTTAAATGGTGATGCGACAAACTTCACACATTGGGAAGAATTAAAATCAACATGGAAATTTGTTGATGCAATTCAGGAAGAATGGAATCAAAATGAACCGGAATTCCCTAACTATAAATCTGGTTCAAATGGTCCTTTAGAAAGCGATTTATTGTTAAGCAGAGACGGTTTCCATTGGTGGGACGATATCCATTAATGGATTGATATAGAGTTAATAAAAGCAGTTCAAATTTATTTAAGTTTGAACTGCTTTTTTATATTACATAAATTCATGGATATGCTTTAGGAGCTATTATGTTAATGTAAAATTTCATATAGGTTGTTACTTTTTTATTCAATATATAATGTGTTATGATTTAGTCTATTGAGAAAGTTTATATAAACTGTCCTTTTAAATTACATTTTACCCTATTTAAAATTTTTAAGATGTAAGTATACAAATAATGATGTAAAATATAAGTATTAAAGTACATGTGTTTTATTTAAAAAGAATAAACAAATGATTTAAGAAAGTGCAAATAGTTAATTGGGAATTAGGAGTGAAAGTTTTTGGACGTTATCAAGCAAATACAACAGGCAATTGTTTATATTGAAGATCATTTGCTAGAGCCTTTTCATTTGCAAGAACTTAGTGATTACGTTGGTCTTTCACCATATCATCTAGATCAATCATTTAAGATGATTGTAGGACAGTCGCCAAGTGAATATTCAAAAGCGAGAAAAATGACCGTAGCAGCCAAAGAGTTACTAAATGGTTCTGCTCGGTTAGTCGATATTGCTAAAAAATATCATTATACCGATACAAATGCTTTTGCTAATGATTTTAGTGACTTTCACGGTATATCCCCTATTCAAGTGAATACGAAGCGTGAGGAATTAAAATTAGTTCCGAGATTGTATATTAAATTAACAACGACTGATAAAGCGCCATATCCGTATAGATTAGAGAATACACCAGAACTATCCTTGGTGGGTTATGCTAAATTTATACCGGCAAATGAGCTTGAAAATCCATATAAAGTACCTGATTTTTTAGAAGATTTACTAGTAGAAGGCCACATTAAAGAATTACAAAGATATAATGATGTTGGGCCACATGAACTATATGTCGTGAACTGTCCATTAGATTATGGTATGGAAATTTTTGTAGGCGTTCCTAGTGAACGATATCCAGCGCATTTGGAAAGTCGGTTTTTGCCATCTCGTCAATATGCGACCTTTAACTTACAAGGTGAAATTGACTACGTGGTAAATGAGGCATGGCATTATATTGAAACAACAATGCAAATGTCACTACCCTATGAATTTAATAGTTTGTATGTTGAAGTGTATCCTTTTGATATTTCTTTTGATGACCCATTTACGAAGGTTCAATTGTGGATGCCAGTAGATCAAGATAATGAATTTTATTAACTTTGTTGTAGCGTGTTAAAACATTCTAATTGTTAAAACTAAAAATCAAATCAAAATTATAGCTATATCATTTGTTAATTTATTTCCGCTGCTTTACAATACTCTAAACTGTTAGCCTAAACAAACTGATAAATTTATGCCCTTGGTTAGTGATGTGTATGAATACGTAAATAAAATGCAGGCAAAGACATATTTATTGTGTCTAGCCTGCATTTTTAGTATTGTGTTTCAACTGCAAATGTTTCTTTATTATTTTACTTCAATTACACATGCTTCGTAAGGTCTTAACTGAGCAAAATTAAGGCTGTGTTCTTTATAATTATGTAATAACACTTCCCATTCAGTAACATCAGTCGTTAAAGTCACAGAAGTTGTTTGATCAGTTAAGTTACCAATGACAATAACTTTTTTATTATTATAAATTCTTGAATAAGCAAAAACATCAGGGTTATCTACATCAACCAGTTTAAACTGGCCATATGTGAATAATTCATCAGATTTTTTTAATTGAATGAGTTGCTTATAAAAATTTAATATGGAATCTTTATCTTGCTGTTGTTGTGCAACATTTATAGTTGTATAGTTTGGATTGACTGGAAACCATGGTTTATGTTCAGAAAAGCCTGCATTGGTAGAATCATCCCATTGCATTGGTGTTCTAGAGTTGTCTCTGTTTTCCATTTTATGTTTATGTAGTAGCTCTTCTACGTTACCACCTTGTGATTTAACAATATTATATTCATTTACTACAGCTACATCGTTAAATGTTTCTATTGATTCAAAAGGATAATTGGTCATACCGATTTCTTGTCCTTGGTAAATAAAAGGCGTCCCTTGCTGTAAAAAATATACAACAGCATGACTTGTTGCCGATTCATACCAATATTGTTGATCATCTCCCCAAGTGGAAACACGTCGAGGTTGATCGTGATTTTCAATAAATAAAGCATTCCAACCTACATTTTCTAATTTGTACTGCCAATTCGATAGTACTTGCTTATAGGAAGAAACATCAAACTGTACATCGCCAGTATTCCATAATCCTAAATGCTCAAATTGAAAAATCATATTAAATTTACCTTCTGATTCTCCAACCCATTGTTCAGCATTATCTGGATCTACACCATTTGCTTCTCCAACAGTCATGATATCGTATTTATCTAAAGACTGTTCTTTCATTTCTTGTAACCACGATTGTATACCTGGTTGATTCATATCAACGTCAAAAGCTGGTGCATACGTTTTACCAGCAGGCACTGTTAAATCACCTGCTTCAAATGATTTCTTGATGTGTGTAATGGCATCTACTCTAAATCCATCTATGCCTTTATCAAACCACCAGTTCATCATTTTAAATACTGCATCGCGTACTTCTTTATTTTCCCAATTTAAATCAGGTTGCTTTTTACTAAACAGGTGAAAATAGTATTGCTGTGTTGAGTCATCATATTCCCAAGTTGAACCATTAAAGATACTTTCCCAGTTATTTGGTTCTGTACCATCTGGTTTACCATCTTTCCATATATACCAATCCCTTTTAGGATTATCTATGCTAGATTTAGATTCAATAAACCACGGATGCTCATCAGAAGTGTGATTTACAACCAAATCTAAGATTAATTTCATACCACGTTGATGTATGGCTGCGAGTAATTCATCAAAATCTGCCATTGTTCCAAATTCGTCCATAATTTCATGATAATCACTGATATCATAACCATTATCATCATTTGGAGATTTATACATTGGACTTAGCCAAATAACATCGATGCCTAAATCTTGTAAATAATCTAACTTGGCAATTAAACCTTGTAAATCACCAATCCCATCATTATTTGAATCGTTAAAGCTTCTTGGATATACTTGATAAGCTACTGCTTCTTTCCACCAATTTTTCATCATTTACATTCTCCTTTTATTAGTTTGTTGAATAACGTTGTACAATTCGTGTAGGTATTATATTTTGACATTGATAACGATTAACGTTTTCTAGCTTGTTCGTTAACAGCCGTACCGCTGTTTGCCCTAATTGTTCTGGGAGGACGTCAACAGCTGTTTGTGGCGGAGATGCATAGGCATTTAGAAATGAATCATTAAATGTTGCTGTTTTAATATCTTCTGGTATACGTATATTTAATTCATATAAAACACTAATAATCATCATATTGAGCATAGTATCAGTAGTAATGATTGCAGTGAATTCATGCATTTTAAAAAGTTCGATTAAACTTAATTTAATTGCAGTTCGATCCAAGTCTATTATATGAACATGAGGTGTTAAATGTTCATGAAACATAACTTGACGATATCCTTTTATACGATCCTTAAAGACCTCATAATCACTTTGTTCAGTTAAAAGTAAAATCTTGTCATTTCCTTTATTAACCAAATACTGTGTTAAATCTTCAGCTGCAGCAATATTATCATTATCGACATATAAAGTTTTTTCACTTGATAATGGCTTTCCTATTATTACATAAGGACATTGTTTATCAATTAATAATTGTTCAATTACATCATTTTTTCTTGAATATAATAAGATAAAGCCTTCAATATATTGTGACTGTATTAAACGCTGGACTTCTATCATTAATTCCTGCTCAGTTGTACTTGTAGTCACTATTGTTAAATAAGCGTGATTATCACTATAACGATGTATACCGGTTAGTACATCGAGTAAAAATGGGTTCTGTTTAATTGAATCACCACCACTTTTTTGTATAATACCAATGGTTTTAGAACGCTTTGTAACTAAAGAGCGTGCCATTTGATTAGGAACATAATTTAATGCTCTCATACAATCATGCACTTTTTGAGTAGTTTCCTTACTTATACGAGTATTACCTTTGATAACCCTAGACACTGTTGAAGGTGAAACATTAGCCATTATAGCCACATCTTTGATTGTTGCCATCACAACACTCCTATCCCCAATTAAAACGCTTACATGTATAATCTTATTTTATTGTATTTATGTGAACAATGTCAAAAGATTTGTGCAAACGTTTGCGCAATGACATGAAATTTTATAACTGATTTTGTATATTATTAATTGATTATTTCCATTTAAAATAATTAAAACGCCAATCCCTATTAGCTTTAAATAGGAATTGGCGTTTATTTATTCATACCGCAAAGTTATTAATGAATACAATTATTCAATTACTTTATTATGTTCTATAATAACATCGCAGTATATTAAATTAATAAAGTGCTTATTCTTCAATCCATTGTGTATGGAACACACCTTCAATGTCTTTACGTTCGTAAGTGTGCGCACCGAAGTAGTCACGTTGTGCTTGGATTAAATTTGCTGGTAAATCTTCAGAGCGGTAACTATCATAATAGTTAATACTAGCTGAGAAACCAGGTGTTGGTACACCATTTTGTACACCTGTAGCAACTACGTCACGTAATGCTGATTGATAATTTGTAACAATATCCTTGAAGTATGGATCTAATAATAAGTTACGTAATGATTCATCATTATCATAAGCATCTTTAATTTTTTGTAAGAATTGTGCACGGATGATACAACCTTCTCTCCAAATCATAGCTAAGTCGCCTAATTTAAGGTTCCATTCATTATCATCACTTGCTTTTCTCATTTGTGCAAATCCTTGTGCATATGAACAAATCTTACTCATATATAAAGCTTTACGGATTTTTTCTAAGAATTCTTCTTTGTCACCATCAAATTGAGAAGCTGGACCATTTAATTGTTTAGATGCATTAACTCGTTCTTCTTTAATTGAAGAAATGAAGCGAGCAAATACAGATTCCGTAATAATTGTTAATGGAATACCTAAATCTAAAGCGTTAATTGAAGTCCATTTACCTGTACCTTTTTGGCCAGCAGTATCTAAAATCTTTTCAACAAGAGGACCGTCACCTTTATCATCTAATTTACCAAAGATGTCACCAGTAATTTCTATTAAATAACTAGAAAGTTCTCCAGCATTCCAATCTTTAAATGTTTTAGCGATTTCTTCGTGTGACATACCAAGTAAATCTTTCATCATAGCATAACTTTCAGCGATTAATTGCATATCTGCATATTCGATACCATTATGTACCATTTTCACATAATGACCTGCACCGTTTGGTCCAATGTATGCAACACATGAAGCGCCATCTTTGGCTTTTGCTGAAATTGCTTCTAAAATATCGCTAACCTTATCAAATGCTTCCTTTTGACCGCCTGGCATTAATGAAGGTCCAGTTAAGGCACCGACTTCTCCACCAGATACGCCCATTCCGATAAAGTTTACGCCACTTTCTGCAAGTGCTGTATTACGACGGATAGTATCTTGATAATTTGTGTTACCACCATCGATTAAGATATCATCATTATCTAATAATGGTAATAAACTGTCGATTGTCTTGTCAGTTGCAGGACCAGCTTTAACCATTAATAAAATTTTACGGGGTTTTTCTAATGAATTTACAAATTCTTCAATTGAATATGTTGGGTGAATGTTCTTGCCTTCAGATTCTTTAACCATCTCGTCTGTCTTTTCAGAAGAACGGTTATATACTGCAACATTATAACCACGAGATTCAATATTCCAAGCAAGGTTCTTACCCATTACTGCTAAACCTACTACACCAATTTGTTGTGCCATTTTACTTACCTCTCTTTTACAAAGTTTTCTAGTTCATTGTATCATAAAGCATATATAATAATCACTAAATCAGTTTTCAGATTTATTTGTTATTTGTAACTATTTCTATAATTTTTAATATTTGCTGGCTCAATTGATTTAATGAAGTTATTGGCATACGTTCTGATGTTGTGTGTATATTTTCATATCCAACGCCTAATATCACAGTAGGTATACCTAAACCATTAATAATATTCCCGTCAGAGCCACCGCCTGCAATGATTGTATCTGCAGCTAATCCTAATTGAATTGCACTTTCTTTAGCAATCTCTGTTACTTTAGCATCTTCAGCTACTTTAAATCCTGGATAACTTTTTGTAATCTCTATATCAGCATTTGTACCATAACGTTTAACGGTATTTTCAACTACTGATTTCATATGCTCAATTTGTTGTGCAATGCGTTCATCTGAATGAGAACGTGCCTCTGCTTTTAATGTAACTTTATCGGCAACAATATTTGTAGCAGAGCCACCTTCAAATCGACCAATATTAGCTGTTGTTACTTCATCTATTCTACCTAATTTCATGTCACTTACTGCCTTAGCAGCAATGTTAATTGCACTTATTCCTTTGTCAGGTACACTAGCATGCGCAGTTTTTCCATAAATCGTCGCATCAAATTTCATTTGTGTTGGAGCACCTACAACTGTAGTTCCAACAGGTGCACTGGCATCCACTGCGTATCCAAAATTTGAATCTAATAAATCTGCAGGCAATGCTTTAGCTCCTTCTAATCCAATTTCCTCTCCCACAGTGATTACAAATTGAAGTTGTCCATGAGGTAGCTTATTTTCATGAATAACAGCTAGTGCTTCTAAAATTGCAGCTAATCCTGCTTTATCATCTGCTCCAAGAATGGTAGTACCATCTGAATAGATATAGCCATCATCTTTTATTTGAGGATTAATGTCTATACCTGGGACTACAGTATCCATATGACTTGTAAAGTACACCTTATCAATTTCTTTATTGTCGATTGTGCTTGGTAGTGTACAAATCAGATTATTTGCGCCTAAGTTTTGATTTTGACTCGCTTGATCTTCAACGACTGATAAACCTAGTGCTTCAAACTTACCTTTTAATTGAGCTTGAATATGCCCTTCATTACCACTTTCAGAATTAGTCTGAACAAGTTGTAAAAATGTATCTAATAATCTTTGTTCGTTAACCATAAATATCCCCTACCTGTCATTTAATACATTTTTTATGTATGTTAATAATTTATATAGTTAAGTGTAACGAATTATTTCGGTTTGCAAAACAAATATGATTGTTTGTATCATTTTCGGTTTTGAAAAGTGCATATAATATAGTTGTTAAGTATTGTAGAATTTCGTATATTTGGATAAAATATGAGTTAATACAATATATTTGGAGGAATTATAGTGAGTAACAATAAAGTGTTAAGAGTTATTATTATTGTGATGCTAATTGCTGTTGTGCTTGCATTAATATTAACTAGTGTCGTACCATTAGTAAATTAATCATTAGCGTTATCTGTTTTATATATTTATTATTATTAAAGCCATAAATAATACAGCCTTTATAAACTGTGCTATTTATGGTTTTTGTTTTCTTCATTTTTGATGATAAATCATAAAGTAATATATCAAATCATAAATTTTAAAGATAACAAGTTCGCAGTTATACAAAAATCAGCACGATAAAAAGCCTCCATAAGCGTATTTATTCATAGAGATCGCTGTTGTGGAGGCTTTTTAATGTAACAATAATAATTTGTAATTTATTTATAGTTATGAAATTTAATTATTTAGTTAGTGACAGTGTTCGTACCATTGTGGTATTTTAACGAACCAAACTGCGATTTTACAACTAAGTATTCCTCTAATTCATTTAATAATTGTAATAAACTAGCGCGCGTTCTAAACATTTCTCTAGATGTAGGTAAATCCAACTGATTTAACTCTATCCTAATCTCATAAAGTGAATGTAAACGTAATGCCGTATAATCATTACTATTCACATTGTGCGCAACTTCAGCTAAGAGTTGTGATAATTGATCCAGTAAGCAATCTTTCATTTCAATACTTTCAATCATTAATGCAATTCTACGCATTAAATCTAATTGTTCTTCTCGCATATCGAAATAGTGATAGTAGGAATTTTCATTTCTGACAAAATGATTTTTAACGTCTCTAAAGGCGATTGATTTTGCTTTTTGTATCGTTAATTGTAAATTATCAAACGGGATATTTAATGTTTGATTAGGTACTTTACACTTTTCACTAAATGTTTCAAAAATTTGAGTGTATTGATCTTCGATTTGCTTTTTGAAATGCTTTAACGTACCATCCAGACTTGGCATGATTAAATTCATTAAGAAGGCAATTCCTAAACCTACAATAAGTAACAGAATTTCGTTAACAAATAAATGCACATCAATTGTTTTGGCATTAAAAACATGTAATAAAATGACACAACTTGTCACAACACCCTCTTGGACTTTAAATACCACAGTCAAAGGAATAAATAATAATACAATTAAACCTAATACTACTGCATTTTGTCCTAACAAACTAAATATGACTGAACCAAGAATTAGAATCATAAAACAAGATACAAAACGGGACACGATTGCTTGAAGCGAATGAACCTTCGTATGTTTAATACATAAGACTACTAATATAGCACTTGAAGCAAAATTATCAAGCCCAATTAGTTTAGCAATTATTATACCAAGTGCCATCCCAATCGCTGTCTTAATCGTTCTAAATCCGATTCTATATGGATTTAAACGTGACATGAATATTCCTCTATTTCTCTTCGCAATAAGTATCGAATAAAGATTGTAATTGGTTGATTACGTCCATTACTTCATGACCTTCAATTTGATGACGTTCTACCATTTTAGTGATTTTGCCATCTTTAATAAGTGCGAATGAAGGACTTGATGGAGCATAACCTTCAAAATAATCTCTCGCTTGTTGTGTAGCTTCTTTATCTTGACCTGCAAATACTGTAACCAAGCGATCAGGTAAATTATCATAATGTAGTGCATGTGCTGCTGCTGGTCTAGCAATGCCACCTGCACATCCACACACTGAGTTCACCATTACTAATGTTGTACCATCTTGTTGTAGTACACTATCTACCTCTTCAGCAGTTGTTAATTGTTCATAACCTGCTGCCTCAATTTCATTTCTTGCTTGATTAACAACATCTGTCATATATAAATCAAAATTTAAATCCATTTTTAACGTCACCTTTCATTTCAAATTAAGTACTTATATTCTACATATATATCTATTATACTTCAACAGCTGTGTTTATAGTATTTTAAAAATTGAATATTTTATAACTTTAGTGAATTTTGCTATAATCTTCGCAATTGAAATAACTTGATATCGAAAATTTTGTGTTACTTAATTTCACATCACTAAATATTGCAATTAAATATTTAATGGACTCAATTTTATAAATAACAAAAACACTTTCGAAAATTTATCGAAAGTGTTTTTGTTTAATGTGTATTTATTAATCATGAATATACTTCACTACTTTAAATGTATAACACTCATATTACATACACTCTAGTAAATACTAGTATGCTCAATAGAATATTGCTCTATACGTGATTTAACAAAGTTCATAAATCTACCAGCTTGTAATCCGTCTAAAATACGGTGGTCTATTGAGATACAAAGGTTAACCATATTTCGTATTGCAATCATATCATCAATAACAACAGGCTTTTTAATAACAGATTCGATTTGTAAAATTGCAGCTTGAGGATGATTAATAATACCCATAGATGAAACTGAACCAAATGTACCTGTATTGTTTACTGTAAATGTGCCACCTTGCATATCTTCAGAACGTAATTTTTTATTTCTGGCTCTTTGAGCTAAGTCGTTTATTTCTCTGGCTATACCTTTGATTGATTTTTCATCTGCATTTTTAATTACTGGAACATATAATTTATCTTCATCTGCCACAGCAATTGAAATATTAATATCTTTATGCATTATAATTTCAGAATCTTGCCAGCTACTATTTAATAACGGATAAGCTTTAAGCCCTTCGGCAACAGCTTTCACAAAAAATGCAAAGAATGTCAGGTTGTATCCTTCACTCTCTTTAAAACTGTTCTTATGATAGTTTCTAGTTTTCACTAAATTGGTAGCGTCTGCTTCAACCATCATCCATGCATGAGGAATTTCATTGACACTGTTGACCATATTTTGAGCAATTTGTTTCCTTACGCCGTTCACAGGAATTGAAGAACCTGGTGAAGGTTCATTGTATTTTGCCTGTTGAATGACTTTTGGCGAATCTTTAGGTGCAATTACTGTTTCTTGTTTATTACCTACACCTTCTTTAATTGCTTTTTGAATATCCTTTTTAGTCACTCGACCTTCGAAACCTGTACCGACAACTTGTGATAAATCGATTTGATTTTCCGAAGCAAGTTTAAAGACAACTGGTGAATAACGCCCGTTATTTTTCGGTTGTTCTTCATTCGAAGTATCTCTTTCTTGATGTTCTTGTCTATTAACGGGTGTTTCTGATTCTGTAGATGAACTAGAGTCAGGGACAGTTTCTGTAGCTGTCGTGTCTACTGATGTATGTTCGGAGTCATCATCAGTTGTTAATATACAAATTGTTTCATCTACTTGAACTGTCGTGCCTTCTTCTACTAAGATTTCTTTAATTGTTCCGGAATAAGAAGATGGTACCTCTGCTGTAACTTTATCAGTTATGACTTCACAAAGTGGATCATATTCTTCTACAGTATCACCTACAGAAACAAGCCATTGTTCAATTGTTCCTTCATGTACACTTTCACCCAGTTTAGGCATTTTTATTTCCATGATTGTGCCTCCTTAAAATTCTGCAAGTTCACGCATTTTTGTTTTTATTTTATCTGGATTAATCATAAACTCATCTTCGAGTGTTGGTGCGAATGGCATTGAAGGTACATCTGGACCAGCAAGTCGCATAATCGGTGCGTCTAAATCAAATAAGCAATTTTCTGAAATAATCGCAGCAACTTCTGAAATTACACTACCTTCTAAATTATCCTCTGTAACTAATAAAATTTTACCAGTTAGTTTTGCACGTTCAATAATTGTTTTTTTATCTAATGGGTAAACTGTACGCAAATCGACAACTTCTACATTAATTCCTTCTTCTTCTAACATATCAGCTGCTTGGATACAATAGTTTACACATAAACCGTAAGTGAACACTGTAATATCGTCACCCTGACGTTTAACATCTGCCTTACCGATAGGCACAGTGTAATATGATTCTGGTACTTCTTCTTTTAATAGTCGATAAGCTTTTTTATGTTCAAAGTAAAGTACTGGATCATTGCTTTCAATAGAAGCTAATAATAATCCTTTTGCATCATATGGTGTTGAAGGTATAACAACTGTTAAACCTGGTGTAGAAGCAAATATAGATTCAACACTTTGAGAGTGATATAATGCACCGTGAATTCCACCGCCAAATGGTGAACGTATCGTGATAGGACAATGGAAGTCGTTATTTGAGCGATAACGCATTTTAGCGGCTTCACTCATAATTTGATTCGTTGCTGGTAAAATATATTCGGCAAATTGAATTTCAGCAACTGGTCGTTTTCCAAGCATTGATGCACCAATACTTGTACCTACTATATTTGATTCAGCTAAAGGTGTATCAAGCACACGTGCTTCGCCATACTTTGCTTGTAAACCTAAAGTGACTCCGAAAACGCCACCTTTTTTACCGACATCTTCTCCTAATACAAATACATCTTTATCTCTTTCCATCGCTTGATCTAAACCTTGATGAATCGCTTCTAGATATGATAATTTAGCCATTATTTAAGCTCCCTTCTTCATAAACATGTGTATATGTCTCTTCTGGCGATGGATAAGGTGCTTTTTCTGCTTCTTTTGTTGCTTTATTTACAATTTCTTTATGTTCTTTTTCGATTTCATCTAACCAGTTGTTGTCGATAATGCCTTCTTCGAGTAAGAATTCCTTAAATTTGATATTACAATCTAAAGATTTAAGTTCATCTCGTTCCTCTTTTGAACGGTATTTATCATCATCATCAGAAGAATGTGCTGTTAGACGTGTACACATGGCTTCAATCAATGTTGAACCACCACCGTTTAAACCACGTTCACGTGCTTCTTTCATTGCTTTATACATTGCAATAGGATCATTGCCATCTACTGTTTCACCATGCATACCATACCCAATTGCACGATCTGATAATTTTTCGGCACCATATTGTAATGAATCTGGTACAGAAATAGCATATTTATTATTTTCAATAACACAAATAAAAGGTAATTTGTGAACACCAGCAAAGTTTAAGCCTTCGTGGAAATCACCTTGGTTAGAACTACCTTCGCCTACAGTTGTCATTGCAATATTTGATTTGCCATCCATTTTTAGGGATAATGCCGCCCCAACAGCATGGATAATCTGCGTACCAACAGGTGAACTTTGTGATAGAATACCTTTTTCTCTTTTACTAAAATGAGAAGGCATTTGTTTACCACCAGAACTGATATCATCCTTTTTACCAAAAGCAGCTAACATAGACTCTAAAGGTGTCATTCCTAAATATGTTACTAATGCTAAATCCCTATAGTAAGGTGAAGAAATATCCCCTTCTTGCATGGCATATGCCATCCCTATTTGAGCTGCTTCTTGTCCTTGGCAACTAATAACGAATGGTATCTTACCAGCACGATTTAATAGCCACATACGTTCATCTATTTTACGTCCTAAATCCATCCATTTGTACATCGTTTGTAGGTCTGTTTTATCTAAACCTACTGATTTATAGTCAAACATGCTATTTCCTCCTTAATTAAACGTGAATCGATCTGTTTTCAACCTTCAAGCCTAGTTCCATTAACACTTCTGAAAGTGACGGATGTGCATGTGTTGTTAAACCTAGTTCTAATGTTGATCCATTCATAAACTGGAACAATGATACTTCATTTATTAATTCAGTAACATGTGGTCCAATCATATTTAAACCTATTACGGTATCATTATCTTGATCGATTACTACTTCGCAAAAGCCATTTTGATTGTTTGTGTCCTCAATTACGGCTTTTCCAATTGCTTTAAATGGCACTTTATAAGTACGGGCCTTAATATTTTGCGCTTTTGCTTCATCTAAATGCATGCCTATACTTGCTATTTCTGGTTGGGTGTAAACGCATTTTGGCATAGTCATATAATCAACGGGAAGTGGTTGTTGTTCAAACATATGATCAATAGCTGTTATACCTTCTTTGGACCCAACGTGTGCCAATTGTAGTTTGCCGATACAATCACCAGCCGCATAGATATGGCTATCTTCAGTTTGTTGGAAGTCATTTACTAAAATATGGTTACTTTCAGATAGCTTGATTTTAGTATTATTTAATCCAATATCATCTGTATTCGGTTTTCGACCTATAGATACCAATAACTTATCATATGTATATGTCTTGTCATTAATAGTAATATCTATATGATTATCCATGACCTTAACATCATTCTCTGTTAAATGTGTATTTTCAAAGAACTGAACACCTCTAGCTGTTAGTTCCTTTTTCAATGATTTAGCGATATGCTTAGACTCCGTTGGAAGGATACGCTCACCTGCTTCAATTACAGTTACTTCTACATTGAAATCAGTCATCATCGATGCAAACTCCAATCCAATCACGCCACCACCAATGATTGCTAACTTATTAGGTAATTGTTCAAGTTTTAATATATCATCACTTGAAAGTACTACTTCATGATCAAATGGTAGGAATGGTAATGAGACTGGTGTTGACCCAGTACAGATTAATACATTTTTATTAGGAATTAGCTCTGATTCTCCATCTTCAAATTCTACTGAAATCGTACCACTTTGTGGTGAAAAGATAGATGGGCCTAAGATGCGTCCTATACCATTAAATACATCGATGTTATTATACTTCATCAAATGATTTACACCGTTAAACATTTGATTTACTACCTCAGCTTTACGCTCTTGAATGCGTGAAAAATTCAACTTAAAATCATCAACATCAACACCATATTCACTTGCATGTGTAATAGTGTGCATCACTTCGGCTGATTTTAATAATGCTTTAGTAGGTATACACCCCTTGTGTAAGCATGTACCACCCAAAAGTGCCTGTTCAACAAGTGCAACTTTCTTACCTAATTGTGAAGCTCTAATTGCAGATACATAACCAGCTGTACCTCCGCCTAGTATAACTACATCATATTGTTGTTCTGACATATTTTAACTCCTAACTATATGTTTTCGCCGTTAATATGTGCATTAAAATAATGACATACCATTTAGCGAATCATTATACGACATTAAACCTCTAATATATTTAGCGAATTTTCTATCTTTCTGTGTGAGTTTATGTGGTCATATATTTTGATGTGCCAATTAATATAACTTTCATAGTTCAAATGAATTTTGAAGTATGAAAGTTATTTTAAAAAGAACATATAAACGATATATAATTTCTCATCACGAACATAAAATTATTTCCTTTATATTAAGAAGGTTAATGCCAATCGCTGATTTTTATAACCTGCTACTAATTTATATTATAAAAAACCGCATTTTGAATTGCATCTATAAGATACTTATTTTATGGCCACTTAATACTTTACCATAGAATGTCCCAAAACATGAATAGTCAACATGTTACATAACAAAATTTCGGGTCAATAATTGACCATTTTAGCAAACATTATATTTGCTTCCTATTACAGTTTACATCAAATAAACTGTTTATAAAATTAAAAACCTATTCTGATATCTTTTAATTAAATTTACAAAGAGATAATAGTTCGTCTATGAATTAATTTTTAATGCTAATATCAGTGAGTCTATTTTACTTTGTTTGGATGCGGATCTTTCACTAAAAACAATTGGAAACTTCGCACCAATAATTAGACTTGCAATTCGTGCTTGACCAAATAATTTGAGCGCTTTATATAAAGGATCTCCAACATCCTTATTAGCGACTACAATAGCATCCACATCACCAGCAATTTCAGATTTAAGATTATTTTTTATAACACTTTCCATATCTGTAGCATTTTCAAATGTTAGTGGTCCTTCAATTAATAAATCATTGTTGCCAATGCGTTCAAAGGTGAGTTTTATTTTTTCGGCTTCGGTAGCAGAAAAAATTTTTTTATTCGGATTATTAACAGAAGATAATAATGCTAGTTTTAGTTGTTTATAACCAATTGCCTGTGCAAAATTTTGCAAGTTTTTAATTATTTGCTTCTTTTCTTCAACCGTAGGCGCAACATTAAAATACACATCGCTCATCATTAGATGTTTATGATAATGTGGCAAATCTAAACATACTACATGATTTAAATAACCATAGTTTTCCATAAATTGTCGATTGCTTAAAATAAATGAAAACATCTTGCTATCTTCAATATTGCCTTTCATTAACACTGTAACTTTGCCTTGGGCCAAATCATTCGAACAAGTGTTGTACAATGCTTGTTCTGAATCGAATTGATAAATATGAACTCTATTGATCAGTGTACTATCAATGTTGTATGACCGAATTAACTCTGTAGGATCTTCAATATCATATAAATAAAGTTCTATATCTGTTTGTTCTAACACTGTTAATAATACAGAGATTATTTTTTCATCATTAGCAAATAAAACTGCTACCTTGCCGTTTAATGTTTGGTTCGGCTCAACTAAATGTTTGTATTGCATTACATCAACGCCCTTCTATTATTAATCGCACGATTTAATACAATTTTTAACAATAATAAATTATTGCTTTGTAGCATGATTTTGTTCGATCATTTCCTTAGCATTTTGACGTGTAAGTTCTGTAACACTAGCACCTGAAATCATACGTGCAACTTCATCTACTCTTTCATCACCGGTTAGTTCTTTGACCTGAGTAGTCGTCCTATCGTCGTTTGAAGCTTTACTTATTAATAAGTGATAGTCACTCATTGTTGCAACTTGTGGTAAATGAGAGATACAAATAACTTGAATATGTTGAGCTAAATCTCTCATCTTTTCTGCCATTTTTTGAGCTGCTTGGCCAGAAACCCCTGAATCAACTTCATCAAATAATATTGCTGTTTGACCTCTACTCTTAACAAATATTGTCTTAAGTGCCAGCATGATTCTTGATAGTTCTCCACCCGAAGCAATTTTATTTAAACTTTTAAGAGGTTCTCCCTTATTAGGACTAATTAAAAATTCAACAAATTCAATACCTTCACGATTAGGTTTATCTAATGGCTTAAAGGAAATTTCTAAGTTAGCATCTTTCATTTGTAAATTTTGAATTTCATCAACGATATGGTTTCTTAGTTGTTGAGCCACTTTACGTCTTTCTTTAGATAATTGGCCTCCTAAATCCAATACACGTTGATATAATTCATTAATCTGTTCACGTAATTGTGAAGTGCTTTCTTCGTAGTTTTCTATTTTATTAATTTCTAATTCTAATTTCTCTTGATAAATGATTAATTCAGTAATATCTTTACCGTATTTGCGCTTTAAACTGTTTAATAAATTCATTCTAGATTCTAATTCGTTTAAGTATTGTTCATCAAATTCTGTGTTTGTTAATTCATCATAAATTTGGTGTTTAGCATCTTCAAGCGTATAGTAAAATTGATCTACTTCATCCTTTAATTTATCATATTTATCCGGTAAAATTTCCCCAATCGATTCTAATTGTGTACTTAATTCATATAATCGATCAGTTATTGCGTGTTCATCAGTTAGTGTTAGATGAGCATTATTTAAAGCAAGACTCAAATTTTCAGAGTTTTGGATACGTTTAATGTCTGTTTCAAGTTGTTCTACTTCGCCGTCTTTCAAATGTGCCTCTTTAATTTCATCTAGCTGAAATTTTAACAAATCTAACCTTTGTAGTAATGCTTGATCAGCTGTTTCTAATTCTTCAAGTTCCTTTTTCTTTGCTTGATATCGATCAAACGTATCAATATATTGTTGTAACAACTTCGCATAAGTATCTTCAGCATAATTATCTAAAAGTTGTAAGTGATATTTTTGTTTCAATAATGCTTGTGTTTCATGTTGTCCATGGATATCAAGCAATTCTTGCATTACTTTTCTCAAATCTTGTAATGTTACTGTTTGATTATTTATTCTACAAATACTTTTGCCTGAGCTAAATATTTCTCTTTTAACTAACAAAAAGTCCTCATCACTGTCGATTGACAACTCACTTAATAGAGTCAATGCTTCTTTACTATCGTCTATGTCAAAGATACCTTCAATAATGGCTTTCTTTTCACCATGTCTTACATAATCTGAAGAAGCACGCATACCAATAAGTTGTCCAATTGCATCAATTATAATTGATTTACCTGAACCTGTTTCTCCACTGAGAACAGTTAGCCCATCACCAAAATGAACCTCTAATTCATCAATAATTGCAAATTGTTTTATTGATAAAGTTTGTAGCATGTTTACTCACTTCCTTAAAATTATAGTAAATTAAAGATACGTGTCTTGATTGTTTCACCAGCTTCTTCATCTCTACATATAATTAAACATGTATCGTCACCACAAATTGTACCTAACACTTCATCCCAGTCAATTTGATCTAATATGGCACCAATTGATTGGGCGTTACCCGGTAATGTTTTTAACACTAATAAATTACCTGTTCCGTCAATATTCACAAATGAATCCATTAAATATCTGCCAAGCTTTTCTAACGGGTGATATTTTCTGTCATTTGGCAAACTATAAACATATTGACCTGTTGGCGTGGGGACTTTAATAAGTTGAAGTTCTTTGATATCTCTAGATACTGTCGCTTGAGTAACGTTGAGTTCGTATTCATTCAAGCGTCTTACTAATTCATCTTGAGTTTCTATTTTTTCATTAGATATGATTTCACGTATTTTAATATGTCTTACTGATTTTTTAGCCATAACTTACACCTCTGTAAACGAATATTTATACAACAAGTTTAACACATGCATAGAAATACGACTACTAAAGTTATTTAGTAATTTTACCCAATTAAACACCATAACCACGCTAAATTTGGACGAGATAATCATTGTGATTAAATGAATTTGATTGATTTAATTGTAATTGGATAGAATGAAATAAACTTTCATAATGAATAATTATAAAATTGTTTATAAGTTATTTATGCAAAATCAGAATATATGCGTCAATGAATTAAATAAAGAAAACGTCAACTTCAATTATGAGATAATAGAAGTTGACGTTTATGCTTTATAAATATATGTTCCCGCTCTTACCGAATTCAATTGATTGTTAATGACTTGTTGGAATTTAGACAATACCATTTTTAAATTTGCTCCAGTTATAACATACAAATATAATAACGAAAGATAATATTTTTGTATGTCCTAATAAATCTAATGTATTCACAAAGCGGTACTGTTTCAATTGTAAATTTGAGTGATTGCTTATAATTATGATTCTCTGTCGTTAAATAATTTTATTATGGCATCTAGTTGTGTTGTATCATAATTATCGGGTAAATTTGCTAAACAATCATAAGCAGCTTGCGTATGATAAGCTAATTTTTCTTCGGCACCCTCTTTACCTAACAATGATACATATGTACTTTTATCGTTAGCAAGATCACTGCCTACTTTTTTACCTAATTTAGTTTCATCACCATAAATATCGAGCAAATCATCTTTAATTTGGAACATTAAACCTAAGTGTTCACTATAAAGTTCTAAATTATTAGCTACATCTGAACTTGGATTTGCGATATCGACTGCTGCCATGACTGCAAACTTAAGTAATGCACCCGTTTTAGCATTATGAATTTGTTCCAAGGTTTCTAAATCAACTGGTGTACCCTCGCTTTGCATATCCAAAGTTTGGCCACCAACCATTCCAAGATGACCACTAGCATTAGAAAGACGTTGAATTAATTTAATCTTTGTTAAGTCAGTTAATGCTTGATCATTTGAAATAAGCTCGAAAGCCTTGGTTAACAGCGCATCACCAGATAATATTGCTTTCCACTCACCATATACTTTATGATTTGTAGGCTTTCCTCTACGATAATCATCATTATCCATTGCTGGAAGATCATCGTGAATTAAAGAGTATGTATGAATCATTTCCAGACCAATTGCTGATGATATCCCCTTCTTGTAATCGCCACTAAGCATTTCTAAAGTTAATAACAACACTACCGGTCTTATGCGTTTACCACCAGCATTTAATGAATATAGCATACTTTCTTCCAAGTTAGTGTTAAGAGCAGAATTTGGAATTGATTCTGAGAGTAATTGATTGATTTCAACTTGTAAATTATTCATCTTTGGATTCATTTTCAGCGACATCCTTTTCGTTAGACATTAAATCATTTACTTTTTGTTCAGCATTTTTCAATGTTTCATCACATTTAGCAGATAATGTCATACCTCTTTGATATAAACTTAAAGAATCTTCCAAAGAAACATTTTCATTATCAAGCTTTTGCACGATGCCTTCTAATTCAGTCATCATATCTTCAAAACTTTGATTATTTTCATTACTCATCTTTACACCTAACTTTCTTAACTTGTGCGTCCACTACGCCATCTTTCATAGTTAATTCAATATTATCACCAGCAGATAAATCTTGTGTGCTGGTGATAACACTATCATCTTTATTAACAATTGTATAACCGCGTAACATCGTATTTGTCGGACTTAAATTGTTTAAGCTTTCTAACTTTCTACCTAAATCATTCTTGAATGTCGTAAGTAGCGCATTAATTTGTTTATTTAATTTATCATGTTGTTGACTCAGCTTTTGTTGCTCACTTGTAATATGTTGTTTGAAATTTTTTAAATTAAGTCGATTAGCTAATAACTGTAGTGATTGAGATTCACGCTTTAGTTTTAAATCAATAATTAAATTCAGTTGTCTTTCAAGTTCATCACGTTTTTGGATTTGTTGATCATACAATAATGTTGGTGTTTTAAATTTATAATAAGATGAAACATGATCCAAATATTTTTGCTGTTGTTGAATATGTTGTTTAATATATCGTGTGAGTGAAAGCTTTGTTTGTGTTAAGTACTGACGTAATTCAAATTGATCAGGTGTAGCAATCACTGCCGCTTGTGTAGGTGTAGCAGCTCTAACATCCGCTACAAAATCACTCAGTGTAAAATCAGTTTCATGACCAACAGCTGAAATAATTGGTGTCTGACAATCAAAAATTGCTTTAACTACCGTTTCTTCATTAAAATTCCATAAGTCTTCGATAGATCCTCCACCACGGCCAATGATAATCGTATCCACACCCAATTGGTCCGCTTGTTGAATTTTATCTATGATGTCCTTTTCTGCTTGTGCACCTTGAACTAATGTATTTAATTGTATCTGTTCAACTAACGGATAACGACTATTGATCGTACTATGAATATCTCTGATTGCAGCGCCTGTACCAGCAGTCAGAACTGCAATTTTCTTAGGATATTTTGGAATGGGCTTTTTATATTCTTGATTAAAAAAGCCTTCTTTAGTAAGTTTTTTCTTTAATTGTTCTAATTTTTGATATAGGTTACCTACACCATCTAATTGCATTTTATTTACATAAATTTGATAATTTCCTCGCTTTTCAAAAACGGAAACCCTAGCTTCTATTAATACTTCGTCGCCCTCTTTCGGTTCAAAATCGAGCTTTGATGCATTCCCTTTAAACATCATTGCATTAATTAAACTATTGTTATCTTTAACATTAAAGTAAAGGTGCCCACTACTATGTTTTTTAAAGTTTGATAACTCTCCTTTAATTAACACAGATTGTAGGTGAGGATCTTGATCAAATTTATATTTGATATACTTAGTCAACGCAGTAATACTTAAATATTCAGCCATTTATATCACTCATTTTATTCAATATTGCTCAATACACCATTAATAAATTTATAATGTTCATCATCACTAAATTGTTTCGCTAGTTCGACCGCTTCATTGATGATAACTTTCTTTGGTGTTGAACTGTTAGATAGTTCAAATGTAGCCATTCTTAAAATAATTCTGTCTGTTTTAAGTAATCTTTCTAATTTCCAATCTTTTAAATGCGGTTGTATCTGTTGGTCCAATACACTTTCGTGATCTTTCACACCTGAAACTAACCAATTTATAAATTCAAATTCTAAATCGGGATTATCATCTTTGATAAAACTGATTGCCTCATCAATAGATAAATCAGTATTCATCATTTCAAGTTGAAATAGAGTTTGAAAGGCTTGTGTTCTTGATTCTTTTCGACTCATTTTAAACTCCTTCAAGCATCATTTTCTTAATATAAATTAGCAGAAAGTATGTATACTAATTTGAACATCATACATTCCGCTAATTTAACTATTGAGATTAACTGTGCTCTTGTTTTATTAAATTTTAATTTTCGGGTTCGATATTTGTAATATGAACATTGATTTGACTTGGTTCAATCGTTGTCATCGTTGTTAATGAGTTGAAGATTGCTTGTTGGATATGGCGAGCTGTTTCTGAAATATTCACGCCATAACTTAAGGCACAGTATACATCAATAAATATACCGTCTTCTCTAGCATCTACTTTTATCCCTTTATGCAGTTGCTTTTTACTCACTTGTTCAATATTAGTTTGTTTCAATTCTTTAAAGTGTCCACGAATCCCTTTCACTTCGGATGTAGCGATACTTGCTATAACAGTTAATACTTCTGGCGCAATTTCTATTCTACCCAAGTTGGAATGTGATGTTTCTGTTACCTTTACCATGTCACATACCTCCTAATTATTCAATTTCTTCATCCATAATATTATAAGTTTCTAAAAACTTAGTATTAAATTCTCCACTTCTAAAGATATCATTATTTAATAGGCGTATATGGAATGGAATTGTTGTATCTATCCCTAATACTAGGAATTCTCCTAATGAACGTAAACCTGCCATAATTGCTTCATCTCTAGTGGGTTCGTGCACAATAAGCTTAGCGACCATCGAATCATAATATGGAGGAATTGTATAATTAGTATAACATGCAGATTCAATTCTTACTCCGAATCCACCTGGTGCTAAATATTGAGTAATTTTCCCTGGTGATGGCATAAAGTTTTTATAAGGGTTTTCTGCATTGATTCTGAATTCTATAGCGTGCCCATTTATCTTAATATCTTTTTGTTTAAACGGTAATGGTTCGCCCATCGCTATTTTAAGTTGGAGTTTAACTAAATCTACACCTGTAACCATCTCAGTAACAGGGTGTTCAACTTGAATACGTGTGTTCATTTCCATAAAATAGAAATCATTTGTATTTAAATCATAGATAAATTCTATTGTACCGGCATTTTCATATTTAACTGCCTTAGCAGCTCTTACAGCTGCGTTACCCATTTCTTTTCTCTGTTCATCGGATAAGATTGGAGATGGTGCTTCTTCTACTAATTTTTGCATTCTACGTTGGATTGTACAGTCTCTTTCACCAAGATGAACGACATTACCAAAGCTATCACCTACGACTTGAATCTCAATATGTCTAAAGTTTTCAATGAACTTTTCTAAATATAGTCCGCCGTTACCAAATGCAGTCTCTGCCTCTTGTTGAGTCATTTTGAAGCCAGTTTCTAACTCTTTTTCATCACGAGCAACTCGAATGCCTTTACCGCCACCACCGGCAGTCGCTTTAATGATTACAGGGTATCCAATTTTGTTTGCAATTGATTTAGCGTCTTTAATATTTTCTACTAAACCTTCACTACCAGGAACAACCGGTACATCAGCACGTTTCATTTCTTCTTTCGCCACGTCTTTTATACCCATTTTTTGAATAGACTCATAGCTTGGTCCAATAAATTTCAATTGACAAGCTTCACATAGTTCAGCAAAGTCACCATTTTCAGCTAAAAAGCCATAACCAGGATGTATTGCATCACAACCTGTAGATGTTGCAATTGATAGTATGTTAGGAATATTTAAATAAGAATCTTTAGATTGTGTTGGCCCAACGCAATATGCTTCATCAGCAATTTGAGTATGTAATGCGTCTTTATCTCCTTCAGAATAAATAGCCACAGTTTGTAATCCTAAGTCATGACAAGCACGAATGATTCTTACTGCAATTTCTCCTCTATTTGCTATTAAAATCTTATTCATTATTTCACCTTAAATAACGGTTGGCCATACTCTACCATTTGACCGTCTTCGACTAGTATTTCAGCAATTTCTCCAGAAACTTCCGCTTGAATTTCATTGAATAATTTCATAGCTTCTAATATGCATACAGTAGTTTCGTTTGAAACTGAATCACCTACTTGGACATATGCACTTTCTTCTGGTGAAGGAGATTTATAGAATGTACCAACCATTGGTGCATTAATTGTTTTTAAATTGTCATCTGATGATGTTGCACTTGCATCTTCAGTATTAGTATTTGCTGTCGGTGCAGCAGCCACACTTTGTTGAGGTGCCACTTGTTGTACAGGTTGTTGACCTATTTGAGGAGTTATAATTTCAGTTTCTTTTTCTTTTTTTAAATTTACGACATTACCTTTGTCTTCGATATTAATTTCAGTCAAACTTGATTGATCAAGTATTTCAATCAATTCTTTTATTTCTTTAAAATTCATAAATACTGACTCCTTTAGATTGTTATCATTTACCTATTTTATTTTACTTTAGTGATTTCTTCAATTCAAGCATATACATACTTTCTATAATAAACAGAATATTATTCATAGCGCACTATTTATAACATTATGGGTTTATATTAAGTAAGCGTTAACGTTAATTATGTATGATGGTTAAAAAATAAAATTATAGCCTAGCTAATTTAAAAGAATAGAAGTGATGATTTTAATTTAATCTAAACATCAAAAACCTTTCCAAAACATTATGTATTGGAAAGGTTTGAATACATTCGTTATGAAATCAAATGTGTAACTATTTAGCAAGGCGTATTACGCTCTTGAGATATAACTACCATCACCTGTATTAATCACAAGTGTATCTCCTTCATTAACGAATAAAGGAACGTTTAAAGTATAACCTGTTTCAACAGTAGCAGATTTAGTAGCACCTGTTGCAGTATCACCTTTAATACCTGGTTCAGTTTCTGTTACTAACAGCTCAACAGTTTTTGGTAATTCAACACCAATTGTTTCGCCTTCATAACTTTGAATTTGAACTTCCATGTTAGCTTTTAAGAATTTCAATTCATATTCTAAGTAATCTGCTGATAATTCAGTTTGATCAAATGTTTGGTTATCCATAAATACATGTGAATCTCCATCAGCATACAAGTATTGCATGCGGCGGTTTTCAATCATAGCTTGTTCAACTTTTTCACCAGCTCTGAATGTTTTCTCTTGAATTGCGCCAGTTCTTAAATTTCTTAATTTAGAACGTACGAATGCTGATCCTTTTCCTGGTTTTACATGTTGGAAGTCAATAACTTTCCAAATACCATTATCTACTGAAATTGTTAAGCCTGTTTTAAAATCATTCACCGAAATCATTCAGTTTCCTCCTAAATTATAAGGTCTTCTATAAAATAATAAGGTTTTTTGTGGATTTAGTAAAGTATTCACAGCCATTTTCTGTAATTAAAATGTCATCTTCAATACGTACGCCACCTAATCCATCGATATAAATACCTGGCTCTATTGTAACACAGTTATTAGGTACTAATTCATTTTCAGATTTTCTTGATAAATTAGGGCCTTCATGAACATCTAAACCAATACCATGACCTAATGAATGACCAAAGGCATCACCATAACCGTGTTCAGTAATATAGTCACGTGCAATCGCATCAAGTGCTTTACCACTCATTCTAGGTTTCGCTGCTGCTACTGCTTTTAAGTTAGCGTCTAGCACGATTTGATATATTTCCTTTAATTTTGGATCAGGTTCACCAATCGCAAATGTACGAGTAATATCAGAAGCATATCCTTGATAATATGCACCAAAATCTAAAGTGATTAAATCTCCTTGTTCAATGACTTTTTCACTTGCTACACCATGAGGTAATGCGCCTCTATAACCAGAAGCTACGATTGTATCGAAGGAAGGACCTTCTGCTCCCAATGATAACATTTTACTTTCTAACTTAGCTTTAAGTTCTTGCTCTGTCATACCTGCTTTTGCTATTTCTAGAACATATTCATATGTCTGGTCTACTATTTCAGCAGCTTTTTGAATAATAGCAATTTCTGATTCGTCTTTAACTTCACGAATTTGCTCAACTAATCCTGAAATACTTATTAAGCTGATATATGATTTACTTAGTTGTAAATATGTATCATAACTTACTAAATCTCCTTCGAATCCAACGTTTTGAACATTTAATTGTTCTAATTGTTGCTTCACTTCGTCAATTAATGCACCTTGTTGCTTAATGATTGTGAAATCAGGTGCTTGTGAAGTAGCTTGTTCAATATATCTAAAATCTGTTATTAGTAATTGTTTGGATTCAGTTATGATTAATGCACCACTTGTCCCTGTAAAGCCTGATAAATAGCGTCTATTGTAATCTGATAGTATCACTACGGCTTCTAAATGTTTTTCTTTAAGTGACTGATTAAGTTTTGTTAATCTTGACATTTAAAATCCCCCTCATCAATTGATTTGTACATTTTCGTTATATACATTAAAATGATAGCATAATTAATATACAAATTTATAGTTTTTAAATTAGGAGTAGACGAATGAAGAAAAAAATTGTGGCAATCATAAGTGCAACATGTTTATTGGCTGGTTGTGGCAGTCAAAACTTAGGACCGTTAGAAGAAAAAACAACCAAACTAAGAGATGATAACCATAAATTGAAGAGCAATATTCAAGAGCTAAAGCAAAATATAAGTAAAGAAAATCAAAAAATTGCTTCATTAAATAAAGACAAGAAAAATATGAAACAAGCTAAAGAAAATAAGAAAAAAGCAACAAATTTAAAGGCCTCATCTACATATTATAAAAATGTTGCCAAACGTATCGATGATTACAATCAAATTGACGATGATGTTACAAAGAATAAAGGCAATAAGAACATTGAATCTAAATTAACGGATATAAATAACCAAATTGATAGTGCGTATAGTGATTATACAACACAGATTGATAAGGAAAGCATGAGCGATTCAGATAAATCAAAAGACAAAGATATTAAACGTTTAAATAAAGATTTAAGTAAGGCGATGACAGAAATTAGAGAAGGTTATACTACTAAAGACAAGAAGAAAATTGTAAAAGGCCAAAATTTACTTTCTTCTGTTTCTATTACAAGTAGTTAAGCAGTGAATTTATTGGGAGTGTTCAATTTGAAACAAGCATTATTTTATATAGTAATTGCAATTGCAATCATTGGTTTAGTACTAAATTTAGACGCATTTATATTTAGCTTTGTTAAAATGTTGGTTAGCATTGCAATTTTTGCTGGAATAGCATATCTTATTTATTATTTCTTTTTCTTAACAGAGGATCAAAGGAAATATAAACGAGCGCAAAGAAAATATAAAAAGCGTAATAGAAAGAAATAATCGAGTTAATTCCTAAACTAGAAATATAGTATATTAAAATTAAAGGTTTAATTGATAATATCATGTAACATTAATTAAAAGGTGCCCCGTGTAAAGTGATGTAACAATTATTTTATACGAGGCACCTTATTTTTATAACAATGGCAATTTCTAAGTAAACGATTTATTTGTATGTATACGAAACATAACTATATAGAATATAACAATAGACAATACTTACTGAGAAATAGGATAATCATTTATTGTTGTTCTAAACGAATTAAATTCTACAAATAGAATCAGGGCCAATCTACAAAAGTAGATTAGCCCTATTTTCATAAGCAGTTTGTATTAACTACTTTTATTATTTTCGATAATTCCAATCGTCTGATTTATATTTTTCTATTAATTCATTCACTTCTGCTTGTTGAGCTTCAGTTAGTGTTAAAGGTTTGAAATCAACATTTAAACCTTTTTTAAATCCTTTTTCAAAGGCTACTTCCATTTCTGCTATAGTGATTTTCTTATCAGAAATATCATTTAGAGCAACAGCTTTATCTAGAAAAGCTTTCTTCATTTTTTCTTTTAAACGCTCGTTTTTAAATATAAACATATCAAACAAGTCATCCACATCAACATCTTGAAGCAATGAACCGTGTTGGAGAATAACCCCTTTTTGTCTAACTTGTGCGCTTCCAGCAATTTTCCGTCCTTCTACTACAAGTTCATACCAACTCGGTGCATCAAAGCAAACTGCACTTCTAGGTTGCTTTAATTTATCTCGCTCTTCTTTTGAACGAGGGATAGCAAAATAAGCATCTAAACCTAATTCTTTATACCCTTGTAATAAACCTTCAGAAATAACTCGGTAAGCTTCAGTTATTGTTGAAGGCATTTCAGGATGCGATTCAGGAACTATTACACTATAAGTTAACTCTTTATCATGTAATACACCTCTACCACCAGTTTGACGGCGAACCATGCCGTAACCTTTTTCTTTTACTTTGTCTATGTCTATTTCTTTAGTTAATCGTTGAAAATAACCCACCGATAACGTTGCAGGATTCCAAGTATAAAAACGAATTACTGGATCAATTTCTCCTCTTGAAACAAAATTAAGTAACGCCTCATCTAAAGCCATATTATAAAATGGATCATTACTTCCCGTATTGATAAAATTCCATGTTTCAGTCACTCTAAAAAACTCCTATCAAAAATTGTTATTATTATACATGTATGGTATCGTTTTCAATGATTTTATAAGTATGTTTGCAACACCTTCTAAAACTTAGTAAAAATATTTTGATAAATTGTGCTAACAGTCTTATAATATATAATATCGGTTAATTAGGGAGGATGCAAGATGAGTAGTTTTTGGTTTATAGCGTTAGCAGTTTTAATTATTATAATAGCATATATGCTAATTAATTATCTTCTTAATAAAAGAGCAGTCACAGAATTAAACCAAAATGAATTCCATAAAGGTTTACGCAAAGCTCAAGTTATTGATGTAAGGGAAAAAGTAGATTATGATTATGGCCATATCAACGGAGCGAGAAACATACCAATTACTATGTTTAAACAGAGATATCAAGGTTTAAGAGTAGATCAACCAATTTATCTTTGTGATGCAAATGGTATTTCGAGTTACCGTGCCGCTAGAACTTTAAAGAAAAATGGTTATAAAGACATTTATATGCTAAAAGGCGGTTACAAAAAATGGACTGGAAAAATCAAATCTAAGAAATAATCAAATAGCTAACAAATAACAGTGTTGCTTTATAAACTGTCGACGAAATCATTGGTTTTGTCGACAGTTTTTTATTTATATATTTTTATCACTGTAAAATTTTTCAAACCTTTTATTTTACCTCATATGTTTATATACTTGTGTTGCCAGACGTTGCAAATAGACGGTGCGCTATAAAAATATAAGATTAACTAAAGAAACATAATTTATCTAATTTTACACAGGACAACCAAAAAGACTAATCCATCAGCTAAACTATGCACCATCAAGTTGACATTGGTCAGATGTATACTTGATGAGAACAAGTCACTGTGATGAATTAGTCCTCATATTTAATAATAAATTTTTGACTTAATATTTAATTAGGCTGTATTTATTCTTTCTCAGCTCGTAATCCTTCGAACTTTAAAATTGGTTGTCGTGCTGCCTTTGTTTCATCTAATCGATCTATAATTGTTGTATGTGGTGCTTCTAATACTTTGTCTGGATCTTCTTTTGCTTCTGTAGCAATTTTAATCATCGTATCACAGAAATAATCTAACGTTTCTTTAGATTCTGTTTCAGTAGGTTCAATCATCATACCTTCATCTACGTTAAGTGGGAAATAAATAGTAGGAGGATGCACACCAAAGTCTAACAGTCTTTTAGCCATATCTAAGGTACGTACACCAAATTCTTTTTGTTTTGAACCACTTAACACAAATTCATGTTTACAATATTGTGGATATGGAATTTCAAAATGCTCTTTTAATCTAGCTTTAATATAGTTGGCATTTAATACTGCTGCTTCTGATACCTCTTCTAAGCCTTTATTACCCATAGATCGAATGTACGTATAAGCACGTAAATAAATACCAAAGTTTCCGTAAAATGGTTTTACTCTACCAATTGAATGTTCAATATCATTATCATATTTATATACGCCATTTTCCTTAACCACCATAGGCTTTGGTAAAAAGTTTGCCAATTCTTTTTTTACACCAACAGGGCCAGATCCTGGACCGCCACCACCGTGTGGACCAGTAAAGGTTTTGTGTAAATTTAAGTGTACTGCATCAAAGCCCATATCACCTGGACGTACTTTATCCATTATGGCATTTAAATTTGCACCATCATAATATAATAAGCCGCCTGCTTCGTGTACAATATTTCTAATTTCCATAATATTTTTTTCAAATATACCTAACGTGTTAGGGTTAGTCAGCATAATCGCTGCAGTATTTTCATTTACAACTCGCTTCAAGTCCTCAATATCAACTTCGCCACGTTCATTTGATTTAACCGTTACCGATTTAAAACCTGCGAATGCAGCAGATGCAGGATTTGTACCATGTGCAGAATCAGGAACAATTACTTCATCACGATGAGATTCTCCATTTTTTTGATGATATGCTTTAAATATCATCAATGCTGTCCACTCACCATGTGCGCCTGCAGCAGGTTGTAAAGTAACTTCATCCATTCCAGTAATTTCTTTAAGCTCTTCTTGTAAACTATGAATTATTTCCAAAGAACCTTGAATTTGTGACTCATCTTGTAATGGATGAGATTCAGCGAAACCAGGAATTCTAGCAATCTTTTCATTAATTTTAGGATTATATTTCATTGTACATGATCCTAGTGGATAGAAACCTGAATCTACACCAAAATTTTTATTAGAAAGCTCAGTATAATGTCTTACCAAATCAAGCTCAGAAACTTCAGGTAACTCGGCTTTATTCTTACGAATGAATTTATCATCTAATAATTGATTGACTGCATCCGTATTTATTTCTTTTTTAGGTAATGAATACGCATAACGTCCCTTTTTAGAACGTTCAAAAATTAATGGACTTGATTTACTTACTACCATTTATTTCACCTGCTTTCTCAACAAATAAATCGATTTCTGCTTTAGTTCTAAGCTCTGTAACTGCAACTAACATTACATTGCTTAATGTTTTTGATACTTCGCTCATATCAAACCCACCAATAATACCTTCTTGCACTAATGCATCATTAATATCTTTAACTGGTTTATCAAAGGTCACAGTAAATTCATTAAATGAAGTGTCTTCAGATACTTCAAAACCAGCTTGTTTAAATTGTTCTTTGGCATAGTTGGCATTTTCAAAATTTTGCACTGCTATATCATATATACCTTGCTTTCCTAATGCTGACATACTTATAGATGATGCTAACGCATTAAGCGCTTGGTTTGAACAAATATTTGAAGTCGCTTTATCACGTCGAATATGTTGCTCTCGTGCTTGTAACGTTAACACAAATCCGCGATTACCATTGGCATCTTCGGTTTGACCTACTAATCTTCCAGGAACTTTACGCATTAACTTTTTAGTTGTAGCAAAGAAACCACAATGAGGTCCACCAAATTGTGCAGGGATTCCGAATGGCTGTGTATCACCTACTACGATATCGGCACCGAATGTACCTGGAGGTGTCAGTAATCCTAATGCTAATGGATTCGCATACACTATAAATAAAGCTTTTTTATCACTAATAAATGATTTAATTTGCTCTAAATCCTCGATTGAACCATAAAAATTAGGATATTGTACTGCAACGGCAGCTGTATCATCATCAATTGCTTGTTCTAATTTAGTTAAGTCGGTAATCGTACCATCTAAATCAACTTCTATTATTTCGAATGATTCACGCGTTTTTACATAAGTTTTTAACACTTGTAACGCTTGATAATGCATCCCTTTAGATACAACAATTTTATTCTTTTTTGTTTGGTTGAAAGCAAGAATACATGCTTCAGCAAAACTTGTTATTCCATCATACATAGATGAATTAGCAATATCCATATCTGTCAATTCACAGATAAGTGTTTGAAATTCAAAAATAGCTTGTAATTCGCCTTGAGAAATTTCTGGTTGATAAGGCGTATACGCAGTATAAAATTCTGATCTTGATATCATCGCATCAACTACAGATGGTGCATAATGATCGTATACACCTGCGCCAAGGAATGATGTATGTGTTTCTTTGGTAATATTTTTCTTAGCAATTCGATTCAAACGCTTTGACAGTATCGTTTCATCTTCACCGTCAGCAATATCTAATTCTCTATTTAATAAAATATCTTCTGGAACATCTCCAAATAATTCTTTAATTGAGCTTGCTCCAATCGTTTTTAGCATTTCATTTTTGTCTTGTTCAGTTAAAGGAATATATCGATGACTCACGTTAACACCTCTTTATTATTTTGTTATATGATTCTTTTTCACAATTTTAGCTTTCACTTTGCGTTTTCGTACTTGAATTTGTATTTCTTTACCCATTTCAAATTGCTCTCTTTTAATTAAGCCTAAGCCTATAGACTTACCTGATGAAGGTGATTGCGTTCCAGAAGTGACTTCCCCAATTTCATTATCGTCTAAATCAAAAATGACATAACCTGTTCTTGGAATTCCTTTATCAATCATTTCCAAACCAATTGCACGACGTTCAGAACCATTTTCTTTTTGAGCTTTCAATACTGATTTACCAATAAAGTCAGCCTCTATTAACGGTTTTGCAGCAAATGCGATTCCAGCTTCATAAGGTGAAATAGTCTCACTTAAATCCTGTCCATGTAACGGTAATCCAGCTTCCAGTCTTAATGTATCACGAGCTCCTAAACCACATGGAACAACATCTAAACCGATAAGTTTATCCCATAAATATTTGGCATCTTCTGCTTTACAATATATTTCGAAACCATCTTCACCTGTATATCCTGATTGAGAAAGAATGACTGATTTTTCGAAAAATTCTACATTTTGTTTAAATTCAAATGGCTTCATCTCAGAAATGTCGACATTTGTATTAGCTTGAACTATTTCACGTGCTTTAGGCCCTTGAACAGCCAACTGACTATATTCACTTGAAACATTTTCTACAGAAACATCAAATTCTGTTGCTTGAGCATTAATCCAGTCAAAATCTTTATCAGTATTACCTGCATTTACGACTAATAAATAAGTTTGATCTGCAAGTTGATAAATAATAAGATCATCAATAATTCCACCATTTTCATTGCACAACGCTGTGTACAAAGCTTTAGATGAAGTTAACGTATCCATATCATTAGAAAGTAGGTATTGTACAAATTGCTTTGAATCGGAACCTTTTATTAAAATTTCTCCCATGTGACTTACATCAAATAAACCTACTGAATGCCTTACTGCATTATGTTCTTCTTTGATACTTGAGAATTGTACAGGCATAGCCCATCCGCCAAATTCTACAATTTTTGCACCACTATCTACAAAAGTCTGATATAACGGTGTCTGCTTTAATTCGTTTGACATGAAGAAACCCCCTAATTTTATATTAAAAAAACAGGATAGACATTAAGTCTACCCTGTTAAAACACTCCAGGAATGCGTCACAATATTATCCTTTTGCCTGAGAGTTTCGTTAAACTTGCACCTTCGGCGATGAATTGTATATTTCACAATTCATTCTCTCTAATACTGATCATTCGCATAAAACCATTTCTTGAATTATATGATATAACTCTCGAAGTGGCTGATTACTATTCAATTTGGTGAATGCGATTTCATTATATCTTGAAACCCTTGAGGAATACAAGCTTTTTAATTCAAAAAAACTTTTATTATTTGCATTAGGCCGATTACTATCATTTTTGATTCTTTCATAAACAATATTTAAGTCGCAATCTAGCCAAATTACATTATGTCTTGATTTCAATAAATTAAATGCATCAGGTCCTTCGACTATACCCCCACCAGTTGAAATTACATCATATTGTTCTATACATTGTTGTAAATAAAGAAACTCCAAATTCCTAAAACCTGTTTCTCCTATTTTATCAAAAATTTCTGGGATAGAACGTTGCTCTTGGCTTACAATATACTCATCTAAGTCAATATAATTCAAGCCATCGTTTGAAGCGATATACTCTCCTAATGTAGTTTTACCTGTACCCATAAATCCAATAAAGATAAGTGGTGCTTTTTTATTTGTTTTCAATTGTATCGCCCTTTTTGTCAAAACTATTTAATTGTCTATCATAATAGCTTTCTATATTATATAACGTTTTCAGCTGAATGATAAACCGCGCTGAATACGCGCTAATTAGAGTTAAATATAGCACAAAAATCCACATTACAAAAGGATACAAATAACCATTTAATCTAAAAATAAATTTGTCTTTCAATCAATTCCCCCTTAATATAAAGTTTAAGTTTTAACTTGATAAAATCGTTGTTAACTTTTTGAAAATATACACTGCGAATATTGTTTATCATCGTTATATTACCAGAATGGTTAACGGTCTTAATTAATTTGTTATTTCTAAAACGATACGTAATAATCTGATTTCCTTGCTTTAAAGTCAAAGTATTTCCTACATCATTTATTGAAACATATTTTGCATTATGTACGACTTGATCATCTGTAAGATCCTTCGCTAGATAAATTAATTCCGCATCATCAAAATCAGCAATTTTATTAAATGTTGAAACGGATTTAATTAAAATAGGTATCAGTGCACATATGATACTAATAACAAGTAATACAAAGAGTAACTCAAGATATGTAAAACTATTTATTTTTTTGAGATATACAGATTTCATCATGACTCTCCTTGTCAATAATGCAATATTTACCATTTAGGCCTGTGATTTGATATCGATAAATATTAAATGTACTGTTTCCATTCGTTTTGGGATTCTTTACTAAAGTTGACATAAGGATGCGCTTCATTTCGATTCGATTTTGTTGGTGATTTAGTTGATGTAACATATGATTTAACATCGGGAAATAAAACAAACATAAGCTAGTGATTATTGATAATGAAAGAAGTGCATCAATTAAGAGTGATGAATGAAGATTATACTTTTTCATAACGAATTCTACCCTTTTCTAAATGAAATATAATTCTATAAACCGTTTCATTTAAATTGATAAATATACTTCCAAACTTATTGGTGTTTCCGTTTTTTTCAAAAGTAATTGTTTTGAGGTTGGTTCTATAATATATATAGCCATTTTGAGGTAATTGAAGTTTTCGTGTCTCATGATATTGCTCTAAAATAACAATATCTGTTGAGTTTGGTGTTATAAGAAGAGTTATGGGTTGATTATCTTTAATTGCTATGGATTTAATATAATTTAAGTTCATAATAAAATTTTTGATTTTGTTTTCGTCATTAATGCTATCTAATCGTTCCATTGGTATAAATTTAAATTGAATCATAATTAAAGTAGTTATAATACTTAGTACAAGTAGCATTTCTAACAATGTGAAAGCTCTGCTAGTTGGCAATAGCTTCACCATTATTTATAGTAATTGTTGCACCAGATTTACAATATTTTTGATTTTCTTTTAAATAACCTTTTTGAATTAAATCGTCAATAGAGTCTGGATTTTTATTATATTTTAATGCGAAAGCTTCAATTTGACTATCTACCATTTTTAATTGCGCTTCACATCCTGTTTCCTGTATGGATTTAGATTGTTTTGATATATTTGGAATGATTAATATAAGTAATAAACTTATGATTAATAAAACTAAAAGCATTTCAATTAAAGTGAAAGCATCTTTATAGTTAAATTTCGGTTGTTTATACATTGGTTATCGCTCTCCTAAACTATTTTATAGTTTGCATTAGTTCAAACATAGGTAACATAATTACCAAGTACAGTATGACAATCAATCCTGCTAGAATAATAAATATTATTGGCTGGATAAACTTAATAATTGTTTGTAATTGCTTTTCTATTTTCGAAATAATGATTTCACTGTATAGTTTTAATTCTATTTCTAATTTCCCCTCCTTTTCCCCAGCTTTTATAAACTTAATTAATCCAGGTTCGAAGCAGCCGGTCTCTTTTAAAACATCACTCAAATTTAACCCCTTTTGCAAACCTAAATTAATGATATTTGACAGGTAATTAAGGTACGGATCACTCTCTTGATTAGCATAAATTTCGACAATACTTTGTAAAGAAATACCATTTTTATAAAACAACGAAAACTCTGTAGCTAATCTATATGTTTTATACCTGATAAATAGTTTTCTCAGGATTGGTAGTTTCCTTATAAATTGTATTTTCTTCGCAACTGAACACGATCGATAATAACAAATAGACAATATTACAATCAGAGAAATTATTATTACAATTAACAATAAAATTAAAGGTAAATTAAAGATAATTGAAGTAAGTATGATTTGTAAGACAGAAAGTTCGACACCCATATTTAAATATAGTGATTTAAATTCTGGAATTATCGTGTAATTTAAAATCATAATCATGATAATAAAAAAACTTAAAAGTACTAATGGATATTGTACCGTCTTATAGAAATTTTGTTTGATTTTATAATTTCGTAATAGAAAATCTTCAACATTATTTAAATAGAGTGTTAAATCTCCAAAAATTTCCGAAAAATAAACAAGCATTATAATAGATTTGGGAAATTTTAAAATTGCAAAGATTTCGGAACAACCAAAACCTTTCTTTACCGAAGCATATAAATCTTGTTTTAAAGTGCTTGATTTTAATTCAACTTGCTCAAATAAGAATGTTAGTGATTCTGACAGAGTAAAACCATGCCTTAATAAAGTGTTTAACCTCTTAACAAAGTCAATACGTTGTTTATCATTCATTGATTTACACGTAACTTTGTTAACTATAGCGATCAAGTATTTCTTCACGAATCACACCTTCTTTGGACATCATTTGTAGTTTATAATGGAGACTTTCAAAATTTACAGGTAACTTTTGTTCATGATTGAAAAAATATTCAATATCTGCAGTAGACAAAGTTTCATATATTAGTAACCTATCTTGTTTATTTGTTGTAATAAGTCGTTGATTGACGATTGCTAATATAGACTGTTGTATTTCTTGAGCACTGCACCCCATTTCTAGCAACCTTAATAATGTACCCTTACAATTACTAGCATGAATTGTTGTAAGCACTAAATGACCACTAAGACTAGCTTGAAGTACATACTTTGCAATCGTCGCATCTCTTATTTCTCCAATTAGAATTATATCTGGATCACAACGTAAAATAGCTTTAAATGAAGAGGCATAGTTTATCCCTGCCTTTTCATTAATTGATACTTGTGTTATACCTTGAATTAAAGTTTCGACAGGATCTTCAATTGTAATTATATTTAAATTTAGATTATCTTTAGCATACTTTACTAATTGGTACATCAAGGTGCTTTTTCCTGATCCAGTAGGACCACTTAATAATATTAGACCTTGTTTCTTGTTCATTAACCTATATAAATCTAATAATTCACTTGATCGTTTAGGTTCACTAAAAAATTGTGGAATAATACAAATAACACAACTTTCATTTCCTAAAGATAGTGGGAGCGTAGAAATCCTCAAATAATATAATTGTTTAAATTTATATAGATATCTACCACTTTGAGCTGTATTATGATTTGCTACATCAAGACCAGCTTGATATTTCATGAAAGTCAGTAACTTTTGATATAACGTCTGATGTATCGTTTCAATAAATATAAATTGGTCATTAATTCTGAACTTCAATATCACCTCTTTGTCACTAGGAATAAAATGAATATCTGAAGCTTTTCTTGTTAGGGCTTTACCTAAAATATTATTAAATAATAATTGCAATTAAAAAGACACCTCCTACATATATACACGTAGAAGGTGTCTTTTTTACTTTATTTAATTTAATTTTTTAGCCGTGTAAAAACGGGTTTAATTGTTCATCTGCAACTGTAGTATATTCGCCATGTCCTGGGAATAATGGTAAGTCATCATCTAATTCAAAAATCTTATCTAAAATAGAGTCAACGAGTGTTTCGTAATCTCCTTTGTATAAGTCGGTACGTCCAATACCTTGATTAAATAAAGTATCACCTACGACTGCAAACTCATCGAAAACATATGTCAAACTACCAGGAGAATGACCAGGTGTATGCAATATATTAAATTTAAATTCATCAATATTGAATTCACCTTCCTCAAGTGACTTGGGTTGTGCATTGCTTGTTATTGAAGGTAAACCGTATTGTTTAAATGCTGCAGATCCATTTTTATTAACATCTGTTAGAAAATCAAATTCTGACTTATGCATGTATACAGGAACATCATATTTAGCAAGGACATCGTCTAATGCTGCTATATGATCAAAGTGTGCATGTGTTAATAAAATTGCTTTAACAGGTTTGTTAATTTGATTAAGTTTTTTAAAAATTAAATCACTGTCACCTGCTGGATCAACAATTAATGTATGTTGGTCACTTTCGATAAAATAACAATTTGTTGATACTTGACCTAAAGTCAAACTTGAAATTCTCATTTTATTTGCCTCCATCATTTAAATGCTTTTGAACAGCGGTTACCTTGTCACCCATTTTTCTAGATTTATCACGACGGTCATCAATTCTAATATTCGTACATACTCGGTCTAAGCCTTTGTTAAAAGGTAGTTCATGGATGACTTGTACAACTTCTAATAAATCCTTTAAATCTCCCTCTATTAAAGTATTCATTGGTGTTAATTGATAGTCAATTTTACCTGCTGCTTTATATTCTTTTAATTTAGATTGAATCTCAGCTATATATTTACTTACACTTGGACCTTCTGTTCCTACTGGGATTACTACAACATCAACAATAGCCATTATTTAACACCTTCCTTTTCAATAATATAAGTATAAATCAATCCAGCAGCGCCTGTGATGCCTGCATCATTTCCTAATTGTGCTTGAACAATTTCAGTACCTTCTTGAGCTGGAGAAAATGTTAAATTATGATATTCAGTCTTAATATTTTCAATCAATATCAAGCCGGCTGTAGACATACCGCCACCTAAAACAATATATTTAGGATTACTCGTAACACTTACAATACTGCATAAATAAGCAATATAATTCGCAACACGTTCAGTAATGAATATACAGAATTGGTCACCTGCTTTTGCAGCATCAAACACAGCTTTAGCTGTAACTTTATTGTCTTTAATCAATTGTAAGATTGAGGATTTGAAAGTGAGTTTAGGATAATAAAAGTTAACTAAATTAACAACACCAGTAGCAGATGCTACAGTTTCTATACAACCCGATTTGCCACAATTACACTTGAAACGTTGATCATGATCTACTCTAAAGTGACCAATTTCAGCACCTGAACCATTATGACCATGTACGATTTCACCATTTGAAATAATACCTCCACCTAATCCAGTTCCTAAAGTAATTGCCACAACATCGTCGGCGCCCTGGCCAGCCCCTTTATGTTTCTCACCAAGTGCAGCCACATTTGCATCATTATCTACATACACTGGACAATCAACAAATTGTTGGAAAATTTCTCTCACATTAACATCACCGTGCCAATAGAGATTAACTGCCCCATGTACAATTCCAGTTTCAAAATTAACAGGTCCTGGGACACCTATTCCTACACCTAACACATCTGAAAAATTGTATTCAGTTTTTGCAACTGCATCTACGAATGAATCATAAATGTTTTTCAACAATAAATATCCTGTAGTATCAGTTGTATCCGTATCAATTGACCATTTAGAAATACGATCTAAATTTTCGTCAAAAATACCTAGTTTACAAGTAGTTCCACCAATATCTGCTGCTAATATAATCTTCTTCATCTATTTATTCATTCCTTCTCTGATTTATAATTAATCTAGACTTCAAATATTCATCCTTAGATATTAATTTATATTGAAATAGAGAGTGAATTTCCTGCTCCATCATTTCATACATATCATTTTTATCTTTAAAGTAAATAATGAAGCCAAATTTTTTCAATAGCTGTTGTACATCATAAAAAGTTGATAAATTATGATTCATCATCTTGATCACTCAATTCTTTATGTAAGTTGACGTAATCATCATTTGATGGGTCAATTTTAAGCGCTTTTTTAATGTATTTCAATGCTTTTTCATTATCATCGAGTGATCTATTAGCAATGGCTAATTCATAATTTAAAATACCTGAGTTAGGGAAATAACTCAATCCTCTTTCCCATGTTGCCACACCCTCTGCTTTAGAATCAATTGTTGCAATAATGAGTCCCTTTAAATAATATGTTTCATCGTCGGCATATTTCTTTTCGATTGTTTGTTGAACCATTTCTTTTGCCTCTTTATAATTATTATCTTTCATTTCATTTTTGATAATTGTGTTATAAATATTATCTTCTTTTATAGTAAATATTCTGATTTGTGCAGCTATAAATAAAATTAATATTATAATTAATAATATCCAGAAACGGGTTCTATTTTCCTTGAAATAATAACCTATTAATGTGATTAATACGCCCCCAACAAAACCTCCAATATGTGCAACAATATTGACGTTATGCATAAATAGTGACAAGCCAATTAAAATAACTAGGACTATCAGAAGTTGTCCTATTACCTTACGATCGAATCGTTGGCTAATATACATAAATGCGAAAATTGCACCAATTAAACCGAAAATTGCACCACTGGCACCTACGGACACAGTATCTGTATTAAAGGATAAAGAAGCAAAGTTACCAAACAAACCTGATATGATATAAATAGCAAGCATGCGCCAATGACCGACGATTGACTCAACAATTTTCCCAAATATAAATAAGCTCAACATGTTCATTAATATATGTTCAAAATTAAAATGTAAAAATATCGAGGTAATCAACCTATACCATTCACCATGTACCACATTAAAGTGTACTAATCCACCAACATCAAGTAATTTAAAATCTGAAAATCGATTTAATATTAAAAACATCAATAACCAAATAATGACATTAATCGCTATTAATGCGTATGTGACAGGTGAAAATTTAACCATGTGCTTTTCGACTGGATTGGTATTTAAAGCTCTATTTTTATAAAATGTTTTAGTTTGTTTATTCTGTCTATTAAAAACTGTTTTTATTGCTATATTTGGCAATAATTTATCAATTTCTTTATTATCTCTGATGATTTTAACTCTAAATTTTGTATCTTCATATTCATCTAGATTTTCATCGGTAAAGGTTTTTTCTGTAAAAATATATAATTCATATTTATTTGGTGTAAAGCCTAAAAATGAAGTAATATCTGCTTTATGATCTTGGATTCTACTTTTATCGAATCGTACTTCTTGAGCAGAATTCGCTCCATATTTATAAACGACAATTGATGACTTTTTCTCATTGACTAACCAAATTTCGCTATCATCAGTATTTTGATGTATCACTTGATAGTCGAGATATTTCACCCAAGTATATATACATTTCCAAAAATACTTTTCAGTAATCATTTTTGCCTCCGTTATTTAGTTGTAGCAATTATTAATTTCTCAACTGGTTGGTCATGGTTTTCAGGTTCAAAGTTACTCAGTTGAAAATCATATATTAAACTTATAGTCTGTTGCTTATTGCGACTTAAAAATTTATCGAAATAACCGCCGCCATAACCGATTCGGTACCCCATCTGATTGAATACTACGCCTGGAACGATAAGTAAATCTAAATTATCAGTAATTTCAGTGTCATCTTTGACATGATTTATCCCTTTATCATCTGGACCAATATTATCTAGATTTAATAGCGCCTTAAAATGCATTGTTTTATTTATATAATCTGTTTCGGGTACGAATACGTGTTTATTATCTCTTAACATATCTGTAATTATATTATATGTATCAACTTCATGTTCCATAGATAAAACAATACCAACTCGTTTGGCCTGTTTATATTCCTCAGTATCATATAAACGTTTGGCTAATTCTTTATCAATTGATGGTTTGTTTTCATTAGTTTTGAAATCATTCATTGTACTTAATTTGCTATGGCGTAATATTTTCTTACTCACTAGAACACCTTCCCCTAATACATACTGTTAATATTATAACGTTAATGAATTATAATGTCATTAAAGTGAATTATTAAAAAGAATAAAATTCATATTTTACAAAAAAATACCAGATTCTAAAGATAGAATCTGGTCTAAAATAATTATTATTTTGTTTCACGGTGCAATGTATGTTTGTTATCACGAGCACAGTGTTTTTTCATTTCAATACGTTCAGGATTAGTACGTTTATTTTTTTTAGTAATGTAGTTTCTTTCTCCACATTCTGTGCAAGCAAGTGTTACGTTTACGCGCATGCTAATTCCTCCTTACCTTTTCAAAATACGACCTATTTATCATACCATTTAGTTATAAAATTGAAAAGTATTATTTTTTATTAAAGACGATTATAACAGTGTCTAAGATATATTTTATCGTAATAAATTTAATCTTTATCCTTATTCTTGAAGTAATAGTTTATAACATCTCTACCTAAATCACCACCGTTTAACCAAGGCTCTGGTACAGGTTGATTTGTATAGACGATAGAAAATGCAAGTTTAGGGTTATTAGCTGGTGCATATCCAATATATGTTGAATTTACTCTAGGTTTGCCGTCTTGGAATACTTCAGCAGTACCTGTTTTACCAGCTGATGGTACGTCAGTATTTTTGAAACTTTGATAACCAGTACCCTCTTGCTTGTTAAATGCCATATAAAAACCATCTTTTACTTCGTCAAGTTCATTCTGGCTATTATTCACTTTATTTAACACAGTACCTTTTATTTTAGATTTAACTGGACCTAATGAATCTTTGTTTGTTGCCTTTCTAACTTCTAAACCAATATGCGGTTGTATACGATAGCCATTATTACCAATTGTAGAAACGTATTGTGATAACTGTAATGGTGTGTACGTATCATATTGTCCAATTGCTAAATCAAGATAGTTACCAGGATTATTTGTTAAAGGCTCGGTTTGACCACTTGTCTCATTTGGCAAATCAATTCCGGTTTTAACTCCTAGTCCAACCTGATTAAGACCTTTACGTAATTTTTGTCCTGCAGTTGTTATATCTGAAGGTAGTGTCATATTAGGTGTATAAGGGGCACCAGCCATCTTCAATGCTGTTTTAAACATGTATACGTTAGATGAATGCATCAGTGCTTCTTTATCATTAATCGTTACCTTACCATCTTGGTTGAAGTAAGAATGTTTAGATAGACCGCCAGCAAATTTTAATGGTTCATCGACCATTTCTTCACCAACATTGATTGCATTATTCTGATAACCTGCTAATAATGTTCCACCTTTAACGGATGAACCAACAGCATATTGTGATGTAAATGTTCCTATGTCATAATCTGTCAAATCACCATTTTTATCAATTTGCTTACCTGCCATAGCTAAGATATCACCATTATTAGGATTTTGAACAACCATTAGTGCATTGTCCATATCTTTGGCACCTTCACTACGTAATTTTTGGATTTGTTCCTCCAAATACTTTTCAGTTTTACGTTGCAAATCAATATCGATACTTAATACTAAATCGTCACCACGTGACCCAGGATTAACCACTTTAGAATCAATGACATCTCCTGACTTATCAGTAGTGTACTTCATTTCTTTCTTTTTGCCTCTTAAAATATCATCATATTGATATTCTAGATATGATTTTCCGACGCGATCATTACGAGAGTAACCTTTAGCTAAATATTTTTCGGTTAATTCTTTAGGAATCCCTTCTTCAGTTGTAGAAACATCTCCAAACACACCTCTTAACGTGTTTTTATATGGATATGTACGATCCCAATCAGTCGTAGTATTCACACCAGGTAAATCAGATAATTTTTGTGAAACTGCTGCGTATTCTTTGTTTGATACATCATCATTTTTAATTGTTTGTGGATCAAGTGCAGACCCTGACATCATTTGACGATAAATTGCTAATACTTGTAAATCCTTTTTAGATAATGAATCCATTTGTTTTTTTCCTATTTTTTTATACAAAGTTTCATCATAATCATCTTGAGAAATACTACCATCATCAAGCATTTGCTGTTCGTTCTTCATTAAATCCTTAGCTTTGTTCGGATGGATTTGTATCCAATAGTCTTGCTTATCGCGGTCGGTAATCTTATCCGTATCCATCTTGATTAAGTCGGATAAAGACTTAGCAGTTTTTAACACCTCAGCTTGTGTAGTCTTTCTGCCACGCGTATATGTAATAGCTTTTTTCGACGCATTATCTACTAGTACTTTACCGTTTCTGTCTAATATGCGTCCTCTGGGTACAGCCTCATTAATAGTTAAATTTTCACTATTTTTAATGAGTTGCTTATAATGAGAACCTTGTGCTATTTGCAAGTAACCCAACCTTAATACGATTATTGCGAAGATGAATACAATAACTCCAAATATAAAGCCAATTCTTTTGTTCATGACATTCATGATCTTTTCATCGTTCGATTTTTCTTTTAATCTTTTTAACACAATAACATACCTCTATTCAAAAGTTCTCATAATAAATGATATATGAAATTTAAGATTATTTCTATTATTTTACTAAAAAAAATGACGACCTTTATAAAGGCCGTCATTAGCGCATACATAAATTATTTTGCAGCGTTATATAACTCGTCAACTTTTTCCCAGTTAACAACATTCCAGAAAGCACTGATATAATCTGGACGTTTGTTTTGATATTTAAGGTAATATGCATGTTCCCATACATCTAGACCTAAGATAGGTGTTTTACCTTCAGTAATAGGGTTGTCTTGGTTAGGTGTAGTAACGATTTCTAAGTTACCGTTATTTACAACTAGCCATGCCCAACCTGAACCAAAGCGTGCTGCAGCTTTATCTGCAAATTCTTCTTTAAATGCATCTAAAGAACCCCATTGTTCTTTAATTTTATCAACTACAGTACCTTTTTCTTCAGAGTTAGGAGTTAATAATTCCCAGAATAATGAGTGGTTTAAGTGTCCACCACCATTATTTCTAACAGCTGTTTGAATATTTTCTGGTACACTGTCTAAGTTTGCAACAATTTCTTCGATTGATTTAGATTCTAAATCAGTACCTTCAACTGCAGCATTTAATTTAGTTACATAAGTGTTGTGGTGTTTACCATGGTGGATTTCCATAGTTTCTTTGTCAATATTAGGTTCCAACGCGTCGAAACCATAAGGTAAATTTGGTAATTCAAAAGCCATAAATAATCATCCTCCTAATTAATCTTTAAATAAAGCATAACAACTTATACAAATGACAACAATTAATTTGCTTTTAAAAGTAAAATATAAATGTCATAGCATGATGTTTGTCATCTTTAGTTACAATATAAGTATATCTCAAAATGAGAATATTTAAACATCATAAACCAACTATTTTCAAAATTCAAACTAATTCATACTAATGACCTATGTTTTATTGTTCATTTGATTGTATATCTAAGAAATAAATGTCAAATTACACCAATTATAATTATTACGCTTGCTTACAAGCTTCACAAATTCCATACACTTCCAATTTATGTGTATGAATTTCTACGTTTGGTAAGAATGATTTAACTTCATCTATTGGACAAAAATTTATTACTTTAGTGTCCCCACATACTTCACAAATAAAATGATGGTGATGATGATTTGTACAGGCAATTCTAAATTTCATTTCTCCGTCTAATTCTGTGTTTTCAACGATGCCTAATTCTTTAAATAAATGCAGGTTTCTATACACTGTATCAAAAGAAATACCTGGATATGTGTAATCCATTTTTTGTTGAATATGCTTAGCATTTATATATTTATCTTCTTTGACAAAAATATCTAACATTTTTCTTCTTTTATCTGTATATTTATGTCCATTCTTTTTTAAAATACTAATTGCGTCATCAGTTTTCATTTTCAACAGATCCTTTCATAGAATTTATTCTTAATTTTTGAATAAGCATTGTTAAAGCAAGCATTAATACAAGTAAGACAACAATGACTCCACCCGGCGAGATATTAATATAAAATGCAAGTATTAACCCACCTACAACTGATAATTCACCAATGATAATACTTAGTATAATTAATTGTTTAAATCCTTTTGTGATGCGTATAGAGATAGCTACAGGTAATGTTATTAATGCACTAACTAATAATATACCTACGACACGCATCGATGCAGAGATAACCATTGCTACAATGACAATAAACATCAACTGTATCCATTTTGGAATCCCTATCACTTTACTATATTCTTCATCGAAAACGAGTATAAACATTTCCTTATAAAAAGAGATGATGAACACTAGTACAATGACTACAATTGCAACAATTGTAAGTACATCGCTTTTCGTAACGGCACTTATAGAACCAAATAATAGTCCAACGACCTCTTGATTAAACCCGTCTGCTAAAGATATAAAAATCGCACTTAAGGCAATACCAGTACTCATAATAATAGGAATAGCAATTTCTTGATAATTACTATAAGACGTACGTAGTTTTTCGATTAGTATAGCGCCAATAACAGCAAATAATATACCAAACCAAATTGGATTTATAAACGTTAACACCGGAGCGATTGTAATGATAAACATACCAAAGGATATACCACCTAAAGTCACATGACTCAATGCGTCTGCAATAAGTGATAAACGCTTCACAACAATGAATGCACCGATTAATGGTGCAATAAACCCTATTAGCAATCCGCTTAATAGTGAATAGCGCATAAAATCGAAGTTTAATAACGCTTCTATCATGATGAACAACACTCCCTATTATGTTGGTGATCTACGAATTGTATAGGATGACCATAAATTTTTGAAATTTCTACCTCATCTAAAGATTTAAACTCTTCAGTTGAACCATGGAAGTGAAGGTGTTTGTTTAAACAAGCAACCTCAGTTGCGGTATCAGCAACAACACCAATATCATGTGTTACCAAGATAATTGTAACGCCTTCTTGCTTTAATCGTTGTAATGTTTCATAAAATTCACTTACATGTTTAGCATCGATACCATTTGTTGGTTCGTCTAATATTAGTACTGATGGCTCACTGATTAATGCACGAGCAATTAATACACGCTGTTGTTGTCCACCAGATAATTCAGCAATATTTTTATCAATTAAGTTTGATATATTCAAACGCTGTAATACAGTTGCAACCTTTTTTTCATCTTCTTTGTTAAAGCGCTGAAATAATTTTTTTCTTTTGGTTAATCCGCTTAGGACCACCTCTTTAACACTTGCTGGAAAGCCAGACTTAAATGCTTGTGCTTTCTGCGATACATAACTAATTTTTAACATAGATTGTTTACCATTATAATCTATACCATCAACATAAATTTTACCTTTTTGAATAGGTAAAAGGCCTAGGATAATCTTTAATAAAGTTGACTTTCCTGCACCATTTGGACCTACAATGGCTAAAAATTCACCGCGATTTATTTTTATATTAATGTTTTCTAATACATGTTTATTGTCAAAATAGTAATCAATATTATTCAATTCAAATACAGGAGTAGACATGTTTTCACCTCGCTCTATACTATACAACGTGAAAAACATTATGTAAATAGTAATGTTTACGAATTAAAATAAACTACCTTTAATCAGTTGTAATTGCGTCAAAAATTTATATATTTCTAAACGCTACACAATAGAATTAAAAGTAGTTCATCTGTTTATTCGCTCATTATTTTATTTTTTAAATCAGCATCAAATTGTTGTTTTTTCAACATTTCAATTTCATGTTTGTATGGTGGTCGTTTATTCTTTTTATCTTCACCAACAAATGGTGTTTCTAAAATTTTTGGAATATCTTTAAATGTTTCATGATGTACTACATAATTTAATGCATCGAAACCAATATAACCGAAACCGATATTTTCATGTCTATCTTTATGTGCGCCAATATCATTTTTACTGTCATTCACATGGACAACTTTAATGCGGTCAACACCAATAATCTTATCAAATTCATTTAAAACGCCATCGAAATCTTCTCTGACATTATAGCCAGCATCATGGGTATGACATGTATCAAAGCATACAGATAGTCTTTCATTATGGTTTACACCATCAATAATTCGTGCGATTTCTTCAAAACTACGACCAATTTCCGAACCTTTCCCAGCCATCGTTTCTAATGCGATTCGAACATCATTATCATTGGTAAGTACTTCATTTAACCCTTCGATAATCTTCTTAATACCAACATCTGCTCCCTCGCCAACATGTGATCCTGGATGCAATACAATATCCTTAGCACCTAAAGCTTGTGTACGTTCGATCTCGCTTTGTAAAAACTCTACTCCAAGCTCAAATACATGAGGTTTTAATGTATTTGCAATGTTGATTATATAAGGTGCGTGCACTACAATATTTGACAACCCATTTTCACGCATCACTTCATGGCCTTTTTCGATATTTAATTCTTCAATCGGCTTTCTACGTGTATTCTGAGGAGCCCCTGTATAAATCATGAAAGTAGATTCACCTAATTTAGTCGCTTCTTCTGCTGAACCTTGTAACATTTTTTTACCATTCATAGAAACATGTGAGCCTAATAACATAAGTTAAATTACCCCTTTCTATTTTTTCTTTCTTGTCTTCTTTGTTGTTTACTGTGTTGTCTACGTTCTTTTTGTTTTAATTGATCTAAATCACGTTTGAATTTCTTTTTATAACCAGGTTTAACCTTTTTCTTATTTCTTTTAACTTTATGCTTTAATTCATTTGTTAAATGATCATCTTTATTCTTACGTGTTTGACGTGTATTATGTGCCTTAATTGGTTTAAGTTCGCCATCTTTAATGTCTACATTTTCAAAATGATAACCTTGCTGTTCAATTAAACTAATATTATCTTCTTCATTTGGACTATATAGTGTTATGGCAACACCTTTATAATTACCTCGACCCGTTCTACCCACTCTATGTGTAAAGAAATCAATATCATTTGGAACATCGAAGTTAATAACATGGCTTACGCCTTCAATATCAATACCTCTCGAAGCCAAATCACTCGCGATAACATATTGAAATTCTAAATTACGAATACGTTTCATTTGTTGTTTACGTTCTCTCGGTGTCAAACCACCGTGAATCATACCCACTTTTATTCCAGAAGCATTTAACTGTGCAGCTAACTCATCCGCACTTTCTCTACTATTACAAAAGACGATACTTAAATATGGATTAAGTATATCAATTAAACGTAATGTTTTTTCTACCTTATCTTCACCTTTTGTTGGAATTAGATAAAATTCAATATTCTTTTTATTTTTCTGTGTATGTTCAATCTCAACAAATTCAGGATTTTCTAAATATTTATTTAAAAATGGATGTAATGATTTAGGAATCGTCGCACTAAACACTGCAATATGTGCAGATTCGTCTAATCTTGTAGCAATATGATCTACTTCTTCAATTAATCCTAAATCTATCATTAAATCTGCTTCATCGATAACTAAATATGACGCTAAATGTACATGTAAGTCACCATGCTTTGCTAAATCATTAATACGTGTAGGTGTCCCAATAACTAATTGTGGTTGATTCTTAGCACGTTGTTTATCTTTCTCGATATCAGTACCACCAATAAACAATTTAACTGACACTTGATCTTTAAACTTTGCTAAGTGACTCGCTACGTCAAATAGTTGCTGAGCTAATTCTCTTGTAGGTGCTACTACAATCGCTTGTGGTTCATTTATATTAATGTCTATATTATTCAACAGAGGTAGTAAAAAGGCATGTGATTTACCAGTACCTGTCTGCGATTGACCTATCAAGTTTGATTGTTTTATTATCTTCGGAATTACTCTTGTTTGAATTTCAGTTGGTTGATCAAAATTCAAATCCTTCACAGCATCAATCAGACTTGGTTCTAACTTAAAATTTTCAAATGGGTGATTCGCCATGTCTTGGCCTCCTTAAATCTTCATCTTTTCTATTATAAAGCATTCGTTAGTAATTTTGAACAAAATTAAATAAATATTGAAAATACCATAACCGTCAAGCTAATTATAGTTAAACTTATTTATTAAATCGACATTATTTAATAATAAGTAAACGGATCTGTATTAATTTGGGATACATTTACTTTCACTGTTTGATCTTGTTCTGCAAGCCAATTTATTAGTAATGCTTTTAATCCCTCTTTCATAACATATTCACTATAATGGTTAATATCAAGTAAATTCACGCCATCAATTTTCGCATCTAATGCATCGTGATGTTTAATATCTCCTGTAATAAATAAATCTGCCCCTTTACTAGCAGCTAAATATTCATATCCAATACCTGAACCACCAATAATTGCTACAGTTTCAATATGCGAGTGGTTATTGCCTATAAAGCGTACACTCGGCATATTTAATTGTTCTTTTACATATTGTACAAAGTCTGGCACGTTGTAAGATTGAGTAAGTTTACCAATCATGCCCAATCCATAATCAGCTTCTCTTGTAAGTTGAATTAAGTCATATACTGGGGTTTCATATGGATGATATTGGTTAATTAAATCTATTGCTAACTGTTGCTGCTGCTCTGTAATCATAAATTCTAATTTCATTTCATTAACTGATTCAATTTCATTCATCGTACCTAAATAAGGATTCGCACCATTAACTGGTTTGAATTGTCCAGTTCCTTGACTTTGAAAGAAACAATATTCATAGTCACCTTCTTGAGCAAGACCATACTTACTCAATTTACTTTTAAAATCTGTTAGATTTGCTTCAGGAATAAAAACTTGTACCTTATAATAGGTTATCACTTCAGGGTTTAAAATTCGCATATTTTGTAAACCTAACTTTTCTCCTAACATAGCATTTACGCCTTTTGGATAAACATCTAAATTTGTATGCATAGCAATTAAATTAATGTTATTTTGAATGATTTTACGAATAATTGCTCCATAACCATCTTGTTCATTGATTTGTTTTAAACCTTTGAATATTAATGGATGATGACAAATAATTGTATTTGCGCCTAATTCAATAGCCTCATTAACTACATCAACAGTACAATCCAGTCCAGTGAGAATACTTGTTATTTCAGCGTTTTCATCACCAATAAGTAAACCAACATTGTCCCACGACTCTGCTGTTGTAAATGGTACATGATTATTAATTACCTTTAATAAATCACTTATTTTCATTTATAACACCTCATTAATCAAATTAATTTCTTTATTAATCTCATCCAATCGAGTTGCATGTTGTTGCTCATTCAAATTACTTTTAATTTTTAATAATGCATCCTTTTCGTGTTGCCATTTTTTATAAAAGTATTCATTTTTATTCAACAATAATACCGGGCCAAATTTTAATGCTTGCTCAGTCATTGTACCTGGATGCTCACTAAAATCTGCAACAATTATTTCATATATATGTCCTTTTTCTTCAAAAATTTCTTCATTGGTAATTGTATATCCTAAATTAGGTAATAACTTTCTGATTGCACTAGATTGCACATTACTCTGTAACACCAAACGTGGTTTATTATTAAGTTTGAACTGACCTTCATTTAAAATTTTAGCAATTAGAGGTCCGCCCATGCCACAGATTGTCACTGTCGTGACGTTATTTGAGTCCTCTAATACAGATAAACCATCACCTAATCTTATATCAATTACTTTCCCAAGTTGATGCTCAGCAACACTTCTTTGAGAAGCTTCAAACGGTCCTTTAATTACCTCTCCAGCTATAGCCTGTTTTGTTAAGTTATTTTCAATAGCAAAAATTGGTAAATATGCATGATCAGAACCAATATCTGCTAATAAATCTCCAATAATATACTTACTTACATTCTTAAGTCTTTGATTTAATGGAATCATCTTGTTTCTCCTCACATAATATGTAAAAAGCTCTTTTGTACTTTGTACAAAAGAGCTGAAAAATTAGTCCATAAAGTCTTTCAAACGTTTACTTCTACTTGGATGTCTTAATTTTCTAAGCGCTTTAGCCTCGATTTGACGAATACGTTCTCGAGTAACACCGAAGACTTTACCTACTTCTTCTAATGTACGCGTTCTACCATCATCTAAACCAAAACGTAGTCGTAATACATTTTCTTCTCGGTCAGTCAATGTATCTAACACATCTTCTAATTGTTCTTTTAATAATTCATAAGCAGCATGATCAGAAGGACTTTGCGCCTCTTGGTCTTCAATGAAGTCACCTAAATGACTGTCATCTTCTTCACCTATTGGCGTTTCTAAAGATACTGGTTCTTGAGCAATTTTAAGGATTTCTCTTACTTTTTCAGGTGGTAAATCCATTTCTTCACCAATTTCTTCAGGAGCTGGATCACGGCCTAAATCTTGTAATAATTGTCTTTGTACGCGAATTAATTTGTTGATTGTCTCAACCATGTGCACAGGAATACGAATCGTTCTTGCTTGGTCGGCGATAGCACGTGTAATCGCTTGACGAATCCACCAAGTTGCATATGTCGAGAATTTAAACCCTTTGCTGAAGTCGAACTTTTCTACTGCTTTAATTAAGCCCATGTTTCCTTCTTGAATCAAATCAAGGAATAACATACCACGGCCTACATATCTTTTAGCAATACTTACTACAAGACGTAAGTTAGCTTCTGCCAAACGAGATTTTGCAATTTCATCGCCTTGTTCGATTTTTTTAGCCAATTCAATCTCTTCTTGTGCACTTAAAAGATTCACACGTCCAATTTCTTTTAAATACATACGGACTGGGTCATTTATTTTAACTCCTGGAGGGGCACTTAAATCATTTGGATTTAACTTTTCATCAGTATCAGAACTGTCTTTTTCATTAACTAAACTAATATCATTGTCAGTTAATTGATCAAAGAATTCATCCATTTGGTCTGAATCCATTTCGAAGTTTTGCATTTTTTCAGCAATTTCTTCATGACTTAAATGTCCTTCTTTTTTACCTTTTTCAATTAATTGTTTTTTTACATCTTCTATTGTTAAAGATGGATCAATGGTTTGTTTTTTTATTTTAACTCTATTTCCAGACATGAAATGGCCTCCCGAATATAATATCAACTAGATATTAAAATATTATAAAGACAAAAATTAATGAAACTAATTTAGAATAATACTTCAATATACATGTTGTCAATAGCATTAATATACAAATATATTCATTTTTGATTTAACTCATTCTATTTTTATTGAAATTTACAATCTTTTCTAAATAGTATTTTTGTAATTCCATATCACCTAATTTAGAAGCCTCCCGGAGCTTATGATTAAGTGATTCAATTGTTTCTTCATTTCTATTAGATATTATAGTGTTTAAATAATCATCAATTTCATGCTCATACGGTTCTTCATTGATCATATAGTTATCTAATGATATCAATGCTTCTTTAATTTCATTGGAATCGACGTATTGTAACACATCACTAATATTGAACGTATCATTTTCTGAGTAAAACTCACGTAAAACATTAAATATACGCTTAAAAAATTGATTTGTAAAGTCTTCAGTTTGAAGTGATTGATGATAATTAAGAAAAACATCTTTATCGTTCATAAAATGTCTTAATAGTGCCCGTTCCGCCTTTTCCTGTTTAGTTAAATTATTAAATTGAGGTAATGACGGTACTTGGTTAAATTGGGGCTGACTATTGTCTTGTTGATGTCCTACTTCATTAATTAGACTATCCATGCTAACTTTAAACAATTCTGACACTTCTTGCAATATCTTTTTACGTTGAATCGCTGATTTAACATAAGAAATATCCATTGTCACTTCTTTTAAATATCGTTCGTATGCAAGGTCATTATTGTTGATTTCTGCTTGATGCAAATTAACTTTGTACAGAACAAATGCTTTCTTCTCATGTTCTACATAATAATTAAAAGCTTCAGCCCCATGTTTACCAATGTATTCATCAGGATCCATATCTTTAGGTAATTGAACTACAAAGACATTCAATCCTTGTTGTAAGAGCATTTGACCTGTTTTTAATGTTGCTTCACTACCAGCAAAGTCACCATCAAACATTAAAGTTACATTCGAAGTTAGTTTTTTGATAAATGTGATATGCTCTTGAGAAATCTGAGTACCCATACTTGCCACAACATGTTTCAATCCAGCTTGATCAGATTTAATAACATCCATAAATCCTTCTAATAATATAATCTCATCAATCTTTCTGATCGCTCTTCGTGCCTTATCCACGTTATATAGCAATTTACGCTTTTGGAAAATAGGTGTTTCTGGACTGTTTAAATATTTAGGTTCTTGATTTGTATATGTTCTACCTGAATAACCAACAGTACGCCCTTGAGCATTTGTTAGCGGGAACATAATTCTATCTCTAAATCTATCATAATAACTGAAGTTCTCTTCATTTCTTGATAATAAACCAGCCTCATATGCAAGTTGTATATCGTAACCTTTCTTCTGTAAAAAGTCATGACAAAAATGAGAATTGTTCGGTGCATAACCTATTTTTCTACTATCTATTAAATCCTCTGTAAACCCACGTTCCTTTAAATAATTAAGCGCCGCTTCACCTTCGACTGTTTTCTTCAATGCATAATGATAATATTCTTGCATTAATTCGTGCATTTCAATCATCTTCAAATCATCTGACGCAACTTGATGACCTTCTGCAGCCTCATAAGTTGAACTACCTGTGTCTACCTTTATATTTACCCTTTCGCCTAATTCTTTAACAGCTTCGGTAAAAGAAAGACCTTTAATCTCTTGTGTGAATTGAAAGACATTACCACCTTTTTTACAACCAAAACAATGGCATATTTGTTTATCTTCGGAAACGGTAAAGGAAGGTGTTTTTTCATCATGAAAAGGACACAAACCAATGTAATTGCGTCCTCTCTTTTCTAATTTCACATATTCACTTACTAAATCTAGTATGTCAGTTTTATCTTTAATTTCATTTATTGTTGCTTGATCAATTCGCAAATATATCACCTATTAAACATTAATTATAATAGTATAAATGTTTTTAATTATTTTTGAAACTATTTTGCTCAATAATGCTGATTATATTATTTGCTGTTTCTTCTATTGCTTTATCTGAAACATCAAGTACTGGGCAGCCTATCCTCTCAACTAATTCATGAAAATAATTCAACTCTTCTGCTATACGTTGTTCTGTTGCGTATCTTGCACTATCTCCTAATCCGAGTTGCTTTAATCGCTCTTTACGTATTTTATTGAGCTTTTCTTCACTTATCTTTAACGCAATACATTTAGCTGGATCTATTTGAAATAGGTCATCTGGTGGCGTAACTTCAGGGACGATTGGTATATTCATTACTTTATAACTCTTATGTGCTAAATATTGTGATAAAGGCGTCTTTGAAGTACGCGAAATTCCTAACAATACTATATCTGCTTTTGGTAAGCCTTTTGGATCCTTGCCATCGTCATATTTAACTGCGAATTCAATCGCATCAATTTTCTTAAAGTATGCTTCATCTAATCTGTGTACTAAACCAGGTTCAAAATAAGGTTGTTCATCGATTTTATCCAATAAGATATTCATCAAAGGTCCCATAATATCAACTGATTTAATTGCATATTCTTTTAATTTAGCTTCCATATACTTTCTAATTTCTGGTTTAACTAACGTATATACTACTATTGCTTCTGTATCTCGAGCAACTTGAATAACTTCATCAACATTTTCCAATGCTTCTATATATGGATACCTATGTATTTCACTGTCGCATTGATTTGGATTAAATTGCGAAATACATGCTCTAGCAACGAGTTCAGCTGTTTCACCTACTGAATCAGATGCAACAATTATCTTTATATTTTCCATGATTACTACCACCTATTCATTAAATAATGATACAAATATTTTATTTATAGTTGTTTTTGAAATTCTACCTTTTACTTCATATTTACCGTTATCTTTTTTCATTACGATTGGTAAAGAATCAATTTCCTTCTCAATCATTAAGTTAGCTGCATGGATAACACGTTCATCTTCTAATACAAAATGAAGGTTCGGCATACGTGTCATGATAATATCTACAGGCATAGTATGAATATCTTCACCTATCATAGATGCTCTAAGTAGATCCTTTCTTGAACATACACCTATGAAATCTCCATTTTTATTAATAACAAATAATGTACTCACATCTTCTAGAAAAAGAGTACAAATGGCATCATATATAGACATCTCATTTTTCACTACTACTGGATGAGATGCATAATCTTTTACAATATATTGCTTTAATTCGTCAGCAATTAATTTATTTTTTGGTTTACCAGAATAATAATAACCTACTCTTGGTCTAGCTTCCAAGATTCCTGACATTGTTAATATAGCTAAGTCAGGTCTTAAAGTTGCCCTTGTTAAATTTAATCTCTCTGCGATATGCTCCCCTGTAATTGGACCGTTACTTTTCACTATTTCAACAATTTGTTGTTGTCTCTTACTCAGTTCTATAGGTCTTCACCCCTTTATTCATTCTCCTTAATTATACATACTATTATTAATTGCTACAAATACATCTATTTACTTGCTTATAAACATCCAATACATTAAAATTATATTTAAAGCGAGTTAAGGATAGTGAGAGCTTAACAATGATTAATGGCTACAATTAAATTATAGTTAAAAGCGAGTGTACACACTAATTTGGGTGGAACCGCGGGTTAACAATTATCTAGTATAAGAACACATTTATTTTAATGTGATTAAAAGTGATTAACTCGTCCCAAGATAAGGATTTAAGCTGTAGGCTTATTTCTTTGTCTTGGGGCGTTTTTATGTAAAAAAGGAGTGTATTTTGTAAATGGCAAAAGATATGGAAACAATTGTACAACTAGCGAAGCATAGAGGTTTCGTTTTTCCAGGTAGTGACATTTATGGTGGGTTATCAAACACATGGGATTACGGTCCACTAGGTGTCGAATTAAAAAATAATGTGAAAAAAGCATGGTGGCAAAAGTTTATTACTCAATCACCATATAATGTTGGTATTGATGCTGCTATTCTTATGAATCCAAAAACATGGGAAGCTTCAGGTCACTTGGGTAACTTTAATGACCCAATGATTGATAACAAAGACAGTAAAATCCGTTACCGTGCAGATAAAATCATCGAAGATTATATGGCTAATGAAAAAGGTGACGAAAACTTTGTTGCTGATGGTTTAAGCTTCGATGAAATGAAACGTATAATTGATGAAGAAGGTATTGTTTGTCCAGTCAGTGGTACTGCAAACTGGACTGATATCCGTCAATTCAATTTAATGTTCAAGACTTTCCAAGGTGTTACTGAAGATTCAACTAATGAAATATTTTTACGTCCTGAAACAGCACAAGGTATCTTTGTTAACTATAAGAATGTGCAACGTACGATGCGTAAAAAATTACCATTCGGTATCGGACAAATTGGTAAATCATTTAGAAATGAAATCACTCCAGGTAACTTCATCTTCAGAACTCGTGAATTCGAACAAATGGAATTAGAATTCTTCTGTAAACCAGGTGAAGAAATTGAATGGCAAAATTATTGGAAGACATTCGCAAGCCAATGGTTAAAAGATTTAAAATTAAGTGAAGCAAATACACGTTTACGTGACCATGATGAAGATGAGTTATCACACTATTCAAATGCAACAACAGATATCGAATATCGCTTCCCATTTGGTTGGGGTGAACTATGGGGTATCGCTAGCCGTACAGATTTCGACTTGAAAAAACATAGCGAACATTCTGGTGAAGATTTCCAATATCACGATCAAGAAACTGGCGAAAAATATATTCCATACTGTATCGAGCCTTCATTAGGTGCTGACCGTGTTACACTTGCTTTCTTATGTGATGCATATGAAGAAGAAGGAGTAGAAGGAAGTAAAGATGCAAGAACAGTATTACGTTTCCACCCTGCTTTAGCACCTTATAAAGCTGCAGTTTTACCATTAAGTAAAAAATTATCAGGCGAAGCAATTAAAGTGTTCGAGAATTTAAGTGCTACTTTCTCAATTGACTTTGATGAATCTCAATCTATCGGTAAACGTTACCGTAGACAAGATGAAATCGGTACACCATATTGTATAACATTTGATTTCGATTCTTTAGAAGATCAACAAGTTACAGTACGTGACCGTGATACAATGGAACAAGTACGTATGCCAATTTCTGAATTAGAAGCTTTCTTAGCTGAAAAAACAAAATTTTAGTTAATTTAATATAATAAATAACCGGCTGGTTGCTGAACTTATCAGTAACTAACCGGTTTTTATATTACTATTTATTTTAAAAAGTTTAATCATATTCTGTAGCTACAAATGTAATTAATACCCGTATATTATGATAGATGATCTAATCTATGTAATTGGTTGATTAATTTTTGACTTTTAAAATACATTCCTGCATATTCTTTATACAGTAGTATGACAAGTGTCGACATTTCATCAACTACCTCAGCATGAATACTTAACGAACTCATTTGTTTAAATGGTAATTTCTGTAAAATATCCAATAAATACAATGTTTTATTAGATACCTGTAAAGCATGAGGATCACGATCAATAACAGTATTTGATATCGCGCCATCAAATTTGAAACTATATGCAACTAATTTAGATTGGTCTGGGTCATTCGTTACTACACATCGATCAAAAATCGCATTAAATCCAAACTTTCTCATGTATTTTAATAAAACAATAACTGACATTAATTGCGCAGATACACCTGCTTTAATCTTTTCTAAAACAAAGTGCAACAAATCATAACTATATTGTGAAACTTCTTCATATTCAAAGGAACGATCGATGACTTCGGTACATAAACTAGCAAAGCTACTTTCATAAATATCTAACCTCAAATGATAGTTTTGTTCTATAACGTCAACCGTACTTAATGTACCCATACCTTTCCATTTAGAATAAATAAACAAGCCGTACACAAATAATTGTGTATTAGCTTGTAGTCCACTTCTACTCTTTTTTGCTTTTCTAACCATCAATGGAACCTTGGCACCGTGCTCATTTAAAATGGTTATAATTTTATCGGATTCGCCATAATCCACTGCCTTTATTATTATGCCTTTTTGTTTGAGTAACATCGCAGCTCACCGACTCTCAAATTTAATCTTGATCTTCTAGATAACCCATTTGTCGTATAAAGTTCACCTTATTGCGCCAATCTTTTTGGACCTTAACCCATAATTCTAAATAAACTTTAGATCCGAGTAATCTTTCAATATCTTGTCGCGCACGTTTACCTACTTCTTTTAATTTCTTACCGCCTTTACCAATTACAATACCTTTTTGCGAATCACGTTCCACATAAATAGTCGCTTCGATTCTAACTCGATCCTCATCTTCTTTTATCATTCGATCAACATTCACCCCGATTGCATGAGGAATTTCTTCACTAGTTAAATGTAAAATCTTCTCACGAATTAATTCTCCGACTACGAATTGTTCAGGATGATCCGAAATTTGATCATCTGGATAATATTTTGGTCCAGCTGGCAAATAAGACTTCAATACTTCTAAGAAGTGCTCAACATTTAGACCTTCTAAAGCTGAAATCGGGACAATTTCAGTAAAATCCATATATTGTTTATATTGTTCAATTCTTGGCATTAATTGATCTGGATGTACTAAATCAATCTTATTTAACACTAAAAACACTGGCGTTTTGATAGATTTTAGCATATCCATGATATACTCATCACCGCGACCAATATCCTCATTAACGTTAACCATAAACATAATTGCATCAATTTCAGATAGTGTGTTTTTGGCTACACTCATCATATAATCTCCTAATTTATGCTTTGGTTTATGAATCCCTGGCGTATCTAAGAAGATGATTTGCGCGTCATCTTGAGTCATAACACCTTGAATTTTATTTCTTGTCGTTTGTGCTTTGTCAGACATAATTGCAATTTTGTGTCCGATTACACGGTTTACAAAGGTAGATTTGCCTACATTTGGTCTCCCAATTATTGATATAAAACCTGATTTATGTTCTGCCATTAATTTAAATCCTTTCCAGAAAACCCTAAGGGTAATAATTGTTCCACAGTTGATTCTATCACTTTACCAGTTTGATTCGTCATATACACTGGCATGTCATCATCACATAGTTCCTTCAACACTTGTCGACAAGCACCACATGGCGAGGATGGTTCATCTGCATCTACTGTAATTGTTATCGACTCAAAATCACCTGGTCGATATCCTTGTGAAATTGCTGATACTAAACTTGATCTTTCTGCACAAATGGTCATAGGATACGCTGCATTTTCTACATTGGCTCCGTAAAAAGACTGTCCATCTTTGGTTTTTAAAAATGCGCCTACCTTAAACTTACTATATGGTACATAAGCTCTCGATTGTGCTTCTCTAACTTCTGTAAAATAATGTGGTTGATATGCCATTTTATGTTCTCCCCTATTCAACTACAATTGTTTTGATAGATAAAACGTATGCTCTCTAAGTATAAACAATTTTTATAGAATTGCACTACTTTCAGAACAAATAAGGTAGAAAAACAACTAAACCTATTACTAATGCTACAATGGATGCTAACATTACACTAAATGCAGCGACATCCTTTGCGTGTTTAGCTAACGGATCATATTCAGTAGTTACTAAATCTACAACATATTCAACTGCTGTATTGATTGCTTCAAAAGCAAGTACCAGTCCTATTGCAATAACAATCATCAGCCAATCTAGTGTAGATATCTGAAAGAACCATCCACAAATAATTGTGACAATACCTACTAACACATGCATTAAGAACTTGGAATCTTTTTTGAATAGTATCATCATACCTTGAAAAGCGTATTTAAACCTTTTCATACAATTAATCTCTTGTTAATCCATAGGCATTAAGTATTTGGTCTTGTCTTCCGAACATCTCTTGCTCATCTGTTTCATTCATATGATCATATCCTAATAAATGTAAGAATCCATGTAATGCTAAAAAGCCTAGTTCTCTTTCGAATGAGTGGCCATAGCTTTCCGCTTGTTCATTTGCAACATCAGTACAGATAATAATATCTCCTAATACACGTGGCATATCAAGACCCGTTATTTCTGGTTCATCTTCTTCTAAAGCAAATGAAATTACATCTGTAACTTTATCTTTATCTCGATATGTTTTATTAATTTCTTGTATTTCATCTTTATCTACAAATGTAACTGATAATTCAGCTTCACCTTCAATTTGTTCCTGCTCTTTTGCAAATGTAAGCAATTTATCTATTTGCTCATACCATTCATCTTTAACTAAGTCTGTATGATCATTAAAATCAATCGTAAACATTTATTCATCTCCTTCGTATTTATCAATAATTTTACTGACAAGTGGGTGACGTACAACATCACTTTGATCTAAATGATGAATACTTAAACCCTTAACATCTTTTAACTTATTAATCGCTTCTTTCAAGCCACTTTTAACACCTTTTGGTAAGTCGATTTGTGTATGATCTCCCGTAACTACCATCTTCGAACCAAATCCTAATCGTGTTAAAAACATTTTCATCTGTGCGTGTGTCGTGTTTTGTGCTTCATCTAAAATAACGAAAGCATCATCCAATGTACGACCTCGCATATATGCTAATGGTGCAATTTCAATTATTCCTCTATCAATAAATCTTGCAGTTTGTTCTCTACCAAGTACTGTATTCAAGCCATCGTATAATGGTCTTAAGTATGGATCGACTTTCTCCTTTAAATCTCCTGGTAAGAAACCTAGAGATTCACCTGCTTCAACTGCAGGTCTAGTTAAAACAATACGTTTCACATTACCTTTTCTTAACTGTTTAGCAGCATAAACTACTGCTAAAAATGTTTTACCTGTTCCGGCTGGTCCTACACCGAATACTAAATCATTATGATGCATTGCATTAACATATAGACGTTGCCCCATCGTTTTGGCTCTAATTGTCTTGCCGAATGCATCTTTAGTAATTTCATCATCATATAAATCAAGTAAGTATTGAATCGTACCCTTTTTAGCCATTTTAATTGCTGCTTCGACATCTTTCAAAGAAATTGAAACACCTTGTTGTATGACTTTCAATAAATTAATTAGTACTGATTCAGCTTGTTCTACATGCTCAATTTGTGTACCTCTCACAGCAATTTCTTGTCCTCGAGCATGTACAATGACATCAAATCCTTCCTCAATTGCTTTAAGGTGTTCATCATTATTACCAATGAGTGCTTGTGCTTCATTGATGTCATCAATTTGAATAATTCCAGGCATATAGTTGCTCCTTTTCAAACATTGTCGTTTACACTTATTTTATCTTATTAGATTTTAAGATACAAAAATAATTTTTCAAAAAATCGTCTTAACTATTGTAATATAGCTATCTATTCAACCTAATTATTACATTTCAATTATATCATGAATTATCTTTATATCATTTCAAAGCGATTTAAATTGCTTACCTTTGTATGAAACTTTACGTTATATTAACAAATTTAATTTAATATTACAGTATCAACGGTATCATAAAATATAAAACAACTTATTTTGCTTTAATAAATAGCTTTAATAAAATGCGTTGTATCACTTAACAATAATTAAATTAACGACTTGTAAACATAGATCAATAACACTTGTTGTTAAGTACCAGCTATCCATTTCAAATGTACTTTAGGTTATTTTTTACTAATCTATTTAAACGTATTAATGTAGACCAAAATTTTCACTACAAGCATTATTTATTAATAAAATAATTCGCTTAAATCTCGCCTGACTATCGTTAGTTTATTTATTGATTTTTTATACTAATTCACCTTGAATTTAAAGATAAAGAAGCCCTCAAATGAAGTCTAAAACTACATTTAAGGGCTATATAATTTAAGTTTGATTTCCTAGCTTATACTTGCTTATAATTGTTTAGGTTTTTCTAATATTTCTGACCATATAATTCCATTTACCACTTCATCGTTATCAAATCGAAATTGACCATTTACATTAGAACTTTGCATTTTATGAGAGTAAATCAACTGTTTCAAGCGATAACGTTTTGTTCGCTCAGATAAATTTTTATCAGCAATAATAGCGCGTGCTTTACGTTCTGTTCGCTGCAATTTCTTTTCATTCTCACGATCTAATTCAGATTTAACATCTTGTAAATCACCCATTAGTGTTTGTTCTAATTCTTTTCTTAACTGTTCATCTTTTTGATTTTGTGTACGTTTCTCTTTCTCGGCTTCCGTTTCACTTTGTTCATTAGATGATACTGTAGTTGGTCTTGTTGGTTGTGGTGTTTCCATTTTTTCCGAACTTGGTTCCGATGGTTTTGAAGGTTGAGGTCTAGGCCCTGTTGTCGTCGGCTCTTCATTCAATTGTTTTTCAATTTCTTTAAAGGCCTTTCCAACTTCTTCAAGGAAACCACGCTTTTGCGGTTGTCCATTTTTGGTTTGTGGTTGGCCATGGGTTGGTCTTTGTTGCTTTTGTCTTTCCTTATGACTATTGTCATTAATAGCACTAATAATCGTAACAATAACGGAAATAACAAAAATGATAATACCTATACTCATTTAACCACCCCTAAATTATTTATCCGGTGATTCGTCATCTTCTTGATTTGTTCGTTTATTAATTGAATTTCTCATGCCAGTATCTGCTTCAATATTTTTTAGATTATAGTAATCTCTGACACCTAAATTACCTTCACGTAAGGCTTCTGCCATTGCTAGTGGTACCTCAGCTTCAGCTTCAACAACTTTAGAACGCATTTCTTGTACTTTAGCTTTCATTTCTTGCTCTTGTGCAACCGCCATGGCACGACGTTCTTCTGCTTTAGCTTGAGCAATATTTTTATCTGCTAATGCTTGTTCTGTTTGTAAATCTGCACCAATGTTCTTACTGATATCTACATCTGCAATATCGATAGATAAGATTTCAAATGCTGTACCAGAATCCAAACCTTTACTTAATACAGTTTTAGAAATGTTATCAGGATTTTCAAGCACTTGTGTATGGTGTTCACTTGAACCAATAGTCGACACTATACCTTCACCAACACGGGCAATAATTGTTTCTTCACCAGCACCACCGACAAGTCGTGCAATGTTAGCGCGAACTGTAATACGTGCTTTAGCCTTAACTTCGATACCATTCATAGCAACACCGGCAATAAATGGAGTTTCAATTACCTTTGGATTTACTGACATTTGTACTGCTTCAAGCACATCTCTACCAGCTAAATCGATTGCCGCACCACGTTCAAATGGTAAATTGATATCTGCTCTTTGTGCTGCTATGTTTGCATCTACTACTCTATCAACATTACCACCAGCTAAATAGTGTGATTCAAGTTGATTCGTAGTTAATTGTAATCCAGCTTTATGCGCCTTAATTAATGGTGCAATAACCTTTCTTGGTGATACTCTTCGTAATCTCATACCGACAAGTGTGCCGATTCCTACTTTAACTCCTGCGGCTATAGCTGAAATCCATAGTCCAACCGGAACAAATGAGAATAATAACAGTAAAGCAATTATAACTATGACTGCAATAATTAATAATCCGATCATGGTTTCTCTCCTTTATGATTCAATTTCTCTTACAACAACACGCGTACCTTCAACTTCCAATATCTTGACCTGCTTATTTCGTAAAATAAATGATCCGTCAGAAACTGCATCAATACGTTCATTATTGTATGTAATAATACCTGCTGGTCTTAAATCAGTTGACGTAGTCGCAGTTTGGCCAACTAAATAAGAGCGATCTTCGTGTGAAGTGTACCCAGCCTCTGCATTTGTAGAATCTTTCAATACAACTTTTTCTAAAAATGGAATATTTCGTTTGAATATTTTCACAAGTACCACCCATTCAATGATTGATAATATAAGTGCAACAACAACATTTGCAATCATAAAAATTAAATTATCACCTAATGTGACAATACTTAAGACAATAAGCGTTATACCAATAATACCTATAATTGCACCTACAACGAACAACTCAATGATTACAAATAGTACGCCAATTCCAAACAATATAACGGAATAGAAATTCACATCTCCTTTTATGAAAAAACCTAAAAAGAAGATAAGTAAAGCTAAAGTAGCTAATATACCTATTAAGTTAATCCGTTTAGAATACAGTTGATATAGAAAACCCATAAATATGATACACGTCAAAATAAGTGCAATCACTGGATTAACTATCCAATCTGCCAAATGATTCATCCAATTACCATTTCCAGCAAAAGCTGTTAAAAAGTTAGTATGTAAACTACTCGAAGACAACACTCTATCACCTCGCTCTCCTCTTAATTATACATGAAATTATTATGTGATTATAGGGATAGTATCATAATATTTAGTTTTATTTTATTTTCTCTAATATTTAAGTGATATTAGAATTATAAAATTGCCTATTTATTTTGAAAATTGATTACATTGCTAGTATTTCTATCATTTTTTACAAATTAAAACAATCGTTTTATATTGCATGGCATATTTATTTCTACAAATTAAAAAGCCTTAGCTGAATTATCAGCTAAGGCTTTGTTTATAATTAATGTTGGTGTTGAGGGAGTCAACGAAACAATTAATTATTTGAATTTACGTTTACGTGCAGCTTCTGATTTCTTTTTACGTTTTACGCTTGGTTTTTCGTAAAATTCACGTTTACGTACTTCTTGAATCGTACCGCTTTTAGAAACTGAGCGTTTGAAACGACGTAAAGCATCTTCAAGTGATTCGTTATTTTTGACTACTGTTTTAGACATGTGTATTTCCCTCCCTCCAAATATCAACGAAACTTTATTATCATTTACATGGTATTAAACCATGTATAAGTTAGTATAATATATCTGATTAATGTGGTCAATTAGGAAATTTTCTCCTTTATAGACTTTAAATCTAAATATACTATAAAACCGCGTCAAATCAAGCTTTTCACAACTTTTCACAATCTGTGATTTCATATTAAAAATAAACTATTATTAGCAAAAATATAATGATAAAGGCTTTTATAACAGCGTTTCATCAAATAAAGCTTATATATTTTTAATGAATAATTAACACTCTCATTCAATCTTGCATAAATTTATTTAACATTTTAAAAATGGCACGAACGTTTCATACAATGATACGCCGGCCATTTATTAATTATATTCTATATTTTGTTTAGTTTAAGCTGTTCAAACACCTTAGACTAATACTGTTTGATCAGATTTATTTGTAGCATGCTCAACGACACGCAATAATTCACCTGTATTTATTGGATAATCAGGTTTTGTTACTTTTACTTTAACCAATTGACCAATCAATGTTTCATCACCAGCAAATTGAATTTTCATGTAATTATCAGCATAACCTACCAATGTGTTTGGTTCGTCTCCTACCTCTTCAGGTATTACTTCCAAGACATCCTGATCGAATTTAGAAGCATAAGTTTTAGCAAGTTGATCACTTAAGTTGATAAGACGATGTACACGTTCATTTTTTACTTCTTCATCAATTTGATCATCCATTCTTGCTGCAGGTGTTCCAATTCTTGGTGAATATGGAAATACATGTAACTCAGAAAAATGATGATCTACTATGAAATCATAGGTTTCTTGGAATTCTTCTTCTGTTTCACCAGGGAAACCAACAATGACATCACTAGTGACTGCTAAACCGGGTAACACTTCATGCAAGCGTGTTAAACGCTCTGAAAAATGTGCCATTGTATACTTTCTTCTCATACGTTTAAGCACAGTATCAGATCCAGATTGCAGAGGGATGTGTAAGTGTCTAACCACTTTATTTGAATTAGCAATAACTTCAATGACTTCATCAGTCAATTGACTTGCCTCTATTGAAGAAATTCTAATTCTTTCTAAACCATCGACTGTTTCTAAATCGCGTAATAGTTGTGCTAAATTATAATTCTTTAAGTCTTGTCCATATCCACCAGTATGAATACCTGTTAATACAATTTCTTTATATCCAGATTCAACAAGTTGTGTTGCTTGAGCAATAACTTTTTCAGGTTCTCGAGAACGCATTAATCCTCTTGCCCATGGAATAATACAAAACGTACAGAAATTATTACAGCCTTCCTGTATTTTAAGTGAAGCACGCGTACGATCAGTAAAGTATGGTACTTCTAACTCTTCGTAAGTTCTATTTTTCATAATATTACCAACACCATTAATTGGTTGGCGCTCTTGTTTAAATTCATCTATATAGCCGATTAATTTCGTTCTATCCTGTGTCCCCACAACAATATCAACACCAGGAATATCCATGATTTCTGCAGGTGATGTTTGTGCATAACAACCTGTTACACAAACCACTGCTTCCGGATTTTGTCTAATTGCACGTCTGATTACCTGCCTACTCTTCTTATCTCCTGTATTGGTAACCGTACAAGTATTGATAACGAATACATCCGCATTCGTTTCGAAATCAACTCTATCATAATTTGCTTCTTTAAATAATTGCCAAATCGCTTCAGTTTCATAATGATTCACTTTACAACCAAGTGTGTGAAATGCAACTGTTGCCATAAATATCACCCCAACAAATCTTTTTGATAGCTTACAGCACTTAATACATATAATGGTGCTGTTTCAGCTCTTAAAATTCTAGGACCAAGCCCTATCTGTGAAGCATTTGTATCAAACAATTGTACTTCTTCTGTAGAAAGGCCGCCCTCTGGTCCAAAAATGACTAATACACGATCACCAGACTCGAAATTTTGCACTAGCTTTTTAAAATTGCTAACTTCCCCATCTTTTGCTGCATCTTCATAGGCAATCAGTACATAATCATATTCATTAATAATATCATATATTAGTTTTAAATTCGACTTATACTGTATTTCTGGTATAACTAGACGATAGCTTTGCTCTGCTGCTTCTTTAATGATCTTTTGCCAACGTTCAAGTTTCTTATCCACTTTATTATCAGTCAATTTGACAACTGACCGTTGCATACCCACAGATATAAAGTCATTGGCACCTAATTCAGTAGCTTTCTGTAGCATCCATTCATATTTATCAGCTTTGATAAGCCCACTACAGATAGTTATTTTTTGAGGTAGCTCAGTATCAATATTTAATTTTTCCACTCGCTCAACTTCAATAGAATCTATATTAATTGCAATAATCTTACAAGTATATGCACTTTGATTATTAAATGTCACAATTATATGATTGCCTTCTTGATGACGCATTACATTTGCAATATGATGAATATCACCTTTATCTTCAATAAAAAAACGCTGATTTTCATCAGCGTTTTGGTTAATAAAGTATCTCTGCATTATTACTCGCTCACTTTCTGACCAACGATACATACCCAACTGTTATCATGATCAATAGAAATAATTTTAAAACCTACACGCTCCATTTGTTCAAGGATAGCTTCATGTTTTTCTTCAATTATACCAGAAGTAATGAAATAACCATCTTCATTTAATGTATTATAAGCATCTTCAATCATTTCTTCAATAATATGAGCTAAAATATTTGCGATTACAATATCAAATTTTTCTGTTTCATCATGCAATAAATTTCCAGGCATTGCTTCGATATAATTTTCACAGTTGTTCTTTGCAAAATTTTCTTTAGCAACTTTTACTGCTAAATCATCGACATCGAGTGCCTTAATACGCTTAGCACCTATTAAATGTGCTGCAATACTGAGAATACCAGAACCAGTACCGACATCAATTACTGAATTCGCAGGAGATACATATTGTTCGATTGCTTTCAAACACATACTTGTTGTTGGGTGGTCTCCCGTACCGAACGCCATACCCGGATCAAGCTCGATACATAATTCGTTAGTGTCTTCCTTATCATATTGCTCCCAGCTTGGAACAATCGTGAACTTTTCAGACGCACGAAATGGGTGGAAGTAGTTTTTCCATTCATTTTCCCAGTCTTGTTCTTGTAGTGATTGTTCCTCAAATTTGAAGAGTTCTTTATCTAAAGATTCTATCGCTGTAATTTTTTCAATTAATTGTTCTCTAAATGCTTCAGTGAATTTAATATCATTAAAATAAGCTTTTAATCTAACACCCTTTTCAGGATAATCGTCAGCTTTCAAATTATAGATTTCACCAAATTTATCTTCAAAATCATGATTTAAATCTTTAGAATCTTCAATCACTACCCCGTTAGATCCAGCATTTTCTAAAATATTTGTTATTATAGGCGACACTTCATGATTTGCAGTAATTGATATTTCGGTCCAATTCATATATTATTCTCCTTTAAAGAATCTCTTAGCTTTATCTCTAAAATTAGAAGGTTGTTCTTCAATTTCTTCTCCACTAATTTCTGCAAATTCTCTTAACAATTCTTTTTGTCTTTCACTAATTTTTGTAGGTGTCACCACATTGATATTTACGAATAGATCCCCGTGACCATATCCGTGCACATTTTTAACACCTTTATCTTTTAATCTAAATTGTTTTGCAGTTTGAGTACCAGCAGGGATTGTCAGCATAACATGACCATTTAACGTAGGTACTTTTACTTCATCACCTAATGCTGCTTGCGCAAAGCTAACATTTAGAGAGTGATAGATATCATCACCGTCACGTTCAAATATTTCTGATGGTTTCACTCTGAACACAACGTATAAATCACCGTGTGGTCCACCATTTTCTCCCGGTGCACCTTCGCCTGCTAATCTAATTTGTTGCTCATTGTCTACACCTTCAGGAATTTTCACGCTTATTTTCACGTTTTTATTTTCAGTTCCTTTACCATTACATGTTGGACAAGGCTCTTCAAATTCTTGACCTGAACCACTACATACTGGACAAACCTTTTCAGTTCTCACTCTACCAAGGATTGTGTTTTGTTCAACTGATACATGACCAGCACCATTACAGTAAGAACATGTTTTTTTATTTGTACCTGGTTTCGCACCTTCACCGTCACATGTGTGACATGTTACATCTTTGCGGATTGAGATTTCCTTTTCAGCACCAAAGACAGCTTCATCAAATGTAACAGTCATTGTATATTGAAGATCATCACCTTTACGAGGTGCATTTGGATCACGTTGACGTCCGCCTCCGAAGAATGAACTAAAGATATCTTCGAATCCGCCGCCACCAAAGCCACTGAAGTCTTGACCGCCAAATCCTTGGCCACCAAAGCCACCTTGTGGACCATCATGACCAAATTGATCATAATTTGCACGTTTATTTTCATCACTTAAGACTTCATAAGCTTCAGAAATTTCTTTGAATTTCTCATCTGAACCTTCTTCTTTATTAATATCCGGATGATATTTTTTAGATAGTTTACGATAAGCCTTTTTTATTTCATCTTTTGAAGCACTTTTACTAACACCTAAGACTTCATAATAATCTCTTTTGGCCACTATGCTCTCTCCTTTTACTTTATAGTTAAATCACTTATAGCAAAAAAGAAAAAGTCAAAGCCAATGTTCAATTGACTTTGACTTATTTTGGCTAAGCAATTGTCTCATATTTAGTTAATATGATGCACTAGAATGTGTTAAAGATTAATATTATTTTTTGTTATCTTCGTCATCTTTAACTTCTTTGAATTCTGCATCTTCAACATCACTGTCATTAGAAGCATTTGCGCTTTCACCTTGAGCTTGTTGTTGTGCTTGAGCAGCTTGTTCATAAACTTTTGCTGATAATTCTTGAACTACTTTTTCTAATTCTTCTTTTTTAGCTTTGATATCTTCAATATCTTCGCCTTCTAAAGCAGTTTTCAATGCGTCTTTTTTCTCTTCAGCATTTGTTTTATCTTCTTCGCTGATATTTTCACCTAAATCAGTGATTGTTTTTTCAACTTGGAATACTAAGCTATCTGCTTCGTTTCTTAAATCACTTTCTTCACGACGTTTTTTGTCTGCTTCTGCATTGTCTTCAGCATCTTTAACCATACGATCGATTTCATCATCAGAAAGTGAAGAACTTGATTGAATTGTAATATTTTGTTCTTTATTTGTACCTAAATCTTTTGCAGTAACATTTACGATACCGTTCTTATCGATATCAAATGTAACTTCGATTTGAGGTACGCCACGTGGAGCTGGTGGAATGTCCGTTAATTGGAATCTACCTAATGTTTTATTATCTGATGCCATCGGTCTTTCACCTTGTAGCACGTGGATATCAACGGCTGGTTGGTTATCTGCAGCTGTTGAGTAAACTTGTGATTTAGATGTTGGTATTGTTGTATTTCTTTCGATAAGTGTATTCATACGTCCACCCATAATTTCAATACCTAATGATAATGGTGTAACGTCTAATAATACAACATCTTTAACGTCACCAGTGATAACGCCACCTTGTATTGCAGCACCCATTGCTACTACTTCGTCTGGGTTAACACCTTTGTGCGGATCTTTTCCGACTTCTTTTTTAACTGCTTCTTGTACTGCTGGGATTCTTGTAGAACCACCAACTAAGATTACTTCATCAATATCTGAGCTTGATAAGCCAGCATCTTTCATTGCTTGACGTGTCGGTTCCATTGTACGCTTAATTAATGAATCAGCTAACTCTTCGAATTTAGAACGAGTTAAGTTGATTTCTAAGTGTAATGGACCACTTTCACCAGCTGAAATAAATGGTAATGAAATTTGAGTTTGAGATACACCTGATAAGTCTTTTTTAGCTTTTTCAGCTGCGTCTTTCAAACGTTGTAACGCCATTTTATCTTGTGATAAATCTACGCCATTTTCTTTTTTGAATTCAGATACTAAATAATCAATGATAACTTGGTCAAAGTCATCTCCACCTAGTTTATTGTCACCAGCAGTTGAAAGTACTTCAAATACGCCATCGCCTAATTCTAGGATAGATACGTCAAAAGTACCGCCACCTAAGTCAAATACTAATACTTTTTGATCAGTTTCAGTTTTATCTAAACCATAAGCTAATGCTGCAGCTGTTGGTTCATTGATAATACGCTCAACTTCTAGACCTGCAATTTTACCAGCGTCTTTAGTCGCTTGACGTTCACCATCATTAAAGTATGCAGGAACTGTAATTACTGCTTTTTCAACTTTTTCACCTAAATAATCTTCAGCTGTACTTTTAAGGTTTTGTAATACCATAGCTGATATTTCTTGTGGTGTATATGATTTACCTTCTACGTCTACTTTATAATCAGTACCCATATGACGTTTGATAGATTGAATAGTGTTAGGGTTTGTGATTGCTTGACGCTTAGCAACTTCACCTACTTGTGTTTCACCATTTTTAAATGCTACAACTGATGGAGTTGTTCTAGCACCTTCTGGATTTTGGATTACTTTAGGTTCGTCACCCTCTAAAATAGAAACACATGAATTTGTTGTACCTAAGTCGATACCTATTACTTTACTCATAATAAATTTCCTCCTGTTTGTTTATAAAATTGGGTATTTTCATCAAATATTATTGATTTACTTTAACCATTGAAGGTCTTAACACTCTATCTTTCAATTTATAACCACTTTGTAATTCTTGAGTGATTTGCCCTGATTCAAAATCAGGATTATCATCTTGAACTACTGCTTGGTGTACATTTGGATCAAATGCTTGACCTTCAGTTTCAATTTTTTCTAAACCATTATTATTTAAAGCATTTAATAAACTTTCATGAACCATTTCTACACCTTTTTTCAGTGCTTTGAATTGTTCATCTTCACCATCTATTTGTAATGCTCGTTCGATATTATCCAACGTAGGTAAAATATCGTTTAGCACATCTTGAGATTTATAAGTTCTCATTGTTTGATTTTCTTTTTGAATTCTACGTTTATAATTTTCGAATTCTGCATATAATCTTAAATATTTTTCTTCATTTTCTTGCACATCTTTTTTCAATTGTTGAATTTCTTCATCTTTAGGATCTACATCTGTATTCGTATCTTCTGTATTGTCATCCTGCAGATTTTCTTGTGCCTGTTCTGTTGACTCATCAGTTTGATTAACTGATTCATTTTCCACTGACTGTTCATCATTAGTCGTTTGGTCTTTTTCCTCAGTTTGATCAAAGACTGATTCATTTTTTTCTGTCATTGTCTGCCCTCCAATACATATTTAAAAAATCACCAAATTGTGTTAAGCAATCTGATAACATTTTGGTAATTCATCGCTGTCGGTCCAATTACCGCTATCTTCCCTTTCAATCTATCATCAATGTGATATTCACTTGTGACAATAGATATATCACTCAAAGATGATTCAATTTCATGACCGATTCTAACATTTATTGAAGCATTGGTCATATCATCAAGTAATTGAGCGATTTTATTTGATTCGATATATTGTAAGATAGGTTGAATTGACGAAACATTTGATTCATTTAATGCATCAATTAGTTTAACCTTTCCACCCATAAAAATGCCATTACTTTGATCATCGAAATGAACTTCTATTGTATTTAGCATATCCTTAATAAATTCTTTTTCTAGCGTTGTCTTAACAAAACTATTTAATTCATTTTCAAATTCAGTCTTGTTCCATTCTTGATACTTCTCACTCACAAAATTAGAAATTTTAGTTAACTCATCATTTGTTAATGGAACTTGAGATGCTAAATGTAGATGTTCAACATGGCCTGATGTAAACACAACAACCATAATAATCAAATAGTCATTGGCACGAATCAAGTGAATATTATTAATAATATCTTTTTTATGATTTGGACGCATTACCAACGTTGTATATTGTGATGCAACTGACAATTCATCTGCAAATGCGCTTAACGCTGATGAAATATCATAATGATTGCTAACTAATAATTCGTTTAAACGTTGGATTTTTGTTTGTTGTTGATGAGATGTTTGTTGCAATAATTGATTCACATAATACCTTATCCCAACCTCAGATGGTGAACGACCAGACGAACTGTGCGTCTTTTCTATTAACTGTAAGTCTTCTAGATATTTCATCTCATTTCTAATCGTAGCAGGACTTACATTTAACTTGTGTCGTTCTATCAAAGTCTTTGAACCAATTGGATGTCCTAAATCAACATAATCTTCAACAATTGCATTAAGAATGCTTAATTGTCTATCACTAATCATGCTTTCACCTCATTAGCACTCTTTTGTTTCAAGTGCTAATTATAATTTATCAAATTGGTCAAAGTAAGTCAATGTTAAAGCATTATTTTTTATACATTTAATAAAAAAGACTCAAAAACGGTATTGCCAATGACCTTACCTCGCTCTGTCATGGCTATATATCCATCCTTTTCAAATAGTAAATCTTTTGAAATTAAATCTTTAATCGTTTGACCATAGACTTGTTCTATAGGTTGGTCAAATTTTTCATTAAATCTTTGTTTGCTAACACCTTTATTCATTCTTAAACCTAAAAACATTTCCTCTTCCATCTGTTCAGTTTGAGTTGGAAAAGTAGAATCTAATAAAGGACGCTCATTATTTTCTATTTTTTTTATATAATGATTCACAGGATTCACATTGTTATAGCGTTCGCCATTGACATAACCACTTGCCCCTGCACCAAATCCATAGTATCCCTCGTTTTTCCAATAAACTTTATTGTGTTCAGATTCATGATTACGTTTCCCAAAGTTAGAAATCTCATATTGATGCATCTCTGATTTCGACATTCTTTCTAATAGATACTCATACATTTCTTCGCCTATATCTTCATTAGGAACCTGTAATTGACCTTTTCGATACATGTTATAAAACTGGGTTTTCGGCTCTAAAATCAATCCATAACTAGAAATATGATCAATATCCATAGCAAGTGCACGTTCTAAGCTATCTTTAAAATCTTCTAAAGTTTGCTTTGGTAGATGATACATTAAATCTAAACTTATTGATTCAATACCAACTGACCTTGCATTTTCTACAGATTGATAGATATCCTCTGTCTTATGAGTACGACCTAAAATGTCTAGCAGTTCTGGCTTGAACGTTTGAACCCCCATCGACAACCTATTAACGCCGTAATCTTTTAGCAATTGCACCTTTTCTAAAGTTAGTTCATCCGGATTTGCTTCAAAGCTAAATTCCCCTTTTATTGTAAAAATAGAAGTTATTGCTTTTAACAGTCTATCTAATTGTTGCATATTTAGTGCCGTTGGCGTTCCACCACCAACAAAAACAGTTTCTAATTCCCGCACTTCACTGTTTTCCATTTCTTTGATTAAACAATCAATATACGTATCAACGGGTTGATTTTGAATATAATACTTATTGAAATCACAATATGTACATATTCTCACACAAAAAGGAATGTGAATATATGCACTTTTAACGTCCATAACGCGCTCACCTTCTTTCATTTATCAAGCTTATGTGAAGAACACAAAAAACTGGGGCATAAATCGTCTGGATTTAAGGCCCCAATCTATCTATTATTAATCTTCGTCCATCTTCAGAACAGCTAAAAATGCGTCTTGAGGTATTTCTACGTTACCTACTGCTTTCATTTTTGCTTTACCGGCTTTTTGCTTTTCTAATAATTTTCTCTTACGACTGATGTCGCCGCCGTAACATTTTGAGAGTACATTTTTACCCATTGATTTAATATTAGTTCTTGCAACAATTTTTTGACCTACTGCAGCTTGAACAGGAACTTCAAACTGTTGTCGTGGAATTAGTGTTTTTAATTTTTCAACTAATGCCTTACCTCTTTCATAGGCAAAGTCTTTGTGAACAATAAAGCTTAAAGCATCAACTTTATCACCGTTTAATAAAATATCCATTTTCACTAAATTACTCTCTTTGTTATCAATAAATTCATAATCAAAAGAAGCATACCCTTTTGTATTAGATTTAAGTTGGTCAAAGAAATCAAAAACCACTTCAGATAATGGTATTTCATAAATAATATTCACACGAATATCATCCATATATTCCATATTTACAAATTGTCCTCGTTTACGTTGGCATAATTCCATAACAGCACCAACATAATCATTTGGAACCATCATTGTAGCTCTAACAAATGGTTCATAAATTTTATCTATTTTATCTCTTTCAGGCATATGCGCAGGATTATCAACTGCCACCTCTTCACCAGATTTCATTATACATTGATAAATAACAGATGGTGCTGTCGCAATTAACTCAATTCCAAATTCACGTTCTATTCGTTCTTGGATAATTTCCATGTGTAACATACCTAAAAATCCTGTTCGATAACCAAAACCTAATGCTTGTGAAGATTCAGGTTCGAATTCTAATGAAGCATCATTAAGCTGTAATTTTTCTAAAGCTTCACGTAAATCATTGTAATCTTTGTTATCGATAGGGAATAGTCCGCAGAATACCATTGGATTCATTTTCTTATAACCTTGTAAGGCATTAGCGGCTGGTCTTTCTGCATGTGTAATCGTATCACCTACACGAGAATCGTCTACATTTTTAATGCTTGCAATAATATAACCAACATCTCCAACTGTCAATTCTTCAACCGGCAGTTGTTTAGGTGTATTAATACCTACTTCTGTTACTTCAAACTCTTTACCAGTAGCCATCATCTTAATGCGGTCACCAGCTTTTACAACACCCTCCATAACTCGGATAGAAGATATCACGCCTCTATATGGGTCATATTCCGAATCAAAAATCAATGCTTTCAACGGCGCTTCAGGGTCACCTTCAGGCGGTGGAATGACCTCGACAATTTTTTCTAAAATATCCTCAATGCCAATATTTGATTTTGCACTTGCTAGTACGACTTCATCTTTATCAATACCAATGACATCTTCTAATTCTTGTTTAACTCTTTCAGGCTCAGCTGCAGGCAAATCAATTTTATTGATTACAGGTAGTAATTCCAAATCATTATCTAATGCTAAATACACGTTAGCAAGTGTTTGAGCTTCGATACCTTGTGCCGAATCAACTACTAAAATAGCCCCTTCACAAGCAGCTAATGACCTTGACACTTCATATGTGAAATCGACGTGTCCTGGTGTGTCAATCAGATGAAAGGTATAAGTTTCGCCATCTTTAGCCTCATACTTTAACCTAACTGCATTTAATTTTATTGTGATTCCACGTTCTCTTTCTAAATCCATTGAATCAAGCAATTGATCTTGCATTTCTCTTGTTTCAACCGATTTAGTATTTTCTAAAATCCTATCAGCTAACGTAGATTTACCATGGTCGATATGTGCGATAATAGAAAAGTTTCTTATATTTTTACGTCTATCTAAACGTTCTTGTTTATCCATGTATTATCCTTCTCACTTTCATAATTCTAGCCCGTAAATATGTATGACATTCTTTGATATAATAACGTTTTTAGCTTACAATTGCAAACTTCATATAGGTATAGAGCTTATTCTTTAATTTGTAGTACGTCTTGCGTCACTTACTTATAGCATATATTATATGACTTACAAAGTATATATTTGTAGCTAACTTATTTATAAACAGGGATTTTATGCACTTTGCTAAATAAATGATTGCAGAAACTGCGTCATTTTGATAAAATATTTCTTGTTGTAATCAAATTAAATTTGATAGCGAAGATCACTTTTAGGAGGTGACACACATGCCAAACATTAAATCTGCAATTAAACGTGTTAAAACAACTCACACTGCTGAGGAGCGTAACATTTCTCAAAAAAATGAAATGCGTACAGCAGTTAAGAGAGCTAAATCAGCTACAGAAGCTAACGCTGATAACAAAGCTGACTTAGTAAGTTTCGCTTTGAAAAAAGTAGATAAAGCTGCACAAAGCAACTTAATCCACAAAAACAAAGCTGCTCGTATCAAATCATCATTAATGACAGCTGGTAAATAATAAAAAGTTCAAGCCTCGGCTTGAACTTTTTTTATATTCTATTTTAAACAAGATTATTTTCGTATTTAAATGATTACTGATTTAATCGTCACTACAAAGATAAGATAAATAATTCTAATATTAGTTGTTTATCCATATAAGATGACTTTAATTTGTAATCTGTTTCAGCACAACTATCCATAATATTTAATAAACTTTCAAGCTGATAATGTCTAGCTTGATTCAATGCAAGTTTCACTCTATATGGATGCACAGATATCGTTTTAGCAATTTGCTGTCCACTATAGCCTTTTTGACTTAAAATCTTACTTTGGTAAAACAACCTATAATTGCTAGTAATTAATGCTAACAATTTTATTGGTTCTTCTTTCATAGCGATTAAATCTTTTACTAATTGTATCGCTTTGGCTTTATTATTCTTCTGGATATATTCAGTTAATAAAAATACATTTTGTTCCAAACTTCTATTTACTATTTGATCTACATCTTGTTTATTAATTGTCGGCCTATCTTCTAAAAACAGCACTAATTTTCCAATTTCTTGTTTAACAATATTAAATTGAATACCTGTTAGCTCGATAAATAAATCTAAAGCATCTTGCTTTATGTCTTTATAATTTTCATGCAATTCATTTTTTATCCATTGCTTAATTTCATCTTCTGACATTTGCTCTATCTTTTTTATTTGTGCACTTTTCTTTAACGTTTTCACTAATTTTTTTCGTTCATCTAATTTCCCTTGATATACCTCAAAAATGATTAATGTTTCACCGTCATATTTTTCAATAAATTCGATTAATTGCTCAATATTCGGACTCATATCTTTAGGTGGTTTTTCACCAGTAAAAACGTAAGCATTTTGTACAAGAACTACTTTTTTATCTGAAAAGAAAGGCATTGTTAATGATTCTTCAATAATGGCTGATAAATCAGTCTCATATAAGTTGAATTTCACGAAATTAAAATCATCTTTAGGTTGCTGTAAATACTGGTCAATTAACTCGGCAGATTTCTTTTCTATTAATTCTGATACTTCACCATATATCGTTACGATATTTTCACTCATTTATAGCTTCCTTTCTTATCCATTACACATTTCAATATTATATCATGTCAATTTTCTACTAACTAGTGATATTTATTTGATTACATCAGTATAAATTTTCAATTCATCATGTAACGTTATTGTGACATTACCTGATTCACTGGTCTGAAATAAATTTGTATGTATGGCATTCAATCTATCAACCACCTCTTTGTTAGGTAAATGATACATATTATTTTTACCTGCTGAAATCAAGCTCACTTTAGGATGTATCTTGTCAATAAAAGCAGCGGTCGAACTTGTCTTACTTCCATGATGACCTATCTTCAAAATATCGACATTTGAAATATTATAGTTTTGCAAAAATATACTTTCGTTATTTGACGTTGCATCACCCATTAGCAATATACTATGTCCATTAACGCGTATGTAAGTAATAATTGAGTGCTCATTTAAATCAACTGAATTTTCTATAATTGTATCTATCAGATTAATAGATACATCTCCAAAAAATAATTGTGGGTGTTGACGAAAATCTAAAAGCTGAATTTTATACTGATGACATTGCATTTCCAACTTCGAGAGCTGCTGACGCGTAAAACTTTTTTTATCTATAATTATATGCTTTATTTTAATTGTCTCTATCAAATAAGGTAACTCGCCCATATGGTCTAAATGTGGGTGTGTAATAATAACATAATCCAATTGTGATATTCCTCTTTTTTTAAATATTGGAAGTACTTTATATTTTGATATTTGATAATTATATTCTGAATGAGCTTGATTAATATTCCCCCCTGTATCAATTAATATATTTTTATTCTTAGATGTTTCAAAAAGGATCGCATCACCTTGACCAACATCTAACATAGTTAATTGGTCTGTTTTTTGGAATGGAATAGTCGATAATATAAAACAAAGTAAAGATAGTGTAATGATAATATATTTAAACCGTTTATTGACCAACAGGATTATAGTCATCAAAACTAGTATAATAACTATTAATTTAGTAATTTCATTTAAATCAGCTACATACCATTTGAATCGATTTAACTTATAAAATATGTCTAACATAACATCATGGACTATTACTATTGCATTGAATACAGTGGATATAAAATTAAATTGGAAAGGCAAATGAAGTGTTATAAATATGAGTATTATAGAGGGAAAGAAAATAAAACTATAGAAAGGAACAAAAATTAAGTTCGAAATTAAACCAATCCATTGAATTTGGTTAAAGTTAAATATACTGATGATCATTCCACCAAGTTGAGCAATGGTGGTCAAGGTGAATAGTGAAGTTAAAAAAGATAATTTTTTTAAAAGAGGGAGTGAAAATAAAATTAAAAATGAGATAAAAAATGAAAACTGAAAGCCAATATTATAAATATAAGAAGGATTGACCGTTGATAATAAGATAAAAGCAAGCCCTAATATGTCCATTGAGTTGTCAATAACACGCTTAGGAAGGCTAATTACAATGATTGCTGTCAGTATTGCTCTCGTCGCACTTGGAATAAAATTTGTATAAAATAAATAGCCAGTCAAGACAACAATCAATGTAACTTTAATTAATATTATTGGTATTTTCAATCGATTTAACATAAAACTTATGACAAATATCAAAATAGCAATATGTGTACCACTAACAGCAGATAAATGATAAATACCAGTTTCTTTCAATTTCTCTAAATAATGTTCATTAATAATGGTAGTATCACCAGCAATTAATGCTAAAATACGATCTGTATTTTTAAAGTGTAATGTAGATAACCTCTGTTCTAAAAATAATTTATGGTTATCTAGCAAACTGGTCACAACATTGTTCTTTGAAGTATAACAACTTGCTAAGTCGATTTTTTTAATAAGCATATGCGCTTTATTATTAAAGTGATGCTTGAATGGCTTTATTTCTGCATTAATACGACAAGTCTTGTTCACAATGCTATTTGATTTTATCGGATTTATTTCACTGTTATTAAAATATGAAAATTTAAATTCTTTGTTGTCATAGCGTAACTTACCAGTCACTTTTTTATTATCAAGTGACAAATGTCCAAGAAAAGTGACTTGGTCATGTTCTAGTTTTTTATTGGACATTTGGTAATGTTCGGCTTTGCTATGTACATAATGATTGTAAAATAAAATAAAGCTAGCAAATGGTATCAATATAAGTATAACTATTTTAAAAATGCTGAACTTCTTATTAATAGCAATAAACAATAAAATTAAAAATAGAAATACCGAGATCAACTTAACATGTAGCCATAATACGCCAACTAAATACGCTATAGCATAATATATCAAATTATGATTTATTGACTAAATATTGAGCTACATGATGCTGATTAAACGGAATTTTTTTATAAATAATACCAGATTGATCTAATAGCTTTAATGCATATTCATGGTTGTGATAGTCTTCCGCATAGTAAATAGTCTTAATTCCTGCTTGGATTATTGATTTTGTGCAATTCAAACAAGGGAAATGAGTAACATATATTGTTGCATCTTCAGTAGAAACGCCCTGCTTCGCACATTGAAGTAAAGCGTTCATTTCTGCATGTATTGTTCTAATACAATGTCCGTCTTGAATAAGACAACCTTCATCTATACAATGTACTTCTCCTGACACTGATCCATTATACCCACCTGCTATTATACGATTATCCTTTACAATTGTTGCCCCAACCGATAAACGTTCACATGTTGACCTTAAAGCTAACAAATGACTTTGTGCCATAAAATATTCTTCCCATTTTATGCGATCCATGATGTTTCCTCCAATGTCGATTTTATTATAGATTTATTTCTATTATGACAGATTTCAACAAAAATCTATACGATAAAATATTCTCGTAACTTTTCAAATGTTTTTACGCCAATCCCATTTACTTTCTTTAAATCTTCAACTGTAGTAAATGCACCATTTTCATTTCTATACTCAATAATAGCCTTAGCTTTACTTGAACCGATTCCAGGGACGTTTTGTAATTCAGATTCCGTAGCAAGATTTAAGTTAATCTTTGTATTGTCAGTTTTTGTTGACTTTTTTACATTATTTTCATTTAGTGATTTCGATAAATTAGGTTGTGAGACTTCACCTTTTTTGGGAATATAAATCAACTTTTGATCTACTAATTTTTCTGAAAGGTTAATTTGACTTAAATCAGCATCACGTTGAACACCTGCTTTTTCTAATAGTTGCTTAACCCGATCCGTGCTTTTCATTTCATATAAATCCGGTCTTTTAACAGCACCCTTTAAATCTACAAAAACAGTCGTAGTTTGTTTAGCATCAGTTGATTTGTCTTTATTTGAACTTTTAGTTTGATTGCTATGAAGATTATTTGTTGCAAAATGTTCAATGTTATCTCCTTTATGTTGAACAATATCTTGTTGATTATTAAAGTTACTCAATAATAAAAATATAATGATTACGCACAATACACAAATACAAATTAAGAAATAGCGGTATTTTAATACAAACGATTTAATGTTTTCTATTATTGGTAGCATAAAAAATCACTCCTCAATACATTACACGTATCAAGGAGTGTTTTTACTTTATTTTTTTACAATAAAAAACAAGCGGTGCCCGTTTTCATCATCTTTATTATTTATATCAAAGTCTACAAATGTTTTTATCTTAGTAAATCCAGTTTGCTTTAGCATATCAATGTATTCATTTTTAGAATAGGTTCTTTGATAATGTGATTCATTAAAGCGTTCGTATTGTCCATTCTCTTTTTTAATAAAGAATGACATATCATGCCATACGCTATGTTTTTCCTCACCTTGTACAGCTTCCCATCCTAAATAAATATCTTCTGACTCATCAATGTAACTCTGATTATTAAAAAGTGTATCCATTTTGTGAGTCGTATGAACATCAAACATTAACACGCCATCAGCCATTAAATGCTTATTCACATGTTGAAATGTAGCAATAACATCATCTTGGTCTTGTAAATAATTTAATGAATCACAAAAAATAGTAATCACGTCAAATTGTCTGTTGAAATCAAAATCTGTCATATCTCCTTCAAGCCAATTCACATGTGTTGATTTTTGTGAAGCCATCGCTAACATATCAACGCTTAAATCCATGCCCGTGACATCATTATAAGTTGATAATAGTGATGTAAAACTGCCTGTTCCACAACCAATATCTAATATAGATGCGTTATCTTTAGCATGCGTTTGAACAATATCTAACCATGCATCATAGGGTTGATCTAATGTAAGTTGATCATAGAACAAACTCATTTCTTCATATTGAACCATAATTAATAAACAGCCTGTCCATATGTTTCTAACGGTGCATCTTGATATAATTTCTCAATATTGTAATAGTCTCTTTCATCTTTATGGAATACATGGATTACAACATCAGCTAAATCAATTAGAATCCATCTCGCTTCATTAAAACCTTCCATACGTTTCACTTCGATGTCTGCCTCGTTTGCCGCTTCTTTGACAGCACGTGCAATTGATTGAACTTGTCGTTCATTATTACCATGGCATATTACAAAGTAATCTGTCATATCACTAATACCTTGCATTTTTAACGAAATTATATCTTCTGCTTTTTTACTCTCTGTTGCTTCGACAGCAATGTTTAATAATTGATCTGAATTCATTTAATCATCCTTTACTCTTTCGTCACTATAATTGTAATAATTCAAGCATGCAATCGTCGCGTCAAATACATTGATATCTTTACCAATCAAATACATAACAGTGCGCTTAGATATTTCATATATTGTTTTATCTAAGCTACCTTGATTGTATGCTAAATCACGAATTTCTTCAACGCCTGGGGTCTTACGTCCAGGTTCAATGTAATCTGCAACAAAAACAAGCTTTTCCGTTTTTGTCATTTGTGCTCTACCCGTCGTATGATATTCAATCGCACTTAATACTTCATCATCGTATACACCATATTTTTCCTTCATAATAACAGCGCATACTGGTCCGTGTAAAATTTCCGAACCGTAGCTTAATAATTTACTATCTAGATTATGTTTTGTAACAATTTGATACATTTCACCTAAATCATCATATTTTGAATAATCATGTAAAATACCTGCTAATTCTGCTTTACCTTTATCTCCGTCATATATATCCGCTAGTTTCACAGCAGTTTCTGCAACTCTCAGTGAATGCTCAAATCGCTTTTGCGGCAATTTTTCCTTTACAATGTCTATTGCTTGATCAATTTTCATATAACCCTTCCTCTCGTATATAATGTTCTACACTTGAGGGTACAAGTACTTGAATATTGTTCTTGCGTTTCACATTCTCCCTAATTAATGTTGAACTTATATCTATGCGTGGAATATTAATTGCTACCATACCATCTTCAACATCCTGTGTTGATTGGCCTCTATTAACAATTACAAAAGTGATTTTGGCTTTTAGTTCATCAATCCTATACCATTTATCAAGTTGATCATACTGATCCGTGCCTATTACAAAATATAATTTTGCTGTTGGATATCGTTCCAACATTTGCAAAATCGTATCGAATGTATAGCTTTGACCTTTACGTTCTATTTCATCTAAACATATTTCACCGAAACCGAGTTCATCGATTGTACGCTTAATCATTTCAACTCGAAATTTCGCATCTAAATATTCATCTTGTACTTTTAATGGCGACATATAACTTGGTAAAAATATAAATTTATCTGGCTTTATCGCATGATTAACTTCGCTAGCTACAACCATGTGAGCTATATGAATCGGGTTAAATTGCCCACCGTAGATTACAATAGATTTTGTCATTATGGTAATTGAATTTGTTTATTGTCCGTTGATTCTTTGTATAATACAATCATTGACCCGATTACTTGTACAATTTCACTTTTAGTTGCATCACTTAAACTCTGCGCCAAATCATTTTTATCTTCAAAATTATTTTGTAACACATGTATTTTAATCAATTCTCTATTTTCAAGTGTATCCTTTATTTGCGTTACCATATTGTCACTAATTCCAGATTTTCCTATTTGGAAAGTTGGATCCACATTATGAGCTTTACTTCTTAAAAATCTTTTTTGTTTACCTGTTAACATTGTAAATTCTCCTCTATAACCTTTTTAATACTGCTTCTTTCATAACTTTAATATTAGGCATTTTTCCTGTCCAAATCTTGAAACTTTCAGCACCTTGGTAAACAAACATATCTAAACCATTATGGATTGGATTGCCATTTTCTTCTGCTTTTTCTAATATCGGTGTTTTAAATGGAATATAAACAATATCACTTACTAATGTGTGTTCTGCTAAATTATCAAGATTTATTGGAATTTCTTTGTTACTTTTCATACCCGCTGGGGTCGTATTTATAATAATGTCAAATTCAGATAATGCAGATTCCGCATCAGTCAGTGAAATTTTATTTATATCTAAATTCCAATTATCAAATCGAGACATCGTTCTATTAGCAACCGTTAGTTTTGGTTGAACATATTTAGTTAGTTCATTTGCAATTCCTTTACTCGCACCACCAGCACCAAGCATTAATATATAAGCATGCTCTAAATCGGGATACACTTGCTTTAATCCAGTTACATACCCAATTCCATCAGTGTTATAACCAATCCATTTATCATTCACTATTTTGACTGTATTAACTGCACCTACAGTTTCAGATTGACTATCAATTTCATCAAGATATGGAATGATATTTTCTTTATGTGGAATTGTAACATTAAATGCTTCTATACCCTTTTCAGTTATTATTTCTTTAATTAAATGAAATTTTTCTTGGGGTATATCAATTGCTTCATAAGATGCATCTTCATCATGTAGTGCTTCAAAATTCGCATTATGCATAGCAGGTGATAATGAATGATCTATTGGATTTCCGATAACCGCGTATTTCATAATTTACCCCCTTACATAATTGAATTTCTTAAAATAACATCAACATTCTTAGGTACACGGACAATAACCTTTGCACCTTTATCAATTGTGATAAAGCCAAGTCCAGAAATCATCACATCACGCTTTTCTTTACCCGTTTCGAGACGTACAGCTTTAATATTTTGTAAATCAAACTGCTTTGGATCATTCGGCGGTGCTAATAATGAACCAATTTGATTTTTCCATAGCTCATTTGCTTTTTCAGTCTTGGTTCTGTGTATATTTAACTCATTTGAAAAATAACAAACTAACGGACGTTTGCCACCACTTACATAGTCAATACGTGCTAAACCACCAAAGAATAACGTTTGATCTTCATTTAGTTGATAAACACGCTGCTTAATTTCATTTTTCGGCATAATCGTTTTAAGCTCTTTGTCACTCACAAAGTGTGTCATTTGATGCGCTTGAATAATACCAGGTGTATCAAACATGAACGATGTTTCATCTAATGGAATATCTATCATATCTAAAGTTGTACCAGGGAAACGTGATGTTGTTACGACATCTTTTTCTCCTACACTACGTTCAATTAATTTATTAATCAAAGTTGATTTCCCAACATTTGTCGTTCCAACGATATAAACGTCATCATTTTTACGAACACTATTGATTGATTCTAACAATTCTTCAATTCCTTCATTCTTCATCGCTGAAATAAGGACAACATCATCAGCTTCCAAGCCGTATTTTCTTGCGGTTTTTTTCAACCATTCTTTAACACGACGCTTATTAATTTGCTTTGGTAATAAATCTAATTTATTAGCTGCTAAAATAATCTTCTTATTGCCTACGATTCTTTTCAAAGCATTGATAAATGATCCTTCAAAGTCAAATACATCTACCACATTGACAATTATGCCATTTTTATCAGCTAAACCATTTAATAAATTTAAAAAGTCCTCACTGTCTAAACCCACGTCTTGTACTTCATTGTAATTTTTCAATCTAAAGCAACGTTTACATATAACATCCTCGCGAAATAGATTATGTTCTGGTACATATCCAGGTGCGTCAGGATCTTCTGATTGTAATGGTGCACCACAACCGATACATTTTAATAATTCAGTCTCAGTCAATCAATTTTCCTCCCATGTGATATAGCCTTTTTTTCTAAAATGTTGTAATAAACGACGTTCGACAAGTCTGTTGAATTTAGTAATAAAACCATCTGTATGTTTTACCGGAACTACCATAATAGTAAATAATCCTCGACGATTTCCTCCAAAGACATCAGTCATCATTTGATCTCCAATAACAACAATTTCAGCAGGATCAAGTTGCATTGATTGTGCCGCTTGGTTAAAAGCACGACCTCTAGGTTTTCTAGCTTTAAAGATATAATCAACTTCTAATGATTTTGAAAAGCTTGCTACTCTACGTTCGTTATTATTTGATACTATTGTAATCGTCATACCAGCTTCATTAACATCTTTAAACCATTTTTTAACTGCATCTGTTGGTTCAGCTTCATCCCAACCAACGAGTGTGTTATCTAAATCAGTAATGATACCTTTCATACCTGAGTCAGCAAGTTTTTGTATATCTATTTGGAATATTGATTGTACATATTCATTTGGCATAAAATATTTTTTTATCATACCCATTTTCTTTTCACCTTTTTATATAGATTTAATTAAACGTTCGACAATTTCACTTGATGAAATTGCTGCTTTTTCTAAAAATGCATCAAAAGTAATACCTGCATCTCCATCAGCTAAATCAGAAATCGCTCGCGTGATAATAAATGGTAAATTAAACTGGTAACATGTTTGTGCTATTGCAGTCGCTTCCATTTCTGCAGCCAATGCATCTTTAAAGTTCTCCTTAATAGTCGCACGTTGTTCAAATGTACCAATAAAACTATCACCACTGACAATAAGTCCAATCTTAGCAGTTAATTGCTGTTCTTTAATAGCCTCAGTTGCCTTCTGTAATAAATTACTATCACTATCGAAACTTGCTGGCATTTGTGGAATTTGTCCCAATTCATATCCAAATGCTCTAGCATCTGCATCATGATACATTACACGATCACTTACAACGACATCTCCAACATTTAACGCTTTGTCTAATGCACCTGCAGAACCAGTATTAATGATTAAATCGGGTTTAAACTGTTCGATTAATAACGTTGTAGAAATCGCAACATTAACTTTACCAATTCCACTTTGCGTTAAAACGATATCTTTACCTTCTAATTGTCCTTTATAAAAAATAACATGCGCTATTTTTATTTCTTCTAATGCATTAATTTTATTTTTTAAGATTGCTACTTCCTCTTCCATAGCACCTATGATACCTATCATTATAATTCACCTCATCTTAAAATCCTAGCCTTTGCTATTCTACCATATTTATATTCATAGCTCGATCTTAGATACAATATTTCCGCTGATTTCATGCAATTTCAGTCACATTCATCTCCATACAGTATTAATATAATCGAATTTATTTTTTACAGTAAAAAACAGATAAAAACAATTTTTTATCTGCCTCGAAAAATTTATTAATTTAAAAAGTATAGACCATCTTTGCAAACTGGTCAAATATTCATTCAAATTACATTACTTAACATTAAAAGTTCCCTAACATTAGTAGTATCTTCGAGGAAACTCATAAGACATTCTCGGTGTTTCATATACACTGTGCCATGTCATTCGTAATAATGGCATCACACTTGCCATTGCCATACAAACTAATGATATGAGTACAATACCAATAATAAGTACAATTACAAAATCTATAATTCTTTCCATCTCAAACATCCCTTACTATTGAAAACATAGCTATAAAATATAATACATTCTATTTTAGCAATACATTTTATAATATACTACATTAAATAAAATAGTTAAATGTTTGAGCTAATTATAAATGTAATTAAACAGTCGATTTTTTGCACAATCTAAATATTCAATAATAAAAAAACTGTCAACATAGGTTTTATGTCGACAGTCTATAAGTTCTAAATTTAAATCTTATTTCAAAATAATAGTATCACGAGTGTATCACGGGGACATTTTTGAACAACATTAACTATTGCATTATAGAAATCTTAAGATCCCCATAATTCTGTTAAACCTTGCAGTGAGAACACCCCTGTTACAATCGTAACAACGACTGCAATAATACCAAATACGAGCATCCATGTCGGGTGTTTATAGTCACCAACGATAGATTTACGTTTACTTGCGATAAGGATTGTTCCTAATGTTATTGGTAAGATTAAACCATTTAACGCACCTGCTACAATTAATAATGTAACGGGCTTACCTAAGAACAAGAATACGAGTGTAGATACAACAATAAACGTGATAACAATAATATTTGTTTTATTATTTATAGATTTGTGTAAAGTTTTCAAGAATGTTGCACTTGTATAAGCAGAGCCAATCACTGATGACATAGCGGCAGCAAATAATACAATACCGAATATGTTTCTACCAATCGGACCTAACACATGTTCAAATACTGATGCTGGTGGGTTCTCAGAGTTTAAAGTTACACCTGTTACCACAACACCTAATACCGCTAAGAATAATAGTGTTCTTAATACACCAGTTGTTAAAATCCCTGCTACTGCAGCTTTATTAACAAACGGCAAAAATGATTTTCCTTCTACACCTGAATCTAAGATTCTGTGTGCACCAGCAAAGGTAATGTATCCACCTACAGTACCACCAACTAAGGTAATAATTGGTAACACTAATGCAAGTGGTTGCTCTGGCATTACCATATGTGTTGCTGCTTCTAAATATGGTGGGTTTGCTTTAAACATAACAAACGCTACTACAGCAATCATTAATACACCTAAGAACATTGTTACAACATCCATTATTTTTTGTCCACTTTTACTAATGAAAATCGCAATTGATAGTACTGCTGTGATTGCCGCACCAATTTTAACGTCTATTCCAAAAATTGCATTTAATCCTAAACCAGCTCCAGCAATATTCCCAATATTAAAGGCAAGTCCTCCAATACCAATTAATATTGAAATGAAAGTGCCAAGGCCTCCTAAAATTTCGTTGGCAACTTCTTGACCACGTTTTCCAGTAACAACTAATATTCTCCAAATATTAATTTGAGCACCAATATCAATTAGTATTGATAATAAAATGGCGAATGCAAAACTTGCAGTGAATTGTGCTGTAAAAACTGCAGTTTGAGTTAAGAAAGCGGGCCCTATTGCAGATGTCGCCATTAAAAATACGGATCCTAACAGTAACCTTTTATGATTTTTTGTGAAACTTTCCTCTGTTGCTTTCGGCTTTAATTTATCTCCCATTTTGTTTATCCCCCTATTTTGGTAATAGAAATACCTTCTTTCGTTAAACGCTCTCTGATTTGAGATACGAATTCCAATGCATGTGCGCCATCCCCATGGACACAAATTGTATCTGCTTGTATGTCTATTTCATTTTTGTTCTTTGTAATTACTTTTTGCTCAGTTACCATTCTCAATACTTGATTGATAGCCTCTTCAGTATCTGTTATCAATGCGTCATTATCTTTCCTACTTACTAACTGACCATCATCTTCATAACGTCTGTCAGCAAATACTTCAGAAGCCGTTTTCAATCCAACTGCTTGTGCTTCTGAAATCAATAAAGTATTGGACAAACCTACATAAATCAATGTTTTATCAAAGTCATACACTGCTTGGGCAATCGCATTAGCAATTTCTTTGTTTCTAGCACCCATCTGATATAATGCGCCATGTGGTTTAACATGATTTAATTGCACATCATGAATTTTACAGAACCCATTTAATGCACCAAGTTGATACACTACGACGTCATAAACTTCATCTGGTGTTAAATCCATATTTCTTCTGCCAAAGCCTTGTAAGTCAGGTAAACCTGGATGAGCACCTATACCAATATGATTTGCTTTAGCTAGTTTAATCGTTTCATTCATTACGTGTTGATCACCTGCATGAAATCCACAAGCGATGTTAGCAGAAGTAATTAACGGTATAATATCTGTATCTCCACCGAATGAGTAATTACCAAATGCCTCTCCTAAATCACAATTTAAGTCGATTTGCATTATGATTCCCCCTTGATAATTTGATGTCTATCTAAGAATTTTATATCAACATCTCTTGCATCACCTTCAGCATATAACGGATATGAAAGTACTCCATATAAAAAGTCAGCTGTAGTTGTAAATCCATCAATAACCATTTCATCTAATGTTACTTTCAATTTATGAATTGCTAAGTCACGATTGTCAGCCTTTACAATTACCTTCGCGACCAATGAATCATAATTTGGTGACACAGTATAGCCTGGGTATAACAGACTATCTACTCTTACGTTAAACCCTTGTGGTAAATGTAATGCATTTACTTTACCTGGTGAAGGTTGGAATTGCTTTTCTGGGTTCTCTGCATTAATACGCGCTTCAATAACGTGCCCATCAAATTGCACTTCAGACTGATTAAATGGCAACTCATTATGTTGCATCAGGTAAAGTTGTGCTTGCAACAAGTCTCTATTTGCACGCATTTCTGTAACGGTATGTTCTACTTGAATACGTGCGTTCATTTCAATGAAATAATAACTATCTTCGGTCACTAAAAATTCTATTGTTCCCGCACTACGATAGTTTGATGCTTTGGCAACTTTTACTGCATCATTACAGATTGCAGTTCTTTTTTCTTCAGTTAATGCTGCACAAGGCGATTCTTCAATTAACTTTTGATTTTTTCGCTGAACAGAACAATCGCGTTCTCCTAGATGTATATAGTTAAATTGACCATCACCTAGCACTTGTACTTCAACATGTTTCGCAACAGGTATAAATGCCTCTACATAGATACGATCGTCATCAAAGTATTTTTTTCCTTCACTTTTAGCTTCTTTAAACAGTTTTGGTAGTTCAGGTGCTTCTTTTACTATGCGAATACCTTTACCACCACCACCACTCGCTGCCTTAAGCACAAGTGGATAACCAATTTCTTCAGCTATATGTTTTACTTCTTCAACAGTTTTCACATCATCTGTTGAACCAGGAATGATAGGTACTCCAGCTTGATCAACGGTTTGTCTTGCGGTGATTTTATCACCCATTAATTCCATTGTTTTATATGTTGGTCCGATAAAATAGATATCATTTTCTTCAACTTTTTTAGCGAAAGACGGACTTTCTGATAAAAATCCATAACCTGGATGAATTGCATTTGCGCCGGTTATTTCTGCAGCGCTAATAATTCGATCTTGATTTAAATAACTATCTAACGGATTTGCTTCTCCAATACAAATTGCTTGATCAGCTAAGCTGACATGTAGACTGGATTCATCCCCTTTGGCATAAATAGCAACTGTCTCGATTCCTAATTCTCTACATGCACGGATGATGCGTACAGCAATTTCACCTCTGTTTGCAATTAAACAACGATACAATGCAAACGCCCCTTTCAGAAATTTATTTTACTTTGATAATGGCTTGATCATATTCGACATTAGTTCCGTGTGATACTAGAATTTCATCAACCACACCTTCTACATCGCTAGTCACTTCATTTAGGACTTTCATTGCTTCAATATAACCAATTGTATCGCCTTTCTTGATTTTATCTCCTACATTGACTAAAGGATTTGTAAGTTCCTTTTCATCTTGTAAGAAAAATGTACCGACCATCGGTGCTTTCACATAGTCAACGCTTTCATCTGATGCTGCTTGCTGTTGATTTGTACTTTGTTGTGAATCTGAATTCTGCGGTTGAGTGGCCGCATTTCCCACACTTTGATTAATCTGATTGTCTGTAAAATCAAATTCAATTTCTTGCTCATAATCTTTATATTTAAATTTCTTCATGTCATTATCTTTAACAAGTTTTATTAATTGCTCTATTTTTTCAAAATTCATCATTATTCCCCTTTTAATAAATTTTTAATTCTTGAAGCTGTAGGTCTTAATTGCTTCAAATCATATATTGGTTTTTGCTCTATGTTTGTTAACTCTTGAAGAAATTTATGTTCTTTCTCTTTTAATTGTTCAGTTGCTTGTTCAACAGATATCCATTCAAATTGAATTTCAGATCCAGGTTGTTTTTGTGCAAGAACTTGTAAATCCATGGCACAAACTGTTGCAATTTTTGTATATCCACCTACTGTTTGTTTATCATTAAGTAAAATAATTGGATTACCATCATTTGGCACTTGGATACTTCCCAGTGCTACAGGTTCAGAAATAATATCGGCCGACGCTATTGGTGGAATACTATCACCTTGTAGTCTATAACCCATACGATCTGATTGCTCTGATATTTTAAATACAGATGATGTAAGCGCATTTATTGATGTTTCTGAAAATGCATCGATCTGAGGCCCTTCAACGATATGGATAATCTGTTGGTCGAATATCTCTTCATTGTAATTTGCACTTAGACCAATGCGCGTTGTATAATTCTTCACTTTTTCTGTTGTTAATACGTCATCTTTTTTTAACGTTCTACCTTGATAACCACCAATTTGACTTCTTGTGTGTGTCGAATAGCTACCTGCGATTTTAGGTAATTGTAATGGATTAGCAAAATTTAAATAGCCTCGAGCACCTTTCGTTACTTGACCGATTTCTAAAACATCACCTTTTTTCACGTTAATGACTGTATTCTGATCAATATTGTCGCTATTTAAGGTAACGTTAAAACGGGCTCCCGTCATAACAATAGCATTATCTGCTAAAAATTCTATGGTAGGTCCAATTACTGTATATTCAATTGCTGGTCCTTCATGGTTCAATAACGCTTGACCTAATCGAAGTGCATTATCATCTAATGCACCCGCAGACGAAAATCCTTGATCCTGATAACCTACTCGACCTTTATCTTGGATGGTACTAAATAATCCTGGTTTTAATATTTTAATGCTCATAATCAAACTTCACCCACTTTTCAATATTAAAATCATCTTGTGTTTGTTCCTGTTCAATTTGTTGATAAGTGTCTTTATCAATTGAATAAAATTGAATCGAATCTCCTGCTTCGTACAAACACATCGGTTCACGATTAATATCAAATACATTGATAGGTGTTCGACCAATAATTTGCCAACCTCCAGGTGATTGCTTCGGATATAATCCAGTCTGATTATTTGCGATACCTACCGAACCAGCTTCTATCTTTGTCCTTGGCTCTTTGCGTCTAGGTGTATGCAAATTAGCATCTAAGCCTCCTAAAAATGGGAACCCTGGCATGAAACCTAGCATATAAATTAAATATTTATTGCTGCTATGTATTTTGACAACCTCTTCTGTTGTTAAATCATTGTAAGTTGCAACTTCTTCAATATCCTGACCATATTCCCCTCCATATAGTACAGGTAAATGAATCGTCTTATTTCTTAATTGTTTCTCATTTATTGAACTTATATCCAATTGTTCCAAATCCAAGTCATTTAATACTTCGTTCAACGTTGAAATATTAGTATCAACATATAACATAATTGCTCTATAAGAAGGTATTATCTCAGTTATCGACTGAAGTTGTTTATCCTTAATATATTGAGACACATGTTGTACCTTTGCGAACGTTTTAGGATCAATTTGATTTTCAAAGTAAATCATAATTGTTTGCTCGTTAATTAATTTAAATTCCAAAAACATTCTCCCCTTTATGTTATTAACAATTCGTTTTTGTAAAATATTTAATTGTACGCTTAACATTTTAATTATATCATCAATTTAAGTTATATGTTTAATTACAAAAAATTATAATTGTTAATAACCTATCCTAATCATATAACTTAAACCTGTAATAATCTTTACTTTTAGAAAATTTAGAAAATAAAGTTTATTATTAGTAATAATTTACCAAATCGCACAGCTGTCGTATAGATATTTCTTGCTAAAGTGTAAAATCCCACCTTAAACAACCTATTCATATTTGCTAAAATTCAATTTTGTAATTTATAGCACTTTAGTCATATGAGAATACTTCAATATGTAACTATAAATATAATTATTATTTAGTCATGTCATCATGCTCAATTGAGTTCACTTTAAAAGGATTAATTGTTCTATAAACAGGAGTTTGTTTTTGTGCTAACCATTAACATTCGAATGCGATCAGTTAAAGCACTTTCGATTTTGCATCTAGAGAAAATCGCTTGGATTTATATATATGTAAAAGGGATGATTTTTAACATCATTTTAGGATAATAAGAAGAAACACCATAGGAATAGTTCACTTCGTCGACTTCACTGTCTGAAATAATTTCTACTAAATGCTCTTTACAATGTGTGCGCTATCGTTTTTAATGATAAGCCTTTCTGTTTCCATAGGTGAGTGAATTGAGACATATTCTAATTTTTATACATAAGACACCTCGTCAATTTAGTTTAGTGGAATGTATTTAATTATAAGTATATGTCTTACTTTTTTAGTAATAACATATTAGAACTTCATATTGTTTGCGAATGACTGTGAGCGTAGTATACGTGTCGAGACCAATTTCGATCGAGTACCTTGGTAAGTGAGCAATAAAATTACAGATTATTGAAATAAATAATAAGCCCATCAAAGATTTTAGACCTTTGATGGGCTTAATGCTACGTATTTAAGTTCCAGATTCATTATAAACATGTTAGAGTCGTTCTTGTTCTGAAACTATATGTTATACAATCAAATAGTGACCGGTTATGCTCATACTTTTATCAACATGAGTAATAGTTTAGACAGTATTTTGATTATAATTATTTGATATTGACAATCTTAACGTTAATTTCTCCACCATTTGGTAATGGTACACGTACTTCGTCTTCTAATTTTTTACCAATTAAACTTTTAGCCATTGGTGATTCATTAGAGATTTTACCTTTAAATGCATCTGCCTCTGCAGATCCAACGATTTGATAACTTTCTTCTTCATCACCTGGTAATTCAATAAATGTAACTGTTTTACCAAGTTGTACTTGATTATTGTCACCAGTATCTTCGATGATTAACGCATTTCTTAACATATGTTCAACACGTTGGATATCTTGTTCGATAAAACCTTGCTCGTCTTTCGCAGCATCATACTCAGAGTTCTCAGATAAATCACCGAAAGAACGCGCTACTTTAATTTTTTCAACGACTTCAGGACGTTTTACTGTTTTTAATTCTTCAAGTTCACGTTCTAATTTCTCAAATCCTTCTTGAGTCATTGGATATTGTTTTTGATTTTCCATAGTGTCATCTTCCTTTACATATACATACTATTGTTTACTTACTAATGTTTGAATCTTTGTTGTCATTATATCGATAGCTACTTTATTACTTCCACCTTCTGGAATAATAATATCTGCATATCTCTTTGTCGGTTCAATAAATTGATTATGCATTGGTCGAACCACATTTAAATATTGATTAATTACAGACTCCATCGTACGACCTCTTTCTTCTGTATCACGTAAAAGTCTTCTTAAAATACGTAAGTCTGCATCTGTATCGACATAAATCTTAACATCCATTAAGTCTCTTAATGTTTTATTTTCCAATGCAAAGATACCTTCTACGATAATAACATCTTTTGGCTCAAATGCAATCGTTTCATCGCTTCTCGTATGATTTGTGTAATCATACGTAGGTACTTCAATTTGTTTACCATTACGCAAGTCATTTAAATTTTCGATTAGCAAATCGTTATCGAAAGCAAATGGATGGTCGTAATTTGTTTCCAAACGTTCTTCAAATGTTAAATGCGATTGGTCTTTATAGTAATAGTCTTGCGCTAATAATGCAACACTATGACCTTCTAAATTTTTCATAATTTCATTTGTTACAGATGTTTTACCTGAACCTGAGCCACCAGCAATACCAATAATTGTCGTACTTTTCATTATCCAATTTCCTTTCTCATCATGTTGTTCGGATAAATTGGATGATCTACTTTAATTTGCACGATTTGCAATGGATGACGTGCAGCATCAAGTTCATTACCCTCTTCATCGTATATCTTATCAACAACTTGTCTAAATGTTTCGATTTCTGGACCAAAGAATTCAATTTCTTGGCCCGGTTTAAAATTATTGCGTTGTTGAACCGTAGCAATATGTGTTGTTTCATCATAATCTAATACTAAACCACAAAAATCAAATGGCGATTTCTTTGAACCTTGCTCACCAAACATTTGTTCTTCAAAGCCAGGTGTCCCTTCAATAAAGGCTGAAGCAGTGTCTCTATTGGCACATTTATCTAATTCAATTAACCATTCAGGTTTAATTTTAAAGTTTTGTGGATCTGCGGCATATGCGTCAATAACCTTTCTATATACTGACACAACTGTCGCAATATAATGAATTGATTTCATTCTACCTTCAATTTTTAAAGAGTCAACACCAATATCCATCATATTAGGTATAGATTCAATTAACTTTAAATCTTTAGGACTCATAGCAAATGGTGTAACTTCACCCTCACCGTCATAGTAAAGATCTAATTCTCCATCTTCATCAACCTCTAACAAGTCATAATCCCAACGACAACTTTGACAACAACCACCACGGTTAGAATCACGTGCTGTCATATGGTTACTTAATGTACAACGACCTGAATAAGCTATACACATTGCACCATGTATAAATGACTCAATTTCAATGTCAACTTTATCTTTCATTTCTTGCATTTCCATGGCACCTGTTTCACGAGCCAACACAACACGGTCCAATCCTTCTTCTTTCCAAAATTCAACCGCTTTATAGTTCGAAAGTGATTGTTGTGTCGATAAATGAATTTCTAATTTTGGAGCAACGCGTTTACACGTTTCAATAATTAATGGATCTGCCACGATAATACCAGTTGCGCCTGTTTTTTCAAGTGCTCTGAGGTATTCATCTAACCCCTCAATATTTTCATCATGTGCAATGATATTGGTCGTAACATAGATTTTTGCTCCATAACGATTCGCGAATTCAACACCCTCTTTGATTTCTTCCATCGTAAAGTTATCAGCATTTGATCTCAAGCCATATTCTTGTCCACCAAGAAACACCGCATCCGCACCATAATGAACCGCAATTTTTAATTTTTCTAAATTTCCAGCCGGGGCAAGAAGTTCAGGCTTTTTTATTTTAGGTAGTTGTTGTGCATTTTCTTTTTCTAAAACTTTCATTCTTAAGCCCTCCTTAGTAAACCGTTTGTTTAAATAAGAATCCTTCGTCAAATGGACGATGTTCCGGTTGAATTGCCTCAATAGGATCAACTAGCATAAACTTCTCATCTTCATATGCTTCAGGATCTTCATGATATAAATCGATTGCTTCTCTATATTGTTCAGTACACACGTTAATATATGCTTCAGTTTGTAAAACACCATCAATTTTCAACGAGTCAATTCCTGCTTCTAACAGTGAATCTAATTCTTCAATCAAGCAAATATCATTTGGCGACATAATATGTGTACCATTGTAATCTTCATATACAGGATATTTGTTATCTCGTTCTTCATCATATAATAAGAGTTCATTCGCCTCTTTATTTCTCTGAATTTTCATTTGACGCTCTTGAAATGTATAATAATTGCCTAATAACATACGTTTAGATTGGAACATGCACGTCATACCATGAACTTGTACTTCAACCTCAACGTTAGTATTTGCTTTAATATTTAAAATTTCTTCTAAGCTTAATTCTCTCGCAAGCTGTGCACGTTTAGCACCCTTTTGTCCCCAATAATTACATTGGAAATGGTTCGTTACAAGTGCTTCTGCGTCCCAGTTTAGCGGAATCGGATTCTGTTGCGCTTTAACATACATAACTACTGCTGGATCACCAAAGATAATTCTATCAACTTGAATTTCATGTAAAAATGCTATGTATGATTCTAATGCGTTTAAGTGGTAATTGTGAAAGATACCATTTACTGCGGCATATGCTTTTTTTCCATGTTTATGGATTAACTTTACAGCTTCTTCCATATCTGTTCTATTAAATTCACCTGCAAGTCTTAATCCAAATTTCTGTTCACCAATAACAAAGGCATCTGCACCCTTATCAATTAGCGTACTTATATGTGCTACAGATTTTGGAGTAACTAATAATTCAGTCATTTTGAAGCTCCTTTAATTGATATTGCTAAACCATCATCGATATTTAAAAAGTTTGTAGTGTAATTTTCATTATTCATCAACCATTCATTGTAAGACTGGACTTTCTTAACCATTTGACGTACATTGCGATTTCTAACTATGTCAATATCTGCAACGAAACCATGATATAACACATTATCTGTTATAACCATACCGCCTTCTTTTAGTAATGGTGTATAAAGTTCGAAGAATTTTTGTGATTGTGCTTTAGCTGCATCGATAAAAATCATATCGTAAACTCTATCATTTACCTGTTCAAATTGTTCCAATGCATTACCCACAATTTGTCTTATTTGCGTATTAAAACCAAATGTCGTTCTGTTGTTCTTTGCTTGTGACAACATAGCTTCATCTCGTTCTATTGTTGTAACATGAATATCAGATGAGACTGATGCAAATTGCATTGAGCTATAACCAATTGCTGTGCCAATTTCCAATATCTGTTGTGGTTGATGTATTCTAATTAATTGTTTGATCATATCTAATGTTAAACGATCAACGATTGGAACATTATTCTGTTCAGCATAAGATCTTAATGATTCTATTCTTGAATCAGTTTGTTTGTGTAATTCTAATAAATACAACTGATTTTTATCCATTGTAATAACTTCCTTTATGGCAAAATGATTCCCTTTAATTCTCAATAAAATAAATCAGTCCTCTAAACTGACTGATTACTTTAAGATATCAAAATTAACATGTTTGTTTTTAATAACAATTAAACTGATTTCATCATTTAATATTCAATTACAATCATGCATATATCATTTCCCACTTAAATTTAACTTTATATATTTTACCATAAAGTAACGAATATTATAAGTGTAAATTGTTTGAATGACTGTTGATTAACTGACTTTTAATAGATTATTTGTGTTACCACTTTGAGTTAATGCAAACCTTGTTTTTCATCTTGCGTTTTAAAGTTCTTGAAAAATAAAGAATTAAACTATATTAGCTATATTTTGACATAACATAACCGCCTTAATCTAAATGCTTCCCACCCAATGTTACACTTAACAACCAGTTATAGGAAAATGTATAACACATTATGTTTCTACAATTAAAAAGCGAGTCAACCCAATTAAGGATTGACTCGCTTGCTTTCGAGAGTAGGAAGATGATTTCCAATCTCATACTAATTTAATTATCATCGTTCAGACTAAAATAAATCAGATTATCATTTAGTGTTCATGATCGTGGTCATGATCATCCATTTCTGTATTGACGATTTCTTCAATCATATCCCATTCTTCATCTGTTTCTACTGGTAAGAATTTACCACCGTCACCATTTTCATCAGCTTCATTAATCATTGGGATTAATTCTACTAAATCATCGTCATCAGATTCTGCGCCTTCTTCTGCAAGAATCACATACTCTTTCTTAAATTCTGGATGATAGAATTCTAAAACTTTACGGTATAAGACTTCATTACCTTCTTCATCGTATAAAGTTAATAATTCCTCTTCGTTGTTAATTTGTAATTCTGCATCATGATTATGTTCTGTCATTGTATAACGCTCCTTTATTATTGAATAGAATCTAAATAACCTTGCAAGATGAATACTGCTGCCATTTTGTCTATTACTTTTTTTCTTTTCTGTCTTGAAACATCTGCCTCTAGTAAAGAACGTTCAGCGGCCATCGTACTCAATCGTTCATCCCACATAATAATCTCTAATGATGGCAATGCTTCTTGTAGTTGCTCCTTGTATTGTAACGAAGCCTCGCCTCGAAATCCAATAGAATTATTCATATTCTTTGGCAATCCAATTACAACAGAGCCTACTTTTTCTTTTTCTATTATTTTCACTAATGCTGCTATACCTAAATCGCCATTTGCTTCATCTATTTGGAGTGTATCTAACCCTTGGGCTGTCCAACCCATTAAATCACTTATTGCTATACCAACAGTTTTACTTCCTACATCTAATCCTATTATTTTATGCTTTAGCATTGCTTACTTATCATTCTCAGTTAAATAATTTGAAACTAATTCTTCCATAATATCATCACGATCTATACGACGGATTTGATTTCTAGCTTCATTGTGACGCGGAATATAGGCAGGATCTCCAGATAAGAGATAACCTACAATTTGATTTACAGGATTATAGTTTTTTTCTTCTAACGTTTTGTAGACATTTTGCAATACTGTTTTGACATCTTCTTTAGGAATTTCATCATAATTGAATTTCATTGTTTTATCAAAGTTTTCCATTGTTAAACACTCCTTAAATCGCGCAAATAATTTCTATACTTTAGTTACATTCTACATGACAATGGTTTTAAGTTATAGTGATTTAATATAATTTTTAATGAAACGTAATGATTCTGTGATGTTTTCAGGTTCAGTTCCGCCACCTTGAGCCATATCTGGACGACCGCCACCTTTACCACCAACTTGTGGAGCCATATTCTTAATAATATCACCAGCTTTGATTTTTCCTGTAAGTTCTTTAGGTACAGTGGCGATAAGAGAAACCTTTCCATCAACGTTACTAATTAAGATAATTACTGTATCTTGTAACTTCGATTTGAAATCATCCATCGTTTCACGAATAGCTTTTGCATTTGCAACTTCAACTTCTGTAGCTAATACCTTAAGTCCATTAATTTCTTCAACTTGATCTGTGATATCACCCATTTTTAGTGACGTAATTTCTTTATTACGTTGTTCTAATTGCTTCGTTAGTTCTTTTTCGTCTACTTGCATTTGCTGCACTTTATCAACCACTTGATCGTCAGATTTCACTTTTACAAGATCTTTAACAGCATTGAATTTTTCTTGAACTGCTTCTAAATATTGGAACGCACCTTTACCAGTCAACGCTTCAATACGTCTAACTCCAGCACCAGTACCTGACTCACTAACAATTTTAAACAACCCAATTTCTGATGTATTGTTAACATGTGTTCCTCCACATAATTCGATAGAATACGGTGACATATCGACTACACGAACAACGTCTCCATATTTTTCTCCGAATAAAGCCATTGCACCCATTGCTTTTGCATCTGAAATTGACATTTCTTTAATGTTTACATTGATGCTATTCCAAATTTCTTCGTTAACTCGACGTTCAACTTCAGCAATTTCATTATCATTCATTGGTCCAAAATGTGAAAAGTCAAAGCGTAGTCGATCACTTTCTACTAATGAACCTGCTTGGTTAACATGATCTCCCAATACTTCTTTCAAAGCAGCATGTAATAAATGCGTTGCGCTATGGTTTTTCTCAATAGCTAAACGTGCTTTTTGATTTACTTTAGCTTCTACAGTACTACCTTTTGTAACTTGACCAAATTGAACTTCACCTTTGTGGAGATTTTGACCATTTGGCGTTTTTGTTACTTCGTTTACAGCTATTTCAAAGTGTTCGTTACCAACTGTACCTTTATCAGCAACTTGACCACCACTTACCGCATAAAACGGTGTTTCCTCTAAAATAAAGTGAATGCTTTGACCTGCTTCTACAGATTCAACTAATGCACCGTCAAATAGTATATCAGTTATTGTTGTAGCTTGCTCCATTACATCATAACCGACAAAGTTACTTTGTGTTGTAATATTTTTCAATACTTCACTTTGTACTTGCATAGATTGCGTATTTTGACGTGCTTGTCTTGCTCTATCTCTTTGTTGTTGCATTTCTGCATCAAATGTTTCCATATCTACTGACAATTGTTCTTGTAGTGCAATTTCTTCAGTTAGTTCAATAGGGAAACCATAAGTATCATATAATTTAAATGCATCTTTACCGCTTATCTGATGGTTGCCTTCTTTTGCATTTGCAACTAAATTATTTAAAATTGCTAAACCTTCTTCTAATGTTTCATGGAAACGCTCTTCCTCAGATTTAATTACACGTTTAATAAAATCAGCTTTTTCAAGAACATTTGGATAATACGGTTCCATAATTTCAGCCACAATATCCACTAAACGATACATGAATGGTTCATTGATATTTAAAGTTTGACTGAATCTCACTGCACGACGTAATAGACGTCGTAATACATATCCACGACCTTCATTTGCTGGCAAAGCACCATCTGCAATGGCAAAGGCAATCGTTCTAATATGGTCAGCGATAACTTTAAATGCTACATCGTTGGCTTCAACTTCTAAATATTTTTTTCCTGAAATCTGTTCAACTTCATTAATAATTGGCATAAATAAATCTGTTTCATAATTCGTGCGAACATTTTGAGCTATTGATGCCATACGTTCTAATCCCATACCCGTATCAATATTTTTATTTGGTAACGGCGTATATGAGTGATCTTTGTTATGATTGAACTCACTAAATACTAAATTCCATACTTCAAGATAACGCTCATTTTCTCCACCTGGATACATTTCCTCTGCTGGGTCATTAGCACCAAATTGCTCTCCTCTATCATAAAAAATCTCAGTATTAGGACCTGAAGGACCTTCACCAATATCCCAGAAATTTCCTTCAATACGAATGATTCGACTTTCCTCTAAACCAATCTCTTCATTCCAAATTTCATAAGCTTCCGTATCTTCAGGATGAATCGTGACATATAGTTTTTCTGGCTCCATTGCCATCCATTTATCACTTGTTAAAAATTCCCAAGCAAATGTAATTGCTTCACGTTTAAAGTAGTCCCCAATTGAAAAATTACCAAGCATTTCAAAGAATGTATGGTGTCTTGCAGTGAAACCTACATTTTCAATATCATTTGTTCGAATTGCTTTTTGAGAATTTACAATCCTTGGTTTTTTAGGTGTTTCACGGCCATCGAAATATTTTTTTAAAGTCGCTACTCCTGAATTAATCCATAATAGCGAATCATCATCAATTGGTACTAAAGGTGCTGATGGTTCAACCATATGTCCTTTTTCAACAAAATAATCTATAAAACTTTGTCTAATTTCACTTGCTTTTAGATTTTTCATCCTTAAATATCCTCCATCTCATCTCATGTTCTGCACAATTCCAGTAATACTATAAATCAGCAAATAAAAAACGCCCATCCTCATAAAAGGGACGAACGTTTCGCGGTACCACCCTAGTTATAAGTAATTAGTAAATTAATAATATTTAGTCATGTTATCAATCGGACTACATGGCATCACATCATCAAAATCCACCAATTCTCACTTATCACTCAATTAGTTCTTATGTTTACTGACATAAAGTAGCGTTCAATTATGTTAACTGTACTTCTCAGCGACCAGTACATCTCTATAGGGTTTAACATAATTTACTCATCTTTATGCAACGTTAGTTATATTGTATTTATTTTCCGCCTTATTGTCAATCTTCTATAAAATCATAAGGCGAAATTTGGCCCATATTAATCATTGGGTCAATTTTAAACATTGTTGTTTCAGTTAAAACCGTATCGGCATCTACATATTCATTTATTTGTTGTGCTTCTGTATCCGCTTCTTCATTATTGAAATAATCCTTTAAAAATGAACAAAGTTGAGTCAAACGCACTTGTCCATGTGTGTTCAATCCTATTTCAAAGGCTTGTGGATCTCCTAAAAATACAAGAGACTGTTTAGCTCTCGTTAATCCAGTATATAATATAGGCTTTTGTAACATTCTAAAGTATTGTTTGACCATAGGCATAATGACGATTGGAAATTCAGACCCTTGTGACTTATGAATAGAAGTACAATAAGCATGTGTTAACTCCATTAAATCTTGTCTTGAAAATGTAATTTCATTTCCTTCAAAATCAACGACTAAGACGTCTTTATTCAAGGCATTTTCCTTTGCCCAAAATATACCTACAACAACACCAATATCACCATTAAAAATATTATCGCTAGGTCTATTCACAAGTTGCAATACTTTATCTCCTTTACGAAATATCACATCACCAAATTCTATTTCTCTAGAATCTTTTTGTTTAGGATTAAGTATAGATTGCAACACTGTATTGAGCTTTTTAATACCGGCTGACCCTTTATACATAGGCGCTAATACTTGAATATCACTCATGTCATAGCCTTTCTTCACTGCACTGCCCACAACCTTTTCGACTACAGTGGGAATTTGTTCAGTACTACAATTAATAAAGTTACGATCGTGATAACGTTGGCTTATATCAATAGGTTCGTTTAATTTCATACGATGTGCTAATTCAATGATACTTGAACCATCTTGCTGGCGATAAACTTCAGTTAAATTCACACGTGGCACCACTTTTGAGTCAATTAAATCCTTAAATACTTGTCCTGGTCCTACTGATGGCAATTGGTCTTCATCGCCTACGAGTACAATTTGTGCATCTATTGGTACAGCATTCATAAATTGGTGAAATAGCCACGTATCAACCATTGACATTTCATCTATAATGATTAATTTGGCTGATATCTCGTTATCCAAGATATCTTCAGGTTGGGTATCTTGATTCCAACCTATCAAACGATGAATCGTCATAGCTTCAAGTCCTGTTGCATCTGCTAGACGTTTCGATGCCCTTCCAGTTGGCGCACCTAATACAACTGGATAATCATCATTTTTATAGTCGTCATAATCTAGAGATAACCCATGTATTTCAGCATATAATTCTACAATACCTTTAATTACTGTAGTCTTACCTGTACCTGGACCACCTGTTAACAGCATTACCTTTGAATTAATTGCAGTTTGTAACGCTTCTCGTTGTGACTCAGCATAATTAACATCATTTCTCGTTTCAATTTCACCTATCTCTAACAATAGATCTGACTGTTCAATTTCCTTTAATTTGTTAGTATAAGTAAAATTACGATACAAGTTTTGGACACTTTTTAATTCAGAATAATACAAACTTGGTATTGCAACTTCAGTGTCTTGACGTATTAACTTATCTGCATCTACAAGTTGTTGCATGACTTCTTCTAATTGTTCGTGGTTAATTATTTCTTGTGGTTGATTCGACAACATGTCACTGGTCATATCTAACACAGTTTGTGTTGGCAAGTATGTATGTCCTTGTTTGATACATTCTTCCTCTAGAACATAAAGCACACCAGCTTTCAATCGTTCAGGATCATTGAATTGTATTCCAACGTTTCTTGCTAAAGTATCCGCCTTATTAAAACCTATTCCTTTAACATCGTAAACGAGTTGATAAGGTTTTTGTTCAACTATCGTCAATGTTTCACCAAGATAAGCTTGATAAATAGACATCGCTAATTTGGGACCAAAGCCTAAATCATGTAGCCTGATAATGATTTGCTCTGTTTCCTGATTACTCGCAATTTGTTCAGCTATTTGCTTTTGTTTCTTTTTTGGTAAACCAGGCACATTTTCTAGAATAGTTGGATCATTCAATATATCATTGATTGCATTTTCGCCTAGTTTATTAACAATACTTTGCGCTGTCTTTTTTCCGATACCTTTAAATAAATCACTCGACAAGTAACTAATTATCGCTTCTTTCGTTTGTGGTAATTCCTTTTCAAATGTTTCTGCTTTTAATTGCTTACCATACTTTGCGTGCGTCACTATTTGACCTTTAAAGGTATATACGTCTCCTTCAGCAATATCTGGAAAGAACCCTACAATTGTAGGCATCGAATCAAAATTTTCATTTGTTTCAATCGTATCGACCTTTAAGACGGTGTAGAAATTTTCTTTATTTTGAAAAAGTATAGCATCTACTGTGCCTTTAATCATTGATTGATTAAATAATGTAGGGTCCTCCATAATTACTCCTCCTCTGCAATAGCTTTAAATGTCTTTATTGCATGTTGACTCATTAAATGTTCTGGATTTACGGCAACTGCTTGTTCAAAATAAGCAATAGCCTTTGATGTATCTTCCGTTTGCATATATGTCGCCAAACCTAAATTGTATAACGCATCCGTATGTGTAGGTTCTACAGAAACAACATGCTCTAATTGTTTGATTGCAGCATCAAACATTTCTAAATGGCACAACACTAACCCATACTGAAATTGAACCTCAACATCTTGACGTTCATCTAATTCTGCAGCTGTCATTAAGAATGGCATTGCTTCTTTAAAAGCTTCTAAATGATTGAAAGACATGCCAATCATATAATTTGTATCTACCTTATCGATGTTATATTTTAACGCTTGCTGATAAAGCTTGATTGCTTCTTTAAATCTACTTTCATTGTAGTATACATTACCTAAATTGTAGTAGATAGCTCCATTTTCAGGATCAATTGTAATCGCCTTTTGGAAGAATTTTTCTGCTTTTTCAACTTCCCCTGCTTCAGCAATTAATATGCCTGCGTTAATATAATTTTCAACTTGTTGTGGATCTTGCTCAATATTGTTAAATAACGCAGCTAAGGCCTCTTCAATTTTTCCTTCTTTAATTAATTCATAAATTTGTTCTTGCTCCATTGTAACCCTCATTTCTGAGATTTTATTATAACATTGCGGCATCATAAATATATTTACATTGCCAAAAAGAAATCGCTAGAAACTATCTTCTACATAGTATACTAGCGATATTAAATCATTGCCAATCTATTTGATATATTAAACTACATAACTTAACTGACCTGATTCTTTAAATACATCATCAATAGTAGCGCCGCCTAAACATACATCACCATCATAAAAGACAACGGCTTGTCCAGGTGTAATGGCTCTTACTGGTTCATCAAAGGTCACACGAATAGCATTTTCACTTTCTTTTCTTACAAAGACCTGTGTATCCTTTTGACGATATCTGAATTTTGCAGTACAAGCAAATCCTTTTTCTAAATCAACCGCATTGATAAATGATGCATCTGAAGCAATAAGATAATCACTGTATAATGCATCATGATGGAATCCTTGTTCAACATATAAAATATTGTCGTCTAAATTTTTGCCCACAACAAACCATGGATCTCCATCTCCACCAATACCTAAGCCATGACGTTGACCAATCGTATAATACATTAATCCAGCATGCATACCAACCTTTTCACCTGATAGCGTACGCATTTCGCCAGCTTGTGCAGGTAAATATTGCGATAAAAATTCTTTGAAATTACGTTCACCAATAAAACAAATTCCAGTAGAATCTTTTTTCTTAGCTGTTGCAAGCCCCGCTTCTTCAGCAATTTTACGTACTTCTTTTTTATCAATATCTCCAATAGGGAACATGACATGTGACAATTGTTCTTGAGATAATTGATTTAAGAAGTAAGTTTGATCTTTGTTGTTATCAACACCGCGAAGCATTTCTACATGTCCATCTTCGTGACGGCGAATTCTAGCATAATGACCTGTAGCTACATAATCGGCACCTAATTTCAATGCATGTTCTAAAAATGCTTTGAATTTGATTTCTTTATTACACATAACATCTGGATTGGGTGTACGTCCTTTTTTATATTCATCTAAAAAGTATGTGAATACTTTATCCCAATATTCCTGTTCAAAATTCACCGCGTAATACGGTATACCAATTTGATTACATACAGCTATAACATCATTATAATCTTCTGTAGCAGTACAATAACCATTTTCGTCTGTATCGTCCCAATTCTTCATAAAAATGCCGATGACATCATAACCTTGTTCTTTTAATATGTGAGCAGTAACGGAACTATCCACGCCACCTGACATGCCGACTACAACTCGTGTATCTTTATTTGACAACTAAATTTCCTCCTTGAATTTATGGTATATTTTATGGATTTCTGTAGCTATATATTTAACTTCTTGCTCTGTAGTTAATTCATTAAAACTAAATCTCACTGAATGTTTCGCTCGTTCATCTGTATCAAACATCGCTACTAGTACATGCGATGGCGTAGTAGTTCCAGCAGTACATGCGGAACCAGAAGATACATATATATTCGATAAATCTAATAATGTAAGTAATGTTTCTACATCAATAAAAGGGAAGTATAAATTAACAATATGACCTGTCGAGTCAGTCATTGATCCATTAAATTCAAATGGTATTGACCGCTCTTGCAATGATACTAAAAATAAGTTTTTCAAATTCAACAAATGCACATTATTTGTATCACGTTGTGTATCAGCTAATGTTAAGGCCTCTGAAAAACCTACAATCTGTGGTAAATTTTCTGTACCAGCACGTCTTTTCGCTTCTTGGTCACCGCCTAATTGTGTATATTGAATTGGTGTGTTTTCTTTTAGTAATAATGCACCCACACCCTTTGGACCACCGAATTTATGTGCTGTAATACTCATAGCCGCAATATCAAACTCATTAAACTTGATATCTAGATGACCAATTGCTTGAACTGTATCAACATGGAGGAGTGCATTAGACTCTGCAACAATTGCATCAATATCATACATTGGTTGAACAGTACCCACTTCATTATTTACAAACATTATAGAAACGAGAATAGTTGATGGCGTCAATGCTTCCTTTAATTGATCTAATTGTACTATTCCCTCTTTATTCACATCTAGATATGTTACATCAAATCCCTCGTGCTCAAGTTGTTCAAATACATGGAGTACAGAATGGTGTTCAATTTTTGTCGTAATAATATGATTCCCTTGCTCACGTAACTGATATGCAATACCCTTTATAGCAGTATTATTAGATTCTGTTGCACCACTTGTAAATATAACTTCACTCGGTTTAGCGCCAAGTATCTTGGCTACATTTCTACGTGATTCATCTAAATATTTTCGTGCATCTCGTCCCAAACTATGAATAGATGAAGGATTTCCATAATGACCTGTATAAATATCCATCATTTTATCGATTACTTCCTGCTTTACAGGGGTTGTTGCAGCGTAGTCTGCATATACTTCCATGTTTGACACTCCTTAAATTTTTATCAATGTTCCAATGATAGCACCATCTAATTAAATTTTCTAGTTGTCTGTTTCAAAATGTCCGAATTCATCTATCGACTTATAATCATCTAATAATTTTAATGTATCATCCACCATATTGGGTGAATGCTTCTCTGATAATGTTAAATTCATTAACCTTTTATCTTTAATTGTCCAATGTGTCGCTGTAATTTGAGATTTCAAGTATTCATCATGCGTCACAATCATTACTTGTCCTGCAAATTGCTTTAGCATCTGTAATATTAAATCTTGCGTAGCAATATCGAAGTAATTGGTTGGTTCGTCGAGAATTAATAAATGTGGATTTGAGAAATATAATAATACAAACTGTAATCTACTTTTCTCTCCCATAGATAATTGAGAAATTGGAAGGTTTATTTTTTGGTTATCAAATCCAAATGACGCTAATATCGTTTGTGCTTGACTACGTTCCATACCCTCCATGTTTAATAACATTGTTAATGCTGTGCTGTCATAATTTAAATTGTCATTTTTTTGGTCAAAATAAGCTATTTTTAGAGAAGGCGTTATATAAATATCACCCTCATCTGGTATTATTGACTGCTTGATAATTGAGATTAATAATGATTTTCCACTACCATTCGGGCCAGTAAGTATAATATTTTCATTATCTTTAATTTCGAAATTTGCATTTTGATAAATATTCTTACCATCAATAGTGATGCTAAAATCATATAATTGCATTAAATATTTTTTATTTAGCGCATCTTGATTCTCAAAATGGAAGTGACGATCATCCGACTTAGGCTGTTGGACTTTAATCTTTTCAAGTTTTTGATTGATTTGTGATTCTTTAACCTTTGCCTTTTGAGCTAATTTACTCAAACGCTTTTGCTCTAACGGATTACGAACACTTGCAGATTGATTCGCAGTTTTATGCCAATTTTTAACTCTTTCTACGGTTGCTTCCAAAGCTTTTATTTCTTTTTGCTTTTTCTCGTATACCTTTTTTTGAGTTTCTCTTTCAACATCTATAATGGATTTATATTGACTATAATTACCAGTAAATTTTCTTGTAGCTTGTGGTGTAATTTCAATAATGTGCGTTGCAGTTTCGTCGATAAATCCTCTATGATGTGACACGTATAATATACTTTGCTTTGCTTGCTTTATATAATCCACGACAATATGAATCATTTGTTTATCTAAATGATTTGTTGGTTCATCCAACAATATTAAATTTTTTTCTGAAATCATTGCTCGAACTAATGCTACTTTGGTTTGTTGTCCGCCGCTTAACTGCCCCATTTGTTTATCTAAATCTGACTCTTCTAAATTTAATTGCTTTGCTTGTAAAATGATTTGTTCTTCTATTTCATATCCATTAAGTTCTATATAGTCACCAATTTTTTCATAATCAGTTTGCATAGCAAGTTTAATATCTAATAATTCTGGATACCACGACATAATATAATTTATTGCCGTTTCATTTTTATACTTCGATAATTCTTGATCCATCAAATACGTTGAATCATTATATTTATTGTAAATTGCATTGAGTAATGTTGATTTACCTACCCCGTTATCACCAACAATTGCTATATGTTCACCTGGTTCAACACTTAAATTAACCTCTTCTATTAATGTCTTGCCGAACCTTTCAAATGGCTTTTCTGTAAAATAAAAAGACATACCAATTCCCCACTTTCATGGATATGACATGTCAACAGTAAAATTACATTACTTATTCTGTTATTAATAATAACGAGCCTGTTTAAGACATAGACATATCCCATAATTTTATATTTGCTTTAGTTTCTAATTTGTTTATCTTATGAGTTTTATCCATTGTCCTAATTTAAGCCACCTAACGTTTTAATTTGGATATAGTATAACAGTGAGCAATATTTTACGCAAGTTTTAAAACGACTGTTATACTTCTTTATATTAGAAACACCGAGGAGGAAATAATAAAATGAAAGATGTAAGACTCTCTGCACTAAACTTAGTGCCTATTCGTGAAGGTCAAGATGACAAAGATGCTATTAAAGATATGGTTAAACTAGCGCAAAACCTTGAAGCATTAGATTATGATCGATACTGGATAGCTGAGCACCATAATGCTCCTAATTTAGTGAGCTCAGCAACTGCATTATTAATACAACACACTTTAGAACATACATCTAAGATAAGAGTTGGTTCTGGAGGTATCATGCTACCAAACCATGCGCCATTAATCGTAGCTGAACAATTTGGTACTATGGAAACAGTTTTTCCCAACCGTGTTGATTTAGGATTGGGACGTGCACCTGGTACTGATATGATGACAGCAAGTGCATTAAGAAGAGATCAACACAATGGCGTTTACGAATTTCCAGATGAGGTAGAACAGTTAGCCACTTATTTCGGACCAAGTAACCAACAGTCATATGTCCGTGCATACCCAGCAGTGAATAAAAATGTTCCTCTTTATATTTTAGGTTCTTCTACTGATTCTGCACATTTAGCTGCAAGAAAAGGATTACCCTATGTATTTGCAGGACATTTTGCCCCTCAACAAATGAAAGAAGCAATGTCAATTTATAAAGAATTATTCGAACCATCAGAAGTATTGCAAGAACCTTATATGATTGTTTGTTTAAATGCAATAGTTGCAGATACAGATGAACAAGCATACTACCTTGCTTCCACTCAAGCACAAGTAATGGTTAGTATTACTAGAGGTAAAATGCAACCTGTACAACCACCAACTGATGATTTGAAAGGATTATTAACACCAAGAGAATTTGAAATGGCACAACAAAGATTAAATCAATCCTTAATTGGTTCTGAAGAGACAGTAAAGCAAAAATTAGAAGCATTTATTGAGGTTTATGGAGAAATAGATGAACTAATGGCAATAAGTTATGTATACGATCAAAATGCGCAATTAGAGTCATACAAAAAACTTAAAAATATCATCGACACGCATTTCACTGATAATAAATAAGAACTATGACCAACTAGCACATTGCTAAAAATATAATGTGCTGGTTTATTTATTAACTTGTATAAACTAAGCTATATAAGGCAAAAAAACTGTCGACAAAACAATATTGTCGACAGTTTTAAAATATAATAGCTATTTTATTTTTCGTTGTCTTTATCTTTATTATCATCACTGCCACCAGTGAATTTGTCAATTTGTTCAGACGCTTGTTTCGCCTTTTCATTATCTGAATCCTTTAATTTGTCAGAAACTGTTTTTGCAGCTTCTTTCGCTTTATCTAAGAAATTCTCAGCCATGGTAATGTTCCCCTTTCGGATTTAAACTAAAGTTATATAAATTTTATTTTTTAAATTTATCAATAGCTTCGTTTGCTTTTTGTTTTGCATTTTCAACGACTTCTTTGGCTTTGCCAGATTTTTTGTCGTCTTTTCCTTCATTTTCTAAATCTTTATTGTCAGTAACATTACCGACAGTTTCTTTTACATTGCCTTTGGCTTGTTCAATCTTGCTTTCATCAGCCATTTAAAAAACCTCCTTAGCGATGTATATGTTTGTTATATACCACTTTTAAAATTTAATTAAACATAATAATTAAATCTTTAAAGACGCTAAATAATTTATAAGGCTGAATTTATAGAAACCATCTACTTTATAATCGATTAAAAGACAACAATGTTATCAAATCATTATATTAATTAAATATAGAACATATATCCATCTAAATTATTTGTCTCTTTATAATCAGCTAAATATTTTAGTGTTGTATTATCTAATACTTCTCTTACTGCATCTCTCATACGAATCCAAAGTTGTTTTTGTGCTGGTGGTTCAGATTCAATACTTTCTACAAATGTAATTGGCCCTTCTAATAAACGAATAATATCGCCCGCTGTAATTTCTTCGGCTGATACTCTAAGTTGGTAACCACCCTTAGCACCACGAACACTTCGAATTAATCCAGCGTTTCTCAATGGACCCACCAATTGTTCAAGATACAAATCACTTAAATTATTCTCTTCCGCGATAGATTTTAAAGAAACACACCCTTGGCCTTGCTTTTTAGCTAAGGATATCATTAGTGTTAATCCATATCTTCCTTTTGTTGAAATTTTCATTATATAACCTCACTTAATTCGAATACTATATATTAACATTCTATCATTTTTTACGTTAATATAGAATTAGAAAGGTGTGAAAGATTGTGACAAACGAACCCCTCGCTTCAAGAATGAGACCTAATAATATTGATGAAATAATTTCTCAACAACATTTAGTTGGTCCAAAAGGCATTATTAGAAGGATGGTTGAAACAAAACGATTATCTTCTATGATATTTTATGGTCCACCTGGAATCGGCAAAACAAGTATCGCTAAAGCCATTTCAGGAAGTACACAATTTAAATTTAGACAGCTTAATGCTGTTACAAATACTAAAAAAGATATGCAACTTATTGTGGAAGAAGCAAAAATGTCAGGTCAAGTGATTCTGTTATTAGACGAAATTCATAGATTAGACAAAGCGAAACAAGATTTTTTATTGCCACATTTAGAAAATGGAAAGATTGTGCTCATTGGCGCCACAACTTCAAATCCATATCATGCCATCAATCCTGCCATTCGTTCGAGAGCACAAATTTTTGAATTATATCCATTAAATGACGATGATATTAAACTTTCATTAACACGTGCACTAGAAGATAGTGAACGTGGTTTAGCACAATATCATCCAGTAGTAGATTCAGAGGCAATGACTTATTTTTCTACACAAAGTCAAGGTGATGTAAGAAGTGCACTTAACGCGCTAGAATTGGCAGTATTAAGTTCTGAGGTTAGCGAAAATAAGCAACGCATTATTACATTACAAGATGCTAAGGATTGTTTACAAAAAGGTGCATTTGTTAGTGATAAAGATGGAGATATGCACTATGATGTGATGAGCGCCTTTCAAAAATCAATTCGCGGAAGTGATGTGAATGCTGCTTTACATTATTTAGCTAGATTGATTGAAGCTGGAGACTTACCAACAATAGTTCGAAGATTACTAGTTATTGCTTATGAAGATATTGGGTTGGCATCACCAAGTGCAGGTCAACGTACTTTAGCTGCCATTGAATCAGCAGAAAGACTAGGCTTTCCAGAAGCACGCATTCCCTTAAGCCAAGCTGTTATTGAACTCTGTCTCTCTCCAAAATCTAACTCTGGCATAACAGCCATTGATGCGGCATTATCTGATATTCGCAAAGGCAAAATAGGACAAATACCTGACCATTTAAAGGATGGTCACTACGCCGGTGCAAAAGAATTAGGCCGAGCTATTGGCTATAAATACCCACATAGTTATGAAAACGGATTTGTACCTCAACAGTATTTGCCAAGCAAATTAAAGCATAGTATCTATTATCAACCTAAAACTACTTCTAAAACCGAGCAACAATTTAAAACAATATACGACAATATTTTAGACTCTCAACAAAAACTAAAATAACATGTTTATAAAAATAACAGCAGACAAGAACAATCTAATCCACTTTGTTCTAATCTGCTGTATTTTTTAACTGTACATAAATTATACTATTGCTTTCTATCTTTAATTCGCGTAACTGATATATCTTTTAAAATATCATTGACAACGTAGCTTGCACATATCAACCCTACGACACTAGGGACGAAGGCGTTAGAAGATGGTGGCATTTGTCCCTTTCTAGTAGGAGCATTCGCATCACCAACAGTTTCCTTGACGTCTTCTCTAATAACGATAGGACTTTCATCGGAGAAAACTACTGGTATCCCCTTTTTAATACCAGCTTTTTTCAATTTTTGTCTGATAATTTTTGCCATTGGATCCATGTGTGTTTTTGAAATGTCAGCAATTTGGAAACGCGTCGGATCAGTTTTATTGGCAGCTCCCATGCTTGAAATTACTTTGATGCCTCTTGCTAAACATTCTTTCATTAAGTGAACTTTATAAATAATTGTATCACTTGCATCAACAAAATAATCGATATCATAATTATTAAATAAATCTTCATATGTTTCCTCAGTATAGAACATGTGAAGTGGCGTGACTTTACATTCTGGATTAATTAATTTGATACGCTCTTCCATTAACGTCACTTTACTTTGACCAATTGTAGATGTTAAAGCATGTAGTTGACGATTTACATTGGTAATATCCACATCATCTTTATCAATTAATATAATATGACCTATATTTGTTCTTGCTAAGGCTTCAGCTGCAAATGAACCAACGCCACCTACACCTAATACTACGACCGTTTTATCCTTTAATAAATCTAGGCCTTCTTGTCCATAGGCCAATTCATTACGTGAAAATTGATGTTTCATTGTCATACTCCTCATTAAAAATTTAACTTTTACTTCACTTTTATTATATCATGCTACCACTTTTTTCAATTTACAAAAATAGTAACATCCCAATTTATAATTTAGATTAATATTAAAATACAAAAAAATACGCAAGACCGAAGTCTTGCGTACCGATAGAGTCCGTCTGTGCCGTAGTTGTAAAGTGCTTGATCATTCGGCCTGTTCTAAACAGGTGGGTGCCCTGTTTCTTGTGTTGCAAGTCCTCCTTTAGAGGCGTGTGCGCTGCAAGAAAACCTATTGGGCTCCCTGATCAAAGAGTGTTAGGCCCAAATAAAAAGCAAACATACGAACACTACAGATGACTATCTTATGGACATATCATACCACATAATTCGAAATAAGCAAGAATAAAGACTTTTATAAATAACTTATTAATTAATGGCGGATACGTAGTGATAATTCTTCAAGTTGATTATCAGATACTTCACTTGGAGCATCTGTTAATAAACATGATGCGGATGCTGTTTTAGGGAATGCAATTGTGTCACGTAAATTTGTACGACCTGTTAATAACATAACTAATCGGTCTAAACCAAGCGCGATTCCGCCATGTGGTGGTGCTCCGTAATTAAATGCATCAATTAAGAATCCAAATTGTTCTCTAGCTTGTTCTGGTGTGAATCCTAGTACTTCAAACATTTTTTCTTGTAATTCACCATTGTGAATTCTGATTGAACCACCACCTAATTCATATCCATTTAAGACAATGTCATAAGCATTGGCTTGTGCATTTTCTGGTTCAGTATCTAATTTTGCAATGTCTTCTTGTTTCGGTGCAGTAAATGGATGGTGTGCTGCTGCATAACGCTTAGTATCTTCATCATATTCTAATAATGGCCAATCTGTTACCCATAAGAAGTTTAATTTAGTTTCATCGATTAATTCTAATTCTTTTGCTAGTTTAAGTCTTAAAGCACCTAAACTTTGCGCTACTACACTTGGTTTATCAGCAACAAATAATACTAAATCTCCTGCTTCAGCTTCAGTTAATTCTTGTAATTTTGCAACATGATCTTGTTCAAAGAATTTAGCAATCGGTCCGTTCAAGCCGTCTTCAACAACTTTAACCCATGCCAATCCTTTAGCACCATAAATTCCAACAAATTCAGTTAATGCGTCAATATCTTTTCTTGTATAATGGTCAGAGGCACCTTTAGCCACTATTGCTTTAACTTGACCATTGTTGTTAACTGTATCTTTAAATACTTTGAAATCCATGATTTCGCCTAATTCTGATACATTGATTAACTCCATATCAAAACGCGTGTCTGGTTTATCCGAACCGTAACGTTCCATTGCTTCATGATAAGTCATTCTAGGGAATGGTCGTGGAACTTCAATGTTTTTAACATCCTTTACGACATTCTGTAACATTTCTTCGCCCATATCCATTACGTCTTCTTGATCTACGAAACTCATTTCAATATCAACTTGTGTAAATTCAGGTTGTCTATCTGCACGTAAATCCTCATCACGGAAACATTTAACGATTTGATAGTATTTATCAAATCCACTAATCATTAACAATTGTTTAAATATTTGTGGTGATTGCGGTAAAGCATAAAATTCACCTTCGTGTACACGTGAAGGTACTAAATAGTCACGCGCACCTTCTGGCGTAGATTTTGTTAAGACTGGTGTTTCAATATCATAAAATCCTGCCTGATCTAAATATTGTCTAATTGAACGTGTTGTTTGGTGACGCATTTTAAATGTTTGAGCTAATTCTTGTCTTCTTAAATCTAAATATCTATATTTTAAACGGATATTTTCATCAACATTTTGATTTTCCTCATTTAAAGCAAATGGAGGTGTTTCTGATTTGTTTATAATTTGAATATCAGATACTTGTACCTCAACTTGTCCAGTTGCAATTTTAGGGTTTACTGTTTCAGGATCACGTTTTTTAACTACCCCTCTTACTTCAACAATGTACTCAGATCTTACAGTTTCCGCTACATGTAATGCTTCTTCTGAAAAATCCGGATTGAATACAATTTGTACATATCCTTCTCTATCACGTAAGTCTACGAATATTAATCCACCTAAGTCTCTACGGTTGTGTACCCAACCTTTAAGTACTACTTCTTCTTCTAAATGCGCTTCAGTTATCAGTCCGCAATATGTTGTACGCTTAGTCATTTCATCTTCTCCTTATTTTTTGAAATAATTAACAATTTCAGATAATGTAATTTCTTCAGATTCACCTGTTTGCATATTCTTTACATTAATTTTGTCGTTTTCTAATTCTTGGTCTCCAACCACAATAGTATAATTTGCATTCAAACGATCCGCTTGTTTCATTTGACCTTTAATTTTTCTACTTAAATAATCTTTATCAGCACGGACACCTTGCTTACGTAAATCATTTAATAATTTAACCGCATATCGATCAGCTTGTTCACCCATAGTTACAATAAACAAATCGAAGTCTTTGTCTACGTCTAATTCAATGCCTTCTTCTTCAAGTGCCATTAATAAACGCTCAATACTCAAGGCAAATCCAATGCCAGTTTGATTCGGACCATCTAACAATTCAAGCAATCCATTATAACGTCCACCACCACATAACGTAGTTATTGCTCCGTCAAAATTTGGATTATCTATCATCAACTCAAATGCTGTATGCGTATAATAATCAAGACCTCTAACAAGATTTGGATCTTCAACGTAAGGAATTTCTAAGTCATCTAAATGTTGTTTCACTTCAGCAAAGTAATTTTTTGATGTTTCATTTAAATATTCAGTAATTCTTGGCGCTGATTTGACCGCTTCTTTATCTCTATCTACCTTACAATCCAAAATTCTCATAGGATTTGTATGCAATCTAGATTGACAATCACTACAGAAAGTGTCGATGACTGGCTCAAAGTGTTTAACTAAAGCTTCATTGTATTCTTTACGTGAATCGATATCACCAATACTATTGATGACTAATTTTAAATGTTTTAAACCAAATGATTCATAAATGTGCATCACCATTGCCAACACTTCAGCATCCATTGCAGGATTTTCAGCACCAATTGCTTCAACCCCGAATTGTGTGAATTGGCGATAACGTCCCTTTTGCTTTCTTTCATAACGGAACATTGGCCCATTGTAATATAACTTTACAGGTTGGTTTGGCAATCCTTGCATTTTATTTTCAATGTATGAACGTACCACGGCGGCAGTACCTTCTGGTCTAAGTGTCATACTTCTATCACCTTTATCAATAAAGGTATACATTTCCTTTTGAACGACATCTGTAGAACCACCGACACCGCGTGCAAATAATTCTGTACTTTCAAAAATTGGTGTTCTAATTTCTTGATAATTGTAAAATTCCATCAATTCATCCAATTTAGTTTCAATGTAACGCCATTTTTTTGTTTCTTCTGGCAGTATATCTTGAGTACCTCTAGGTATATTTATCATAGAATCTCTCCTTTTTAACAATAAAAAAGTCCCTTGCATGACATTATAGTCATACAAGGGACGATGTTCTCCGTGTTGCCACCCTAATTGGCCATAAATTTCTTATGACCCACTTTAAAACGAAATAACGTTCGTTACACGACTTTATAAAATAAAGCACCTCTTCTTGTGTTATATTACTAAGTTACTCAGCATAATCTTTCAGCCTCGAATTATGTCTCTACACATTTGTTAAAATGCTACCTCTTTCATTTAGTAATTTCAAGAATCATAACGGTTTTAATATAGAATTCATATTCAATAATAACGACTTTATTATCAATATGCAACCTTTTTTATTGAGAGAAATAAGATTTCAGTCCATCTACGACTGCTTTTTCCACAATATGACGATGAAGTTGATCTTGAATCATATCTTCGTCTGTTGGGTTGCTGATATAGCCTAATTCTAGTAATACGGCAGGTACATTGGTTTGTCTCAATACTTGGAAATTCTCTTGTCTTGCACCTTTATTAGTTAATAAAGCTCTCTTCTGCAAGCTTGCACTGATTGTTTCTGCTAAAGCTTCTTGGTTATCTTTGTACCAATATACGGTACTACCATTAGCCTTTGATGATTTTAAAGAATCATTATGTATGCTTATATATGCGTCACCTTTAATATTTCTATCGTCAAGACTTACATAAACATCGGATTCACGTGTCATATTTACTACTGCGCCTTCCTTTTCTAACAAGGCCTTTAATTCCTTTGCAGTTTTTAAAGTATACACTTTTTCCTTACTATGCTTTTTTGTATTACTTGAAGCTCCCTGATCACTACCGCCGTGACCAGGGTCAAGTACTATTGTTTTATCTTTTAAAGGTTTAGCATTCGGATTGGCATCTGCTTGAATATCTAAATTCGTATGCCAACCTGCTACCCAACCTTTCTCTTTACCATTACTGGATTCTACCTGAATCCACTTACCTGACTTATTAATTTTATGGAAGTTTTGTCCTTTGTAAATTGGATCAATCACTGGATAAATTGCGCTCGGTCCAGTTCTTAATTCCGCATCTTCTGTAACATAAATTGTACTGCTATCTTCACTATTATGATTTAAGAAAGAAATGATCATAAAAATAAAGATAATAAATGCTACTACGACAATTAGTGTGGGAATGTTTCTGAGATTATTATTTTCTAACCAAGTATTGAATTTTTTCATATGATTTTGCCATCCTGACTTTCATATATAATTGTTACAGGGCCATCATTGGCAATATTAACGAGCATGTCTGTACCAAATTCTCCCGTCAATACATTGACTCCATAAGAACGCAATGCGTCATTAAACTTTTCATAAAATTCATTTGCTTGTTCTGGTGGCATAGAACGTGAGAATCCTGGTCTATTTCCCTTTCTCACATCTGCATATAATGTAAATTGAGAAATAGATAAGATCTCACCTTCTATTTGCTGAATATTGAGATTCAGCTTACCTTGCTCATCTTCAAACAGTCTTGCATTAACGATTTTTTTAGCTAATGCTTCAATATCCGCTTCTGTGGATTCACTACCAATACCAACTAATAAACAATAACCTTGTTTAATCTGATTATCTATTGTTCCATTAGAAACTGAAGCTTCTTTTACTCTTTGAACCACTATTTTCATGTATGTTGCACCTCTAATTCCAAACTCTTGTAACCGTGTAAACATCACCAAGTTGTTTTATTTTTTCAACTACTTGATATACTTCGTTCACATTTTTAACCATAACACTAATATTAATTACGGCATTTTTATCTACATCTGAACGTCCAGAAACTTTAACTAAATTACTCTGCGTTGAATTTACAGCTTGTAATACTTCGTTTAAAAGCCCGTTGCGATCATATGCAGAAACTTCTAAATCTACTTGATATCTTTGTGTAGAATCCTTTGAACGTACCCATTCAACATGAATAAGACGATCATGTTCATTTTTTATATTCGGGCAATCTGTTCTATGTACTTTGATACCGTGTCCTTTAGTGATATAACCCACAATATCATCTCCAGGTATTGGATTACAACATTTTGACAGTTTGATCAAGACATTTTCGATACCTTCAACATATACACCACTATCAGTAGTTATATCATCCTTTATTGGAACTGACTTTGTGATTTCTTGTGCTTCATTTAAAGCTTTTTGCTTTTCTAATATTCTTTGCTTTTCTGTCAATTTGTTGACAATTTGCAATGCAGTTACGCCACCGAATCCTACGGCTGCAAATAAGTCCTCTTCATTAGCAAAGTTATATTTATCATTAACAATTTCGATATTGTCATCAGTCAACACATCATCTACTCTAAATCCATGATCTTTGATTTCAGCCTCAATCATAAATTTACCTTTTTCAATATTTGATGAACGGTCTTGTTTTTTAAAGAAGCTTCGAATTTTACTTTTGGCACTAGATGACTTAACAATCTTCAACCAGTCACGACTTGGACCATATGAATGTTTACTCGTACGTATTTCAACAATATCACCGGTTTGTAAGACATAATCAATTGGTTCAATTTTTCCGTTAACTTTCGCACCTATCATCTTGTTTCCAACTTCACTATGAATTGCATAAGCAAAATCAATTGGCACCGCACCATAAGGCAACTCAATAACATCACTTTCAGGCGTAAAGGCATAAACTTTATCGCTTTGCAAATCAAATTTCAACGTTTCCATAAACTCTTCAGCATCAGAAGTTGTATTATCAGTCTCAGCTAATTCCTTTAACCAATTTAATTTTTTATTAAAGCTTTGTGTCTTTTCATTAACCTTTTTACCTTCTTTATAAGCCCAATGTGCTGCAACCCCGTGTTCTGCAATTTCATGCATTTCAAATGTACGAATTTGAATTTCTAATGGGTCTCCATTTGGACCAACTACCGTCGTATGTAACGATTGATACATATTTTGTTTTGGCATGGCAATATAATCCTTGAATCTGCCTGGCATGGGTTTCCATAATGTATGTACTAAACCTAAAATGGCATAACAATCATTGATAGAATTAACAATCACTCTTATTGCCAATAAATCAAAGATTTGATCAAATTGCTTTTTCTGTTTAACCATTTTTCGATATATGCTATAAATATGCTTTGGTCTACCACTGATATCACCTTGTATATTCATAGATGACATATCTTGTTGAATGTTTTCAATGGCATTTTGAATGTATTCTTCACGCTCACTACGTTTCTTTTTCATGAGGTTAACGATTCTAAAATATTGCACACTATCAATATATCTTAAAGATGTATCTTCTAATTCCCATTTAATCGTATTGATACCTAAACGATGCGCTAAAGGTGCATAAATTTCTAAAGTTTCTTTAGAAATTCTGATTTGTTTTTCTCTTTTCATTGCCTTTAGTGTTCTCATATTATGTAATCTGTCGGCTAATTTTACTAAAATAACACGAACATCTTTTGCAATAGCGATAAACAGTTTTCTATGGTTTTCAGCCTGTTGTTCTTCTTTTGAACGATATTTTACTTTTTTTAACTTGGTTACACCCTCAACGATAACCGCAATTTCCTCATTAAACATACCTTTTACATCATCAAATGTATATGGCGTATCTTCAATTACGTCATGTAAAAAACCTGCAACAATCGTAGGTCCGTCTAAATGCATTTCTGTTAAGATACCAGCCACTTGAATGGGATGCATAATATAGGGTAGTCCATTTTTACGAAATTGACCTTCATGTGCCTCATAAGCAAGATGATAACTCTTTAATACATACTGATAGTCTTCCTTTGAAAGATATGATTTTGCTTTGGATAATACCTCGTCAGCACTATATGGATATTCATTATTCACATTAGACACCCCCACACGTTTGATTATTTTTTAAATTAACGTCAATTTATTTATCATTGTGAGCTATTAATAGCAACTGTTTAATTCAATCGTATTTTAACTCATTTTATACAAAATTCGAATAATAGTTATATGATACTACATGTTTTAAAATAAATAAATGAGTTCCCACTACTAATAATAAAATGTATTAAAAATTTAACTCGATTACAATTACTGTGTAACAAGAACACAAAAAATTCTGTCAAATTCTAATAAATGACTTAGGTTTTAATGCAATAAAATAAAAGCCAAATGACTACACTTACAAACTTAAATGTCTTCATCTGACTTTTATTTAAATGATTTAGTCTTCGTATGAAATTAAGCTCATTACATCGTAATCCTTAATTTTTTCAATACCATTTAAATATTTTAATTCGATGATAAATGCAATACCTACTACGATACCACCTAATTGTTCAACAAGTTTAATCGCTGCTTCAATTGTGCCACCAGTTGCCAATAAATCATCTGTTATTAAGACACGCTGTCCTGGTTTAATCGCATCTTTATGCATCGTTAAAATATTCGAACCATATTCTAAATCGTATTCATAACGTATAACTTCTCTTGGTAATTTGCCTTCTTTACGTACAGGAGCAAATCCAATCCCCATCGAATATGCTACTGGACATCCAATAATAAATCCACGAGCTTCTGGACCGACTACCACATCAACATTGCGTTCTTTCGCATAGTTTACGATTTGATCGGTAGCATAACCATATGCCTCACCATTATCCATAATCGTTGTAATATCTTTAAAGTCTACACCTGGTTTTGGCCAATCCTTAACCTCAGAGACATATTGTTTTAAATCCATACATAGTTCCTCCTAATTATCTTTCAATTCTGCCTTAATCCACTGTTTAAGATTACTAAAATCTTCATAAAGCATGAGTTTTTCAACTGCTATTCTATCGAGTCTACCTTGATAATATTTACTTGATTCAATTTCCCTTTTAGTTGAAGTTTGATTCATAGATATTATACCATTTTCATCTTTTATAAAGTCCAAGTCCATAAAAACTTTCAAGATAAACTTGAGCATTGTTGGCTCAACATTTAGAAACTGACATAGATGCATGCCATCTTTTGCTAAATTAATTTGCCCTTTCGATGCAATTGCTTTGAAGCAATTTTTAAAAGTTTCCATTTTAGGCATACCTTCAAAGTATACCGAACGCTCATGATTTAACACAAGATAAATTTGTGAAACATTGATACTTTTTAGTGTATTTTTTAAATGATTTATTGATTTCGGCAAATCTCTTAAGACATATTTATTATAATCTTGTTCTATCGTTTCACCATAAACATAATAGTTGTCAGCAACTTTGTCACTTGATTGATGGACTAAATATGCAATATCTGCTTCATCACCTTGAAATTGATTCACTTTGCTTTTACTTCTATAATCTAAAATTTGCAAACTATTATTAGCCAAATCTTGAATCATAAATTGTGGTGATTGAAAGCCATTCCATTCATTAATTTGCAATGTTCCAATCACATTAATTGGTTGCCCGTCACCAAGCTCTTGAACTAAATGGCCATTTTGCCAAAATATAGCTTGTAATTTCTCTTCACCCATTGTCAATTTCAAATGTTTCTTATCTTGCCCAATCGCTTTTGCTTGTTGCACTATTACATCTTCTAATTCAAAACACGGACTGGTAAAATCCGAACCAAACGGTCTCAACCTTTGTATATCTTGAATGTTTTTCAATGTAATTTCAGATTCCTCAATAGTTGTATCTACATGCTTTCGTGGCTCTAATGATGTCGTTTGCTCAATTTCTGCCATAGAGGCATTAAGAGCTTGACGTAATGGTTCTACATTCTCGATTGCTAACGTCATTCCAGCAGCCATATGGTGTCCACCAAATTTATCAATTAACGATGCATGCTCAGTCAAAATTTCAAACATTGATACTTGTTCAATACTTCTTGCAGATCCTTTAGCATGTTGTTGTGCCTCATCAATATTTAGAATTAAAGTTGGCAATGCATAGGTTTCCACTATTTTTGAAGCAACAATACCTAGTACACCTTCATGCCAATCAGCTTGTGCTAATACTAAGAATTTATTGCCATTTTGCACTTGTTCTTCGGCAACCTGTAATGCTTCTTCTGTAATTTGCGCTACGATATCCTTTCGCTCCTGATTGAAAAATTCAACCTGATCAGCATAAAATTCAGCTTCTTCTTCATTATCACACATTAATAATTCTGCAGCTAAAGTTGCATCTTCCAATCTTCCTACAGCATTCAACCTAGGGCCAATAATAAATCCAATCGTTTCTTCATTAATTTCATCGTTATAGTCAGCTTGCTTTAAAAGCGCCTTAATAGCAGGTGGACAATGATTAATTAATACATTTAAACCTTGTTTAACTAGAGTTCTATTTTCATCGGTTAATGAAACTAAATCTGCGATCGTACCAATTGCCACTAATCCTAAAAATGACACTGGAGGTTGTTCAAGTAATGATTGAGTTAATTTATACGCTACACCCGCGCCACATAAATACTTAAATGGATAGTCAAAATCAGGATGCATTGGATGCACAATTGCAAAAGCGTTAGGTAGTGTTTCACCTATTTCATGGTGATCTGTTACAATCACATCAACACCTAATTCCTGTATCATTTCAATTTCTTTATGCCCTTGGATACCATTATCTACAGTAATAATTAATGATACACCTTCGTCGTATGCATTTTTAAAGGCCATCTCATTAGGACCGTAACCTTCTGTAAAGCGATTAGGTATATACCAACCTACATGGGCACCTAACTCTCTTAATGCCGTAACTAAAATGGTCGTCGATGTTACACCGTCCGCATCATAGTCCCCATATACAAGTATTTTTTGATTTTGATCGATAGCTAAATTGATACGTTCAACTGCTTTTTGCATATCGCTCATCGCCATCGGATTATGTAGCACACCATCATCACTTAAAAGTGATTCTATCGTATTAGCATCTGTAAGGCCTTTACTTTCTAATATCTTTTTTACAATTGGAGTTAGTTTATATTTTGATGCTATATCATCCGTAATCTTTGATTCGGGATGTTTAATATCCCAAGCATACTTCGATTTAATCATAAGATTATCCCTCATTTCCACAAGCAATTATACAAAAGAAATAACAAAATAAAAAGTACTTACATTTAATGAAGCTTGTCAATTATAAAATCATTAAAGAAAAGCCTATAGGAGATAAATCTTAGATAATTCACTTGTTAATATATTTAACAGTTTTTAACACTTATTATATTTATAGAACTTCATTTTGAAGACAAACTATAGAAATGCCAGCTCAACAATAGACCATTGAATGACATTATTGAGATATGCACTTTATTTACACACTTCGTAAAAGTTCTGATTTCACATATTAATATTAGGTAAAATTCAACGACTGCATTTTATGTAACATACAATTTCACTTAGTGATAAAAAAACTCCCTTCATAGTCAACATTTGTCAGTGTCAACTATGAAGGGAGTATATCGTATTCAAATAAGATTCTTCATTTCAAGCTTAAAAATCTATATTCAAAAACTTTGACTTATTCTTTTATACTAAGATTTTTTCATCATTAGATTTCTTTTCTTTATATACAACTAATTTATGATTATCTGTTTTCTTAAGTTGTCGTTTCTTCATAATGCCCCATAACGGTACTGCAATAAATACAGATGAGAATACACCCATAATCAAACCAACAAGTAACGCTAATGAGAAGTTGAAGATGCTTGGTGCTCCAAATAATAATAATGCAACCACTACAATAACTACTGTTAATACAGTGTTGATTGAGCGAGTCATCGTCTGTCTAATCGATCTATTTACAATATCATCAATCTGCGATGTTTTTGTGATTACTTTTATTTTGTGTAAGTTCTCACGTACCCTGTCAAACGTAACAATAGTGTCGTTTATAGAATAACCAACGATTGTCAACACTGCAGCAATGAATGTGATATCAACTTCGAGACGGAATAAACTAAATACTGCGACTATCATAAACGCATCATGTAACAATGCTAAGATTGAAGATAGTCCCATTCTCCATTCAAATCGGAATGAAATATAAATAATTATACCAATAGAAGCGTATAGCAATGCTAACATTGCATTTTTAGCCAACTCTTGACCGATAACCGGTGAAACCGTATTTACAGTTGGGTCATGACCATAGTTACTGTGTATGATGTTTTTAATTTTTGAAACATCTTCCTTAGATAAGTCTTTCTTATATTGGACAGTAGCATTTTTACCATTTTCTCCCAATGAAACTTGATCAGGTTTGAAATCTTTAGCTGCCAGTGTCTTTTCAATTTTCGTGTCTGATACTTTATGATCAGATTCAAAGTCAACACGTGTACCACTTGTGAAATCAATTCCTAGATTTAATCGGAAGATAAATAGAATGATTGCCCCAACCATTAATATTAATATACTTAATGATATTAATGGTTTGGCTAATTTAACAAAGTCTATTTTTTCATAAGGTGTTTTTAAGTCATGGACATCTTTACTGTCGTTAATATCATATCTTTCTTTCCTTTTAACACCAAATAACCAATAAGATTTCTTAAAGAAGTTAGATGATACTAATAATGATAAGAGTGCTCTAGATAGGAACACAGCTGTTACAAAGATCATTAGTATACCCAATAGCAACATTGTTGCGAAACCTTTAACTGAACTTTCACCAAAGAAGAATAACACTGCCGCTGCAATTACTGTCGTTAGCTGAGCATCGACAATTGTAAGGAATGAGCTTTTATTCGCTCGTTTATAAGCCTGTTTAAGCGTCCTTCCTATCTTCAACTCATCTTTTATCCGTTCATACATAATGATATTAGCATCGACTGCCATACCTACACCTAAAACTAATGCCGCTAAACCTGGTAGTGTTAACACACCAGAAATAAAGTTAAACGCAACAAGCGTTAAATAGATATAAGCAGTTAATGCGATAACCGCTACTAGACCAGGCAAACGATAGAAGCCTAACATAAATAGATAAATAATACCGACACCAACAAATGCTGCAAGTACAGTTTTATCTAGTGCATCTTGGCCGAATTGGGCACCAACAGAATTAGAATAAATTTCTTTTAAATCAACAGGTAAAGAACCTGCATTAAGTAATTCTGAAATCTGTTTTGCTTTTTCTACACCTTTTTCGCCGTTAAAACCACCAGAAATTTCTACACTATCTGAGTTGATAGGTTTATCGACTGATGCTGCAGAAACGTATTTAGGATCTTTTTTATCTTTTTCCTTATGATACGTATCGCCTTTTTGATGATCTAACCATACGACCATTACATTTTCATCTTTTTTAGAAATTTCTTCTGTTACTTTTCTAAATTTATCACTATCTTTTAATTTGAAAGTAACTGCAGGTTGGTTCGTATTTTGTTTAAATTCTTGCTTAGCAGAACCTTGTTGAATATCTTTACCTGTTAATTTAACATTGTCGTCAGCATCACGAATCGTTAAATTAGCTTGTGATGATAAGATATCTCTTGCTTGTGATTGATTCTTAATTCCAGCAAGTTGAACACGAATTCTGTTCTTATCTTCGACCTGTATTTTAGGTTCTGAAACCCCGAGAACATTGACACGGTTCTCTAGTGTCTTAGCGGTTGCTTTTACCGCTTTATCGTCTATCTTGTCACCTTTTTGCAAAGGATCAACTTGATATAAGACTTCAAAACCACCTTGGAGGTCTAAACCAAGGTTGACATCTTTAACTACATTCTTATATGTAAGTCCCATTCCTGCAAAAAGAAGGACTACAAGTAATAAGAATGCAACTATTCTACTACCTTTTTTCACTTAAACACCTCATTGTTAGCTTATGTTATAAGAATACTTGATTAAAACGTTTGTTTGCAAGTCTTATAAAGCTTTGAAATCTAACTGTATGACCTTATATATCTTAACATATTACAACCATAGGAAAAACCAACTCAACTATTTGTAAATTAAAAAACATATTGTAAGCGTTTATATAACAAACCTTTTACATCTTTATCTATTTCCATACCCTCTTACGAAACGATTAGCTATAAATCATAAAAAAAGAACCGATGTCAGGCATCGGTTCTAAACAATCCAAATTATGATGGATCCACTTGTTTAATTGCTGGTTTCTCTAAAGTAATTTCAGTACCATTACTATTTAATGATAGTACTACTGTAGTTTCATCTACACTACGTACAGTCCCTTTAATACCGCCAATTGTTGTTACGTGTTGACCAGTTGTTACTTGACTAATCATTTCACGATGCTCTTTGGCTTTCTTTTGTTGTGGTCTGATTAAGAAGAACCACATTAATACTAATAATAAAATTGGTAATATCAATGAAGTAAATTGCATAGTTTATTGCTCCTCTTTAAAAGTTTTTTGGGTTCTCTACATTAAGCCCATACTGCTCAAAAAATTCTTCTTTAAAATCAAGAAGACGATCTTCACGAATAGCTTGTCGTATATTTTCCATTAATTTAAGCAGAAAATGTAAATTATGATAAGTAGTAAGACGGATACCAAAAGTTTCTTCTGCTTTGATTAAGTGTCTTATGTAAGCTCTACTATAATTCTTACATGTATAGCAGTCGCAATTCTCATCAAGTGGTCGCAAATCATCTGCGTATTTAGCATTTTTGATAATTAATCGGCCTTCGGATGTCATACATGTTCCATTTCGTGCAATACGTGTAGGTAACACACAATCAAACATATCCATACCACGAATACTACATTCAATTAATGCATCCGGAGATCCTACTCCCATTAAATAACGCGGTTTATCTTTAGGCATGAATTGTTCTGTATGCTCAACCATATCATACATAACAGGTTTCGGTTCACCAACTGATAAACCACCGATTGCATATCCAGGGAAATTCAAAGCAACTAATTCCTCAGCACTTTGTTGTCTTAAATCCTTGTATTCCCCACCTTGAATAATACCAAATAAAGCTTGATCCTCAGGTCTCTTATGTGCCTTTAAACATCTCTCAGCCCATCTTGTTGTTCGTTCAATTGAATCCTTTACATATTGGTATTCAGCTGGCATTGGTGGACATTCATCAAAAGCCATCATAATATCTGAACCTAAATCATTTTGAATTTCCATCGACTTCTCTGGACTTAAGAATAACTTAGAACCATTAGTATGATGACGAAACTCAACGCCCTTTTCAGTAATATTTCTTAAATTACTCAAACTAAACACCTGGAAACCACCAGAATCAGTCAGTATCGGACCATCCCAGTTCATGAACTGATGCAAGCCCCCACTCTTTCTGATGATATCATTTCCTGGTTGTAACCACAAATGATATGTGTTTCCTAAGATGATTTTAGCTTCCATTTGCTTTAACTCTTCAGGGCTCATTGTTTTTACCGTTGCTTTTGTTCCTACTGGCATAAACATTGGTGTTTCAAAAGAGCCATGCGGTGTGTGAACAATACCCAATCTCGCACCAGATTGCTTACAAGTCTTAATATGTTCATAAGTAACTGCTGGCATAATAATCTCCTCTCAATTCCCTTAAATAATTAACATTGCGTCTCCAAAACTAAAGAATCTATATTCTAACTCAACTGCTTTTTGATATGCATTAATAATATAATCACGTGAACTAAAAGCAGATACTAACATCACTAGCGTTGATTTAGGCAAATGGAAGTTAGTAATTAATCCATCAATTGCCTTATATTCAAAACCAGGATAAATAAAAATATCTGTCCAACCACTTTGCGCAACAAACGATTCGTTGGACTGCATGATTGTTTCCAATGTTCTAGTTGACGTTGTTCCAACTGAAATAATACGTTTACCTTGTGCTCTTGTAGCATTCAACAAGTCTGCAGTTTCTTGATTAATTTGATAATATTCACTATGCATTTCGTGATCATCTATATTATCCACACTAACAGGTCTAAACGTTCCAAGACCTACATGTAGTGTAACAAAGGCAATGTTAACACCTTTATCTCTGATTTGTTGTAATAAGTCATCCGTAAAATGTAATCCTGCTGTTGGTGCGGCTGCAGACCCTGATTCTTTGGCATAAACTGTTTGATAACGCTCCTGATCATCTAAACGTTCTTTGATATATGGCGGTAGAGGCATTTCACCAAGTTCATCTAGACGTTCTTGCAATATACCTTCATAATGCAATCGCATTATACGTCCACCCTGGTCAAGCTCTTCCATACACTCTGCAACAATTTTCCCGTCACCAAAGGATAGCTTATTTCCTACTTTAATTCTTTTTGCAGGTTTCAATAATACTTCCCAATCATTGCCTTCTATTTGTGTCAGCATAAGCATTTCAACTTTGGCTCCAGTATCTTCTTTCAAACCAAATAACCTTGCTGGCATTACACGTGTGTCATTTAAGACTAACGTGTCTCCTTCATTTAGGTATTCAATCACATTTTTAAATTGTCTATGTTCAATGTCTCCAGAATCTTTACCCAACACTAAAAGTCTGCTCTCATCTCTATTTTTCAATGGTGTTTGAGCAATTAGTGACTCAGGTAAATGGTAATCAAACGCTTCAATATCCAACTTAGTCCCTCTTTTCATTCTTTCCAAAATGTTCATATGCATATGCCGTTGCTTTACGACCTCTAGGTGTTCTTTCAATAAAGCCCTTTTGAATTAAAAACGGCTCATAAACATCTTCAATCGTAACTCGTTCTTCACCTATTGATACAGCAATCGTATCCAATCCAACCGGACCTCCACTATACTGTTGTAAAATACAATTCATCATTTTATGGTCAATATAATCTAATCCTTGATCATCAACTTGCAATAACTCAAGCGAATGCTTCGTTGTATCAATATGAATAATCTCATCATTATTCACTTGCTGGAAATCACGAACTCGTTTTAACAATCTATTTGCAACACGCGGTGTACCTCTACTACGCTTTGCCAATTCAATTGCACTTTCTTCATCAATGGAAGTTCCAAGTACTTCAGCAGTTCGAATAATAATTTCCTTTAATTCAGTTTCTTTATAATATTCTAATCTTAAATGTACGCCAAATCTATCTCTTAAGGGTGCAGATAAGCTACCTGCTCTTGTTGTAGCTCCAATTAATGTAAATGGTGGTAAGTCAATACGAATGCTTCTTGCTTCTTCACCTTTACCGATTACGATATCTAAAAAGAAATCCTCCATTGCAGGATATAATACTTCTTCAACAACACTGCTCAATCTATGTATTTCATCAATAAATAAAACATCGCCAGGTTGTAATCCTGATAATATTGCAGCTAAATCGCCAGGGCGCTCGATTGAAGGTCCCGAAACTGTTCTAATATTTACATCCATTTCATTTGCAATAATATGAGATAAAGTTGTTTTTCCTAAACCAGGGGGACCAAATAACAATACGTGATCTAATGGTTCCTGACGTAGTTTTGCCGCCTTGATAAACACCTCTAAATTCGACTTTATCGCTGATTGGCCTATATACTGCCTTAGTTTAGTCGGTCTTAAAGAATATTCAAATGACGTTTCATCTTCATGCATTGATTGATCTACCATTCTTTCATCCACATTTATCCCCCCTCTAAATTTATAAATTCAAATCTAGGAAACTAATAACTGTAAACCACGTTTGACTGCTTCATCCACTGATTCAAATGTATCTTTATTTAAAGCTTTCTCAACTTTAGTTAATTCACGCTTAGAATAACCAAGTGCCTCAAGTGCTAGTAAAGCTTCCTTTATAACTTGTGAAGCACTATCGTCTTCTACACCTAAGTCTAATTGTTGTCGTTCATCAATATCGTTAATTTGCACTTTACCTTTTAAGTCTAAAACAATCTGACGTGCAGTTTTCTTACCAATTCCTGGGAATTTAGTTAAATATGCATCATTTTCATTTTCGATAGCAATTTTAACCTCATTTGGAGAACTACTGGCAAGAATCGCCAATGCAGATTTAGGTCCAATACCTGTTACTTTGATTAGACTTAAGAACATATCCTTTTCTTCTTGATTCATAAATCCATACAATAATTGTGCATCTTCTCTAACTATTAAAGAAGTGTGGATAATGACTTCTTGTTCTAAATATTTTTGAAAACGATATGAATTAGGTGTTTGAATTTCATAACCGATGCCCGCCGTTTCTAACACAACATGAGTTGGGTGCAATTCTGATAATATACCTTTAATATATGCGTACACATTTACACTTCCTTATATGGTCATACTAATTAAATCCACTTTAGAAACTTGATCAACTTTATTCAATGCCTGAATAACATCATCTACTTCTAAATTTGTACCTTTTGCATCTAATGAGAGCGTAATGGTTGCTCTACCTTCCATTGGAATACTCTGGTGTATTGTTAGCACCGACAAACTCAATTGAGAAATCGTATTCAATACACCCGCAAGCATCCCCACAATATCATTTACATATAATATCAAAGTAAACTCACGCGTTTCTTCCATTTTTTCATCAATTGGAAAAATAGTATCTCGATATTTGTAAAAAGCACTTCTAGATAAATCGAATTTCTTAACTGCTTCGAAAATGGACATAGAAGGATCATTCTTTAAAAGATCTTTAATTTTAAGAGTTTTCACGACCGATTCTGGTAGCACATCTTCCCTAATTAAATAAAACTTTTTATAATCTTTTTCGTCCATTTCAAGCACTCCTATTCAATAAATTCAAATTCTCCACCAAGAATTCTTACGATATCGCCATTTTTACAACCACGCGCTCTTAATGCATCATCGATTCCCATAGACCTCATTTGACGTGCGAATCGTCGTACTGCAGGATCACTGTTGAAATCAGTCATCTTGAACATACGTTCAATTGCTTTACCACTTACAACATATGCCGCATCATCATCTCTAGTAATTGTGAACTTATCTTGACTTGGTGTATGTTTGTATAATACCCGGTTAACACCTAAATCTTCGTCTTCTTTATTGAAATCGACATCTTTCACTTCTTCTAGTTTATCTGCGATAGCATATAATAAATGATCTATATTCTCTCTTGTAAATGTTGAAATTGCAATGATTTCCACACTGTCATCATCGACTTGTTCTTTAAACAATTGTAAATTATCTTCAGCATCCGGCATATCCATTTTATTTGCCACAACAATTTGAGGTCTATCTTCCAAACGTTGTTCATATGCTTTCAGCTCGTCATTAATGACCTTGTAGTCTTCGAAAGGATCACGCCCTTCTGAACCACTCATATCAATCATATGGACAATTACTTTTGTACGTTCAACGTGTTTTAAAAATTGATGACCTAAGCCTACACCTTCAGCCGCACCTTCAATTAAACCTGGTAAGTCTGCTAATACAAAGCTTCTTTGGTCCTTTGTAGAAACTACACCTAAATTAGGTTTAATCGTTGTGAAATGATACGCACCAATTTTCGGTTTTGCTTTAGACACAATAGATAATAATGTAGATTTACCAACACTTGGGAATCCAACTAAACCGACATCTGCTAATAATTTCAACTCTAGCGTTACTTCGATCTCTTCACCTGGTTCACCATTTTCACTAAAGTCCGGTGCTGGGTTTCTTGGAGAAGCAAAACGTGAATTACCACGTCCACCGCGGCCACCTTTAGCCACAACAGCTTGTTGACCATCTTCTACCAAATCCGCTAATACTTCTTCAGTTTCAACACTTTTAACAATTGTACCTGGTGGAACCTTTAATACTAAATGCTCAGCATTTTTACCATGCATGTTACTACTTTGGCCACCTTCGCCACGTTTAGCTTTAAAATGCGTTTGATATCTAAAATCTAATAAAGTTCTTAAACCTTCATCTACCTCAAATATTATTGAAGCACCATCACCGCCGTCACCGCCTGCTGGTCCACCAAACGGAACATATTTCTCTCTACGGTATGCAGTTATACCGTTACCACCATCACCTGCTTTAAGTGATATCTTAACCTGATCGACAAACATGATTTCACCTCTTTTTCATTCATTTTATTTTTTTAATTCTTATATATTATAGCATTATCTCAAAAAACTAGAAATAAAGACAAAAAATAAACACCAGAAGTAATCACTTCTGGTGTTAACGTTGACAAAATTACTCAGCTGCTGCGTATACAGAAACTTGTTTTTTGTCGCGACCTTTGCGTTCGAATTTAACAACGCCGTCGATTTTAGCGAATAATGTATCGTCGCCACCACGACCTACATTTTCACCAGGGTAGATTTTAGTACCACGTTGACGGAATAAGATTGAACCGCCAGTAACGTATTGACCGTCAGCACGTTTAGCACCTAAACGTTTTGATTCAGAGTCACGTCCGTTTTTTGTAGAACTTACCCCTTTTTTAGATGCGAAGAATTGTAAGTTTAATTTTAACATTTGGTTGCACCTCACTTATAATTTAGTCTAATGTTTTCTTTATATTCCTCTTCAATTGTTTGTAAAGATACTAACATTGCTTGAAGAATTAATTGCGCTTGTTCATTATTGGTATCGACACTTCTAATATGAAAATGCCCGCCATCGTCATTATAATTGATATCTGGTTTCTCAGATGTCAATCCCATAATAGCATTCACACTACCAAATAGCACTGCAGATGCTCCGGCACAAACAATATCATGACCATAGTCACCATGATCAGCATGACCATCCATAACTACGTCAGTAACTTGACCTGCATCATTCAGTGTAACATCAACTGAAATCATTATTATGCGTTGATTTTGTTGATTGTTAATTTAGTGTAAGGTTGACGATGACCTTTTTTACGTTTAGAGTCTTTACGACGTTTGTAAGTGAATACAGTGATTTTCTTACCACGACCGTGTTTTTCAACTGTAGCAGTAACAGTAGCACCTTCAACTGTTGGCGCACCAACTTTAACTGCGTCTCCACCTACGAATAAGACTTTATCAAAAGTAAATGAATCTCCTTCATTTGCTTCTAATTTCTCAACGAAGATTTCTTGACCTTCTTCAACTTTAACTTGTTTTCCACCTGTTTCAATAATAGCAAACATACTTTGCACCTCCTATAATTTAAGTCACGCCAAAGACAGGTGACAATCTTGTACTTGAACCTGAATCTGAGCGGTTGTATGTAGCTATAAACTACTCAACTACTGCATTTTAGCATCACAACTATTTACTGTCAATCTTGATTTGAACTTTTCTCAAAAATTTTGTGATTAATGGAAATACAATTAATAATAATAAAAAGTTTAATAATAATGTTGGTAAAATTCTAAATAATAAAAAATCCACTAAATTAAAATGTATCAATCCTAAAGTTGCATATATGATAGCGACATAAATTTCAAGCACTAGTATTGAAGCCCAAGTAGCTATAAATAACATGACTTTGTCTCGATAAAATGATCTAAAGAAAAAATCCATCAACACAACGAGTAATATATAACCAAATAAATACAAGCCATAGAAACTTCCAAAATAAATATCCGTAATCAAACCGAGTACAGCACCTAATATCATAGCAACATTAAAACTTCTGTATACACAGATGATTAATATATACATCAATGTAAGATGTGGAACAAAAATAATATCCTTTTGTCCAATTTGCATCGGAATTACTAATCCGATTACAGTATCGATGTAAAATAGCACAATACCAATTAGAAAGTAATACAGTGAACGCATTAATTACCACCGCTTTCATTATCTGGTATTGTGGAAGGATTTCTCTTAGCAACGTATACATGATTTAAATCAGTCAAATTTGCTGCAGTTTTCACTTTGACCTCTTTAGATAAACCATATTCGTCTTTTTGAACTTTTTCCACTTCACCTATGTAAATACCGCTAGGAAGCTGATCAGCTAATCCACTTGTAACTACTTTATCTCCTTTTTTAACACTATCTTTATTATCGATATCCGTAATCACAAGTTCGTCTGTTTTTTCATCATAATTGTCTATGAGTCCAAATACATTTTTACCTTTATGTTGGATATTAACAGACAATCGGTTAGATCGTGTGTTCGTGGATATCAAATCAACCTGAGATGAAAATTGATTTACTTTAGAGATGCGCCCTACTAAACCTTCAGAAGTTAATACAGCCATGTTCTTTTCTATTCCATCTTTCGAACCTTGATTAATAACTAAGGTATTCATCCATTGATCTGGATTCCTAGATAAAACGGTGCTTGAAATAGGATCAAATTTAGAAATATCATCAATATCTAATTCCTTTTTGTATTTCTTATTCTCCCCTTCAAGCCTTTCGTTCTCCGCTTCCAATTTCTTAATTTTACTACTTTGCTCCTCGGAACTATCGCCAGAGAACAAATTCCCAATAGATCCTGTTACAAATTGAACAGGGTAACTTACTACTCTTTGCCCAAATGAGACCGAATCACCTACATATTGTTCTACAGGTGATTGCGATTGAGAGCGCAAAGATACGCCAATCAAGGCTATAAACACTATGATTGCACATAAAATAACAATCGCTTTGTTATTTTTAAAGAACTTTGACAACCTAAACACCTCTATTAACCTACTATTTTATGTTCTGATATCATTTTATATTACAAATAGCCTGAAATAAAGCGCGAACCCTAATATTGTAGAATAAAAATTTATTCCAGTTTCTATTAAACAATAAATAACATTTCAAACAACAATATCTATTAAATAGTGCCCTGAAATATTCAATATAAAACATGACTAAATTCAATAGACTTGTAATAAGACTCCCTTTAATTTTAAGCATAAAAAATACGCCTCTAACCATAGAGACGTATCAATTTATTTTGAAATTATGCTTTATCATCAGAATCTTCAGTTTCAGCTGATGCTTTTTCTTCTTTTTCATCTTCTTTATACAGTGTTTCCTCTTTACGCCAACGTGCAAACAAGTTTTGTGCTTTCGCTTGTTCGTCTGCTTTCTTTTCTTTAGATTGTTCACTCATAATTTATACACCAACCTTTAACTATTTTCATAATAAGGCTAACGCATTTCATGACAGAATTCAAACGTGTTACTCGAAACTTGACGGTGGACGTAACTCAATATGTTGTCCAAGTTTATTTAAATCTTGTTGCATCTCGATTTCTGTTTTATAAACTCTTATACTATCAGAGCCAAATTTATAAATAATAAATTGGTCACCACGTTGACCAGCTAAATATTTATCATTATATCCCATTCTGCCAATACCAGATACAGACATAAACTCCTTCTTATTAATCCAATTAAACATATTTTTAGTTTGACTAAGCGGCACGTTATTTAATAAATCATTTTCCTCTAACGTATACCTTTGCCCACCATTTAATTGACCTTCAGGTGGTGCATTTTCACTCATAGGAGGTCTATTATTATGGACAGGATTCCATTCTTGATCCTTTAAAAAAGGGGCATATTTCAATGCGAAAAACACAATTATAATTATTGCAATGACAGCTATAATATTTTTTATCAGACTAAATATAAACCGCATGAACCATCCTCCTACTTCAACATTTACATTATAAATCCATCTAACACCTTTAAACATCAGTCTATAGGTGTATTTAAAACTTTACTATAGACCGATGCAACACGCATATATTATGTAGTACAATAAGTTACAAAGGGAGTGAATATATCTATGAGTCTTATTTCAATTATTTTATTAGCGCTCTTAGTAATTCTACTATTTAGAGTTGGATTATCCTTACTAAGATTTATCATATATGTCGGTATCATCATCTTATGTATATACTTAGGCTATCAAGGTATCCTTTGGTTGATGGATAACTTTAATATGTATTTTAATTTCATAAAATAAAATTTTAGCGCTTAGTTTGACAATGGTCAATTAAGCGCTATTTTTCTTTGAAATTGTTGTTATGTGTTTAGTGAAAAAGAAATACTAACAAAATTAGTCTTAATATCATCTTGAACTTCATGCTAAACACTGAAACATGTGTGCTACTAATGCCATTACTATAGATATACTGTTTACAAAAGGTTTATATACAGCTATATTTAACACTATTTATTAATACTATTTGACAATATTTGATATGCTGCATAACTCCCACATAAGAGTAATGCCCATACAATGGCAACTATAATAGAACTACCGAGTGCCAACCATATATTAACACCAGATTGTTGTATAATCTGATATATCAATGTAACGATTAAATTACCTATGACAGCTAATATAATAGCTACACCCGTCTTTTTCCAAGTAATTTGTTGCTTATTTTTAGTTAATTGCATTACATAAATCATCGGTAACAATAAACCTATGATTAAAATTATCCCCATATTTGCAATCCTCCTCACAATTCAATTTAAGTATACCTTAATCTTTAATAACGAGAAAGATTTATCATATATACGTACATTTGAATAACAGTAAATAAAATTACATATGAAACAACCTCTTAATAAAACTTCAAATCACAAGCGAGGAACGATTAAAATTGTACAATACGCATCAAAAATAAAAATACTCAAATTAAAAATCAATTACTCAAAGTAACCCGCTTCCACCATACTTAAATAACAATGATCACCAATAATTAAATGGTCTAATACATCGATACCAATAATATCACCACACTCACGCAAACGCTCAGTCGTAATTAAGTCCTCACGAGATGGTGTGACATCCCCCGAAGGATGGTTATGCAATAATATGATTGCATTAGCGGCAATCTTAACTGCCTCAGAAAATACTTCCCGTGGATGAACTATTGATGAATTTAAGGTACCAATAAAAATCACCTGTTGCTTAAATACGATATTTTTAGAATCTAGAAACAGTACTACAAATTGCTCTTGCTTTAAATGTTCCATTTTCGCCATCATATAATTTGCAACATCCTTAGGTGAATTAATTTGAATCTTCTCTTCCACACTACCCGAATGCATACGTTCTCCCAATTCGAACGCCGCTTTTAATATCAGCGATTTATAAATACCCATTCCTTTGACTTTCTTCAAATCATTTATAGATAATGACTTTAATTCCTTTAAATTACTGACCGATTTCAATAATTCATTGGCAATATCAAGACTAGACGCACCCTTTCTTCCTGTATTAATCAATATGGCCAGTAACTCTGCATGAGATAAGTAAGCAGCCCCCGCACTTAACATGCGTTCTCTAGGCTTTTGTGTAGTAGCTAATTCATTAAGTTTCAAATAATTAGACCTCCATTAGGAAAAATAGATGATATATAGAAGTGATGTGTAAACAAACTAGATATTATAAAAAGCTTAAATTTGATTATAGATGTACGATCTTTCTATGAGGAATATTATAAATTTGAAGAAATTAAAGGAGATGAAAATCAAATGCCTAACAGCGCGCGATTATAAAATAAATACATTGTGAAATTTTATTGCTGTATAAACTAATTATAACAAGTGCACAACAAATTTAAGAGAAAAATATCACTTTTAAACTTTTAACACAGTGGTAAAAGTGATTATTTTAAATTCAGATAACTATTAATTTAAAATTTCATGTATTAAAAATATGAATAACGCTATTCTATTTATGCAAAACATTGATTTAAAATTATATACTATATGTTTATAGAATCTATACTATAATGGTTAATATAAAAGCGTTTTAAAAAACAAACACCTAGGAGGTTAAACGGATGATATTAATTAGTGCATGTTTAATAGGTCAAAACGTCCGATATGATGAAACAAACAAACTTGACACCAAATTAAAGGAACTCACAGATAGAGGTTTAGCAAAGGCAATTTGCCCTGAAATTTTAGGTGGATTGACAATTCCAAGAAATCCTGCAGAAATCAGAGGAGGAGATGGTTTTGACGTTTTAGAAAATAAAGCTGAAATCATTGATATACAAGGTAATAATGTTACAAATGACTATTTGAATGGGGCTATGATAGCTTTAGATATTTGCCAAAAAATGGATTGTAAAACATTGATTTTAAAATCAGATAGTCCAACTTGTAGTTCACAAAACATTTATTCTGGGAACTTTAATAATACAAAAAAGCAAGGTGTCGGAGTATTTGCTGCTTTATTAATAAAAAACGGTATAAAAGTCTATGACGAAAAAAATTACATTCTCTAATAAATTACTTAATTCAAGATCGAAATCCTCGCTTAAACTTATAGATAGCCTTTTTTATATCTAAAATTTTACGATACTAATCACTAAATATATGTAACAGTCGTTTTATATTAAGTTCAAAATAGCTAATTACGAATTCTATGAATTTCTAATGATCAAACTTTAATGAATTAGTTTGAATTTTTTACGTGTATTCCAAAATACAAGTAAAGAGGTTAATAGTATAAATAAAATAAAACATGAATCTAAATAGTCTTGTTACATTTGCATATATCCAATATAAGCTAATATAATCACTAAAATTATTTGTACACCAGATATAACCCACTTCAACACTAGTACCCTTATTAAATTTTAATCATCTAGAAAAGCATATTTTCAACCAAAGAATTCAAACTTATGAATTTGATAAAGCATCGACTTTATCATTTTATACATAAAACTTCAAATAAGGTTTAACCTCTTTGTAATATTGCAATCTATCTTCTAAATTCCCAGTATGTAACTCTAGTTTATGCCCATCTAAATCAGTAAAGTATAAAGATTTCTTATCCCTAAAATCCCTATCTCTTCCTTTAAGGATATTAACATTATTTTCTTTTAACCAACTATACCAACAATCAAATTCATTATCCGATATTGTAAAAGCTATATGTGTATAGGAATATTCAATTTCATCTCTCGGAATGTTCGTTTAGTCTAATCAATCACCTATAAAATAGGAGTAATTTTAAAAGCACGCACATTATTATAAATGTACGTGCTAATCTTTATGAATCTTCAGTTTTAATATTATTATACATAATTGAAGCAATACCTAGACCAAATAATATTAATGTAAATATATAAATTGAGTAATTATTAGTATCAATAATAACCCTAAATATAATCAAGTGTATGACTGCCGCAATAAAATATACTGGTATAAAACCTTTAGACCAAAATATTGAGTTCTTCATAATTCAGACCTCTTTTCACGATTTGAAACAAGATGTTGCAGCACCTGTTGCAGCACCTGAAACTCCACCAATAATAGCTCCAGCAGCAGTACCGATAACAGGGACACTTGTACCAATACCTGCTCCTGCTAGGCCACCGCCACCTGCGCCACCAGCTGTACCTAATGTACATTTAGCCCAACCTTCATTTTGTACTTTGTTATGTACTTCGATATCATATCCATTGTCAGCTTTTTTGTAAACCAAATATACAGCATTTCCATCTCTGTCTTTTGTATTTCTAGGTAGTTTCTCAGTTTTTCCATTTTTGACAGTTAGAACTAAATTACTTTCTTTATCTTTACTAACACTAACACCCTTACCTAAATCCATATGTAATGTGCTTTCATTTTTTTGACTTAGATTTAAAGCATAATTATTCTCTTCTGCATTAGCATTATGAAATGCTGTAATATATCCAAGTAATAATACACTTATTATTGCGATAACTAAATCTTTACCTTTAACATCTTTGACAGTATTTATCATGTTGTCCTCCTCATATTCCAAACAATATAATATCAGAAAATATGATATATTTATATACTTTATTTAATTTTTTATATAAATTATTGTAAAATTATTTCGTTTGAATATTTACACAGAAAAATATATATTTTACCCATATTTTTTTTAAAAAGGAAATCATTTTCACATAGGTTATTCTTTATATAATCATTTCCATCACTGATCCTATATTCCTCAATCATCAATTGAGGAGTATTCATTCTTCTGGATGTATTAACTGATGCAGTACAAATTATACCTAAATACAATAAATCTGGAGCTGTTGTAATCTCAAGCTTTTCCGCTTCTTTCAACAAAAACTTCACACAATCTACACCTTGTATTTGTATTTTCAAAGTATTACCTGTCTTTCCTATTAACTTTAAGTTTTCTTAGCGTACAACAAAGTTCTTTAGATAGATTAATGGTTTATCTATACCATTACACCACATATCTTTATTAAGCCCTAATTTATTTAAAACTTCGACATCTAAATAATTCTCCCATTGAAAATCGACCTCGTACTCAACATTAGAAAAATCTATATCAACTAACTCCGCTTCGATAACATTCATCTAATAAAAGTATCAAGGCCTTTTTCAAAATACTCACCCTTATATTATTAATTTAAATCTTTTCGTTTCATTTTTTCTAATTCATTTTCAGATTTTTTCTCATTTGCTTTTTGCGCTTCTAATCATTGACCTAATAAAAATAATAAGGCTATTACAGTTAATATCAGTGTAGGTATGAGTCCTAATTTAATTATCCCTGTATTATACATATAGATGCCTACAATGATTAAAACTATAGGCAATATCAATCCTATTATTTTATTCCCTGTTCTAGACAAGAAATATTGTAAATCTAAAATAGCTGCATAAATTAACACTGGTAAAAAACTCATTATAAATTCAAAAGTTCATTCTCCTTTTTCATTTTTATGTAATTTCAATAGGTGTTTAGCATCATCTAAATCTAATTTATCTTCAACAGCTAACTTCCGAATAAAGTTAACAATTGAATCTACATCATTTTCTTGAGTTGTCTCGACTTTTTTTATAACTATATTAAGTCTATTTCTAACAGTTGGATAAGACACCTCATAAAAAGAAGCTAATCCTTTTAAAGAGCTTGGAATATAATACAAAATTCTTGATACACTCCAAACCTTCATTTTCTAAGTTGTTTAACCATTTTGGTTGATTACACGATCCACTAATCACCACTCCTCATATATAAAACAGCACATTTTTAAACATTATGTATTTACATTTTGTGTAATTTAAAAATTCAAATGCATAAAAAAAGACTTAATCGACGTGATTAAGCCTTCCAATATTTGATAATACAACATATTTCATTAACTCAGTTTAAATAATTTTATTAATACAATACGGTTCACAAAAGTTGAAAATAGTCCCACTCTTATTTAACGTTTCTCAACTTTCTTTTTTTATCCATATCAACAGTTGTTCCTATTAAAGATCCAACCACAACTGAAATTGCAATACCAGTAATTAATCCGTGTGAGTAACAAAAACCTAACGATAAAATCAACATATATGGGATCCAACTAATATACTTTACCATCTAACCCCTCCCTTATGCATAAGTAAAGTTATTTTGCATTCTTTGATTGCAATTTATAGTAACTGAGTACACCAGATATTAATATAAATAAAAATATCTTCATTTGATTCATTCCTTAAAATCATTTATGATTATTTGCTTTAATTGAAAAATATTATATAAAAGCCAAATACACCACAACATAAAACAATATATATCAATGTATCAGCGCATTTATAATTATAAAAACACTGACGATGAGCATCATTATCTGTATAGAAATAATGACGAAGTGGTCTTGATAATTATTCGTAACTTTTCCGTGTTCCACTTTAGGTAACAAACATAATATGTAAACTATGACTGCGATGATTATACAAAATATTGCTGCTATTTGTTTTGGTAGCGTGTATGAAATACTACCATCACTCTTCTTTTGCATAACGATATCATTTGGCAAAAAGAAGAGCATAACTATCCAAATAAGCGCATGCGTTAATACAATCATTGATGCAACTTTTTCTTCTAATAATCTGTATTTTAAATTGATGTTAATTCTCCTGTCATTTAAGAAACTTTAAACTACATATGTACCAAATCTAAGTATTACTATACTATATAATTAATTCTTGTTACTTGGATAATTGTATCCAAATGCAAAGGATAAGATAATTAAAATAAGCCCTAAAATAATTAGACCATTTAATTCCTTATTCACAAAAATATTAATTAAACCTAAATCTCCTAAGTTGTTCCATATCCTATTATGATCTACATCAACACCGATATAATTTAAAATTAGTACTACTAGAATCACACAAAGTAGCACTGTTAACCCCACTTTAAGTCCACTTAATACACGTTTATTCAAGATTAAAACCCCTTGTAGAATACCTCATTGATGAAATTAAATTCAAAGCAATATGAATTAAGCAAATTAACTTCCTACAATATAAAAAGCAAAGATATTATGATTCTTCATATTCATATAAGGAAGTAAGTCTTTCACTTGGTCTTATTTTTATAATTTTCAGATATTTCACTTCAAAAAGCCATTTCCAATTCCAAATCAATATGTATATTCTATTTTATATTACTTAAGAGTGAATAATTAATTTCTTTTGTTTGGAAAGTCAGAAAATGTGCTGTTTTGTCGGCTTTTAGCCTTTTTAATTATAATTGGATAAAATATGATTAAAAGTACAATTAATATTTTGGGTGACATACAAATACCTCCTGTATTTTCGTAAACAAATGCAATATGTTAATAACCTAAATTAATTATATAATAAATATATGTTATTTACAATTAATTTTTAAAATTTATAAATAGACTCTTTATTTATTCATAACATTTTTAAGTGCGACAATTAATATTTTTTAATGCTCACAAATTATTTTAATAATCGTAACCCACCATTTACTCCCATTTTTAATGAAAGTGATGCTATTTCAGTATCATCTATAGTTTCATTTGTCTCAAGCCAATAATAAATCATACCCAAATTTCTAGAAACAACATATTCAACGATAAATTCTAAATGTTCATGTTTCCCTTCTCCAAGGTAGGAGCTTTTATCTAATACCTGATTAATTTATCTTGGACACGGACATACACAAGGAATAGAACATTTAATACGAATGCAAAAAATTAATGATCTGATTATTAGCAGTCTCGAATAGGTAAAAAAAATAGGTTATTAGTATCAAATTATATTTATGACATATTGTTCGTGAAAATAAGTATAAACACTGAAATAGGCAATTACTAAGATTTATTCATCTAGTAGTTGCCTATCTTTGTAATATCCTTATTTATTGTTAAACATTACCAAACTATAATTAATGTCAAAATACATAATTAATTTTACATATGATTTCATTATTTTTTAGCTACTCAATTAATAACCCTAAATTTTTACTGAGGTTTCGCTTTTTGTGCATGTCTTGCTGCTTTTACTGCCTCTGGTGTTGTTCGATTTTCTTTAGCTTCTTGTTTTGTTTTTTCATCTCCACAGATTACATGATCTAGTTTATTTTTGAGTGCTTCATAACTATTCTCATGTTTCTCTTTTTGCTTATCTTTTATCATTTCAGAAGGAATAGCAAATATGAACATTAAGATAAATAGAATTAGTGCTAAATATGGTATATTCTCTAAGAAATACCATCGTAAATGCCAATCAAACATCAAATTTGCCCAATGAATCGCATATTTAGAAAAGAGTAAAGCCACACAAAGCCACGCCATTCCATCCAATAATTTTGTTAATTGTGTCAATTTTTTCAGTCCTTTTTATCTTTTTGTTGATTCATTGTTTCAATCTCATCAGTAATATCGTTTTCATCATCTAAAAATAGCAATAAATAAACAATAATACCAATTGGCACACCCAAAATTGGTGTCAGAAAAGTACAAGCCAATACAATAAATAGCAATAGAAAAATTAAATCTGTTATATCCCATTTCTTATTTAACAATTTTTCTTTAATATCAATTATGGTCATATATATCACCTATTCTTTTAATAAAAATATGTATGGTTTTACAAATAATTTTATTAAGTAAAAGTGTTATCTCAATTAAAAAAATTTGCACTTATCACAAAATATAATATTTAATCTGTTAATCAGTTTCACAATTTAATTATAAAATAGATTAATAAGTTTTCCAATATAATAAGACATAAAAAAGCTGTAAGCCTGAGTAACTTACAGCTTTTAAACATAAATTTTTTCATTAATCATAAAACGGTATGGATAAAATTATGAATACAGATATGTTTATAAATAGAATGTCTGAGAATTAACGCAAGTAAGTTTCCCATACTTACTTACATTATTTATTTTATATTAAATATCAGAAAATTTAAATAATAGTTTTTTCAGAATATAAGTAATATTACAAAATGGCTTAACTTTCCTTGCTACCGAAGTATAAATAATTCACTTTACCTTTATCTATGCTATGTGTTAAGTCAATAAAATATGGAGATTGCCATTTTTGTGTTTTCGTTGCTGAAGTATTTAAATTTTCTTCCCATGAAGGATAAACTCGAAATGCCATTTTACCTTTGGCTTTATTGGTACACAACACATTGTGTTTTTCCAATACTGCTTTCGGAAATACAAATTGGCCTTTATACTGCTCATCTAATATATTTACGATTAGCAAGTCTTTAAATTCCTCATAATGATATGGCACATTAATATTTTCTTGATCTTTTTTCCATAAAGCTAGAAAATAGCCCCTCTTTTTGGGTGTTTTCTTTGCTAAGCGACTTTTGATAGATATTTTATTTATAGATAAATTTATTGCTTCATATTCTTTATTCCAATATTCTTCATTTATTTCCTGTACATTGAATGATGAAATAGCTCTGTCGATTTCTTTAAATAGTACAATGCTATTTAGTTCACTCACGATAACACCTCATTTCATTATTTATTTACATATACTCATTTTACTTTATCATTCATTTTACTTCACACAAGTATTATATTCGCTTCCAAAATTTACAATTTATTCTCCAACATTAAAATATTGAAATAGTCCATTGTATTTATATACATTTATAGTTATAATTAGTATATTTTAAAAATCATGTCTATCATAGACAACTGATGCTTTAGTATTTAAATTATCTGAATTTTCCCTCTATTTATAAAGTATACAATTTATTCTCCATCATTATTAGCTTGAATACCATTTTTCATTTTACTTAAGGAGCGATTTTTATGCAGTTAATCAAATATAACAATAACTATTTATCAATTATTCGAAACTTTCAATTACAACAAGATCATATTCACTTCCCAAAGTCACCTTTATATCATATAGAGAAGGCAAAAACGAATAACAATCTGCACTGTATCATGGCTTTCAATCAAAATAAACAACTTGTTTCATTCTTTGTTTTACAATATGAAAGTGAATATGCTCAACACTTTACTACTGAAAATCATTCAACGATTTTTTTTAGAGCATTTTCCACTGACAAGCGCTATTTAAGACAAGGGTATGCAAAATCATGCTTAAAGTCTTTAAATATGTATATAAAAAGGAATTATCCAAATATGCATCATATTGCATTGGTTGTGAATGAATGTAATGATGTTTCCTATAAACTTTATAAATCATTAGGATTTAAAGATACAGGTGTAGTAATTACTAAGCACAGAGTTAAGCAAAGACTTTTGCAAAAATGTCTGGATTAAAGCATTATAATCAATCGAACAATTAAACAATATTTGAGTATTAAAATATAGAGGAAATCTTGAAAAATGAAGGAACTAAGTTAGCAGTAATAAAACCAAGTAAAATATAAGGAATCAAGGGCACTTTATTGATCTTACGTCGTTGAAGCATCATCAATATCAACGTTAGCATACCTGCTATTATAAAAGTTAACTGTAATGTTAGAAAAAACACTTGAAATGGCAGTATAAATGATAGCAGAGAAAATATTAAGATGTCTCCATAACCTATTGCTTGTTTAAAAATAAAGAATAAACAATGTAAAATAGTAGATATAATCAAAAAGTTTATGAAATGCCCTTCACAAAGAAAAATGGCACAAATGATATATATTACAACTACATGTAATGGTATAGCGTAATTGTCGTAATCACAAATCGACAAAACTAATAGAAAAATGAAATTTAATAAATAAGTAGTTAAAGTGATTGGCAAATTAGAGGAAGTAAGTAGAATGCATGGCGACAGAGATAGTAACTCTCCAATGATATATGTTAAACTCAATCGATGTTTGCAGCACCGCGACTTACCTCTTAATAAAATATAACTTATTATCGGAATTAAACAGTAAAAATCTAATACTTTATTACAATAATCGCAACGGGATCTTGATTTGAAATATTTAAATGACAGCGAGTCTATATGGCACAGTTGATATAAAAAACTAAATAATATTGGACAAAGTATGAATTGATACAACAAGCTATTACCCCCTACTTTGAATATAGCATGTTGTCCTTCTTGGGTTAAGAAAATTCTCAGTTATTGAATATATCATCAAAACATATAGAAATATTTAATATTTTTATAATTACTCAACCATTAACAAGTTAAATCGAAACTATCGTCAATCCAATTAGCAATTTCATCTATTGAAGCTATTTCACTTAAGTTAATTGATACCCAATTTGACTTATCCATGTGATAGGCTTTATAAACTCCTTTTTTGCGTCTCAGTGAACCAATAAATGCTTGCTCAACTTTTATATTTAATATATCTATCTTATTATCCACACTTAATCCGATTTTATCCGCTGTAACATCCATAATTAATACAAACCATTTATTATTACTATTATGTCTACACACTGCATAATTTTTATATCTGTTCCATGGATAATCAGGATCGATTTGATATTTAGTTGCAATATAATCTAAAACTTCTATTCTCTTAACCATAATAAACCTTCTTTCTTTACTAGTTAACCCTATCTAATATTTAGAATATCCGTACTTTCCACTTCATATCCTAACAAACGTAACATGGACACAATTTGTCCTTTATGATGAAACTCATGTGTTACTGAATGTACAAATAATTGATATGCCGAATTTTCATGGTATGTGTCATCTTGTTTCCAAGGTACTTGTTTCATAACTATTTCTGATAAGTCGTGATGACTAAAATTTAATATTTGATCTACATAAGTATCAGCTTGCTCAAAATAACTGAGAATATCATCAAAATTCAAATCATTAATTTGCTGCAATGAAAATAATGGCGTATCTGTGTTTCGAAGGATAAAAGAACCTAACCATGCATGATAACAACCTGCTATATGAACTAATGTGTGTTTAATGCTTTTTAATCCAATATTAAATTCCTTATTTAACTCATCAACAGTCAATTGAGAACATTGATTTAATATTATATCTCGAGTTATTTTTACCCATGCATAAACTTGTTCATTCATCATTTAACCTCCAAATTGTTTAAATGTAACTATAAAAATTAAAGACCTTCAATAAGTGTGTTATTGATGGTCTGACTTATGAAATATTTAAATTGTATTTAATTTCATGAAACCCAAACAATTATTCTGCGACACTTCAAATAATCCTGATTTTTCATAAAATTTTCTTTTGGTTTGTTCATTATCCGTTAATAATACAATTTGTCTTATATGTTGAAAGCTATTCAATACCTGATTCAATAACTCACTACCAATACCATGGCGTTGATATGCAGGTAACACAATTAAATCTTGGATATATACAATTGAAATGTCATCTGTAATCACACGTACCAATCCTATTAATTGTTCATTATCTTTAACTGTTATAAAGAAACTTGATTGATTCAGTAATGTTGTTAATGTAAATTCATCTGTTAAATAATTAAACCAACCTACAGAATGATATAATTCCTTTAATTCTTTTTCGGTCGGAACTTTATTTTGTTCATAATACATTAAATCACCCTAACCTATGTTTCTTTGGTAAATTTTTTACTGATCATTGCGCCTAAAACTATCCCTATTATCGTTCCAATGGGGAACCCAAGAAATAGTGTCATTCCTAAAGCTAATACAACCATCCATGTAATCGAACCTATAACTTTCTTCATCTTCAAAACTCCTATTATTGTAATCTCTAATGTTAGATGTCATTGTAATTGCTATCAATTCGTAAATATCAACTTGAGTTAACGATTAACCAAGTCATAACTTTCACTAGAAAATATATGTAGAAAACAGCAAAAATAATAGTAATTAAAAAGTGTAGAATAGTTTTCAATACTTTAATTAAAATTGTCAAAATAAAGGCTATTATGATTATTGATGTTACGCTCATTATTTCACTCCCTAGCGCACTATTCTCTGTTGTTTTAATTATTTTAGTTATTATTACTTATCATTTTCTGCCTTTAAAATAATTAATGCTTATTTAAGCTACTATTTGCTATCAATCGAAAGTATCATAAATCATACTAGAGTTGAATATTGTTTTAACTTTTATAAATTAATGAAGAATGATATTAACTAGCTACTGAATAGTCCATAGCATATCTAAAATATACATCATTTAATGATTTAAATATTTAATAATAATGATATTTACAATCAGTATAATTATCGTAATTATTAAACATAATACAGGAAATAAGTTTGCCCAACTATAGCTATTCAAGCTAATACCTTCTTTTCTTTATGTCGTTGAACATCATCAACAACTTTTTTATTGATAATTTATAATATTACTAAAGTTTAATAACCAAGCATCCTATAATACTATTCATTCTATTACAGTTATTTTAATAACTTTATATTAATATTGTATATCATTATTAAATATATCGCTACAAACTTTATGGATTTTGTTATAAAATGCTATATTCATCTATCTCTAAAATAAAAAATATCATCTTTGGCTATATAACCATCATATTTTTTATCATTGATAAATCCTAATTTTTCAGCTAATTTTATTGATTTATGATTGTGTTTATCTGTTCTAATGAGCATTGTTAAATCTTTTGAAACTATACTATATATCCATTCAATAATTGATTGCATTGCTTCATAAGCATATCCGTAACCCGTTGATTCGGGATGTAGTCGATAATATAAATTGAGTACTTTACTTTGATCTAAATGGATATTTTTAATACCTCCACTACCAATCAATTCATTTGAAGCTTTATCTAAAAATAAAAAGTAGCCGTATCCAAAATTGTTCCAATCTGCTAACCAGTACTCTATCATTAACTTAGTATCATTAATTGTATTATGTTTACCGGCTGGAGTATATAATGTACTGGAAATATTGGAATGGATTTCAAATAGTTCTTGCGTATACTGAAATGATGGTTTTACAATGAGTAATCTATCAGTTTCTAACATTTTAACACCTCTTACTTGTTGCTTAAATTACAACTAAACTAAAGCGCCTCAGTCATTATCACTGCGGCGCTCATTTTTATTATTTTATCAATGTTTCTCCAGAAAAAAGCATATTTAAAATTGTCATTTGTTCTGGAACGGTATTTCTTGATACCTCGGGGTGAGCTGTAATATGTGTGTCTTTCTTATTAATTAACTGTAGATTATCACCCTTTATTTCTTGAGCTTTTGCAAAGTTAAATACTACATTCTCTGAACTGATTACATATTTACTTTGATTACTCCCCTTGGCCAAATATTGATTTATTTTATTACTCAAATCTTCTTCTCTAATATGTTTTAAAAAATGTTCATCAGACACGTTATACTCTTCTGTACTAATAATCGGATCAACTGCTAAACACTTTAAATCTAGTCTTGCACCATAATTCAATGCACCCGTACCACCTTTTGAAGCCCCATATAATACAGTGTTTTCATCTGAAATATCTAGTTCCTTCTGTACTTGACGAATTGCACTGACTATATCATCTTCAAATGTGTCATTATTAACAGTATTGATATAATGCGAGCCATGAGATGCATTTAAATCCATGATACGCATGGTATTTATATTTTTCATTAAATTTCGTTCAATACCATCAAAGAATTTAGGAAACATACGTTTTGGTATTAATGAACTATCGTAATTCTGTGCGTTTGGCATGCATGTAAATAATACTAATAATTTCTCGGATTCGAATTTGTTACATTTTCTACCTTGAGGCGCATCTAATGTATAGAAAATATCATGATGCCTAATCAAATCTTTGCGCTGAAATAGTGCTTCAACGTGTGTACGCTTATAAAACTTTGAAACAGTATGTTCATGAAAATACAAAATATAATCTTGTTTAAGTAATTCAATATATTTTCCATATATTTCAGCTGAAGTTCTTGCTTTTTGTATATAATTTTCAGCATCACCTGTGTCTATCATAATACGCTTTTGATTCTTAAATGGTATCTTATCATTTAAATTGAAAATTTTATTTTCTATCATGATGATTTACCCACTTTTTTCAATATTATCCGTGAAGATATATTTTAATATATTTTCCGAACTGTTAGACTTATCATTTTTCATTAATCGACTAATCATTTGACTATAATCAATAGCACCTACACGAGTTAACTGAGTTGCTAATTTCGTTTCATTTAATGCCGCTTCAGGAAAACGGCCTACTTCATTAATATCAAAATAAAACCCAACATCTTGCTTATACTGTGAATTATCTTCTTGTAATAAGAAAATGGGTTTATTTAAATGTGCATAATCAAAAATTGTCGATGAATAATCAGTAATCATGGCAGCACATAAAATATATAACTCTTGGATATCTACAAACTCATTGTAAAAACAATGTATCCTTGCATCTAATGCATTATATTTATTTCTTAATCGCGCTTCATTCGGATGAAGTTTGACAATAATTTTATAATTTTTTGGTAGTTGATTTAATAATTCAATTAAATCAATTTGCGTTAGACTCTCTCTCTCGCCTTGTCTCCAAGTAGGACAATATAAGATATATTTTATATTTTTATCATTTGTAAATAAATATTTGCGTTGAATTCGTAGCCATTCCATCTCCGTATTGTGATTAATCAAGTATTCGTTGCGTGGAGACCCTAATTCTAATACTGTTAAATTTTCATTTTTCTCTAATTTAAAGGCAGATTTTAATAATAATGTGTTTAAATTCGAGGCAGTAATTAAATAGTCCCATTTTTTCATACGTGGAATGAATTTGTTAAGTTGCAATTGTTTTTCTTTCTTATCTCCTAAGTCGTTAACCATTTTCTTTAATGGAAATCCATGCCAAGTTTGTATAAAAACTTGATTTTTATGTTTATAAACTTTGTCTAAGGAATTTCCATTCATAAAGACATATTTACATGATCGGAAAATTTTTTTATAAATTGTACTACCGAACCGAATCGGAATGAGACCTGCATTTCTAACTTCAATATCTACTAAAGAATTAACTGAACTAACATAGATTTTTTTATTTTTGTATTGCTCTTTAATTTTTAAAGCTAAAAATTTAGGATCACCACTAAAGTTATTACCATGGAATGATTCAATGAACACTTTGTTACTATCTGGTTCAATACCTTCCATTAACTTGCGTTCTAAGCGTTCTTTTCTAAAGTTATACATTTTTTTCATTCTATTAAAGAAGATATTATTATTTAATAATAATTTAAACATCGCTGTTTTCTTTAATTGTTCATACAAATCACGCTTTCGATCTAACTTTTGTATTTTATTGACATGAGTTCTTTTTTTCTTAAATTTATAAATTGGTAATTTATGTTCTTTTGCCTGTTTAACCTTCATTTTGCTAATTTTTTTCAAGTAATCATCTGCGTAATTTTCATTAGTAAAATCAAGTTTCAAGTTTTCTATATCTTCATTTCGTTGCTCTTTCGTATACTTACCATCTAACACAGCTATTAACTTTTCACTATCTTTTTGAAAATGTTTGGTTAAAAATGATATACCATGATATTTTTCATATATTTCTTTTAATACGTTATCATTACCTGCATATATCAAGGCTTGGTTACCAATTCCAATTGTTTCCAATATAGAGTACCCTAATGTTTCATAAGGAGATGTTGAAACATATACATAATTTAGGGGTTCCTTTTCATTAATATGCACATTATCTTGTAAGTTATAGTATGCTACTAAATTTTTATATAAATTCTCAGATGGTCCGTACCCAACAATATATAATTGAATGTCTGTCTTATATGTATTTTTCTTAATATAATTAATTAGTTTTATAACATACGAAATATCTTTAATACCATCTTCAAAACGAGACTTAATCAACAAATTGCGCTTGGTATTCGCAGGCTTACAATTTATATCAATATGTTGTGCATTTACATATTTATTAAATACTGCATCATAATTATATTTTTCTTGAAACTTTTTCTTTATTGATTCAGTGCTCACTCTGATACAATCTATTGAATCTAATGCCAAATCAATTTCGTCGTTTATGTATTCAAGTGGGCCATGTATCTCGCCTACAATTTTAATTTCTTTATTATGTTGTTTTATAATTCGTGAATATTTAAATAAATCTTCACGCGTAATGATTAAAACGTCCCCTGTCGATAATTTAGCTTCATATTGACTACTAAATATTGTGAAATTTGCTGAACTTATATCTTCATGAATAATCAGTCTTGTTATATCACTATCTTCAAATGGTTGACTGTTAAAGTACTGTACTATATGTCCTTTTTCTAAAAAGGTTTTGATTAAGTTTATATTACTTCTCGATGTGCCACCTTTAGAGAAAATATTGTATCCGAGTATGTTTATCCGCATCTGTTAAAAACTCCCCTTTAAAATTTACAATTTCTCAAGTTATAACTAATTCCCCAATTATCAATTATTATCATCGACTAATTATATAATACTATATAATATTTATTTAATCTATATAAATAAACAAAGTATAAATTTAGGTTGCCATAATTAGTTTTTATATATTTTATTTCCTAATTTATAAAAAATAAACGACATTTTTAAAATTAGTTTACATTTTTGTAAATTATATTTTAAAGAACGAAACAATTTGTTTTTATACATATACAAGAAATTCTTAAGAAAGCATATAATAGCATTTAAAAAAGAGATAATTGGTCCAACAACAGCCAATTATCTCTCCTCATATTATAAGATATCGTTTTATGTTAATGAATAAGCTAGCTAAATTTATTATTTGTTAAAGTGTCCATTTTATTAATGTTGAAGCGTAAGACAAACCTCCACCAAAACCAACTAATAAGAGTAAATCATCTTTTTTAATTTTCTCTTGTTTTACAGCTAAATCAATAGCTAAGGGTATGGTTGCTGAAGAAGTGTTACCAAAATATTGTAAACTCATTAAGGCCTTATCTAATGGTATATTGGCACGATTACAAATCGATTCAATCATACGTGCATTTGCACTATGTGGCACAAACCAATTTAACTGATTAATATTGTAATTGGCCTGCATCATAGTTTGTTCAATTATGTTAGGTATATTACCTACAGCCCATTTATATACACCACGACCATTTTGTACAATGTATTCTGGATTATCCAACGACTCATTAAACATTTCTTGTGATAAATCAGAGCAATATAGATTCAATGCTTTATCTCCATCGGAACCTGATTTACTAGTTATAAAGCTTGATGTTTCACTATCAAACTCAACTAGAAATGCACCTGCGCCATCTCCAAATAAAATACAAGTACTTCTATCACTATAATCTGTAACTTTAGATAATGACTCTGCACCAATGACTAGTACCTTTTTATTTTGTTCAGATGTGATCATACCATTTGCTAAGTTTAATGCATATGTAAATCCTGCACATGCCGCATTAATATCAATCGCACCACAATTTTTTAGACCTAATTTACTTTGAACATATGAAGCAACACTAGGTGTTTTATAATCTGGTGTCATCGTTGCATTAATTATTAAATCAACATCAGAAAGGTCTACATTATAACGTTGTTGTAGATCAAGCACTGCCTTATAACTTAAATCACTCGTGTATTCATCATCAGCTGTTATACGACGTTCAATAATACCAGTCCTTTGTTGTATCCATTCATCTGTAGTTTCAACTATTTTTTCAAAATCTGAGTTAGTCAACACCTTTTCAGGCACATAAGCACCTTGTGCCGTTATTTTTGCCATAGACTTCATATTTGCACCTACCTATATATTTTAAGTATCTCTTATTGTATAGATATTTCTTTTTAATTCAAATTTAATGATGTTATATTTTGAATTTTCAAAATATTAAAACCTATTTTGTTTTGCAAATTATTTCTAAGTGCTATAATGCTTAATAATCAACTACTTTAAAGGGGGACTTTGATGAAAATTAAAATAAACGATATATCATTAAACTATAAAATATATGGCGAAGGTCGACCTTTATTATTCATTCATGGTAATGCACTTAACATTGATAGTATGGATAAGATTTATGAACCATTATTACAGGACAGTCAACAATTTCAAAGAATCTACCTAGATTTGCCTGGTATGGGCGAATCCCCATCCACACCTAATATTACAAATTCTGATGAAATGTTAGCGTACATAATGAAGTTTATTGATGCTTTAAATTTAACTGAGCCTTTAGCATTAATCGGTCATTCTTATGGTGGTTATTTAAGTATTGGCTTAGCACATAAATTACAGGAAAAAGTTGCGGGATTATATTTAACGTGTCCAGTAGTCTATGCAGAAGATAAACAAAGACGCATACCAGAAGGAAAGCAGATCATTGATCAACATTTTGATTTACCAGAAGAAAGTGATTATTTAGCTGACTACCTCGATACGACTACAAGAATCAATCAAAAAACGTGGGATTATTATATAAATACGATAGTGCCTGGATATCAAAGCGCTGACGAACCGTTTATGGATAATATTAGAAGAGACAATGATAAATATTACAAATTTAGCTTTGAAGATGACATAAATATTGCCAACAATACTGTTATCACTTTATTACTAGGTAAATATGATAATGTCGTTGGTTATCAAGATCAAGTAGATTTCTTTACGTCATTTCCTAAATCAAGTTATACCGTCTTTAGTGATGCGGGACACAATTTCTTTATAGACCTATATGATTTTAACAAATTGTTTATAGATAATTTCTTACAAAGATTAACAGAATGAAAGATATTATACAAAGATGCAACGACATAGTCTATTTCAAATTTAACAACAATAACATATACATGATTCCTAGAAAAAAGCACTCAGATAGTTGTTTTCAATTTATCTGAGTGCTTTATATATATTTTGAATTATTCGCTCACTACCTTAGAGTATTTCTCTATCTCGGTCATCGACTGTTAGTGCTACATTAAGCATCTCGTCAAAATACTTCCAAATAATTATGTTTCACAATAAAATTATTTTTAAAAAAATAGTCAGCATTTTGAACTAAGTATATTTCAAAACCTAATTTAAACAAAAGCTTTGGCTTTATACAGTGATTTGCGTTTGATTTAAATATCGACTCGAGCTATAAACAAAGTCAAAAATTAAACTGCCATTATTTTCATAATATTTAATATATGAAAAGTAATAGTGCAACAAACTAGTCATAATTTTAAAAATGAAAAAGACAATTCCTATATTATTTAAAATAGAAATTGCCATTTTTCAAATATCCAAAAACGTTATGTTCTGGACTCTAGTTATTTAGTTATTTGTTTTGAACAAATTTTAGTCTTTAAACTAGCATTTCGCTTTAAATACTTAAAATTAAAATGTCACTTTTGCTTTAACTTCACTTATAAAGTAAAGGCTACCTGTAATCAACAGGCCTTCCCCTTCATAATTTTCAATAAAGCGTACACAATCATCAACTAATACTTTATCATCTACCTTAATTTCATCAAAAATTGTTTGTTTGTCTAACGCTTTGTGAAAGTCAAAGTCCGTAACATAAAAAGTATCTGTGATTTCTTTCAATTGATCAACCATAGAAGTGATTGGCTTACCTTTAGTTGCGGCAAACAATACATCGAGTTTATCTCTATGATAATAATTTCTAATCGTTTCAATCAATGCTTCAATGCTTTCATTGTTATGTGCGCCATCAACAATCATCAATGGTGATTCTTTAACCTGTTCTATTCTACCTGTCCAAGTTACAGATTCTATACCATCGATCATTTTGTTAAAGTCTAAATCAACAATACCCGCTTCATTTAATTCAATTAAAGCAGTAATGGCAAGTGCAGCATTTTCCTTTTGATGTTCACCTAACATATTAAGCATCAATGTTTCAAGTTCATAGTCTTTATAACGGTAAGTAAATTCTTCGTCTTCTGAAATAATACTTATATCTCTTTCGAATTCAATACCGTCAGCACTTTGCTGTTCAACCAATTCACGAATAATATGCAATGCGTCTTCATTCTTAACGGCATAAATAACAGGTGTTTCAGGTTTAACAATTGCACCTTTATCTCTTGCAATATCTGCATATGTGTCACCCAAAATGTCCGTGTGGTCCAAGCCGATACTCGTTAAAATTGATAATATTGGTTTAAATACATTTGTTGAATCATTTTTTATTCCAAGCCCTGCTTCTATTACTACGAAATCGACGGGATGTAGTTCGCCAAAGTATAAAAACATCATCGTAGTAATGATTTCGAATTCAGTGGCCGTTCCTAAATCCGTCTCAACTTCTAATAATTCACTAACAGGTTTAACCCTTTGAACAAGTTCAACAATTTCGTCATCGCTGATTGGAACACCATTCAAACTAATTCTTTCATTGAACGTTTCAATAAATGGTGAAGTAAAGGTTCCAACTTCATATCCATTATCAACTAACGCTGATCTTAAATAAGCCACTGTAGAACCTTTACCATTTGTCCCACCAACATGAATACCATTTATATTAAATTGTGGATTGTTCAGTCGTTCTAGCATCCATTCCATACGTTTAACGCCTGGTTTGATACCAAATTTAGTTCGTTCATGTATCCAATATAAGCTGTCAAGGTAATTCATGTTTAGGACTCCTATGATTTTAATTGTTTAATTCGTAACTTAACACCATCATATTTTTCTTGATAAGTTGTTTGTTTATTTCGTTCTTCATTGATTACTTTCTCAGGTGCTTTGTTTACGAAATTTTCATTTGCCAATTTGTTATTTACACGATCTAATTCTTTTTGCCATTTATCTAGCTCTTTTTCTAAACGAGCAATTTCTTTATCCATATCAATGAGTCCTTCTAACGGCAATACAACTTCACCAGCTGTTGTAATCGATGTAATTGCCTTTTCAGGTATTTCAATTGAAGTTTCAATCGTTAGTTCGCTTGGATGGCAGAATCTGTCGATATAATTAGAGTTATTGACTAATGTTTCCTTTGTGTTTTCATTTTTTGCTTGAATAAAGATTGGAATAGCCTTTGATAACGGTGTATCTACTTCTAATCTAGATTGTCTTACAGATTTGATAATTTCAACAAGTTGTTGCATTGTTTCTTTACTGTCGTCAAAAATAAGTGATTCGTCAACTGTTGGCCATGCTGCATTGACAATTGTTTCACCATGATGTGGTAAGTTTTGCCAAATTTGTTCAGTAACAAATGGCATAAATGGATGTAGCATTCTCATTGTATTATCTAATACATAAGTTAATACTGATCTTGTCACTTGTTTTTGAGTTTCATCTTCACCGTTCATTGGTATTTTACTCATTTCAATATACCAATCACAGAATTCATCCCAAATAAAGTTATACAATGCACGCCCAACTTCACCAAATTCATATTTTTCACTAAGTTCTGTAACATTGGCAATTGTTTCGTTTAAGCGTGTTAAGATCCATTTATCTGCTAATGATAAATTGCCTGAAAGATCAACATCATCAACATTAAATGATTCACCTATATTCATGATACTAAATCTTGCTGCATTCCAAATTTTATTGATGAAATTCCAAACTGATTCAACCTTTTCCGTAGAATAACGTAAATCATGACCAGGTGATGAGCCTGTCGCTAAGAAATATCTCAAGCTATCAGCACCATATTCATCAATAACATCCATTGGATCGACGCCATTACCTAATGATTTACTCATCTTACGGCCGTCTTCAGCACGTACCAAGCCATGTAATAATACATCATTAAATGGTCTCTCACCTGTAAATTCTAAGCCTTGGAATATCATACGTGCGACCCAGAAGAAGATAATATCATACCCAGTAACCAATGCATTGGTTGGGAAGTAACGTTTGAAATCGTCAGCATCAACGTCTGGCCAACCTAAAGTTGAAAATGGCCATAAAGCACTTGAGAACCATGTATCTAATACATCAGCATCTTGTGTCCATTCTTCTGGATTGTCAGGAGCTTCTTCACCTACGTAAATTTCACCTGTTTCATTATGATACCATGCTGGAATTTGATGTCCCCACCATAATTGTCTAGAGATCGTCCAGTCTCTGATTTCTTCCATCCAACGGTTAAAAGTTTTTTCAAAACGTGCTGGTACAAAATCAATTCTATTATCAGTATCTTGATTATTTAATGCTTGCTCAGCTAAAGGTTTCATTTTTACAAACCATTGCGTTGATAGATAAGGTTCAACAACTGCACCAGAACGCTCAGAGTGACCTACTGAATGTTCATGCTCTTCAATTTTAATTACTAAGCCTTCTGCTTCCAAATCTTTAACTAATTGTTCACGACATTCAAAACGATCCATGCCTTCATATTTTCCAGCTTTATCGTTCATTTTACCAGATTCATCCATAACAATTATGCGTTCAAGATCATGTCGGTTACCTATCTCGAAGTCGTTTGGATCGTGTGCAGGCGTTACTTTCATTGCGCCACTACCAAAATCAATATCAACATATTCATCAGCTAATATTGGTAATTCTTTACCTATAATTGGTAGGATGACCTTTTTACCGATAACATCTTTATATCTATCATCATTCGGGTTTACAACAATTGCTGTATCACCAAGCATTGTTTCTGGTCTTGTTGTAGCAATTTCAATGTATCCTTCACCATCGGAATATGGATATTTAAAGTGATAGAATTTGCCTTGTACATCTTCGTGGATTACTTCGATGTCAGATAACGCAGTACGTGCAACTGGATCCCAATTGATAATATATTCGCCACGATAAATTAAGCCTTTATTGTACATATCAACGAATACTTTTTTAACAGCTTTACTTAAACCTTCATCTAAAGTGAATCTTTCTCTACTATAGTCTAAACCTAATCCTAATTTAGACCACTGGTTACGGATAAAGCTTGCGTATTCTTCTTTCCATTCCCAAGCTTTTTCAAGGAATTTTTCTCTACCTAAATCATGTCTAGATAAACCTTGTTCATTTAACTTCGCTTCAACTTTAGCTTGTGTTGCAATACCTGCGTGGTCCATTCCTGGTAGATACAGTGTATCGTAACCTTGCATGCGTTTCATACGTGTGATGATATCTTGTAATGTCGTATCCCATGCATGTCCTAAATGCAATTTACCCGTTACATTTGGTGGTGGAATAACGATTGTATATGTTTCCTTTGAATTATCTTCTGCAGCTTTAAAATATCCATTGTTTACCCATTGGTCATATCGTCCTGACTCAACTTCGCTCGGATTATATTTTGGTTTCATTTCCATTTGATAAAATCCTCCTTAAAATAAAAAATATCCGCCCTAATAATATAGGACGGATATTCCGTGGTACCACCTAAATTCATGAATCAAGTTATACTTAATCCATGCACTCATTATATGATTAACGCTCAAACACGCTTTAACCTAATCTACAAACGACAAACGCCGTATTTCAGTAAAAGTTCAATGTGGGCTACCTTCAATAAGTTAAACTATACACTTTCAGCTTACCGTGTACTCTCTGTCAAATCTAACTCTATTTACTCTTCCCAAAAGACAATATTTATTTCCTTAATTATAGTATAATGGATAGAGCAATAAGTCAATGCACTAGGGGGAAAATTTATGAATGAATGCGCTTTTGGCACAAAGGATCCAATTTACATACAATATCATGATGAAGTATGGGGACAACCGCTATACGATAGTCATGCATTATTCAAATTGTTAGCACTTGAATCTCAACATGCCGGTTTATCATGGCTAACTATTTTAAAGAAAAAAGAAGCATATGAAGCTGCTTTTCATAACTTTGATCCAGTAATCGTATCAAAGATGACATCTAAAGATATAGATAACCTTATGGACTTTCCAAATATCGTTCACCATCGTAAAAAATTAGAAGCTATTGTTGAGCAAGCTAAGGGTTTTTTGAAAATAGAAAATGAATTTGGTAATTTCAGTGATTTCTTATGGTCATATGTGGATCATCAACCTATTGATTTTAACTACAAACACAGTTCTGATCGTATTACTGTAGACGATAGAGCAAGACAATTATCTAAGGATTTAAAGCGTTATGGCTTTAAGTTTTTAGGACCAGTCACTGTATTTTCATTTCTTGAAGCTGCGGGTTTGTATAATGCACATCTACAATCATGCCCTAATAACCCTAAATATCTATAATCAATTTAGCTATTAAACAAGATACGTAACAACCGTTTCTACAATATAATAAGTATACAATAAAGAGCAGACCCGAAATAAAATTTCAGGTCTGCTCTACTTAATTCTTGATAAACATTAACTATATTGATTATTTAACTTCTGATTTCCACCATAGTGAATCTTTTGGATTTTCTACGGCCATTTCAAATTCTTTCTCTGTAGCAACTGTTGGATAAGAACCTTTTAATGATTGTTTTGATGTATCTTTAAATAAGAACAATACAACCAATAAACCAATAATACTTACTGCTAATAAGTAAAACGCAGGTGCTAAGTTATTATTTGTAACATGTACTAACCAAGAAGCAACTAATGGTGTTGTTCCACCAAATATTGAAACGGCGATATTAAACGTCCATGATAATGTTCTATATCTCACATTTGTAAAGAATAATGTTGGCAATGTTCCTGGCATTGTTCCTTCATATACGGATAAGACAATTCCAATCATTAATAAACCAATAAATAAGAAACCTAAATTTCCGCCATTTAAAAATTGGAACGAAATGATAGAGAAGACAATACCTAAAATTAAACCAACGCTGATAATTTTCTTGTTACCACTCTTATCGCCTAAGCGACCAAACATAATAGCAAATGGTAACATAATAATTAGTACAACTGCTGTAATCGGTGTACTGATTGTATCTTTTATGCCGACAATTTCATCTAAGTATGAAGGCATATATCCTAGTAACATATAGTTTGTAATATTGAAGAAAGCAACAAATACTACACATAATAAAATGTCACGTTTATTTTCTTTAATGATTTGTAAGAAACCAGGTTCATCTTCTTGATGATTTGCTAAGTCATTTTCAAATATTGGCGATTCTTCTAAGTGTGATCTTAAGTATAAACCGAATAAACCAATTGGAATACTTACGAAAAATGGGATACGCCAACCCCAAGATTGCATACTTTCAGATGGAATCAACCAAAACATAATAGTGATTAATACCGAAGCAAAAATGTAACCAGATAAAGTACCTAATTCTAATCCACTTCCCAATCTAATACGTTTGTTATCAGGTGACGATTCTGCAATATAAACCATTGCACCTGCATATTCTCCACCTACTGAAAAACCTTGCATTATACGAGCTAATAATAAAATAATTGGTGCCCATATTCCAATTTGATCATATGTAGGTAAAATACCAATGATAAATGTAGAAATCGCCATTAAAATGATGGTCGATGTTAGTACAACTTTTCGTCCATATTTGTCCCCAATTTTCCCAAATACAATGCCACCGACAGGACGTAATAAGAACGCTATCGCAAAAGTGGCAAATGTAAATATAAGTTTAATTTCATCATTTTCAACTTGACTGAAAAAGTTTTTACTTATAATTACGGCTAAATATGAATATAAAGCAAAATCAAACCACTCCATAGCATTACCGATACCAGTCGCAAATACACTTTTCTTTGCCTGATTTATGTCTACGGTGTTAATTTTATGCTTGTTAAACTTCATGACATATACACTCCTTTTATTTACAAGAAGTCATTTTAGCATGTATCAACTAAACGTCAACAGTTGATTTTACAATAAAAATCAATGCGTAAGCGGTTACTTACAGTGAGGCGTGTTGTTAGAAACGTTTAAAAATTTTTTAACAGTCAGAAAAGTCGGAATATTATATCGGTAAAAAATAACATATCATGAGTATATTTACACCCAGATTAATAGTGTATCCTGTTTTTAATGTAATCAACTTATATAATACAAAATGTATTTTTTTCTATAAAATGTCATGAAACAATCACAATTAAAAACAAACTCCTAATAACAAAATGAATGGTTATTAGGAGTTATTATTATTAATTAATTTTTAGTACGTGAATGTGCTCTATATTGCAGATAATACTTCAATAAAGGTGCAATTAAAAATAATATAAAGAATATTCTAAAGATATGATAACTAGATATCATGGCTACATCGGCTCCAGTCTCTATAGCTACTAACACAATTTGACTCATTCCACCTGGTGCAGCACCTAGGAACAACTCATTTATAGAATGATCTGACACTAGCGAGATAATATAAACCATTACGAATGCTAATAGGATAAGCATTACATTTTGAAAAGCGATAGCTACTGCTATACGACCTTTCATTTGATTTAATAAATTAGCAATTTGAACACCAATTCTAATCATATAAATAACTTGCGCAGCAGCAATGATGTAATTATCTAATGTAAATGTTATTCCAGTCATCATGTTCCAAATAATTAATACTACAATTGGGGCAAGTAACTGTCTAGTTGGAAAGTTGATTTTACCCATTAAGTAATAAACAACAGCAATAGCTACAATTAATAAAGCTATATTAGGTAAGTTTAATGCTTCTGTTAATTTCTGACTAGCAGTAGAAACAGCACCTGCATGTCCACCACTGTCTCTAAAAAAATAAGAAATAAATGGGACCAATACAACGACAAATATAATACGTGACGTTTGTGTTAAACTAACAACCATGATATTTGCTTTTTTATCTTCTTCTGCCATGACTAGCATTTGACTTAATGCACCAGGTATTACACTTAAAATGGCTGTCTCGGTATTAACTTTCGCAATTTTCTTAAAGAAATATGCAATTATTAATGCTAAGACTAATAACATAATGGTAATTAAAACAATTGTTAACCAATCGTCTTTAATATCATAAATTACTTTCTTAGTAAATGTGCTTCCAATTTGTACCCCTAATAGAATGAGTCCAATTTGACTAAGCCAAAATGGCCATTTGATATCTAAATGAAAGAACCTGATACAGATTACACTTGCTATAATCGGGCCAAACATAAACGGTAGTAAAATGTGTGCTGAATGCAATAGCAAACTGAGTATAATGGCTAAACCCAAAACAATTAAATTGTTTCTTAAATGTTTATTCATGACTTCACAACTTTCGTTATTTTCTTTGTCATTTCAAGCAATAAAAAATGCCCGTTCAACGCTTCTGTTGTCCGGGCACATTGTTGAAAATTATACAATTCTGCTTAATGCAGTATCAAATGCTTTAATTGTTTGTTCAATATCTTCTTTGGTGTGTGCAGTTGAAAGGAATGTACCTTCAAATTGTGATGGAGGTAGAAATACGCCTTCATTAGCCATTTCTCTATACATTTGGCTAAACAATTCTAAATCACTACTATTTGCTTCGTCAAAGTTAGTCACTGGCCCCGGGTTTAAGAAATACCCTATCATTGAACCAGCACGATTAACTGTGATAGGTACATTATGTTTACTGAATACTTCTTTTAAACCTGTTTCCAGTATATCTCCTAGTTCATTGAAGTAATCATATGATTCTGGTGTAAGTTGACTTAATGTCTCATAGCCACTTGTCATCGCTAATGGATTACCTGAAAGCGTACCAGCTTGATAAATATCACCAAGTGGCGCAATTTGATCCATTATTTCTGCTTTACCACCGAATGCACCAACTGGCAATCCGCCACCTATTACTTTACCAAGACAAGTTAGGTCCGGAGTAACATTAAAGTAACCTTGTGCACAGTTATATCCAACTCTAAAGCCTGTCATGACTTCGTCAAAAATCAATAAAGAACCATATTCAGTCGTGATATCTCTTAATCCTTGTAAGAAACCTTCTACTGGTGGTACAACACCCATATTTCCAGCAACAGGTTCCACAATCACGCCTGCAATATCGTCACCAAACTCTTCAAAAGCCACTTTAATTGCATCTAAATCATTATAAGGTACAGTTATTGTATTCTTTGCAATACCTTCAGGTACACCAGGTGAATCAGGTAAACCTAAGGTCGCCACACCTGAACCAGCTTTGATTAATAAAGAATCACTGTGCCCATGATAACAGCCTATAAATTTAACAATTTTATTTCGTCCAGTATATCCACGTGCTAAACGTAAAGTATCTAATGTTGCTTCTGTGCCTGATGACACCATTCTTACCTTTTCAATAGAAGGAACACGTTCGATAACGAGCTCAGCTAGTTTGTTCTCTTGTAATGTTGAAGCACCAAAACTAGTACCTTTATCTACCACTTGATGAATACTATCAATCACTTGTTTATTTTGGTGACCTAGAATAAGCGGTCCCCAACTTAAGACATAATCTATATATTCATTTCCATCAATATCATAAATTTTTGATCCTTTACCATGATCCATAAATATTGCTGGTGTATCTACTGATTTGAAAGCTCTAACTGGACTATTGACACCACCTGGCATCAATGTTTCAGCTTTTTGCATCGCCTGTTCAGAATTCGTATACCTCATTAATTTATCCTCCTTATTGTTCGTCTAGATAACGACAAATATCTTTTGAGAAGTAAGTGACAATCATATCTGCACCTGCACGTTTCATAGAAATCATTTGTTCCATAACGACAGCCTTTTCATCTATCCAACCGTTTAATGCAGCAGCTTTCGTCATACTATATTCACCACTTACATTGTAAGCTACTACTGGAATATTCGTTGTATTTCTAACGTCTCTTATAATATCTAAAAAGCTTAATGCCGGTTTGACAATCATCATATCAGCACCTTCAGCTAAATCACTCTCAAGCTCTCGCATAGCCTCTCTTCGGTTCGCTGGGTCCATTTGATATGTCTTACGATCTCCGAATTGTGGTGTTGATTCCGCAGCATCTCTAAATGGTCCAAAGAAACTTGATGCATATTTAATACCATAACTCATGATTGGTACATTTTGATAACCAGCAGCATCTAATCCTTCACAAATCGCAGCAACAAATCCATCCATCATATTACTTGGTGCAATAATATCTGCGCCCGCTTCAACTTGAGAAATTGCTGTCTTCACTAATAATGGTAATGATTTATCATTATCCACATCTTTTGTCTGTTCATTGATTACACCACAGTGACCATGATCTGTATACTCACATAGACATGTATCAGCTACTACAAGTAAATCACTATATAATGATTTAGCCTTGCGTGTTGCTTCTTGGACAATTCCGTTATGGTCATATGCACCTGTACCTACATGGTCCTTTTCATTGGGTACACCAAAGAACATAATGGCTCTAATACCTAATTCATATGCTTCTTTAATTTCTTCTTCTACTAAATTTAAGCTCAATTGATATACACCAGGCATTGAGACGATTTCTTCCTTAACGTTATCTCTTTCTACTACAAATATCGGATATATTAAATCCTCTTTATGAACGTGTGTTTCACGAACGATATCTCTCATTGACTTACTACTACGTAATCTTCTGTGTCTATCAAATTGCATTATCTTTCCAACTTTCTAAGATTTTATTTACTAGTGAATCTAGTGTTTGTATATTGGCTTTTGTAGCTTGAATATCAAATTTATTAATTGTTGCTAATGTTTGATCTCCAATTACATAATAATGATTAAAGTCGATATCACCGGCTTGATTAAAGAAAAATTCTACTGCTGATGAGCTCGCAAATGTAATTGCATCAACTGCATTATTTGATAAAAGCTGTATAACATTATTTATATTTTCAGTATGTGGAATAGGCTGATATAAGTCAATTTTCTGAACTGAAAATGATTGATCTTCTAATGCATATTGTAAGTATGGCCTAGCAGCTTGGCTAGAAGGAATTAATATTTTACTATGTTTTTCACCTTGGAAGTCTTGAATAAAACCTTCTTGTGAATAATCTTTAGGGCAATAATCAACTTGAATCCCTTTAGATTGGCAATATTCTGCAGTCTTTTTACCAATTACTGCAACATGGCTAACGTGTGTTTGTGTAAAATATGGTAAAAAGTACTCCACTGCTTTTTTAGACGAAAAAATAAGCCAGTCATAGTTAACTTCTAGTAATTCAGTATCAAAGGATAATGGCGCTACATCAATTAATGGTTTGTGTAGTATACATACATCCTCTCTCTTAAATTTACTAGTTTGTGTCATAACTATAACTGGTCTCATTGATTTCACCTCAAACGATTTATTCAGATTCGTTTAATGTCTTAATTATTTCATATGCACCTTGTGCATTCAATACATCTGTTACCTTTTCACCTAATTCTACAGGATTTGTACCTTGTTCTGTATGTTGATAACGTGTCTTACCATCTGGTGACATAATTAATCCTGTGAATTCAATCAAACCATCAGAACCTTTAGTAGCATAACCACCAATTGGCACTTGGCAACTTCCATTCATTCCTGCTAAGAATGTACGCTCTGCAGTAACACAATCTGCAACATCTGCATTGTGTACTTGTTGTAATAAATCAAGTAACTCTTGATCATCTGATCGACATTCAATACCTAATGCACCTTGGCCTATTGCGGGAATCAAAGTATCTTCGTCTAGATAAGAAGTTACAATATCATCTGACCAACCCATACGTTTAAGTCCTGCTGCTGCTAAAATAATGGCGTCATAATCTTCTGTTTCTAATTTCTTAAGACGTGTGTCGATATTTCCACGTATCCATTTTATTTGTAAATTAGGATGCTTAGCTAGAATTTGCGCACCTCTTCTTAATGAGCTCGTTCCTACAATACTATTATCAGGTAACTCATCTAATGGAACATGATTTTTTGCTATATAGGCATCGTATGGATTTTCACGGTCTGGAATACACCCCAATGTTAAGCCCTCAGGAATAACACTTGGAACGTCCTTAAGTGAATGAATTGCCATATCTATTGAATGATCGAATAATTCATTTTGAATTTCCTTAACGAATAAACCTTTACCGCCAACCTTCGATAATTGTTTATCGATAATTCGGTCACCTTTAGTAACGATTTCTTTGATTTCAATTTCTAAATTTTCATCAATGGCCTTTAATTTATCTATAAATTGTTGGCTTTGTGTTAAAGCAAGTTTACTCCTACGAGAACCAACGACTAGTTTACGCATGATGTGCCTCCTTGTGTCAATGACTGTATGTCATTAAATCATGAATAGCTTATATAATTCGATATTTAATGTATACTTGAAAAATGTGAAGCAAAAAATAAATTAATCATACTTAGACAGAATAATATTGCATTAAAGTAAATGAGTTTAATTGACTCTATCTTTTTTCTTACCCTAAAAAGTAAATAAACACCATATAATAAGGTTATAATCGTAGATAAAAATACCTTTGGATCAATTAATATCTTTACACCTAGCGTGTTAAAGCCCCATTGTGCACCTAAAATGATACTTAAAATAATAAGCGAAAATCCTATTAATGTACTATAAAAAACAACTTGTTCTAAAGTTGCTACACTCGCTATTCTAAAATACTTTTGGTTAAAACGCTTTTGCTTTAAATTTTTATATTGAATGAAATATAAAATACAATTTACAAAAGCAAAGGCAAAAAGTGCATAACTCATCGTTGCCAATGCAATGTGCACGACTAACAGTTCATTAATCACAGTCGTTTGACCAATTGAACTTTGATAGTGCATAGGTTGGAACGTATTTACTGCAATAAATACAAATCCTATTAAATTAAATAAGAAAATCGATATATTAATTTGCTTTATCACACTGATGACAATAGATATAGAAATGATTAACCAAGCAAGTGCAAATAACACATCAAAAATATTATTTAACGGGACATGTTGGGTTGCGTTTATATAAAAAGATAAAGAGATTGTCTGTAATACCCAAACAATCCCCAAAGTAACGAACCCCACTTTACTTACGATGTAATGTTTCTTAACAAAGTCGATAAAATAACAAGCAATACTGATTAAATAAAATACTAATATAAGTTCATTTAACCTAATAAATAAAGTTTCTTGCATATCATCACCATTTGAATATGCTTATTCAAAACTTAGAATTTGACTATTAGTCACTTCACTCTTTTTCTTACGTGGTTCGTAACCAGCCTCAGCTTCTATGTCAAAAATGTTTTGAAACAGCTCTAATTTTTCGTTGCCTTTTCTATCACTACTCAATTCTTTAGCTTGTTTAATTGGATCCTTTAACATTTGATTGATGATGCTTTTTGTATGCTTCGAGATGACTTTACGTTCTCTCTCTGAAAGACCTGGTAACTTTCTATCTATACTTTCCATGGTTTCAGCTTGAATATTCATTGCTTTCTCACGTAAAGCTCTAATAACTGGTACAACACCTAACATATTAACCCATTCATTATGAGCAGCTATTTCAGATGGTATACGTTGCATTATCTCGTTAGCTGCATCTTGACGTTCTCTTAAATTAGCATCTACTAATCCTTTCAAATCATCAACATCATAATTAAAGATACTTTGAATGGCATCTATGTTTGGCTCAATGTCTCTTGGTACTGCGATATCGATAAGTACTAAAGAGTCAGTTTTTCGTTCATTCGCAATAGACTGTATCATTTCATTTGTGATGATATAATTCTCAGAGCTAGTAGAACTAATAACGATATCAACTTTAGCTAAAAGTTTTGGTAATGATGACATTGGTTCAAAGTTTACATTATGTTTCGTTGCAAGATCTTGTGCTTTACTTAGTGTTCTATTCACAATCGTAATATCAGTAACTCCTGAACCAATTAAATTTAGAAGTGATAACTCACTCATTTCCCCTGCACCAATGATTAAAGCTTGCTTATTGTTGATTTTGCCAAATACTTTCTTACTAAGTTCAACTGCTGCATAAGAAACACTTACTGCATTATCTGCTATATCAGTTTCGTTATGTGCTTTTTTCGCAAAAGTAATAGCTTGTTTAAAAAGATGATTAAAAATCGTACCTGTTGTTTCTTCATCTTGGGCAATAAAGAATGCATCTCTTATTTGTCCTAGAATTTGAGTCTCACCAAGTACAATAGAATCTAGACCAGAAGTGACATGCAATAAATGATTTACTGCTTCGTCCCCCACGTTTACTTCTGTCATTTCCTTTATTTCTTCGACATCAAATCCAAATGATCGTGCTAAAAAGCGTTGAATATAGTAACGACCCGTATGAATTTGATCTACGACTGCATATACTTCTGTACGATTACATGTTGATAAAATAACATTCTCTAAAATAGATTTTGTCTCAAATAAATCAACATTGGCTGAACGTATGGCATCATCTTTGAAAGCAACTTTTTCTCTAAGTGCTACATCTGCTGTACGATGATTAATGCTTACCGCAATTAAATGCATTTATAACGCCCTCCATACATATTACAATAACTAAATTATAACACAATTATTGCTGTAGTTAAGCATGTTGCTTAACTAAATTAGAAGAATTATAATTTACATTCAAATTGTTGTCATAATTTAGTCGAAATTAGACAATTTCGTATCTAAATTGATTACAGTTTTAAATGATTATAAATAACGTGCTATCTTATCCCAAATTTGTTGTTGCTTATTATTTTTCACAGATGAATAACTAATTATATCGTCTTCTGGTTCCATTTCTAACTTTTGCTGTATATTTGCTAAATGTTTTTGTACTTTACCCTTTGGAATTTTATCTTCCTTTGTCGCAACGATTAATGTCGGTAATTCATAATATTTAAGATAATTATACATTAAGATATCATCTTCAGTTGGGTTATGTCTTAAATCAACAAGTTGTATGACCAACTTTAAAGATTCTCTTTCTGAAATATAGCGTTCAATCATTTTACCAAATGATTCACGTTGTTTCTTGCTCACTTTGGCATAACCGTATCCTGGTACATCGACGAATACAAGTTGATTATCGATATTATAAAAATTTAAAGTTTGAGTTTTTCCAGGTTGTTGGGAGGTACGTGCCATATTTTTTCTACCTATCATACTGTTAATAAATGTAGATTTACCAACGTTAGATCTTCCACTTAACGCCACTTCTGTAAGACCCGTTTCTGGATATTGTTCAGGTTTTACTGCGCTGATTAATAATTCTATTTCATTAGGATTTATCTTCATTTTTGTCGACCCTCTTTTCTACTAATTTGACTGTTCTATTATATTACAGTTTTGCTTATATGAATACGACTATTTACTGGCCTTGTAATTTGTAGCTTAAAAATAATTTTAAATTTGCAACACGATATATACAAATGACTTTCAAATCAATAAAACAAAAAAAGTCCTAAGTTGATATGATAACAACTTAGGACTTTACATAAACACTATTTAAGCTGATGTTTGTTCTTTATTAATAAGATTACCATCTTTATCATATAGCTCAGGTTCTTTTTCTTCAGTGATTGTTTCATCAGTGATTACAACCTTAGCAACGCCTTCAGATGAAGGTACATCATACATAATATCAATTAATGCTTCTTCGATAATAGAACGTAAACCACGAGCACCAGTCTTACGTTCAATTGCTTTCTTACTGATTGCTGCTAGAGCTGCTTCAGTAAATTCTAACTCAACATCATCTAATTCTAACATCTTCGTATATTGTTTAACTAATGCATTCTTAGGTTGCGTTAAAATATTATTTAACGCATCTACATCTAATGTTTCTAAGTTAGCCACAATTGGCACACGACCAATAAATTCTGGTATTAGACCATATGATTGTAAGTCTTCTGGTCTAATTTGTTCTAAAATTGCATCTTCATCGTATTTAGATGCCTCACTACTTGAGAAACCAATGACCTTTTCGCCTAATCTACGTTTGATTACTTCATCGATTCCATCAAAAGCGCCACCAAGTACGAATAAAATATTCGTCGTATCAATTTGAATCAATTCTTGGTTAGGATGTTTACGTCCACCTTGTGGCGGAACGCTAGCAGTTGTTCCTTCCAAGATTTTAAGCAATGCTTGTTGTACACCTTCACCAGAAACATCTCTAGTAATAGATGTGTTTTCTGATTTTCTAGCTATTTTATCAATTTCATCGACATAAATAATACCTTTTTCAGCTTTATCTACATCAAAGTCCGCTGCTTGTATTAATCGTAGTAAGATGTTCTCTACATCGTCACCAACATAACCTGCTTCAGTCAGACTTGTAGCATCTGCAATAGCAAATGGTACATTTAAAGTTTTAGCTAACGTTTGTGCTAATAACGTTTTACCACTACCAGTAGGTCCAATTAATGCAACGTTACTCTTTTGTAATTCAACTTCATCATCTTTCGGACCTAACTGTTGAATACGTTTGTAATGATTATATACTGCAACTGCTAATGATTTCTTAGCCTTTTCTTGACCAATAACATAATCGTTTAATTGATCCATAATTTCTTTAGGTGTTGGCAATTCAGTTAAACCTTCTGGTTCAGCTTGAGCTAATTCTTCTTCTACAATTTCAGAACATAGCTCGATACATTCATTACATATATATACGCCACTTCCTGCGACTAATTTTTTCACTTGATCTTGATCTTTACCACAGAAAGAGCATTTTAAATTCTCTTCACCTTCATTGAATTTAAACATTCTATTTACACCCCTATTCCCTAAAGACTATACTAAATAGTATTTTAATATGCAACTTATACAATTCCAAGTTTTTTGCATAAAGTACTGTAGCAGATACATTAATGAATGCATCTGCTACTGGATTACTATATTAAACAACTAACATATAATTCACAAAACAATTTGCTTAGTTTATATTTAGTTATGCTTCAGTGTCATCTTTAGATGGTTCTACTAACTTTGCTTCATCAACTAATAAATCGATAACTTTTTGGATACGCACGTCATTCTTAACGATGTCTGTGCTACCAAGTGTTTGTTTAATATCTTCTACTGAGATATTAAATTGTTCACTCATTTTTTCTAATTCTTTATCGATGTCAGCATCAGTTACTTCAACCTCTTCTGCATCAGCGATTGCTGTTAATGTTAAGTTTGTCTTAACGCGCTCTTCAGCATCGTCTTTCATTTGTTCTCTTAATTGTGATTCATCTTGACCAGAGATTTGGAAGTATGTTTCAAGATTTAAACCTTGTTGTTGCATACGTTGACCAAATTCTTGAACCATGCGATCTAATTCTGTATTAATCATCGCTTCTGGAATATCGATTGTTGCATTGTTTGAAGCTTTGTTAATCGCTTCTTCTTTTTGAGCATTTTCTGCTTCAGTTGCTTTTTGTTCAGCTAAACGTTTACGTAAATTTTCTTTGTACTCGTCAACTGTGTTCGCTTCAGCATCTAACTCATTAGCAATTTCATCAGTCAATTCTGGAACATCTTTAAATTTAATTTCATTTACTTTAGTTTTGAATGTAGCTTCTTTACCAGCTAATTCTTCAGCGTGATATTCTTCTGGGAAAGTAACGTTTACATCTTTCTCTTCACCAGCTTTAACACCTACTAATTGTTCTTCGAATCCTGGGATAAATGAACCTGAACCGATTTCTAAATCGTAACCGTCAGCTTGTCCACCTTCGAATTGTTCACCGTCAACATAACCATCAAAGTCGATGTTTACTGTATCGCCTTCTTCAACAGCACCATCTTCTTTAACGACCATTTCAGCTAAGTGGCCTAATTGGTGATCGATAGACTCTTGAACTTCTTCGTCTGTTAATTCAGAACTTTGTTTTTCGATTTCTAATCCTTTGTAGTCACCTAATTGTACTTCAGGCTCAACTACTACAGTAGCTTCGAAAGTCATGTCTTTACCTTTTTCAATTGAAGTAACATTGATTTCAGGTTGATCAACTGGTTTAATGCCAGTTTCATCAATTGCTTCACCGTAAGCTTCTGGTAATAAGATATCAACTGCATCTTGATATAATGCTTCTACGCCAAAGCGTTGTTCAAAGATTGGACGTGGTACTTTACCTTTACGGAAACCAGGTACATTAATTTGTTTAACTACTTTTTTAAAAGCCTTATCAATTGCATTGTCTACTTTTTCTGCTGGAACTGTAACGGATAATACACCTTCGTTACCTTCCTTTTTTTCCCAAGTTGCTGTCATGTATAAAAACCTCCATGATTATCCTATTTTATTTTTTCAACTCCATTATTATAGCATACGTCAATGTTCTACACAAACACGGAACATACAAAACAATTGGCATGTTGAAATTTTAATTAATTCGATTTTTTAATACTACCATATTTACTTACCCAAATTACACAAACTTAATTAAATTATTCCTGTATATCGATGGATACAAGTAATTTGGTAACTTCGTTTGATTCATCTATTTCCTCTAGCCCCAACATCGATTTGAAATAGTTTACATATGCTTCTATCCAAACTGCTAGTGGTGCAAACTCAAGAATATCAAGTGGGTATAATAAAATCGCATGATTATTCATTAAGTGATGTGCTTCATCTGTTATTTGTGCAGCGTCATCTTCTAAACGATTGAGCACTTCTGGTATAACTTGTATCTTTATGTCTGTATGGTCCAGTCCTGCTAAATCTTTAGGAATCGGTAATAAATCAAACCCGTACTTCTTAATTTGTACTGGCTCACTGTAACTTGCAAAACGTAAATATTCAAGCATAATGCTTATCACATTAGGTGCTAACGGTAACGCTTCTATAAGATTTGCCACCGTTTTTTTATAATTATATTGATTATGATCTATTAAAGTTAACACTGTATTGACCTGTTCTCTCACAGACAATACGTCAAATTGTTGTAGTTGTTGTGACGCACGTTCATTATGTTGTTCTAGTTGACTGAGAGCATATTCCTTTAAAGGGTACAACTCCATACGTGTTCTATGATCATTGACCTCATCAATAATTTGGTCAATGACTTCGACCACTTCAAAATATTGTCCTAAACCACTTAAACTTTTAATATAATAGACCATTAATTCATCGTACTTTGTTATGCCTTGCTTTAATAAAATGATAGCCTCTTCACGTAATTCTAAATAATGTTTCATTTGATATAGCATGGAACATTTCAATAATGCCAAAGCGTCATCAAGTTCAAATTGTCTTTCATAATCCTCAAACAATTCATACGCATGATCGAAATGACCATTGTGTAAAGATTCTTTGATGTCTCGTGTTAACTTTTTTTGTGATTGCGGAAAAGGGATAATATCAGACATAGCCATACACCTCTACTTTAATGCTTGTAATATTAAAGCACTCCATGTTTCAAAATCATCATAATTGTCAATTTTTGCTTGATCCATCCACTTTATTCTTAAAGTATCGGTCTCTTTTGCCTCAACATCACTACTATTGACATTAATTTTAAACACAACGCCCATATGTACTTCTCCAACTTCATTAGTATCATCATTAATAAAGCCAATGTAGGCTAAGTTTTGAGATTTTTGAGCAGATAATCCAACTTCTTCTTCTAGTTCTCTTTGTGCGTTAACTCTTAACACTTCATTAATTGAGTCTGCACCTTTAACATCATTCATATGGCCACCAACACCAATCGATGATTGTCCGTGTAATCTAGCTTCACCGCCACCTGACAAACGTTCGTAAACTAAAATTTCATCACGCTCATTTTCCAAAATACAATATGAAATGAGTTGTTTATATGTAGGGTCCTCCTCCATATCTCCGCGACGTTTCACTTCATATTTAGTCAAAGTATCAAATATTTCTTGACCTTTCACTGAATTTTTATCCAAGAAACCATTAAATTTATTTTTTTCTTCATTAAATAATGTAGATCTTGGTACTACTGTTATCATTTCATCAAACTTAGACATAATTTACTCCTTTGAATCTGACTTTACAGCCATTTTATCAAATGATAACGCTATATATCAAAATGTTTATTAAACACAACATATATGTACCATCTTTTAAGTATAAATATAAAATAAAGAGATGTACAAAGGTGTACATCTCTTTATTTTGAAATATTATTTTAAAGCTTCTTTAGCTTTAGCTACTAATTCACCGAAAGCTTTTTCATCTGAAATAGCAATTTCAGAAAGCATTTTACGGTTAACATCGATTTCAGCTTTTTTCAAACCATTCATTAATCTTGAATAGCTCATGTCATGTTGACGTGCAGCCGCATTGATACGAGTAATCCATAATTTACGGAAATCACGTTTTCTTTGACGACGGTCACGGAATGAATATTGACCTGATTTCATTACTTGTTGTTTTGCTACTTTATATAATGTGCGTTTTGCACCGAAGTAACCTTTAGCTAATTTAATCGTCTTTTTACGACGAGCTCTTGTTACTGTTCCACCTTTAACTCGTGGCATAATAAATTCCTCCTCTAAATATCTTCGTACTTAATATGTTCTTCTGACTTTTTGCGTCAATTATTTTTTATAAGATAATAATTGTTTTACACGTTTCATGTCTGATTTGTGTACTAATGAAGCTTTACGTAATTTACGTTTTTGCTTAGTAGATTTGTTTGCGAATAAGTGAGATGTGAAAGCTCTTGAACGTTTTAATTTACCTGAACCAGTTCTTTTAACACGTTTAGCTGCTCCACGGTGTGTTTTCATTTTAGGCATGATTCATTTCCTCCTGTAATATCTTTATTATTTTTCGTTTAATGGGCTAAGCGTAATAAACATTTGACGCCCGTCCATTTTTGGTCTTTGTTCAACTGTTGCGATATCTTTACATTCATCTGCAAATTTCTCTAAAACACGTTGACCAATTTCTTTGTGCGTAATCGCACGACCTCTGAAACGAATTGAAACTTTACATTTATCGCCTTTAGATAAAAATTTGCGACCATTTTTCAATTTTGTTTGGAAATCATGTTCCTCAATTGTTGGACTCAAACGAATTTCTTTAAGATTAATTGTTTTTTGTTTCTTCTTCATTTCTTTTTCTTTTTTCTGTTGTTCGAATTTATACTTACCGTAATCCATAATTCTAGCAACAGGTGGTTTAGCGTTTGGAGCCATTAAGACTACATCTAAACCAACACGATCAGCCATTTCAAGGGCTTCGTTTTTCGTTTTAACGCCAATTTGTTCTCCATCTTGGCCAATTAAACGTAATTCTTTTGCGCGAATCTTTTCGTTAACTTGAGTTTGATCTTTTGCTATGGTTGACACCTCCAAGATTTTTACGAAATTATCCCAAGCAAAAAGAGCGAGTACATAACATACCCGCTCTTCTCTACACATGACAATCCATGTATATATAGACCTGCCAACTGCAATTAGCGTCGCTACAGGTGAGAAGCGGGAGCTTCTTCTTGGTTCGTTTCGTATTCAACGTTACCTATCATATCAACATTAATTGGCTAAGTCAACAGTTTTATTAAATTATTTTATTTCATCCATTTTTACATCTTGACGCAAGTCAACTTGTTCTAAAGGAATCTTCTTCGTTTTATAGCGTAATTTATGATAGATAAAGAACACTAAGAATACTGGTATTCCCATATAAGTAATGACAAAGCGATTTAAATCAAAGTCACCTGTTTTGATGAAATCAACGTCTTGACCAATGATAACAATCACACATAATATACCGGCAAAAATAGGTCCAAATGGGAATAGTTTAGCAGTATATTTAAGCTTAGATTTATCATAATTTTGCTTGTTAAATGCCTTTCTAAATCTATAGTGGCTTATCGCAATACCTACCCATGCAATAAAACCGGTCATACCACTAGCTGCAACGATATATTGATAAGCATCTCCACTTACATGTTGTAATAAGAAAATACCGATTACAATTAATGCAGTTACGAATAATGAAATATACGGTACACCGTATTTGTTAGTTTTACCAAAAATTGGAAAGGCTAGTTTATCTTTACTCATTGAATATAACATACGTGTTGATGCATACATTCCAGAATTACCTGCAGATAATACTGAGGTAAGGATGACAGCATTCATAAATGACGCTGCAAATGCTAAACCAGCATTTTTAAAGACTAATGTAAATGGTGATGTAGCTACACTATCATCTCCACCCATTAACGCAGAGCTATCATATGGAATTAACATACCGATAACAAATATCGCTAAGATGTAAAATAATAATATTCTCCAGAATACTTGTTTTATCGCTTTAGGTACTGCACGCTCTGGATTTTCAGATTCACCTGCAGTAATACCAATCAATTCTGTTCCTTGGAATGAGAATCCGGCAACTAAGAATACACCTAATATAGATAATAAGCTTCCACCAATACCATCACCTAAGATTGGTCCATTTCCTTTTGTAAATGTATCAAAGCCAACAAATTCGCCACCCATGATACCTACAATCGTTAACAATCCAATCGCAATAAAGATAATAACTGTTACGACTTTAATCAAAGCAAACCAATATTCACTTTCTCCATAAACTCGAACTGATAAAGCATTTAAACCAAAGATAATTATTAAGAATAAACAACTCCACAACCACGCTGGAATGCCTGCTAAAGGACTCCAATATTGTATAACTTGTGCAGCTATTGTAACATCTGCCGCTACTGTTATTACCCAGTTAAACCAATAGTTCCATCCTAATGCAAATCCTAATGAAGGATCTACAAATCTTGTTGCATATGTACTAAATGAACCAGATACCGGTAAATAAGTAGCCATTTCACCTAGTGATGTCATTAAGAAGAATACCATTGCACCGATTATAGCGTAGGCGAGCAATGCACCTAGAGCTCCAGCGTCATGGATTGCACCACCTGAAGTCATAAATAACCCAGTTCCGATACAACCTCCAATTGCTATCATTGAAATATGACGGTCTTTAAGTCCCCTTTGTATACCATCATTCTGATTATTTTGTTTTGCCATAGAAGCTTCCTTTCTTTGTAAACTTAGAGGTTAACTTTCTATATGTTTTAGCCAGTGTCTTTATAGTTTGTCTCATACTGACAGCTTATGATTATCCACATCAGTAGTCACTATAATTTTGCTCTTTCCCGAAGCATATGCTTTATAGTTTTACGCCTAAAAAAAGGTTGCATACCTAATAGATATGCAACCAATTTAATAATAGCATGTATATAGGTAGCACATCACATATGTGACAGTTCAGTCTCTTTCGATAACTGACCCAACAAACAGTATAAATGGATAAAGTCTGTTTCGGCGATTTTACCTTTCAACATTCGTCATATGACCCATTCGACATCAAAATGCTTACTTATTAAAAACGCAACCTCTAACTCAAATTTTATGAATTTTATTTATTTCACTAACTTGTAATATACATTATTTTGTAAAGACTTTCAAGACTATCTTTGTTTTTTCAAACGAATCTCATCTACAAGATTCCAAATGAATTCATCTTTTTCAAGTGTTTCTTGATCTTGAGAACCATATTTCCTTACATTTACTTCATTGTTTTCAACTTCTTTATCACCAACAACAAGTTGATAAGGAATTTTTTGCATTTGAGCTTCTCTTATTTTATAGCCCATTTTTTCATTACGATCATCAATGTCTACACGTACGCCTTGTGATTTCAACTCATCTTGAATATGACGTGCATAATCATAATGTAAATCAACATTAACTGGAATAATAGCTACTTGTTTAGGTGCTAACCAAGTAGGATATGCACCCTTAGTTTCTTCAGTCAAGAATGCAACAAATCGTTCCATTGTTGACACTACGCCTCGGTGTATAACTACTGGGCGATGTTGTTCACCATCATTTCCGATATATGTTAAATCGAATTTTTGAGGTAATAAGAAATCGAGTTGTGCAGTAGATAATGTTTCTTCTTTACCCATTGCAGTTTGAACTTGAACGTCTAATTTCGGACCATAGAACGCCGCTTCACCGATTGCTTCTTCATAATCCAATTCTAATTCATCAGACGCTTCTTTTAACATGCTTTCAGCTTTGTTCCACATATCATCATCATCGAAGTATTTTTCTTTATCTTCAGGATCGCGGTAACTTAATCGGAATGAATAATTTTCAAAACCAAAATCATTATAAACATCAATTATAAGATTAACAACGCGTTTGAATTCTTCTTTAATTTGATCTGGACGTACGAAAATATGCGCATCATTTAAAGTCATACCACGAACACGTTGCAATCCTGATACTGCCCCACTTGCTTCATAACGATGCATTGTACCTAACTCTGCAATACGAATTGGCAACTCACGGTATGAATGTGGTTTATTCGCATAGATCATCATATGATGCGGGCAGTTCATAGGGCGTAGTACCATTTCTTCATTTTCGTCTAATTTCATTGTTGGGAACATATCATCTTGATAGTGATCCCAGTGACCAGATGTTTTATATAAATCAACATTTGCCATAACTGGTGTATACACGTGATCATATCCCATGCTCACCTCTTTATCGACAATATAACGTTCGATTTCACGGCGAATTGTAGCACCGTTAGGCAACCATAAAGGTAGACCCGCACCAACAAGTTGGTTATTAGAGAATAATTCTAACTCCTTACCAATTTTACGGTGATCACGTTCTTTTCTTTCTTCAAGCATTTGTAAATGTGCTTTTAAATCCTTTTTGTCAAAGAACGCAGTACCATAAATACGTTGTAGCATTTTATTATTGCTATCACCACGCCAATATGCACCAGCTGTAGATAATAGTTTAAACTCTTTTATTTTCGCAGTAGTTGGAACATGTACACCTCGACAAAGATCTGTAAATTCACCTTGAGAGTATAATGTTACATTTTCATCTTCAGGTATTGCATCAATCAATTCTTGTTTATAAGGGTCATCACTAAAGAATGCTTTTGCTTCATTTCTAGTTACCACTTTACGTTCTATTGGATAATTTTCATTGACTATTTGTTTCATTGTCTTTTCAATTTTTTCAAAGTCATCAGATGATATACTTTCTTCCATATCGAAGTCATAGTAGAATCCACCCTCAATCACTGGACCTACACCAAAGCAAACATCTCCATACAGACGTTTTAAAGCTTGTGCCATTAAATGTGCTGTCGAATGACGTAACACTTCTAATGCTTCTTCACTACCTGGTGTTACGATTTCAATTTCCCCATCAGTTTCAATTGGACGTGTTAAATCAATCAATTGTCCATTTAATTTACCTGCAACAGCTTTTTTACGTAAACCAGGGCTAATAGATTGTGCTATATCTTCAGTTGTTGTGCCTTTATCAAACACCTTCGAATTGCCATCTGGAAATGTTATATTAATTTGCTCCATAATTACCCTCCTATTTTTCATATGTACTATCATCAATAATGAACTGTCAAACACACTACTAAAAAAACAAAAAGACCCCATCCCAAAAGGGACGAGGTCATCGTGGTACCACCCTAAAATAAGACATCGTCTAACTTAAAGTTAACTTTGCCTACTCTACTTAAGATAACGGTCTTGAGCCGGATGTGATTTAGCACACCATTTACAAAGTAGTAATGAACAAGTATACTTACCAAAATCTCATCTCACTTGGCTCTCTGTAAAGTATTCACTGGTCCATCATGTCTTTGACAATTTCATATTGATTTAGATTTATCTATATTATACAACAATTATTCAATATTTCAATCGTTCCTATAATTTTTTCCTTCAAGATAGTATGGTGTAGCCAATGCTTTAATACGCTCTAATATTCTAGCCGCCTTAGTTTGCTCTGTACCATCACGGGTCACAGAAAGATGATGTTCCAATTCTTTGAAGCTCAGGTTAGATGTGAAGAATGTAGGTAGTTCTTGTACCATACGATAATGTAACAATGGGCCAATCACTTCATCACGTGCCCACGGCGTAATTTCCTCAGCACCGATATCATCTAATATTAAGATATTCGCTTCTCTTACACGTGATAACTTAGTTTCAAATGAACCATCTTTAAATCCACCCTTTAATGTTCGAATGAATTCTGGTAAGTATACGATAGTTGAAGGAATTTTTTTAGTCTTTAACTGATTGGCGATTGCTCCCATTATAAATGACTTGCCTGTACCAAATGGCCCATATAAATAAAGTCCTTTAACACCCGTCTCTTTATTGGTGATTTGTTCACACACTTTATTTACCGCCATAGCTACGTCCAATCTATCACGTTTATCCATATAAATATCTTCTAATTTAGCATTTAAAGTATCGCGTTGCATATGGTGCGAAGTAATTAGATGGGAGTTGAATCGTTCTTCATCATGCTTTATTTTACATGGACATGGCAAATATTTAATTTTTATATGTCCATGTTCAATATATAACTCTGGTACATGCCCCTTTACAAAGTTCGGACATTGTTCAAATGCATGGCCATCATAATGTTTTTGTTGATCTTTATATTCTTGCAAAATATTTAAATCTTCATCAATCATAGCATTAGTTAGATTCTTCTGATTTGACTCTAAAAAAGCTTTTACATCAGGATCATTTATTACATCTTTTTTAATTTTAGCAATGCGCTTTGATAAATCATTAGAGTCGCCCATTATATTACTAAAAGACTTCATAGCTTATTCCTCCTTCCATTGTTGTTTCAAATGTTTAAGAAAGGCTTCTCTATCAGCCTTTAATTTTTCATCTTCTTCTGGTTCATTGTTTGCAGTTGCAGGATGATCATCCTGATCCTTAGCTTCTAATAACCATTTTGGCGTCATTTCTCTTGACGCTAATTGACGTTGTTTATACTTTGGAGCATGATTACGTGGTTCAGATTGTGCCTTATTCACTTTCATCGCTTGTTGATATGCTTGCTCTGCAGTCTTAATTCCTTTTTTCTTCCAATTGGACGCTATTTCTAAAATGTAAGTCTTTGGCAACTTCATATCTTCTTTTAACATAACATATTGAAGTAATACATTAATGACACCGAATGATAGTTTTTCTCGTTCAATTAAATCTTCAATCATAAACTTTTGTTGTGCAGTTGGTTCAGATTCTGACCAAGAAGCTAACATGTCAATCGGACTAGTTTCTTCTAGTTGCTGTAACCATTGTTGTTGTTTACTTTCCGTTGATGCACTTTGTTGAGTTGGTTCACTTTGTTGAGTTGGTGCAGATTTTGAAACTGCGTCACCCTTTTTATTTAATTTAGGTAACTGTTGTTCATGTTCAATTAAATAATAAGTTCGAGCATGCTTTCTTAACTCTTCAAAAGAAAGTTCTTGGGCACTAGTAATCGATTTCAAGATAATGCGTTTCATCGATTCTGGTGTCAAACCATATAAAGTAGCTAACTGTGTGATTAACTGTTTTGCATCTTTATTGATAATCTTTTTACTAATAAAATGTGTCTGCAATAGGTCATATAATGTCTCAAAATCAAACTTTACATCTGAAAGCTCGATGCCATTATAATGTTGGTCGTTCGGAATTTTACTCGTATCCACTTTAACTTGATGATTAGGTACTTTAAATACATCTGTAAATGTTCGCGTGACCTCTTGATAGTGTTGCATTGCTACAGTATGTTCTGCTTCGAAATACTGCTTTAATTGATGGTAACGCTGCTTACTGACTTCACTGTAAAGATAGACTGACAACATTGGATCATTAAAAAATTGTTTAGCAGATGGTGGTTGCACCAATTGATAGACAAATGAAGAAAGTTGTTCATCATGCTTTACAAAGGATTTCATTAGCCCAATACCTTCTAGCAAATCCATTTGTTTTCGAAATTCTAGCAAATTAATCTTTAATTCACTCATAATAATATAATGTGTAGCAATTGTGTCGGCTGACTGCTCAACAAATTGGTTTAAATAATGGTATAAACCAATTGCCTCAGGACCTATAAGTGGTGTAAATAATCTATTTAGTATTTGCAAATGTCTGTGATTGATTTCAAAATTACGAATGACATTAAAGTTATCATGCGGTCGCAATCCATAATCATTTGCCTGTAATCCCATCTAAGAATCACTCCGTTTATTCTCTGCTAAAATACCTTGCATCGATTCTAATAATTGATCGACATCTTTAAACTCTTTATAGACAGACGCAAATCTCACATAAGATACTTGATCCACGTGCATCAATAAGTTCATTACATACTCCCCAATTTCTCGCGAAGAAATTTCAGCTTGACCTGCATCACGCAATTGCCATTCAACATTATTTGTAATTTCCTCTAACTGTTCATATCGTACAGGTCTTTTCTCACATGATCGCACAAGTCCGTTTAAGATTTTCTCACGTAAAAATTGTTCCCTTGTTCCGTCTTTTTTCACGACGATTAATGGTCTCTTCTCTATATGTTCAAAAGTTGTAAAACGTGTCCCACACTTTTCACATTCTCTTCTTCTACGAATCGCATTAACTTCATCAGCATGTCTAGAGTCGACGACACGTGATTGCGTCGAATTACATTTCGGGCATTTCATCGTCTTATCACCCTCTCAATTTGATTAATTTTCATTATACTATAAATATGAGTCCCACAAAAGAATGGCAACACTTCAACTGAAATCACTTTACTTTTAGTTGTTTTATTATATTAAAATTTATAATTTACACCCATTTTCTTGGTTCCTAATAAAAATGCGCCATATAATATTAAAAAAACGTAATGATTTCGACCATCTCATTTGGCAAGTCATTTTATCACAATACGATTCAAACGTTAATATATTATTGTTGCAATTCAACATGGTGTTATCATTTTCCTGATCGAGGTATACTAAATACGCTTAAATAGTAACAACTTCACATAATTAAGAAAACGCCAATCTCTATTTTTAACAATAGAAATCGACGTTTTAACTCATTAGAGATAGTTTACTCTACATTGATTATTATATTTTATATTAAGAATTAACCACGGCAGATGTCTGATTTGCAATTAACGAACCAATTTGTGCCGCTACTTCTACAACTCTATTAGAATAACCCCATTCATTATCATACCAAGCGATTACTTTAACCTTTTTATCACCCATTACCATCGTACTTTGTGTATCAATGATAGCAGAATGTGGATTTGTATTATAATCCATAGATACTAATGGTGCATCTTCTGTATCAATCACACCACCTAATGTATGTGCTTTGAATGCTTCGTTAACTTCTTCAACTGTAACAGATTTCTCTAAATCTACAACTAAATCTACTAAAGATACATTTTTTGTAGGTACTCTTAAGGCCATACCATGTAATTTACCTTCTAATTCTGGCAACACTTCTTTTAATGCTTTCGCAGCACCTGTAGAAGTTGGTATGATACTCTCATTGCAAGATCTTGCACGTCTCAAATCTTTATGAGGGTTATCAATATTGTTCTGATCGTTTGTAATCGCATGTACTGTTGTCATCAAGCCATTTTCGATACCAAACTGATCATTTAATACCTTTGCAACTGGACCAATACAATTTGTAGTACATGAAGCATTACTAAAGATATCATATGCATCGATATCCAATTGATCATCGTTAACGCCTTTAACTATCATTTGTACGTCTCCACCTTTAGATGGTCCTGTTAATAATACCTTTTTAGCCCCAGCTTTAATATGTGCATCTGCTTTGTCGCCATGATTAAATTTACCAGTAGCCTCTATTACGATATCTATGTTCATTGATTTCCAAGGTAAATTTTCTGGATTTCTATCTGAAACTAATGTTATTTCATGATTACCAACTTTGATACCATTTTCAACTGGTTCCACAGTTAAATCATATGCACCATGTGTAGTATCGTAATTAATCAAGTGAGCAATTGTTTCCGGAGGGTAACTTGCATTAATTGCAACCACATTTAAGTCCTTGTTTTTTAATGCGATTCTTAATACCATTCTTCCGATTCTGCCCATACCGTTAATTGCAATATTTGTAGCCATTAAAAAGCACCCCTCATCTTTGTGTTATACTTTATGGAAATAGTATAACATAAAACTTTGAATAAGAAAGCGTTTTCTTTTAGAAATTTCAATTTTTTATTTATGCTGTAATATAAAGCTTTTATTATCCCGAAATGCTGTAATAATTAGGCTATTAATGCAAAATATATCTTGATTTATGAGACTAAATGATAAAAAACGTCAATTCCTATTTAATGTACTTATGCCATAGGAATTGACGTTATTTTTATTTGTATCAATGTGTTACTCTCATTATTTAGCATATATTGTTAAAAGCGTTACAACTTAGCTACGTTTCAAAACGTTAAATTTCGAAGCTAACGCCTTAATAAATCAGTGTTTTTATCTTCGTTAAACTTGCTAAAGAGATTAACTTAAGCACCTATAGTTAATAACAATTACATACATGCTATTTAATATGACTAAAGTAATTACTGTCCATCTTCTATTTCATTATCAATATAACCCTCTTCAATCAATAATGTTTCGACATTTTGCTTTAATTCAAGTTTGGTATCTCTATTATCAATTACATGATCTGCCATTCGACGCTTTTTATCTATTGAAATTTGACTTAAGACACGCGCTTTTGCATCCTCTAAACTTAAATCATTACGTTCCATTAAACGCTCGATTTGTATACTTTCAGATGTATATACCAACCAAACTTCATCGACAGTATTCTGCAATTCATTTTCATAAAGTAATGGAATATCCATAATTACATTATAACCTTGTTCTAAATAGGCCTCTTTTTCTTGTTCCATAATTTCATGGACGATTGGATGGACGATTTCATTGAGTTCTAATCTCTTTTCAGGATAATTAAAAATAAGTTCTCCAACATATTGTCTATCCATCTCACCATTCTCTAAAATCGCTTCCTCACCAAAGTGCTCACGAATTTGAGCGAGACCTGTCGTTCCTTTTTCTACTGCCTTTCGTGATGCAACGTCAGCGTCGACAATTTTAAAACCATGTATAGTTAATAATTCAGATACAGTTGATTTACCTGTAGCAATACCACCAGTTAATCCTATGACTTTTGGCATAATACTCACTCTTCCTTTACTTTTGGCATGTCGGACAAAAATGACTGTTTCTCGTTGCGATAACTTGTGTTTCTATATCAGTACCACATACTTTACATTGCTTTTGTTTATATACATTTAAATGTAGTTGCATCGTACCTTTACTACCATCTGCATGTAGGTAATCTGATATGCTTGTGCCTCCATTTTTTATACCCACTTCTAGGACTTCTCGAACATAATAAAACACCATTTCTCGCTCTTGATGTTTTAAATCTTTTGATAACCTAGCAGGATGTATACCAGCCCTAAATAACGCTTCACAAGCATAAATATTTCCACAACCTGAAATGACTCTATGGTCTAGTATCATCTGTTTAATTGGTTTATTTTGATACAGTTTCTTATCAAACCATGACAAATAATGACTTAACGCACCATCTTCAAATGGTTCAGGCGCTATTTCTAAAAATGAAGGATAGGCATCAAATGAGGCCACATTTCTAATTTCTCCAAATCGTCGTATATCTGAATACACAAGCAACTTGCCATTTGCTAGTTTAAACACAACATGCCAATGCTTTCTATAATTCGTGTTTGTAATATCTTCTATTTTGTCTACAACAAAGAATCCACCAGCCATACCTAAATGACTGATTAAAATACGATGCTCATGCTGTTTTTTAAGATAGAAAACAATATATTTACTTCTGCGTTCTACCTTCTCAATTATAAATTGTTGCGTGAACATTTGGAACGTATCTAATTCCATTCCTTTGATAATCGTTTCTTTATTTGCTGCCTTACCTTCTTTTACTTTATTTGAAAAGTGTACACCTACAATTTTCTGATCGACAACAAATGGTTCAATTCCTCTTTTTACGTGTTCAACTTCTGGTAATTCCGGCATTATTGTACCAACTTTCTATTTTGCATCATACCACGTCTTGCCATAACTAGATTCTACTTTCAATGGCACATCTAAATCTAATGCATTATCCATAATATCTTCTATAAATTTCTCAAATTCTGATACTTCATTTTCAGGAATTTCGAAGATTAATTCATCGTGTACTTGCAATAATAACTTCGCATGAAAATCTGTATTATCAATTGCTTTAGCAAAATTCACCATCGCTAATTTAATAATATCAGCAGCACTACCTTGAATTGGTGTATTCATTGCTGTACGTTCAGCGAAACTTCTTAAATTAAAGTTACGGCTCGTAATATCTGGAATATAACGACGTCTATGCAATAGTGTTTCCACATAACCATTCGCTTTACAATCTTTAACAATATCTTCCATATATTGTTTCACGCCTGGAAAGCTATCTAAATAATCATCAATAAATTGCTTTGCTTGCTTTCTAGTAATTCCTAAACTTTGACTTAAGCCATAATCACTAATGCCATATACTATACCAAAGTTTACAGCTTTCGCCTGTCGACGCATCATAGCATCAACCTCATTAGGTTCCACATTAAATACTTTCATTGCTGTTGCAGTATGAATATCTTCATCATTGATGAATGCTTGCATCATACTTTCATCTTGTGTGATATGTGCTAAAACACGCAATTCAATTTGCGAATAATCCGCAGAAAATATAACGTTATTTTCATCTGTAGATTTAAATGCTTTTCTAATTTTCCTACCTTCTTCTAGGCGTACAGGAATATTTTGTAAATTCGGATCAATTGAAGATAATCTACCTGTTTGAGCTAGGGTTTGATTAAATCTTGTATGAATGCGCTGATCTTTACTAATTACTTTCTGTAATCCTTCAACATAAGTTGATTGTAATTTAGCCAATTGTCTATATTCTAAAATATACTCGATGATAGGATGTTCGCCCTTCAATTGTTCCAATACATCAACAGCCGTAGAATAACCCGTTTTTGTTTTTTTAATAACTGGTAAATGTAGATTTTCAAATAATACTACGCCTAACTGCTTAGGTGAATTGATATTAAATGATTCTCCTGCCGCATCATAAATATTTTGAATTAATTCATCTAATTTACTTTGAATTTCGCTTTCCATCGTTTGTAAATCATTTACATCGGTATAAATACCAATTTCTTCCATTTGACTTAAAATTTCTGCCAATGGTAACTCTAAATCAAATAGTAATTCTGCTTGATTATACTCAGTCAGTTGTTCAAGCATTAATGGATATGATTGGTTAATTGCTTCAGTAATGGTAGCGATGTAATGATTAAGCACATCATCTTCTGGTATCGAACGTTTCTTACCTTTACCATAAATAGCAACACTCTCTTTTACATAGTGTTGACCATAATGAGTTACGACAGAATTCACATCGTCTATCGTTCTCGATGGATCAATGATGTAACTTGCCAACATTGTGTCAAATGTAATATTTTTCAAATCGATATTTAAACGATGCGCTGTGATATACGATTTTTTAGCATCATAAACCACTTTTGCAGTTTGACCATTTTCTAACCATTGAACGAGTTCTTTATGTTTATCTATGTCATTTGCATCAATTACTACATGATGTGAACCATCATAAAATCCAAATTTCATAATATCATCTTTCAAATAGTTTGTACCATCAAGTTCAAAATGAATATTCGCTTCCTCTAATGTAGCAAAATCTATTTGATCAAAATGATCTACTACTGAAATATCCTTTTCTTCGACATTACTATTATCGCTATCCACATCAATTTGTTCTAGTAATTGTTTAAACTCTAATTTCTTGAACAATTCTACTTTGGCTGTTTCGTCTAATTCATCAGGTAGCTTTGTATCACTAACCTTCACTTCTATAGGACTCTCACAATTAATCGTAGCCAATGCCTTACTCATAATTGCATCATCTTTACTATTCTCTAGCTTTTCTTTTAATTTCTTACCTGATACTTTATCAATATGTTCATAAACATTCTCAACAGTAGAGAATTGCTTAAGTAACTTGATTGCTGTTTTTTCACCTACGCCAGCAACGCCAGGAATATTATCTGATGTATCTCCCATTAAACCTTTCATGTCTATGATTTGGTTTGGAACTAAACCGTCATATTTTTCGGCAATAAAGTCTGGTGTATAGTGATCTACATCTGTCACTCCTTTTTTCGTATAATAAATTGTAACATTATCCGTTGCCAGTTGTGTTAAATCTCGGTCACCAGTAACAATGATTGTTTGAAAACCTGATTGATCAGCCTCTTTACTCAAAGTTCCTATAATGTCGTCAGCTTCGTAATTATCAAGCTCATAACGCTTAATTTGATAAGCATCTAATAGCTGTCGAACATATGGAAACTGCTCACTTAATTCTGGTGGGGTCTTTTGACGACCGCCTTTGTATTCTCCATAAGTTTCATGTCTAAATGTCGTCTTGCCAGCATCAAATGCCACTAAGAAATGTGTAGGTTGTTCTTCTTTAATTATTTTCTCAAGTAACATCGCAAAACCATATAAGGCATTGGTGTGTATACCTGCCTTATTTTGTAAAAGTGGTAACGCATAAAATGCCCTAAAGCTAAGACTATTACCATCTATTAAGACTAGTTTATTCAATATATTAACCTCCAACACATATTTACCTACTATTTTATCACAAATACAGACTTAAACCGTATTGATTCGCAGCAATTTAACATAACAAAATGCGCCATTTAATTATCATAATAAAAAGGACTAATCTTTTATGAGATTAGTCCTAAAATACATGCGACAGTGGTTGTTATCACTTCTGCGCTATAATCAAATTATTTAATAATGATGATATTATACAGTCATCATTGGTCTTGATTTGTTTCAAAAAAGGTCACTCTAAACGTAGAACCTTCGTTTAACTTACTAAACACATTAATTCTACCATTGTGTGCTTCCATAATATGTTTAGTGATAGATAAACCTAAGCCAGTTCCACCTGAATCTCTACTTCTCGCTTTATCAACTCTATAAAACCTTTCAAAAATATGCTTCTGATCTTCCTCACTTATTCCCATGCCAAAATCTTGCACTTCTAAGATGCGTTTATTCATGTCTTTATACACTTTAACAATGACTTGACTTGAATCTAAAGAATAACTTATTGCATTAGACAGAAGATTAATAGCCACTTGAGAAACCTTGTCTTTGTTAGCATCTATTACGATATCTGGTTCAATTTCATCAATAATGGATATATTTTTATCTTCTGCTATGGTTTGCATATTTTGAATCGTTGATTGTGCAATTTCAGAAAGACTAACTGGTTCTGTTTCAATTTCTGTCTGCTGTTCTACATGTGACAACTCGAGTAAATCAAACACTAAAGTTTCGATACGATCTGATTCTTTAGAAATAATATTTAAGAAATCAGTTAATGTTTGTTTATCATTCATCGCGCCATCTAATAAAGTTTCTGCAAATCCTTTAATTGATGTAATTGGTGTCTTTAGTTCATGAGAGACATTTGCGACAAATTCACGGCGTAAGTTTTCTAATTTTTTCAGATTTGTAATATCATGTAGTACTAGCACCATGCCATAGAGATGCTTTTTTGATTTCGATAATATCGGCACACAAGCAGTATCAAAATATTTTTGATGTACTTGATTTAAAGTTAGTTCTACTTGATCATATACTGGCTTTTCAACTCTAAACGCCTCAGTAATTAAGCTTTGAATTTTACCATCAATAAAATCGCCATAACTTTTATGTTCTACTGCTTCATCCGGTGTGAACACCTCATAATAAGCGCGGTTAGCTACGACAATTTCACCGTATTTATCAATCATCAAAATTGAACTTGGAATATTTTCCACTGTAGTTTTCAATCTGTTTGACTGTAATTTTTGCTTATGATTTAACAGTTGTAACTTACGAGCCAATTCATTCGTTGTGACAAACAACTCTCTTGTTTCTTTTACATTACTTTCTGGAACACGCACATGATAATAGCCTTCAGCTAATAAATTGGTTGCATAAGTCACTTCATTAATCGGCCTAATATATGTACGATTAATACTTCTTACAACAGCAAACATAATAACTAATACGAATAAGCCAATCAAACCAATATATTTCCAAATCTTAATTTGCAAATCTAAAATATAATTATTAATACCACTAATATAAATCTGTTTATCTTTAATATCCGTATGGAACGTAAATCGACGATCATTATCCACTTTATCGTAAATCAAAGTGGATGGATTCGCTTCATTAAAGATTTCTTTATTAATCTTTAATCCTTTTTGTGTAGTGAAAAGTACACCATCTTCATCTTTTATTTCGACAGTTAATTTTTCATTTTTCGCAATATTAACTATCTCAGATTTCTTTTCTTGGTTGTACAAACTTAATAAGTGTTGAGCTTGATGTTCCAAATCTCCATTTTGGCTATTTGAAACCGTATTATAAACAACATGTGAAATAATTGCACCCAAAGCTAAAAAGCTTAGAATCACAATCGTACACAATAGAAATAAGAGTCGTTGATGGAATTTCAACATTATACCTTAGGTCTTTCCAATTTATACCCTAAACCACGAACTGTTTTTATTAGTTTAGGCTGCTTTGGATTTTCTTCTAACTTATCTCTTAAATGACTAATATGTACGTCCACAATTCGAGAATCACCCGCAAATTCATAATTCCAAACTGAGTTCAGCATATGTTCACGTGTGATAACACGTCCTTGTCTTTCGATTAAATACAATAATAGCTCAAACTCTTTAGGGGTTAATTCTAATAATACGTCATCTCTATATACTTCAAAGTACTCCGGTCTAATTCGAATAGAACCAATGATAATGTCTGATTCATCATTTTCTACTGTCTTCGCTTCGTTAATCATTGCAGAGCGTCTTAAAATAGCTTTTACACGTGCTACTACTTCTCTTGGTGAGAATGGCTTTGTCATATAATCATCTGCACCAAGTTCTAGTCCTAACACTCTATCAAATTCATCATCTTTCGCCGTTAACATAAGTATTGGCACAAGATTTTTATCTGATCTTATTGTTTTACATACTTCAATACCATCTTTTTTTGGAAGCATGACATCTAATACGACTAACTCTGGGTTTGTAGTGTTAACTTTTTCCAATGCTTTTTCACCATCATAAGCAACATCTACTATGTATCCTGCTTGTTCTAAATTATATTTTAACAAGGTTACAATAGATTGTTCATCATCTACTACAAGTACTTTTTGTGACATAATGTACCTCCAAATTTATGTTTACAAGTTGATTATAACTTAATTTTAAATAAAAATAACATAGTTCTAACGATATTTACATAATCTTTACATTGAGCTAATATTAGCAAATTATTAAGCTAGTATAAAGTTCAGATAATTATAATATAAACTCTCTGTTATGCTATTTTTGATTATTGTCTTTTATTATTCCTTAAAATCATCTTCATAAAACCTTAACATTAAAAATTGATTATTTTATTCCAGATAAATGTACCCACTTTTCAAATAGCACCATCTATAACCACTTATCCAGCGTATAGTTTCAAACAGTTATTACAATTAGATTACTATAATGCTCAAGGTATTATATATCAGATAAAAAATTTATATAGGTACGTTACTTTACCTTCAAACTAATAGCATATTGTACACTTCAACAAGACAAGGGTTAATATAATGTGCTGTAGTCTACGGAATAACTAACCATTTTCAAAAAAAACGCCAACTTCTATCTCACAATAGAAATTGACGTTTTACATTTAGACAGAGTTAATTATACTCCAATCTCATTATTTAAATTATAAGTTTTTAATTAATTCGTCACCAAATTCTGAAGTAGAAACCTCTTTAGCCCCATCCATTAAACGAGCAAAGTCATAAGTAACTACTTTAGAAGCGATTGTTTTTTCGATTGATGCAGTAATCTTATCTGCAGCTTCTTGCCAACCTAAGTGTTCTAACATTAATGTAGCACTTAAGATTTCTGAAGAAGGGTTTACTTTATTTAAATCTGCATACTTTGGAGCAGTACCATGTGTAGCTTCAAAGATTGCATGTCCTGTTTCATAGTTAATATTTGCACCAGGTGCGATACCAATACCACCAACTTGTGCTGCTAATGCATCTGATACATAGTCACCATTCAAGTTCATTGTAGCTACTACGTCGTGATCTGCTGGACGTGTAAGAATTTGTTGTAAGAAAATATCAGCAATTGAATCTTTGATGATAATTTTGCCATCTTTTTCAGCTTGTTCTTGAGCAGCGTTCGCTTTATCTTTACCTTCTTCTTCAACAATTTTGTCATATTGTTGCCAAGTGAACACTTTATCACCAAATTCATTTTGCGCTAAATCGTAACCCCATTGTTTAAATGCACCTTCAGTAAACTTCATGATATTACCTTTATGCACTAATGTTACTGATTTACGGTTATTATCTAATGCATATTGAATCGCAGCACGTACTAAACGTTCTGTACCTTCTTTAGAAACTGGTTTCACACCAATACCTGATGTTTCAGGGAATCTAATATTTTTAGCACCCATTTCGTCTTGTAAGAAATCGATTAATTTCTTCGCTTCTGGTGTACCTTCTTTAAATTCAATACCAGCATAAATATCTTCAGTATTTTCACGGAAGATTACCATATCTGTATCTTCAGGACGTTTAACAGGAGAAGGTACTCCTTGGAACCAACGTACCGGACGTAAACATGTAAACAAGTCTAATTCTTGTCTTAAAGCAACATTTAATGAACGAATACCTCCACCAATTGGTGTAGTTAAAGGACCTTTAATTGCTATTAGATATTCACTGATTGTATCTAAAGTTTCTTGAGGCAACCATTCGCCTGTTTCATCATATGCCTTTTGTCCTGCCAATACTTCTTTCCATTCAATTTTCTTTTCACCGTTATAAGCCTTTTCAACAGCAGCGTCGATAACACGACTTGCAGCTTTCCAGATATCTGGTCCGATACCGTCACCGATAATGAATGGAATAATTGGATTATTTGGTACTGTTAAACCTTCGTTTGTTTTAATTACTTTTTCTCCTGCCATGTGTAAAACCTCCGTTAATTTTAATTATTTAGTGATTGAATCCTATGCTAACTAAATTACAACCAATGTTGCAAATAAATAGTAAAACAAATTACTTAATTACTATGAACTTATCTATTTTCAATTGGTTCATAAGTTCTATTTGTTTCACCAATATAAGATGCTCTAGGACGCATAATTCTATTATCTCTGTACTGTTCTAAGATGTGTGCAATCCAACCAGATGTTCTACTTACCGCAAAAATAGGTGTGAATAAATCATGTTCGATGTTCATACTATGATAAACAGTAGCACTGAAGAAATCGACATTAGCGATTAATCCTTTTTCTTTTTTCATTTTGTCAGCAATTTTAACTGAAATATCAAACAATTGACTTTGTCCTGTTTCTGAAGTAATCTTTCTACTCATTTCTTTCAGGTATTTCGCTCTAGGATCTCCATCTTTATAAACACGGTGACCAAAGCCCATTACCTTTTCTTTATTTTTAATCTTGTTATCTATGTACTCATCAACCTCGTCAATTGATTTCACTTCAGATAACATGCTCATTACACGCTCATTTGCACCACCATGTAATGGGCCTTTTAACGAGCCAACAGCGGCAACAATACCTGAATACATATCTGATAATGAAGATACTGCACATCTAGCAGTAAATGTTGACGCATTTAACTCATGGTCAGCATGTAATACGAGCGCTTTATTAAACGCTTCAATTTCAATATCAGTTGGCAATTCCCCTCGTAACATATATAGGAAGTTTCCAGCATAGTTTAAATCTTTATTTGGTTTAACAATTTCTTTATCTTGTCTCACACGAGCATAAGCTGTTACTAACGAAGCGATTTTAGCTTGTATACGTACGGCTCTTTCCATTGTTTGAGACTCATCTTCGTCTTCAGCATGTGAATCGAAGTGTGCAATATATGATACTGAAGTTCTTAAAGCAGTCATTGGGTGTACATTGCCAGTTGCATATTCTTTAAAATGATTATAAACTCTCGGATTTAAAGTCATATACTCATAGAGTTTATCTTTAAGTTCTTGTAATTCTTCTTTATTAGGTAATCGATAATGCCATAATAAATAAATTACTTCTTCAAATTCAGCATTTTGAGCTAAGTCATCAATATCATAGCCAGCATATGTAAGTTGGCTATCAATAATAGAACTCACTTTAGTCTCAGCTGCAATTACCCCTTCTAAACCTTTTTGTAACTCTGCCATATATAAATTTCCCCTTTTCTATTTCATTATGAAATGGCTTTCACAAATCATTATATCCAATCCTGTCATTTTTGTGAACAACTTAGGATTGATTTAAAACATCTTCAATTCCATAACATAAGAAATATTCATTTATTTATATGCCTATAATTGCTAAAACCTATAAATGGTTATATATCCATTTTAATATGTAAGTTGACACACATCAATTTTTATAACTTTTTAATTCGTTATCATGGTTAATAACAAATTATTAATGTATTTTTAAACTTCTGCTTCATTTAATGTTTATAAAAATAGTTGTTTTATTTTTAATAGCATAGGATAATAATAGTTAGCTAAATAAAGGAGTTATTAATATGGGGAAAAATCAATTACAAAGAGAACTAAGTAATCGTCACATTCAGCTTATTGCAATTGGGGGAGCAATAGGAACTGGACTATTCCTTGGAGCTGGGCAAACTATTGCATTAACCGGACCTTCAATATTACTAACATATATCATCATTGGTTTTATGTTATTTATGTTTATGAGAGGTTTAGGTGAAATTTTAGTAGCAAATACGAATTTCAAATCGTTTGCCGACGTTACTAACGAATACATAGGTTCATTTGCCGGATTCGTTACAGGTTGGACTTATTGGCTTTGTTGGATAATAACAGGTATGGCCGAGGTAACAGCCGTAGCAAAATACGTCAGTTTCTGGTTCCCAAATGTTCCAAACTGGTTAAGCGCTTTGTTTTGCGTACTAGTGTTAATGTCTTTAAATTTATTAAGTGCCAAATTATTCGGTGAATTAGAATTTTGGTTTGCGATTATAAAAATTATTACAATTATCGCGTTAATTGTTGTTGGTGCTATCATGATAATCATGGCTTATAAGACACAATTTGGTCATGCTTCTCTAACTAATCTATACAACAATGGTATCTTCCCTAAAGGCATGAGTGGTTTTGTTATGTCATTCCAAATGGCACTTTTCTCATTTGTCGGAATCGAACTTATAGGGGTTACCGCTGGGGAAACAAAGGATCCTAAGACTACCTTACCAAAAGCAATCAACAGTGTACCTTTACGTATATTAGTATTCTACGTTGGTGCTTTAGCAGTAATTATGTCTATTATTCCTTGGGCACAAATTAATCCTGAAGAGAGTCCTTTCGTGAGATTGTTTGCATTAATAGGTATTCCATTTGCTGCTGGTATTATTAACTTTGTAGTATTAACAGCTGCAGCATCTTCATGTAACAGTGGTATCTTTTCAAACAGTCGTATGTTATTCGGACTTTCAAAGAAAGATCAAGCACCACCAATTTTAAGTAGTACTAATAAAAATGGTGTTCCACATATTGCGATTTTCGCATCATGTGCACTATTATTAATTGCAGCATTACTAAATTATATTATTCCAAATGCTACTTTAGTGTTCACATACATCACTACGGTATCAACTGTATTGTTCATCGTTGTATGGGCATTAATCATTGTGGCATATATTAATTATCATCGTCGTAATCCTGAAGCACATAAAAAGGCCACTTTCAAATTACCTGGTGGTAAATACATGGGCTACGCGATATTGGTATTCTTTGTATTAGTATTTTGTCTATTATTTGTAAATGCTGATACTAGAATCGCGGTGTTCTTAACACCTATTTGGTTCATTATTCTATGTTTAATGTATCTTAGATATAAAAAAGTAGAAAAATCTCAATAACAACCATTTACGAGTTGCATAAATACATAGATAGCCATTAAAGCATTGATTCTAGAGTATTTAAAAATTTAGCGGGCAACTTTGTTATTATTGTTATTTAACTTAGTAGTTTGAAGGTTTTTGTCTCAAACGCAATAAAAGAGAGCTATTCCGTGATGGAATGGCTCTCTTTTTATTTAACAATTTTTTTGTTTATATTGGGAAAATTTCAATTTGTATTGAGTCATTATACTTATCACATATACAAAACATAACTACACTAGAAAATAAAACAATTTGTGCGATACCATTTTTAGGGATAAGCATTGCAGTTTGCACTGGTATAGTTAATTGCTACCTATCATAATTTTTATACATAAGGTAACTCGCTAATTTGGTTTAATGAAGTTTATTAAATCATACGGTAGTGTCTTATTTTTGTAGTATTCACAAGTAAGAACTGCATATGGCTTGCAAGGCATCTGAGATTGTTGGATGCGTGTCGAGATCTTGGTTCGATCTAGATCCAGCCCCTAGGTGAGCGAGCAGTAACAATACAGAATATTAATACATATAACAAGCCCATCAAAGATCAAAAATCTATGATGGGCTTAATGCTGGGTATTCATGTCCCAGACGCTAATTATTAATTTATGTCAATCAGAAATTATAGTACGTTAGCGTATCCTTCAAAAATCTTACCGTGATTTGCATCTACAGTAACTAATACATCATTTTGAATTTCAGATGTAGCATTTTCAACGCCTACTACTGTTGGTATACCTTTCTCTAAACCGATGATAGCACTTGGAGAAGTAATACCATTCTCTTCAGTAATTAAACCAATTGCTTTTTCAATATAAGGAACCAATGTTTCATCTACAGAAGAAGTTACAATGATTGAATCTGACAGGTCTTTACCTTCTAATTCACTTGCATTATTAACAACTAATGTATGACCAACTACTGAATTTCTACCAACACCTTGTCCTTTAGCAATTTCGTCACCAACTAGATGTAATTTCATCATGTTTGTTGTACCTTGTTCACCTGTAGGTACACCCGCAGTGATAATGATTAAATCACCATTTTTAACACGTTCTGTTTCTACAGCAGTAGCAACAGCATTGTTTAATAGTGCATCAGTTGTCTTACGACCTTCTTTAACAACTGGGTGAATACCCCATACTAAAGCACATTGGCGTGCAGTTTCTGCATTTGGCGTAACAGCAATAATATCTGATTTTGGACGGTATTTAGAAATTGTGCGTGCAGTTGAACCACTTTCAGTTGCAGCTACAATTGCTTTAACGCTTAAGTTTAATGCAGTATGTGCAACAGATACACCAATTGCATTAACTAGTGAAGTCTCTACTAATTTTGTACGGTCAGATAATAATTTCTTATAATCTTGAGCTGCTTCAGCTGAAACCGCAATGTTTCTCATTGTTTTAACAGCTTCTTCTGGATATTGTCCTGCAGCAGTTTCACCAGATAACATAACTGCGTCTGTACCGTCATAAATAGCATTGGCAACGTCACTTGCTTCGGCACGTGTCGCACGTGGATTACGTTGCATTGAATCTAACATTTGAGTTGCGGTAATAACAGGCTTACCTAATTTATTACATTGTCTAATTAAATCTTTTTGAACCATTGGAACTGATTCTGGTGGAATTTCAACACCCATGTCACCACGAGCAACCATTAATCCGTCTGCAACTTCCAAGATTTCTTGAATATTATCAATACCTTCTTGGTTTTCGATTTTAGGAATAATACTAATATTTGTATTATTTTGTGCTTCTAATAATTTACGGATATCTAACACATCGCTTGGTCGACGAACGAAACTTGCAGCGATAAAGTCAACACCAACACGGATACCGAAGTTAATGTCATCTGCATCTTTATCTGTGATACCTGGTAAACTTACTTTAACACCTGGTAAGTTAACACCTTTTTTATTTTTTAGTTCTCCAGTATTTAATACGTCACATAGAACTTCGCCATTTGCTTTGTCAATTTTCTTAACTTGTAATTCGATTAAACCATCATCTAATAAAATATATGAACCTTCTTCAACATCATTGATTAGGTTGTCATAAGTTACTGAGAATTTTTCAGGCGTACCTTCTACTTCTGTCATGCTTACGATAACTTCTGAACCTTTTACAAGTTCAATCACGCCATCTTTCATGTTGTGCGTACGAATTTCTGGGCCTTTAGTATCTAATAAAATAGCTACTGTTTTACCTAATTTTTTAGATACTTTGCGGATTGTATCAATACGTGCTTTATGCTCATCATGATCACCATGTGAAAAGTTTAAGCGTGCAACGTTCATTCCTGCTTTAATTAATTTCTCCAACATTTCTTCTGATTCAGATGCTGGCCCTATAGTACAAACAATTTTAGTCTTTCTCATTATTAATGCCTCCCAGTATTTTTAAATAGATAATTCATTTGTTAATTCAAATGTTTCATAATCAAATTCATGATCATTCGATTTGAATATTTCATCAAATGGTGTGTCAACTAACACATTATTACGGATACCTACACCGACTGCAGATTTACCTTGTAATAATAAGTCAACTGCATACCCTCCCATACGTGAAGCTAACACTCTGTCAGCACCACTTGGGCTTCCACCACGTTGAATATGTCCTAGTACAGATACACGTGCATCGACGTTAATATATTTCGTTAATTCTTTCGCACAAGCTTCACCAGACATACAGCCTTCTGCTACCATTACGATTGAATGTTTTTTACCACGTTTAATACCGTGGTCAATTTTTTCTGCAACATCTTTGATGTCAGTTTCTACTTCTGGTACTATAATTGTTTCTGCACCAACAGATAAACCAGCCCATAAAGCTAAATCTCCACAGTCTCGCCCCATGACTTCTATGATGAAAGTACGTGCGTGACTTGATGCTGTGTCACGAATCTTATCAACACATTCGATAATAGTGTTTAGCGCAGTATCAAAACCAATTGTAAAGTCTGAACCATTAATATCATTATCAATTGTTCCAGGCACACCAATTGTTTGAATTTCTTGGCATTCTTCACTGATACGTTGAGCACCTCTGTAACTTCCGTCACCGCCGATAACTACAAGCCCTTCAATACCTCGTTTACGTAAATTTTCTATACCTTTTTTACGTACTTCAGGTTCTTTGAATTCAGGACATCTTGCTGAATACAAGAATGTACCACCACGTTGGATTGTATCACCTACTGAACCAAGTTCCAATTTCTCGATTTCATCGTTCAACAACCCTTGGTAACCTTGGTAAACACCATAAACTTCAATGTTATTGTAAATCGCTTTACGAACGACAGCTCTAACCGCTGCATTCATACCTGGTGAATCTCCACCACTTGTCAACACTGCAATTTTTTTCATGACGACATACCTTTCTAACTTGAATTTCTTACTCTAAAAATACCATAAATTTGTGGTACGTGCCATTAAAATAAGGCATTATGACTAATGTAAACGTTTTTAATCGAGGTATAGAATGAAATCATTATAGAAAGCGTTTGCTCATTTTTCACTATTATCAAATTTTTAATCCTAATATGTATCTACCTTTTTGTACTGTATTTTAAACAGTTATCCAAGTTTAATAATGCCAATCATAATAAGTATTGAACATTATTCAGCATATTTAAAATTAATAAGTAATTCATTAATTGATTTGCTCATTTTTACATCATTTTAATATGGCATTATAATGCAATACGTAATATTTTGGTGAGCCAACAATACGAAATAGGGAATAAAAAGAAGCATTCAGATAAATTGAATCCAATCACCTGAATGCTATTTTTCTAAATTTTATGTCCCAAATTTCTGTTTATTACTTTCGGCAAAATTATCTGTGATTAAACAAATCATCGAGCCCATTGTGTCGTATTTACTCAGTAAAAGAACCAATATTTCTAAACTTCTGATATCGATCTTCTATAAGTGCTTGTTCATCCAATTCCGTCAATTCAGTAAGGTGCTTTTCAAATGCTGACTTAATATTCAATGCTTGAGCTTTTACATCTTGATGCGCTCCACCGATTGGTTCTTTAACGACCTCGTCTGCAATATTTAATTCATGTAAATCATCAGCTGTGATTTTCATTGTTTCCGCAGCAATTTTTGCTAAATTACTATCTTTCCACAATAATGCAGATGCCCCTTCTGGTGATATAACTGAATATGTACTATTTTCAAGCATTAACACACGATTTGAAATACCTAAACCGAGTGCGCCACCACTTCCGCCTTCACCGATAACAATTGATATAACAGGTACAGAAAGTGCTGCCATTTCGACTAAGTTTCTAGCAATAGACTCACTTTGTCCTCGTTCTTCTGCAGCTTTTCCTGGATAAGCACCCTTAGTATCAATAAAAGTAAAGATTGGGCGATTAAATTTTTCAGCTTGTTTCATTAATCTCAAGGCTTTACGATAACCTTCTGGATGAGCCATCCCAAAATTTCTATAAATATTGTCCTTAGTATCTTTACCTCGTTGTTGACCAATAACAGTAACAGGTTGATCGTTGATATAACCGATTCCACCTATCATCGCTGGATCATCACGGAAATTTCTATCCCCATGCAATTCTATAAATGAATCAAATATATAAGGAATATAATCCAGTGTTGTCGGTCTTTCTTGTAGACGTGCTAATTGAACTCGATCCCAAGGTTTTAAATTTGTATAGACCTTCTCTGTCTCACGTTCAAGTGATGCTTCAAGCATTTCGATTTCCTCTTGCAAATCTACATCGTTTTTTTCTTGTGATTCTTTTAATGATTCAATTTTATTTTTTATTTCAAAAAGTGGCTTTTCAAAATCAAGCATTCTTTTTCACCTCTTGATGCAGTTTCAAAATACTAGACAATGTTTGTCTCATTTCTTTTCTATGTACAACCTTGTCTAACTGCCCATGTTCTAATAAGAACTCAGCAGTTTGGAAATCATCAGGTAGCTTCTCATTTATTGTTTGTTCTATTACACGGCGGCCTGCAAAACCAATCAATGCTTTAGGTTCGCTGATATTAATATCACCAACAGATGCAAAGCTCGCAGAAACACCACCAGTAGTTGGGTTTGTTAAATATGAAATATATAATAAACCTGCATCGGCATGTCGTTTCAATGACACACTAGTCTTACCCATTTGCATTAATGAGATAATACCTTCCTGCATTCTGGCTCCACCACTTGCTGAAAATAAAATAAATGGAAGTCGATTATCGGTACAATATTCAATAATTCTACATATCTTTTCACCAACAACTGACCCCATGCTACCCATTCTAAAGCGAGCATCCATAACAGCAACGCCATAAGCAACACCATCAAGTTTAGCTGTTCCAGTTACTACAGCTTCATTGAGTTCAGTTTTTTGTTGGTCTTTTTGAATTTTTTCTTCGTAGCTTGGAAAGTCTAATGGGTTTGCAGAGGTCATGCCTTTATCAAACTCTACAAATGTACCTTCATCCGCAATTGCTTCAATTCGCTCATATGCTGTCAATGCAATATGATGATCACAGTTAAAGCAAACATTAAGATTTTCAGACAATTCTTTAGTATACATGATTTTCTTACATTTAGGACATTTCGTCATTATACCTGCTGGTACGTCACTTTGTTTTGAATCAGATACAGTTACATACTTTTTCTTTTTACTACTTCTATTGAAAAAATCTTTAAACATTGGTAAACCTCCACATAACCATTGCTACTTTCCCATATATAACCATTTAATACGTTTGAAATAAGCAATTATGATTATTATTTATCTAAATCTGTTAATTTCATTGTCTTATCATAAATTGATTCAGGATCGACATCAACTCTTGCGACACCTGATTCCATTGCTGCTTTTGCAACTTCTCTTGCAACAGACGGTGCAACGCGTTTATCAAACGGTCCTGGAATACAATAATCTGCATTCAATTCATCAGGCTCAATTAAATTAGCAATCGCTTCTACGGCTGCTTGTTTCATTTCTTCGTTGATATGTGTTGCTTCTACATCTAAAGCACCTCTAAAGATACCTGGGAACGCTAATACATTGTTAATTTGGTTTGGATAGTCAGAACGACCTGTTCCAATCACTTTTGCACCTGCTGCTTTAGCAATATCCGGTTTAATCTCAGGATTAGGATTTGCCATTGCGAAGATAATTGGATCATCTGCCATAGATTCTACCATTTCTTTTGTTAATAAATCGGCCACAGAAACACCAATAAATACATCTGCATCTTGAATGATGTCGTTTAAGCTACCATCTTTTTTATCTCTGTTAGTCCATTTAGCAACATAAGCCTTAGTATCATTCATACCATAGTCTCGACCTTCATAGATCGCACCTTTAGAATCGCACATAATCATATCTCGTACGCCATAAGAATATAATAGTTTAACGATTGCAATGCCTGCTGCGCCTGCACCATTTAATACAACTTTAATGTCAGATAGGTCTTTATCAACTATTCTTAATGCGTTAATCATACCAGCGACAGTAACGATAGCTGTACCATGTTGATCATCGTGGAATACCGGGATTTTAGTTTCTTTTTTAAGGCGTTCTTCTATCTCAAAGCAACGTGGCGCTGAAATATCTTCTAAGTTAATACCGCCGTAGTTTGGTTCTAAAAGTTTCACTGTATTCACTATTTCGTCTGTATCCGTAGTATTTAAAGCAATTGGTACACCGTCAATTCCTGAAAAGCTCTTGAATAGTACAGCTTTACCTTCCATAACTGGAATACTTGCTTCTGCACCAATGTTACCTAAACCTAATACAGCCGTACCGTCAGTTACTACTGCTACAGTATTTCCTTTCATAGTATATTCAAATACTTTACGAGGGTCCTCATGTATTTCCTTACATGGTTCAGCTACACCTGGTGAATACGCTAAACTCAACTCTTCTTTATTTGTAACTTTAACTTTAGGTGCTACTTCTAATTTACCTTGATTTTCTCTATGCATTTGTAAAGCTTCGTCTCTTAATGTCACGTGAATCTACCCCTTTACATTCATTTAATATAATGATTCGTCATATATATTTTTATTACACTATAACGCAAATTACAAATGATATCGTTACCAAATCGTAAAAAATTTGGCGGGTTATTGATTGTAATAAAAACATATAGATATTTATTATTTAATCGTTTGATTTTTTAATTTTTTAAAAATTAAAACTGATGGTCAATATTACTCAACCATCAGTCAACTATACCATAGTTTAAAGGGTGAATAAAGTTAAATTATTCTTATATCCCATGGTGATAGCTTTTTCAACAACAGTGCAATTTGGTTGTTTTCAATAGAAATATGTCCAATTGTTTTTAATTGTTTTGTTGATTCATCATAATAATTTACCGGTATCTGATTATGTTCAGTCTGAGACAATATTTGTTGAATATCCGTAAGGTCATTTACATTTCTGATGACTATTTGTTGTGCATGGTTTAATTTCTCTGATTCAAAATGCTCAATACTTTCAATATGTTGAATAATTAACTGACGTTTATTATTACGTTGTTCGAATTTACCTCTTACTACATAGGTTGCACCATCAGCTATGTCGGTTTCAAACCTTTTAAAGGTATCTGGAAACATCACACCATCTAGCGTATTGATGCCATCATTGAGGACTACAAAGGCCATATTTTGACCCTTTTTAGTACGTATTCTACGACTACTATCAATTTGTATAAAAATCGGCTGATTGTCTCTAGCATTATTTAATTTAAAAATACCTAAATATTGTTTTTGTTCAAACGCCTTTTCAACAGGGTGGGTGGAAACGTAAAATCCCAGGTATTCCTTTTCATAATCACTTAATACTTGATCTTCGAGTTCCTCTGTTTCTGCATAGGAGGCTTTAGGTGTTAACACGTCAAATATAAATCCATCTTGTTCAACATTAGATACATCATCTAAAACTTGATCAATTGATTGAAGTAGCGTCGCCCTATTTTTACCTAAATCATCAAAAGCACCAACTAATATTAATGCTTCGAATAACTTTCTTGTCTTGATTCGCTTTGGAATTCTTCTTGCAAAATCAAAAAAATCTTTAAATTGTCCATTAGCATGGCGTTCATCGACAATCAATTTCACACTTTGATATCCCACGCCTTTAATCGCACCAATAGACAAATAAATACCTTTTGTTGTTGCTTTATAGAACCAATGACTATAATTGATATTTGGACTTAGTATATTAATATTTTGCTGTTTGGCTTCATCGATAATTTGGGCTGTTTTCTTTTCACTCCCAATCGTATTACTTAAGATATTTGCATAGAAATAGTTCGGATGATGTACTTTTAAATAACTCATGATATAAGCAATTTTTGAGTAACTCACCGCATGCGCACGTGCAAAACCATAATCAGCAAATTTCAGTATTAAATCAAAAATTTGTTTACTTAAACTTTCATCATAGCCATTTTGCAGCGCACCATCTACGAAATGCTTACGTTCTTTTTCTAATACTGCACGATTTTTCTTACTCATCGCACGCCTTAAAATGTCCGCTTCACCATAATTAAAGTTTGCAAAAGTACTAGCGATTTGCATTATTTGTTCTTGATAGATAATAACTCCAAAGGTCTTTTGTAAGATTGGAGCTAAATCTTTATGCAGATATATAACCTTTTCTGGGTTATGTCTTCTAGATATATAAGTTGGAATTTCTTCCATAGGACCTGGTCTATAAAGTGAAGTAACTGCAACAATATCTTCAAAATGTTCTGGTTGTAATTTTTTCAAAACATTACGTATACCATCTGACTCAAGTTGGAATATACCTGTTGTATCTCCTCGCGATAATAATTCAAAGACCTTTGGATCATCAAAAGGGATATCTTCTATATTGATTGTAATATTTTTGTCTTTTTTCACTTGATTCACAATTTGATGAATAATAGATAAATTACGCAAGCCGAGGAAATCTATTTTCAATAAGCCTATACGCTCTGCTTCCGTCATCGTCCATTGTGTTAATAAACCATTATCACCATTAGTAAGTGGTACATACTCATATAAGGGATGATCATTTATTATAATTCCCGCAGCATGTGTTGATGTATGTCGAGGAAGCCCTTCTAACTTTTTACTTAAGTCAAACCAACGCTCATGTCTATGATTTCTATGTACAAATGCTTTAAATTCAGGTATTTCATATGCTTGATCCAAAGTAATTCCAAGTTTATGAGGTATAAGTTTAGAAATTTCATTTAATGTTATTTCATCAAAGCCCATGATTCTACCAACATCTCTTGCCACAGCTCTTGCTAATAAATGTCCAAATGTAACGATACCCGCCACATGGTGTGGACCATATTTATCTTGTACATATTGAATCACTTCATCTCTTTTTGTATCTTCAAAGTCTATATCGATATCAGGCATTGTCACACGTTCAGGATTTAAAAAACGTTCAAATAGCAAGTTATATTGAATTGGATCTATCGTTGTTATATTTAATAAATAACTAACTAATGACCCTGCTGCAGAACCACGCCCAGGCCCTACAAAGATATCATTCGCTTTAGCAAAGTGTATTAAATCACTTACGATTAAGAAATAATCTTCAAATCCCATACCAGTGATAACATCATATTCATGCTTTAATCTTTGTTGATACTCAATAGATTGCTTATCGTTTAGTGTCAGTTTATCTAATTGACTTGATAGCATAGACCATAAATAAGCTTTAGAACTTTGTCCATTCGGCGTAGCGAATTTTGGTAATAGTGATTGATGATATTGTAATTCTGCAGTGCAAAGTGTTGCAATTTTTTGTGTTCGATGCCATACATCCTTATCAATTTCTAATGATGAAACTTCTTCATTATTGAATAAATGTTCATTATAATCTGGCGCAGCATGAACTAAATCAATTTTAGTATTATTTTTGATTGCTGATAATGCAGCTATAGTTTCATTGTCTTCTCTATTTAAATATCGCGAAGATTGCGCCCATACAATTGGCAATTCAAATGTTGTTATGCTCTCTTGGTTCACATAAACATTTTCAAATTCAACTAGCGTTTCTACAATATTTTGATGTGCTTCATCTACTTTTTTTAAAATAATAATAAAATCCGCTGCATATTTCTTTAACCATTCAACTGGCGTTTCTTCTTTATCTTTCATTTTAATGGCTGAAGAAAGCATGTAAAGGTTCTGCAGGCCTTGTTCATTCTTCGCAAGTACAACGGTTTCTAATGAAGTTAAACCATCAGTTAAATATATCGTCATACCAAAAATAGGTTTGATATTTGCTGCAATACAAGCATCATAAAATTGCGGTAAACCATATAATACATTTGTATCTGTTATCGCTAAAGCAGAATACCCCTCTTTAACGGCTTTAGTAACCACATCATTAATTCTCAAACTAGAATTTAATAAGTCGTAAGTTGTGTGAATATTTAAATGGGCAACCATCAGCAAATACCTCCTAAACTGTTATAATTTATTATTTAATGCGTCGGCTAATTCATTAAATCGATCCCAATCAGCAACTGATACACCAGAAGCATTTGGATGACCACCGCCTCCAAAGTCGCTAGCAATATCATTGATTACAATACCTTTAGAGCGAATGCGACATCTGATTTCAGAGCCTTCATCCACACCAAACACCCAAATTTTCAAGCCTTTAATGTCAGCAATCGCATTGACAAATAATGATGCTTCATTTGGTGCAATATCAAATTGCTCTAGTACCTCTTTTGTAATGATGACCTTACAAAAACCTTTATCATTTAAATCGAAATTTTGTAAAACATAGCCTTGGAATGGCAATAAGGCTGGATCCTTTTCACCTAATTTATTCAGTTCTTCATTATGACTAAACGGAAACTGTAATAAGTGACTAGCTACTTCTAGCGTATGCGACGTTGTATTATTAAATAAGAAACGTCCTGTATCTCCTACGATACCTAAATATAGCAATCTAGCTGTTGCGGCATCTATCAATGATATATCGTTAAAATGATTTATAAAATCAAATATAATTTCACTTGTAGAAGATGCTTGATCATTAACATAATTTAAGTCACCGTATTGATCCACTGCGGGATGGTGATCAATTTTAATAAGGTACTGACCTAAATCAAATCGTGTATCACTAATACGTGGCGCATTTGCAGTGTCACAAACAATGACTAATGCTCCTTGGTAATCTTCATTTGTTAACGTATCAAACGTACCAATAAAGTCTAATGATGGTTCAGCTTCTCCAACAGCATAAATATTTTTCTCTGGAAACTTTAACTTCAAGTAAGACTGTAAACCTAATTGTGAACCGTATGCATCAGGGTCTGGTCTAACGTGTCTATGAATAATTACAGTGTCACTTTCTTGTATTTTATTCATTATTTCATTAAATTCTGTTGTCATTTCTCTCTCTTCCTTTTCTAAAATGGATTTTTTCTGCATTAATCTATCATTTGGCAAATAATCATCGCTTTAGCAACTTGTTGTCCTTCATTCGACATCTTAACCTCTAACTTCGCGAAGTTTCTACCAACATCTAACATGTCATACTGTACCGTTAATTCTGATTCGATTTGTACTGTTTTAATATATATAATATTCAAACTCTCAATCATCACTTCTAGTTTTTTTAGTTTTCGAATTTCGTATCTAATTGTTTCTTCAATAATTGCAACAAAAACAGCTTTACTTAATGTACCAAATTGGTTCGTTAATAAAGGTGTTATCTGAACTTGTATGCCTTCTCCACCAATGGTAATGTGCTTAGCAATTTGGTCGTTAATTGTTTCCCCTACTTGAGGTTGTCTGCTCAATAATTGCATTGCAGTTAATACATCTTTTCTCGTAATAACCCCTATCAACTTTTTACTTACCGTTGTTACAGGCAATAATTCGATACCTTCCCAAATCATCATATGCGCACAATTAGCAACCGTGGTCGACAATTGAACATTGATTGGTGATTTAGTCATATAATTAGCAATCGTATCTTGTTCATCCATCTTAATAATTTCCTTACTGGTTACGATACCAACTAAACGCCAATCTTCATCAATCACTGGAAAACGAGTATGACCAGTTTTCTTAGCTTTATCTTTATAATCAGCCAAAGTCATATGATCAAATATAACTGTATCACCTTGTACGGACTTTACAATATCTTCAACGACCAAAATTTCCTTACGAATCATTTGGTTATACATAGCTCTATTGATAATATTTGCTACTAAGTAAGTATCATAATTCGAAGAAATAATCGGTAAATCATGTTCGTCAGCATATTTAATAATCTCATTCGAAGTGCTAAATCCACCAGTTATCAACACGGCACTTCCTCTTTCCAATGCTGCTAACTGGACATCCTTTCTATTACCTACAATAAGCAAGGTATGTGCACTTAAGTACTTAATTACATCCTCTATCTCCATCGCGCCGATTGCAAATTTTGACAATGTTTTTATTAATCCATTACGCCCGCCTAATACTTGTCCATCAATTATCTTTACTATTTCACCAAAGGTCAATTGTTCGATTTGCTCTCTTGATTTCTTTTCAATACGTACAGTACCTACTCTATCAATCGTTGCAACCAGCCCTAGTTGTCCTGCGTCTTTGATTGCACGGTAAGCAGTCCCCTCCGAAACATTTAAGTCCTTTGCTATTTTACGAACAGAAATTTTCTGCCCGATAGCGAGTGATTCAATATAAGATAATATTTGTTCATGTTTTGTCATGTGAATAACCTCATTTATTTTTGAACCGTTTCTCTGATATTATAACTTTTTATATATAAAAATGCGATGTAACAATTCAAAATATAGTGATTTATAATAAATTTTAGTCTCCTTTGGAGTAAAGTTGGCATTAAAATTCTATTTTGCCATATTTATATGTAAATTATTATAATTTAATTGCAATTATGATTAGTCTTTTATTAAAATACTATTTAAGGAGGGATGAACGAATGTTCAAAAATATTTTACTCGGTGTAGATACAACACTTAAAAATGAAAAAGCTTTAGAACAAGTTTCAAAATTATCAGGCGAAGGTACTATTGTAACGATTTTAAATGCAATTAGCGAACAAGACGCACAAACTTCAATCAAATCTGGTGTACATCTAGATAAACTTGTTGAAAAACGTAGTGAAGGTTTAGAAAGTACACGTAATGCCCTAGATGATTATGGCATAAACTATGATGAAATTATTGTACGTGGTAATGCCAAGGAAGAATTAGTCAAACACGCAAATAGCGGTAAATACGAAATCGTCGTCTTAAGTAACCGAAAAGCCGAAGATAAGAAAAAATTCGTCTTGGGTAGCGTAAGCCATAAAGTTGCTAAACGAGCGAACATCCCTGTACTCATTGTAAAGTAATATTAAAAAGTCTGAAGTTCTACAAAGTTCTTCAGGCTTTTTATTTTTGTTGATCATACCTCATATTATAAATAAGCTTCCCTGCAACGTTAGCACAGTTACGGTAACTCTTTACATACAACCCCTTTAACGACACATAATATCCATTACTTAAAAAATCCAATAACCATAAATTATTGTTTAAGTAACGTTTAGGAATAATATTCTATTTTCTTTAGACACAAAAAATAAGCTATGGAGAAATCGTATATATACGATTTCTCCATAGCTTATTAATTAATTAAAATTTTACAGCTTCACCAGGTTCTAATATTTGTACTTCACCAACTGAGACTGCTGCTTTAAACTCGTTTGGATCCTGTTTGATTAAATCAAATGTATTATAGTGAATTGGAACCGTCACTTTCGGTTTAATAAATTCATTTATTGCATAACTTGCATCGTCGATACCCATAGTGAAATTATCACCGATGGGTACGAAGCAAATATCTACTGGATGACGATCCGCAATTAATTTCATATCACTAAATAGACCTGTATCACCTGTGTGATAAATCGTCTTACCTTCAATTTCTAATACTACGCCCATTGGCATACCTAAATAAACTGGTATTCCATTATCATCAGTTAGACTTGAACTATGAAATGCTTGTACAAATTTCACGCTACCAAATTCAAATTCAGCTTTACCACCAATATTCATCGGTCTGACATTTTCCACATTTTTATTTGTAGTAATATAATCAGCTAGTTCAGCAGATCCAATAACAGTAGCATGATTTCTATTGGCTAGTTCAACAGTGTCACCAAAATGATCACCATGACCATGCGTTAAAATAATATAATCAACCTCTAACGTACTAGGATCTAAATCTGAAAGCTCGTTTCCTGTAATAAATGGGTCAACGATTACCTTCTTACCATTAGCTTCAAAATATATTGTTGATTGTCCATGAAAAGATAATTTCATAATAGTTAAATCCTCCCAATTGTCTATTTGAAATTACTATACCACGTGAACGTATTTTTATAACACAAGTCTAACCTAAATGCTCACTATATAATGTAGATTTTCCTGAAAAAACATTAAAGTTTTGAATTCCACAAGAAACTAACATAAAATTGTAATGAGCATGAATACAGGAGGATGATTTAATTTATGAAATTAGAACAAATTACAACCGAATTACAGCAACAGCAAGCTGATGCAGCATGGATTACCACACCATTGAATATTTTTTATTTTACAGGCTATTTAAGTGATCCTCATGAGCGTTTATTAGCATTATTAATTAAGAATAATGGTGATCAAATTTTATTTTGCCCACAACTAGAAGTTGACGAAGTAAAGAACTCTCCTTTCGAAGGTGAAATCATTGGTTATTTAGATACTGAAAATGCTTTAGATAAACATCATGAAACGTATAATAAATTGCTAATCGAAGCACATCACTTAACAGTACACCGTCAACGTGAATTAATTGATGCATTTAATGTCAATCAATTTGGTGATATTGATCAAACAATCAAAGCACTACGCAACGTTAAAAGTGACAGTGAAATCACAAAAATTAAAAAAGCATGTGAACTTGCAGATAAGTGTATTGAAATTGGCGTAGCATACTTATCAGAAGGTGTTACAGAGCGTGAAGTTGTCAATCATATTGAAAATGAAATTAAGCGTTATGGTGTAAATGAAATGAGTTTCGATACGATGGTCCTATTCGGCGATCATGCAGCGTCACCACACGGTACACCTGGAAATCGTAAGCTTCAACAGGATGAATTTGTGTTATTTGATTTAGGTGTCATTTATGATAATTATTGCAGTGATATGACACGAACAGTCCAATTTGGAACTCCAAGTAAAGAAGCGCAAGCTATCTATGATGTGGTATTAAAGGCTGAACTAGAAGCAATCGCCGCAATTAAACCTGGTGTCACGATTAAAGATGTTGATGCAATTGCTAGAAATATTATAAGCGAAGCGGGTTATGGCGAATATTTCCCTCACAGACTTGGACATGGTTTAGGCTTAGAGGAGCATGAATATCAAGATGTATCTAGTTCAAACAACAATCAATTCGAGGCTGGTATGGTAGTCACTGTGGAGCCTGGTGTATATGTACCTGGTGTTGCAGGAGTACGTATTGAAGATGATATCTTAGTTACAGAAGACGGTTATGAAATTTTAACAGGATATGAAAAATGATTAAAGAAGCTGTAGTAGAAACGATTCAACAAGTTGAAGAAGCTATTGCAAATGGCGCTAACCGTATTGAATTATGCGATAATTTAGCAGTGGGTGGTACAACACCAAGCTATGGTATGACAGAAATTGCGGCTGAAATTTGCCATATCAATCATGTTGAACTGGCAGTGATGATTAGACCACGTGGTGGTAATTTCGTCTATAGTCTATATGATATTGAAATTATGCAGCGTGATATCAAAGCATTAAAGTCACTCAATGTAGATTATTTTGTATTTGGATGTCTAACAGAAGATTACACACTTAATGAATGGCAAATGAAGACTTTAAAGCAACTTGCCGCACCGGTTCAATCAGTTTGTCATATGGCTTTCGATGAGATTCACCAACGAGGTCAAATCAAAGCATTACACCAATTAATCGATTTAGGATTCACACGTTTATTAACTCATGGCGGTCCTGCTGGAACTAATATTTTCGATAATTTAAATCATTTAGGAAAATTAGTCGTCAATTCTGGCGGAAAAATTGAAATTATGCCTGGAGGAGGCGTAACGAAAGATAATGTTCAATCTTTACTCGACGCTTTCCCCTTCCAAGAAGTACATGGTACTAAAATAGTTTAAGGGTATCCTATAAACTATTTGCAAAACGTCTTAAAATAACTCATAACAACAAAAAAACAGGTCATCACTAACGATTGTATATAACCTCTAAGTGATGATCTGTTTATTTATTATCAATCCATGTCAATTTATTATAAAGCTTATTTTAAGGCTGCATCAATTGCACTGTATGACATATCAAATGCCTCTGCCACGCCTTTGTTTGTCAACTGTCCATTAATAGTATTTAAACCTAATGCCAATGCTGGGTTATCTTGTAGAGCCTTTAAATAACCTTTACCAGCAAGCTGTTGTGCATATGGTAATGTAGCATTATTTAATGCAATCGTTGATGTTCTTGGAACTGCACCTGGCATATTTGCCACAGCATAATGGACAACACCATGTTTTTTATATGTTGGCGCATCATGTGTAGTAATATGATCCGTAGTTTCAAAAATACCACCTTGGTCAATGGCAATGTCAACAATTACAGCCCCGTCTCTCATACCTTTAACCATTTCTTCAGTTACCAAGTTTGGTGCTTTTGCACCTGGTATTAATACTGCTCCGATAACTAAATCACTATCTTTAACACAATTCTCTATATTTAAAGGATTTGACATGATAGTATGCACTCTACCATCAAACAAATCATCAATTTCTTGTAAACGTTTTGGATTTACATCTAAAATTGTAACATCTGCACCAAGTCCTAATGCAATTTTAGCTGCATTTGTTCCGGCTTGTCCGCCACCAATAATAGATACACGGCCTTTAGATACACCCGGTACGCCACCTAATAAGATACCCATACCGCCTTTATATTTTTGTAAGAACTCTGCACCAATTTGAGCTGACATACGTCCCGCTACTTCACTCATTGGTGTCAATAGTGGCAATGAGCGATCAGGTAATTGCACAGTTTCATACGCAATACCTACCACTTTATTGTCTAATAACGCTCTTGTTAATTTTTCTTCGTTTGCCAAATGTAAATAAGTGAATAAAATTAGCCCCTCTTTAAAGAATTGGAATTCTTCTTCCAATGGTTCTTTAACTTTCATCACCATATCTACGTCCCATACTTCGGATGGTTCCTTAACAATTTTAGCCCCTGCTTCTGTATAGTCAACATCTTCAAAATATGACCCCAAACCTGCAGATTGTTCAACTATTACAGTATGTCCTTGTTCAACTAAAGCGTGAACACCACTTGGTGAAAGACTCACCCTGTTTTCATTATTTTTTATTTCTTTTGGAATACCAATAATCATTACATCCACCTCCAAATTTATAGTAACGCGTATCTTATGAAAGCGCAATCATAGTTTAGGGAATTTTTACAACATTTAAATTGTGTTAATATTCTGTAAATGGTGGTATACTATAACCAAGAAGAATTAAGGAGGTAATTGTGATGCTAACTTATAAAAATATTTTAATTGCTGTAGATGGATCACATGAAGCTGAATGGGCATTTAACAAAGCTGTAGATGTTGCAAAACGTAACGACGCGAAACTAACAGTCGTAAATGTAATTGATTCTAGAACTTACTCATCATATGAAGTATATGATGCACAGTTCACTGAGAAATCTAAGAACTTTTCCGAAGATCTTCTCAACGGCTATAAGGAAGTCGCTACAAACGCAGGTGTCGCAAATGTGGAAACACGCTTAGAATTTGGTTCACCTAAAGCTATTATTCCTAAAAAATTAGCTGCTGATGTAGATGCAGATTTAATTATGTGTGGTACATCAGGACTCAATGCTGTTGAACGTTTTATCGTAGGATCTGTATCTGAAGCAATTGTTCGCCATTCACCTTGTGATGTATTAGTCGTTAGAACTGAAGAAATCCCAGAGGACTTCCAACCACAAGTAGCAACTGATGAATTCAGATCACAATACCAAGCTCGTTAATATTGATTGTATATTACTTTGTTGGTCATTAGACGCGCAGTAATATAATCTCAAATATTTTCTAGATAAATGCCTAAGTTATAATTACTTAGACAAATGAAAATCGACAATTTCTATTGATATCACATAGAAGTTGTCGATTTTTTATTCATTAAAGATATAACTTAAATCACCCTACTAATTTCAAAAGCTAACATTCAAACTAAAAATTTCACGTCACCTACACTGTAAATTTCTCAAACCTGAAGTTGCATTAATATGAAAATTATCATATTAATCCAATTGATAAATTATCTTCATGTTCACTTCATAAATCTACTTTATGATAGATTTAACTTAAAAATGAAAGGATGAAGCGCATGCGCAATTTAAACAAATTAATCATTTCTAGTATTACAATTGGTATGATCTCAATTACAACTCTAAACTCCCCTACATACATAGATGCTCAATCTCAACAAAACCATTCAGTTGAACATTTGAAATGGATAGATACAACAACCATACCTCACAATCAATCATACAAAGGCACAACTGTTGGTGGTTTATCAGGTATCTCGTACGATGCTAAAAACAACAATTGGTATCTAGCAAGTGATGACCGTTCAGAAAAGAGTCCGGCAAGATTTTACGAAGCAAAAATTAATTATAATCAACATGGCTTTAAGCACACAAAATTCACTAATGTACATACATTTAAACAACCTGATGGTTCAAGCTATCCAAATAAAAATAAATACCAACACCAAGAGAATCAGGCAGTGGCAGACATAGAATCAGTTAGAATAGATCCAATAACACAAAACATATTATATACGAGTGAGGGTGACCGTTCCTTAGGCTTAAACCCCTTTATAAGAGAAGCTGATTCAACCGGTCAGTTTCTTGCTGACATACCTATTACAAACAATATAAAAATGGATAAAGATAATAAACATGGCTTTAGAAATAACCTTGCGCTAGAAGGCAGCACATTTTCAACAGACGGGCAGTCAATTTGGACTTCAATGGAAGGTTCACTGCTACAAGACGGACAAATATCAACTACACGTTCTGGATCGTTTTCACGAATTACTCAATATAATCGTAATGGTGAGTTAATATCAGAATATGCATACCCTCTCGATGCTGTACCTGGTAATCCTGGTGCAAATAAGACAGCAGAAAATGGCATTTCCGAAATGCTAGCGATTAATAATCATGAATTTTTAGCATTGGAACGTGCAAGTGTCCAATCAGCTGACGGAGCATACCATAATTATGTACGTATTTATAAATTTGACACTAAAAATGCTACTGAAATAAAAAATATGGACTCAATTAAGGATAAAAAAATCAAACCTGTTCATAAACAACTAGTTGCCAACCTAAATGAACAGGACATTGGTAAGATTGACAACATTGAAGGTATGACATTTGGCAAGCAATTACCAAATGGCAATGACAGTCTAGTACTTGTGACAGATAATAACTTTAATCAATCACAAAAAACTGAATTAATTGCTTTTGAAGTTCAACCAGAAGATAAATAAAACTAATTGTGTAATTTTAACAATTCAATATTTATGATAAATTTATAATTTCACAAAAAAGTAGTCACCCTATAGACAATATAGAGTGACTACTAATATGTTATGAAGCGTTTATCATATTAATTTTCTCTAGGTAACTATTATTTAACGTTACCAAATTCAACAACATCTCTTGCAATCATAACTTCTTCATTTGTAGGAATTACAATGACTTTTACTGGAGAATGTGGATAGTTGATAAAGCCTTCTTCACCGTGGATACCTTCATTCTTCTTAGCGTCCCAGTAAACTCCCATAAATTCCAAACCTTCTAATACTTTGGCTCTTACTGGATCAGAATTTTCACCGACACCTGCAGTAAAGACAATAACATCTACGCCATGCATACGTGTCGCATATGAACCAATATATTTATGAATTCGAGATGCAAATACGTCTAATGCAAGTTGCGCTCTTTCTTTACCTTCTTTAGACTCTTCAATGATGTCACGCAAATCACTAGAAGTTCCAGAAATACCAAGTAATCCTGATTCTTTGTTCAATGTGTTTAATACTTCTTCAGCACTCTTACCTGTTTTTTCCATAATAAATGGAATTAAAGCAGGGTCGATATTACCTGAACGCGTACCCATAGTTACACCTGCTAATGGTGTGAATCCCATTGATGTATCTACAGATTCCCCGCCATCGATAGCAGCAATTGATGCACCGTTCCCAATATGACAAGAAATAATACGCAATTCTTCTAATGGTTTACCTAGTATTTCAGCTGCACGTTGAGATACATATTTATGGCTCGTACCATGGAAACCGTATTTTCTAATGCCGTATTCTTCATAATATTGATATGGCAAACTATAAAGGAATGATTTTTCAGGCATAGTTTGGTGGAATGAAGTATCAAATACAGCAACATGTGGAATTTCTGGTAACAATTTACGGAAAGCACGAATTCCCATTAAGTTTGCAGGGTTGTGTAATGGTGCCAATTCGCTTAATGATTCGATTTGCTTTTCTACTTCATCAGTAACATATACTGATTCAGGGAATAGCTCTCCACCATGTACAACACGATGACCTGTACCATCTATATCATAAATACTGTCGATAATACCATGCTTTTTAAAGCTTTCTAACATAATATTTACGGCATCTTCATGATTCGCGATATCGTTTACTTCTGTAATTTTTTCTCCATTGACTTCAATAGTAAAAATAGAGTCCTTTAAACCAATTCTTTCGATAAGTCCTTTAGTAACAAGATTTTCGTCCGGCATTTCAATAAGTTGAAATTTCAATGATGAACTACCAGCGTTAATGGCCAAAACTAATTTTGACATAAACATAATGCCTCCAATTTTAATTAAGTTTTTTATATCCATATCTATTTAATCATTAATACAGGTTGAATTCAAGAGTATTACAGTTTAATTTTCAGGGTGATTTTGCTCCATCCATGCATTCAAATCTTGTAAAAATGCCTGGAACTGTTGTGGGTTTTTAAAGTCAGGTATATTGGCAAGCAATACTTCTACAGGTTTCGTGATTTGAGCTTCTTTCTTCTGTAGCACTAATATTGATTTACGTGCATTTTCATTTTTAAACAATGTTGCAGGTAAATTTAAAAATGCTTGCATTTCTGTTTCTGTTGCAATGAAATTCTGTAACTGTTTCACATTATCACCTTCAAAGATATTGCTCGGTACTACTAAGAAAGCGTAACCTGATTGTTTCAATGCAGTTACTGCTTGTTCTATTAATAAATGATGAGAATAACTATGCCCCTCTTTAAAGCCCAGTGCCATTTCTTGGCTTCGATCATCAACTGGATAATAACCAATAGGTAAATCCCCAATAACGACGTCTGCATCTTCAAAAGGCAGTGGCATAATTGCATCTTGTGGGTAAACATCAAATGGTATTTCTAAGAAATTAGCTAAGTGAACGCTCACTCTTGATAATACTGGATCTACTTCAACTAAATGATGCATTAATGTATGATCAGATAACACTTCATGTACTGAAGCACTTAAATGACCTGCTCCACTTGCGATATCTGCGATGTGCATTTCTTCATTTTTCTTTAAAAAACGTTGTGCTAAAAATCCAAGAATCAAACCAATAGAGTCAGGTGTGATTTGGTGGTTCGCTTGTATATCTTCTTGTTGTAGTAAGCTTAGATAAGAAAATTGAAATGCCTTTCTACGATCTTGTAATGTAGCCTGTTCTAAAAGGTCTCTATTATTTCTATATATATCTTCCATAGCTAGCCCTAAGTTTTCAATAAAGCTTTGACCATTTTCCTCATTTAATGATTTTGCCTTTTCGTCAAGCGCTTTAAATAATTTTTCCATTATTGTTACTGTTTCTTCTTGTGCCATTTAATAGTCCTTTCTAAAAAAACTGTCCATAATTCGTTTGAAATAAGTTAATAACTAACTCATATTACCAAATAATTATGGACAGTATGCTTTATAATGTCAATGATACTGTTTGATTGTTAAACTACAGTTACTAAGTTAAAAGTTTTTCAATCACACATTTATTAAATTATAAGTTTTTATATGCTGCTAATGCAGATTCGAAATCAGGGAAATCAGTTCCTTCTGGAACGATTTCAGTATAAACAACTTTATTATCTTTATCTAAAACGAATACTGAACGTGCTAATAAACGTAAGTCATCCATTACTACACCATAATTTTTACCAAATGAAAGATCTTTATGGTCACTTAAAGTAACTACGTTATCTAAACCATTAGCTGCACACCATCTTTTTTGTGCAAATGGTAAATCAGCAGAAATCGTTAATACAACACCTTCTTCTTGTGCTGCTTCTTCGTTAAATTTACGTGTTTGTTGATCACATACACCTGTATCTATAGATGGCACAACACTAATTAATTTCTTTTGGCCATCATAAGTTGATAAATTCACCGCATTTAAGTCGTTGTCTAATACTGTAAAGTCCGGAGCCACATCTCCTTCGTTTACTTGTGAGCCTGATAATGTCATTGGTTCTTGTTTAAATGTAATTTGCGTCATTTGTACGCCTCCTATAAATAAGTGCTTTCCTTTACATTATAACTTTTTATAGTCTTGAAATAAAATTTTCTGATTTAAAATCGTTTATAATTACTTTAAATAATACAAATCATTCATTTTTTCAAAATAAATGTCACTTTATCATTATCCCAATTATATAATAACTCATATTGAATAACGATTAATGCGTTCATTTTACGCAACATCAAACTCCAACTATCTTACAAGATTTTTTATGTTAATTGAAATAATTTAATACATATAAACAGTGCTACTAACAACAAAGACCGCATCATTAACAATACATGTTAATGATGCGGCCATCCCCTATTTATATTGAATTGATATCATTAGAACTTATGACATTTGTGTAATATAATCATAAATATTTTTAATAATTAAAATGGCAGTTACAACTATAAATAATCCTTTTACATAGCCTACACCTTTTTTAATAGCAAATTGTGCGCCAACATAAGACCCTGCAATCATGCTTACTGCCATAATCAAACCATAAAAATAATCAACTTCATGTAGACAAATAAACAAGATGAGTGCACCTAGGTTCGAAGCAAAATTAAGTACTTTTGCATTACCAGCTGCACCTAAAAAATCAAAGCCAAACATTAATAAAACAAATAACATAAACGAACCGGTACCTCCACCGAGGAAACCATCATAGAAACCAATTAAACACATAAGTGAAACAAATAAAATGGCCTTACCTAGACTAAGTTTCGTAAATGTTCGTACACTGCCCCAGTCCTTTTTCACTAATGTGTATATCATCACTAATGTTAACACTACAATTACAACCGGCTTTAAAAGTTCAGCAGGTAGAAATGTAGCAACACTTGCCCCAATCATTGCCATGACAAAAATAATCGGGAACAGTTTAGCAACTATCTTTAAATCTACTTTACCAGAGCGCAAAAATCTAAATGCGCTCGTCATCGAACCAAAGGCACTGGCTAATTTATTCGTACCCAACGCCATTGAGGGTTGCATTCCGACTGCTAATAATGCAGGGATAGAAATCAGTCCACCACCGCCCACAACAGCATCTATAAATGCTGCTAAAAATCCTAATAATATCACTATAATTACTATTGATACATTCCACTCTAACATTTGATTACCCCTTTATATTCATGATTTCAAAACAGTTTACACTTTAGCTACCTAAGCTTGACGTACATATTTCATGAATTAAAATAAATCGTCTGCCAGTGCTTGTGTTTCTGTATCTTTATCACTTTGATAATCTTTAGTTATAGTTAGTGTTTCAATACCATCCACCGCTTCTTGAACAAGTGGTTCAAAATCAAAGCCATCTTCATACTTTTCAACTTTATCAAAATCAGGTTCAGTAACAGGATTCTTTGGCGTGAAAATCGTGCAACAATCTTCAAATGGTTGAATTGACACGTCATAAGTGCCAATTGCTTTAGCCTTTTTAACAATTTCTTCTTTATCCAAAGTTAACAATGGACGTAATACAGGCGTAGAAGTGACATGATTAATTGCATACATACTCTTTAACGTTTGACTTGCGACTTGCCCTAAATTCTCACCATTTACGATAGCATTAGCATCAATTTGATGTACTAATTTATCAGCAACACGCATCATCATTCGTCTTGTAGACGTCATTGTATAACGTTCATGAACCACTTTATTTACTTGTTTCTGTAATGTGGTGAATGGCACAATATGCAATTTGATAGGACCCACATGTGCAGATAAGATACGTGTCAGTTCAATAACCTTTTCCTTTGCTTTCTCACTTGTAAACGGCGGACTATGAAAGTGAATCGCTTCAATCGTAACACCGCGGCGCATGACTTCCATACCTGCAACCGGAGAATCAATACCACCAGATAACATCAATAATGTCTTTCCACCAGTGCCAACAGGCAAGCCGCCCGCCCCTGGAATAACTTCATCATAAATATACACTGCGTCTAAGCGTACCTCTACCTTTATCGTATGGTCTGGGTTGCGAACATTGACAGATACATGTTCAGCCCCTTGTAATACAGCGCCACCAACTTCTCGTTGTATTTCATAAGTATCATATGGAAATTGTTTATCTGAACGTTTCACGTCAATCTTGAAAGTGTCACCGTCATTATATCCTTTAGCAAATTCAATTGCTTGCTCCTTAATAGCATCCATAGTTTTGTCTATTTTTAGGACTGGACTGATAGAATATATGCCAAAGACTTTCGATAGCCTTTGACTCATTTCTTTAATATCTGCACCTTCTTCTAGTTCGATATACATTCTATCTCTATTAGCTTTCACTTTATACCCTTGTAATGGCATTAATGAACGCTTTACATTTGAACGTAATTGATTGACGAACATCTTACGATTTGCACCTTTTAATGTTAATTCGCCATACCTTACTAATAAATGATCATATATCATTTTAACAACTCCCTTACTTCTTCATATACTGCTTTAAATTTATCTTTAAAGGTTTCAATATCATTGTCTGTCGTATTAGCGCCTAATGATATTCGAATACTTCCTTCGATTTGAATTGCTGGTATACCCATTGCCAATAGTACTTCATTTAAACTTGATTTCTTAGACGAACATGCACTTGTTGTTGATAACATAACATTGTGTTTAGAAAAGGCATTCACTAATACTTCACCTTTAACACCTGGGAACCCAATATTTATGATATGTGGTGCAGCTGCACTTGGTGAATTAATGATTACATTGGGAAAGTTCTGTATATAAGCCTTGATCTGTTCATTGTATTGATTGAGTTGTCTATTTAATGATTGCGTGTGCTGTACAGCATATTTCAAGGCTTTAACAATAGAAATATCGACTGGTAAATTAACTGTCCCACTACGCAAGCCATATTCCTGACCTCCACCTTGCATGACAGGTATGATTTCATGTCTATTACGAACAAATAGTACACCTTGTCCTTTTAGACCATTAAACTTATGCCCACTTAAACTCAAAGTATCCACACCATCAAAAATTAACGGCACTTTGCCGACTGCTTGCACTGCATCTACATGTAAATGTGCTTTAGGATATGCACTGACAATATCTACAATTTCTGTAATTGGTTGTATTTGTCCCATAATATTATTGACATGCATACAAGTCACTAAGCCTACCTTATCATTCATTAAACTCTGTAAATGTTTAAGGTCTATTTGACCTTCTTTAGTAACATCAACATATTTAATCGTAAAGCCTTCTTCTTCTAAAGCACGGACCACTTCTAATACTGAAGGATGTTCCAAAACCGAGGTTATAATTTCATTTGCAAATAATTTTTTCTTACGTGCAACACCTTGTAGTGCAATATTATTTGATTCTGTCGCGCCACTTGTAAAAATAATATCAAATTCATTATCTAAATTAAACAATGATTTGATTTGTGCCTTAGCTTGATTTAATAATTGTTCTGCTTGTAAACCAGCCTGATGTGGACTATTAGGATTAAAATATAGCGATTGATTCACCTTTAAAAATGTATCTAAAACATCTTGATTTGGTTTGGTCGTAGCAGCATTATCAAGATATATCACAACGTTATCCTCCTCAATTAATTTATTACTTATCATGGAATTGGTAATATTTATAACCTAGAATATAATTTATCTTACAAATTAAACATTACCTAAATGATTTAAAGTTCCTTAATATTTAATAGTACATTTATAAATGTACTTACCCTTTTAGCATTATACTCGTATTTCCAAAAAAGAAAAGACACGAAATAATAAAATCATTTCGTGTCTTTCATCTACCGTTCTACATTTAAAAATAATTAACCAGTCACTTGAGACTCAATGTGCTTTGTAACACCAGGCTCAACACTTTCTAAAGCTTGTTCTGAAATTTCAATTGAACGTTTATATCTATTATTTTTAAATAATCGTTCTGCTTCATTCAAGCTCTTATCTACGCCTGAATTATCTTTACGGTAACGATTACCATATTCGATTAATTTCTCTGCATAAACTGCATTTACCAAGACATCTGTAGCTTCGTCTTCAAATTTATTCATTTGTAATACGACTTTAGCTACTTTATCCTTTAACTGCTTCACATGAATTGGACGCACACTGAACTTTTTATTGACCTCTCTTACTTCGTAGTCAATTTCATTTTTCATAATAATAAATCTTTCAGGTACACTTGGTAAATTAGATGCAAGTAGCTTTCGATATACTTCTTCTTTTTTACTTTGGACGCGTAAGATATTTTCTTCGGCTTCAGCCTCATCTTCACGTAATTGAATAAGATGGTTTTGTAATTTTTCTTGTTTGTCATTAATAACTTCAACATGTTCTTCAATGTATTTCAAGTTATCTTGAACTTCACTATATCTTACAGCAGTCTTTGACATTTCCTTTAATATTTCATCATATACAGAAATTAGATTCTGAATTTCATTTTCAAACTGTCGTACATTTTGAACATCACTTTCGTTAATATAGTAATTTTCACGTACATATTCAATTTCAGTTTGTAATGTATAATTCATTTCCTTTGCTCTAAATAAATTATCTGTAATGACTTCTTTTGTTTCTTCTACATCATTTTTCGCTTTCACTTCATGTTCAATCAATTCATACATTTCGTCTAAACGATCATTAATACTGTTTAACTTATCGTTCGCGTCATCCAGTTCTAAACGACTAATCATAGGCTCAACAAAACTCAATTCCGTTTTTAAAGTTTGCAAATTACTATCGACCTTCACGTGATCAAGATCATAACCTTCAACCTTCAAGTCTCTACAGCCATATTTCAAATCTTGGAATTGACCTGGTAATTCTTTTTGAGCTTCCCTAATCAAGTCAGGGATTTCAGTCATGTCCTTTTTCAAGTAATTCATATCTTCATTTAATAATTTGATATGATCGTGAGCTTGATTATAATTGCCTTCTTCCTTTAAAGCTTCATACTGTTCCATTTCAGGCACAAATGATTCAATTTCTTGTTCTAACGGTTCTGCAGCTTCTCCAAATTGGTGTCGGTTTGCTAGAACATCTCGTTTCATCTCACGATAATCCACTTTGCATGCTTCATATAATTTGTCGTTTTGTTTATGTACAGATTGAATTTGTTCAACATCAGCAGTTACTTTTTTATAATTCTCTTCGTATTGATCCATTAACTCATGCGCTTCATCTATTTCTGTTTGAGCTTGTGAAAATTTAAATTTATATAATAGACCTTCTGCGTTATGGATTTTTTCGTCAAGTGGTTTCAAGTATTGCTGTTTGCTGTCTTCTGACGTTTTGTTTAGGCGATCATATGTAGATTTTGTTTCACCTGTTAATGTTAAATTTGATAACTGAGATACACTTTCATCGTATGGTAATTTTTCTACCTCAGCCTTTCGTTCTTCAGCCTTTTCAATCATTTGGCTTTTATTAGAACGCATATAGAATAATACACCGATAATAATCAGTACTATAACAATAATTGCTAAAATGATATACAACGCCATATGTTCTTCTCCTCCTATTTTATCACTACCTATTATAACGTACTTACCCACTTCATTAAAATAGAAATAGATGAATTGTTAAGAATTTATTTTATTTTAATAAGCAAATCAAACTCAATATTATAAATTTTATAAGTCCGATTGATAAAACCCTTCCAAATCATTTGATTGATTACTATTAAAACAGTCTTTATACTAAATGAAAAGTAAAAAGTGAGGTAATAAAGATGACCGAAGTAAAAGAAACAAATTATAGTTTATTAAGAAAGCAAGTTGCAAGTTTAATTGAAGATGAATCAAATGTCATTGCAATACTCAGTAATGTCTCTGCATTGTTAAATGATAATCTGGACCAAATTAACTGGGTCGGTTTCTATTTAATGGAAAATGGTGAACTCATCTTAGGTCCTTTCCAAGGTCATCCTGCTTGTGTCCATATTGCTGTGGGCAAAGGCGTATGTGGCACTGCAGTTGCCGAAGACAAATCACAATTAGTTGAAGATGTTAATGCATTTCCTGGTCATATTGCATGTGATGCCAACAGTAAATCAGAAGTGGTAGTACCCATACACAAAGATGGTGCAGTGATTGGTGTACTAGATATTGATGCACCTATTATTGGTCGATTTACAACAACTGATCAAACCGAATTAGAAGCGATTGTCAAAGTGATTGAACAACAAATTTCATAATCAAACATGCTCAGTATTTAGTTTAAACTTGGATTAACTATTGACAGATTGATATAGCGTGTTAAAATGTACTTTGTGTGAATAAACGAAAATAGCAGTTGTATATTAGTTGGCTCTATGTTGTTCCCGATGCGGGCGTGCCGTGTAACCGTAGCTATAAGGCGAGGACACATAAAACAATATATCCAAGTAAGCATGCAACACTCTTTTTTGTTTTTTCATAACAACAAAAAAGAAAAAGGAGGAGTCTTATTATGGCTCGATTCAGAGGTTCAAGTTGGAAAAAATCTCGTCGTTTAGGTATCTCATTAAGTGGTACTGGTAAAGAATTAGAAAAGCGTCCTTACGCACCAGGTCAACACGGTCCTAACCAACGTAAAAAATTATCAGAATATGGTTTACAATTACGTGAGAAACAAAAATTACGTTACTTATATGGAATGACTGAAAGACAATTCCGTAACACATTCGAAACTGCTGGTAAACAACATGGTGTACACGGTGAAAACTTCATGCAATTATTAGCTGCTCGTTTAGATGCAGTTGTATATGCTTTAGGTTTAGCTCGTACTCGTCGTCAAGCACGTCAATTAGTTAACCACGGTCACGTTGAAGTTGACGGTAAACGTGTAGATATCCCATCTTACACATTAAAACCAGGTCAAGAAATTTCAGTACGTGAAAAATCTCAAAAATTAGATATCATTGCTGAATCAGTTGAAATCAATAACTTTGTACCAGATTACTTAGAATTTGATGCTGACAACTTAAAAGGTAAATATATCCGCGTTCCAGAACGTAGTGAATTACCTGCTGAAATCAACGAACAACTTATCGTTGAGTACTACTCAAGATAATATCTTTTATCTTGCAAACCCAAGAACATTCATTTGTTCTTGGGTTTTTTTATTAATCAATGTGCTCCCCCTTTCTTCTCTCACTAAATATATTGTTATAGAATCAACCAACCACATTGCAAATCATACATTCTATAATATAATTATTTTATTAAACATTTTACATTTTATAATCATTTCTTTATTCTATAATTAAAGGAGTGATATGCTTGATTATTAGAGCATTAGAAGAAACAGATTTAGAATTTGTCCATCATTTAAATAATGAATACTCTATTATGTCATATTGGTTTGAAGAACCTTACCAATCTTTAAGCGAACTACAATCATTGTACAAGAAACATTTACATGATGAATCAGAAAGACGTTTTATTATCGAAGTCGATAATACACGCATAGGTATTGTTGAATTAGTAGAAATCAACTTTGTTCATAGTAATTGTGAGATACAAATTATTGTTGATCCTGACTTTAGTGGTAAGGGGTATGCTAAAAGCGCCTTTAAAATGGCCATTGATTACGCGTTTTTAGTATTAAATTTACATAAGGTATATTTATATGTTGATATCAATAATGATAAAGCAGTACATATATATCAGTCACAAAACTTTGCTATTGAAGGGACATTATTAGAACACTTCTATACACGCGGTGAATATAGTGATTGTTATATCATGGGCTTATTTAAAAAGAATTGGATCAACCATTTCGACAATGATTTATCACATATCAAATAATTATAAAAAGGTCTAAAACTAGATTATCACTTACGATAATCATATGTTTTAGACCTTTAATTCATTTTACAGTAATTCAGGATTATCAGAAACTAAACCTTGAAGTGGATAACGTAAAAGTTTCTCAGCTTTATAGGTATCATTTACTGTGTATGCATAAACATTTAAATCATACCGATGCGCCTTATGGATAAAATGTTTTGACACAACAGATTGGTGTGCATTTACAAAGGAAGCATATTCTGAAATCTTTTTAAATCGAGGCTTTTTGTACCAGTGCTTTTTACGATTAATCAACACCCCTAGTTTATATGGCACGTCTTTAGCGGCGAGCGCTTTAATAAACTTCTTATTAAAGGACTGTATCGATATTTTATCACTGTCTATATTCCACTGTTGCAATTTATTGATTAATATATTTTCAATATCAAGATATTGTTGGGGTTGCTTTACTTCTATCATTAACCCCTTGGATGACCGTGCAATAAGTTCTAATACATCATCTAATACTAACAACTTTTGATTTGCATATTTGATTTCTTTCCAAAAACCGTAATCATATTGTTGTAATTCTTCTAAAGTATTATTTTTTATTTTCGCCGTACCATTCGATGTACGATCGATGGAAGGATCATGAATCACAACTAATTGATCATCTATTGTTTTATGTATATCAATTTCTAATATATCCACTTCATTTGATTCTAGTGCTGCTTCAAATGCAACACGCGTATTTTCTGGGTATTGCGTCGATAATCCCCTATGCGCAATAAGTTTAATGTCATCCAAACTTCTCGGTTTTTGATCGGTCATTGTAAAGCGCCTCTCTTCCTTTATTTCATATTATAATCTAAACTATAAATTAACACATTTAAACTGGAGGTCAATTATAATGGTAAAGCATGATTTTAACGTCACAACTCACTGGTCAGGTGGACGTGAGTCTGTTGGTGATCTTAATGGAGATGTATTAACAGAACAAATATCAATACCTGCTGGCTTAGGTGGTAACGGAACAGGGACAAATCCAGACGAATTACTAGTTTCTGCTGCTGCATCTTGTTACATTATTTCACTTGCTGCGGTATTAGAACGCGCAGGCTTTGAGTCAATTGAAATCGAACAATTTTCAAGTGGGACTGCCCTATTCGAAAATTCAAAATTTAAAATGGATACAATAACTCATTACCCTATTATTAGTGTTAAATCTACGCAAAAAGAACAATTAGCAAAGAAATTAGATAAATTATTAAAAATTGCTGATAATAATTGTATGATTTCGAATTCAATTCGCGGAAACGTTAACGTAAAAATACAACCTAAAATAAAATAATTTAAATTTTTTTATTTTCGATATAGAAATTGAATACAAAAGCAATGTATGCCCTTACATTACTTTTGTATTTTGTTAATTTTCAAAAAATTGTAATTTTTAGACTTTTATATTGTCTGAAAATTTGCTAAACTTATTAAATCTTACTCAATGGGGGAATTACAATATGAAATACTATCATCCTTTGTTATTAACGCCCGGCCCAACACCTGTACCGGACCAAATATTACATGCAACACAATTACCAATGGTCGGCCATCGATCTAGTGATTTTGAAACAATTGCCGAAGAAGCTTTTCGAGCATTGAAACCCGTTTTTGGTTCAGAAAATGAGGTAATGATATTAACATCAAGTGGTACAAGTTCTTTAGAAGCAAGTATGTTAAATTTAGCTAATCCAGAAGACGATATCGTAATTATTGTATCTGGTGCTTTTGGTAACCGCTTTAAACAAATTGCAGAGACTTATTATGAAAACGTACATATTTTTGAAGTTGAATGGGGTAAAGCAGTAAATGTTCCAGATTTCATTGACTTCTTAAAATCTTTAAACAGAGATATTACAGCTGTATTCAGTCAATATTGTGAGACTTCAACTGCAGTATTACATCCAGTAAATGAATTAGGTCATGCCTTAAAAGACTTTGATGAATCTATTTATTTCGTTGTAGATGGCGTAAGTTGTATCGGCGCTGTTGATGTTGATTTAAAACGTGATCAAATTGATGTCCTAATTTCAGGAAGTCAAAAAGCAATCATGTTACCCCCTGGTCTAGCATTTGTAGCTTATAACAATCGAGCCAAAGCAAGATTTGCAGAAGTTACTACGCCTAGATTTTATTTAGATTTAAATAAATATTTAAAATCTCAAGCTGATAATTCAACACCGTTCACACCTAACGTAGCTTTATTTAGAGGTGTAACTGCATATGCTCAATTAATCGAAGAAGAAGGTTTAGATCAAGTTGTCGCACGTCATTATGCTATTAGAGATGGATTAAGAGCAGCGCTTAAAGCATTAGATTTAGATTTACTTGTAGAAGATGCTTATGCGTCACCTACTGTTACAGCATTTGTGCCTAAGACGAAAGATGAATTAAACTTTATTAAAAATGAACTTAAAAATCGCTTCTCTATAACAATTGCTGGCGGACAAGGCCATCTTAAAGGTGAAATTTTAAGAATTGGCCATATGGGTCAAATTTCACCATTTGATATCTTACAAGTCGTTTCTGCACTTGAAATCATCGTATCAGAATTTAGAAATGAAGCGTACATTGGTACAGCAATTACTCAATATATGGAGGTTGTAAAAGCATATGTATAAAATTTTAGTATCTGACCCTATTTCACCTGAAGGTTTAAAAAGTTTAACAGATCATAAAGACTTTGAAGTTGTTACAAATACTGAACTTTCCGAAAGTGAGTTAATTGAAAAAATAGCTGACTTTGAAGGTTTAATCGTTCGTAGCCAAACGCAAGTTACTGCAGATGTTATCGCTGCTGCGCCAAATCTAAAAGTAATTGCAAGAGCTGGTGTTGGTGTCGATAATATTGATATCGATGCTGCTACTAAGCATGGTGTTATCGTTATTAATGCACCAGATGGTAATACAATTTCTGCTACAGAGCATTCTATGGCAATGATTTTATCAATGGCCAGAAATGTTCCACAAGCGCATAAGTCTTTAAAAGAAGGTAAATGGGATCGTAAGACATATCGCGGTACTGAATTATACAATAAAGTATTAGGTGTCGTTGGTGCTGGACGTATTGGTTTAGGTGTTGCTAAACGTGCGCAAAGTTTTGGCATGAAAATTTTAGCTTTTGATCCATATCTTTCTGAAGATAAAGCAAAAGAACTCAATGTTATTCGAGCTACTGTAGACGAAATTGCTGAACAAGCTGATTTCGTAACTGTTCATACACCGCTTACCCCTAAAACTAAAGGTATTGTAGGAGAAGCATTCTTCGCTAAAGCCAAACCAACATTACAAATTATTAATGTGGCACGTGGTGGTATTATTGATGAAGAAGCATTACTTAATGCACTGAACGAAGATAGAATTCAAGCAGCAGCACTAGATGTGTTTGAAACTGAGCCTGCAACTTTATCACCATTAGTTAAACATGATAAAGTTGTCGTTACACCTCATTTAGGTGCTTCAACTGTTGAAGCACAAGAGAAAGTTGCCGTTTCAGTAGCGAATGAAATTGTCGATATTTTCGAAAATGGTAATGTATTGAATGCAATCAATGCGCCAAGAATGACTTACAATGAAATTAATGAAGAATTAAAACCATATATCGAATTAAGTAAACTAACAGGTGAAGTAGGTATTCAATTATTAGAAAAAGCGCCTCGCGAATTGCACATTAAATACGAAGGTGATTTAGCACTTGATGATACGAGCTTAATTACACGTACACTTGTTTCAGGTGTTTTACGTCAAGATTTAGGTGAACGTGTTAACCTAATCAATGCGCTTGTATTATTGAATGAACAAGGTGTTTCATATAATATTGAAAAGAATACCAAACATCGTGGTTTCAGTAACTATATCGAGTTAACTTTAATCAATAAGGATACACAAATTAAAATTGGTGCCACTGTACTCAATGGTTATGGCCCACGTATTGTGCGAATTAATGATTATCCAGTTGACTTTAAACCGGAACAACACCAACTTGTTATCAATCATACAGATAAACCAGGTATTGTTGGGCGTACGGGTCAAATTCTTGGTGAGTTTGATATTAACATTGCATCGATGCACCTTGGTCGAACAAACTTAGGTGGCAATGCATTAATGGTATTATCTATTGACCACCCTGTAAACCAAGATGTTATTGATGCCCTATTCCAAATTGAAGGTTTCAATAACGTACGTAGCGTTGAATTAGATATTCCACAAGATACGAATTATAATATTTAAGTCAAAAACCAAATCATACAGAAATAATATTTTGTAAAAATTTGGCTCATAAATACTAGATTAACAGCCCTCAGATTTTCTGAGGGCTGCTTTTTATTCAATCTTTATTGTCTATCCAAATGAATTCTAAACAATACATCACTTATAATAAGTGAAATTAATTGTAAATTAAAAAACATCCTTTATATCGAACGCATTGCAACGCCTTCAATAAAGAATGTAATATGAGATATTAATCGTTAATCATTGTTAGTAATTGTAATTATTTATAATAAAATATTTCTAATTTCTCCGACATGATCAACTATATATTCTGCACCATAAGATTCTAACTCTTCCCGTGCATTTTGACCTTTTAATCCAGTCAGTGGTCCTATAAATGTTGCACCAATTTTTTTAGCACTTAATAAATCCGCTAAGGAATCCCCTACTACAAATACATCGTCCTTATTTACACGATTCTCTTGATTTGTAGCATAATGTTTATAACGGTCTAACTCATTACCTTCTAAAGTTGCTAAGTAACTAAACGGATTAGGCTTTCCTAGTGGCTTTAAATCTGGATAATGATCTTCAGCGATTAGCACTTCACTTGCTGTAACTATATGTTGTTCTTCAAACAATGCTTTAATTCCAAGTGTTTCAAATGGAACAATCGTTTCAGTTCGTGGTCTCCCTGTTGCGATTGCAATATGATAGCCTGCATTTTTTAAATCTTCAAGTAATGATTTAATTTCAGCAACTGGTCTTAATACGACTTCATCATATATATAGCCATTTTTAAAGTTCGAACGCTTTGGTTTCTTTTCAACTTCCTCAAATAATTTATAACCTAAATACCATTCTTGGTAAATCTCTTGTGCAAATGTCCAAAACGCACTTTTCAATTCAAATAATTCCGTTTCAGTTGTGTTTAAATGTTCACTTGCATATGTAACTAATGATTTATAGATATTGTCCTTTCCAGAACTCACACCATCTAAAAATGCTAAAGGTGCAGAAAAATCAAGTGTTACATTTGAGATATGTTCACCGACAAATGCCAAAGTATTTTGATTAAATTGTTTAGGGTTTAATACGTCCGATAGCTGGTCATTTGATAATCCCTGACACAATTTTATAAAATGAATCGCTACAACAATAAATAACATATCCCAATTAGAGTTAAGTCCTAACGACTTTAATTTAGTTAATATTTCATCATTGTAAAAAACAATATTTCTTATTTCAGTGATTTGACTATCAGTTAATCCTTCAAATTGTACCGATGGATCTAAACCTATGTAATCTTTACTCATCAACATTTCATAAACTGTTAATGCTGATACATCAAAACACCTTTCTTCACTTAAAAATACACCATCTACATCAAATAATACCGACTTCATCCTACCTACTCTCCTTTAATCAGAAAATTCTGATACTAGTATATCGTACTATTTACATATAAAAAGCGCAAATGTATTTCTTGAATTTATTCAAATTTTTATGGAAATTTGAATACTTTGCAATTTAGCAGAGTGCATTTTCATTAAAGCTTATAAAAATAAAAATTATAACAACTTTAATGTAGCATAAAGTACCTATCTTGCTTTGATTTTGTCGACTATGTGGATAATTCTATTAACTATTAAGCATGCGTATGAGTGAACGATTAAACTTCTAACTAATTATTATCAATTTTTTAAATAATTCAAAATAAAAAACTGACGTCAAAATAAACATTCATTTGACGTCAGACTTTGTATAACTATTTACTTTCTAATTGTGATTCTATTTCATCAGCTACTTGCTGTACTTGAGTACCGATGATGACTTGTGTATTATGTTTACCACTTTGAGTCACACCTACAGCACCTGCATGTTTAATTTTCGTCTCATCGACTAAAGTATTATCATGTAATTCCATACGTAAACGAGTAGCACAATTGGTTAAGGTCATGATATTTTCTTTGCCACCTAAACCACTCAGAATATCACTTGCTATCTTAGTATACTTATTCGTTGTCACAGTACTCGTTTCACTTGAGTCATCGCTGTGCTCAACATCACCTGTTGTTGCTTCGTCTGATGTAGGGTCAGGCAATAAGTTATCACCTCTACCAGGTGTATTTAATTTTAATACCTTAATCGCAAATCTAAATATTACATAATACAATACAAAGAATAAAAGGCCTTGTACAATTAACATATATGGATGATTTGCCACTGGATTAATTAACGATAACACATAGTCAATTAAACCTGCACTAAATGCAAATCCAGCAGTCCAATGGAATAAAGCGGCAATAAACATTGATAAACCTGTTAAAAAGGCATGAATGACAAATAGTATTGGCGCTACAAACATAAATGCAAATTCAATTGGTTCTGTTACACCTACAAAGAATGCTGAAATAGATCCAGCTAACATTAAACCATAGACACGTTTCTTTTGCTTTGATTCTGCTGTATGATACATTGCCAACGCTGCACCAGGAATACCAAACATCATTACCGGGAAGAAACCTGCCATGTATCGACCCGTCACACCATGTACTGCACCGTCTCCTGTTTGGAATTTGGCAATATCATTGATACCTGCAAGGTCAAACCAAAATACTGCATTCAATGCATGATGTAATCCTGTTGGGATTAATAATCTATTAAAGAAACCATATAAGAATGCGCCAAATGGTCCAAGGTTAATAATCCATGTTCCAAATGCTACGATAAGTGAGAAGATAAATGGCCAAACGAACAACATTATCACAGCTAGTATAATACTGAAGAATGCTGTTAATATTGGAACTAAACGCTTACCACTAAAGAATGATAAAGCCGCTGGAAGTTCTGTTTTACTAAATTTGTTATACGTATAAGCAGCAATCAAACCTACAATCAATCCAATAAATACGTTTTGATTATTCATTTGTTCAAATGCACTATCAACTGCAGATTGCTTTACTCCTAATAACGGTGCCAATTTCTCAGGACTCAAAACAACTGTAGTTAAGAAGAAGCCCACAGCCGCAGCTAATGCGACAGCACCATCATTTTTCTTTGCCATTCCCAATGCAACACCTATTGCAAACAAGATTCCTAACTGCTCTAATATTGTCGAACCGGCGCTTGAGAAAAATTTCGCCACTGTTGGCAACAGTCCCATTGCAGTAAGCGCATTACCGATCCCCACAATAATTGCAGCAGCAGGTAATACTGCTACCGGTAGCATCAATGACCTACCTAAGCGTTGAAAGAAACTAAACATATTCATTCCCCATTTCAGTTTAAATTTCAAAAAAATAAACACCACGCGCACAATTAGCCCACATGGTGTTTATATACGTTCAACTTATAGTTATTGTACAGTAATATAATAACATAAATCTTTAAGTTATCGGATTTTATTATCAATTTTTTTAGCTAATAAAAAATTTTTTTATTTATTAGCTACATATGCATCCAACTCTTGCTGTAATTGTCTTGTAGCTTTTTCTAATTCTGTAGTTAAATAGTCTAATTTTTCATTACGTTTCATATCTTTTGGTAAGTGCTTTGTTTCGATAGGTTGACCAAACTTAATCACCGCTTGTCCAGTAATCAAACCTTTAATTTCACTCGGACCTACATACGCTGCTGGTAAGATAGGTGCTTGTGCCATCATCGCAATTGTAACTGCACCACGCTTTAATGGTTCACCTTCAGCATATTTTTTACGTGAGCCAGTAGGAAATATACCGACTGTTTTATTTTGTTTTAATAAATTAATTGGTTTTTTAAGTGTACTCGGTCCTGGGTTTTCTCTATCTACAGGAAACGCATTTAATGAAGATAAAAATCTACCAAACCATTTATTCTTGAATAACTCTTTTTTAGCCATGTAATGGATTTGGTTAGGATGTATTGCCATGCCTAACATAATGACTTCGTTATAACTTTCATGTGTACATGTTACGACATACCTATGTAATTGTGGTATATTTTCACGACCTTGAACTTCTAAACTATTGCTTAATTTCACAATAATTAATTTCAAGAGACCACTGATAAATTTATACATTTCTCCACCTACTTTTTATTTGCTATTTATCACCTACTGATTTTATCACTTAGTTTAAACACGTACAAGCTAATTTGTAATTCAGTCTAAAGTATGAAGTGAATTTACTAGCAAATCATTGCAAAACCTTTCATAATAGAGTATGTGAATGGATTGGAGGTAACATATGTCAGATAATAATAATGATAATAACCCAAGAAGCGAACACACTTTTAAACAAACGCAACAAGATTCGAACGGCTCTTATCATAAAGCATCGAACCCACGTTCATACAATAAACCAAGATTCCCTTGGTTTAAGACCATTGTCGTGGCACTTGTCGCAGGTGTCTTAGGTGCACTCATTGTTCTTGGGATAGGTAAATTTATGGACCGCACAATATTAAACGATGACGGTTCAAATGTCCAAGAATCATCAAGTAGTCGTGGTGGAAATACCTTAGATGGTAAAAGTGACAAATATGATTCCGTAAATCAAATGATAACAGACGTTTCACCCGCCATTGTCGGTGTCATTAATATGCAAAAGGCTCAAAGTCTTGATGATTTATTAAAAGGAAAGTCTTCCAAATCAGAAGAAGCTGGTGTTGGTTCTGGTGTAATCTATCAAAAAAGTAATGGCTCTGCCTATATTGTGACTAATAACCATGTTATTGATGGCGCAAGCAATATCAAGGTACAACTACATAACTCTAAGCAGGTTGACGCTAAATTAATCGGCAAAGACGCACTTACAGATATAGCAGTATTAAAAATTGATGACGTTAAGGGAACAAAAGCGATTCAATTTGCTAATTCTTCAAAAGTAAAAACTGGAGATAGTGTATTTGCTATGGGGAATCCATTAGGTTTAGAGTTTGCAAACTCAGTCACTTCTGGAATAATCTCTGCAAGTGAGCGTACAATCGATACACAAACATCAGCAGGCACAAACAAAGTCAATGTATTACAAACAGATGCTGCCATTAATCCTGGAAACTCTGGTGGTGCACTTGTTGATATCAATGGTAATTTAGTCGGTATCAACTCGATGAAAATTGCTAACGAACAAGTCGAAGGTATTGGCTTTGCAATTCCTAGTAACGAAGTTAAGGTTACGATCAAAGAATTAGTTAAAAATGGTAAAATAGAGCGCCCATCAATTGGTATTGGCTTATTAAACCTAAGCGAGATTCCGGAACAATACAAAGAACAATTAAACACCAAACGTTCCGAAGGTGTCTATATCGCTAAAGTTGATGACGACAATGGTTTGAAAAAAGGAGATATTATCACTGCTATTGATAATAAATCCGTCAAAGAAGATACCGATGTCAGATCCTATTTATATCAAAATAAAAAACCTGGCGATTCTGTGACATTAACAATTGAAAGAGACGGTAAAGAAAAATCAATCGATGTTAAACTTAAAGAACAAAAATCACAAACAACTCAATCTTCAGATGATACAGAATCCAATCGTGAAAGTGGATCAAGTATTTTTGAATAAATACTAACCACATTCAATATTATTCAGTTATTAAATTAATTATCCATTCAAATAAGCGGTCAACCAATACTATCGACGATTGGTTGACCGCTTTTAAAGTTTAAAAAATTATTGGTAATTCACCATAAAGTATTTCTTTTTACCACGGCGAATAATTGTAAATTCATTTTCTATTTTATCAGCTACTGTTAATTCATACGCAGTGTCTTGCTGTCTTATGCCATTAATATAGATTGCACCATTATTAACATCTTCACGTGCTTGACGTTTAGAGCTTGAAATACCAGCTTCAACTATCGCATCTACAATATTTGTTGTAGTGTTGCTTAGTGTTACCTGTGGTACATCCTTAAACCCTTCTTTTAATTCTTTTGCAGATAATGATTGTAAATCACCTGAGAACAATGCTTGTGAAATGCGAATTGCATCGTTTAATGCATCTTGCCCATGAATAAAGCGTGTTACATTTTCAGCTAAAGCTTTTTGAGCTTCTCTTAAATGAGGTGCTTCTGCAAGTGATTGTTCTAATTTTTCAATTTCCTCTTGCGTTAAGAATGTGAAGTACTTCAAGAATTTGATAACATCATCATCTGTAGTATTTATCCAGAATTGATAAAATTCATATGGGCTCGTCTTCTCTGGGTCTAACCATACTGCGCCGCCTTCTGTCTTACCGAATTTTTTACCATCTGATTTTACCACTAATGGAATTGTTAAACCATAAGCTTCTGTTTGGCCATACATACGACGCATTAATTCTATTCCGCTAGTAATATTTCCCCATTGATCAGATCCACCAACTTGTACTTTACAGTTATAAGTTCGATTTAAATGACCAAAATCAATGGCCTGCAAAATCGTATAAGTGAATTCAGTATATGATATACCATGTTCTAAACGTGTTTGAATTGAATCTTTACCTAACATGTAGTTAACCCCCACATGTTTACCATAATCTCTTAAGAAATCAATCAATGAGATTTGACCGAGCCAATCTTTATTATTAACTAATTTTGCTCCCTGCTCTGTATCAAATTCAAATATTTTATGCATCTGTTTGCTGATACCTGCAACATTTAATTCAACTTGTTCTTCTGTTTGTAAAGTTCTTTCTTCAGATTTACCAGATGGATCTCCAATCATACCAGTACCGCCACCAATAAGGACAAGTGGACGGTGTCCATGTTCTTGGAATCGGCGTAATGTTAAGAAAGGTAGTAAATGACCGATGTGTAAACTATCAGCCGTTGGGTCTGCTCCACAATATAATGTAACTTGCTCCTTATTCAGTAACGTTTCGATGCCACTTTCATCTGTTTGCTGATAGATTAAGCCTCTCCAAGTTAAATCATCAATTAATGCATTTGCCATTTAAACAACCTCCTATTTATTTATGATATTGGTTTAGAATTTAGATAGTTTTCTACTTGTACATGTTAAAAATAAAAATAAAAACGCCCTTACAAATTAATGTAAGGGCGCAATTGCACGGTACCACCATACTTAAGTCAAACAACTTTATTAATGATACGTTCATTAACTTAAACGTTTGGATTACATTCTTAATTAGGTGTATTCATATAACGTACAACATTAGTTCACAGCGACCACTAATTCTCTGAAGATGTATCCTTATACTACTTGTCCTAAATCCAAAAACCATATCGAATTGATACTAATTATAATTAACTCTATTTTAAAAGTCAATATGTTAAATTATGTTATAATATTGCATAACAAGGAGGTACAAAATGAAATACAAAACCTATGAAACGAGTCAACATTATCTTACATCACAACCACAACTCAATCGTTTTGAATCTATTTACAAAAAAATAAAGCGTTTTTTCATAGGTCTGTTTAGTATTTTTACTTGTACCTTTATTATTATGTTGGCAATATTTGTATTTTATTTCCAACATTTAACACAAGAGTCCATTCATATGTCGGATAATAAATTACGTACAGAACTATTGACGATTAACGGAACTGAAGATATCGATTATCATAGTAAACATATACTTTATGAATATAGTCATTCACAAAATCCATTAATTGTCGGTCCCAATGAGGTAAATCATAATATTATAAAAGCATTAACCTCATCAGAGGATAGTTTATATTTTAAGCATAACGGCATTTTACCGAAAGCAATTTTACGGGCAATCGGTCAAGATATCTTTAATATGGACAATTCTACAGGTGGCAGTACCATCACACAACAATTAGTTAAAAATCAAGTACTCTCTAATGAAAAAACATACAGTCGTAAAGCAAACGAATTAATCTTAGCATTGCGTGCAGAAAAAGTGTTAACCAAAGATGAAATTCTCTATACTTATCTCAATATTGTTCCATTTGGTAGAGATAGTCATGGTGCCAATATTACTGGAATAGCCTCTGCTTCGTATAGTGTCTTTGGTAAATCTTCTGCAAACCTAAATGTTGCTGAGGCAGCTTATTTAGTTGGTATGCTACAAAGCCCTTACTTCTATACGCCATACAAAATTGATGGCACTTTAAAAAATGATCAACAAATTCAAATTGGACTAAACAGACAGCATTATGTATTAAAGCGAATGTTAGTAGAAGGTAAAATAGATAAAAAAACATTTACTGCAGCTGAACATTTCGATATTAAAGCTCATCTCATAACAAAATAAAGCGAGTCGCCTATTAAGAACGACTCGCTTTTAATCATTATTAGAACAATCCTACCGCACGTCCATCATCAGTTACATCCATATTCAGTGCTGCAGGTTGCTTTGGTAAACCTGGCATCGTCATTATTGCACCTGTCAACGCAACAATAAACCCAGCACCTGTTTTTGCTTCTAATTCACGAATTGTAATTTCAAACCCTTCTGGCGCACCTAGTTGAGTAGCATCATCAGAGAATGAATATTGTGTTTTCGCCATACAAATTGGATAATGATCCCAACCATTTTGTTTGAATTGTTTTAGTTGCTTTTCTGCTTTTGCAGAAAATGTAACCTTCGCACCGCCATAAATTTCTGTAACAATTGTTTTTATTTTATCTTCTAATGGCTTTTCTAAATCATATAAATGCTTAAAAGATTGTGGTTGATCAATGATTTCTAATACTTCTTTCGCTAAATCTGTACCACCTTTGCCACCTTTTTCCCATACTTCAGTCAATGCCAATCTCACATTATTTGTCTGTGCCCAATTTTTTACAAATTCTATTTCTTGATCAGTATCATGTATAAACGCATTCAAGGCAACTACTGGTTCTAAACCATATTTTCGAACATTATTAACATGTCTTTCGAGGTTCACAATTCCTTGTTGTAAAGCTTCGATATTTTCTTCTTTTAAATTATCTTTCGCTACGCCACCATGCATCTTAATAGCACGAATTGTTGCTACAACAACAACTGCTTCTGGTTCAAATCCTGCTTCACGCGCTTTGATATCTATAAATTTTTCAGCTCCTAAATCTGAACCAAAACCAGCTTCAGTCACCACGATATCTGCTAAGTCACGTGCTGTCTCTGTAGCTAATATAGAGTTACAACCATGTGCAATATTAGCAAATGGACCACCATGGACAAGTGCTGGCGTACCTTCAATTGTTTGTACGAGATTAGGTTTAATCGCATCCTTTAAAATCATTGCAAGTGCACCTTCAACCTTTAAATCTGCAACTGTTACTGGCTGACGTTCTCTTGTATATCCTATTGTAATTTTACTGATTTTATTCTTTAAATCTGCGATATCAGTAGCAAGACAAAGGATAGCCATTATTTCAGAGGCTACAGTTATATTGAAACCATCTTCACGTGGGACACCTTGTGCAGGGCCACCTAATCCGACAATAACATTACGTAAAGCACGATCATTCATATCAAGTACACGTTTCCATTCTATACGTCGCTGATCTATACCTAATTCATTACCTTGATGTAAATGGTTATCTATAAATGCTGACAATGCATTGTTAGCTGTCGTAATAGCATGGAAATCACCATTAAAATGTAAGTTTATATCTTCCATAGGTAATACTTGAGCATAGCCACCACCAGTAGCCCCACCTTTAATACCAAATGTTGGCCCCAAAGCTGGCTCTCTTAAGGCAACCATTACATTTTTATTTAATTGGTTAAATGCATCTGCTAATCCAACTGTAACTGTTGATTTCCCTTCCCCAGCAGGTGTTGGACTCATTGCTGTAACCAATACGACCTTCCCTTTTTGTTTATTCTTTCTAATTTTATTAATATCAATTTTCGCTTTATAGTGACCGTATGGTTCTAATGCATCGCTTGGTATACCTGCTTTATCAGCAATATCTCCTATAGGTTGTAATGTTGCTTGATTAGCAATTTCTAAATCTGATAAATGTGCCAAATTCATTCGCCCCTTTAAATATTAATTTCACTTTTTGTGCATTGATTAAAGTAACTGATGTATATTTAAGTCCTTATATACTTATATTAACCAACTTGAGAAATATTGTCGACAATTATAGATAGCGCTTTCAATTTTGTGCGCTATAAAATTATAAAATAGCATGTTTATATTTTTTTAAAACTAACCGAAACACAGTAGAAATATATTTTAATTGAACTAATAATCTTAACTTAAATTCGTAATATCTTAATTTTAGAGGACTTCATTTCATCAAGTTTAACGATTATATTTTAAAGTAACTATTTATAATAAATTCAAAGATTAACATGAAAAAAACACCAATTTCTAAAAATCATGTTAGAAATTGGCGCTTTTTGTTTAATTTATATTATTATTCTTGTCGTAATAACAAAATAACATGCATTTTGATATAGAAATATGAAAAATCAATTGTTGTATATTGATGATTTTTGACTAACGTAGTTGTGATAACAATGTACTACTTATCAAAAGCACACATCACGGTTATTGTATTTAAAAATTTAATAATTAAACTCTTTTTACAGGTTAGCCATTAGTCTTCCATTGTACTTAAATCACCTTCTGGTAAGTCTAACTCCCAGGCTTTTAATACACGTCTCATTATTTTACCTGAACGTGTTTTAGGTAATTTATCCTTAAAGTCAATTTCTCTAGGAGCAGCATGCGCAGCCAAACCTTCTTTAACAAATTTACGGATATCTTCCTTCAATTCATCTGTCGGTTCATATCCAGGTCGTAATGCGACAAATGCTTTAATAATTTCACCTCTTATTGGATCTGGTTTTCCAATCACACCTGCTTCAGCAACAGCCTCATGTTCAACTAATTTAGATTCCACTTCAAATGGGCCAACACGTTCTCCAGCAGTCATAATGACATCATCAACTCGACCTTGGAACCAGAAATACCCATCTTCATCTTGATATGCAGAATCACCTGAAACGTACCAATCGCCAATAAAGTAAGAATCATATTTTTCAGGATTATTCCAAATTGATACCATCATTGATGGCCATCCCTTTTTCATAGCTAAATTACCCATACGATTAGGTGGTAACTCATTACCTTGATCATCAACAATTGCCGCTTCTACGCCTGGCAGTGGTTTACCCATGGAACCTAACTTTAAATCCATAGATGGATAGTTAACAATCATATGTCCACCTGTCTCAGTCATCCACCAAGTATCTAACACACGTTTATTATAAATTTCTTTTGCCCATTTGATTACTTCAGGATTTAAAGGCTCTCCAACTGATAAGATACTCTTCAAGCTTGATAAATCATATTTCTTAACAATATCATCACCCGCACTCATTAACATTCTTAGTGCTGTTGGTGCTGTATACCAAATCGTCACTTTAAATTCTTCAATCATTCCATACCAAGCCTCAGGAGAAAATCTTCCACCCGCAATACAATTTGTCACTCCATTTAGCCAAGGACTAAAGATACCATATGATGTACCAGTTACCCATCCTGGATCGGCAGTACACCAGTAAATATCATCTTCTTGGAAATCTAATACATACTTACCTGAAATATAGTGTTGTAACATTGCTCGTTGTGCATGTAATACACCTTTGGGTTGACCTGTTGAACCTGACGTATAATGTAAGATTAAGCCATCATCTAATGTTAGCCATTCAATATCAAATGTATCGCTTGCCGCTTCAAATTCACTATTGAAATCAACATGTTCAGCATCAACCTCTTCATCTACAACTACGATTGTTTCTAAATGAGGCAATTTATCTTTTGGTATTCTTGGTAATAAAGCATTAGTAGTAACAATCACTTTTGCTTCACTGTTTTCAAGTCTATCAGACACTGCTTTTTCCATAAATGCTTCAAACAATGGTCCAACGATTGCTCCAATTTTCAAAATACCAAATAACGCAAAATATAATTCTGGCGTTCTAGGCATGAATATAAATACACGATCTCCTTTTTCTACATGCGCTTTATCTTTTAATACGTTAGCTGCTTTATTACTATTTTCCTGCATTTCTTTAAACGTATAGCTTTCTTTTCGCTTATCGTCTTTATAATTTAATGCAATTTTATCCGCTTTTCCTTCATCCACATGTTTATCAATACATTCATATGCCATATTAACTTTACCTGTTTCTGACCATGAAAATACCTTTTCAACTTCTTTCCAATCGAAGTTATTATATGTTTGTTCATAATCCTGAAGGTTAAAATTACCGTTATCCCCTTTATATACTTCTACTTTCATTTTAAATCCCCCTTATGAAATCGTTTGCTTTAAAAATATTATATCGAACAATTTCCGAATTTTCAAAATAATATTATGTAAGCGAATACATTTTTATGTTATTTTTTTATTTTTTAACATATAATATGAGTAAACGAATTGGGATATATTAAACATATGAAGTAGTTTGGAGTGAGAAAATGAAACATATTAAAACATATCAATACAAAGATTTTAATTTAGATGAAGGCCATTTCGTAATAGAAGGTCCCGTGTCCCACAGTGAACTAAATCAAATGACCTTTGATAATGGTTTGAAGTCTTTCCGCTCACCAGATGAACAGTTTGAGGCAGTCAAGGAAATCAGTGAGTTACCAGAAGGTCGCATATTCGTCTTGAGATTAGACAACCATATCGTTGGTTATGTGACATATCATTATCCTGATCCTCTAGAAAGATGGTCAACTGGTAATTTAGAATACCTCATTGAACTCGGTGCCATTGAAATCAGTTTACCTTACCGACATTTACGTTTAGGTAGCGAATTGATTAAGATTAGCCTAGCTGGTGACGAATATGAAGATTATATTGTATTAACTACTGAGTATTATTGGCATTGGGATTTGAAAAATGCAAAACTTGACGTTTATGAATATAAAAAACTCATGCAAAAATTAATGGGATATGGGGGCCTAGAAATTTTTGCTACAGATGATCCTGAGATTACCAGTCACCCTGCTAATTGTTTAATGGCTAGGATTGGTTCAAGAATTTCAATTGATCAATTACAAGCGTTTGATGATATCAGATATATGAATCGCTTTTTCTTTTAAAGGGGAGAAATTTATGAATAATAAGCAACAACTTACGGGCTATGTCTATTCTAATGATTTATTGCAATATCGCTTTAGTAACAGCCATCCATTTAATCAAATGCGCCTTAAATTAACGACGGAGTTATTAACAGAGCTAGGTTACCTTAAACCCTCTCATATTATCAAGCCACGCATCGCTACAGATGATGAAATCGCACTTATTCATAGCTATGATTATATTCAAGCAATTCGACATGCATCGCACGGAATTCTAAGTGATAGTGAAGCTAAAAAATATGGTCTTGATGGTGATGATACACAACAATTTCGCATGATGCATAAGCATAGTGCTAGAATTGTAGGTGGAGCATTAAATTTAGTTGATCAAGTTATGACAAATCAAATAACTAATGGCTGTCACTTAGGTGGTGGATTACATCATAGTTTACCTGGCAGAGCAAATGGCTTTTGTATCTATAATGATGTTGCTATAGCGATTAAGTATTTAATGAAGTATTATAATCAACGTGTACTTTGTATTGATACAGATGCACATCATGGCGATGGTACACAATGGAGCTTTTACACGAATGACCAAGCTTTAATTTATTCTATTCATGAAACTGGAAAATTCTTATTCCCTGGTTCAGGACATTACACAGAGCGTGGGAATGAAGAAGGATTCGGATATACTGTCAATATGCCATTGGAACCCTACACAGAGGATGAATCATTTATAGAGACATTTAAAGCAACAATAGAACCCGTTGTCGCATCATTTAATCCAGATATTATTATTAGTGTACATGGTGTGGACATACATTATTTGGATCCATTGACACATATGCATTGTACCTTAGATGCACTATACCAAATTCCTTATATTATTAAATCATTAGCTGATACATATACCAATGGAAAGGTTATTATGTTTGGCGGTGGTGGTTATAATATTTGGAAAGTTGTGCCAAGAGCTTGGACACATGTATTTCTAGCTCTTTTAGGAGAAAGTCCATTAACAGGAAATTTGCCTGAAGCGTGGATAAAAAAATGGCAACATTACGCGCCCATAACCTTACCAAATACATGGCAAGATGAATGCGAAGATTTTCAAGTTATTCCAAGAAAAGATGAAATTAGTGAAATTAATATGAAACGTGCGCAACAAGTACGGAGTTGGTTTATTTAATCATTCACTTCCCTAGCCAATGATTAATCAAATCCAATTGCCACATAAAAAATACCCCCTTATCTTCATTGGTAAAAGGTAATCAACAGATTAGAAGATAGATTACACTATTTTCTAACATGATTACTTCAGTGAAAATAAGGGGTTATTTATATAAGAAACGGTCTAACTTCGTAATATTAAATGATTACTTAGTTGTACCTCTATATTCAATTCTGTGCGGCAAGATAACATTAGGCTCTTCTATTTCTTCTTCATTCATATACTTAGTTAATAGTCTCATACCTACTGCCCCGATATCATATAACGGTTGAATAACACTAGATAACTGTGGTCTAACCATTTCAACTAATCTCGTATTATTGAAGCTTACTATTTGTAGTGATTCTGGTACACTAACACCAACATCTTGTGCTGAGTGTACTAAACCAATAGCTTGCTCATCACTAATAGATAAAATTGCATCTGGTTTAGATGATTTTAATGATTCAAATGCACGAACACCATCTTTGTATGTCTCATTACCATTAAAGATTAAGTCGTTGTCTAATTGTAATTGATGTTGAGATAAGACTTCTTGTAGTCCTGCTAACACATCTTCTTGTGCTTTCTTAGAATAATCTCCACCAACAAAAGCAAATGACTTAGCACCATTGGTAATTAACTGACTAGTAATTTCCTTGGCTGCTGCTTTAAAATCAATGTTTACAGAAGCAATGCCATCATCTTTACCATTTGTACCCGATACAACTACTGGAACTGAAGATTTATTAATTAAATCTTTGATTTCCTCAGAGATTGTACCACCTAGGAATATAATTCCATCTACTTGTTTACTTAATAAATTGTTAAAAATTTCCTTTTCCTTAACTGGATCATTATCAGAATTTGAGATAATAGAATGATATTTATACATTGTCGCTATATCTTCTAATCCTCTTGCCAATTGAGAATAATAAACATTAGAAATATCTGGTATAATTACGCCTACTGTTGTAGTACGTTTACTCGCTAATCCACGTGCTACTGCATTTGGTCTATAATTTAATTTTTTTATAACTTCGTTCACTTTGTCTCTCGTTTCAGGTTTAACATTTTGGTTTCCGTTAACGACACGTGACACGGTTGCCATTGAAACGCGTGCTTCTCTTGCAACATCATATATTGTAACTGTCATAATTTCCTCCTTGTAAGCGATTTATTTGTTATTATACTCTGTTTTCACAACTTTTCAAAGTTTACCACATTTTTTATAAATAGAAAATCATTTTGTTTTGAATGTCATAATTATGTCATTATATATAATTACATTTTATTTTTATACAGTGTAATAACTCGCCATAACTGCAGTAGTCTACTAATCAAGTCATTTATATCCTTATACTTGTTAAGAATAATACATTTAAGAATTAAATTAACGAAAATATCCCTATGTGTTTCAAACTAGAAACAACATAGGGATATTTTAATCTGTATCGTTAATTACACAAATAACATTATTATCTAATGTATATTTTGCATGGTGCTTATTTTAATTGTTTACTGTTATACATGTCTGCTAATGGCTTAAGCTCATTGTAGAATTTATCAAATTCGTTCAAGTCCATTTGTTGACCACTATCACTTAATGCTACTGCTGGATCTGGATGAACTTCAGCCATAATGCCATCTGCGCCCACAGCTAAACCTGCTTTAGCTGTCGGTAGCATGATATCTTTTCTACCTGTACTGTGTGTCACATCGACCATAACTGGTAAGTGTGTACCTTGTTTCAAAATTGGTACCGCTGAAATATCTAAAGTGTTTCTAGTTGCTTTTTCGTAAGTACGGATACCACGTTCGCATAAAATAATATTATTATTACCTTGTGATGCAATGTATTCAGCAGCATAAATAAATTCTTCAATTGTTGCTGATAATCCACGTTTTAATAATACTGGTTTATTAGAGCGACCTGCTTCTTTTAAAAGTTCGAAGTTTTGCATGTTACGTGCACCAATTTGGAATACATCTAAGTATTCATCGGCAACTTCAAAATCTGCAGGATTTACAATTTCACTGACTACATTTAAGCCGTATTTATCTTTTGTATTTTTAAGTATTTTTAAACCTTCAACACCTAATCCTTGGAAATCATATGGTGAAGTACGAGGTTTAAATGCCCCACCTCTGATGAATTTTTCGCCTCTCGCTTGTAATTCTGCAGCTACTGCATCAACTTGTTCTTGTGATTCAACAGAACATGGACCAAATACAAATGATTTATTACCATCTCCAATAATTCCACCATTATCAAATTGGACGATTGTATCTTCTGGTTTTAATTTTCTTGAAACATATAAATGTTTTTCATTTTCAGATTTTTGTAAATCAGTAGAGGCTTTAAAAATTTCTTTAAATAATTGCTTAATCACATTATCGTTAAATGGACCTTCATTTTTATCTAAAAGTACATTAATCATTTCTTTTTCACGTTGTGGATCATAAACCATTGTACCTTGTTTACGTTTCTCCTCACCGATTTGTTGTGCCAATTTCCCTCTTTTAGATAAAAGCTTTAAAATTTCATCGTTAATTTCAACAATTTCGTCTCTGTATTCTTGTAATTTATCTGTCATTTAAGTCACCTCTATGAAAATTTTAAACTGCATATTTTATTCTGCTTTAAAGCGATAAAATATTTGTTAAACGTAATTCTAACAATAAGTACCAATAAGTTCAAGTCACTATTTAAAAAATTTTCACTTTTAAGTGAATAACATTAATGATAACTGAATTTTCAGTCAGTTACTAGTTATATTTTACACTTTTCATCAAATTTATTAATTTAATAACAAAATGTTAATATTTATTTTGAAACCTTTAACACGATACAGTTTTAAAGCAGAAATGTATTAACGTATTTGTAATCATAGTCGTGATGTGAACAATTCATTATTCGCTTCTACAATTCAACAAGTCATCACATAAAAATCCATTTTGTCCTTGCCTATCACTGTAGTTAATTTTGGTATATTTCTTATGCGTTTTAATTTTTATTTAAAAAAAGCTGCTGACTCCCGTCTGTAATCAGGGAATCAGCAGCCTAGAAAATAGTATACTAAGCGAGTCATTACTTTAAAAATTTCGTATCTAATGCTGTTAAAACTTGTCTATAATCAACGTAATTACTCAGTATAATCAATACATTATTCAATAATTTGATTTAGCATTTAATCATTAAATGTTCGTTTCGCTATTTTACTTTTTGCCTTTTCAGCTTTTTTTGCTTGAGGACGATTTTTCGTATATGTCGAATTATTAGCGTCTTCATCTGTTTGTTCTTTAGCACTTCCGTGAGAAATAATACCCTCATTATAATCAACTTGTTCTTCACTTTGATTTGATGCTGTAGATGTTGATGTTGATTTATTACCACTTTGACCAGCTTTGTCATGCGTAATGATACCATCTTTGAATGATACAGTTTCATGTACTTGTTCCACTCTTCGTTCGGCATCATGAGGTTTTGATGCTGAAGTAGCAGTTGCACCTTTATTACCTTTATCAGCTGTATTATCTACCTTATCAGTTGATTCAACAGAAGTCTCAACATTGCTTTCTGTAACTAAGTTAGGAACTTCCGTTTTGTTATTACCTTTGATACCTTCTGGTGTTAATAGATTAGCAGTGTTATCTGCAACATTTGTGTCATTTTGTATCAAAGTTTGTTTTGATTTAGCAGCTGAAGCTAAACCTGCCGAAGTTACTGTACCAACCGCAACGGCACTAGCTTTCGTCGTACCATTCGATTGAGTTGTTTCAGATTTACTTTCTGTAACTAAATTTGGTGTTTCTTTTGCTTCAGTGGATGTTGATTTTTTGTCTTCAGATACTAATTCATCTGTTCTATTAGCTGTTTCCTCATCGTTGTCAATTTTATCATTCTTATCAGCAGCCGCTTTTGCGATTCCAGCTGCAGCAACTGTACCACCTGTAGCTGCAGCAATTTTTGCGCCATTATGATCGGAACTGGTTTCAGATTGTGATGAAGCTGAAGCATGATTTTCCGACGTACTCTGTGTCTCATCTTTAATCGCTTCTTGTTGGGCTGCAACCTCACTTTGGCTCGGTTCCTTAGAAGCATCGATATGTTTAGTTTCTAACTCTGCTACATTGCTTTCTTCGTCAGATGACTTCTGTGTTGCACTCACATCTTGTTGAGATTGTTGTGCATTTGGAGAAGTATCTGCTAAATGATGTTCTGCTACTTCTTCTTTAATAGCATCCTTTTGTGCCGCTAATTCGGCTGCTGATACACTTTCTTGGTTATTAATCGACGCTTTAATGTCTGCTACTTGTTCCTCTGCAGCACGTTGATCTGCTTCTGTTTGGTTAATTATACTAGATTTAAATTGGTCTTCTTTAGATTGTTTATCGGAATATTTGTCATTACGTGGTTTACTTAACGTCACTAGACCTATAGCTGAGCCGATTACTGCCCCTACAATAAATCCATAGACAAAGACATTTCTACTGCCTTTTGAAAAATATTCAGGCACTTCGTAACTTTCTAAATTTCTTTCATAGTTATCTCGATTGTAATACTTCATAAATGATAGCCCCCTATAACAAATGCACTTAAATAAGTTTAAATCCTCATTTAAGTGCATTTGTTTGTTTAAGTATATGAATTATTTATTATCAACTCGTGTAGTATAGCTATGGTTACCTTCGTTTGAGAAGTTCGCATCGTCTGCTACTCCACTTGTTTTATAACTTGCACTATTTCTACGATTTCTTCTGTTTTGCCATTTATCAGCAACTTCCATTGCTACATTTGACCATTGAACAACTTGAGAAATTTTATCTTCATTTTGAGAAATATTGTGCGTAATAGAGTTTGTAACTCGGTCTACAGAACCGTTTAAAGTTTGTACTGAGTCACCAATTCCTTTAACGGCATCAACCACTGAGTTCAAACGATCTGATTTGCCTTGGATGTCTTCAGTTAAGCGGTTTGCTTTGTGAAGTAAATCCGTTGACTCACGTGTAATACCTTGAATTTGTCCTTCAACACCATCTAGTGTTTTAGCAACATGATCTAAGTTTTTCTTGACTGAAAGTAATACAACTACGATACCAATTACTAGTATAAGAAATGCGATCGCAGCGATAATTCCAGCTATAGGTAAAATCCATTCCATTAAAAACGCCTCCTAATAAACATATGTTGTTACTTAATATAACTACCCATCTCATTTTAACATAAACATATTAAAATGAGGTAGTTACACCAACATTTTCCATGTATGCGCGTTGAATTTTTTGTATATCACCAGCGCCCATGAATAAAATAACTGCATTATTATATTGTTCCAATGCATTCACTGATTCTTCATCGATAAGTTTTGCACCATCAATTCTATCAACCAGATCTTGTATAGTTAAATTACCACTATTTTCTCTGATTGAACCAAAAATTTCACATAAAAATGTATGATCTGCTGTATTTAAACATTCAGCAAATTCATCTAAAAATGCTTTAGTTCTACTGAAGGTATGTGGTTGGAACACAGCAATAACTTCTTTATCAGGATATTTTTTTCTAGCAGTTTCAATCGTTGCACTGATTTCACGTGGATGGTGTGCATAATCATCAACAAGAACTTGATTCCCAACTTTAGTCTCATTAAAGCGTCGTTTCACACCACCAAATGTTTCAAGTGCTTCTTTAATATTAGCTACATTTAGATTTTCTAAATAGCTAATCGTGATAACTGCTAATGCATTTAGAATGTTATGATCCCCAAATTGTGGAGACAAGAATGTATCATAGTATTTATTTTCTACATAAACATCAAATTGCGTTCCTTTTGGACTTATTTGAACATTATCCGCATAAACATTATCATCTTTTGAGAAGCCATAATAATACACTGGTACATCTGCTTTGATGTCACGTAAATGTTCATCTCCGCCCCAAGCGATAATACCTTTTTTAACATTACGTGCCATTTCTTGGAAAGCATCAATTACATCATGGATATCTTTGAAGTAGTCAGGATGATCAAAATCAATGTTTGTCATGATGGCATAATCCGGATGATAGCTTAAGAAATGTCTACGGTATTCACAAGCTTCAAATGCAAAGTAATCACTTTCTGGAATACCTAAACCAGTACCATCACCAATTAAGAATGACGTCTTCTTATCACCATTCATTACATGTGATAGTAAACCTGTAGTTGATGTTTTACCATGAGCACCTGTTACTGCAACAGATGTATATTGGCTAATAACATGACCTAAAAAGTCATGATAACGAATTACATCTAATTTCAATTCATGTGCTCTTACCACTTCTTCATGTGTATCTGGAAATGCATTACCTTGAACGACAATCATATCTTCTTTAATATTTTTTGCATCAAAAGGTAAGATTTCTATGCCATTATTTTTTAATGCAACTTCTGTAAATACATAATTTTTTATATCTGAGCCTTGTACTTCATTTCCAAGATCATGCATTATTTGTGCTAATGAACTCATACCGGCACCTTTGATGCCGACAAAATGATAATGTGTCATTGTAACACTCCTCTTTTATTAATTTTTATTTTTCTCTCAATTAATCGTTGTTTAAATCAGCTTCTGTTATATATACATCTCTTGGTTTAGAACCATTAGCTCCTGAAACATAGCCTAATTGTTCTAACTGATCTATAATTCGTGCTGCCCGATTATAACCTATTTGGAAATGTCGTTGAATAAGTGATGTTGAAATATGTCCTTCTTGTAACATAAAGCGACAAACATCATTGAACAAATCATCTTGTGGTTGGGCTTCTGTCTTCTTCAATAATTCTTTCTCTTCAAATAAATATTCAGGTTCACGTTGTTGTTTGATAAAGTCAACGACATCATCAATTTCTTCATCTGATACGAATGTGCCTTGAACACGTATCGGTTTATTCATACCGCTACCTAAATAAAGCATATCTCCGTAACCCAATAATCTTTCGGCGCCACCACTATCTAATATAGTTCGAGAATCTACGCTTGATGATACCATAAATGCAATTCTAGTTGGTATATTAGCTTTAATTAAACCAGTAATTACATTAACAGATGGTCGCTGTGTAGCTACAAGCATATGAATTCCACATGCACGTGCTTTTTGAGCAATTCTAGCAATTGATTGCTCTACTTCTTGTGGGGCCATCATCATTAAATCTGCTAACTCATCAATGACAATAACAATTTTCGGCATTCTATCTTCATAAGCTGCTTTTTTGTTAAAGGCAGTAATGTTACGCACATGGTATTTGGCAAATACTTTATATCTACGTTCCATTTCCTCAACAGCCCATTTTAGACTTTGTGTTGCTGCCTTCACATCTGTTATAACTGGTGAAACTAAATGAGGTAAATCATTATATGGTGCTAATTCTACCATTTTCGGATCAATAAGTAACAATCTAAGTTCTTCAGGATGATTTTTATATAAAAGTGACATTAAAATACTATTAATACACACTGATTTTCCTGAACCTGTTGCACCTGCAATTAATGCATGTGGCGTCTTAGCAATGTCCATCAATAATGGTTCATTATTGATTCTATAACCCATCGCAACTGTAAGTTTTGATTCCGAATTTTTGAATTTCGGTGTATCTATAATTGAGCGCAAATTCACTTTTGTAGATGATTGGTTTGGTACTTCTATACCTACAAGACTCGTTCCAGGAATTGGTGCCTCAATTCTAATGTCCTTAGCTGCTAATGCCATTTTGATATCATCTTGTAGAGCAGTAATTCTTGAAACCTTCACACCTTTTTCAACAGACAATTCAAAACGAGTAACACTAGGACCTTCTGTAACATTTTGTACTTCCGCTGGAACATTAAAGTAATAAAAAGCCTCATTCAATTCTTGCTTCTTCTCTTCAATCCAGGAATTATCTATTTCATGTTCTTCTGGCTCCTCTAATAATACAGGACTCGGTAACTTAATATTTGGTCCCCTTCTGATAACTGGTTTCTCATTATTATCATCTTGGTGTTCTGTGTTAGAAGCACTTTCCTGTGGATGTTTATTGAACTCTGGTTGTAACGGTGGTATTTCAGTATTTCCTTGATTCACTTGATTAGATTCTGATAACACCTCATTATCGACTGATGTTTCCAATTTATCATCCGTTTGTTCAGCTATTGAATGGTCTCGTGTTTGATTTTCAACGCTTAACGATTCAGCTGATTCAGGTTCTAATGTAGGTTCTGATACTGTAGAATCGCTTTGGTTCAAGTTAATATCTTGGTGTTGATTATTTTCACTGGTTGAATTTGAAACTGTCTCAAATTGTGTATTGACTTCGCTTGTTTCTAATACGTTATCAGTAGTAATTTGTGTTTCTACTGTTTGCTCATTTTGCTGTTGATTCATACGTGATGTAGACAAGTTTTGTCTTGATTTTTTCGCATCCATCATGCGTTTTTTATCAGATGGTGTCATAACAACATTAAATGGTTTACCACCTTTTCTGAGTGGTGCATTGTGTTGTGATTGATTTGATGTTTGTTTATTTTGTTTGATATTGTCATCCGTTTGTTCCACGTGCGATACTGCTTGCTGTGTGCCAACATTTTCTTGTTGTGTATTAGCATCAGCTGCATTTGATTTAGAATCATCTTCAGTATCATCTACTACCTTGCTAGGATTATCAGATACATTGTCAATTGTTTCTGACGATTTCACTTCATTATTGTGGCCGTTCGACTCACTTGTAGTTTCAGATAATTCTGCATTTTGGTTTGCAACACTTTGACTATCAAGTTGCGATAAATGCTTAGATGAATCCAATTCACTTGTAGAAGTTATATCAGCATCAGCTGCTTCACTTGTAGAAGATGAATCTAATTCACTATAAGCTACAGAAGTTGCTTCTGATGTTTGATATGATTGAGCATTTTGTTCATAGTCAGTATCATCGACAACTGAATTCATTGTAGATTGTTCATCATGATCATGGGTCGCTAATTCTTGATTATGCTCTATTTCATCACTGTTTTTATCGTTTTCATTTACAAGTTCACGATATTGCGCATCAACTATTTCATCTTCTAATGCTTGATGCTTGCTCTGATCTAAGTCATTATAAGCCGAAGTAGCAATGTCTTGGTTAGTTGCATGCTCAATACCAGAATTTTGCTCACTATCATCCTCTTCCAGATCAGCAGCTTGTATAGATTCTGTTACTTCATCATCTTTGTTTGTTAAATATGAATCATGATTTTCTGTATTATTCAAATCATCTTCAGTAACTTCATCGATTTGTTGATATGATTGGTTAGCTGTATGTACATCACTAATATTATCCAAATCAATTTCTTCATAGTTAAACAAGCTTGTAGACTCATTATTTGAGTAATTTTCAGCGTTTTGAATATCTGACTCAGCTGAACTATAACCCGTCTCTTCTGAACTTGAATCACCATTTTTTTGAGATTCATCATAACTATTCAAATCATCAAGTGAACTTTCACCTAAATGATGTTTAGCTTGTTTTGCATACATCTCATTAATTGCATTTTGAATACTATCTTCATGATTATCATTATTTTGTTGTCTCTTCTGTTGTAATGCTTTTTTAAATTGACGTTTTTGTAATAATTTTCTCTCACGTTCTTTACGTATCTCTTCAACGATTTGAGAAGCATAAATGTTTTCAATATTAATGGTATTGTTTTTTGGTCCTTTAGACTGTTCTTGTGACTTATTCGCTTGATTAGTTGACTTATGTTCACCATTATTTTCAATATTACTTTTAGTATCAGATACATTAGAATCTATATATTGATCATTATAAAAAACTGTTTGTTGCGTATCTTTTGATGTGGATGATGTTGTACTACGGTGCTGTGTACTTTGCTCCGTATTCACCTTATCAATCTTGCTATCACTTTCATCTGTATCGTTAGATGTCGGTGGAATCACACCATTTTGCAAAGGACGTGGTTTTTTAGTTCCAAAGATTGCAGATGGCACTTCACTGGCTTTAAATTCACTTTGATGATATTTAGGCGCTTGGTGATTTGCCTTTGAATGTGTATTCGCTCTTAAAACATCTGTTTGAATTCGCATCCTTTTACCATGATGTTGTTTCTTTTCTCTTGACGTTTCTTCGTAACTACTATGTTGGTGCGCTACGTTAGAATTAACTTCATCATTTGTAGTATGCGCTTTTGCACTTTCGTGCATAGTTCTTCGTCTTCGATGTGGATGATTGACACTGACACGCTCGCCTTGATCTTCGCCTCGAGTTCTGTCCTTCTGTTGTGTCTCATGAAGTTTATCTTCGGAATCAACTTGTTCCTTGTGTGCTTGTTCACTCTCTAATCCGTCTACTGGAAAGCGAAATTTTCCCTTTGGTCTTTCATAAACGTCATTGTTTTGTGGAAGTAATGATTCACGCTTTTCTTGTTGCTTAGCTTTTTGACGTCGTTGGCTTCTTTTATTGAGATAATCATCATTAGAACCATTATCTTCTCCAAATAACTTGTCGAACCAGCTCATTCATACATTACCTCCTTATTCTTCAAAAAATGCTTGACCAACTGTGTAGTCATCAGACAATACCATTATTCCTTTTTCTTGAGGTGCGTTTGGTAAATTTAATTCTTTCATTGAACAAATCATACCACTTGAAGCTACACCTCTTAATTCTGCATCTTTAATTACCATACCGCTAGGCATAACTGCACCTACTTTGGCAACTACAACTTTCTGTCCCGCTTCAACATTCGGTGCACCACAAACAATTTGTAATTGCTCTGTAGCAACATCCACTTTTAGTACACTTAATTTATCAGCGTCTGGATGTTTTTCTTTCGTTTCTACATAACCTACAACAAACTTAGGAGAAAAATCTGCATTTAATTTATAGTCAAAGCCAGCATTTGTAATTGCAGTTTGTAACTCAGCAACCAATGCTTCAGTCAACTTGATATGACCGTTTCCGCTTATTTGAGATTTTTTTGAAATATTAAAAATGTTGTATCCAACAACTTGATCGTTATTTCTAATTTCTACAACATCACCTTTTGTTACGTAATCGAATGGCCCTTCAGTAACTTCAATTTGTAAAAATGCGACATCGCCGACTGCTTCATTATTGTAAAATAAATTCATGATTTTTAACTCCTTAATTATTTCTTATCTTTATTTTCATATTGCTTTCTAGTTGCTTCTAATCTTTGGATGACATTAGGATCTCGTTTTTGTTTATTATTTTTACCTAAGATAAATATAGGTTCAAAATGTCCTTGATCATAACCAAAGGATAATGAAGTGATAGGAACTAATCCTTTAGTGAAGAACTCCATCGTTAAATGTGCCATTACATCGTATCCTGTCTTATTACGAATATCTGCAATAATCAAGACATCTTGATGTGGTGCTGCTACTAACATTTCACCTTCACATTGACTTTGTAAATCATTTAGAAAACTTGTATTTAAAATTCTACTCGCATCATATCCATCATTGGAATTTACGAAATAAAAAATATTACCTTTCACTTCATCTGTTTTATATTTATTTTCAAGTTTACGTATATTAAATAAAGCCATTTCTTTTAATTGTTGCTTTGTAAGATTTAATTGCTGTAACATCTTTTCATCAATTAACCGATAAGATTTCCCTAAATCTACAGCATAATAAATATTAGTTTCTGCAGTATGCGGTTCAATCACAAATGCATTACCATTTTTATCTTTTTTATCAAAGCTTGGAGATCTAAGTACTGGCATAATTTGAATATTTTCTATATCAGTTACTTGCTTTTCTTTCATTTGTTCAATTGCTTCTTCGACATAGTAGACAATTTCATCTACTACATTTTCCTGTTGTTGTTTATACTTTGCTACTATTGTAGAAAGTTTGACTGTAACACCTTGGTTATTATCAGTTCTAGAAATTCGTAGCGTTTCTTCATCGCGATTGAAACTAAATTTTACATCTAAATGGTTTAATCGCTCTTTGAGTTTATCTCTCATTTGAAAGACATTCATAATTAACACTCCTATTTACGTGCCTTATTACAGTTTACAATAAATATACCCTTAGGAACAGAAAAAAAGTACGTTCTAAGGGTATATATTTTTCAAATTCTGTTTATGGTTTTTTAACTCAATTTTTAATTTAATGACGCTAAAAAACTATCGATTTGTTCGATTGATTTTCTTTCTTTTCCAATATAGCTACCAATTTGCTCGCCATCTCGATAAACTAAGAAACTTGGAATGCCCATAATACCATGTTCAATACAAATATCTAAATATTTATCTCTATCCACTGATACAAAATTATACTCTTGATATTTGTCTTCTAGTTGTGGTAAATCTGGTTCAATAACTTTACAGTCTGGACACCAGTCTGCAGTAAATAAAAATACTGTTTGTTGTTGCTTAAGTTCTTTAAATTGTGTTTCATTTTCTAATGTTTTCATAGTATCTCTCCTAGTTATTTATATTGTAAAGTTTGAATTTGGTCATCATCAAGTCGTTTCGTTGCTTCGTACAGCAAATGTCTAGCGGCAAAGTAATCTCTGATATCAAACACTGAGTCTGTACTATGAATATAACGTGCACAAACTCCAATTACAGCAGTTGGTACACCTATTCTCGCTTTGTGAATTTCACCACCATCTGTTCCACCAGGTGAAATATAGTATTGATGGTTAATTTTTTGATCATTTGCGATTTCCAATAGATAGTCTCTAAAGCTAGGTTTCAATAACATTGTACCGTCTTTAATGCGAATTAATGTGCCGCCACCTAATTCTCCAGACAAATTTTGCTTGCCTTTCATATCATTTGCAGGAGAACAATCGACTACAAATGCTACGTCAGGATCAATTAATTCTGCAGCTGCACGTGCGCCGCGCAAACCTACTTCCTCTTGAACATTTGCACCAACATACAAATCAAAATCTAATGTTTCATCTTTTAATAATTCTAATAATTCTAACCCAATTAAACAACCATATCTATTATCCCATGCTTTGCTAGCAAAACGATAATCAGACAACTGTGTAAGTGATGTATCAGGAACAATCGTGTCCCCTATTTGAACACCTCTCGCTATAACAGATGCATCATCTTCACAACCTATATCTAACATTAAATCTTCAATTTTAGGTGCCCCTTCACTTCCGGTTCTAAAATGTTTAGGAATATTTGCAACTACACCTGTTATTTCTTCATTATTGCGTGTTTTTATTTTCAAACGTTGGCCTTGCCAAATATCAGTAGCTACACCACCTAAATTTGTGAACTGAATCATACCTTGCTTTGAAATATTTGTAATCATAAATCCAATTTCATCCATATGTGCGGCTACCATTACACGTTTAGGGTTTGCTACTTTCGAGCGTTTAACACCATAGAACCCTCCCATACGGTTATAGACAAATTCGTCTACATAAGGTTCCATCGCAGAAATTAGATAATCTTTCACGTTATCCTCAAATCCTGGTGCGCCATGCAATTCTGTTAATGTTTTAATTCTGCTTATTGTTGTTTGTTGATCAATATTCAATTTCGTTCACTCCTTAACATTTATTATATCATCTTCAATATGGTACACTATTAATATGACTTTAATGGGGGTAGATTCTGTCATGTTGAATAAAAAAAACTTATTCATCATAATATTTATTTTACTTGCATCCATTGTCGGAGTAAGTTTTGCATTTAATAGTCGCAAAAATCAACAACGCCTTAATCCTGAAAAGGTCATTAAGGAAGTAAGAACATATTTTATGAATGTCGTAGGTTCATACATATTAAATGAAACCATTCATTATAATCATGGCGATAAAGTATTAGTTGTATATCAAGGTGGTATTACTACACAACATAATGGCAACATCACTTACTATGATTTCTTTGCAGATGCTTCGACTGGAGAAATTATTGATATTATTGAATGTACAAAATAAAGGCTAAAGCAAGAGCATATCCACACTTGTTTAGTGGGTATATTAAATCAATTGTATAAACACTTTGTAAAATGGGAAACTGTTGATCATCAACATGTGAACATGGTGTTCTATATCTAGATTTAACGCTCTTACTTTAGCTATTTTTTAATTTCGTGACAGATAACTTTGTATCTCATTTGGTCTATCTTTATCATATTTTACTGCGAAATAATTATTGTCATGATAGAACAAGAACCAATACCCTTCATAGATAAATTTTGGTATCAATCGCTCCTTCGCTCTGATTGAATCCATTGGATAATCATCATAAGCGGTAACCCATAATGGATTTTTATGGGCTGTTGTTGGAAAAATATCGCCCATATGTACCGCTTTTTCCCCTTCACTTTCAATCGTAATGATAGAGTGGCCATAACTATGTCCACCAGTATGGCTAACTGTAATACCTGGATACACTTCATATTCTTTTTCAAAAAGAATTAAATTTCTCTGAAATGTACCATTGTTTTTTGGCCAATATGTTGATTTACTTCTTATATTAGGACTTTGGAACTCATGCCACTCATCTTGTTGAAAGACATGGATAGCATTTGGAAAGCTAGCATTCCCTTCATTATCAGTTAACCCTGAGGCATGATCAAAGTGTAAATGAGTTAAGATAAGTATATCTATGTCAGCTCTAGTTAAATGCAGTGCTTTTAAGTCCCTATCTATATCACTTTCATATTCAGCACCAAAGTTCCTACGTTCTTTTTCAGTTAGCTTTCCTACACCGATACCTGTATCGATTAAGATGTTTTTATCCTCAGTTTGAATTAAAATAGGGTGTGTAGGTAAAGGAATTTGATTCTTCTCATTTACCTCGTATTTTTTTGTCCACAATGCTTTCGGCACGACGCCAAACATTGCACCACCGTCAATATTGGTAATGCCTCCATTCACATAACGTACGTTAAATTTGCCAATTCTCATAAAGACTTCCTCCTAACCATCGATATGTATTAACTTGAACACTCCTTATACTAATACAATACCCTCGTTTAATACAATCATGATTGTTTCTAATCGTATACCCTAAATTTCGACATAAAAAAATTGATAGAGCATATGCGCCCTACCAATTTACATATTATGAGTGAAACTTAGCTTCCATACGATAAATTCTCGATCCTTTTTCAGAAAACTTTCGCTCATATTCAGTTTCTATATTACCTTCTACATCTTCTTCATGGAGATTTAGATTAATCTTTGTAAAATACATACCAAATTGCGACATACTTTCTAAACTATAAGCAAATAAACCTCTATTGTCTGTCTTAAAGTGAAGTTCGCCATCTTTCTTTAAGATTTGTTTATATAGTGCTAAATAGGTATGATATGTCAATCTTCGCTTGGCATGTCGATTCTTTGGCCATGGATCAGAGAAATTTAGATAAAGTCTATCAACTTCACCATCAACAAAATACTCATTTAATTCAACGGCATCATTACAAATTAACTTTATATTTGATAAATTTTGTTCTAGTACTTTATCCAAAACTTTTACCATCACATTTTTCTCACGTTCCATCGAAACAAAATTTATTTCTGGATTTTGAGCTGCGAGTGTTGTAATAAATTGTCCCATGCCAGAACCTACCTCAATGTAGATTGGCTGGTCATTATTAAACCATTCTCGGATATGCCCAGATCGACTACCGTCTATATCAACGATATCTGAATGTGATTTAAGATAATCTTCTGCCCATGGTTTATGACGCATTCTCATATTGATAACTCCTTAAATAAATGCATTGTTATTCATCATTTCGTTCAAGAATTTCAACCACATATTCATATCTTTATAACGTTTTTGTTCTTCATACCACTGTATCATTCCAATGGCTTGAATAGCTGTATACCACTTCATACGTTTTTGTAGATCTAATGAATCTTTCACTCCATAAACATCTAACCATTGAGGCCATTTACTTTCTGGAACGTAATTGTAAAGCAGCATACCTAAATCAATTGCAGGATCAGCTATCATCGCATCTTCCCAATCAACAAGATAAAGTTCATCATGATCAGATAACAACCAATTATTATGGTTTACATCACCATGAACAACAGTAAAGAAACGTGGATCTAAACTAGGTAAATGATCTTCTAAATAAGTTAACGCTTTTCTAACAACATGGTGTGTTAGCACTTCTCGAGATAAGGAGGCATTAATTTTATTCAACATAATATCTGGTGTAATGGGCTCCATTTCCATACGTTTTAACATATTTAGTAATGTTTTAGAATTGTGTATTTTTTTCATTAATTGTGCTACACGTTCCTCATGCATTTCATCGAAAGTAAGTTCTCTACCGTTTTTCCAATGTTGTGCGGTTACAACTTCACCTGTTTCGATACGTTTTGTCCACACTAGTTTTGGTACGATACCTTCAGCAGATAATGCCGCTATAAAAGGATTTGAATTTCTTTTCAAAAATAACTTCTGTCCATCTTGTTCGGCCATATAAGCTTCCCCAGATGCACCACCTGCTGAATCAAGCGTCCATCCTAATTGATAAAACTGCTCCAACACGTTCACCTCACTTTCAATTAGAAAATGGCTCTAGAAAAACAAATTTCAAGAGCCACATATAATAATTTCATTCACAAAATTATAAACTTCAACCAATTTTAATGTGTTTTCGTAAGAATCGACACACTTGTCCCTTTTGGTTCAAGTTCCTTTTTACTTTATAATTCGTACATACTGATCATGTTAATTTATAGCAACCCGTATAGCATACCATAAATTAACATGGTACAGAGTACTTAATTTTAAATTTCTCCATCTTTTTTATGAAATTTTCTACTTTCAAATTTCAAGTCTCATAAAAGATTTTATATTGTTTGGCTATGTATTTCAACCAAAAATGAGAAACAAAAAGTGACTTTTTACTTCTATAAATCGTATAGAATTTTAATTCGGCTCAGTTAGCATTATAACATAATTTGGCGTTAAATTATGTTATATTTTTTGTCCATTTTCTTGAAATTCTCCACTAACTGTATCTATATAGCGTGTGAAACCTTCTTGTAATTTTTTAGTGATTGCACCAACTTTTCCATCACCTACAGATTCACCATTTAGTTTCACTACTGGCATTACTTCGATTGAAGTACTAGAAACAATGACTTCATCAGCATTTTTTAAGAAGTCTAATGTAAACGTTTCTTCGTTAAATGGAATATTTTGTTCTTCTGCAATATGCTTTATCACTTTACGCGTGATTCCATTTAAGATGTAGTTATTCACTGGATGTGTGTATATTTCTCCATCCTTTATCGCATAAACATTACTTGAAGAACCTTCAGTAACAATGTCTCCTCTATGTTGAATTGCCTCTTTAGCATTGTACTTCACTGCCAATTCTTTAGCTAAGACATTTCCTAATAAGTTTAAACTCTTAATGTCACATCTTAACCAACGAATATCTTCGGTAGTCACTGCATTGATACCTTCCTCTAATTCTTTATAAGGACGGCCATAATTCTTTGTAAATGCCATTACATTAGCTTCTACTGAAGGTGTTGGGAAGGCATGGTCACGAGGCGCAGCACCACGAGTAACCTGAATATAAACGCCACCATTTACTATGCCATTCGCATTGATTAATTCTTGAACAAGTTCAATTAATCCTTCAACTGAATATTTTAAGTCTAAGCCTATTTCTTTTGCACTTCTTAACAATCTTTCAAAGTGTGGGCGTGCTGTGAAAATATGGTTATCATAAATTCTTACATATTCATAAATACCATCGCCAAAAACATAACCTCTGTCGTTATACGGAACATTTGCCTCTTGTTCATCTACAAGCTTTTCATTGATTAATACTTTTGTCATAGTTATTCCTCCACACATAATGCATACAATGATTCTAAATAAATACTTGTCGCATTAAATAATTGTTTTTTTGTAATATATTCGTTTTTCTGATGCATTAAATCTTCAGAGTCATCAAACATCGCACCAAATGCTACACCTTTATCAAGGTTACGTGCGTATGTGCCACCACCAATAGTATATGGTTCAGACTCATCACCTGTTTGGTTTCTATATGCTTGTACTAATGTTTGAACGAATGGATCGTCTTTTTCTACATAATGAGGTGTTTGGTTTTTACCTAATTCGATAGAAAAGCCTAATTCCGCTATTTCTTTTGTAAACCTAGACATCGCTTCATCAAATTCGAACCCTTCAGGATATCTTAAATTAATACCAAATTTCCCACCTTTAGTATTATTATATTCTATTACCCCAATATTAGTAGTAACATCACCCATGATTTCAGTATGATATTTCATTCCCATTTTTTCACCGAAATGTGAGTTGAATAAATACTTTTCACTAAAATCTACAAAATTAGCAGCTGATTTATCTAAATCGAGTTGAGATAAGAAGTTTAATAAATATAACCCTGCATTAATACCTATAGATGGATCCATACCGTGTACTGCTTTACCCTGTACATTCAGTACTAAAACACCGCTATCAACCGAACTCTCGCCTTCTAATTGATTATCTACAAGGAATTGTTCAAAGTTTTGAATCACATCTGTCATATTTTCTTTCACATTAATATGTGCTTCTGCTTCATCAGGAACCATGTTGTATCTTTGACCTGATGTAAATGAACGTAATTCGTATTCTGGTTCGTCTTGTTCCTCTGCTTGTTCATTTTGTATCACATCGAATGTACTTATCCCTTTTTCTCCATGTATTGCTGGGAATTCCGCATCTGGAGCGAAACCTAACGCTGGCATTTCTTCAGTTTTGAAGTAACGATCAGTACATTTCCAATCAGATTCTTCATCTGTCCCTATTATGATATGTATTCTTTTTTTCCAATTGACTTTCATGTCATTAAGTATTTTTACAGCATAGTAAGCAGCAATTGTAGGACCTTTGTCATCTAACGTTCCTCTAGCAATCACTTTATCTTCTGTCACTACAGGGTCAAATGGATTTGTATCCCAACCTTCACCAGCTGGTACAACATCAACATGACATAAAATACCAAATACATCTTCGCCTGATCCAACTTCAATTCTTCCTGCAATATGATCTACATCATGTGTACCAAAACCATCTCGTTCTGCAATTTTATACATATAATCAAGTGCCTGACGTGGTCCTGGGCCTACAGGGTTCTCTGTAGAGGATTTACTGTCATCTCTTACACTTTCAATAGCTAATAATCCCTTTAAATCTTCGATGATTTGATTTTCGTATTCTTGTACTTTTTCTCTCCACATTCGTGATCAACTTCCTTCTTCAAACTAATATATTTTATATTTTACATGAAGTAACGGATAAACTACAGTGAGATGACAATATTATTTCAAAATTTTATCTGTTATATTTCACCTAAAACAGTAAAACTACTGAAATGTTATGCTTTATCCATTCTGTATCAAAAACTAACAAATGATCTATATTAGAAATAGTATACATATAAATAATCAACCAAAGGGTTATTAACCATCCTCACTATATACAAACTGTAATATATACTTATTAAAGAATCATCCACTTCAGTTGGATTTAACACAACAAAATACTAAACAACATGAGCTTTATTGTTTCAAGCATAACCGTTAGCATCAGAGTATTGGTTTATGTGGCGCTTGGTCATATTATGGATATTGAGAATGTTGCTCAACTCATTCCACAGTATACGAGCATTAACAGTGCTCCATATTCTTATCATATATAAAAACAATAACTGCTTAAACAGACACACGCGTACTGACTATTTCTTTAGTAAACCTTGGTATTTTACTTATAATCCTCGTCACTGTAATCCAAAAATAAAAAAAATGAGTGGTACGGTGTTTTAAAGTCAAAACACCGTACCACTCATTATTAATACATATGATAGAGTACCAAATACTATTTCAAAGCTTCTTTACTCTACTTTCGTATACACTATTACTTATGATTTTTTATTGCCATTATTTTTTAATTCTTCTTCAGTAACTACACGTAAGTTATTTGAAGGATCCGCTGCACCTTCGTCAGCAAAGCGTGCTTCTTCAATTTCTTTATTGCTATCTGCTGTACCTTTGAAGTGTTCCTTTTGACTATTAACAAATCCTTTTGGATCTTGTTTAACCTTTTGAGCATAGCCTTTCGGATCTTGCTTCACTTCATTAAAAGTTTCTCCTGCTTTTGAGCTGATTTGTGTAGCGATATCTTTAGCATTTTGCTTGTAAGATTCTGGGTTGGATTTATATTTACTATATTCATTTTTTAATTTATCTCTGTTTTCCTTTTTAGATAGTACCACTGCAGCTGCAGCGCCTCCAACTCCGATTAATGCACGTAGTAATTTTGACATGAAAAACACCTCTTTTATTTTAATCCTAATTGTTTAAAATCTTGCTCAGTTAAATGACGATAAGTCCCTTGAATTAAATCATCATCAAGTGCTAAGTCACCGATTTTAATTCGCTTTAATTCAATCACTTCATTGTCAATTGCATGAAACATACGTTTGACTTGATGGTACTTACCTTCATAAATTGTTACGAAAGACTGTTTCTCTTGTTCGCCTACCTTTAATTCAGCAGGCTTTGTCAATCCTTCATTCAATTCAATACCCGTTTTAAACAATTTTATATCATTTTTTGTAATTGTTTTTTGAGAAATCACTTCATATGTTTTAGAAACATGTTTGGTTGGGCTCATCAATTGATGATTGAAATCACCGTCATTGGTAATCAACAATAACCCTTCCGTGTCTTTATCCAATCTACCTACAGGAAACAAGTCAAGATACTTATAATCATCTATTAAGTCTATCACTGTTTTATGGTGATCATCTACGGTCGCTGAAATATAACCTTTAGGTTTATTCAGTAATAAATAGACTTTATCTACATATTGAATACGCTCACCATTTAGCTTAACTTGGTCTTCACTAGGCTGAATTTGTGTCTTCGGTGATTTTTCAACTTGATTATTAACTGAAATAGCACCTTTTTTTAATAATTGCTTTACTTCTGTTCTAGTGCCAACACCCATATGACTTAAAAATTTATCTATTCTCATGATGCAATGCCTAGTTTCCTTCTAATTTTATTTGGAATATCACCTAAGAATTCATCTGCCAATCTATTCTTCATAGTGAAGCTAGCATAAATCAACATACCTACAACTACACTTATGATAACAATAATTAATGCACCGATTTTATGTTCTTGTGAAATAAAGAGCTGTAAGATATATGATGTAATTTCCACAGCAACCATCATAATTAAGCCATATAAGAATATTTTAGAAAAATGTAGCCATGTTTCACTAAAGTTGAATTTCGCATATTTTTTCAAAATAACAAAATTACATGATACAGCAAATAATAATGCAATTGCTGTACTAAGTATTGCACCTGCTGAATGGAAAGCTACAATTAGCGGTGTATTCAAAATAACTTTGATAACAACTGCTGCTAAGATAATGAATACAGTTAATTTCTGTTTATCTATACCTTGTAACATTGATGCAGTAACACCTAATAAAGAAATCAATATTGCTACCGGCGCATAATAGAATAGCATGTGACTACCATCGACATTATATTTATAAAACACTGTATATAAAGGAGCTGCCAAAGCCATGATTCCAAGTGCAGCTGGAACAGTAATATACATTAATACACCTAACGATGTTCTAATTTGACGGTGCATTTCATTAATTTCTCCTGCAGCATAAGTCTTCGTTATAAATGGAATTAAGCTTACTGCAAAGCCAGAAGCTAATGATGTTGGTATCATTACAATTTTATTCGTTGTCATGTTTAATATTGTGAAGAAATAGTCGTGTAGTTGGTTTGGAACACCAGCTACTCCCAATGCCGCATTATGCGTAAATTGGTCCACTAAGTTAAATAGTGGGAAGTTCAAACTTACAATTACAAACGGAATACTATAAGAGATAATCTCTTTATACATACGACCATAAGAAACATTTATACCTGTTGTATCACTAGCTACCATTTTTGAAATGTGTGGTTTTCTTTTTCTCCAATAATACCAAAGCGTAAAGATACCAGCTATTGCACCTACTGCCGCCGCAAACGTCGCAACAGCATTCGCAGATAGAATTGATCCATTAAATACATTTAATACTAAATAACTTCCTATTAAAATAAATAATATTCGAGCTACTTGTTCAAGCACTTCCGATACAGCTGTTGGCCCCATAGATTTATAACCTTGGAAGACGCCTCGCCACGTAGCTAGTAACGGGATAAAGATTACAACCATACTTATAATTCTAATAATCCAAGTAATATCAGCAACTGTCCATGCACCTTTGCCACCTGATTCATTTGCTAATGTAATCGTCGCTATGCTTGGTGCTAATAGATAAAGTAATAAGAAACCAATTACACCGGTTATAGACATTACCATAAAACTAGATTTGTATAATTTCTGACTGACTTTATATGCACCTAGCGCATTATATTTTGCGACATACTTCGAAGCCGCTAATGGTACGCCGGCAGTTGCAACTGCAATTGCAATATTATATGGAGTATACGCATAGTTAAAAGGTGCTAATTTTTCTTCGCCACCTATAATTGCGTAAAACGGGATAATATAAACTACACCCAGTATTTTTGTTATTAAAATACTTAATGTAATCAAGAAGGTCCCCCGCACTAATTCTTTACTTTCACTCATTCAGATCTTCCTATCTCAAATTTAATTTTTACACTCGTAAACTTTATCATAACGTTTTAACAATTATTTTTCAAAAGTAAATATAATGAAAGCATGATGAATCTTAAAGTTAAGCATAAATCAAATAACTTATATGTATTTAATCATCTTTAAAATGATGTAAAACCTATTAAACCATTTAGATAATAAAGCTTTGCCCTTTTAATATCTATCCTTTAAAATATAATGTTGTTATATAACGTGTGGGAAACATGTGTTTAAAGTGTTAATCGTAAAATAATATTTCTTCATATAAAATAACACTATATAGTAAAGGGAGGCAATAAAATGTATCAAACAATCATTATAGGTGGCGGACCTAGTGGTCTAATGGCTGCAGCTGCTGCAAGTGCTGATGGAGAACGTGTTTTACTGCTTGAAAAGAAAAAAGGTTTAGGTAGAAAATTAAAAATATCTGGCGGAGGACGTTGTAATGTGACTAACCGCTTACCTTATGATGAAATTATCAAGAATATTCCTGGAAACGGAAAGTTTCTATATAGTCCCTTTTCAATTTTTGATAATGAATCAATTATAGCTTTTTTCGAATCACGCGGTGTCAAACTAAAGGAAGAAGATCACGGCAGGATGTTTCCTGTGTCTAATAAAGCACAAGACGTTGTAGATACACTTGTTACAACATTACACCAAAACAAAGTTGAGGTGAAAGAGGAATCCACAGTTGAAAAAGTGGAATATACTTCACCAGATTCATTTAAAGTGACTTTGAATAATCAAAAGGAATATCAAAGTAAATCATTAATAATTGCTACAGGCGGTACAAGCGTCCCACAAACTGGTTCAACTGGTGACGGATACAAATTTGCGACTTCATTAGGCCATACAATTACCGAACTATTCCCTACTGAAGTCCCAATCACCTCTGCCGAGCCATTTATTAAAGATAAAAGATTAAAAGGATTAAGTTTGAAAGATGTTGGCGTGTCAGTTCTTAAAAAAAATGGCAAGAAGAGAATTACACATCAAATGGATATGATTTTCACCCATTTCGGTATAAGTGGCCCTGCTGCGTTAAGATGTAGCCAATTTGTCTATAAAGAACAAAAAAATCAAAAGAAACAAGACATAGAAATGCAAATCGATGCCTTCCCACAACTAACAACTGATGCTTTAGAACAAGAAATTAGAGGATTATTGAATGCGGCACCAGATAAATATGTAAAAAATAGTTTACATGGTTTAATAGAAGAAAGATATTTGCAATTTATGATTGACTGCGCAGAAATTGACGAAGACTTAACCGCACATCATATTTCTAATACGCAAATAAATACGCTTGTAGCATTATTTAAAGGCTTTACCTTTAAAGTTAACGGAACATTACCCATAGATAAAGCATTTGTAACTGGCGGCGGCGTGAGTTTAAAGGAAATACAACCTAAAACGATGATGTCTAAGTTAGTCCCAGGATTATTTTTATGCGGAGAAGTACTTGATATACATGGTTATACCGGTGGTTACAATATTACAAGTGCATTAGTTACCGGACATGTAGCTGGTTTAAATGCAGGTTCATTTTCCACAACAATAGATTAACATCATATAAATTGTAGTTAAATTACAAAAATCACTACTAATTCATAAACCTATAAGCCTCATTGAGTTTCTAAATCATATAAAAAAGCACGTACTTTGAGTATTAAAATTACTCACTCATGTACGTGCTTTTTTTAATATATTTATTTAAATACTATTAATTTCAAGGCCTTCGTCTCCCCAAGCATCCATGCCGCCTTCAACGTTAACGGCATTGACACCCTGTTGTTCAAGATAATGTACAACTTGTGCACTACGACCCCCAACTTTACAAATAATATAATATGTTTCATCACTGTTAAAATGATTTACATTGTCAGGAATATCATTCATAGGAATTGTTTCAGCACCAGGAATAATACCCATTGCTGTTTCTTCATCAGTTCTAACATCAATTATTTTTACTGGTTCTGAACTGAGTACCTTTTCCTTTAATTCATCAACTGTAATTGTTTCCATGTTGAACCCTCCTAAAATTATTTCGCTACTATATTCACTAACTTTTGTGGTACTGCTATCACTTTCTTGATGTCTTTACCTTCAATTTCTGATTTAACTACGTCATTCTCTAACGCAAGTTGTTCCATTTCTTCTTTTGTAGCATCTTTGGCAATTTTAAGCTTAGCTCTCACCTTACCATTAACTTGAATCACAATCTCTACTTCATCATCAACTAACATCGCTTCATCAAATGATGGCCATGGTTGATAAGTGATTGTTTCCTCATGTCCAAGTTTCGCCCAAAGCTCTTCAGAAATATGTGGTGCAATTGGAGCTAACATTTTTATGAAACCTTCAATATAAGGTTTATAGATTTCATTAGCTTTGTAACAATCATTAATAAATACCATTAACTGACTTATTGCGGTATTGAAGTTCAATGTATCAAAGTCTTCGGTTACCTTTTTCACAGTTTGGTGATAAGTTTTGTCTAATGATTTATTATTTTGAGCTACTACTTTGTCAGTTAGCGTATCATCTTCTGTTACCAAGAGTCTCCAAATACGATCTAAGAATCTACGTGAACCGTCGAGTCCATTTTCACTCCAAGCAATTGCAGCATCTAGTGGTCCCATAAACATTTCATATAGGCGTAATGTATCTGCACCATGTGATTGTACAATATCATCAGGATTAATTACATTACCTTTTGACTTACTCATTTTTTCGTTACCTTCACCTAAGATCATACCTTGGTTGAATAATTTTTGGAATGGCTCTTTTGTTGGAACAACGCCTAAATCAAACAATACTTTATGCCAAAATCTTGCATATAATAAGTGTAATACTGCATGTTCTACTCCACCAATATATAAATCAACAGGCAGCCAGTGCTTAAGCTTTTCAGGATCAGCAAGCATTTTTTCATTATCTGGATCAATATATCTCAAATAATACCAACAGCTACCAGCCCATTGTGGCATTGTATTTGTCTCGCGACGTCCCTTCATTCCTGTCTCTTCATCAACAACGTTTACAAACTCATCAATATTCGCTAATGGCGACTCACCTGTTCCTGATGGTTTGATTTCATCTGTTTCTGGTAACAATAATGGTAATTCTTCTTCAGGAACAGTAGTCATTGAACCATCTTCCCAATGAATAACTGGAATTGGTTCACCCCAGTATCTTTGTCTACTGAACAACCAATCTCTTAGTTTGTAATTGACTTTTTTAGTTCCAACACCTTTTTCTTCTAATAACTCTATCGCTTTTTTAATGGCAGCTTCGTTATAAAGACCATTTAACTCACCTGAATTAATATGTGGTCCATCACCAGTATAAGCTTCTTTAGTTAAATCGCCACCTTCGATGACTTCAACAATCGGTAAATCAAATGCTTTAGCAAATTCATAGTCACGTTGGTCACCACTTGGTACAGCCATAACCGCACCTGTCCCATAAGTTGAAAGTACATAATCTGCAATCCAAATTTGAGCCTTCTCACCTGATAAAGGATTAATTGCATATGCCCCTGTAAAGACGCCTGATTTTTCTTTTGATAAACCAGTACGTTCTAAATCAGATTTTTTCGCCGCTTCTTCTTGGTATTGCTTAATAGCTTCCTTTTTATCATCGGTAGTAATTTCGTCAACCAACTCATGTTCAGGACTAAGCACTAAGAATGTTGTACCATAAGTTGTATCTGGACGTGTGGTAAATACTTCGATTTGGGCATTACTATTTTCAACATCAAAGTTAATACTTGCACCTTCAGATCTTCCAATCCAATTTCTTTGCATATCTTTTAATGATTCTGGCCAATCTAAATCATCTAAATCTTCTAGTAGGCGATCAGCATATTCAGTTATTTTTAAGACCCATTGTTTCATTGGTCTTCTATAAACTGGGTGTCCTCCTCGTTCAGATACCCCATCAATTACCTCTTCATTCGATAATACAGTTCCCAATGCTGGACACCAGTTAACCGCTACTTCATCTACGTATGCTAGCCCTTTATTATATAATTGAATAAAAATCCATTGCGTCCATTTATAATATTGAGGATCCGTTGTGTTTACTTCTCTGTCCCAATCATAACTAAAACCAAGTTCTTTAATTTGACGCTTGAAAGTTGCTATATTTTGCTTAGTAAATTCTCTAGGATCATTGCCTGTATCCAATGCATATTGTTCTGCAGGCAACCCAAATGCATCCCACCCCATCGGATGTAAAACATTGTAGCCTTGCATTCGTTTATAACGAGAAACAATATCTGTAGCAGTATATCCTTCTGGGTGTCCAACATGCAAACCTGCACCTGATGGATACGGGAACATATCTAATGCATAGAATTTCTTTTGTCCAAGATTATCACTTGCTTTAAATGTTTTATGTTCTTCCCAAAAATCCTGCCATTTTTTTTCGATTTTATTATGATTGTAATTCACTACTTTTCCTCCTATTCAATAAAAAACATCCCTAACTATTATTTAATTCAAAGGGACGACAAATTAAATCAGCCGCGGTACCACCCTGCTTCACAAATCTTGTGCACTCGTTTCAATTAATAGTTTGAGATGTTATCAATTCACTTTACGTTCTGGTAAGTTCACTTAACACTTAACACTAGGTTTCACCATCCCCTAGCTCTCTGATGATAAGTATTTAAGTTACTACTCCTATACATTACTAATAATATTTTAAATAACACTTTATTTCAAGTAGTAAAATGTATTTAAAGCTTTATTCGCTTGATTCATTGTTCATTGTAATTACTAAACTTTTAAGTTATGAAGCATTTATCTTATTCAAATAGTGACTTAAGATAAATATACAAATTATAGCGATGAATAATAAGCACATCATAATTAGAAACATTTTTTGAATATCATAAATATCTACAATCATGCCACCTAACAATGGTCCAATCGCTTTTCCTATTGTCGATGCTGAATTTACATAACCTTGAAACGAACCTTGTTTACCCTCTGGAGCCAATTTGTTTGCAATCGTTGGAACTGCAGGCCACACAAACATTTCTCCAAATGTTAAAATTATCATTCCGATCATAAATACTGAAAATTGTTCTGCAAAGCTTGTTACAAAAAATGAAACTATAAATATACAGACACCTACAAACATTTGTCTCTTTAAATTACCTTTCATCAGCCGAATAAATGGATAAATCAGAGGTTGTGCCACTAATATCAAAATACCATTTACTGTCCACAACAAACTATATTGACCCATCGTAATATTTAAAGATTGTGTGAAGGAAGCAATTGTACTCTCCCATTGAATATAAGCAATCCAACAAATAGCGAATAAGACACATAATGCAATCAACGCTTTAAAGTACAATCTATAAGACTTAGAAAATAACTTTAATGCTTCTGGTGATTTAACTTTGACATCTATTTTAATATTGAATTGTGTTATTGCTACAATTGCAAATAACACATACATCAGTAAATTCGCAATAAATATATAGTTGAAGCTCAACTCAGCAACAAATCCACCTGATGCAGCACCAATCGCAACACCTAAATTTTGAGCTAAATAAATTGCATTAAATGTCTGTCTACCACCATTGGGCCATACAGCACCAGCCATAGCATAAATTGCTGGCACAATCATTCCACCGCCAAAACCTAAAGCAACTAACCAAACTGCATACCAAGGCCAACCATGGAAACAATTCAATAGCGTCGTACTCATCAAGCAAATGATAGTTCCTAATATAATCGTGCGGTAGCCACCTAATTTATCAAATAATGTACCACCTAGTAAATTACCCACAACCATACCTATAGAATTAATCATTAACACTAGTCCTGCCATTGTTAAACTTTTGTGCAAAACATCATTCATATATATTGTATTTAACGGCCACAAGAAACTTGAGCCAGTTATATTCAATGCCATACCAATTACCAACCACCAAACAGATTTAGGCATTTTCATTTAAAAGGCTCCTTTCTTTCAAATTTTCTCATTTCACTCTAAACACTATAGCATTAAAATATGTTAAAATCTTTAACTAGAATGAATTTAGAAAGGAAAATGTCTCATGGGTCAATTTTTCCCTTACGCATTTGAAAACAAAAGATATCATACATGGAATTACCACTTAAAAAATAAATTTGGACAAAAAATATTTAAAGTAGCAATCGATGGCGGATTCGACTGTCCTAATAGAGATGGCACTGTTGCACATGGTGGCTGCACATTTTGTTCAGCTGCAGGTAGTGGTGACTTTGCTGGGAATCGCGCAGACCCAGTAGAAGTACAATTCCAACAAATTAAAGATCGCATGCATGAGAAATGGCACGAAGGTCAATATATAGCTTATTTCCAAGCTTTTACAAACACACATGCCCCTGTTGAAGTATTACGCGAAAAATACGAAGCAGTATTAAAGGAACCTGGTGTCGTTGGTTTATCTATAGCAACACGTCCAGATTGTTTACCAGATGACGTGGTTGAATATTTAGCAGAACTAAACGAACGTACTTATTTATGGGTGGAACTCGGATTACAAACTGTACACCAAGAAACATCTGATTTAATAAACAGAGCTCATGATATGCAAACGTATCATGATGGTGTTGCAAAATTGAGAAAGCATAATATTAACATTTGCACACACATCATTAATGGTTTACCAGGTGAAGATTACAATATGATGATGGAAACAGCTCGAGAAGTTGCAAAAATGGACGTTCAAGGTATTAAAATACACTTATTACATTTGTTAAAAGGTACACCGATGGTCAAACAATACGATAAGGGTATGTTAGAATTCATGTCTCAAGAAGAATATACAAACTTGGTATGTGACCAATTAGAAATCATCCCACAAGAAATGATCGTTCATAGAATTACAGGAGATGGACCGATAGATTTAATGGTAGGTCCTATGTGGAGTGTCAATAAATGGGAAGTACTAAATGAAATTGATAATGAATTAGCAAGAAGAAATTCTTATCAAGGTAAATACTTTGAAAGTACTGTAAAATCATGAAGGTAGAACGCATTTTACCATTTGCCAAATCATTAATTACCAGTCATGTTAATTCAGAAAGCATTGTGATTGATGCTACATGTGGTAATGGTCATGATACATTATTTTTAGCTGAGCAAGTACCTGATGGTAAAGTTTATGGATTTGATATACAAAAAACAGCAATTCAGAATACCTTTGAACGTACGAAACACCTTGATAATGTAACATTGATTCAAGACGGCCATGAGCATGTGCAAACATATATACCACCTACTGATTATGGTCATATCGATGCAGCAATCTTCAATTTAGGCTACCTACCTAAAGGAGATAAATCAGTTGTTACCAAACCACAAACGACAATTGCAGCTATTGAGGATATTTTTCAAATATTATCCAAAGAAGGTATCATTGTATTAGTCATTTATCATGGACATCCTGAAGGGAAAATCGAAAAGGATGCATTATTTGACTATTTAACACAAATCGACCAAGAACAAGCCCATGTATTACAATATCAATTTATTAATCAACAAAATAATCCACCTTTTATATGCGCAATAGAAAAAAGATAAATACCGAACACTTCAAACAATAAGGCGCATAACAAATTTAAAGCAAATAAATTTAATATCTTAATCAAAATTATAGCAGTCATGTTAGTGACTTTATTAATGTCATATATCGATACACTGTGAATTTCATATGGTAGCATGTACACATACACAGCGCTCAGCTTTAACAAAAACGTTAATTTCTATTTAGAACATATAGAAATTAACGTTTTTTGCTTTTATATAATTGGTCGCACATTGAACTACAATCCGTCTTGTGTATTGTGTTATAGTGTAAAATTTTTAAAAAAGAGCCAATCCATTACAGATCAGCTCTTTACCTTTGAGATTGGGAGTTCATGTCCCAATCTCTATTTACGCAAATATAATTATTTCACGCATTTAATGTTACAGTAAAAGTTATAATTCAACCTACTTTAACATTCCCTATAAATTTAAAATAGATTTAAGACTGTTTTGCATGCTTGATGACTTTGAATCAATTTCTTCTTTAAAGAATGACAAAAGATCTTCCCTTTGATCTTTCAATTTCACATTGAAATGAATAATAACTGTACGTTCATCATTTTGTGGTCTTTCTTTTAAGATCCACTCTTTTTCAACTAAATCATTATACGTTCTTGTACGTTTGTATGATTTAATTTGAACGAAACCATCCATTTCCTTTAAAGTCATTGATCCTTCTTTCCATAAAGTAAGAAGTATTAAGATTTCTTCTTTAGACATTTTGTACTGCTTCTGAACTTTGCTAAAGATATCATTGATGTCTTGCAATACTAATTCTAATCTCAATACACCATCAACATTATCGGCAAGTGTCTTTCCCATAGAGTACTCCCCCAATCATAGTAAATGATATATGTTAGATTAACTTGTAAAATCACATTCCCCAAGAGTGGTAAATCTACTCTTTATAAATATTTGATTTTAAAACAAAATTAATCTTATTTACAGTTTAAATATAAACAATGAATTATGCAATTATATCCGTGATTTTATTTTGCATTTCTTTCAAAACTTTTGAAGAATGCTCAAATAATTTAATTTCTTCATCATTTAATGGTGTTTCAAATATTTTTACTGCTCCATTTCTATTTACTAATGTAGGAACACCCATATAAACATCGTCTTGTCCATACTCACCTTCTAAATAGCTAGATACTGTTAAAACTACATTTTGATTTTTCAAAATTGCTTTTGTGATGTGTAATAAGCCCATTGCAATACCGTAGTATGTCGCACCTTTAGCTTTGATAATATCATAAGCAGCATCACGCGTATTAACGAAAATTTCATCAATTCTATGTTGTTTGCTAGGATCATCTTTTAACATATTATATAAAGGTTGTCCTGCAATGCGTGTTTGTGACCAAACAGCTAATTCTGAATCACCATGTTCTCCAATAATTGAACCTTCAACACTACTTGGAGATACGCCAAATTCTTGTGCTAATTCATATTTGAAACGTGCAGTATCAAGGATTGTTCCTGAACCAATAACACGTTCTTTAGGTAAGCCAGAAACTTTATGAGTAACATAAGTTAATACATCAACTGGATTACTTGCGATTAAAAATATACCGTCAAATCCAGAATCCATAATTTCACTTACGATAGATTTAAATATTTTAGTATTTTTTTCAACTAAATCTAGTCTAGTTTCACCAGGTTTTTGTGCTGCACCAGCTGTTATAACAACTAAATCTGCATCGCTACAATCACTATATCGTCCTGCTTTAACATTAACTGGGGAATCGCCATAAGGTGCTCCGTGATTTAAGTCTAATACATCACCTTTCACTTTCTCTTCCGCTAAATCTATAATAACAAGTTCATCAGCAATACCTTGGGCAACCATTGCAAATGCATAACTAGAACCAACTGCTCCATCACCAACTAATACAACTTTGTTTCCTTTAATCATTTCCATATTAAAACTGCCTCCCTCAAATACTATTCAAAAGTTTATTTAATTTATGTTTGTTATGTGATTTTTTTCACAAATTAAATATACCAAACAATTTTAGTTTTTGCAATATTTTTTGTGAAAATAATCACAATATTTTATTGATATATTCATACAGTTCAGAAGTATTACATTTTAAATGAATTGCAGATTATAAAAATACTCCCTTCAAAGGCTTCACTTTTCAGTGTCTACTTTAAACGGAGTATCTCAACAGCAACTTGTATTTTTTAATTTTGAGCGGGAAAATTATCAACCAAACCAAAAACTTGAGATATGGCGTATAACCATTCAACTCAAAATCCAACTAGCAATCATAAATTTTCAACTAAATAACTAATTCATGACACATTATGAAGGTTCATTTTCATCATCAATTACAAATCCATTATTACTTGAACTATTATTTAAGAAAGCTAAGATATAGCGCATTACCTCATCACGTTCAGGTTCATTGTGTACCTCGTGATACAAACCTTTCCATTCTTTAAAATACAGTTCATTGGTTGTGACCTTATCTTTAACTAGTTTCATTGCAGTGATATCTGCCACCTTATCTGCATCACCATACATCAATAATAAAGGTATAGATTCTATATCCTTTAAATGTGTCACTGTTTCTTTCATAATGTCTGTAATTTGTTTGTACCAATTATATGTAACTTTTTGCAACATCAATTGATCATTCATCGTTTCTTCAATGACCTCTTCATTACGTGTTAAATCTTCAACCTTTATACCTACTTTAAAGCGTTTATCCTTGGCCATTTTCCCTACGTTTGAAATCACTTTATCTTTACGTGTTTTATTGCCTTTTTTAAATTCTAATAATGGTGAAATTAACATAAGTCCTTCAATAGGTACGTCGACCTTTTCAAGTAGATTCAACATAATTAAGCCGCCTAATCCAACACCTAATACATATGTAGGAATCTTATATTCATTTGCGATTCTTATCCATTCAAGTATATGCTCATGGTAAACGTCAAAATTTTCAATTTGACCTTTATTAGAACGAGAAGTTTGGCCTTGACCTGGTAAATCGCCCATAATCACATGGTATCCATTACGGCGAAGCATGGTAATAACATATGCATAGCGTCCTGTATGTTCTAGCATATTGTGAGCGATCACAATGACGCCTTTAGCTTCATTTTCTGTTTCCCATTTCCACATAATTACTACTTCCCCTTCTATATAAAAATTTAATTCATTACATTTATTGTATCAAAATCGTATACGATATTTCCATTTTAAACATGTAGTTTGTCGTGAATGATTTAATTTTTGTTCCATTATATATATAAAAACACTTCTATACCAATTACATGAGTGTACTATGAAATATAAAGTGTAATATATTTTATTGTAAACGATTTCTTTAACAATTGATTCATGCTACACTATTATAGAAAGGTAAGCTATTAGCAGAATGGGAGGAATTAATATGCCAATTGTGAAAAATTTTTTTATAGGACTATCTAACAATACTTTATTAAATAATGCAGCTAAAGAAATCGGTCCCATGTTAGGAGCGAATAAAGTTGTAGCAGGAAACACAATCCCTGCTTTGTTAGACACAATTGAACGTTTAAACGATAAAGGAATTACAGTTACTGTTGATTGCCTAGGTGAATTTGTGGACACTGAAGGCGAAGCGATACAAGCAAAAGATCAAATCTTAGAAGTGATGTATGCGATTAATAATCATAATTTAAATGGCCATATGTCTATTAAACTGAGCCAATTAGGTTCAGAATTTGATATTGATTTAGCTTATCGTAATTTACGTGAAATATTATTGAAAGCCAATGAATTCAATAATATGCATATTAATATTGATACTGAGAAGTATGATAGTTTATTCGATATCACGCAAGTGCTAGATCGTTTAAAAGGTGAATTTAAAAATGTAGGTACTGTTATTCAAGCATATTTATATAAAGCAGATGCTTTGGTAGATAAATATCCAGAACTTAGATTAAGAATGGTTAAAGGGGCTTATAAAGAAGCTGATAATATTGCTTACCAAACCAAGGAGGAAATTGATGAAAACTACATACGTCTAATCAAGAAAAGATTATTGACGGCTAAGAATGTTACATCAATTGCTACGCACGATGATCGTGTCATCACTCACATCTTACAATTTATTAAGGATAATAATATACCTAAACATCGATATGAATTTCAAATGTTATATGGATTTAGAACTGAATTAGCTGAAGAAATCGCTAAAGATGGCTATAATTTCTGTATTTATGTACCATTTGGTGATGATTGGTTTGGTTATTTCATGAGACGCTTAGCGGAAAGACCACAAAACCTTAATTTAATGTTCAAAGAATTTACAAAACCTGAAGTGCTTAAAAAGGCTGGTATTGTTGCAGCAAGTGTAACAGCTTTAGGTGCAACTATTGCACTTTTCAAAAAGTTCACTTCAAAATAACACAGTATTAAAGTGATTTTGTAACTACAATAAATAAACATGGATGATGCATTATGAAAGTACTTCACAATGTCTAAACCATTAAAATAAAAAACAGTAATCTAAGTCATAGCCTAGATTACTGTTTTTTATTTCCTTAAAGTTGAATTGACAGTCAATTGAACAATGACATTTATTAAAAGCTATAACTTAATTAATAGATTTTAATAAGTTTGCCATTTCAATTGCACTAACTGCAGCTTCTGAACCTTTATTACCTGCTTTTGTACCCGCACGTTCAACTGCTTGTTCAATATTTTCAGTAGTTAAAATACCAAATATAACTGGTGTATCCGATACATCATTTGCTTTAGAAACACCCTTCGCCACTTCATTACAAACATAATCGTAATGTGTCGTCGCACCACGAATAACACAACCTAAAGTAATAATTGCATCATATTCATTTTTTTGTGCTAATTTTTTAGCAACTAACGGAATTTCAAATGCACCTGGCACATAAGCAACATCAATATTCTCTGCTGCCACTTCATGACGTACGAGTGTATCTTTCGCACCATCTAACAAACGATTTGTAATAAAATCATTAAACCTACTTACAACTACTGCTACCTTTAAATCAGAACCTATTAATTTACCTTCAAAATTCATATCAAATTTCCTCCTATATTAAATGACCCATTTTTACTTTTTTTGTATCCATATAATCTTGATTATATTTGTTTGTTGGTACAACAAGCTCAATTCTTTGTGCAATCTGAACACCATAGTTTTGTAAACTTTCAAATTTCTTAGGGTTATTGCTCAATAAATTGACTTGCTCAATACCAAAGTATTTTAAAATTTGTGCAGCATCGGCATAATCTCTTAAATCTTCTTCAAAACCTAGAGCAATATTAGCTGTTACTGTATCATAACCTTGCTCAATTAATTCATACGCTTTTAATTTATTAATTAATCCAATACCTCTTCCTTCTTGTGGTAAATACAAGATTACACCGCCGTGTTCACTTATATATTTCATTGATGCCTCAAGTTGTTCACCACAATCACATCTTTGGCTATGGAATATATCACCTGTGACACATGATGAGTGAATACGAACATTTTCTGTTTTTCTAATATCTCCACTGACAATTGCTACAAGTTCTTCATCACTGTGATTCGTTGTAAAGCCATACATATCAAAGTTGCCAAATTGTGTTGGCATTTTCACTTTTGCCTTAGCTTCGATTGAAGTATCATTATTATTTTTACGATAACGCTCTAAATCTTCAATAGAAATCATAACCAACTGATGCGTTTCTTTAAATGCTTCAAGTTCATCACCCTTAGCCATAGTCCCGTCATCATTCATAATTTCACAAATCAATGCCGCTGGTTTGGCACCTGTTAATTTGGCTAAATCAACAGAAGCTTCTGTATGGCCTCTTCTTGCTAATACACCATTATCCTGTGCAATTAAAGGGAACAAATGTCCCGGTTTATTAAAGTCATTTGCTTGAGCATTCTCTGCGATTAAAGCTCTTGCAGTCATCATTCTTTCGTCTGCACTGATGCCTGTCGTTGTATTAACATGATCCACACTAACGGTAAATTGAGTACCATAAATATCTGAATTATGATTAACCATTGGTGCTAATTCCAATTTATCAGCTATTTGTTTACTTATGGGAGCACATATTAAGCCTCTACCAAAAGTAGCCATAAAATTAACCGTATTATCATCCATCCATTCAGTTACTGCTACAAGATCGCCTTCATTTTCTCTATTTTCATCATCTACTACTATTACACTTTTACCTTCTTTTAAAGCTTGTAGCGCATCCTCTATTTTATCTAATTTCATATATAGCCCTCCTAAAATCCAAACGCTTTAAGTTTGTCAGACGTTAATCCTGAATCAGTTGATTCCATTATTCTTTCAACATATTTGAATAACATATCTGTTTCAATGTGGACTGGATCACCAACACGTTTATCATTCAGTATCGTCGATTTTCTAGTTTCTGGAATAAGATGAATATCAAATTCCGTATCCTTTAATTTAAAAATCGTTAAACTTACACCGTCTACCGTAATAGACCCTTGTTGCACCATTTGCTTAATTAAATTTGAGTTATTGGGTTTGATTGTTACTATTTTTGAATTATCTGAAGCTTGTATTCTTGTAATCTTTGCTACTTCATCGACGTGACCAAGCACGAAATGTCCACCAAAACGACCTTGTCCGCTCATAGCCCTTTCCAAATTAACTTCTTGTGCTTGGTTTAACTGATTTAAATACGTTTTATTTTCAGTACCTTTTATTACTTGTACAGAAAATGAATAATCATCAAATCCAACGACTGTTAAACATGCGCCGTTCACACTAATAGAATCGCCGATATGCATATCTGCCAATATCGTTTTACAGCCGATTGTTAAATTAACCACAGATTGTTGTGTCGATATTTTATTTATTGTACCTACTTCTTCAACGATACCTGTAAACATACTGATTTCACTTCTTTCGCAATTCTAATTTAATATTTTGCTCAAGCAAATTGGAATTCACAATTTCAAATTGTGGTACATCAGCTAAATCAACAACTTGCTCTGTGTGGAAGAATTGATTGTGACCTGAACCACCTATTAATTTCGGGGCATAATATATGATAAGTTCATTGATAAATTCTGTTTGTAAGAATGTAGTAGTTAAGGTCGGACCTGCTTCAACGAGTAATCGACCGACACCTCTTGCATACAAATCTTTTAATATATTTTCAATTGAGCAATGTTCTAATTGCGTAACTGTTATTTGCTCGTGTTTACTTTCTAATTGTTTATTTTCTGTATAAATCCAAATTGCTGTAGATGGATCTTTAAATATATCTAGTGACATATCTATCTCACCAGTTTTTGATAAAATGACTCGAATAGGATCTTTACCATTTTCAATACGTGTTGTGTATTGTGGATTATCCGCTTCTAAAGTTCCTCTACCTGTTATTACTGCATCATGTTGATGACGTAATTTAAAGACATCTTGCTTTACTGCTTTATTTGTAATCCATTTACTTTCTCCAAAGTCTGTCGCTTGTTTACCATCTAAACTGCAGGATACTTTAACAGTAACTTGTGGTAAACCTTTGCTTTTAGCTTCAAAGAAATCTCTATATAGCAGTGCAGCATCTTCATTAGGTCTATATTCTACTTCGATGCCTGCCTCTTTCAAAATTACATCACCATTTGAAGGTAGTGTCGTATCTTTCACTGCATACACCACTTTCTTCAAACCATGCTCAATAATTTTATTAACACATGGTGGCGTCGAACCATAGTGTGTACATGGTTCTAGTGAGATATAAATCGTCCCACCTTCTGCAGCATCTTGTGCCATATCTAAGGCTTGTACTTCGGCGTGTTTATCGCCTTTCTTAAGATGTGCACCTAAACCTACGATGCGTCCATCATTTACTACAACAGAACCGACAGGTGGATTTAATCCTGTTTGTCCATCTACCATCTTCGCTAATTCAATTGCGTAATTTAAATATTGACTCAAGCTAATCACCTCTAAAAAATAAAAAACACCTGAAATCGTACATTTCAGGTGTGGGATATATGCGTTATAACATTATAAACTTAGATTTAAATACACTTATCCAAAAATAGAAATAAGTGAATGCTAAATAAAACACTACATTAGTGCCTTTTATTAGTTATACGTTATTCTTTCTCCCATCCAGACTATACTGTCGGCTCTAGATTTTCACTAGATCAGCCACATTTGAAAACAAATGCAGGTCGCAGGCTTAATTTACTGCCGGTTGGGAATTTCACCCTGCCCCGAAAGAATATATGAAATTGTAAATTGCTGTTTGAGTCAAGCAACTTTAATTAAGTTACAAGAACATAATACTACAATAATTCAAAAATAACAATTCTTATTACTTAAGTCGGCTTTATTTTTTTGAATTTCGTCATTTTATAACTATTAAAAAGCCCGTCAAATCAACTTCATCATCATTTGCAATTATAAAAAAATTATTATACTTTTTATATTTATTCATTAAAATCAAAATACATGACATAGTAATAACATACTTTGCATTTAATTTTCCAACAATCTATGAATAATACCAGTCGCTTGTCTTACAATCATAGTCACACCATTTCTAGATTGATTGATACCATTAGTAAGCTGTCCTAATGCAAACATATTTTGTAACGTACCATATCTAGGGCTTATGACTTGGTTGGTTTCTGCTACAATTTGAATACCACCTAATGGGTGCGCTTGTATGACCTGCCTATTTTCTAAATTAATAACAAGTTGATCATCACTATCAAGGTCTTTAAGTTGCGTCTTAGAACCTGTGGCATTAATCACTATATCAAAGTAATCATCACCATGATTTGCATATGTCAATTTAAACTGATGGTTGTTATATTCAATATTTTCTAAACCATCATAAATTCTTATTTGTTCATTTTCTATATGCTCAATCAATAATTTAGCTGTTCTAGGTGGCATTGGATTGGAATTTGCTTTCAATATGGGTTGATATTGTTCTAAGAAGCGCTTTTGATCATTCCTATTGAAACTGTTCCAAATCCAATTTAAATTTTCCTTTATTAACTCAAGTATACTTTGAAACTTACCTAAGTCTTCTGCATGTTCTAGATCATATTTCAAATCTTCGACAGAATTACCAACTTTTCGATGCACCAAAGTTTCCACTGGTATTTCATAAATGGCACATTCTTTTAAAAATAGTGCCATCGCATCATCCAATGGTACATTCCCAAAATTTTCTGCTTTTAGTTCATTAAATTTTTTAGGGGTTAAATATTGGAATGTGATTTCTGGCATCTCACCTCTAACACTTGGTAATTCACCTTTACGACTGGCTACAGTAATTGGTAAATTGATGTGATGTTCGGTAACATAACGAATAACATCTAAACTCGCTAAACCAGTTCCTATGATAGCGATATTATCAGTATCTTTCACATTGTCTAATGTATGGTAAGTTGGGTATGGTGTGTGAATATAACCTGGTTTTCCTTTTAATTGATATGGATCATGATATGATAATGTTCCGACCGTTAAAAAGACAATGTCATAGGTCTTGCAATGCTCCATATCATTTGATGTACAGACATGATATAACACATCCGTCTCACCGATATTTGATTCAATGAACACTTCAGCAACTTCTTCCTTTATGAGAGTTACATTAGCATTGGCATTATTAATTTTATCCACAAAAGCCTTCATATAATGACCAAACACAAATCTCGGTAAATATTCAGGATTTGAAAACTTAAATTTTGATTGCGCCTGATACCAATCAAAGAATTCACGCTTATTATCTAAATTCAACGACATCTGTTCGGCAGGTAAGTTGATAAGTAATTGATCACTATCATTTTGAAATGGTACACCTTGCCCCATATTTATAGGATTATCATATGCATCAATTTGCATATCTTGAAAGCGTCTTGATTTAGACAATTCTTTTAGTACTGTGACACCCGCAGTTCCCATTCCTATTATTGCAATTCTCATAGTTACCCTCCACCTATTCAATTAATTATATATATTATAACAATCTACCGGATCTAATAACATTTTAATGTATTACTAATACTTCAAAAGCTAAGTTACCCTTTTATATTAAATATGTTAATCTTAAAATAATAACAATTATATTTTTTGATATTTCAAATTTAAAGGGGAAAGTCATGAATTTCATCAAGCATATTCTATTATTATGTATAGGTAGCCTTATTTTTGTATCCGGTTGCGACTTACCAGGTTTAGGTGGTAGCCAAACGAACAAGTCTGTAAAAATATCAGCTCTTGCCACGAGTGAGTCACAAATTATGGCATATATGCTAAAAGACTTAATCGAACACGATACGAAAGGCAAAATTCAAGGTTCAATTATTAACAATTTAGGTTCAGCAACAATTCAACATAACGCTTTGCTAAAGGGTGATGCAGATATATCAAGCACACGCTATACTGGAACTGATTTAACTGGCGTCTTAAAACAAAAACCTATTACAGATTCTAAAAAAGCAATGCACATTACGCAAAACGGTTTCGACAAAAAATTCGATCAAACGTTCTTTAATTCTTATGGTTTTGAAAATACATTCGCATTTATGGTTACCAAAGAGACAGCACAAAAATATCATCTACATAAAGTATCAGATCTAGAAAAAGTAAAAAATCAAGTTAAGGTGGGCACGGATACAACGTGGATAAAACGTGGTGGTGATGGTTACGAACCATTTAAAGTTCACTATGGATTTGGATTTAACAATTTAAAACCGATGCAAATCGGTTTGGTCTATGATGCACTCAAAAACAAAAAATTAGATGTTGCACTGGGTTATACCACTGATGGCAGAATTGCAGCTTATGATTTAGTCGTACTAAAGGATGATAAAAATTTCTTCCCTCCATACGATGCTAGTGCAGTTGCACCTAATAAACTTTTATCTAAGCATCCAGAAATTAAACGCTCAATCAATAAATTAGACAACAAAATCAACACAAAAGAAATGCAAAAATTAAATTATGAAGCTGACGGTGAAGGTAAAGAACCAGCAATTGTAGCACAAGATTTTTTAAAGAAGCACAATTATTTTGATAAAAAATAATTTTTCGCTTATGATGACGGCACTAACTAAAAAAGCAAGTTACGCATATAAAAAGGAAGTGAACTTATGAAGTTTATGTTAAAAGTGTTTGTTTCTTCATTAATGATGTTCATATTATTAAGTCAAAAAAACAAAGCTAAGTAAAATTAATTCGCCCTATTCAAATGATTGAAGTTAACAAAAATAATAAATTCAGATTAGCTATGAAAATGTCTATGCCGATAGACTTTTCATAGCTTTTTATAGTTGTAAAGAAACGCTAATATTTACTAAATTTCATTTTGTATTGTTGGCTCGCTTTCCTAGGGGACAGCTTCAGCTTGTAGTCTTCAGCTCGTCCTGTTCCCTCAGGAGTCTCGCCATAATACTTCTCAAATTTTATACTGTTACTTTAAAATTATTCATCATACATTTTGTTTTATATTTAAGGTGTTTGTGTTAAAACAGAAATCTTTAAGTTTAATGACTACTTACTTTTAAACTTTTACTGTGATATTTATTTTGTAATAACTCGTTTTATCGGCTCGCTTTTCTAAGGGACAGCTCAGCCTATAGTCTTCAGCTCGTCCTGTTCCCTCAGGAGTCTCGCCATAATACTTTTACAAATTTTTAATCGTACATATAAAAAAGCCCTTAACTGAATAACTACAATCAGTTAAGGGCTCTTTTAATAATACATTAATAATGATATATTCACTTATTTTCTATGCTTTTCATCATCTTTATAAACAAAATATTTAAAGTATTTACCTTCAGTTTTCATATCTTTGTAGAAATTGGCCATAATACTAGCATTACTTTCAGCCCATTTTATATCCGTGGCATATTGATGTTCACCAGGATTTTTCGGATTCCATCTCATGCTATATAAAGTATTTTGATCTTTGTTAGATAAGAAATGACTATGAATGAAGTCGGCACCACCACTAATCGCTTTTTCAGGTGTATCCCAACCGTGTTTTTTAGCATATTCTGAACCCGTTTTAATCGGATCCTCATCCAATGCCCCGACACCAAAGAAGTTATAATATTTCTTGCCATCAATTTCTACGCCACTTGCTAATTCACTTTTAGCAGATCCTGTTTCTAAAAGTGCATGCGAAATCAAATATACTTCATTTACATGTTTCTCTTTCGCTGCATTAATAAATGCATCCGTATGTTTTAATAGCGTTGGATTATCAAACAACATACGTTTAATTCTGTTTTTATCTATTCCTTGATAACGATCTAATTCTAAAAATTGATATTTTTGTGTATCGCTATCTATAAATTTATTACTATCCATGGCATCTTTTATTTCAGTTGAAGACGCATCTCTCCAAGTCTTATTATCTTTGCTTGACACTTGTTGACTTGTATAATTATCAATTTGCTTTTTAGCTGCTTTATCTAAAGTCACTTTTAGATTTTCAACACTTTCTTGTTTATTAACTGATTTAAAGAATATTTGATCTGAAATCATTGAAAAAACAATGACTGCAGCCACGCCTAAAACTACCAATAATCCTATTATTGATAACAAAGACCCTTTTTTATGCTTCGTCATGTTCACACCTCATAGGTAATAATTGAAATTTTAGCCCTATCATCGTGCAAAAAACAAATAAGTTAAGGCTATCCGATAATAGATTTTAACACTAAATAGTTGAACAGACAATTTTATACATTGGTTGTTACATATTCATAAAAAAAGTAATGAAATTTTAATTTCATTACTCTTGACTTTTATATTCCATAATAATAAAACTCATCGCTTGTGATCTATTTTTATAAAAATATCGGTTAAGATCAATTGTTCCCTCAATCTCACCATCTCGATATTTCATTTCTTTAGAAACATTATTTATCATTACAAAATCGGATTTATCTTTTATCCTATCTAAATCATTATGCTTAGCAAAAAAATGCTCTAAATTTAAATGTGCGTAATCCATATAAACCTCCTGAATATAGTCCGAAGTTAACATTATACTTTAAAATGCAGTATTTTTAAGTTGAATACGCTTTTGTGTCATTAAACTTAAAATTTAACTATCTACGACTACTATTTAACACCTATTATTAATATTTAGCAAATGAAAATTTTTATTTTCATTTATAAAATATGTCCATCCGGAAATAATTGTTATATATATAACTTTGGAGTAAAAATTGAATGATTGAATCAAAACTAACAGAGTATAATTATATTATAGCTACATTGTTAAATAAGTACCATATAAAGTACAATTATGATGAATTTGCACAATTGTTATTTATACGCATGTGGGAGTTAATCCAAGAATACAATCCCAACCAACAAATGTCGTTAAAAACATTTCTATTTACCCGCTTGAACTTTTACCTCATCGATCTATTCCGCTCAATTAAAAAAACTGAACCCATCGACTTTAATACGATTACGCTCGATAGTCAAATACATGAAAGTTCACTAGAACAACTTACTTGCTACAACCATTTTCTTACCACTTTGTCCCGTAAAGAACAATATTGGTTAAAGCTCAAATTAGCAGGATACAAACAAAAAGAATTAGCAAAATTTTTAAATTGTTCTATTTCAACATTAAAGAACTATCAAAAAAGTATCAAAATAAAATATTTATCTTACTATACCAAATAAAGAGGTTATCAAAACATGAAAATGAATATAAAATTATTGTATTTTAAAACATATATATCAGCACAAATACTTACACTCTGCCACTTTTCAACACACCATTTCCTCTATCCCGCTACAATGGACAAAACACTGCGTTACTTTTTCGAAACACAACAATTATCCATCCCCTTGCAAACTAAAAAAGCAAAACAGACTCTGAACATTAGAAAATTCTTACCTTTATACATAAATAGTGAAACAATTTTATTCCCTTTAACTACGAAACGTTCAGCAATCCAATACTATATCAATGCAATGGCTATAACCGGATTAAAGTCATTACAATATGGTACAGTCATTTATTTTGAAAATACTAAATATATAGAAGTTACAATTCCATATACTTTTGTATACAAAAAATGGCAAGAAAGTATTTCGCTTTCCCACCATTCATATTAATTACTCTTATAAATCTTTATTATGTTTATATTCAAGCAGTTTCTTCGTAAAGTAAGCAGTCACTTGCTTTATTGCATACAAACAAAGAATGATTAATAGTATTGACCCTACTAGTGTTAATAGAACGACTGCAGTGGATAGCTGTACTTCTGGTTTAATAAAGTATTGAACAGAAGACAAACTTGCTAAAAAGCCAAATAAAAACAGACCTAGTAACACTATATATGTAACTAATATACCAATTAACATCACAAATAATTGTGTCGTTGAAGTTACCTTTTCCTTAAATATATAAGATTTTAAAAATTGATTTGAAAATGCGATTGGCCGATTTAATTCACCAGATTCATCACTGTCTATCTTCGCTTGTAATACTTCATCTAATATTCGCTTCTCTTTCTTATTTAAAAACCACAATTGCTTTTTTACTTTTTGTTTAAAAATATTTACTTTCATTTTTTATACTCCTTTAGCATGTCACGCGCTAATAGCTACAATGTTTTAAAAATTAAAACTACAATGATTAATTATATATTAATTCATAAACTTGCATAGTATAAATTTGAATTTTTTATAAATATTCACACAATAGCTAATGAATCGACCTAATAAATCAATTAATTTTATGGCATGTATTTTTACAATTAAGAACCCTTATAACATTGCATCATGTTATAAGGGGGCACTATATTATTACAAAGTATCAAAGCTAGTCATATATTCGGACTCATCTGTCCTTTTTCTGCTCTTTTTATTTTTTAAAAGAACAAAAAACCCTATAAACATTGAGTTTATAGGGGATATTGATTATAAAATTGATAAACCTGAAGATTGGATATCTTTTGCAAAGCCTTTAACTGTGTCAACAGATAATTCGTCGATATCTCTACCTAAGTTTGTGTTAACTTTTTTAACTACATCAGCTGGACAAGTAATAATATCAGCACCAACTTCATCAGCTTGAATAACATTAATTACTTCACGACAGCTTGCCCATAATAATTTAACGCCATCTTTACTATGCGTAATTTCTGCTGATTCTTTCATTAATGGTAATGGATCTACACCTGTATCAGCAATACGGCCAGCAAATACTGAAACATATGTTGGTACACCTTCAGTAACAGCTTCAGTAATTTCTTTAACTTGATCTAAAGTATAAACAGCAGTTACATTTAAACGAACATTGTCTGCTGATAATTTTTTAATTAGAGAAATTGTTGATTCACCTTTTGTGTTTACAACTGGAATTTTAACAAATACGTTTTCACCATATTGTTTTAAAATTTCAGCTTCTTTTTCCATAGTTTCTAAGTCATCTGCAAATACTTCAAATGAAATAGAGGCATCTGGAATTTCACGTACAGCTTCTTCAGCAAATGCTTTATAGTCTGTTACGCCAGCCTTAGCCATTAAGCTAGGGTTAGTTGTAAAACCATCAACTTGTTTATTTTTATAAGCAGCTTTCATTTCTTCAATATCTGCACCATCTGCAAACACTTCAACATTTAATTTTGCCATTAAAAATTCCTCCTGACTAAAATAAATAATTCTATAAAGAATTATTTTTATAACGGTTATTAACCATTCAACTCATTTATACCACCATTTAACATGAAATTCTAATTTTTTGCTTAAATTGTCAAAATTTTTAGAGTAGAATTTTACAAATTACAGTAGTAAATTTGCCTCAATAGTAAGATTTTCATCATAATAAAAATCTTGCTTTTTCTTTTAATTGTAAATTTAGTTAATTTTATGTAAAAATATGGTATCATTATTAGATGAATTGCACTAGGAGGTAAATATGGCACGTTCAAAACTTTATTTTTATTTATCTAGTTTATTGATTATTATCAGTTTTTATTTTAATACTAGAAATCCTCTTCTAAATATGCACTTTAATTCTATAATTAAACTAATTTTTGTTTGTAGTATTATAAATGCTGTTATTTTAATAATTTCTATTATTTTTGCAGATAAATCGATTAAACATTCTCAAGACAAATCAGATTGGATTAGAAAAGCGAGTAAAATATTACCGTTTGTATTACTCATCGTAATTATCATTCATATCCTTTCTTCGCTTTCAACATTTGGTATTATTTTCTAAATTATGCTACAAAAGGTAAAATACTTTTGTAGTATTTTATTTTATTGAGAGGAAGCGTATAAATGATGCAATATCTATTTATTTTTATTGGTGGCTCAATTGGAGCACTTTTAAGATATTGGTTTTCTTTTATGAATCCTGATAGTGGCTTTCCCACCGGTACTTTCATAGCTAATATCATGGGTTCTTTTTTAATGGGATTGTTAGGTAGTTTAGCACTAAAATATTTCGCCAATAACGCACATTTAAAAAAAGGTATTACTACTGGCTTTATCGGAGCCTTTACCACCTTTTCTACTTTCCAATTTGAATTAGTATCTATGTTAGCGCACCAGTACTATTTATTATTAGTTATTTATGCGATTACGAGTTATATCATTGGGATTATAGTTTGTTATATCGGTGTGCGAATTGGAGGGAAGATAGCATGATCAATATTTTATTCGTAATGTTAGGTGGCGGTATCGGAGCAGTCATTAGAGGCTTTATTACAAATTATTGTGCTACTAAATTCACTTCCCCATTTCCAATTGCTACGCCATTCGTTAATATTATAGGTAGTTTCTTTATCGGCTTTATTATGGGAATGACTATACATACATCTTGGATACATCCATTGCTAATTATTGGTGTCCTAGGCGGATTAACCACTTTTTCTACTTTATCTTCTGAACTTGTAAAGATGTTAGTAGATAAACAAAATCTGTGGCATTTTATTGGATATTCCTTACTCCAATATGTTGTTTCATTCGCCGCCTGTTTCATCGGGTATATTATTTTATAAATGTAATCAGCAATATTAGTTAACAAAATAAAGAACCCAGTAAATGAATTGTTATAAAAACGCATTTACTAGGTTCTTTTTAATATTAATATTTCTAAATTTAAATGGTTTATTCGCCAGTAAATTCTAATGGATTTGGTCCAATACGTTTATCTTCATTTAACTGGTCTAATTTTTCAATTTGCTCTGCAGTCAATTTAAAGTCAAAGACATTTAAGTTTTCTTCAATTCTAGATGGCGTCACAGATTTTGGTATAACAACGACACCATGGTCTATATTCCATCTAATAACTACTTGAGCTGGTGTTTTACCAATTTCTGTAGCAACTTGTTGCACTGTCTCATCTTCTAAGATTTGTGCATTCATTAATGGTGACCATGACTCAGAATGGATATTTTGAACTTCTAGATAGTTTCTTAATTTTTGTTGCAGTAAGTATGGGTGAAATTCAACTTGATTAATCACTGGTTTAATTGAAACTTGAGCTAATAGTGCATCCAAATGACTTGGTTCAAAGTTACTAACACCGATATTTTTAACTTTATTATCTTTATATAAATCTTCCATACCTTGCCATGTATCAATCATTAACGCTTCATCAGTACCTGGCCAATGCATAAGATACAAATCTAAATAGTCTAATCCTAATTTTTTTAAACTCGTTGCATAAGCATCTGCAACATTGTCTCTGCCATAATCTGCTAACCATAACTTCGAAGTAATAAATAGTTCGCTTCGGTCAATACCAGTAGATTCTAACGCTTCAGCAATACCTTCGCCAACTTTTTCTTCATTTTCATAAATCATAGCTGTATCAATATGGCGATATCCACTCTCTATAGCATGTTTTACTGCTTCTTTACATTGATCGCTATTATCTACTCTAAATGTACCTAATCCAAGTATCGGCATTTCATTGCCATTGTAAAACGTAATATTTTCCAATGTTCATATCCCCTTTTTTACTTTACTTATCTTACATGATATACAATTTCGTAAGTCATATAAATCAAAAAGCTTCATAACCAAATAAATTAGCTATTTATTACGTTAATCACTAATATGTATTGCACATATTTACTACTTCCAAACTTTAATTTATCATAGTTTTCTCAGTTCGTTTTCCTAGCATGTCATCTCACCATTGGTCTTTGCCTAGCATTTTTCACTTAGGCCTCTCGCCAGATACTCCACATGATGATGTATTTTCAAATCAAAAACTTCAAATTAAATTTATCTACGCTACAATTAATTACACGGAATTTATTATTTTTTGTTATCTACATATATTACGAACCAAATTTAAATATAAAAAAAAGAGCTAATCAACAATGGATTAGCTCTCTTTTATTTGAGAATGGATGATTTAAGTCCCAACCACTCTATTCATTTCAGAAAATTGATTACGTTACTTTAGCAAAGATATTAATTAAAAGATTCAATTTCATCCATAATGCGTTGTAAATCTTCGACAGTGTATTGAATTCGACCATGGAAGACAAACTTATTAAAGAATTCATCCAATTGTTCTGGACCAACAAGCACTTTAGAATTTGAACTTTGTGCATAGTTTGTGATTGTAACAGCACCTTCATTCTTCGGATTAAAGTACAAGATAGTCGTCGGTGTGAATTTCAAGTTCAATTCTGTTTGAATATCGCCTGCTAACTTTTCAATATCATTAATATGCTCAGTATAATTTACAAAATTCAATGATTTCTTATCATCATTTTGATCTAATACTAATGTTTGAGCCTTTTGCTTATCAAGATCTAATGTATCGAAGACTTGCTCAATCATTGGTTGATCTTTGAATTGATTTGCACTGATGCCATTATAGACATGACCTTTTAACAATTGGGAATCGATTATATATAACCCTGTACGTGTTAATACTAAATGACTGATATGTTGCACATCACTAAATTCATTTCGTGGTAAAAAGATATTGGCCATAATATGCATATCTTCAGGTCTAATTCGCTTTTCATTTACTAAGCGTTCCCGAATACCAATCAATCTCATATCTGTTACATACTCACTATGATTTTTTGAGAAAAGTTTCAGTGCATCAATTTCTCTATCTTTAGTATTGACTGTCGCATCATATTCTTCTTTTTGTTTTGTAACAGTCTTTTTATTTTCGATTCTTTCTTTTTCTAATTCTTCTTCGTGTGCTTCTTTTAACTTTTGTTCTTTAGATTGATATTGTTCTTCAATCTTTTTCTGTGCTTTCTTCTTACTGTTTAAAGCAGCAATAAATAAAATCAAACAAATAATTGCTACGATAATTGCCACGATTAAACCAATTTCTAAAGGTCCCAATGAGTTCATAACAATAACGCTCCTTTATGTGATCAGTAACTTTATTATAATGGAAATCATCTGTTTATTCGAGTGTAAACTATACACTTAAGGCAATTTATTATGCTTGTACAGAATCTTTCAATAAGTTGACTTTATCAAGTTTCTCCCATGGTAACAACACATCCGTACGACCAAAATGACCATATGCTGCAGTTTGTTTATAAATAGGATGTTTTAAATCTAACATTTTTATAATTCCTGCCGGTCTTAAATCAAAGTGAGTTCTAACCGCTTCAACTAACACACTTTCATTCACTTTTCCTGTACCAAATGTATCGATTGATATAGAAACTGGCTCTGCAACACCAATTGCGTAAGCAAGTTGCACTTCACATTTATCAGCTAATCCTGCTGCAACAATGTTCTTAGCTACATAACGTGCTGCATATGCTGCTGAACGGTCAACTTTTGTAGGATCCTTACCACTAAAGCATCCACCACCATGGCGTGCATATCCGCCATACGTATCTACAATAATCTTACGACCTGTTAAGCCCGCATCTCCTTGAGGTCCACCAATTACAAATCGACCAGTAGGATTGATGTAGAATTTTGTTTGTTCATCTAGTAAATCTTTTTGAACTGTTGGATAAATAACATGCTCTTTAATATCATTTTGAATTTGTTCTAATTCAATATCTTCAGCATGTTGCGTAGAAACTACAATTGTGTCAATACGGCTTGGTTTATCATGTTCATCATATTCAACAGTTACTTGCACTTTACCATCTGGGCGAAGATAGTCTAATATGCCATCCTTCCTTACGTCTGATAAACGTTTAGATAATTGATGAGATAAGAAAATTGGCAATGGCATATAAGTATCTGTTTCATTTGTTGCATAGCCAAACATTAAGCCTTGGTCTCCGGCACCTGTCGCCTCTATTTCCGCCTCAGATAAATCATCGCGATATTCTAATGCGGTATCCACACCTTGAGCGATGTCAGGTGATTGTTCGTCTATCGCTGTTAATACTGCCATTGTTTGACTATCATAACCAAATTTAGCACGCGTATAGCCAATCTCTTTAATTGTCTCTCTTACTACCTTAGGAATATCAACATAAGTAGTTGTTGATATTTCACCTGAAATTAACGCCATACCAGTCGTAACTGTCGTTTCACAAGCTACACGTGCATTTGGGTCATCCTTTAATATTTCATCTAAAATCGCATCTGAAACTTGGTCGGCAATTTTATCTGGATGTCCTTCTGTTACAGATTCTGATGTGAATAATCTTCTATTGTAAGTCATAATTTGCTCCTTTAGTTTTAAATTACGAATATTCTCTATACTGTGAGCTCATTAAAAAAGGGCCTTTTCACTATATTAAATAGAGAGAAGGCCCTAATACGTCCATTCGCTCTTATCGTTCAGACGGTATTTGTCTGCAAACGGTTTGGCACCTTTCTTCGTATTAAGAAGAGGTTGCTGGGCTTCATTGGGTCCATGTCCCTCCGCCTCTCAGGATAAGAGAATCCGTTAATCACTATAGTACCGAAGTTAAGTAATAATGTCAATTTAACATTTATTAATATAAATTTTAAATTCCCTTTAAAATGATGTGTACTAATAAATCATATGTGTTATACTTTTTAATTGTAAAGGCTTACAATACAAATAACTTTGGAGGGATTGAGTATGGCTGTAGATACATACACATACACTAATAAAATCGAAAACATTTTGGGCAAAACGTCATCATTATTCCAACTTTCTACAACACAATTGTATAACAAGATTTTAAATAATGGTGAGGGTGAATTAACAGAACTTGGAGCAATTAATGCAAAGACTGGTAAATATACTGGACGTTCACCTAAAGACAAATTCATCGTGACAGAACCATCTTATAGAGATTCTATCGATTGGGGTAATATCAACCAACCTATCGAAGAGGAAACATTTTTAAAATTATATGACAAAGTTCTTGAATACCTAGATCAAAAGGACGAACTTTATGTCTTTAATGGTTATGCAGGTAGTGACGAAGAATCACAGTTAAAGTTAACAGTAATCAATGAACTTGCTTGGCATAATTTATTCGCCCAAAACATGTTTATACGTCCAAAATCTAAAGAAGAAGCACAAGAAATTAAAGCTAATTTCACAATCGTGTCAGCGCCACATTTTAAAGCTAATCCAGAAGTAGATGGTACAAATTCTGAAACATTTATCATTACTTCATTTAAACACAAAGTTATTTTAATCGGTGGTACTGAATATGCAGGTGAAATGAAAAAAGGTATTTTCTCTGTAATGAATTACCTGTTGCCGAAAGATAATATTATGAGTATGCATTGCTCTGCTAACGTCGGCGAAAAAGGCGATGTTGCACTATTCTTCGGTCTTTCAGGAACAGGTAAAACAACGTTATCCGCAGATCCTACACGTAAATTAATTGGTGATGATGAGCACGGATGGAATGACAACGGGATCTTCAATATTGAAGGTGGTTGTTATGCAAAAGCAATTAACCTTTCATATAAAAAGGAACCACAAATTTACGACGCTATCCAGTATGGAACAATTTTAGAAAACGTTGTCGTTGATGAAGACGGTGATGTAGATTTCGATGATAATAAATACACAGAGAATACACGTGCTGCATACCCTATCAATCATATTGATAACATTGTAACACCATCAAAAGCTGCACATCCTAATACAATTATATTCTTAACTGCAGATGCATTTGGTGTATTACCTCCAATTTCCAAATTATCTAAAGATCAAGCAATGTATCATTTCTTAAGTGGGTTCACTGCTAAATTAGCAGGTACTGAACGTGGCGTTACAGAACCTGAACCATCATTCTCAACATGCTTCGGCTCACCTTTCTTGCCATTAAATGCAAAGGTATATGCAGATTTACTCGGAGACCTAATCGATAAACATGATGTTGATGTCTATCTCGTAAACACTGGTTGGACTGGTGGTAAATATGGTGTTGGTAGAAGAATCAGCTTAAACTACACTAGACAAATGGTAAACCAAGCCATTACAGGTAAACTTAAAGATGCTGAATACATTAAAGATGATATGTTCGGATTAAATATTCCAATTCATGTCGAAGATGTACCTCAAACATTATTAAACCCAATTAACGCTTGGAGCAAATCAGATGAATACAAAGCGCAAGCTCAAGATTTAATCGACCGCTTCAAACGTAATTTTGAAAAGTTTGGTGAAGAAGTATCTGACCTAGCAAAAAATGGTGGATTTAAATAATACCAAAAAAGACCGTGTGCCTAACACACGGTCTTTTTTTATATAAATTAACAAAAATAAATATATTTTTAAACATTCAGGCTATTATATTCCAACTCATTTTAGAAGACGATTATATTAAATGTAGTGTTGCTGAATACAATTATTTTCAACATCCGTCATCCACTGCTTAACAGCGTTTAATGCATGTTTAATTGCAGGCGGTCTTGGTACATGACCTTCATCCATTTGATAAAATGTACGAAATGTCACGTTTCTTTCAGACAATTTACATTCTAAATGATATGCTTGATGTATACCTACTTGTTTATCCTTGCCACCATGCACAATGAAGATGGGCGGACACTCTGAGTTTATTGATGTCAATGCATCTCGCTTAGCATAAGCAGCATAATCTTTCTTTGGGTGACCAATCATTCTGCGTAACATTCCTCTTAAATCAACACGTTCTTCATACATTAAATGTATATTCGACACGCCACCCCAAATGATAAAGCTTGAAACTGGCAATGCTTGGAAAGTTAATAAACCTTGTAAGCCACCCCTAGAAAAACCAACCATATGTATTGGTGCATCAGGATACATGTCATGTAGTATTCGAACAGCAACGCATACATCATCCAAATCACCGCCATAAAATTCATCTTTACCTTCACTACCATTATTGCCACGATAATAAGGACCAAATACTAAAGTGTGCGCATCATAAAATTGCATCAAACGTCCTGTACGGACCATCCCTACCTGTCCTTTACCTCCGCGCAAATATATAACTATGCGTTTCACAGTACGTGTTGGTCGCATCATCAGTCCACGAACCTTTAAATTATCAACCAAGTACGTAACCTCTTCAAATATATGATCTAAACTCTCGACTGGCATGCGCTTATGATTTATAAAAGCCAATTTCCATCACTCTTTCTAAGCATTGTAAAATTGCTGCATCTTTTAATAAATAGCTCTTTTTGTTGCTCGGTACTTCTGAAACATCATTAAAGCATAAAGGACCATGCGTTTCATAATAATTTAACTGTTGCTCTAAGACATCTACGGTGACCATAAACACATCTTTAGTAAATCTTTTACCGCAAGTTCTTTCTACATAATATTGGGCAATATAATGAAATGTTTCTCCAACACCACCAGTTTCTTCAAACAATTCCCTTTTTGCAGCAACTAAACTGGTTTCCCCAGGTTCAACCTTGCCTCCCGGAAATTCAATACCTCTTACTTTATGTTGTGTGAATAATAATTTCCCTTGATAGTTCGGAATGATTAGAACGTGTTCACCGTCAGGAATATCTGAATCGTCTTTATACGTTAAATATACATTATCATTTTCTTTATCTTTAAACTTCACGCTCATCACTCTTCCTCTTTCTATGTTAAACTAACAATGCTATGATTTTAGTTGGAGGCTAATTATATGAAAAAAATTTTCCTTGGACTCATTTATATTTATCAACATTATATTTCACCCGTGACACCAGCAACGTGTAGATTCTATCCTACTTGTTCTGAATACACACGCGAAGCAATCGTTGTTTATGGTCCATTTAAAGGTACATGGCTAGGAATCAAACGCATACTGAAATGCCATCCACTGCATAAAGGCGGATTCGATCCAGTTCCGTTAAAGAAGAATAAGTCAACTAAAGATTAATATATACGTTTAAGTCTTGATGTCAGTACTATTGGAGGTTCAAATTGAATAGAACCTCCTTTTAATATGCCTGAATTTGCAACCACATCTTGCTCAAAGTAATATCCAGCTGGTGTAATATCACTTGGAAAATCTGCCCATTGAGCAACCATCGCTGTAAAATAGCGACTTAATCCATATTCATACATGCCACCTATAACCACTTTACCACCATATTGTTTAATAACATCAATTAATTCGATTACGCGATCAATACCACCTAACCTAAACGGTTTGACAATGATAACCTCGACATTATATCGATGTAATGCATCTATTATATTTGCTTTCGATGTCGCTTTTTCATCAATCGCTACAGTGGGAATCGTATTAGTGTCATATGCCATTAATTGGTCCAACGTTGCGAATGGTTCCTCCAAATAAAGAATGTCCGCTTCACTTAAAATCTGCAATTTATCTCGTTCATTATCCGTTAAACTTTCGTTAGCATCAATAGCTATCTGTAAATTAAATGGTAAAGCTTGAACCTTTTGAACATCATTCAATATATTATCAGACCATTTAAGTTTAACTCTTTGGGGCTCAGTCTCTCTCAATTGTAGTAAATTACTATCTGTTAAACCGCTCACAGTCGCACCATAAGGCACATTAAATTGTTCTAGTTTATAGAACATTTGATAAAACGCCATCACTAACATACTTCTTGTTGCAGGATAACCTTCCAATCCTTCCAAGGATGCTTGAACGGTTTGCATTGAATCAAAGGTCTGTCCTTGATAAGTTTTATACCAATATTTAACTTGAGATAAGACGTCTGATATTGTTTCATCATCATACCAGTTTGTTTCAAATGCATTGCACTCACCATAATACGCTTTACCATTACTCATCTTTAGACTCACAAATAATGATTTTCTATAGTCTAATTTGACTTTGGGTGTTATCACAGGATGTTTAAAATGTGTTTGATATTCAAATAGTTTCATCTCAATCAATTTCATAAGAAAACTCCTAGCTATGATTTAAATTGATTTCTTTGCAATTTGCCAGTAGATGTATATGGCAATGCTTGAACTCGTCTATATACTTTAGGTACTTTATATTTTGCTAAATGTTGTTCTAAGTAATCTTTTAAATCAAGTTCTTGAATCTCCTCTTGAGCCACATAATAAAGACATGGCACCTCGCCCCAAACATCATCTTTAATACCGATACATAATGCATCTTCTATTGTTGTATATTGTTTGGCAATTGATTCTATTTGATATGGATAAATATTTTCACCACCACTAATGATCAAATCCTTACGTCGATCATAAACCATTACATAACCTTCGCTATTAATTTCTGCAATGTCACCCGTTTTAAAATAGCCTTCTGAATCAAAGCTACCTGCAGTATTTTGCGGATATAAATACCCCTTCATCACATTACCACCTTTAATTAGTAGCTCACCATGACCATTATGATCTGGGTCTTTAATTTTCACTGCGACATTAGAGCTTGGCTTTCCAACAGTATCAAATCGCTCACTTAACATTTCAGGTGACGCTGTTAGAAATTGAGAACAAGTTTCTGTCATGCCAAATGAATTATATATTGGTAAATTATAAGCTAATGCCTCTTCAATTAATGCGCTAGATAATTTAGCACCACCTAATAAGATACGCTTGATATTAAACGGCTTGGTCAAACCACTATCCAATAGCCACTTCAACGTTTGTGGTACTAATGACACATGTGTAGGTCGTTCGTTCACAATAATATCAAGCATTTGCGCAGCATCAAATTTTTGTACAAGACGCACAGTAAAACCTGAAATCATCGCTCTTAATAGTACACTTAACCCTGATATATGATAGATTGGTAACACAGACAACCATTTCGTTTGTTCGTCAAACCCCAAACTTTCCTTGCAACTAAGTGCACTCGCAAAATGATTGGCAAATGTTTGTGGTACTGCTTTTTGAGGTCCAGTCGTACCAGAGGTAAACATAATAGAAGCAATACTTTCTAATGAAAAGTGAGGTACAATTTGTTGATCTGACATGTTAGACTCAAGCTCTGCTAACTGTATAATTTTAAAGTCCAATAATGACAATTCATGTGTCGCAATAATATATTTAACATTTATTGAAGACATTTGAGCCAACATTTCTTGTTGCGTTAATCTCGTATTCAACAATGCAACTTCAATACCAGCCGCCCAACAGGCATTGATTAACAAAGTTGATTTGATGGTATTATCTATATAAAGTCCCACCCTCTTAGGATTGTATTTGGCTAACACATAACCCAGTCTCGTTACATATTGATATGCATCCTTAAAGGTAACTTGATTTACTCCATCATCTAAAAAACATCCATCTCCATTTATTTCTGCTTGTTGTTCCAACCAAAATTTCACGCTAACATTCCTCCATCTCACCATTCATTATAACGCGTTTTATATTAATTAACAGGGTATCAGTTTCAATTTTTGCTTTGTCGTTGATATTCATTACACAGCATATTTAGATATACACTTGTTGTTAATTATTTAAATCAACATAAAATTTACTATTTTCAACTAATTTACATGACTATTGATATTTCTAAAAATCCCATTACTTATTGATATCAAATATTTAATTATTACTATTTTAAAAAAACAGTAATACTCCAAACTGTATTGTTGTACAATGTATTTATAACATTAAAATGTTGTCTGCATTTTAAAAATAAAATTATTAAGGAGATTATATTATGACAGGAGATAAAGATACACTGCCCTCTCACAAACAAAATCCAGACCAAAATAGACAATACGACAATACGCATCACCAACAACAATGGGAAGCATATCAAGCGCAACAGAATAAGAAAAAAAGCCGAAAATGGTTATGGGGTATCCTCGGTGGATGTGGCGGTTGTTTATTACTAATTATTATAACTATTATAGCCATTGCTATATTTTCTTCTGTTGTCGTAAACAACAATGGTTCTTCTGATGATGGTGCCCAAATAGAAAACGATAGCAATGCTACAAGACAGGAAAAAGCAGCTTTAAATAAAGCAAAAACATATTCCGATACGATGCATATGTCTAAGCAAGGTATATACGAACAGCTTACTTCGAGTTACGGAGAAAAATTTAATAGTAATGACGCACAGTATGCTATTGATCATCTCAAAGCAAATTACAAAGAAAATGCTGTAAAAAAAGCAAAAGATTATGCAGATTCACAAGATATGTCTAATGATGCTATCTATGACCAACTCACATCTAGCTATGGCGAGAAATTCACCCAAGAAGAAGCACAATATGCCATTGATCACTTAAATAAATAATGTAAAAATACTGAAATTTTAAACACTAGCTAATCATACAATAGGCTAGTGTTTATTTTTTACAGAAAATACTTAAATCATTCAAAGTTTTATAAAAACACAATATCGTTATTTCTTAAATCAAAAGTAATTCAATTTGTTAGTATAGACAAATACATTCCGACTAAAATACTTCTAATACATGTACATAAACAAGCTATTTGGGGCAATTACTTAGTTAACAAAAAATCTTCTTAAAGATATGACAATGATTTTGATTTAGCGCAATATATTAATTATAATAATTTGTAATAAGCAATGCATGGTGCAACTTAATACATTATCTATATTTACATCATTATTTTAATTGCGGAACGTTAGGAGAATTTATATGGTTTATTTCATCATCATTATGAGTTGTGTTTCACTATTTTTATTAATTACCAGTTGTTATGGTTTTATTAATCAGCACCAATATAAAAATTCTTTAGATTTTAATTCAATGGAGCATTTTGAAATCGAAGCATTTAAAAAACAACATCTAACAATGAAAATTTTTTCAATTAGCCTTTTTGTTTTGTCCATAATTGTATTTATTTTAGTGATTTATTTAATTAAATCACAGTTATAGCATATTTTATCCACGCATTCATCATGTCTAAATCCTTAAAATTTTATAATTAAACATGCAAAAAAGACCAACTGAATCCAATTGGTCTTTTAATTATTTAAAAGGTTGTTATACCTAAATTAACTTTTTAGTTATATACGATCCAAAGGTACTTATCATAAGCAATACGAAAAAGATTGTGAGACATAACAGTGATGTCCCCGTTACTTCAAAACCAATGTTGAACAATACATTCTCACTTGTTTCATAATAGAAATTTAAAATTAAAGTAACCAAAATCCCCATACTTGCAATCCAACCCATGATATTTGAGAGTATACTTACATACTTTAAAGTCTTGTTATTCATCTAATAATTGCAACTCCCTAATGAATGGTTTTGATGATATATATAATTTAGCATACAATATTATTCATAGAAAGTTTTTTTAAACCTAAAGCTAAAAATAGCTACTTGAATGTAAAATCAGCTTATAATTTCTTAACTAATCTTATTAAATCTCTACATAATATGCCATTTTCGTAAATCGGCTCTTCATAATTATTTGTAAAATAATTCATTTCAACTGCTACAATTCGAAATCCAGCCTTTTGATAAAAAGCCAATTGCCCAATACTTGAATTGCCTGTTGCTACATTTATCGACCTATAACCCCTTTGCTCAGCAGCTTTGCAAATCGCATCAACTAGATATTTCCCTACTCCTTGATTTTGTTTACTTTCCACAACAGCAATATTTGTGATTTCTAAACTATCTAATGATGATTTAATAATAAAACTTCCTATAATATCACCATTTTCAGTTAATACGTAACAACAACCTTCAGACAAACATTTTTTAAGTTGCTGCATGGAAGGATCCGCAGTTAACAATAACTCAAACGGAATATCCATTGTTTTAGATACCTTACGTAACATCACACTACCCCCTCTTTCCAACAAACTATAAATGCATTAATACGAATAAATAACTATCCTCTATTATGTCAGTTTCATTTAAAAAGAACATGCAATATCAGCTAACACAAAATGATTTAATTATAGAATTAGGTTAAAATTAAAAATAATTACCAATTGTACCAAACTTTTTTGTTATAATTTTATATGTACTACAATAATAATAATTTAACGCGAAAACGATAAGGAGTGAGATAAAATGAAAAAATTATCATTTTTATTTTTAGCAAGTTTTTTACTTCTAACTGCATGTGCGCACAAAGAAGAAAGTAAATTAGATGATACTAATGATAACAAATCTTCTAATAATGAACACAAGAAAAATAATGATAAAAAGAAAGACAACAACACGAAAACTAATAAAAAGTCAGATGAGGATAAGAAAAAAGAACAACAGACAGACGACAAAGAAAGCTTATCAAATAAAGACAGTGATAATTCAAATAATATAAGCCAAAACACTAATTCACAAGAAGTCGCAAATAATAACAACCAACAGAACGATCAAACACAACAAGAAACTAATCAACAAACTAATGCCACACAACAACAAGTAAATAATACAGAAAATAGTAATAACAAAAATTCTAGCACACAAACTCAAAATACTAACGATGTAAATGCTGAGATAAATGCAGCACAAACAGAAGATGAGTATTATAATGCACTAAGAAAAAAATATAATGGCGGACTCTCATCAGCTGAACTGCAGACAAAATATGCAATAGAAAATGGTTATTACGATGGTGATAATGCTGATCAAGTTTATGAAAAAATCCAAGAAGAAGAAAATAAAATTGAAAATGGTGTATACGATCAATATAGAAATAATTAACAACAGTATCAAATAATATCATTCTTTAACTATCAATTTAAACAATAACAAATATTACATGGCCAATTCCTACTAATCGATATAGACCTATAGCTAGAACAGAAAGGAATTTAAACGTAGCATATTAGTTATAGATGGATTTAGAATGTTATCTCTTGTAATAAACTTAAAATCCATTCTAAAACTTAAAAATCCTTGCTATTTCATCGACTAATCAATCGATAAAATAGCAAGGATTTTTTTATGAAAAGAGTTTTGAAAAATTTTAACTGCAGTTATCACCCATTTTTAAAATCAATTTCAATTGGCACATCAACTTAATCATAAACGTTTCACCTTATGTAATATTATTTATAAATGTGCTGCCTAGTACATCTCTAACATCATGTATAACTAAAAATGCTTTTTCATCCTCTTGGTAAACTAAATTTTTTATTTTAGTAACTTGTGATTGATGAACAACCACATAAAGCATGCCTGACTCATTTTTTGAGTATCCGCCTTTACTTGGTAAAATAGTAGTTCCTCTCCCAGTAAAACTATTAATTTTATCTGCTAATACTTCATTTTTTTCAGAAATTATAGTTACCGCCTTCTTAGGATTGAATCCTTCAATTATAAATGACGTTGCTCTTTCAGTGATAAATAACATTATAATCGTAAATAACACATTTCTTAATGGCAAGACAATTAAAAATGACAAAACAATTAGACTATCTAATAAAAAAATAGTCTTAGACGTTTTAAATCCAAAATATTTATTAAATATTCTAGCTACTACTGCTGGCCCACCTACTGTACTACCTGTAGACAATACAAAACCAACACTTATACCAATGATTGCTCCACCAAATACTGAATTAATAACAAAATCATGAATACCTAAATTAACATTTTTCGTTAATTCTAAAAATAATGATAGTGCTGTATTGGAAATAACTGTATAAATTGCAACTGTTTTACTAAGATATTTCCATCCAATTATAATAAGAATTACATTTATAATTAATGATGTTAATGCTGGTGAAAAACCAAGTGAGTATTTTAATGCTAACGATATACCTACAGTTCCACCATCGCCTAAATCAGATCCTAATAAAAAGCCGTTTACTCCAATTGCATTTATAAATGTTCCTATTAAACATATAATAATATTTTTATAATGGTTCTTTATCAGAGATTTCATAGCATTTACCTCCTCATTGTTAAAATAACTTATACATAATACCATATTTAAATATACAAATGATATACTTTTTAATACCATACAATCTTTTAAACATAAAGTTATACAGTCTTTATATATGATCTATTAGTTAAGATAATCCCAAAACTTTCGAAACAGTTCTTTTTTTATGATCAACTTCAACAAATTTAAATTATGAAAGTATCAATGTTTCTTTTTGCCTAAACCATAAAAAAAGTATTGTAGAAGATGATTTGAAAACAGTTATTTTCGATTTAACAATTACGTATGAAAATAAAATTATTAATGATGAATTTGTAGTATTCTCTCATGAAATTAATAAATCAAATAATTAAGCAAGCGACTTAAATGAGATAGACAATTATTTTTATGAACCTAACATATCATTTACAGTATTCGAAAGTATTACAGAAGATATCGTTTTCTATATAAATATAGATTCAGGATTAAAACATTCTAATAATCCTAATGACTCTGGTCTTTCTATAAGACTAGAAGTTGAAAAACAGAATTTAAATCATTCATTAGTCGAATATAAAATATTTATCATAGTAGAATTTCCGCTCTCCTATACTTTGTTACTAATACCTTTTTATCGCCTTTGGATTCTATCTCTACTTCAAGATATCCTATTTTATATTTGAGCTTTCCTACTCCATATTTTTTAACAACATTTACAATTAGCTACCAACTGAGATCACTGAAGAAAAATTACATAACAAGATAAAATTAATGCCCATTTTGATAATGAATGTGGTAATATCATAAGAAGTATCCATCATGAATTTGCATTAAGAGATATTATAGTTCAAATACAATTTAACAATATAGAATTCAAGAGTTTTGCTCGCAAAAGAGCATAGGAGTTACTAGTTTCTCTTATTAGAACAATTGATACATTCAAACAAGGCTATCACTCATTATATGAAATGGCTATTTTTTTTGAGATTTTAGAAAGTTTTGTACAATAATGTTTAGAGAATTATAAAATTAAGTACGATTTAACCACACTCTTCGGAGATTATCTAATACAGTTTTCTCCCCTACGTGTGCTTGAATATAAAAACTTATAGAATGGGAGCAATGTGGAATGAAAAAGGTTTTAATTTTATTATTAGCAAGCTTTTTAGTATTAGCAGCATGTGGCAACAAGGAAGAAAGTAAACCAGAAGGTAAAAAAGAAACTAAATCAACAGACGAAAATAAAAAGAAAGAGTCTAAAAAGCAAGATAGAAAGAAATCTGACAACGATAAGAAAAAGGATACTGACATTGACAAACAACAAGTAGCTAACAACACCGATAGTCAACAAGATAATGACAGCGTAAGCAATGAACAACAAGACAATGCAACACAAGCTACCGAAGATCAACCAGCACAAGCAAATTACCAACAATCCCAACAAAATATTACAACTACAGAAAATAACAATACTTCGAATACTAATACTGTACAAAAATATGATTACGAGAACAACGGTATATATAGAACACCGTCTCAGCAAAAGGCACACGAGGATTGGGTGAATGGTCAAGATGAATGGAATAATGCAACACCTGCTGAAAGAGTAGAAATTCAAAAGAGAAATGCAGCAGAGGCAGGCGTAGAATATAATCCAAAAGATTTTGAAGTTGAATAACCACACGGGCAGTCCCCACTGCCCTATATATTTTTACCTTTTTTAGGATAAAATTTTATGCCTGTTAATAAAAAAGAAGAAAATAAAATGCTAGAAGCCTTGCGCGATATGTGAAACATAGATCCATATGAACGAACTCTTGAATTTGACATATTTTACAAAAGCAATACAAAAAAAACACCGTACCTCTATTACATAAAGGTTACGGTGTTTCATAAAAAATTAGAAAATATAAGTAGCGGAGAGTGAGGGATTCGAACCCTCGAGACGCTTGTGGCGCCTACACACTTTCCAGGCGTGCTCCTTCGGCCAACTCGGACAACTCTCCATTTCATTGTATTAAAAAAACAGAAGCGATATTTCACTTCTGTTTATATGACCCCGACGGGACTCGAACCCGTGTTACCGCCGTGAAAGGGCGGTGTCTTAACCGCTTGACCACGGGGCCATGGCTCCACAGGTAGGACTCGAACCTACGACCGATCGGTTAACAGCCGATAGCTCTACCACTGAGCTACTGTGGATAAATATTATTGGAGCGGGTGATGGGAATCGAACCCACAACATCAGCTTGGAAGGCTGAGGTTTTGCCATTAAACTACACCCGCGTATTAAATTATTATGGGGCGGATGATGGGAATCGAACCCACGGGTGTCGGAACCACAATCCGATGCGTTAACCACTTCGCCACACCCGCCACAAAAATCAGTAATGGTTCAGGACAGAGTCGAACTGCCGACACATGGAGCTTCAATCCATTGCTCTACCAACTGAGCTACTGAACCATAATATGTAATGGCGGTCCCGACGGGAATCGAACCCGCGATCTCCTGCGTGACAGGCAGGCGTGTTAACCGCTACACTACGGGACCAAAAACTATGTAATTGCGGGAGGCGGATTTGAACCACCGACCTTCGGGTTATGAGCCCGACGAGCTACCGAACTGCTCCATCCCGCGTTAATATTATTTATAACGCCTACCCAATTAATATATCATGTTTGTTAAGTTAATGTCAACACTTTTTTAAAAATAATTTACATTCACTTAATAAGTTATTAAATATTAAATGCGATAATTGTCGTTTGGACATCGCGTCTATCTCTTAAGACTTTATTAGTATATAAAGTTTTCGGCGTATAGTCAACAACTTCAAGAAAGTATTTTGTGTAAAAAAGGAACATAACAATATATTTTTACTTTTAGTTCCTTATTTATACAAATATTAATGGTAAATAAGGATTAAATCCCTATTTTTTTAGCTTTAAATGAACATGACATTTTAGTTCAAAGCTATTTTTCGTCATATATTATATTGAACTGAGTTACTTTTTCTTTTCAGATTATAAAATTATTCATATTTATTAATACTTTATTTCGTCATTATAGCTTGCATTTTCATTTGTAACGCATTAAAAGTGTCAAAGCCATCAGATTCTAAAAAATGTCCCCCATGGCTCGTAATTTTACAGCTACCACCTAATGTATCCATCAAACGTTTTGTTTCTTGGTAGTTAACATATTTATCATCGACTGCACATAATCCATAAAATTGTTCTACTTTAGACTTAACATCCTTATAATCAATAGATACATCTAACTCTATATTTTCATCTATATCATGGGCATCCTCTTTGAAACCTGAAATACTGAATAACCCTTCAACCTTGCCAATCGCTGTCTTTTCAATATATTTTAGTGCTGCCAATGTTCCGTATCCGTGAGTTACAAAATATGTTTCATATTTTTGTACTTGTATTTGCTCTTCCATTCGCTTAACCCAAGTATTCATATTTTCTCGATCTTCTACCGGTATATTGAATAAAGTCACATTATACCCCTCTAATATTAAATTATTGGCTAACCATTCGTACCAATGATTTGTTGCATCGCCATATTTTGAATGGACTATTATTATATCTGTCATTATAAGTCCCCCACTTCACTAAATTAAAGCCTATCTTATCCTTTTTTATTACTATATTAATATGTATATCACATTATTATTATCTCATATCTTCTTTATGTTTTTAAATTTTTTAATTAAAAAAGTCATTTCTAACTCTTTTAAATATTGAGTAGAAATGACTGTCTGTTTATAAATTTAAATCTATGAATAATTCTTCAACTGCATCTTTACCTTGTCTAATACAGTCAGGTAAACCGACTGCTTCAAATGAAGCGCCTGTAATTCGTAGGTTTGGATAAGTTTTTTTCACATGCGTTTGAATGTCTTTTATTTTATCTATATGGCCAACTTTGTATTGAGGCATACTTTTTGGCAATCTATTTACAATACTAAATTCTGGATCACCTTTAAATTTCATCATTTGACTTAAATCACGTCTCACAATTGATACGATTTCTTCATCTGTATGATCTTGAACTACTGTATCACCTGGTTTACCAATATAGGCCCTTATCAATACTTTTCCATCCGGAGTAGTAAAAGGCCATTTCTTCGTTGTCCATGTACAAGCTGTAATATCAGTTTGACTTGTACGCGCAATTACGAATCCAGTACCGTCATGAGTATTTTCAATATTCTGCTGATCAAATGCCAAGACAACTGTAGCCACTGAAGTCGAATCCATCGATTTAAAATAATCAAATACTGGGTCGTTTTCAAACCATTTTGTAAATGTTTCATGAGGTGTAGTAATTAGTAATCCATCATGACTAAATGTAGAATTGTCATCTATAACTAAGTCATAACTTTTTTGATTTTTACGTATTGCTGATACTGGCGTATTATATTTTATTTCAACACCTTGTTTAATAACATAATCAACTAAATGCTCAATAAATGAACTTAAACCATGTCTAAATTGTTTAAATTGACCTTTTGGTGCACCTGGATATAATTGACGCTGTTTTTGACGTTGTTCCTTTTCATATTTCATACCTTTAATTAGGCTACCAAATTGTTCTTCTCTTTGTTTAAACTCAGGAAAGGTACTCATTAAACTTAAATCATCAATATCTGTACCATATATGCCACCCATCAACGGTTCAATTAAATTTTCAAGTATTTCATCGCCTAATCGTTCACGGAAAAACTGACCTACAGAGATATCATTATCGATACTTAATGATGGTTTAATTAAATCTTTACCCGCACGTAACTTACCTAATGGAGAAATTAATTTTGTCTTTAAAAAAGGCTTTATATCTGTTGGTATACCAAGTATTGAACCACCGGGAATTGGATATAGTTTATTTTTAGCATAAATATATGATTGCCCTGTTTGGTTTGTGATTAAATCCTCACCTAATCCAATCTCTTCAGCAATTTCTGTCATAATTTGCTTTCTGCCTAAATACGATTCTGGTCCCAATTCAATCGTATATCCATCTTTTCTATAGGTTTGTATCTTACCGCCTGCTCGATTCGATGCTTCATAAATTGTCACCGAACATTCTGGGTGTTGCTTTTTAATAAAGTAAGCACTAGACAAGCCAGTGATACCTGCACCGATGATTGCAATATTTTTACTCACAGTATTTCACGCTTCCTTTAATAAACATTTTTAACTTCGTCTACGATTGCACCTATAAATAAGGGGTCTGTATTTGGCATAGTCGGTCTATAATAATTTACTCCTAATTCATCACAGACGACCTTACATTCATAATCATTATCATATAGTACTTCTAAATGTTCACACACAAATCCCACTGGTGTGTAAATAAAATGTTTGTATTTATATTCATCATACAATTCACGTGTAAGGTCTTGCACATCAGGTCCTAACCAAGGTGTTCCAGTATTACCTTCAGATTGCCAACCTTCAGCAACATGTATAATATTTGAATGTTGTTGCAATAATTCTGCAGTATGATGTAATTCTTGTGGATATGGATCATTATTTCTTTCGATTAATCCTTTAGGTAAACTATGTGCAGATACTACAAGCACTGTATCTTCATGTTCAGTTGAAGGTATCTGTGTCAAAGTTTCGTTGATTTTTTGAGTCCAGTATTGAATAAATTTCGGTTGTTCATAATAATGTTCAACATGTTTGAAAGTTATATTATATTGTTCTGCTGCTTCTACTGCACGTTTATTATAAGAGCCTACAGAAAAGCTTGAATAATGAGGCGCTAAAACAACTGTAACCGCTTCAGTAATACCATCGTTATGCATCGCTTTTACTGCATCTTCGATAAATGGATGAATATGTTTCAATCCGATATAAAGTTCAAATTCGACATCTGAATATGCTTCATTTAATGCTTTACATAATGCTTCTGCTTGATTATTTGTAGTTCCCGCTAATGGTGATAAACCACCGATGAATTTATATCTATCTTTTAGGTCTTGCAACTCAGCTTCAGTTGGTTTTTTACCATGTCTAATATCAGTGTAATAAGCTTCAATATCACTTTCTTGATATGGAGTACCGTACGCCATAACTAATAAGCCTATTTTTTTTGTCATTTTAATATCATCCTTTGTATTGTTTTTATAGATGGACATGACATAATTACTTGTCTTTCTTGCTCGTTATATTTTATGCCTTACTATCTTTGTGTATATTGGTGAACAAACTGAGTTACCTTTTTCAAGGTCTCAGGATCAACTTGTGGGAATACACCGTGTCCCAAATTAAATATATGTTTACCGTGATTTAAACCTTCATCTAGTATCGGTTTTAATCTTTCCTCTATTACATCCCATGGTGCTAATAAAATAGAAGGATCTAAATTACCTTGTAACGTCTTATTAATATTCAAATTATTTGCTTCTTTAATCGACATTCTCCAATCCAAGCCCAACACATCGATAGGCAAATCATTCCATTCATTAACTAAATGACTTGCACCAACACCGAATAGAATAACAGGGACATCATGTTTCGCCTTTATGCCACTAATTAATTTGTTCATTGCTGGTTTGATATAATAACGATAGTCTTGGACATTTAATGCACCAACCCAAGAATCAAAAACTTGAATTAACTCAGCGCCTGCTTCTATTTGAGCAGATACATAGTTAATTGACATTTCTACAAGGTGATCCATTAAAGCAAACCACGTAGCTTCATCTCTATACATCATCGCTTTTGTGAAATTGTAATTCTTAGAAGGTCCTCCTTCTATCATATAACTCGCAAGTGTAAAAGGCGCTCCAGTAAATCCGATTAATGGTACATTTAATTTTTCTTCTGTTAATAATTTAATTGTATCTAATACATATGGTACATCTCGTTTTGGGTCAATCATCCCTAACTTTTCGACATCTTGAATGTTTTTAATAGGATTATGAATAACAGGGCCGATACCTGATTTGATTTCAACATCTACACCAATGGGTTGCAACGGTGTCATGATATCTTTATAAAGCACTGCAGCATCTGTATTGTAATTGTCTACAGGTAAGTGCGTAACGTATGCACATAACTCTGGTTGATGCGTGATTTCGAATAGTGAATACTTTTCTTTTAACTTTCTATATTCTGGCTGTGACCTTCCTGCCTGACGCATAAACCATACTGGCGTGTGAGTGACATCTTCACCATTTATCATATTTAAAATTGTATTATTTTTGTTATGCACCTTAATGCCCTCCTACATTATAATCATTCTTATCTATAATACCACATTGGCATATATTGCGTATTTCTTTGTGCTTAAATGTCATAAAAAATTCAAATCAACTTACATATATGTCTCAATCATTTGACTATTGTTTTCTAGTGAAAATCTATTATAATGTTATCTAAGCATATTTTATAATTATTTGGGAAAATAGATAGAAGTATATAAAAAGCATTTTATTCCTATTATATATTGTAAAACAAAGCAAGGGGGAAAATCTCATGAAAGTTTATGCATCATATGGTACATTTGGTTATTTAAATCAAATTAGACTTAACAATCCTGATCACAATTTATTACAATTCTCAGCATCTGATTCTTCAGTTATTATAGAAGAAACAGAAGACAAATCAGTGTTAAAACAGCCATTAGTTTACGATGTGTTGAAATCAGAAGGTGAATTAAATAAAGATCATTTCTTCTCAGTGATATTTATTCCAACATCTGATGATCACGCATATCAATTAGAGAAAAAATTAGAAAATGTTTCTACAGATTTTAACCAATACGCTGGTTATCGAAGCTATCGCTTTTTAAAACCCGAACAAGGTCTAACTTACAAAATTTATTTCGGTTTTGAAAGTAGAACAGCATATGAAGATTTTAAAGCATCTGATGTATTTAAAGATAATTTTGACAAACTTGCTTTAAGTCAATATTTCGGTTCAAGTGGTCAACATTCAAGTTACTTTGAGCGTTATTTATTCCCGATTGATGACAATTAATATTTAAAAATCAAAAAAAGTGGTTACTATTCATTTAAAATGAGTAGCAACCACTTTTTTTAGTCTCTTAAAAGTGTTTCTTGATATTTTAATTTTTTCACTACATTTCTAACTGTAAGCCAGCCTACTAGGAAAAAGATTACCCCAGCAAAACCATAAGTAGGATTTACAATAAAGTAAACGATTAAGAATATGATCCCTATAATGAACATAAGTCGATTTAAAAATTGCTCATATCCCCTAATCACTTTACTATCAGGAACTGGCCATACTTGAGGCCAAAGCCCATATGCTTGTTGTGTATAGAATTGTGCCATTTGCAGTAAGATAATATACATAAACAAACTACCTATGATGAGTGCTACCACTGGTTGTTGTAACCAAATGATTAATATAATTGCAATCACTACAAGACGCAATATAATATGAAATGCATCCTTCCCTCTAGCGAAGCTGCGCGTAAATAAATATAAATACATATGCTGTGCATTGAACTTTTTCTGTTTCGGTGTAGTTAATAATGGATCTAAATAACTTCGTCTTACCGCAGTCTCTTTTAAATGTTTGACGTCAGTAAACATATTTACAAATTTATAATAATTCATGTGATGTTGTTGTTCTATTTTAATTAATTTTTCCCAAGGGAATAAATGTTTATCTGTACTTTTGTATAAAATAATGGCTAACCCAATAAGGATAAATACTGCTACTATACTTGCTATGCTTTTCACTCCTAAAGCAACATAATAACTCGATGTATATATAATCAGGAGTAAGGTATATAATGACCAGCTTTCTAGTTTATATTTATACCATAACCATTTTAATACAAGGCCTAATAAAGGTAATAATAATGCCAAGATTGCAAATATAACGTAAAAACCAAATGTTTGACCATTTAAGACATAGAATAATGGAAACAATATCACTATCATTAATATCTGTAACCCAATTCGAGTAAAATAACTATAACTTATACTTTGTTTCATATATTCTGACATGTGTTTTTCAAATGGTAGTAAGAATAATCGATCTGCGTCTTTTAATAATGTTCTAATTGGAAAAATTGAAATCACAGCCATAACTACGCTAGCAATTAAGGCATAATTTATATGTTTAGGTATCGATTGTAACCAACCAGCATACCCCATAATAAAGGCACCGAGTAAAATAACTAGAAATACAGAGAAGTGGCCATTAAAAATAAATTTATTATAATATCTCTTCTCTTTAGCTATTTCACGTTTGCGTTGGATAAATAATTGTTTCGCATTTGTGGTCATCTATCGTGTCCACCCTGTGTAACATGAATATATATTTCATCTAATGTTTTTCCATGTAATCCAGTTTGTGCTCTTAATTCTTCTAAATTTCCAAACGCAACACGTTCACCTTTATCCATTATTAAAAATCGGTCGCAATATCGCTCGGCTGTAGCTAAAATATGCGTACTCATTAATACAGTTCTGCCTTCTTCTTTCTTTTCAACCATTAAATCTAACATTGATTGAATACCAAGTGGATCAAGGCCTAAAAACGGTTCATCAATGATATATAACTCTGGATCGACGATAAAGGCACAAATAATCATCACCTTTTGCTTCATGCCCTTTGAGAAGTGACTCGGAAAAATATTGAGTTCGTTTTCTAAGCGAAATGTTTTTAATAAAGGTAGTGCACGCTTCATCGCTTCTTCCTTATCTATATCATATGCCATAGCAGTCATATAAATATGTTCTTGTAAAGTCAATTCTTCATAAATAACGGGCGATTCTGGTATATAGGATAATTTCCTTCTATATGTTTCTACATCTTCATTAATATTTATATCAGAAATCGTTAATTCGCCTTCCATTGGTGTCAACAATCCAAGCATATGTTTGATAGTTGTACTTTTTCCTGCACCATTGAGTCCAATTAAGCCTACAATTTCACCTTTTTTTAATTCAAAATTCATATTTTTAATAACAGGTCGTTTACCATAACCGCCTGTTAAATTTTCTACTTTTACTGTCATGAGGCACCTCCATAAATTATATTGTATCAAAAAATGCGTGTTCTTCATAAATTTACAATGATAAATGACGGAAAGAAACGACTAATGCTATAATAGTCAGTAACTATCATAGAAGGAGTGAAGATTTATGTCAGAAACAATCTTTAGTAAAATTATAAATGGCGATATACCTAGCCATAAAGTATACGAAGATGATTATGTTTATGCTTTTTTAGATATTTCACAAGTAACTAAAGGTCATACATTATTAGTTCCAAAAAAAGTTTCTGCTAATATTTTTGAAACAGATGAAGAAACTATGAAACATATTGGGGTTGCTTTACCAAAAGTTGCAAATGCAATTAAGAAAGCTTTTAATCCTGATGGACTAAATATTATACAAAATAACGGTGAATTTGCCGATCAATCTGTTTTCCACCTTCATTTCCACCTGTTACCAAGATATGAAAACGATGTTGATGGTTTTGGTTATAAATGGACAACACACGAAGATAGTATCGATGATCAACAAAAAGCAAAAATTGCAAAAGAAATCGCTGCTCAATTCAACTAAACATGCTTACCACATAGTATAATGGGTATATAAAAAATGTTAATGAATAAGAGATATTTAGAAATGAGGAGAATTTTTATGAAAACAGCTCAAATTTTATTAGGAATTAGTGCTGGAGTTGCAACTGGTCTAGGTGTTGCATTAATGAATCGTGATAAAAAAGAGTCGATTGAATTAAACGCCCAAACTAGAAAGCCAACTGGCGCTGAATCAGAAGTAAGCAGAGAAATTAATTCTATCAAACAAAATATAAATGATATTGTAAATTATGTAGCTCAAATCAAATCTGAAAGTACAGAATTTGGTAGCTCAATAGGCGACGAAGTAAAAACAATGATTGGTGACTTTAAATCAGATATTGATCCTAATATTAAACGTCTGCAATCTCACATTGAAAACCTTCAAAATCGTGGCGAAGAAATCAGCAAAACATTTGAAAGTGATAAATAACTCTTATTGAATACTAAGCTACATCGTTTTATTATTATAAATCAAATCCAACTTACTCCTATTCTCTATGGAGTAAGTTTTTTTATTTCAATTTTAAACACTAATTTTCTATGAACACATTAATACCCTTTCGCTAGTAATTTGTAGGAAATTATAGCTTGACGTTTAAGAATTTAAGTTAGATAATACGAAAGTATATTAACTGTTCTTATTAATCAAAAGGAGTATGGTGTTTAAATGTATTTATGCTCTCGTCAAATTGATATAAATGCACGTTTCGGACTACCTAGAATTGCATTTCTAAGTATCGTTACAACGATTATTACTTTTTTAATTGCTTATGAAATTTTGTACTTCTTTTCAGATACAAAGTTAACGGATCGATATTTTATAATATTTTTAATTTTCGTCGTTTTTTTATATCCAATTCATAAGGCCATTCACTTAGCCTTTTTATTTCCGTATTATAAATCCTTTCGAAAATACAAATTAATTAGAGGTAAGTATGTCCCATTTTATAATACCTATGTAAACACTCCTGTGAATAAGTATTATTTTTGTTTTGATTTAATCACACCTGTGTTAGTCATCACACCGATTTGTGCATATATTAGTGCTTTATTTCCACAATATGGTCATTACCTCATGTTTATCATCGCTTTAAATATGGGTTACTCAGTGATGGATTTTCTTTATTTAAAAATAATTCTTTTTTCTAATGAAGGAAAATTTATCGAAGAGCACCAAACAGGTATAAATATTTTAAATAAAGTAGAAATGAATCAAAATTTACAATAACAATTTTATGTAACAAATTATCTGTTAACATAATTACAAAGCAACTTCTATTACATGGATATAGAAGTTGCTTTTTTTGTTTTTTAATTGTCATTAATACTTTGCTCAATATCATTTCTCAATTTATTATTTATTAATATTACGCATACACTATCAAATTATCGCTATGCTATATCTTCTAACTAACTTTAGTACATTTATTTAAATTACTTCCAAAATTGCAATTCCTCCTAGTACTATAGTCTTATTAACGGGGTTTCTAATTGGTGTATAATCAATAATATGTTATATTTACGTTGTTATTATTACAAAAGGAGTTTCCAACTATGAAATCATTTAAAAAAGTTTTACTTCCAATTACGGCAAGTGCCTTATTATTAAGTGCTTGTGGTAATAGTGCTACAGATTCTAAAGATGATACAATTATTTCTTCAAAAGCTGGCGACGTTAAAGTCGAAGATGTAATGAATAAATTAGGCGACGAACAAATCGCAAATAGTTCATTCTCTATCTTGTTAAACAAATTATTGGCAGATAAATACAAAGATAAAGTTGATACTAAAGATATTGATAAAGAAGTTGAAAAAGAACAGAAGCAATATGGCGGTAAAGACCAATTTGAAAGCATGTTAAAACAACAAAAAATGACACTTGATGACTACAAAGAACAGAAAAAATTACAAGCTTATCAAAAGGCATTGTTAAATGACAAAGTAGATATATCTGACAAAGATATTAAAGAGAATACTAAAAAAGCTTCACACATCTTAATCAAAGTTAAAGAAAACAAAGATGATAAAGAAGGCCTTTCAGATAAAAAAGCAAAAGCAAAAGCTGAAGAAATTCAAAAAGAAGTTGCTAAAAATCCTGATAAATTCGGAGAAATTGCTAAGAAAGAATCAAAAGATACATCATCTGCGAAAAAAGATGGTAGCTTAGGTTACGTAATCAAAGGTCAAATGGATAGCACATTTGAAAAAGCATTATTTAAATTGAAAGAAGGCGACGTATCTAAAGTCGTTAAAACAGATTACGGTTACCATATCATCAAAGCTGATAAAGAATCAGACTTTGATAAACAAAAATCAAAACTTAAATCACAATTAATCCAACAAAAAGTGCAAAAGAATCCTAAATTACTAACAGATGCTTACAAAGAATTACTTGATGAATATAAAGTTGACTACAAAGACAGAGATATTAAAAAAGCTATTGAAGATTCAATCTTAGATCCAGATAAGATTAAACAACAGCAGCAACAGCAGCAACAACAACAAGCTATGCAACAAAGTGGTTCTAGCATGTCAACTGGACAATAACGTATTATATCAAGAAATTATTGGTTCATTAGACAAGACGCTTATGCTACACATAGTAGACACTAAGACAATTTAATAAATATATACGTATGATATATATAATACAAATCAAATCATTAATATCATTAATGTAGTCAGTGACTTAATTACTTCTAACTACAAAATAAACGTCAATTTCTATCTTTTACTAATAGAAATTGACGTTTTGTTTTTCTGTACAGTTATTTTACGTCACACTGCCCTAGTCTGATACTATTCAACAAAATTGAACAATTTATAGATCAGTACATAGCGATATCTAACATAAATCAGATATGTACAATATATAATTAAGCTGTATACAGATTAGCATACTATCCTTTTAAAATTCACGTACCTTCAACCATGCTCTACACATCTATTATTATCAGCTAGCTCCAAATCATCATTTTTGATATTGATTCAATATCGCCTTCAACTTCGTCATATAATTTATTTTTAATGATTCAGGGTATAGAATTTTAACATTTTCACCAAGTGATATTAAATAATCAATCATATACTGTAGTTCACCTTCATTATATCCACCAACAATAAATGGTTTGTCCTCAATATATTCTAATGACATATTAGGATAGGATTTTTTTAAAAATAATTCCACTCCAAAGGCTGTTAATTCACATTTAAAGTTTATATCGTGATAGTTCTGTTCATAGTCAATTTCTAAATCAGACAATTGTGAGCGTGTATATTTAGCTAAATTATCTTCTACTTTTTCAAGCATATCTACATAATCACAGCGATATATGCCCCACTGACCACGAATCAAGTCCATGCCACTAAAAAACCATACACCACTTCTATAAAATAATTCATAAATCTGTATACGCTCATAAATAATTGGTTCATATTGGGAATAATGTATCATTACAACATCATTACTCTGGATAACTTCTAATATCGTAGCTAAATATTTTGTTTTTTTCACAGGTGAAACTGTATGAAAATGTATGTAATTTAGCGTTTCAGTAATTTCATTCCTTAAATTTGGCGATATTGTTGCGGACAATTTTTCACTAAGTTGAGCATACGTTTTTTCAAAAGGAGTTGTAGTTAATGCGCTCATTGATTTTAATGCATAAAATATTGCCAACATCTCATTATTATTGAAGTAAATTGGAGTCAATAAATTTTCAGAAATTATTTTATAACCACCGAATCGACCATTTTCAACATACAATGCTAATCCCATTTCTTCTAAAGCTTTTATATCTCTTATCGCTGTACTTTTCGAAATATTAAATTCGACCATAAGATCCTTTAAATGAAAGCTTGATTTATCTTTAAAAAAAATGAGCTCCATATTTAAACGTTCTGATTTTTTCATAAAATACTCCTTTCAATGGTTTCATATTCTGACACCTTTAAATAATATACTAAGTATATCAAATGAATAAGGAGCTATTACAATGAAAACACTATTAATTAATGCACATCCAAATTACTATAATATGAATACGTATTCTGCTAAATTACAAAATTTATTCAAGCACGAAATCGCAACACACTTCCCTGATACAGAAATAACTACTTTAAATATATATGAAACTGTAATTCCTAAGTTAGATAATCAACAATTATTAAACATTTGGGAAAAGCAAAATAATCATCAAAAACTTGATACCATTGAATCTCAACTGTTTAATATTTGGACCGAATTAATTACTCAATTTAAAGAGCATCACCGTATTGTAATTGTGATGCCTATGCACAATTTTAATATACCTTCAAAATTGAAGGACTATATGGACAACATTTTAATTGCTCGAGAAACATTCAAGTATACTTCTGATGGTTCAGTAGGATTAATGACTGATAATTATAAAGGCTTATTATTACAAGCGAGTGGATCCGTCTATACTAATAATGATCGTTATACCAAACTTGAATTTTCATATGACTATTTAAAAGCGATGTTTGAAGAAATAATGGGCTTTGATTCATTTGATATCGTTCGTGCAGAGGGTACAGCGATTTATAGCGATAATGAAGTAATGACAAATGCCCAACGAAAAATGTTTAACAAATTGCCAGCATTTTATAAATAAAAAAGTAACAATCGCTGTTTAAATGACTTATAACGCTTCTACAACAACTTATTTAAGCACATAAAAATCCCACTATAAACTATAATAATCACAGTTTATAGTGGGATTTTGTATTAATCGATTGACTTCGGATTATAAAATTGACGGCCTTCTAAACCAAAGATACGTTCAGTAAATTGACCTTTGTCAGTCTTTTTATAGGCTTTTTCAAACATATTCATCTTAGCATCTATGTTATCGATAAAGAATAATATTTCCGCTTCCTTTAAATGTGGTAATTTCGGTGATCCGAACTCCATTTTACCATGGTGGGCCAATATCATGTGTCTTAGTAACATAACTTCTTCACCATCAATTTTCAATTCTCTCGCTGCTTCTGCAACTTCATCACTCGCAATTGAAATATGCCCAAGTAAATTCCCTTCTACTGTATAAGAAGTAGCCACTGGACCACTTAGTTCTTTTACTTTACCTAAATCGTGCAAGATAATCGAACTGTATAACAAACTACGATTAAGTAACGGATAAATATCACATATTGACTTAGCCACACGTAACATTGTTAACACGTGATAGCTTAGACCACTAGAGAAATTATGATGATGCGTACTCGCAGCTGGAAATGTGAAAAATGCCTCCTGATACTTTCGGATTAAATGACGTGTAATACGTTGTAAACTCGCATTTTCAATTTCTAACATAAAGTGAGCAATTTCATCTTGTATTTCATCTGGCGATAATGGTGCTCCATCAATAAAATCGTGTGGTTTAAGGTTTTCTTCAGATGTTGCAAGACGAATTTTATTGATCTTCATTTGCTTTCTACCACGATAATTAATGACATCACCTTGTACATGTACAATTTTTTCTGGTTCTAATATTTTCATATCATCCTTAGTAACTGTCCACAATTTCGCCTCTATATCACCACTTTTATCTTGCAAGTAAAGTGTCATATAATCTTTCCCTTGTGCAGTAACACCCTGTGTCGCTTTGTGAATTAAGAAAAAGTGATCTACAGCATCTCCTGGGTTTAATTTCTCTACATTTCTCATTATTTACCGCCTTCCTCATATTTGTTCAGTGTGATTATTTGTTTTGAAGGCACACTTGTATCTTTCACACAAGTAAAGTATAACATTTGATAATTTGACGGCATTTGTCTTAAATAGTTCATCATGATTTCCTTTCTGCGCTTATCAAAATGAACAAATGCATCATCTATGATAATTGGGAATGGATAGTACGGTTTTAACGTCTTAATTAAACTAAGTCTTAATGCAATATATAAAATTTCTTTCGTTGACTGACTCAATTCAACAGGCTCATACATTTGTCCATTATAATGTTTAACCATTAATTCATCATTGGCATAAGTTACTTGTACATAATTACCATTTGTTAAATGACTAAAAATATCTGTTGCTTCATTTATCACTTGTGGCAAACGTTTATCTTTTATTTGCTTAATGTGGCCTTCTACTAATGACTGTAAGTAACTTAGGCTAGCCCAATCTTTGGCTTCATCATTAACCTTATTTTTGAGAATGTGGAACTTATGACGTAAGTCTGCTAAAGTCTTATCGGTCTCCATATCTGTAATTTTAGCATTTAAGTCACTCACTTCTGCCTGCATTTCTAAATATTGGTCATTATAATCATCTACTTGACGTGATAATGTTTCATCCTCTTCTTGAAGTTGAGCCAATGTTTTCTCACTCAATTTAGAACTCACATCATATGAATAATTTTGATTTTCAAGATATTTAGATAAATCATTAAATCTTGACATTTGTTGTTGATACGTTTGATATTGTACATGGTGTTGATAGTAGTCCTCTTCATTTTGAACATTTACAAATCCAAAGAGTTCACTAATTACATTATTATTTTCTGTCAAACGCTTTTGTAATTGACCAAGTTCACTTTGTAATAATTTAATTTGTTCATCATTGCGGTTCCATTTATCAACATTATTTGTCTCTTCTTTCAACCACTGATTCACATCGTGAAATAATGACAAATCACTTACATAAGTAAACTGATTTTTAGTAACTTCCTTTGCATGATTATAAAATGCTATAATTTCTTCTTTCAATTGACGCGCCTGTTCAGATAACTCAATAATGTGCGTGTCATGTTCTTTTACTTTATTCATTGTTGCAATACTATCTATGATTAATTCATCAGACATTTTATCAGAAAGGTATAAATCGGCTTTCACACTATTAATATTATTATCAGCAGTTTGATAGTGTTTTTTAGCTTGTTCTAAATTCGTCGTTAAATAGTTTGCTTTTTTATCTAATGCCTCTTTAGTCTTAATTGCATTTTGTAATTGTTCTCTAACTCTATATTGATCATCTAAGTCAAAGTCTAAATCATAATTATCTTCTAAATGCTTGATTTTATGTTGTAGGTCATCAATTTCTTTAGAAAAAGTTTCACTATGTCCAACTTCTTTTGATTTAACCATAAAAATACCAATTATAAAGATTACAGATAAAATTGCAAATATAACACCGAAAATGACATTTGCTGATACAAATGAAAATATAGTTAATCCAATGCCTATAACCGCTAAGATAATTAAACTCATACGGAATAGATTTTGTTTTCTCTCATTTTCACGTTGTTCAATATCAAAAGCTTCTTTCATTTTCTGATATAAATTATTTTTTTCTTGTAATTCAAATACACGCTTATTATATTGTTTCTTTTTCTCAAAGTTTTCTTCAGGAACAATATCCTTTTCTAATGCATCCATCTCTGCATTATTCGTATCTTTATCTATTTTATTTTCTTCAATATTGCGTTCTAACTGTTGAATAATAGCTGTTTGTTCTTGTTTATGCTTAATTTGATTACTAATATGACTCTTCATTGCTTCAGAACTATCAACGTGATGATGTACATCTTGCCAACCAATATTTGATTTTAAACCTGTTTTTTCGCGTTCTTTATCTGAAATGTCTTTTTCTAAGGATTTTAATTCATATTCCTTTTGCTTTATTTCATTTTCTTGTTGCTGAATATGATTAAATGCATCAATATCACTTTGCTTTGGTAAGTTAATTTTGTCGTTTTCTGCTGTTAAATGCGCTAAGCGTTCTTCACGTAAACCAATATCTCTTTTTAAGTTTTGTGTTTGAAGTTTAGCAGCTTCATATCGATCAATACCTTGTTCTGGAAATTGGATTGGTTCTATATTTAAATCCGCTTCCAATGCTTTCCATTCTTGAGTTTGTTCATGTAAAGCTAATTCTTTTTGTTTTTGATCGTGCATTTTAGATAATTGGGTTAAATTTTGTTTCAAATGATTCAAACGGCGTTCTGACTTATCTTTATCATCGACAAAACGTTTATAGTTTGTTAGCTTTGCTTCTTCTTCTCTAATTTGAGTTTCTAATTCTCTCAATTGCTCAATTTGTTGATTAATTATAGGGTTACGACCATTTTTCTTATACAACAATTCCTTCTTCTCATTCACTAGTTCACGCATACTTGTGAATTCTGTCGAACCTAAAGCGCCTGCTTGTAATAAATAATTTTGAAGCTGTGTTTCATCCATTTTCTTATGAATATCTTGTAAGCCCAATACATCAAAAGAAAATATGCCTTGATATGTACGTTTAGAGATATAATTCAACTCTTTTTTCAGCCATGCCTCATCTTTAATCATACCATTTGGTAAATAAACCTTTACATCGCCTACTGCACTACCTTTAATACGTTCAACCTCTACTTGTGAGCCATCATCTTGGATTAAGGTTAACTTTCCACCATATTGATTGCCCATACGTGGTTCTAATCTTGGTTCATTTTCCTTTTTAGTCGGGAAACCGAATAGTATTGAGTGAATAAAGGCTTGTATTGTAGACTTACCAGTTTCATTTTCACCATAAATCTCCGTAAAATGATCATCAAAATCAATTTTCCTCTCTACAAAACGACCATAACCATAAATTTCTAATGATTTGATTTTCATTTTATTCCCCCCTCATATCTGACTTCAATAGTTGTTCAGCGTGTTCAATCAACTGACGTCGATCAAAGTCATTATAATTTTCAAGGTACTTAGAAGCTTTAGGGTTTAAATATAAGTCATTCATCGCTTGATCGAAAACACTATTGTCTGCTATAAGTTCTGGCGCAAACTCTTTAACTAACGTATTTTGATCTTCAAATTGGTTGCGGATAGTCAAGTCTTCAATAAATACAAAATTATGTTCATTTTCTTCATAATCACTAATCATTTCTTCAACTTGAATTAAATCTTGTTCAGACACAAATTGGTCAGTGGTAATTTCTACTGTAAGTTGATAAATTGATTTACCATTCTTTCTTACTTGTTCCTTGAAGGCCTGTATCACTTCAAATAAACCTTGCTTCGAGGTTTTATCCGTTTCTATTGTTGCCTTTTCAAAACGAATAAATTGAGTAGGTACAAATGTTACGTTGAGCTTTAAATTGTCTCCTTCTACTAGTAAGCAGCCTTTCTCGCCAAGTTCCTTAAAATGACGACCTTGAATATTACCAGCATAATGAATTTGAGGCATATCACTTAATGCTTGCCTTTCATGAATATGACCGAGTGCCCAATAATGATATAACTTACTATTTAAATCTTCTAATCTAAATTCCGTATATCGATCTTTTGAATTTGTCTTACTGTATGTTCCATGTAAGATACCTATATGAATACCTTTTTGACCTTGACTTGATGGATAAGCATCTATTTTATTTTCATAACTGGCATCATTTTGGTAACTGAAACCATGTAAATAGATTTCTTCTCCACTTTTAGTAATAGTTTGATATGTTTCAACATTTTCAGAAAACACCGACACATTTTCTGGCCATTCAGTACCAATATTTGCAGATAATGGATCGTGGTTTCCATGACATATATATACAAAAATTTGCTCTTTTGCTAATCTATTAAATTGTTCTTTTAAAAATACTTCTGCTCGCAATGTACGATTCTCTTGATCAAATAAATCACCAGAAATAATTAGAAAATCAACTTCTTCATTCAATGCTAAATCTATAATTTTTTTAAAGCTTTCATAAGCACTATTTTGCATATCTTCAAATATAGACTGACTCAAATAACTTCTAGATTTAAAAGGGCTATCTAGATGTAAATCAGCACAATGAATAAATTTAACCATATGATATATGTTCTCCTTTATAGAAAGGTATTTGTAGCTATGTATGCTATGCTATAAAATTAATTTCAACAAAAATAATTTGCTTATTAAAAAGCACACATGTCACCACCTAGTATCTATATATTTTACCACAATGGTAAAGCATCAGTCGATAAAACAAGTAATGACAATATATTACATTTACTGTTGATGAAATCACTCAATACAAAAAAAGCTGTCGACAAAGTTTGAAACTTTGTCGACAGCTTGAAAGTTGTACAATATTAACTATATGTTAACTTTCACAAATCATTTCCACGATAAAATTTTGTATTAGTCAGCGTAGATTTCGTCTAAAGGTTTAACGATGATTTGGTTGATTTCTTGGAATACTTGGCTCATGTTTTGCTCAGCAGCCATTAATTCAGAAATATTAGAGTCATTTTCGATTTTTTGAGCTTGTTCTTGTGCTTTTTGTAGCTCTTCTTCACCGATTTCTTCACCTTGCATTTGTTTTTGTTGGAAGCTTAATTGAGTTTCACGGAACTCATCGAATAAGTCTTTTGATTCTTGATTTTCTTTAACTTTAGTATAAGCGTTTTGAATTGCTTTGTATTCATCACTTTCTCTTAAAGCTTGTTCTAATTGATTAGCATGATCGTATAAATTTACTGCCATTCTGCTTCACTCCTTTTGTGTTTATGTGTTAAAACCACATCGCTATTACAATAACATAATTTATTATGTTATACAAAGATAGCAATTACGCCTTGTAATAGACCAATAATACCACCCAATAAAAAACCAAGAAACATGATTAATTTTAATTCTTTATTGGCGATATCAATAATTAATTTTTCAATATAGTCTAAATCGAATGTGTTGATTTGTTCCTCTACCAATTGTCTTAAATTGATCTTTTTCATTATTGGTGAAAGATGTTCTGATGCATTTTCTATAATTACATCTGTTAATTTCTTTGCTACTTTATTTTCTAAGAAAGATATAAAGTTTGGCATTAATTGATGTAATGGTTGTTGCGCTTTGTCATCTATAGCTAGATAGCTTACTGCTAAATCACTTGCTGACTGCTTAAACGAATCAAATTGAGTGGCAGTCACTAATTCAGATAGGTGTTTGGTTTTAATCGTCTGATATTCACTATCAATCACTTGAGTTGCAATTGACTTCGCTTTCGGATGCTGTGTCAATCTAATTAATTCTTGCTGTATACGTTCAGCGATACTTTCCTTCGTCATAAACATTTGTAATAACCCTACGATTTTCCCCTTTTCTTGGAAAAATGTATCTAACATCGATGCAATATCTGTTGCACCTTTATCAGATTGTAAATAAACACGTGCCCTCGAAAATAATAAATCCGGTAATAACGTAACTTTTTCATCAATTGCTTGTTCAATTTCTTCAGGCAAAATCATATTCACTGGTTGGTCTTTATGTTCTAAATAAAATTTATCCAAATTAGTATGAACTAACTGTTGTAATTTATCGTTTGTATAGTCAGTGACATCAACGTCTAACTTATTTGCAAAATATTGTATTGTTGTAGAATCTTGTTTTAATTTAGCTATTTGTTGTAGTAATAATGCCTCTATCGCTTCTTTAGAAGACGGTGCATTTAATTTTGATTTAAATACTGATTCTGTAAGTAAATGCTCCTCTACAACTTGTCCTATTTTATCTGCGATTTCACCACGTCTTTTAGGAATAAGACCTGGTGTGAATGGTACTCTTTTTTTAAATATATAGTATGTTTTAAAAGGATGGAATAACATTCGAACTGCAATTACATTTGTTACACCACCAATTAACGCACCTATAACCATCATAAATATTATGATCAGAAATGCATGCATTTACATAAACTCCTTTAAATATTATCTTTATAAGTCTTATTTATACGTAAAACTATTTTCACATTGTATAACATACCATACTTGAATGTGTAGCATAACACCTTTTTATGTTTATTAATTTGTTTATAAAAATAAAAAAGACCTAAATCTCTGTTTAGGTCAAATTTATAATATAGTGACTAAATCATTCAAATATAATTTAAGCACTTTCTTATCTTTAAAACTAAATCATATAAATAATGATTCTTCTATCACTTTATAATGCATTCATTTATACGTGCATTAATTCTTCTTTAGAAATTCTACCGAAATATGTTTCCGCTTCTCTCATTTTTGAAGTACCAAAAATAGGTTGCGTTTCTTTATTAAGCACACGATAGATATCGCTAACTTTGTTACTTTGTAAAATAAAACCATTTCGAGTATCTACAGTATTCCAATAAATATCACTTGTAGTTGAATGATTTGGATATGCACAATGGTTACGAGAAATTGTTTGTACCATTTCTAATGGATCACAGCCAAACGTACTATTTAGTACATCTGAATCTCTAAATAATGCACAAATTGACACACATGTTGTCCAGTTAGGTAATACTCTCTCTTTTTCTATTTGAACTAATGTCTTCTTTGAAAGACCTATAGTCTGAGCCATAGTATCTTGCGTATAACCCGCTTCGATACGAACCATTTTAAATTTTGTTTGAATTAAATCTGTAAAAGTCTGTCTATCCATTACTTTAATCTACCTTTCATAAAAGAATATTTTATCCGGACACAAGAAATTGCAAAAATACACGCTTCTTGAAACACAAATTACATCTTAATATAAATTTTAATAAAATAAAAGAGTGAAATGAAATTTTCATTGTTTTTAATTATTGGCGAAATTATCAAAATAATCAATCTTATTCCCTATATTGCCTTAACAACCGACAACAGGCATTGTGAAAGCGTATTAATTCATTATGTAGTATCGCATACTAATTACTTTTTACTTTTTTGAAGTAAAAAGACCATAATTATTATAGCCTAATTCACTACGTCTCGTACAGTTAAAAATTAATTTCTTATAAAATTGCAAAATACAATTATATTGATTTACTTTATTCAGAATCTTCATTATAATTTGAATTACTTTTAAAATTTGAGGTGTCCATATAAATGAAAGATAAATACATATTATTAGCAACTTGTTCAGATAAAGTCGGCATTACGTCACTCATTACCAACATTATTGCTAAACATAATTCAAATATTTTACACCTTGATCATTTTACAGAATATGACAGTGATCAAGATTCAGAAGGTAAATTATATTTAAGATTTGAATTTGAAAAGGTTGATACATTGAAACAAGCCTTAGAACAAGAGTTGCAAGACAATAATATCGAATTTGAATTATTTGATAATAGTAAAAAAACAAAAATTGCATTATTTGTTTCTAAAGAAGACCATGCTTTTAACGAAGTATTATTAAGAGTACAACGTGGTGAAATTCCTGCCGAAATCGTTTGTGTTGTAAGTAACCATGAAAATAATAAGCATTTTGCTGATGCTTTCAATATTCCTTTCTTCCATGTACCAAGCACACAACCTAAGGAAGAAGTTGAACAAAAAATCTTAGATATATGTGCGCAACATGAAGTAGAATTAATCATTTTAGCAAAATACATGCAAATATTAACAGATAACTTTGTTAGTCACTATCCAAATCAAATTATAAATATTCACCACTCATTCTTACCTTCGTTTATCGGGGCAAACCCTTATAAACAAGCTTGGGAACGTGGTGTGAAACTTGTTGGTGCTACAAGCCATTATGTTACTTCTGATTTAGATGAAGGGCCAATAATTGATCAAGATGTTACACGAATTAACCACAGATATAATGTTAAAGATTTACGTAAAATTGGCCGTCATGTAGAATCACGTGTCTTAGCTCAAGCTGTTGAGTTACATGTACAACATAAAGTTATTGTCACTGAAGGTAACAAAACAATTGTATTTGCTTAAATCTACATTCGAACAATATTAAATATAACACAACTGTTTAATTATGCATTTCACTATTCATTAATTGGAATAAATACATGAGTTGTGACACTGTTTTATAATAAATTGTCTATCTCGCTAGATATTAATATCAATGTCTGGCGAGGTCTTTTTTTTATTTAAAATGAATTTCGACATTAAAAATATTGACAACTAAATGATTTAAAGCGCATTCTTTTTAGTAATAATATTGTTTTAGTTAAAATTAATATTTAACTATTTGAAAAAACCTGATAATATAAAAAAATTTTCTAAGTTTAAGCACTATCATATTATTGTAAATCTGTATTTCATTTGATATATATATGCATAATTATCCATACAATTTTATATTACTTATTATTGATCACTTTCAATATATTAGCTTTTTATAAATATTACTCCCCTTTAACTCGCTTTTTTTTCTAATTAAGAAGATTTTAACGACCATTTATACTTAAAAATATTTCGTTTATTTTCTATTATGTATTAAACTATTTGAAATATAAAAACCAACCCACTCAATTGCTTTAAGTAGGCTGGTTTAAATTCGTTCTGTCTTATCCTATATCAATTTGTATTATTGAAATTAGCTTGCGTTTCTGATTCTAAGCGTTGTAATATATTTTTATAAATTCTTAAATTATTGCTTTGGTCAATATTTGTAAAGATAGATTGCTTATTAACCGGTTTAACATCATTTGTTCCTTCAACATATGATTTAATTAAAGTCACCAGACTTTTCTCATCATTTACAATATCTCCGAGGAAGGTTTCATGAATCGGTCTTAGAATTCCTTTTCTAAAGAAGCGTTTAACGTCGAAATGATAGAATATTACTGGTTTATTCATATAAGTAAAGTCAAAGCTCACACTGCTATAGTCGGTAATTAGCAAGTCATGTTCAATTAACAATGATTGTACCGTACGTTCACCCAACTCTACATATTTCACTCTAATATGGTTATTCGTTAAGAATAATTTGAAATAATGCTGCGCTCTATAATGTGGATAAAAATTAATTTCTATATTGTTATTTTCAATTAATTGATTTAGATCTCTATTTTTTGTTAAATTCAAATATCTCTCTAAATATTCACTATTTTCAAAGGCAATATCACTATTCAACCAGTCTCTCCATGTCGGCATAATTAATACCTTTTTAATTTGTTGATTATCTTCGTTAATTGGTAGTTCATCAAATCTCGACAATCCTGTCACATATACGTTTTGTGGAGCGTATCCCATTTGATTCACTACAACGTCTTGCTTCTCACTTTCACTACTTACATTAAACATATCAAATGGCAAATCATAGAATGCTTTATGATATTCAACATTTTTACGACCTAACACACCATGCTGTAAAAATACTTTCAATGTATGCTCATAACCATAAAAACCTTTCGCAGGCTTATATGGAAGTACATTTTCTAAATCGTGTGTTGAGATTAATACCTTCGCTTTATTTGCAATTTCAAAGTGTTTCAACGAACCAAACTCTAAAACATTATCATAATCTTTTATTTTTGAATAATCTGCTGATTCCGTATCTATTACATAATAAGCGTCAATATTCGTATATTGCTGCAACCATTTAAAGAACACAATGCCATTATCTTGAGCATTATCAAATCTTTCAGAAATCAACCAAGTATTATTATCTTTTTTAGCAGCATTCATAACATTCATTTGTTCTTTTGTAATAGAAAATCTCTCTAATTTTATATTTTTGAATGGCGTAATTGTGCTTAAATAAAATACCCTCTCATTTATTGAATCAAATACATGTTGCGAGAAAAATGCATCCTTCTTATAATTAACGGTTCTATATCGTATTTTTTCTTTTCTTACAATTGTGTCCTCTTCTTTTATATTAATAAATAAGTCCACAACAGTTTTTGATTTTGACACTATTTGATCTATTGCTTCATAATCTAATTTTAGTTCAGTCTCACCAACATCAATTTGATATTCAACGCAATCATTCGTGTATCTATCTTCAAATGTAAGCGTAAATGTACAATGTGAATACAAATCATCCGCTTTAATGAAGAAATTGATTTTATCATTTTTAATATAGTTTATTCCATTTTTGAAAAAAGGCTTCCTATATAATAATTCAATGCCTCTTTTAGAATAGAATTCCATAATGTAATACTGATTGTTAATACTAATATTTGATTGATAAACGGCCCTATCAGCATATTGTTCGCGTATACTATAAATTACACTTCGTTCCGTATCTCCATCAATTTCAATACCTTCTATATATAGTTTCTTTTTAGATGCATTTTCAGTCAATGTCTCAAAAGGTATTTTCGCTGTTAGATGATCATCAAATGTTCTTACCGGATAAGTTTCAATTGTATGATTTTCATTATTCATTAAAACTAAATTTTCGAATTTAATTATCGGTTCTGTTTCAGTTTTATTAATTTTAACTATATAGCCAGTCTTGTTTGGCGCCTCGTTAATAACAATATTAGAAACGTTCAATATTTTGTGATACACATAGAATTGTCTATCATTTATTTGAATATGATAGTGATATAAATTAAACTCATATTCATCATTAAATTTAACCCTATAGGCAACGTCATCTTTGATTAAAAATACTCGATCAAATTCTTGCATAACAAGGGATTCGATATTCTCAATTGGAATTGTAAATTGAGCGTCACCAATCTGTTTTATATCAATTAAAATATTATCTGATTCTTTTACCAACAGTAATTGGTTGAAATTAATATTTTTGCTCGTATTAAAAATCAAATTGGAACCTTCAATATATGCTCTACTTTTAACATATTTATTTAAAAATAGTTGAGATTCATTGACCTTTTTAATAAACATATCTTTGCCCGTTTTAAATTTACACAGTACGTTATCTAAAGAAAGGTATAACTCATTTTCTACAGTATTCTTAACCCATAACTTTTCATTGTTATAATATAAATTCAATTTCAAAAAAGGCTCATATTCTTGAAATACTAAATCCGCTTTATCCACTTCCATTACTAAATGATTGAGTTTAGCTTTTCGAAATTTAGCAGCAGTCTTTTTATTTTGAACTCTTAGCTCAAAACCTGATTCCTTAGGTAAGATGAAATTTTTATATTTAAAAACAATTTCAATCTTATGACCTTTATCATATAGATCTATACAATCAAACTTTTTAATTAATAAGTTCTTTACGTTATATAGTATCCCCATTAACATCTCTCCTATTCATATTTAATAATTTAAATATCGTAGTTGCAAAGAGACATAATTTTAATTATCTATATTTCACTTTTATAACTTCCCAGTTACTTCGATGTATAACATGTTTATTCCCGTTATTAAAAGAATTTATATAATATTTTGGTATGAATTAAAATATTCCCTAATTTCAACACAACTAAAATAAAATGTAATATAAAATCATTTTTCAGGACTTTCATCAAAATTTAAAGTTTTATATCCATCAAAATTATATCATTCAAAAATTTATCAAAAACATATATTTTCATATGTGGAAAATGACACTAAAACATATTATCACTATCTCAAATTATTTCCAATACATTTTTTTGTTTTTATAAATGTATACGATGAATATAACGTTTTCATTCAAATGTTCTCTATTAAATATTAATTAAAATAATCAAATTCACTAAAATAAATATAATATTCTTTATTTGTCGAAAGAGCATATAGTACTTCTATGATGTATAAAAATTGTTTTTTTTTTTATTTTTGACCATATTTACTTGTCCACTATCGTTTCGGTATAGCTAGTTAAAGAAACTAACCCTTAATTGTTCAGTGTTTTTAATTTTTAATATCCTATAACATGATTCATATGTCTATTATTTTTGTTCATATGGTACGCAAGAATAGTTTGTCTTCTATACTATTTCATTTGAGTGTCAGACTTTACAGAATCTAAAATTTTAACGGTTTATGGAGTTTAAGACCAAAAAAAGCACTCAGATGAATGAATTTATCTGAGTGCTTTTTATTAAATGTTTTCGTGTTTTTGGCTCGCTTTCCTAGGGGGAGCAGCTTCAGCCTCTAGTCTTCTGTCCTGTCCCCTCAGGAGTCACGCCACAATACAATCTAAAAATGATAATTTTACTTTAAGATGCATTAAAAAATAAGACCCTTTCATATAATTTAATAAACACTACACTACTAAATTATCAATACTGCTTATTTTTAACATGCATTGTTAAGTCAATAATACTAATTTGAATGAACTAACATTTTTTCATAATTATTATGCTCTAATTGCGAACATTTACATTTTTTTAAATATAGTAGGTTTTCTTTGTGATGCTCACTAAGTACTTCACATAATAAATTATATGACTTTAATTCTTGCTTTAACTGCTCAAACTCTACTTTTGACCAGTGAAATAGTGCTTCAGCTTCTGCTATAGACATGTGGGTGTAGTATTGATTTTTATTATTTTTAAGCCCTTTTTGAATACTCACTTTTAATCTATCATGTAAAAAAATATATAATTTAAAAGCATTGGTACTCATATTAATGTAATAGTCCGTATACATTAATATTTTTGGTGCTAAACAATAATCTAAGTTATTAGTGTCATTATCCGTATAATATATATTTGACATGGTTTACACCACTTTCTTTAATTTATGAAAAACTATCCAATAATTTCCCTGTAAAAGCCAACGCTAAAGTCTTCCCTTTAACCAAAATTTGCTGAGCGATTGTTTTATTACTAAATTAATGTTTTGTGGTCTTTCAGCCAATCTCCTCATAAAATAACCGTACCAGTCCTTGCCATAAGGCATATATACACATACTTGGTAACCTTGTTGTGCCAATTGTTGTTGCAGGTTTGTTCTAAATCCATAAAGCATTTGGAATTCAAAATTCGATTTAGAAATTTCATTTTGTTCAATATATCGAATCAACTTAGTTATTAAATCATAATCATGCGTAGCGATTGAGGTAAATTTCCCATCTTGTAGATGTGATTTGCATAATTCTAAATAATTAATGTCAATCTCCTTAGATGTTTGATATGCAACCTTTCCGCTTTCTTTATATGCACCTTTTACAATTCTTAGTCTTAAATACTTATGTTCACGTCGATCCTTTTTTGCTCTTAGTAGAGAGGCTTGAATTACCGTTCCAAAATTATTAAAAACTTGCTCACAGTCATCAATTATTTGCCAGCTTGATTGAATATGACCATAATCTTCCATATCAATATTTATAAAAATATGTGCTTCATTGGCTTTTGCTAAAATGCGCATTAAATTTTGTTTGCAAATTTCTGAATTAATATCTAAACCAATTTGTGTTAACTTTAAAGATATATGAGCATTTAAATTTTGCTCATTTATTCTTTCTATAACTTTAATTATGTGATAAGTGGCATTGTAAGCTTCTGACTCTGAATAGACAAATTCACCTAGATTATCAACAGTTACCGCTATATTTTGTTTATTTAAGCGCACAATATTCATTTCTAATTCATCTAAAGTAGTGCCAGCTATAAATGATTTAATTCCTATTTTTGGTCCCATTTTAGTGGCTAATTTATTTATATTACTATTTTGCGATAATGAAAAGAGACAAGATTTAATAACTGTCATAGAACTACCTCCCTTAATCTTTGAAACAGGTATTTTTTTACTATAAAAAGCTATTAATAAAGATTTTATCTTTATTGAATACATCATATATTAAAAATATGTAAAAATAAAATTTGTGTGAATATATATAACATAAATTGTAATATTTTTTGACATAAGCGTTTCATAAATAAATGAGCGTAACATTTCCTCACACTGCAATTTATTGTGTTGATAAGGTTTTTACATCACCTGAGTATTTTAAATCATTGATTTACATCCATTTATCTTGCCAAGTTACAACTTTAAATTATATCGTTAGTTTTTACTCAACGGAGCGTAATTTTCATTGTTATTAAAATTATGAGTACTTTAACATTTCGTACTCAAGAGCGCTTTACAATCTTAGAAAATTTATTATTGTGGAACAAAAGTATGAGATTTCTACACTTGCTTCGAATTAGTTCTCAGTATTGAATGTGTATCAATACTTTGGTTCGACTTAGCCCTTGGTATGCTTGCTAGTCAATACAAAGTCTAATAAAAAAAGTCAGTAAATGAGTTAATATAAACTCACTTACTGACAAGTTCTCTAGTAGCTTTATTACAAAAACATGTTAAATACTAATATTTCCATATTTAGCTAATACTTTGATCAAAATTATTGGTATCTACTCTATTTCCTTTTTGTAATTATTTAACAATAACAAAGAAAATAAAGCATATTTTTATCGTGTCATAGCTCATAGAATACACCATTACAGACATGTAATTATATTTAACGTTAATATATACCTACTATTAATTACTAGCAGTTGTGTCACCTGTTGTTAGACCATCTGTTTTCCTAATAGTTAAGACCCTATTTTGGTCCGCTTCATCCTCTTTACCATATTTCACTTTATATACAGAGCCATCATCTTTAACCGAATCTACATTAATATTAATATTTCTAAATCCTAACACTCTTTTTGCAACAGCTTTTGCTTCTGATTCATTTTTAACACCATCACTAAAATCTACTTGATTATCTGTTGCCTTAATATTTTCAATACCTTTAATTTTATTATTTTCGACATATACTTTGATCATAAAATCATTTTGCTTATTGTCGTCAAATGTATATATACCGGAATTATTTATATTAGTAGCTTGACCGTGGTAACTAATAAATGATTGAATCGTTGTCTCTTTAGGAATTACAAAAATATGTCCAACTTTATTATCTTTATATGACACACCTAAATTTCCATATTTCAATACATTTTGATCATTTATTCTACCTATTTTTTCACCCTTACCATATTTCGCTACAATTGATTTTTTACTTGCGCCTATTTCAAAGCCTTTATATCCTTTTACATGATTACGATTCATATAATTATCATGAAAATCTTGAGAAAGTACATCAATTTTTGGTGATGCTACTTTCCTCTTTGGAGTATGATGCTTAGTATCTTCATTATTATGATTTAAACTACCTGCTACAAACCGGTATGCGCCAAATAAAATGCCAATTACAATCAGAAAAAAACAAAGACTTGCAAGAATAATCATTACTAATTTAGTTACGGAATTACTGTTTTTCGAATGTCTTTGCTTTTCATAATTATGTTGTCCTTTATTACTAAATTCATTACGAATATGTTGTTTTTTCACACTTTATGCCCCTTCACTTTTTATATAATAATCATATTATAATCTTACACTTTAATAGGAACAACCTTTGAACGTCTTTATATTTTTATAAATAAATGACGTAATATATATTATTTTTACATTGCATTACTTACATAATAAATTATAATGTTGAATAAAGAATGGAGTTGATTAAGTGATGATGACGAATAAACCAATTATTTCAATCTATGTAGCACTTCAAATTTTTACGACCCAAGCTATTCCTGGAGAATTAATTTTATATTCGGATCATATTAAGTTTAAAGCTTCTGGAATGGTTGAAGGTAATGAAGTTAAAGATACATTCTTGTTGAGTGAAATTAATGAAATACAACTACAAAGAGGCATTATTTTACATAAATTGGTTATTATAGATAACGAAAATGATGTATGGCCGTTTAAACAAATAAATAAATCAGATGCACAGCACTTTATTACTCAATATAAAAAGTTAATGACTAATTAACTTAATCACTATAAGTTTATCCTTTTATTTATAAATACACTTAGTTAATACGATGCAAATTTGTATATAAATGGTTAACTAAAATGAACTCTAATTTCAATTATTGATTTTTTATAATATAATTGTTTATGAAGTTAAACGAAAGTGAGTTTTTAACAATGAATGCAGTTTGGACTGTTTTTAAAGAACATTTTCAAAATGTCTACTTAATAAAAAGATTAGCAGAATTTCAATTACGTATATCTAATCACAGTAATTATTTAGGCATTGCTTGGGAACTGATAAATCCGGCTATGCAAATCGCTGTATATTGGTTTGTCTTTGGTTTAGGCTTTAGAAGTAATCGTCTTATGGAAGGCGTGCCGTTTATTTATTGGCTAATAGTTGGTATTAGTATGTGGTTCTTTGTAAATCAAGGTGTATTGGAAGGAACGAAAGCAATTGCTTCAAAGTTCAATCATGTTGCTAAAATGAATTTTCCTATTTCAATCATACCTAGTTATATCGTAGTCAGTCGATTTTATGGACATCTTGGCCTACTAATATTGGTAATGATGATATGTTTCTTTGGAGGTTATCACCCTAGTATTTATACATTACAGTTATTACTCTATGTTCCATTTTCTTTATTATTGACTATGTCAATTGCATTAGTTACATCTACTTTAGGAGTACTTATTAGAGATACTCAAATGGTTATGCAGTCTCTGATGCGAATAATTTTCTTTGTATCGTCTATATTATACTTACCTAATAATGTAATTGTTGAAAAGGTAATGCAATTTAATCCTATTTACTTTTTAGCTGAAGGCTATAGAGCTGCTGTATTACACCATGAATGGTACTTTCTGACTCATTGGCATATCGCTATTTACAATGTAGTGTTAGTACTTATTTTGTTTATTGTAGGATCATTATTGCACATGCGTTATAGAGACCATTTTGCTGATTTTATGTAAGTGTTTTGGCTCAAGGCATCAACTTATCACAAATTACGATATATAAAAATTTATACTAAAACAACTAAACACAAAATAGCGACTTAATTCATTTACTGGATTAAGCCGCTTTTTCTATTTTTTAAACTGAACTAACGATATACAACTTTTATTTCATCTTCATCATAATTATCTATTGAACTCACAAGATAGACATGTGTTTTTAACACTAATTTTTTAGGATTATGTTTTAAATCGTTAGTATTTACTTTAAAGGTAAATGATTGCTTATAGTTTTCCTTTTCACCTATTTTAATTAACTCTTTAATTTCAAACCGTTCAACCTCATTTTCTAAAATTTGAAAATCACTCGTAGCATCGCTATTCTCTATTTTCTCAATTAAAGTCAGTTCAATTTTATCAATCACTTCTTCAGTTGACCCTCCTTTAATATATATTGTTCCAGTTAATTGGCCATGTATATTAAATTTATCCCCTTTTACTTTAGTATCAACCTTTAAGTTACTAACGCCAAAAGAACTTAATAATTTTTCAAACATCGTACATCACCTCACTTTACGCTACCCACTTATATCTCTGTTTAATCAAGGTAGATTTCAACGTGAATTTCTTAATTTTCTTAATTATAAATAAAAACAGACTATGATATTTTAACATCATAGTCTGTTTCAAGTTTGTTTCATAGTTAGCTTTGCTGTTGTTCTTGACTAACAATTTATAACACATTCAATTGTTAACTTAATATGCTACTAGCAAAAGTACATTATGGTTTAGCCGCGCCTTTTACTTTAGCTAGTTTCTTTTCTTCAGAGTTAGATACGATTAGCGCACAAGCTGCATCCCCAGTTATATTTACTGATGTACGTGTCATATCAAGCAATCTGTCGATACCTAATATTATACCAATAGCTGCAGGGTTTAAATCGACTGCGTTTAATACCATCGCTAACATAATTAAACCCACCCCTGGTACACCGGCTGTACCAATTGATGCCACTACTGCCACAATAACAACAGTAATTAATTGTCCGAATGTTAAATTGGCACCTGAAATTTGTGCAATAAATATTGTTGCGACCCCTTGCATAATTGCGGTACCATCCATGTTGATTGTAGCTCCAAGTGGTTGTACAAATGAAGCGATTTCTGGTCTAACTCCCATCTTTTTCGTACAATTCATGGAAACTGGTAAGGCAGCATTCGAACTTGAAGCACTAAATCCAAGTGTAATAGCAGGTATAAAACCTTTAAAAAACTTGGCAGGACTATACTTTCCAAGGAATTTTACCGCTGCACCATAAACGACAAAGAAATGAATTGCTAATGCTAACAACACGATAAAGAAATACATGCCGAGTTGTTGAATTGCACCGAAACCTGCACCAGTAAATGCATGAGCAACCAAACCAAACGTCCCAATTGGGGCAAATAAATTCATAATCATTGTAATTATAAACATCAAGACTTCATTTGTCTGATCAAATAGCCGGTAAACCGCATCAGCTTTAGAACCTACCATAATTATTCCTATACCTATAAATATCGCAAAAGTTATAATTTGCAACATATTTCCATCAGTCATGGCCTGAATTGGATTTTTTGGAAACAGATTAATTAATGTTTGATCAAAAGTTTGCTTTGCTGGTGAATCTTGTGCTTCATTTTGCTTATTTAATGTTTGTTGATAACTTGAAACATCATCACTCTTCAATAATTCAGACTTCCCTGCTCCTGGTTTAAATATAAGTGCAAGTGCGATACCAATAATAATTGCAAGCGCAGTTGTGGTTAAAAAGAATGTTATAGTCTTTAATCCAATACCTCCTAATAACTTTGGATCCCCTACTCCAACTACACCTAATACAATAGAAACAAATACGACTGGGACAACTAACATAAATATTAAATTCAAGAAGATTTGTCCAATAACATTAAAAAAGTACTTATCAATATTAGTTACAAATGCTGAACCTTCAAACATATTAAAAATTGATCCTGCAGTGATACCTAATACCAAAGCAATAACAATCCTTAATGAAAGATTTTTTGTTTTCATAGCAACATCCCCTTTGCTTTATTACTCTTCATTATATAGTAAATATACACAAATTAAAGTATTTTTTCAGAAAATTAAAAAAATAAAATTGCATGTTGCTATTTTTCATTTACTAACACTATAATTTAAAAATTAAAACTAACATCATGCTATTACACCCATTCCTATTACTATCAATGTTTGAACAGCATGATAGAATTCAGTATATTATTCCACAAAAAATAATAGTAATTATATACTATTTTCAAATTTTCAAATGCAATATGTTTTGCAAAGTTATATAATCTTAATTATAAAATTAAGAGGAAGTAACTAATATGGGATTAACATTGATGATTTTAGCATTTTTACTATTTTGTTTAGTTATTGCAATTATTGTATTATTATCAATATTTAACTTAACTAATTTAGGTAAAAATTTTGCAATTATTGCACTTATAATTTTAATGATTTCGATTATTTTTCTATATGAAAAAGGGTCCAGTATAAGAAAAACTGAAATTGATCCTCTAGAATATAGTGAAAAATTTTAAGCATTAATATTTTTATTTATCTCATTTCCTTACTAATAAGTAATTGGAAACTAAATCGAATAACCAACAAAAAGTAGTAATCCGTATAAACATTGATGGATTACTACTTTTTCGCTTTCACTTACTGAATATTATTTTTTATAAAATATAGAACAACTTTTAACAAGTATAATTTGTACTTTAAATCAAATTATTTTGCATTGCATAAATGGCAGCCTGTGTTCGGTCTCCTACTTCTAATTTACTAAATATATGACTAACATGTGTTTTTACAGTCTTTTCTGAAACAAATAAGGTTTCTGCAATTTCCTTATTTGTTTTACCTTTAACCATTTCCTTCAACACTTCTGACTCTCTGTTTGATAACTTATTTGTAAAATGTGGTTTTTTCCTTACTGATTCAATAACACTCTGTGCTTGAGGATGAATTATTTTTTCTCCAGCTATAACACTTTTAATCGTTTCAATTAGCTGTTTTGGTTCTACATCTTTCATTTCATATCCATCTGCGCCTTTATCGATTGCTGAAATTACATGTTCATCATCTACATAACTCGTCAATACCAGAATTTTAACTTCTGGATATTGTTGTTTCATAATTTCGGTAATTTCAATACCATTCATTTCAGGCATTACCAGATCTAACAACACTAGATCTGGTAATTCATTTTCCTCCAGATACTTAAAAAATGTATTTCCATCAGAAAATCCACCAATTACTTCTATATCTTCAACTGTAGACAGTAAAAATTCTAATCCTTGTCTTACAATATGATGATCATCTACTAATATTATACGGTACATGTCTAACTTCCTTTCACATTCGTCAAAGGAACATTGATTTCTATCGTAGTTCCTACTTTGGGTTCAGAAATAATATTTAATTTGCCATCAATTACTTTGGCCCTCTGTCTCATATTACTTATTCCATGAGACTGGTATATATTTGTGGATTGTACATCGAAGCCACAACCATTATCTTTCACTGTCACAACAATATAATCGCCTTGTTGATTTAGTATTAATTCTACAATGTTAGACTTACTATGCTTTTGAGTATTGTTTATTGCTTCTTGAATAATTCTATATAAATTTTCTTCAATCATATTAGGTAAATTAATTAAACCATCAACATGGACCTGTAAATCAATTTGTAATATATCACTATAATTTTTCAACGCTTTAATTAATCCATGTTCTAATCCAACTGGTTTTAATTGCCAAATTAATGCCCGCATCTCATTAACAGCTTGTTGACTCGTTTCTTCTATAACTTTAAAAGCTTGTTTTGAAACAGATTCTTGGCTCATTTCATTGGCTGCATGTGCTGTTAACTTTACTGAGAATAACATTTGATTTACCGAATCGTGTAAATCTCTTGCTAATCTATTACGTTCACTCACTCTAGCCGCTTCTTTTTCTTGATCTGTCAATAGTATACGCTTAATTGCAGAACCAATTTGAAAAGCTACAGATTCTAATAATTCCAAGTCTTCCTCACTATAATGACTTGTATGTGGTGTTGCAACATTTAATAATCCAAATAATTCTTCACCTGACCTTAAAGGCACTGTAGCATGATGTGTAATACCATTGGTTTCTTCATGGTATGCATGATTTGCAAGATTAATTCTTGAGCAATTTATAATATTTGAAGCCTTAGTTAAGCGCTTATTATGATAAGCTTTTACACACCAACAAGAACCTTCCTTCATATATTTACAATTATGTTTGGATAATGCTCCCGGTAATTCAATATCTGAAACTAATTCATGTTGTCCTGATTCATCAATAAAGAAAATCCATCCAGTAGTAAAATCACTACCATTTATTAGTGACTTTAGCGCACCATTTAGCATCGTATATGTTTCAGTTTCTTCATTTAAAAACTCTGCAATTTCCTTTAATAATGCCAATCTCGTTGGTTTTTCCATTTAACCATTCCTCTTTTTACGAAATCACTTATATTACCTATTTTATGCTATGACTTGAAATTTACACAAGCATAGCGTTTAAATTAATAGATTTTGAGAAATTGAAAAGAACAATATTTTTAAATAGTCGTATGTGGTATGATTATTAGTGATAAATTGAGGAGGATACTATGAAATTTGAAATCCCAAGTAAATATAATGCATTAACATTAAGAGAAATATTCCAAAGTTTGCATTTACCGAAAAAAGATTTGCACAATTTAAATATGTCAAAAGAAATAACACTAAATGGTGAAGCAGCAACCTTAATGACTAAGGTACAAACTGGTGATATCGCTTATATTCCTACACCAGAAGAAAAGAGTAATTACGTACCTAGTTATCGCTTTGCTCAAATCTATTTTGAGGATGATGATATTGCAATTGTTATGAAACCTAAAGGTGTTAAAACACATCCAAATGATTTAAAAGAAAGTAACACATTGATGAATCATGTTATTTATACTATCAAAAGTGACTATGTAGAGCCTATACATAGATTGGACCAAGAAACAGTAGGATTATTAATTGTTGCTAAAAATCCATTAATGAAGAAAATTCTTGATCGCATGTTGGAAGAAAATGAGATTAATCGTATTTATAAAGCAAATGTTCACAGTCTATTACCAATTAAGCCACAAACGATAGATAAACCTATTGGTAAAGATAAATTTCATTCAAATCGACGTCGTGTTTCACCAACTGGGCAACGTGCTATCACACATATCTTAAGCTCTAAAATGGTTAAAGAAGGCGTTTGTGAATTAGAATTAAAACTAGATACCGGGCGAACACACCAAATTCGTGTTCATCTTGCTGAAATTGGTCATCCAGTAATCGGCGATCCATTATATGGTGACTCTACTTTGAGACAATTACAACTAAATAGTTACAAAATTGAATTTACACATCCACTTACACAAGAACAAATTTCTATTAGCTTAGATGATGAATTATAATTGATTTATTACCTATAAAAATTCAAATATTACTGTGTAGAATAAATTTTCAAACATTAATAATCGACAATTTCTATTAACACACTAAAGAAATTGTCGATTATTTTTGTACAAAAAATTTAGAGCAAATCCAAATTTTCGGATTTGCTCTATTATTCATCGATACTTATTTATGTTCTTACTTTAAGTTAGTAAAGTTATAGCTTAATTTACACTATATAATGTTATTATTTTGGTTCAACCATATCTTCAGGTTTTATCCATGCTTCAAATTGTTCTTCTGTTACATAGCCAGATTGAATTGCTGATTCTTTTAACGTTAAACCTTCTCTATGTGCCTTTTTAGCAATCTTCGCAGCATTTTCATAACCAATATGAGGATTTAATGCTGTAACTAACATTAATGATTGATTTAAATAATTATCAATATTTTCTGCGATAGGTTCAATACCAATAGCACAATTATCATTAAATGTTTGCATACCATCAGCTAATAAATAAATTGATTGTAATGTGTTGTGTAAGATGACTGGTTTGTAGACATTTAATTCAAAGTTCCCTTGTGAACTAGCAATACCTACTGCAGTATCGTTACCCATAACTTGTACAGATACCATTGTTAACATTTCACATTGTGTTGGGTTCACTTTACCAGGCATAATTGATGAACCGGGTTCATTTTCTGGAATCGAAATTTCTGCTAAACCAGCTCTTGGACCTGATGCTAACCATCTAACATCATTAGCAATTTTCATTAAGTCTGTTGCTATAGCTTTTAATGAACCATGCAATTGTACAACTTCATCATGAGCAGTTAACGCATGGAATTTATTTTCAGATGATACAAATGGATAGCCTGTATTTTCAGAAATGAATTTAGCAACTTTATCACCAAACTCAGGGTGTGCATTGATCCCTGTGCCTACCGCTGTACCACCAATTGCCAGATTTAAAATATGAGCTTTTGACTCACTTAACAATGTTTCACATTTATCTAACATATAACGCCATCCACTTATTTCTTGTCCTAATCTAATAGGTGTAGCGTCTTGTAAATGTGTGCGTCCAATTTTAATAATGTCATTAAATTTTTCTTCTTTTTCTTTAAATGTGTTGCGCAAATTATTTAAAGCGGGTTCTAATTTAGTTTCAACTTCATTATACAATGCGACATGCATTGCAGTTGGAAATGTATCATTAGAACTTTGTGATTTATTCACATCATCATTTGGGTGAATTGTTTCATCGCTACCATTCTCTTTTAAATAAGCATTAGCCACAAAACTTACAACTTCATTGACGTTCATATTGCTTTGTGTACCACTTCCCGTTTGCCATACAACTAGAGGGAAATGTTCATCTAATTCCTTGTTTAAAATACGATCGCAGGCATGTACGATTGCATCTTTTTTAGCATCAGAAATTTTTCCTAATTCGTGATTTGCTAAAGCAGCACCTCTTTTAAGTTGTGCAAATCCGTATACGACTTCAATAGGCATTTGCTCTTTACCTACTGGGAAATTACGTTTACTTCTTTCTGTTTGTGCACCCCAGTATTTATCTGCAGGTACTTCAATTTCACCAAATGTATCATGTTCAATTCTTACTGACATTACAAATTCTCCCCTTTATCTTTACTATGTTCAATTGTAGTATATCATTATTTAATTTACTGGGGCAATCGTATTATATAGCGTTTTCATAAACTTTTAATTTGCATTTAATCTCTACTATAAATTCTAGATTTCACTGTAAAAAAAACGCTATTTACATTTGAATATGTAAATAACGCTGTTTATTTATTCGCTATCTTTAACTATTTGTATATCTTTAAAATGCGCTTTTGCAGCTTGAATAACACCAATCGCAGTAAGAATTAACAATATTGCACCTATAATCATCGTTGCTGGACTAATCAAGACTAACATGCCTAATATCCCATCTAAACTGTTATAAAATGAACCCAGCGGTTTAAATAAAACCACAGTGACTAAAATACAACATATCACACTAATAATGACTCCAGTTTGATTACTTTTTACAAAGGTTGAAGCATTTACTTGATCAACTAATCCCTTAGATAAATTAATTTGTAACTTTATTATTTTGAATAATATTGGTAAATATAGTGCGCCTATTGCCATAGGAAACCCTTTAATTGAAATTAAACTTATAATGGCTGCACTAATCATAAAAACTTTCCAATACTTACTTAACATAGGTACGTATCTCCTTATAATAAATCGAATTGCTCTAATCATAACATATTCAAATTTAACATTGCATAACTTTTTTAGGAATGAACGAGGTCATAGCCAACAAATAAAAATCCTACCAACATAAAAGTTAGTAGGATTTAGTTCATTTTATTAACAAAATATCAGTTAAACTAGTAATTAATGAGCATCATCAGATAAATCTGAACGCACCTTTGAATCATGAGATTGATTTAACTTCTCTTCATCATTTTGTTCAGATATTTGTTCCATTTCTTTTCCTAATTCAACAACATCTTCGTAATCATCAACCATTTCATTATCTGCTTGATGTTCTAGTTTTTTTGAAAATTTATTTTTGTCGGTCATTTCCATCACCCATTTATACTTTTAAGCAAAACGTGCAGTAAAGTAGTGTCTAACATCCTCAGGTAGACCTTGAGCTGCCGCTTCATCTAAAACGACATTTACCATTCTATGTGCTTTTAAATCTGAAGGTTCGAAACTTGTTTTACCATTTTCTTCATATAGTTTATGCACTAATTCTTGCTTCTCACTACCTGTTATTACTAAAATAATTTCACGTGCAGAGAATAAACCTTGTCTAACACTAATATCTAAATTACCATTTGTATCAATAGATAATACTTGTGTGATAAGTTTACCTTTGTTTTCTTTCGTTTTAATTTTGTCACCAATAAATGATTCTGTATCCTCATTAAAAGATACTTCATAAATTTGACCTTCTGGTACGCCTAAAGCTTCATAAAATGATTTATTGTTGTCATAATCTAAAATATTAATTTGACTAAAATCAACTGCATGTTTATCTACATTCTTTTTCAATTCATCTAATACTGGTGAATTATCTTTAGAAAGGTGTACACCTGCAATTGTTGTAGGATTGTTGTTAAATTGCTTTCTTAAAATATCTGCTGTATATTCAGCTACAATGTTTTCATTTTTTAAAATTTTAAAATTCATTGCCATAGTAATTACACTCCTCTTATTCTATTCAGACACGTTCTAGCATTATTTTTTATTACCCTTGTTGTTACAGTCATAAACAACCTTGAATACCTTCAAAAAATTTCATTTATAAAAATTTTCAAAGTCTTACGTCTATTATACAAATGTCGAGCAATATTTTCATTCATTTACTAAAATTATTAAATTAAATCAGGAAAATTTTGTTGTCTTAATGCTTCGTAGATTAATAATGAAGCTGTATTAGATAAATTTAATGATCTAATATTGTCATTCATTGGAATACGCAACGCCGTTTCATGGTATTCTTCCTTAACCCAATCGGGCAAACCAGTTGTTTCTCTTCCAAAAATAAAGAAATGATCTTTTTCAATATCTGTAAAGTCAAAATCAGAATACGTCTTCTTGCCAAACTTTGTTATTAAATAGTATGTACCTTCTGTTGACTCAAAAAATGCCTCAATACTTTCATGATAAGTAATATTGACTGAATCCCAATAATCAAGCCCTGCACGCTTTAGCATTTTATCGTCTGTACTAAATCCCAATGGCTTAATTAAGTGTAAGTTTGTGTACGTACCAGCACAAGTTCTTGCAATACTCCCTGTATTACCTGGTATTTCTGGTTGAAATAATACAATATGATTTGTCATTCTGTTATTCGCTCCTCATTTCCAGTCCTTTTATCATTTCTTGTTGGACTTCTTCAATTTCTTTGTCATAATGTGCTTCTATAAAAGGTCTAGCTAGTTCTCCTTGTATTTGGCCAATCGCCCAATATGCCGTTGCACGAATCATTGGTCTTGGATCCTCAAGCGCAACATTTTGTAATTCAGGTATAGCAGACTCTTCCTTAAAATGTGCTAATGCAATAATTGCATTTCTTTGTATTGGTTTTTTACCTCTCCACGCTCCAGCTAGATGACCATAAGTATTTTTAAATTCTTTATTACTCATTTTCAATAACGGTACAAGTCTAGGCTTTAATATTTCTGGTTCTAGCACAATATCATCATGCTGTGTATTAATGCCTCTATTTCTAGGACAAACTTGTTGGCACGTATCACAACCATATAAGCGATTACCTATTTTATAACGATATTCATCCTGCAAATAACCTTTTGTTTGAGTCAAAAAGCTGATACATTTTTGACTATTCAGCTGTCCATCTCCTACAAGTGCACCAGTAGGACATCGATCAACACATAGCGTACATTCGCCACACCTGTCTAGCAGTGGATCATCAGGTTCAAATGGAATACTAACTAACATTTCTCCTAAATAAGTCCAAGTACCCAAATCAGGATTAATAACAAAGCCGTTTCGACCAACGTAACCTAAGCCTGCTCTTTCTGCAACTGCTCTATCAGATAAGACACCCGTATCAACCATTGATTTGATTTCTACATCTTTCACTCTTGACTGTAAATATTCCGATAATTTATCTAACCTATTACGCATAATAGAATGATAATCTTGTCCCCAAGATGCGCGTGCAAACATACCTCTTCGATCTCCTCGAACACTTTTTGGAGCACCTTTTAATTTATTTGGATATCCAACAGCAATCGCAATGATAGATCTTGCAGTAGGTAACGTTAACTTTGGTTCTGTTCTTAAATTAATATCTGATTCTTCAAACCCAGATGCATAACCTTTAGCATGGTAATCTACAAGCTTTTGTTTCAGTTCATCAAAAGGATCTGCCGTCGTAAATCCTATACTATCTATACCAATTGAATGTGCATAGTCAATAACATCTTGCTTTAATTGCTTTAAATCGATTTTTTACACCCCACATCAAAACATACATCCTACATTTTAACATAATCGTATCAAATTGAACGTCTATAAATCTCACTTTATTAAAATTTATAATAAAAAAATAGTTAATACTTGGTCTAGAATTAAACCTGTGTATTAACTACTTTTTATTTAACTTATAGAACACGCGCTAAAAAGTTTTTAGTTCGTTCGTGCTGCTGATTTTCAAATATTTCATGTGGATTACCTGATTCGACGATGACACCATCAGCCATAAAGACTACTTTATCACTGACATCTCTTGCAAAGTTCATCTCATGCGTTACAACAACCATAGTCATGCCTTCTTTTGCTAGATCTTTCATAACCTTCAACACATCACCAACTACTTCTGGATCGAGGGCTGATGTTGGTTCATCAAATAATAATACTTCTGGATTCATTGCCAACGCTCTCGCAATAGCTACCCTTTGTTTCTGTCCACCTGACAATTGTGCTGGATAAGCATCTGCTTTATCTTCTAATCCAACTTTTTTCAATAATGCTTGTGCCTCCTGTTTCAAATTGGCCTGTGAACCTTTTTTTAATAAACTAGGTGCTAAAATTATATTATCTATGACCTTCTTATGTGGAAATAAATTAAAGTTTTGAAACACCATACCCATTTGTTGTCTTAATTTTTCTAATTCTGTATGTTTACTATTTAATTTATTTTCTTTAAAAAGTACATCTCCACTCGTTGGTGTCTCTAATAAATTCATACAACGTAACAAAGTGCTTTTACCACTACCAGAGGGACCAATAATCGCTACAACTTCACCTTTATCTATTGTTAAATCAATACCTTTTAATACTTCGTTTTTTCCAAAAGATTTATATAAGTTTTTAATATTAATCACTGACTTTCAATCTCCCTTCGAAGAAATACATTACTCTAGATAACGTAAACGTAAGTATAAAGTATAAGATAGCTGCTACAATTAAAGGTGTGAAAGGATCGAATGATGCACCTTGAACTACTTGTGCGTTAAACATAATCTCACTAACACCAATTACTGATACAATTGATGATTCTTTAATAACAGTTACAAATTCGTTACCTAATGCAGGTAATATATTCTTTATCGCTTGAGGTAAAATAACGGACTTCATTGTTTGACCGTAACTAAGCCCTAAACTACGTGCTGCTTCAGTTTGTCCCTTATCAACTGCATTGATACCTGCTCTAATAATTTCTGCAATATAAGCTGAACAGTTAATCACTAGCGCAATCATCCCACAAATTAAAGCTGAAATATCTAAGCCTAATACTGCAGTAGTACCAAAATACACTAAAAATACTTGTACTAATAAAGGTGTACCTCTTAAAAATTCTATATACGTAGAAGCTAACCATCTTAATGGTTTCACTTTGCTCAATTTAAGCAACGCAATCATTGCTCCAAATACTGTACCTAACAACACTCCTACAATTGATATTAATATTGTATTTTTAATCCCTTTTAGGAAGAAACTACCATATTTTGTAATGAAGTTCCCATCATCTTTTTTCATAGCTTCTGCTGCTTTTTCTTTATAATCTGCAATTAATCCTTTATCTTTAACATCTTTTATTGAACTATTTAATTTATTCATTAATACTGGTGAATTTTTTGGAACTGCAATAGCTGTATTCTTCGTTCCTTCATTAAATTTGACTCCATCAGCAAATTGTAAATCATTATTCTGTTTCAAATAAGCTTCAGCTACTGGTCCTTCGATTACCATACCATCAACTTTCCCACTTTTAAGTGACATGATAACTTCAGGTACTCTTGTTAATGATTGTACTTGCGCATTTTCAATTTCATTTTGAGCAATTGTTTCTTGCTGTGTTTGCTTTTGCACACCTATCTTTTTATTAGCAAAATCATCTATCGTTTTAAGATGATCAGCTTCTGACTTTTTAATAATCATCTTTTGAGTAACTGACATATAAGGATCAGAAAAATCCACTTCTTTCTTTCTCTCCGGTGTTGGTGTCATCCCAGAAATAATTAAATCAATTTTCCCTGTTTTGATAGCACCTAATAAACTATCAAATTGCATATTTACAATCTTTAATTTTAAATTATTATCTTTTGCTATTTTCTTTGCTAATTCTATATCAATTCCTGCATATTCACTTTTGCCATTTACATTATGTTCAAATTCATATGGCGCATAGTCTGCAGATAGCCCCACTCTTAATTCTCCACGCTTTTTAATTTTTTCCCAATGATCATCTTGTGCTGCTTGTGCCTCAGGATTTATGTAGGTAAAAATTGCGCTTACGAATACAACAAAGACTAACATAAGCTTCCCTAGTTGTTTCATATTCTAAACCCCTCTCTATATAATTTATTATTATACACATTAACGTAATATTATTCAATATTAATTTTTAATTAACGCTAACTACAGCCTATATAAAATAAAAATGAGTTAATATGCAATATTTGTGTATAAAAAAAGGTCTAATTTATTAAATTAGACCTTATAATACTAACTTTTAGGAATTTCAAATTTATATATTTCATCTGTATAGCTATAAATAAACTTTTTACATAATTCATGTACAAAGAATGCTGAAACAAAAGGAATTATTAAGTATCCAAAGATTAATAACACAATATTCATTGTTGGGTCTCCAGACATCCTATTAAAAGCATTTATCGGACCTACTAAACCAGTATATCCAAATCCTGCCGACATAGGTGTTCCTTTTATTCCAATAAAGTAAGCTACAATACCACCTATAACGCCGTTTATGATTAAAGGTATTGCAATGATTAAATGTTTAAAGTAAACAGGAATCATCATTTTTGCTGCTCCGATGATTAGTACTAAATTTACACCGGCAGCATTTACTCTCAATGATCCAAATAAAAACGTCACACATGCTGCTACAATACCCATATTTGCTGCTCCACTACCTAATCCAGATAAACCTATCGCAGTTGCAATAGCAACAACAGAAATTGGTGTAACCATTAATAATGAATAAGTAACACATATCAATATAGACATAATCAAAGGATTAAATTCAGTAAATGTACTAACAACATGGCCAATACCCTTTGTAACCTTTGAAACATAGCCTAATGTATAAAGTCCTACAACTCCACTAATTACAGGAATCAAAACTGGGAGTATCAACATCTCTAGTGATCCTAGTTTATTTTGTAAAATTAAATATAAAAAACACGCTACAATAACTACTAAAATCGTATTAATAATATCCCCTATACCATTTAAAACGAAACCATTTGAAGTAACTTTAACAGCACCACTACCTAACATTGCTGAAACACCTATCATAGCTGCTCCAGGACCATTAAATCGGAATTGATGCGCTGCCAAAATACCAATAATAAATGCCATAAAAGACTGTATTAATACAACGAGTTGATAAATACTTTCTAATAATTGATTACCTTCTTTAAAGAATTTAAGTAATTCACCTAATAAGGCATTTGGTATTAATGCAATAACAACACCAGTACCTACAGCCTGTAATATATTACTAAAAAACTGTTTTCCACTATGATTACTCGTTTGTTTTGACATATTTTTTCCCATCTAATATTCTTCCTCCAAATATAACAATAGACTTATAATATTATATTTTACATCAAACCACAATATTTACTTTTAAGATTAATTTAATGTGAAAAATCCAGCTATACAACAAATAAAATGCCGATCTACTTGAGTAGATCAGCATTATTTAAAATAGATTTCAATTGAAGTTAAAAGGATTTAAAAAAATCTCACTTCAACATTATATATTTAAACGATATAGTATCTTCGAAGATAATTGTGAGTCATCAACTAGTTGTTCATTAATTATATTGTTCTTTTTATTCGAAAGTTTAACAGAAATATAATCGCCCACATGCATACTTTCTTGCAAATCATCAGACACTCTTAGATGCTCAATAATATCTCCTTTGTCACTAACTAAATTACTAACAATGCCCTGATTATTTTCAACCTTACCATAATAGATTGTAGATTTATCATCTAGTAAAAATATAAATAACAACACAATTATAAATATTAATAAAAAATAACCGGTTATCATAGATGTTCTCATCATAAGCTGTCACCTCAAATTATTATATTAACTGAGTTGTGATAAAAATAAATCAGACTAAAGCATTATAAAATAGCTCTTATATCCATAAAGTGACCAAAATATTTGAATTTTATTTATAGTAAAGCAATGTATAAAAAAAGAACCCCTTTGTTAAGGGGTTCTCTATTACCGTTGATGGCTAATGTTAGCCTAGTTATACCGGCGGTCGGGGTCGAACCGACACTCCAATGAAGGAACGGGATTTTGAGTCCCGCGCGTCTGCCAATTCCGCCACGCCGGCCTGATATTATCAGGTAATTGGTATTGATACATCAAATTATAAAACGTATCAACTCGAAATAGCATAAATATATTATATTACGCTAAGCTTTTGTCGTCAATAGTAAACAAAACAAAATAGCGTAATAATAACACTTTTGATGTATTTTTAACCATTATAAGTTATTTTAATGTCACCTTTTAACAAATTAAAAATCACACTTAAAAATTTACAAGTGTGATTCAAATAAATTATTCTAAAATAGTCTGATTTTCTTTTTCATGTAACATTTGAGTAATTTCATTATATTCATTTAAAACGGCTACTTTTGGTTCATGATGTTCAATTTCTTCTTCGTTTAATTGAGCATATGTCATGATGATAACGACATCATCAACTTCAACTAATCGTGAAGCAGCACCATTTAAACAAATTTTTCCACTTCCTCTTTCCCCTTCTATTACATATGTTTCAAAGCGAGCACCATTATTATTATTCACAATGGCTACTTTTTCATTAGCTAATATATCAACAGCATCAAGTATATCTTTATCAATAGTAATACTACCTACATAATTCAAATTAGATTCAGTTACTCGTGCTCGGTGTATCTTTGAATTCATTAATGTTCTGATCATTATTTAATCTCTCCTATTTCATATTACTTTTTCGTAGTTACAAGTATCGGCGACTATCATATAATACCACCAACATTTTCAACGAAACGTTGTTCAATGTCTTATTGAGTGCATTTAAATCGATCATAAATTAAGAGAAATTCCACAATAAAATCATTAATTCCCATAAATTACCAATTCACAATCGTACAAAAACATCATTAAAGTAAAACAACACAAATACATAAATATTTCCATTCTCTAAATTTCAATATATATTTTCTAAACTATGTATACTTAAAAAAGGGTAAAAAAAAACTCCCATATCTGGAAGAAAAAATGGAGCGGAAGATAGGACTTACACCTACACCTCGTTCCGGGAAGGAACGTGTTCTAAAAGTTGAACTACTCCCGCATGGGATTATAAATATGGAGCGGAAGGTAGGACTTACACCTACACCTCGTTCCGGGAAGGAACGTGTTCTAAAAGTTGAACTACTCCCGCATGGGATTATAAATATGGAGCGGAAGATAGGACTTACACCTATACCTCATTCCGGGAAGGAATGTGTTCTAAAAGTTGAACTACTCCCGCATATTCATGGAGGCGGCAACCGGATTTGAACCGGTGATAAAGGTTTTGCAGACCTCTGCCTTACCACTTGGCTATGCCGCCAATACTAACTGGGCTAGCTGGATTCGAACCAGCGCGTGACGGAGTCAAAGTCCGTTGCCTTACCGCTTGGCTATAGCCCATTAATAATATTAAGGGCGGCTGATGGGAATCGAACCCACGAGTGTCGGAACCACAATCCGATGCGTTAACCACTTCGCCACAGCCGCCATGGCAGGGACAGTAGGAATCGAACCCACATCAAAGGTTTTGGAGACCTCTATTCTACCGTTGAACTATGTCCCTATAAAAAATAAATGGTGGAGGGGGGCAGATTCGAACTGCCGAACCCGAAGGAGCGGATTTACAGTCCGCCGCGTTTAGCCACTTCGCTACCCCTCCAAAAACTGGTGCCGGCCAGAGGACTTGAACCCCCAACCTACTGATTACAAGTCAGTTGCTCTACCAATTGAGCTAGGCCGGCTTGTATAATAAAATGGTTCAGGACAGAGTCGAACTGCCGACACATGGAGCTTCAATCCATTGCTCTACCAACTGAGCTACTGAACCATAATGGCGGTCCCGACGGGAATCGAACCCGCGATCTCCTGCGTGACAGGCAGGCGTGTTAACCGCTACACTACGGGACCAAAAAGATAAAATTGCGGGAGGCGGATTTGAACCACCGACCTTCGGGTTATGAGCCCGACGAGCTACCGAACTGCTCCATCCCGCGTTAATATTAATGGCGGAGGAAGAGGGATTCGAACCCCCGCGAGCCGTTAAGCTCCTGTCGGTTTTCAAGACCGATCCCTTCAGCCAGACTTGGGTATTCCTCCAAAAATATTAGGTAATAAATTATATTTAATTTTAATTTTAAAAATGGCGGAGGAAGAGGGATTCGAACCCCCGCGGGCCGTTAAGCCCCTGTCGGTTTTCAAGACCGATCCCTTCAGCCGGACTTGGGTATTCCTCCAAAAATTATATGGACCTTGCAGGACTCGAACCTGCGACCGAACGGTTATGAGCCGTTAGCTCTAACCAACTGAGCTAAAGGTCCTAAATATAATTTACAACTAATAATAGTGGCGGTGGAGGGGATCGAACCCCCGACCTCACGGGTATGAACCGTACGCTCTAGCCAGCTGAGCTACACCGCCGTTGTAATTTAGTTTCTTTAGTAAAAATGGTGGAGACTAGCGGGATCGAACCGCTGACCTCCTGCGTGCAAAGCAGGCGCTCTCCCATCTGAGCTAAGCCCCCATTATTCATTGGGTTATCGGGAAGACAGGATTCGAACCTGCGACCCCTTGGTCCCAAACCAAGTGCTCTACCAAGCTGAGCTACTTCCCGTTTATAATTGGGTGAAGTAATTATCTTTAAATGGCGCGCCTGATAGGAGTCGAACCCATAACCTCTTGATCCGTAGTCAAGCACTCTATCCAGTTGAGCTACAGGCGCTATTTAAAAAATATGGTGCCGAGGACCGGAATCGAACCGGTACGGTGATCTCTCACCGCAGGATTTTAAGTCCTGTGCGTCTGCCAGTTCCGCCACCCCGGCACATATAATGGAGCAGAAGACGGGATTCGAACCCGCGACCCCGACCTTGGCAAGGTCGTATTCTACCGCTGAACTACTTCTGCATATGCGGGTGAAGGGAGTCGAACCCCCACGCCGTAAGGCGCTAGATCCTAAGTCTAGTGCGTCTGCCAATTCCGCCACACCCGCGATATATGATTAAAATGGTGAGCCATAGAGGATTCGAACCTCTGACCCTCTGATTAAAAGTCAGATGCTCTACCAACTGAGCTAATGGCTCTTAAATAATGGTGCCGGCCAGAGGACTTGAACCCCCAACCTACTGATTACAAGTCAGTTGCTCTACCAATTGAGCTAGGCCGGCTTATTAAGATGGTGGAGGATGACGGGTTCGAACCGCCGACCCTCTGCTTGTAAGGCAGATGCTCTCCCAGCTGAGCTAATCCTCCGAATATAA